>NZ_LDAS01000002.1 GCF_001020565.1 Maribacter thermophilus | reverse complement strand
CTTAGGTACTGTGTCAAAAAACAAATTTTTTCTTTAATAATTTTAGGAAACAGGTTGATTTATCAAGTTGTTATCCTGTGCAGCAAAGGCTTCATGCTTTTGCTGCTTTTTTATTTCAAATTCAGCGTCATAATTTTCTTCATTCTTCCATAAGGTGTACATCAATATCAAAAGCTTTCTTTGCACCGCTACCAGCGCCACTAACGGCTTTGCTTTGTTCGGCTTAAGTCTATCATAAAACTGTTTTAAAGTTGGGTTACAACGCACACAAGTCATTGATGGCATATGTAATGCTGCACGAATATGACTGTTTCCTTTTTTGCTGATTCTTGTTTTTCCTTTAAAATTACCGGATTCACGCAATACAACATCATAACCTGCATAGCTCGTCAGTTGTTTTGCATTCACTATCGATTCAAAACCTAAGGTCTCTCCAATAACTGTAGCTGCAGAAATATAGGAAATTCCAGGAATGCTTACCATAAAACCTATCTTCCTTTTCAATACATCATTTTTAGAGGTAAGTTCTTGCATTTCTTGTTCTATAAGTTCTATCTGACTGTTGAACAGTTTCAGTCTATTCTTATGCCTTTTCAAGGCTTTAGAATTGCTATAAACACTCGATTCAATAGCTCCTTGGCGGTTATTCTCTATCGTTCTATCCTTTAACAAAGAACTTCGCTCTCTGCTCAATGCTTTTAATTGTTCTAGTTCTTTACTGGGTGGTTGCCAAAGGCGAATGGACCTCTCAAGACCAAGCATGCTTAGCATTTTACTGTCTAAGGCATCAGTCTTTGATCGTTGGTCCAAACTCTGGGCATAACGCTTTACACGACCTGACTGCATTACACTAACAGCGTAACCCTGTTTATGTAAATAATGGGCAATACCCTGATGGTAAACCCCTGTAGCTTCCATGACCACCAACAACTCAACATTACTATCAACCGATTTGCCTAACCATTGTAAAAGCGCTTTGTAACCAGAAACATCATTAGAAACATCTGGATGAGACTTAAAATCCTTAACTAGCCCTTCACTTAGAAAACCTAATGACAATGATAAATTCAACTTAGAAACATCAATACCTAAACTTTGTTTTAAACACTTTTCCATATCCTACTTTTTTAAAGCTAGAATTCTCTTTAGCATCTTTGCTCGCATTTGATTCGATCTCTACACTTTTAGGATCTAGGTACTGTTCAGATTCTAAGAAAATTATAGAAGGGCGGAAAACCTATGAAACGATATCATCTAAATGTATCTAGCCGAGACCTCGCTGTCCCTTCTACTTTTAGCTATTGTTTAATATCCAAGCTAATACTTTTATAAAAGTATTAGATTAAGAAGAGTAGTATATCCATGCAACGATTTCAATCTAATTGTATCTAGCCCAACCACTTAATCACTCTCCTTTGTTTATATAAATTATAGTATATTCAAACTAAGAACCAAACATACGAGCCGAACCGTTAG
>NZ_LDAS01000001.1:3847001-4049130 GCF_001020565.1 Maribacter thermophilus | reverse complement strand
ACGGGGATGACGACACACAATTGACCGAAGCAGAAGTGGCGACCGCAGTGAACAATCAGTTCCCAAACTTGGATACGGATGTTACCGATGATTTCGATGGGGAATGGACAAGCCTCAACAACATTCCTGCGGACATTGCCGATGGTGACGACGATACACAACTGACCGATGCACAAGTGGCAGCGGCTGTAAATGCCGAGTTCCCGAACCTGGATACCGATGTTACCGATGATTTCTCGGGTAGTTTCAATGACTTGAGTGATGTACCTGCTAACTTGGACACTGACTCCACAGACGACTTTGACGGTGAGTGGACCAGCTTGAACAACATTCCTGCGGACATTGCCGATGGTGACGACGATACACAACTGACCGAAGCAGAAGTCGCTACGGCGGTGAACAACCAGTTCCCGAACCTGGATACGGATTCCACCGACGACTTTGACGGTGAGTGGACCAGCTTGAACAACATTCCTGCGGACATTGCCGATGGCGATGACGATACACAGTTGACCGATGCGCAAGTGGCAGCGGCCGTAAATACCGAGTTCCCAAACTTGGACACCGACTCCACCGACGACTTTGACGGTGAGTGGACAAGCTTGAACAACATTCCTGCGGACATTGCCGATGGTGATGACGATACACAATTGACCGATGCACAAGTAGCAACCGCCGTGAACAACGAATTCCCTAATCTGGATACGGATGCTACCGATGACTTTGATGGGGAGTGGACCAGCTTGAACAACATTCCTGCGGACATTGCCGATGGCGATGACGATACGCAATTGACCGATGCACAAGTGGCAGCGGCTGTAAATGCCGAGTTCCCGAACTTGGATACCGATGTTACCGATGATTTCTCAGGTAGTTTCAATGACTTGAGTGATGTACCTGCTAATCTGGATACGGATTCCACCGACGACTTTGACGGTGAGTGGACCAGCTTGAACAACATTCCTGCGGACATTGCCGATGGTGACGACGATACACAACTGACCGAAGCGGAAGTCGCAACAGCGGTGAACAATCAGTTCCCGAACCTGGATACGGATGTTACCGATGATTTCGATGGGGAATGGACAAGCTTGAACAACATTCCCGCCGATATCGCAGACGGCGATGACGATACACAATTAACCGATGCACAAGTGGCAGCGGCTGTAAATGCCGAGTTCCCGAACTTGGATACCGATGTTACCGATGATTTCTCGGGTAGTTTCAATGACTTGAGTGATGTACCTGCTAACTTGGACACTGACTCCACAGACGACTTTGACGGTGAGTGGACCAGCTTGAACAACATTCCTGCGGACATTGCCGATGGTGACGACGATACACAATTGACCGATGCGCAAGTAGCAACGGCGGTGAACAATGAATTCCCTAATCTGGATACGGATGCTACCGATGACTTTGACGGTGAGTGGACCAACCTGAACAACATTCCTGCCGATATCGCCGACGGTGATGACGACACACAACTGACCGATGCACAAGTAGCAACCGCCGTGAACAACGAATTCCCTAATCTGGATACGGATGCTACCGATGACTTTGATGGGGAGTGGACCAGTCTGAACAACATTCCCGCGGACATTGCCGATGGTGACGACGATACACAACTGACCGATGCGCAAGTGGCAGCGGCTGTAAATGCCGAGTTCCCGAACCTGGATACGGATGCTACCGATGACTTTGACGGTGAGTGGACCAGCTTGAACAACATTCCTGCGGACATTGCCGATGGTGACGACGATACACAACTGACCGATGCACAAGTAGCAACCGCCGTGAACAACGAATTCCCTAATCTGGATACGGATTCCACCGACGACTTTGACGGTGAGTGGACAAGCCTTGCCAACAGACCTGCTGGATTGGACGATGGCGATGATGATACACAATTGACCGAAGCAGAAGTCGATGCCTATGTGGCGAACAACGGATATTCCACGGGCGCACATACCACCGATGCCGCCGACCTTACCTCAGGTGTCCTTGACGATGCCAGAGTACAGGAATCGAACGTAACACAACACCAAGCGGCGTTGACCATTACCGAATCGCAGATAAGTGACCTGAACCATTCTGCAGATGACCAACAAGTTGAATTATTTGCATTTAATGGCTCTACTTACGAACTACTGCTCGGACTTGAAAATGATGCAACGACCAGAGTCGCAAATTTATCATCTTTACACGCCGATGGTACTGAGACTAAAATTACCGCAGGTTCTGGTATACTTATAACGGGCGACGGTTCTTCATCGCAGCCATACAACATTATCAACAACTTCACTGAAGTGGATGACAGTGTTACGAACGAAGTAAATACCGCTTTTTCTACCGTAACTGTTTCTGGAACAGATTATTTGAGAATATCGGATTCTAATGGCAACCTAGACGTTCCCTTATCAGATCTATCCCATTCTGGCACTACGGGGTCTGTATTTTTTGCAGGTACAGACGGTTCACCTACCGAAAACAACTCTCAATTATTTTGGGACAATACCAATAATAGATTAAGCATTGGAAACCCTTTATCAGGAACAAATAAATTAACAGTTAACGGAGCGACAAGAACAAGTGGCCTAAATAACTCCGATGGAACCACCGGGCAACCATCATACAGATTCTCGGACGATTCGAACACAGGAATGTATAGCCCGAACAATGATGAAATCGGTTTTAGTGTTGGCGGAACAGAAGCTTTAAAAATGGAAGAGAATTCTGGTACAACTTCTGTTATCGTTAATGAAACCTTAGAATTGGAAGGGGCCGTATTGGACAGTAGTGATTCCCCTGGTACGGCCGGACAAGTACTTAGTTCCACTGCAACGGGTACAGCATGGGTAGACAGTTATAATCCTGTAAAAGTAATTGGTAAAATTGCCTCTAACGGAACAGTTACCAGGGCAACCCCAGGAGTAACCGTAACAAGATTGAGCACCGGACGTTATAGGGTTACATTGCCTGCCGGTTCAGTTTCAGATGCCGACTATATTATTCAATTGACCCAGCCCGGTAGAGGTGGTGCCGGAAATGATGACCCAGGTATCTCCTACTCCAATCAAACAGCCACAAGTTTTGAAGTTATTATAGGAGACAATGATAATGGTGGTACGGATAGAAGTCGATTTGATTCAGAATTTATGTTTACAATTTTAGACCTATAATCGATGAAAAGAATACTATTTACAATCTTATTGCTCGTAATTTCAGGCATTTCATACGCCCAGATCGACGGCACCCTACTTTTAGGCCTGACACAGGCGACCACTTCCGAAATGAACGCCATAAGCAATCCGGTTGAAGGTTCTATCATCTATAACACCACCGAGAAAACGGTCTATCAGTTTAACGGTAGTACATGGAACACCATGACCCAGCTTCCTGAGGACCTTGCCGATGGGGATGATGACACCAAATATTCCGTAGGGGAAGGACTCGAATTAAGTGGGACTTCCATATCGATAAAACAAGATGAAATTACACCAGACTGGTCGAACATCGAAAACATTCCGTCAAATTTAGATACCGACAATAGCAATGAAATACAAAAACTAACTAAAACCGGTGTTAAAATAAGCCTTAGTAACGGTGGCGGCTCTATAGCCGAGACAGAAACGGCTATGAAACAGGACACTGGTGACGGTAAAATATATTTCAACAATGAAGCGGAGACAACATTTATTGCAAACGTAGTTTCAGAAGACGAAAACAATGAATTAAAAACAGGATCTGATGGAGGTGCCTATTTTGAGCTCAATTCAAAAACACAGACCATAGAGGTCGACCAATCGGATCTATGGGCCGGTCAGGTAGATGATAACGACATACATTCTAACGGTACATTGAGCGTTAGCCAAACAAGGGCAGATTCAGGTTGGTCCTTTTCAGGGGCCAGCACCATTAAATATACAGGAACTCCCGACTATGTAAAAATAGATGTAATGGCCGTCGCCAACAATACGGGGAACCACTGGGCTCAGCCACATATTAAAGTGTTCAGAAACGGTACCGAAATTGGGGAAGGAAGCGGATTATACATGGACGATAGTACAACGTATTCGGGTAGAACCACGGTTAACGTAAATATGGTGGACCCCAACCCAGGTACGAATCCTGTCTACACTTTTACAACATTAGAAGATGACAATAGAACCATGAACAACGCAACCATTTCAAATTTATCACCTATTTCTTTATTGGCGGTAAATAAAAAGGAGGTGGTGATCTCAATATCCAACTAACAAAAACAACAGAAAGAACAACATGATTTTGAAAAGCTTATAGAACATTAGAAAAATAAACATTATGTCTCTGTATGTATATTTTAAATTATAGGTTATTACTACGAATATGAAAAAACGATTTCTTCTTTTTACCATACTTCTCATCACAAGTTTTTGCTATGGGCAAATTGAAGCAGGCCTTCTTTTAGGTCTTACTGAAGCCACCACTACGGAAATAAATAACCTAAAAGGTATGGCCGAAGGACAAATGCTCTATAATACAGACACCAAGGAAGTGATGATATATAACGGTTCTCAATGGATATCAACCTCTAATTCCAATTGGTTGTCCACAGGGAACATATTGGCCCCAACGGACTATTTGGGCAGTAACAACGATGTTTCCTTAGACCTAAGGTCCAATGGTGTCAGTTTGCTCGAATTTGGGCGCAGACAAACCTTAGGGCTTACCCAAACGTACCCGGACTACAATGACAATGACCAATACTTGACCTACCTAAAAGGCAATAACGGAACCTCTGCCCTACAGTTTCAAGCAGATGCGGCCAATTTCTACAAACCTATGTTCTTTACCAATACCGACGGCAACTTTAGATTAAAGGGAAGTGCCGCACAGACCGATTTTTTTGAAATAGGTTCTACAGGTACCAATAACGCAGGGGAAATGGAATTCATCATTGGCGACGACGGTGCCGAGCCCTTTACATTTAAACGATATGATTATAGGGATCAACTTAAAAAAGAGCTTTTTAGAATTCAGGGTAGTTCCGATAGCCAAAATGCCTTACCTAGGGTCGGTATCAATACGGGACAATTGGCCAATTCCACCTTAGAGGTAAACGGCTCTGTTGCAACCGCCATTTCCTCACCAAGTTCTAGTTTAACCTTGGATGAAACATACCATACAGTGCTAATAAATTCTAACACTAGCATTACTTTACCTTCGGCAAATACCTGCGAAGGACGCACCTATATTATTAAGAACACCCATAGCAGTGCCATCAGCATTTCGACTTATGTTGATAATACAGGCACAAACTCGACCTCTGTTCCATCGAATAGTGTGGTACAGTTACAAAGCGATGGTAGTTCATGGCACTCCATTACCCCTGGCCTACCCTCCTTTAAGTACTCTCAGACCTTCGCCGGTAGAGCTTATTTTTACAACAACAACTGGTATGTACCAAATGCATCATATGGACTTAATTTTTATTGGAATCAAAATATAGGCACAGGCAACACCCCCCCTTACACCACTACGGCATCACCTGCAGGTGTACCGATCGCCCGTAGCGAAACACTTACCAAATTTATAATGAAGAATGATTTCAATGCAAATCCTACTGGAACTCAACAAATTAATTTATCCGTATTAAGAGGAAACTCCTATATCAATATAGGCACATACAATATAACCGGAGGAAGTACCAGTATTTCCATGCACAACCAAGATGTAAATTTTCAACTACAGGAAAACGACCTGTTGGTTTGGGCCTGTAGAACAAGTGGTGGTGCCAATAGGTATTCAGCTGCATCAATAACCTTTGAATTTGCGTATTAGACAAATGAATAAAAACCGAACTATGAGATTTGTACTTATCATGTTTTTTGCTTTCAACTGGGCCTTGGCACAAGAAGCGGTGCATAACTATGGCCCTATGCAAATTCATGGTACCACCATGGTAGGTTTTCATATGGATTTGATCAATGATGGCGCTTTTAACCAAAATTCAGGTCTCGTAGGGTTTTATAGTTCTAACAAAGAATTGACGCTTTCTGGAAACTCCAATCCCGTATTTTATGATGCCGAGGTTGCCGTTGATGACGGATTCTACATAGAAAACACCATGGGGGTTACAAATAACCTAAATCTTATATCGGGTATTATTTATACCCCAAGAACCCAATCTGAAGTCAATTTGAGCTTTTTGACCGATTCGTTCTATGTAGGCGAATCGGACAACACATTAATAGATGGCTATGCATCCATTCAAGGAAAGGAAACTTTTACCTTCCCCGTGGGAGAAAACAATGTTTTAAGACCTTTGACCATAACATCAGAATCTATAAACGATTACGCCAAGAGTGCCTATTACCGTGAAAGCCCCAACAGCCCCAGTATTTTTGGAGCTTCGTTCAATACCGAACAGACCGCTAATGAATATATTGCCGTTAGCGATTATGAATTTTGGCATTTAGAAGGGGAAATAGCCTCTAAAGTCACCTTGACCTGGAACGAAGAAAGTTACGTAAGCCTGTTGGGCGATTTTATTTCAGACCTAAAGGTCGTAGGATGGAACATAGAAAAGAAAGAATGGGAAAACCTTGGCAATACAGATGTACAAGGCGATATGGATAATGGCAGTATTACCTCTGACACCTTTATACCCAACGATTATGAGATTATTACCATAGGAGGAAATAACGACATACTTGAAACACTGAACAGTGTTCAGTTAGACAATTATTATATGACCCCCAATGGAGATGGTATAAACGATAGGTTGGTCATAGACGCCGTGGAAAGTTCTCCGAACAATTCTTTACAGATATTCAATAGATACGGTATACTGGTATATTCAAAAGAAAATTACAACAATGAGTTTAATGGCATCTCCAATAGAGAATCTGCCATTGCTAAAAACTCAGGTCTGGCCTCTGGTATCTATTTCTATATTATCACCCTTAACGACCTTAACATTAAACACCAAGGCTATTTGTACCTAACAACCTATCAAAATAATTAAGAACCATGCCAAAAGTAATAAACAGACTTGGGCAAGGGCGATCTAAAATTAATTGAGTAATTTTATACAAGAGAATTCGAACACGAAATACCACCTTGACAAACGAGGTTAAATTAACGTCAAAATTAATGCAGCGAAGATCATTCATTAAAAAAAGTAGTGGGGCCGCTTTGGCCATGTCACTGGCGCCTACCATTATCATAAAGGAAGACAGAGAATACTCTATTCTTGAACTTATGGGCAAGGAAGACATAAAACTCTACGGCGAGGGCATCAACCTTCGAAAGGAGGCACATGATGCTTTTATAAAAATGAAAAAGGCGGCCTATTCGGATGGCATAGACCTAAAAATAGTTTCGAGTTATCGAAATTTTTACAGGCAAGAAGCTATTTTCGAAAGAAAATATCTACGCTATACCGAGGAAGATGGAATGGAACCAATGGCTGCCATTGAAAAAATAATAGAATACTCTACCATACCCGGCACCAGTAGGCACCATTGGGGTACCGATGCAGATATTATTGACGGTTATAGAAAAACCGACGGTGATGTACTTGTTCCAGAAAAATTTGAATCGGGCGGGCCTTTTGAAGATTTCAAGTTATGGATGGATGAAAATTCCGAAACCTATGGTTATCACCTCGTATATACCGACAACCCCAAAAGAAGGGGTTTTAAATATGAACCATGGCATTATAGTTACGCTCCTATTTCTATTCCTATGTTAGAAGCTTTTAGAAGTAAAAATATAGTTGCGCTACTAAAGAAAGAAGAATTTTACGGTACGGAACATTTTACCATAGGCTTTTTAAAGTCGTACATCCAAAATAATATTTTGGACATAAACAGGTCGCTTCTCTAACTGTTTTGTATATTAGGCTCTATATCAGAACACTAACACCATGAGAAGAGGAAGCTGGAAAATCAGAATATTTATTGGTTTGGCCATAGTTGCCTTTGCATTTATACAAAAATGCAGCAACAAAGAAGAGAACCCTTATACGGGCAGAACCCAGACCATTAACATGTCGCCAGAACAAGAAATCGCCATTGGGCTGCAAAGTGCCCCAGAAATGGCCCAACAACACGGAGGGCTTTATCCCGATGAAAAAATGCAGGCCCTTGTTGATGCGGTAGGTCAAAAACTGGTAAACAATAGTATTGCCAAGGAAACCCCCTACCAATATGACTTTCATTTATTGGCAGACGACCAGACCATCAATGCCTTTGCATTGCCAGGGGGGCAGTGTTTTATCACATACGCACTTTTCTCACAGTTGACCGAAGCACAATTAGCAGGTGTTTTAGGACATGAAATAGGACATGTAATAGGAAGGCATTCTGCCGAGCGAATAGCCGAAAGCAGTTTTTGGCAGACATTGACCATGGGAGCCTCTGTTGGTGCCGACATGGGAGATTTAGTCGGCAACATTGGACAAAACACCTTATTGACCAATGGTCGTGATGATGAACTGGAAAGCGATGAGCTTGGGGTTCTTTTTATGATAGAAGCAGGTTATGACCCCTACGAGATGATCAAGGTTATGGAAATTTTAAAAGCAGCGGCAGGCCCCAATCGGGTTCCTGAGTTTCAAAGTACACATCCGGACCCTGAAAACAGAATTGAAAAAATCAAAGAAGCCATTGAAAAATACAATGGTAAGGTTTAAACGTTAATTTTTGCCGATAAACGGAAAAATTGTAATCATGACCGATTCTTTTTAATATATTTATCGCTCCCAAACCAATTAGTACCGCAAGAACTTTGCCCCTTATAGCTTTGATTTAGTAATTTTTACCGATTTTTTTTGGTATCTAAACAGACACACTATAATGGGAACACTTACACACTTTAGAAATCTTTATGTTGAGGCATTTGACAACTGCAAGCCAGAAATCTTGGTAGTAACCTTAAAAATCTATTCGGTTTTTTGTGCTATTATGTTATTCATGGGAATTTATGCTTTTACATATAGAGCCGTAAACGGTTTTGAATTTTAACGCTTACTCTTTTACCTGAACACTATTAAGAGTACAATTTTTTGTAATTAAAAAAGGCTCATTGGGTTACCCCAATGAGCCTTTTTTTGAGCTATCTTTAAGTTCCTTATTTAAAGACTGGCGTTAATTACCTCTAAAACATCCTTGGCATTTGACATTTCGGCATACTCCTTGGCCGTATACCCCTTGTCGCTCTTTATATCCAAGTTGGCACCATTAAGAATAAGAACCTTTAGCACTTCTGCCTTATTATACCTTGCGGCATACATGGCCGGCGTAAGCCCTAGAGATTTTTCATTTACCTTTTCTCCCAAAGCGATCAAGCTTCTTACCTGATCCACGTCTCCTTGCATAGAGGCCTTACAAAGATCATTTATTTTATCCTTGAGAGAAACACTAGTAACATCTACAATCTTAGAAGACGTAGTTTTTGCGTATGTACCTACACAGGCCAAAACGCATATCAGCAATAACATTGATATTGATTTTTTCATAATTTATTTATTTGATTGTTGTTTTATTTTTAATAATAAACAAAAATAACGCTTAAAATTTATCATATTGATATATAATATAAAAAATAATATTTATTTAACAAAATATTACCCTATTACACCCTTTCTAAGCAAACAAATGACAATAGCTTAACATACAACCATGTAGCAACTATCAAAAAAAAGGGCCTTGACATCATTTGAGTATCAAGGCCCTTTTTAATAATATAATAAAAATTAGCTTCCCATAGCATTTTCCAAAACTGCCAGTGCCTCTTTGGCATTCGATAATTCTGCATATTTCACCACAGAAAAACCTTTGTTACTTTTTATCTTTAAATCAGCCCCTTTATCAATTAGTAATTTTAACACCTCTACCTTGTTATATCTTGCAGCATACATAACAGGGGTCATACCCAAAGACTTTTTATTGATATCCTCGCCAAGTTCTATCATACGTTGGACCGTATCGATATCGCCTTGCATGACAGCCTTACAGAAAGAACTGATCTCAACAGATGTTGGAATTTCACTGGTTTCAATTTCAGGATTTACACTAGGTTCATTAGCCAGAAGGCCAGCACCCATAACCATAAAGAACATAGATAACGTTAAAACTGTTTTTTTCATGATGAATGAATTTAATTGATGAATTGATTTTGATTGTACAAGAAAAGACTTGTAGACCCATGAAATGTTACAGGATTAACACTTAAATAACTAAATTTTAACACACTTAACACCCTATTGGTTAAAAGAATCATAATCATGCTATTATAACTCAAAAAGAAAAACCATATACTAGTTATACTTAGTAAATCATACTATTTTTGATAATTATAATTTTATCCCTTAAAATACGAAGATGAATAAGAAGGTAATCTTGATGATTTTAGATGGTTGGGGAAAATCTCCCGACCCAAAAGTTTCTGCGGTAGACAAAGCCAATACTCCATTTATTGATAGTTTATATACAAAATACCCAAATGCGAACCTACTCACCGATGGTATGAACGTTGGACTACCGGAAGGCCAAATGGGGAATAGTGAAGTAGGTCATATGAACTTAGGGGCCGGAAGAATTGTATACCAAGACTTGGCCAAAATAAATTTAGCGATAAAAGACAACACCCTTAAAGATGAACAAGTCTTAAAAGACGCCTTTGCCTATGCAAAGGAAAACAATAAACCAGTTCACTTCTTAGGCCTATTGAGCAATGGCGGGGTACACAGCCACATTGATCATTTAAAAGGATTAATATCTGCCGGTAATGATTTTGGTCTTGATAAAATGTATGTACATGCCTTTACCGACGGAAGGGACGTAGATCCCAAAAGCGGAAAAAATTTCTTGACGGACCTGGTTTCATTCTGTTCCGATAAACATACTAAATTGGCTAGCGTCATAGGTAGATACTTTGCCATGGACAGGGATAAACGATGGGAACGCGTTAAAAAGGCATATGACGTAATGGTAAATGCCGTAGGCGAAAAGTCTACCGATATTTCAAAAACCATTCAGGCTAGTTACGACAACGGAAAAACAGATGAGTTTATCGAACCCATTGTAATGACCGATGATAGCGGCAATCCTGTATCAAAAATACAAGAGGGAGATGTAATCATCTTTTTCAATTTTAGAACTGATAGGGGCCGTGAGTTAACACAGGTTTTAAGCCAAGAGGATATGCACGAACAAAATATGCATAAATTAAACCTGTATTATGTTACCATGACCAATTACGATGATTCTTTTAAAGGAGTACATGTCATCTACGACAAGGAGAACATAAAGGAAACCCTTGGTGAAGTACTGTCAAAAGCAGGGAAAAAGCAGATTCGCATAGCCGAAACAGAAAAATATCCGCACGTTACCTTTTTCTTTAACGGAGGAAGAGAAATCCCGTTCGAAGGAGAAAAACGTTTATTATGTCCGTCGCCCAAGGTCGCTACTTACGATCTAAAGCCAGAAATGAGCGCATATGAAATACGTGACGCCATTATTCCCGAATTAAAGAAAGGCGAGGTAGATTTTGTATGTCTCAACTTTGCCAACCCTGACATGGTAGGGCATACGGGTGTTATGGAAGCCGCCATAAAGGCCTGCGAAACCGTAGATAAATGTGCAAAGGACGTGATTACCACAGCTATTGAAAACGACTACTCTGTAATTGTAATAGCGGATCATGGAAATTGCGAAACCATGATCAACCCGGACGGAAGCCCCAAT
The DNA here is from genome assembly GCF_001020565.1 of Maribacter thermophilus. Lineage (GTDB taxonomy): Bacteria > Bacteroidota > Bacteroidia > Flavobacteriales > Flavobacteriaceae > Maribacter > Maribacter thermophilus. The sequence continues at coordinate 4,037,395 of NZ_LDAS01000001.1, read as the reverse complement.
ACGGCCCACACTACAAATCCAGTTCCGTTAATTTTAGTGGACAAGGATATTAAACATATAAAAGATGGAGTCTTAGGAGACATAGCTCCTACCATCTTAAAATTGATGGGCATAGAAAAATCAACTTATATGACACAAAATTCGTTAGTAGATTAACCTGTCCCTAAATTATTTTACCTTTGCATTTATGGTAAAAATCAAATCAGCAGAACAGATAGAGTTAATGCGCGAAAGCGCTTTGATCGTCTCTAAAACATTAGGAATGTTGGCCTCTGAAATTAAACCAGGGGTCAACGCTCTATATTTGGATAAACTAGCGGAAACCTTCATAAGAGACCATGGTGCAGAACCAGGTTTCTTGGGCATGTACGATTTTCCGAACACTTTGAACATGAGCCCGAACGCTCAGGTAGTTCACGGTATTCCTACCGCAGAACCATTAAAAGACGGTGATATCATCTCTGTTGATTGCGGATCGTACAAAAACGGTTATTATGGTGACCATGCCTATACCTTCGAAGTAGGCGAGGTTGCCCCGGAGATAAAAAAACTTTTAAAAGTCACTAAAGAATCTCTTTACATAGGCATTCGTGAATTTAAGGTCGGAAATCGTGTTGGAGACGTTGGCTATGCCATACAGAACTATTGCGAAAGCCACGGATATGGTGTGGTACGTGAGCTTGTAGGGCATGGTTTGGGAAAGAAATTGCACGAGAGTCCTGAAATGCCTAATTACGGTCGCAGGGGTCGCGGTAAAAAATTTGTTGAAGGTATGACGGTCGCCATTGAGCCAATGATCAATATGGGCACCAAAAATATAAGACAATTAAAGGACGGCTGGACCATTCTTACGGCAGATGGCAAGCCAAGCGCCCATTACGAACACAATGTAGCCATTGTTAACGGTAAGCCAGAGCTACTATCTACCTTTCAGTACATATACGATGCTTTGGGCATAAAAAGCGACGAAGAAGACGAATTTAGGCAGACCAAACTACAATCATAGGTTTTTAAAACTATATGAAGAAGGTCTTTAAATTTTTTCTCAATCTAATTCCCAGACCGCTATTAATTAAATTAAGCTATTTAATTAGGCCACTTTTATCGTTTTACTATAGGGGATCAACATATGAAGACCCCATAGATGGTAAAAAATTTAGGAGCTTTCTTCCTTATGGATACGAGAAACCAAGAGAAAATGTACTATCGCCCTCTACCCTATCGTTAGAACGCCATAGACTATTATGGCTATACCTAAAAAATGAAACTGACTTTTTTAAAAATCGGTATAAGGTATTGCACTTTGCCCCTGAACAAGCCTTTTACAAACGGTTTAGGCAATTAAGTAACCTAGACTATACCACCACCGACCTTAATTCTCCGTTAGCCGATGTAAAAGCGGATATATGTGACCTTCCATTTCAAGACAATGCTTTTGACATTATTTTATGTAATCATGTATTGGAGCACATACCTAATGACACAAAAGCCATGGAAGAGCTACACAGGGTCTTAAAACCTGGTGGTTGGGGTATTTTTCAAATTCCTCAAGACCTTAAAAGAGAAACGACTTTTGAAGACGACTCCATAACCGATAAAAAGGAAAGAGCCAAAATATTTGGTCAATATGACCATGTGCGTATTTACGGCAAGGATTATTTTGACAAGCTGCGATCCATCGGGTTTATTGTAGAAGAAGTGGATTACACCACAAAGATGTCCACTGAGGATGTTGACAGATATAGGTTGGCCAAAGGCGAAATAATTCCCGTGGTAAGAAAATAGGGATTACTTAACTACCAATTTTTTAAACCCTTGCGTCAAAAATTCTTTTGTTTCCCCTGATTCATCCAAGTAAATAATGTACGCTTCCAATTTCTTGTTCGAGGCGACCACTTTGAATGCATCTTCCAAATCCATAGCCATAAAAGCCGTAGCGTAAGCATCGGCGGTAGCACAATTATCCGCTAGAATCGTAACCCCTAACGTATTGGAATCTTTGGTATAGCCGGTAATCGGATCAATGGTATGTACATATTTTTTACCAGTAGCTTCGTCGATTCTAAACTTTCGATAATTACCCGAAGATGCCAAAGCACGATCTTGTAAATGAATCAACATTTTTAGTTTTCTACCCTCCTTCATCTGTGGATCATCTATACCAACGACCCATGGTTTTCCTTTATCCTTATTTATACCTTTGGCCACTATCTCGCCACCAACTTCTACCAAGTAATTCTCTATACCCTTATGATCCAACATAGCGGCAATTCTATCGATTGCATACCCTTTGGCAATAGCATTAAAATCGAAATAAATGTTCTGGTTTTGCTTTACAATCCTATTTTGTGTTGTTATGGATACTTTATCGAAGCCAACATACTTGAGTAAACTATCTACTTTAGCGCTATCCAGTTTAATTTTATGTTCCGGCCCAAATCCCCATGCATTTACCAAAGTGCCCACTGTCGGATCAAAATAGCCTCCTGTTTTTTTATTAATATCCTTAGAGAGTTCAAATACCTCCCTAAACATATGATCTACCTGAACAAGGCTATCGCCGTCATTGACCTTGGATATATCGGAGGTAGGTATATAGGTAGACAAAGATCTATTGACTACAGCAAAAACAGAATCGATCTCATTCTTTAAATCCAGGGATTCCCCTGTCAGATAAATAATATTATAAGAAGTACCAAGTGCCGGTCCACTTGTTTGGTTTTTAACAACACCAGCATTATCTTCTTTACAGGCACAAAATAAAAGTAAAATTAACAGTGAAAAATATGCTCTCATTCCTTAATCTCAATTAATCCGTCATAGTCAACAATATATTCCTCGTTCAGATATACCGGCAAATTATGGTCTTTAGCATTCACCAAACCAACACCGGCATAAAATGTTCTAGCATCAAATTTAAGGGCATGATCCCTCATTTTATTCAAATCTGCCCTTAACAGGTCTAGATCTTTGGGGTCACCAGGGTACTCAATGGCCTTGACAACAATAAAGCTCATCTGCTTATTCTTGATACACACAAATTGCGGGTTCTTTCTCAACTCACTGTTCACAGCCAAGAATTCATAGCCTTGTTCCTCTAATTGCTTTCCGACCAAGTTCATTGCCAAATTATGCAACTCCTGTTCTGTTAATGCCTTCATGAAAACTTATTCTAAAAAAACCGATATGAATACACATATCGGTTTTTAATTTATTACTGAGTGAAATTTATTTATCCACCGAAATCGTCAAAGCGAATATGTTCATCAGGGATACCAAAATCTTCACCCATCTTCTGAACTGCTTTATTCATCAAAGGAGGTCCACAGAAATACAATTCTATATCCTCTGGCGATTCGTGTTTACTTAAATAGTGTTCAATTACACAATTATGAATAAACCCTACAAAACCATCACCAGGTGCATCTATACTCTCTTTTACCTTCCAGTTATCTTCCTCCAAAGGTTCTGAAAGGGCCAAATAGAATTTAAAATTAGGGAACTCTTTTTCTAGTTCGTAAAAATGCTCTAAATAAAACAACTCTCTTTTAGAGCGCCCTCCATACCAATAAGTAACTTTTCTATCGGTTTTTAAAGTCTTGAACAAATGATATAAATGAGACCTCATTGGCGCCATACCTGCACCACCACCTACATATAACATTTCTGAATCGGACTCATTAATGAAGAACTCTCCATAAGGTCCGGAAATAACACATTCGTCACCAGGTTTTAGTGAAAATATGTACGAAGAGGCTATACCCGGATTTACATCCATCCAACCATTTTTAGCTCTGTCCCAAGGCGGAGTGGCAATACGAACGTTCAACATAATCTCACGCCCTTCTGCAGGGTAAGAGGCCATAGAGTAAGCACGTTCTACCGTTTCTGGGTTCTTCATTACCAACGGCCATAGATTAAACTTGTCCCATTCTGCCTGAAATTTATCTGGCGTTTCATGTTCTTCTGGGTGAGCGGTAATATCTATATCAGAATATTTTACCTCACACTTAGGTATCTCTATCTGTATATAACCACCTGCTTTGTAGCCCATATCTTCAGGAATTTCAACAACAAACTCCTTAATAAAAGATGCAACGTTATAGTTTCTTACAACTTTGGCCTTCCATTTCTTAATACCGAATACCTCTTCAGGAATGGTAATGTCCATATCTTGTTTAACCTTTACCTGACAAGCCAAACGTGCCCCTTGATTAAGTTCTTTCTTGGAGAAGTGTGGAGTTTCGGTAGGCAATGCCTCGCCACCACCAGAAAGTACGTGACATTCACATTGGAGACAAGTACCACCACCACCACATGCAGAGGGTAAAAATATTTTTTGGTTACCCAATGTAGATAGCAACGAATTTCCAGAAGCCACCTCAACTTTCTTTTCTCCGTTTATAGTAATGGTAACAGGGCCTGAAGGGGATAGTTTTTCTTTGGTAAACAGTAATAATGCTACCAAAATCATTAAAAGTATCAAAAAGGCAACAACAGTTATCAATATTGTACCACCTGTACTTGCAGCTAAAATCATGCTTATTTTTTTATATCGTTAAAAGAGATTTCTTTTTCGTCTATCTCCGATTTAATTTCACTTACCTCTTTCTTTTCGGGTAAAATTTCGTTTTCGCTTTTTGCTTCTATGGTTGCAGCTTCCTGAACAGGTTCTGGAGCCTCATCACCTCCTGTCAACATTCCTCCGAAACTCTGGAAACCAATACCCATTAGGCCGGTAATAATAAATGTAATACCCAAGCCGCGCAGTGGAGCCGGAACATTTGAATATCTAATCTTTTCCCTGATAGCGGCAATCGCAAGAATAGCTAAAAACCAACCGATACCTGAACTAAGGCCATAATTAAAAGCTAGACCAAAAGTTTCTATCTGTCTAGACTGCATAAACAATGAACCACCAAGGATAGCACAGTTTACAGCGATCAAAGGCAAAAATATACCCAGTGAGTTATATAACGAAGGGGAGAATTTTTCGACAACGATCTCTACTAACTGCACCATAGTAGCTATGGTTGCTATGAAAAGAATAAAAGAGAGAAAACTCAAATTATAATCCGCATATTCGGGTCCTAACCACACCAAAGCCCCGTCTTGTAATAAGTATTTATCCAATAACCAGTTCATGGGTACTGTTACCGCCAATACAAAAATTACGGCAGCCCCTAAACCTACGGCAGTGGCAACTTTTTTGGAAACGGCCAAATAGGAACACATTCCCAAGAACACGGCAAACACCATGTTATCAATAAAAATTGATCTAAAAAATAACTCTATATGCTCTAACATAATATTGTCTTAAGTATGTTCTTAATTTTCTTCTACCAATGCCGGGTTTCTAGAACGTTGTACCCATATAATAATACCAACAACGATCAAGGCCGCCGGAGGAATAATCATAAAACCATTATTCTCGTAACCGATGGAATACAACCCTGTTTTTTCTATAGGGTCACCTAAAACCGGTATTCCGAACAAAGTTCCGGAACCTAACAACTCTCTAAAAAAGCCAACGATCACCAAGATAAGACCGTACCCCATTGAGTTTCCTATACCATCTAAAAAAGATCTCCACGGACCGTTACCCAAGGCAAAAGCCTCAAAACGCCCCATGATAATACAGTTAGTAATAATAAGACCTACAAAAACCGCTAAGGTTTTACTGAGCTCGTAGGCAAATGCCTTTAGCACTTGGTCTACTATAATCACCAACGTAGCCACGACGATCAACTGTACAATAATCCTGATTTTAGAAGGAATTATATTCCTCATCAAGGAAATAACCACATTACCCATAGCCAATACAAACATCACCGAAACGGCCATAACCAACGAAGCCTTTAACTCAGCTGTAATCGCCAGGGCCGAACATATACCCAATACCTGAATGGTAATAGGGTTATTATCCGCCAGCGGATCGGTAATTAGATTGGTATCTTTTTTTGATAAAAGTGCCATATTAATTTGTTCTAATAGTTTTTAAATAATCTTTGTAAAGATTCACTGTTTCCTTGATCATTGCAGAAACACCGTTCCCTGTAATGGTAGCACCCGCCAGGGCATCTACCTCATTATCCTCTTTATCGTTGTTCAAAGGATCATTATTGCCTTTCGCAACTTTGATACCCTCGAACGAATTACCCGACATTATACTTTCCCCGATAAAATCGTCCATAAAATATCTTTGGTTGATATTTGCACCCAAACCTGGTGTTTCACCTTTATGGTCAAAGAAGACACCTTGAACTACCATATTCTCGTCCAATGAAATAAAGCCCCAAATAGCATCCCAAAGCCCCTTACCGTACATAGGTATGATGTAATACTTCTTACCGTCCTTTTCACCTATGAACAATGGAAGTTCAGGAACTTCTCCTTTTTTTGCCTTTGCAACTTCTTTCTTTACATCTATTAAATAAGCCTCATCGTTCTTAATAACCTCGGATCCCTTGATAACGAATTGCTCTTTTATGTATTTTGAAAATTCATCCTCAACAATATTCGTAGGAACAAAGCTCACGTCCCCTGTGCCAACATTCTCGTTAACACCCATGGCATAAAGAATGTTCTGTTGTTTTTCAAAACGCATATTCTCATCAATTCTACCACTAAGCGAAGAAGCCACAAAGGCCAATAGAGAACCTACCACGATTACCATAACCGCCGCAAACGCAACGGTATAAAGATTTTTATCTGTATTGATTGCCATAATTAAACCGTTTCTGCTTTTAGTTCTTCAGCCTTACCATCCGAGTCTTTCGGAAGTATAACAGCATTCTTTAATCTTTTCATTCTTCTTTTTATATTTCCTTGTACCACATAGTGATCTATGGTCGGCGCAAAAACATTCATCAATAAGATCGCCAAGAAAACTCCTTCTGGATAGGCAGGGTTGAAGACTCGTATCATCACCGATATAAAACCTATAAAAAATCCGTATATCCATTTACCGCGATTGGTCTGCGCACCGGTAACAGGATCTGTTGCCATGAAGACAATACCAAAGGCCAAACCTCCAATGATCAAGTGTTTCCAGAAATCAAAACTCATCAAACCGTAAAACTTGCTGGTCTCGGTAACCCAGCCCATATCAACAACCTGATTAAAGATCAACCCCATTACCAGAGAACCGATAACAGCACTCAACATAATTCTCCAACTAGCTATTTTGGTATAGATCAAGAACAAACCTCCCAATAATATCAACAAGGTAGATGTTTCACCCACAGAGCCGGGAATAAAACCAAAGAACATATCCGAAACACTGTATGCCATTTCAGACCCTTTGTTCTGGGCCAAGAAACCCAAAATAGTTTCACCTGAAATAGCATCTGGCCCTCCAGCTTTTTCGACTGCTTGGTACACCCAAACCTTATCACCACTCATCCACGTAGGATAAGCAAAGAATAAAAAGGCCCTTATCGTCAATGCCGGGTTAAGGATATTCATACCTGTACCCCCAAAAACCTCTTTACCGATTACCACACCAAAAACTACGGCAACGGCCAACATCCACAAAGGCGTATCTATAGGAACGATCAAAGGAACAAGCATCCCGGTCACCAAATAACCTTCTTCTACTTCGTGCCCTTTGATTACGGCAAAAATAAATTCGACCAACAGTCCTACGCCGTAAGATACTACCAACAAAGGAAGCACCTTTATGATTCCGATCCAAAAATTGTCCCAAGTCAAGAAATTCTCGAACAAAGACAATGTTCTGGGAGTACCGTTCGCAGCATCGATAGCCGCATAATACTGGTAACCCGCATTGAACATTGAAAAAATTAAAATTGGAACAAGGGCCATTATAACAGTGTTCATGGTCCTTTTCAAATCATCGGCGGCCTTTACATGTGTACCACCATGGGTTGTTTCGTTCGGAGTAAACAAAAAAGTATGGAAGGCATTGAAGGCAGGAGCCATCTTTTTACCCTGATACTTCAGTTTTAACTCATGCATTTTACTTTTTATGCTCATCTCTTATCCTATTTCTTTTTGCAATAAATCCAACCCTTCTCGTATAATCTTCTGATGGGGCTGTTTAGATATACATATAAACTCAGTTAAAGAAAAATCTTCCGGAGCAACCTCATAAAGTCCTAATTGCTCCATTTCATCCAAATCTTTCACCATACATGCTTTCAATAACTGCATTGGGTAAATATCCATCGGAAATACCTGCTCATATTGCCCTGTTACAACAAAAGCCCTATGCTCACCATTTGTATTGGTGTTCAGATCATACTTTTTGTTAGGTTGCAACCACGAAAAAGTAAGTGCCCTAGTATTGGATATCTTGTTAAAAACTGGTTTGTTCCAACCAAAAAGCTCATAATCGTCCCCCTCAGGAATAACGGTCACCAAATTATTATAGTAACCCAAATAACCATCAGGACGACTTTTTGAACCCGTTAAAACATCACCATTAATGACTCTGAAATTTTCTTCGTTCACACCACTGGCATAAAGAAAAGTCGAAATTTCCGCCCCAATCTTGGTCAAATAATATTTTGGCGTTTTAACCGTAGACCCGGCCAAGGCCACCAATCGTTCCGCACTGAACTTCCCGGTCAACAAAAATTCCCCTATCAGAACCAAGTCTTGTGGAGAAACCACCCAAACAAGCTCACCCTTATTAATAGGATCTATCTTATTTATTTGGGTACCTACCAAACCGGCAGGATGTGGACCAGAAACCTTATGCAATTCTATTCCTTTTAAAGCAGCCAACGGAGAATTACCATCTTTACCAACAGACACATGAATTTTCCCAGGGGTCATTTTGCCCAATGCGGCAATCGCTGCCTGCAATTGAGCTTCTTTACCCTTTAACACGTAATCATAATCTGCTGCCAAGGGCGCACTTGCATAACCAGAAACAAAAATAGCTTTTGGCGTAGCATCGGGATTGGCAACAACATCATAAGGACGTTGTTTTATAAATGGCCAACACCCACCTTTAAGCAAGTAAGCCTTTACATCTTCTTTAGACGCTTTTTCAACATCAAGCTTCTTATGCTCAACTACATCCTGAGATTTGTCCGCAAGTATCTTAATTTCAAGAATTCGCCTTCTTGCCCCACGTACAATTTCCACTATCTCCCCACTCACAGGAGAGACAAAATGCATATCCTCTATATTTTTATTGTAAAATATAGCCTCACCTGTCTTCACCTCCGCACCTTCTTTTAAAAGAAGCTTTGGGATTATCCCATGAAAATCATCAAGATTTATAGTATACACATTGCTCAGGACCGCTTTAGAAGTAGTAAGTTCCGCTGCACCTACCAAATTGATGTTAAGTCCTTTTTTTATTCGAATGTCTTTTGACATATTATTGTAGACCTTAGGTTAACAAAATTTGGTGCGAATTTACTACTTACTGAAAAGTTTTCATAATAATTAACCTATAATTTCGGCATTCTGCCGATGTTAATTTTTTAGGCATCCTTTTTGTTTACCTTTAACCCAAAATTACCTGTTATATGCGCTCATTTCTTAAACAACTACCGTGGTGCCTTCTATGCCTGCAAAGCATTGTAGCACAAGTACAAACAGAAGTAAACCCACCAAGCAATATAAAGTCTATTATATTTAAAGGACCTACGGAAGACCAATTCCCAGTAGTACAAATCGGGGAATCCATTTTTTTGGAATTCGACGATTTATTGGCCAACGAACAGGATTATTATTACAAAATAGTGCATTGCAATTACGACTGGACCCCATCCGACCTGTTAAAATCTCAGTATCTGAACGGCATAGACAACCAGCGCATCACCAATTACGAAAATAGTTACAACACGCTAGAAACATACTCTAACTACCAACTAACCATACCAAACGACAATGTTAGCCTAAAAGTTAGCGGTAATTACATTTTAGAGGTCTACAACAACTATTACGAACTACAATTCTCTAGGCGCTTTGTTGTATATAAAGACATTGTAACGGTAAACGCCAGTGTAAAGAGATCTCGTGATTTTCAATTTTTAAACGAAAAGCAAGTAGTACAGTTCTCGGTCAACACTGGAAGCTACAATGTGGTAAACCCCAAGAAAGAAATTAAGGTGGCCATCATACAAAATCACTTTTGGCCCAATACCATATATAATGTACCTCCACAATTTACACTTGGCAAAGAGCTAGTATACAAGTACGACCAAGAAACATCGTTTTACGGCGGAAACGAATTTTTACTCTTTGACACCAGCGACCTAAGAGCCCCAAGCGCACAAATTTCTAGGATTGAAGTAGGCGAACTTTACAACCATTACCTGTTTGCCGACTCTTTTAGAAACAACAAGCCCTACACTTATTTCCCCGATATTAACGGCGACTACGCCATTAGAACGTTACAGGGCGACAATGCCTCTAGGGAAGCTGAATACACCTATGTTCATTTTAGCCTGCCATATACACGTGATTTGGCCCTGGACGATGTATATGTTTTTGGCAAATACAACAATTACGCCTTCACAGACGAAAATAAAATGACGTACAATGAGAAAAACGGCATGATGGAAGCCACACTAAAACTCAAACAAGGGTTTTACAACTACAAATACGCTACCAAGAATCAAGAAGGAGAAATAAACACGAACACGGTCAGTGGCAATTTTCATTTTACGGAGAACAACTATCTTATTTTAGTATATTACAGAAATTTCGGGGACATGTACGATAGTATAATAGGTATTGGTTCTACAAATTCAAGAACCATTAGCAACTAGCCCGAACAAAGCGCACCAACCACCAACACTAATGAAAAGCAAAACAAAGGTCCGCACAGCGGGACGCTATAAATTGATTCACCGTGGCGTTGAATGTTTAAATTGCGGACACCCTTTGGACATGAGCGACAAATATTGCCCAAACTGTTCGCAGGCAAATAGCACCAAGAAGTTGACCTTAAAAGATTTTTTCGAAGAGTTTTTTTCGAACATTATTTCTTACGACTCCAAATTACTTAAAACCCTAACCGCCTTATTATTAAGACCGGGAAAGATTACCAAAGATTACATCGGAGGCAAAAGAGTCTCTTACACCAACCCTTTCCGGTTTCTTTTAAGCCTAGCCATCATATATTTTTTACTCATAGGAATTTCAGGAGATTTTGAAGAATTGGACCGTTTTGGTCAACAATCAAACGAATTGCCCGTAAATTTCGGAAGCTCCATGATCCAAGACTACGATTTTGGGGATCAAGAAGCTGACAAAGAAAAACTGATAAAACAGCTAGACTCCCTAAAACTAGAAGAACTGATCAACGAAAAGACCAGAATAAGGGACTCCATCATCATGGCCGACCCTAAGAAAGAGATCCAAGAAGCTTCTGAAAAATCCTTTATATCCGCTCTGTTCAAAAAACAGGAAATATTCTCGACCTTAATACAAAAAGATACCCTCTATTCATATAAGGAAGCAGAAGAAAAGTATAACATAGAAAACTCATTGAATAACAGATTGGCGTTTAACATGACTCAAAGCCTACTAAAGGCAAAAAGAGAGCCAGGTGCCTACGTGAGCTCTTTATTTTCCAAATTACCGTTTACCACATTTTTCTTCCTTCCGTTGTTCTCCATCTTCATTTGGCTGATATATATCAGAAAAAATTACACTTATACCGATCATTTGATATTTAGTTTCCACAATCAATCACTGTTTTTTATATTGCTCATTATTAGCTATTTGATAGATGTTGTTTTCGGAACTGACAGTAATGGAATTTTTGTGTTGCTTTTTGGAATTTACCTGTACAAATCCATGCGTAATTTCTACCAACAAGGCAGATTCAAAACTATTGTTAAATACATTTTCTTAAACACTATTTTTGTTATTTTAGCTAGTATCGGAGCCGTATTATTAATCACAGGAAGCATTTTTACATACTGACACATGACAACACAGGTTACAAAGGGTATTAAAATATCGGTCAAAACTAATTTTGAAGGTACTTTCTTTAAAAATTACAAGATGCATTATGCTTTTGGATATACAATTACTATTGAAAACCAAAGCAAAGATTCCGTACAATTAAACTCTCGCCACTGGAGAATTTACGACTCATTGAACGATTTAGAAACCCTTGATGGAGAAGGAGTCATAGGAAAAAAACCTGTAATCATGCCAGGTGATTCACACACCTACAGTTCCGGTTGTTTGCTAACCTCCCCTATTGGGGCCATGAGAGGCCACTACAACATGGTAAACTTCACCACGGGAGAAAGATTCAGGGTTTACATCCCCACTTTTAAATTTAGCGCCCCTTTTGCCCTAAATTAATCTGTTTTAACCTTATTTTAGTTTTTTGCCCACCCCCCTTTTTAGTACATTTGGTCAACTTTTAATCTTATAAAAAATAATTGACCATGGGAAAAGGTTTTTTTCAAGTCCCGGCCGCGATCAACGAGCCAATTAAAAGTTATGCTCCAGGTACTCCTGAGCGTGACGAAGTTTTAAAGCAATACAAATTATACTACAATGGTCAAATTGATGTACCTATGTACATTGGCTCAAAAGAAGTACGAACCAACAACACCAAGCCCATGTCCCCTCCTCATGACCATCAACATATTGTGGGCACATATCATCTGGCAGAAAAGAAACATGTTGAAGAAGCTATTTCCAACTGTTTGGATTCTAGGGATGCCTGGGCGAATTTGACTTGGGAACAACGCGCTGCCGTTTTTCTTAAGGCTGCGGAACTAATTGCAGGTCCTTATCGCGCAAAGATCAATGCGGCTACCATGATAGCCCAATCAAAAACCATACACCAAGCAGAAATAGATGCCGCTTGTGAGCTGATCGACTTCTTAAGGTTCAATGTGGAATATATGTCTCAAATATATGCCGAGCAACCAGATTCGGCCGAGGGTATTTGGAACCGTTTAGAATACAGACCCTTAGAAGGTTTCGTTTATGCGATCACTCCGTTCAACTTTACAGCTATTGCAGGTAATCTACCAGCAAGCGCAGCAATGATGGGAAATGTTGTCGTCTGGAAACCAAGTGACAGTCAAATTTTTTCCGCAAAGGTAATCGTAGATATCTTTAAAGAAGCCGGTCTTCCCGACGGAGTAATAAACGTAGTATACGGGGACCCCGTAATGATTACCGAAACCATATTGGCAAGTCCTGATTTTGCAGGAATACATTTCACGGGATCCACCCACGTTTTCAAAGAACTTTGGAAACAAATCGGAAACAATATACACACCTACAAAACATACCCAAGAATTGTAGGCGAAACCGGAGGTAAAGATTTTATAATCGCACACCCTTCTGCAAACACCAAACAAGTAGCCACCGCTATCACCAGAGGAGCCTTTGAGTTTCAAGGACAAAAATGTAGTGCGGCATCTCGTGTATACCTACCAAAATCCACTTCACAAGAGATTCTGGAATTAGTGAAGAAAGATGTAGAATCGTTTAACAAACCAGGTTCTCCAGAGGATATGAGTAACTTTATAACAGCCGTGATCCATGAAGGTTCTTTTGACAAACTTGCAAAGTATATAGACCAGGCAAAAGCGGATAAAGATGCGGAAATCATCGTGGGAGGCAACTACGATAAATCGAAAGGTTACTTTATAGAGCCTACCGTAATCTTGACTACAGACCCTAATTACACCACAATGGAAACAGAGCTTTTTGGCCCTGTAGTTACCATTTACGTATACGAGGACAAAGACTGGAGCGACACGTTGAAACTAGTAGACAGTACTTCTGAATACGCTTTAACCGGAGCTGTTCTATCACAAGATAGGTACGCTATCGACGAAGCTACCAAAGCTTTACAAAATAGCGCAGGTAACTTCTATATAAATGACAAACCAACCGGTGCGGTCGTTGGCCAACAACCTTTTGGAGGAGCAAGAGCTTCAGGCACAAACGACAAGGCCGGTTCGGCACAAAATTTATTGAGATGGGTTTCCCCAAGATTGATAAAAGAAACATTTGTAACCCCTGTTGACTATCGTTACCCATTTTTAGGATAACTACCTGATGTTAAATTAATTACCAAACATAAATAGTTATAATATTTTTTCTAAATTGAAAGGCCTTGACGGAAAATCCGTCAAGGCCTTTAATCATTCAGAACTTATTTAAAATGAAAAAATTATCAATATTACTATTTGTTCTAACGGCAACAACCTTAAGTTACGCCCAAGACAAGTTAGCACAGAACACCATATATGGTGTATTAAAAGGAAACCAGGCCCAAGTTATACAATTGGCAGAAGCTTTTTCTGAAGACCAGTACAATTGGAGACCCTCTGAAGGCATCTATTCCGTAGGAGAAGCATTGTTACATGTAGCAAGTTCCAACTATTTCATCGCCTCAAAAATGGGCTTCGCACCTCCCGAGGACGTTGACATCATGACCTTGGAAAAAATAACGGGAAAAGAGAACATTATCGAGGCCCTCAAAAAATCCAACGAGTTTGTTTTGGAAAAAATTACAAAAGTAGAAAACGACCAATTGAACGACGAAGTTGATTTTGGCTTTGCAAAAATGAATAAAATTGGTGGCCTTTTGGTAATCATGGAACACAACGGCGAACATAAAGGGCAATTAATAGCTTATGCCAGATCAAACGGTGTAGTACCCCCTTGGAGCAGATAAGATTTAAAATCATAAAAAAGGGCGCATGGCGCCCTTTTTTTACATAGACCAATAAAACCGGACCCCTTCAAATCTCTTTTTTGAGAAAAATAAATAATTGATACCAAGACAATTAAAACTCAAAAATTATGGTATCACACAATTTATATGTAAATTTAACGTTAACTAATCGTAAAGTTAATACAAACAGTTTAACCCTTAAACTTAACTTCCATGACTCTGTACAAACTATACAAAAGCCTTAAACTTCATATAATATGTTTTCATATACATTATTGGAGCCAAATAAAAACCTATACAAAAAGGTATCGCAAGTGCTATTACAACCTACTTAGCCTTTAAAATATCGATTATCCTTTATATTTTAACGGGAGATAGACCACCTTCTTGGTCTCAAAGAAATCATCGTTAAAATAATCGATCAAGTTATACACCTCGACCGTTTTATAATCTTTCAACTCATCCTCTAGATCCCCTCCTTTTAAATACAATATTCCATTTCGGCGTTGGTGAGCCGATTCTTTTTTTATTTTCCCTTTTACCCAATGAACAAAAGTTGGCATAACGGCCACAGCCCTACTCACTATAAAATCGAATTGACCAGGAACTTCCTCTACCCTTGCATTGATAGTTTTTACATTTTTTAGGCCCAACCCCTCAACGACCTCATCGACAACCTTAATTTTTTTACCGATCGAATCGACCAAGGTAAACTGAACGTTCGGAAACAGTATGGCCAAAGGTATACCCGGAAACCCACCGCCCGTTCCAACATCCATAACCTCACAACCATCCTTAAACTCCTGTACTTTGGCTATACCCAGAGAATGTAATACATGTCTTAGATAGAGTTCATCTATATCTTTTCTTGATACCACATTTATTTTTTGGTTCCAATCCTTATAAAGCTCCTCCAACTGAGCTATTTGTTTTTGTTGTTCATCCAATAAATTGGGAAAATATTGGAAAATGGTTTCAGCTGTCATCCTTATATTTGTAGAATTATTAAATTAGTATATTCATATTGCAAAGATTTCTTTTTTAATTGACCTACCAAATTATTAAGATTCCATTTGCACAACAATATTGAAATTAAGATTACCGAATATGGAAAAAAAAACCATTCGATTTGCAAGAAAAGATTCTGCACAATTTTTTAAGACCCTAAACGGAAGGGTCAACGATTACTTTAAAACAAACAATATAAAAAAGACAGGTGACTGGCGACTACACCTAAAGACGGTCATCATGTTTACTTTGTTCTTGGCCCCATATTTTCTGATACTTACATTAGGTTTACCAACATGGGCCAATGTACTCTTAACCATCGTTATGGGTATTGGTATGGCCGGTGTCGGAATGAATGTTATGCACGACGGCAACCATGGTTCATATTCCAACAAGAAATGGGTCAACAAAATTATGGGCAGTAGCATATACATATTGGCCGGCAATGTTTACAATTGGCAAGTACAACATAATGTATTGCACCATACGTACACCAATATTCACGAACATGACGAAGATATGGAAGCTGGCAGGATTCTTAGGTTCTCGAAGCACGCGGAGTGGAAGAAACACCATAAGTTTCAACACTTCTATTCTGTTTTCCTATACGGCCTATTAACATTTAATTGGGCCATTACCACAGACTTTCAGCAAATGTACCGGTATATGAAGAGAAAGCTATCTTATGGCAAATTACCAAGTGCCACTATTAACTGGAGCACCCTGATTATCACAAAAATTCTTTATGCTACCATTTGGATCGTGCTCCCTATGTTGATTCTGGACATTGCGTGGTGGAAAATTCTTATCGGGTTCTTTATAATGCATTATGTAGCAGGTGTTATATTAAGTGTCGTTTTTCAATTGGCTCACATTGTTGACCCTGCCGACACACCACTACCCGACGAAAGCGGAAATATGAAAAATACCTGGGCAATACACCAATTGTTTACAACGGTTAACTTTGGCACCAAAAACAAAATTATAAATTGGTTCACAGGGGGCTTAAACCATCAAGTGGAACATCATATTTTCCCCAATATCAGTCATGTTCATTACACAAATATTTCAAAAATTGTGAAACAGACCGCAAAAGAGTTTAATTTACCATATCACGAGTATAAAACTACTAGAAAAGCCATAATTTCGCACTTCAAACATTTAAAGGAATTAGGCAAACAGCCTTCTTTACAGTACTAGTAATTTTATATTTGGACATGAGCAATCAACTTTCGGACAGGATTAACAGTCTAACTCCTTCCGCAACACTGGAAATGGCCGCAAAGGCCCGTGAATTAAGAGCTGCCGGCAAGGATATTATTGGTCTGAGCCTAGGTGAGCCAGATTTTAACACTCCCGACTATATAAAGGAGGCGGCCATAAAGGCCATAAACGAAGACTACAACTCCTATACCCCTGTAGACGGATATGTGGAACTGAAGAATGCCATTATCACAAAGTTTAAAAGAGATAACGGACTAACTTATGAAGCCCCACAAATTGTAGTTTCCACAGGAGCAAAACAATCGCTGTACAACGTGGCCCAAGCTGTGTTGAACAAAGGCGATGAAGTGATCTTACCTTGCCCTTACTGGGTTAGCTATGCAGATATTGTAAAACTAGCGGACGGGGTACCGGTAGAAGTACCAACTTCCCTAGAGAACGACTTTAAAATGACTCCTGAGCAGCTGGAAGCTGCCATTACCCCAAAAACAAAAATGTTATGGTATAGTTCCCCTTGTAACCCCAGTGGATCTATCTATAGCAAAAAAGAGCTTAGGGCACTAGCCGATGTACTACAAAAGTATCCGGACATCGTCGTGGTAAGCGACGAAATTTATGAGCACATAAATTATGGAGTTACAGAACACGCCTCTATGGCCGAGTTTGAGGATATGTATGACCGCACGGTTACCGTAAACGGTGTAGCCAAAGCTTTTGCCATGACCGGTTGGAGAATAGGATATATCGGAGCCCCCACATATATAGCCAGAGCATGTAACAAATTGCAAGGCCAAGTAACCAGTGGTGCCAACTGTATTGCCCAAAGAGCAGTAATTACCGCCTTAGAGGAATCTCCCGAAAGGATAAAATACATGGTAGACGAGTTTAAAGAGCGTAGAAAGTTAATTCTAGGCCTATTAAACAATATAGACGGTTTTAAATGTAACGAACCAGAAGGTGCGTTTTATGTCTACCCCGATGTAACCGCTTACTTTGGAAAAACCCTGAACGGTGTTAAAATCAACAATGCCTCTGATTTTGCCATGTATTTATTGGAACACGCCAATGTTGCTACAGTTACCGGTGACGCTTTTGGCAATGGTAACTGCATTCGTATTTCTTATGCAGCATCGGTCAAGGAAATAGAGGAAGCCGTTAAAAGAATTAAAGCCTCACTTTCTTAAGGGAAAGTAAATGGGATTTATAAACAAAAAGCCTTTGGATGTATCCAAGGGCTTTTTGTTTAAAGAAATATACCATATTCTTATCGGGTATCGTCTTTTATGTTCTTTTCCAGAAATAGGGTGTTAATAAAATAAGTACGGTAAAAAGCTCCAATCTTCCGGCAAGCATCAGAAAAGCGCACCACCATTTTGCCAAAACGGGCAAGCCATTGTAATTACTGACCGGATCTAAAATACCAAGGGCAGGACCAACATTACCAAGAGAGGATGCAGCACCCCCAACGGCAGACTCAAAATCCAGCCCTAAAAAGCCCAATACCAAGGCACCTATTACAAATAACAACATATATAGTACGAAGAAACCTATAATATTATAGACTATCTTTTCTTTCACTGTTCTATTGTTATACCTCACCGGAATAATTGCATTGCTATGCAAAGTCCTTTTAAATTCAAGAATACCATTTTTTAGTATCAGAAGGTGCCGCATAACTTTAATACCTCCGGCAGTGGAGCCCGCAGACCCGCCCATAAAAAACAAACAAAAGAAGAAAACTTTCAAAAATGGGGTCCACTGCGTAAAATCGGCACTAACGAAACCTGTCGTAGTAATCACCGATATTACCTGAAACAATCCATGCCTAAAAGCACTTTCAGCTTTTCCTAAAACCATAGGGTAACCAGGCGTAAGTTCCGTAATATTTGCTTGGTAATACACGACCAAAGAAACTATAGCAGTAAAAAGAATTACCAATACTGTGTAATATCTTAACTCCTCGTCCTGCAAAATTCTCTGCACTTTTCCCTTAAAGGCAAAGTAGCTCATCACAAAATTACTACCAGCCAAGAACATAAAAAATATTACAATATACTGTATAAGCGGTTGATCGTTCCAATACGCCAGACTCGCATTCTTTGTAGAAAACCCACCTGTGGACAATGTAGCCAGAGCATGGTTTACCGCATCAAAGAAAGACATGCCCGCAAGTTTAAGAAGTATGGTTTCGGCAACCGTATAGCCAAGATATATGAACCACAGTCTTTTGGCCGTATCGGTAATTCGCGGATGTAGTTTATCTGAACTTGGACCAGGGGCCTCGGCAGAAAACAACTGCATACCCCCAATACCCAAGAGAGGAAGAATGGCTATAGCCAAAACAATAATACCCATACCCCCGATCCAATGGGTGAGGCTCCTCCAAAAAAGAATGCCTTCCGGTAAAGATTCAATATCATCCAATATAGATGACCCGGTGGTGGTATAACCGGAAACAGTTTCGAAAAATGCGTTCGTAATATCTGGAATAGAATCTGAAAATATATAAGGCAACATCCCAGAAACAGACATTACGATCCATCCGAAAGTAACTATGATATACCCTTCCCTTTGTTTTACTTCCTTTCTATGCCCCCTCGTATAGTACATGGCAAACACGCCTGCAAACATAGTTGCCACGGATGACAACATTATACTCAAGGTAGCCCCATCTTTATATATACCACTCACCAGTGCCGCCAAAAGCATAAATGCCCCATTGAAGAGCAGCAACAGCCCCATCAAATGAAATATGATCTTTGAATTTAAGCGCATCTACAGAAACATTCGTTCTATTTTGGGAATTTGTTCCGGGTGGCAACAGACCACCACGCGATCCCCCTCTTTAATTTCAAAACCACCAAGAGCAATAATTCCTTCTCCATCCCTCACTACCCCACCTATATTGGCATTTTCAGGAAAATCAAGATCTTTAATGGTTGAGCCCGCAACTTTAGAATTTTTCTTGACAACAAACTCTAAAATCTCGGCATTAAGGTTGTTTAAACGCATTAGGGCCACTACCTCACCCTTTCTTATATGTCTAAAAATATTATTGGCCGCTAAAAGTTTTTTATTGATCAACGTATCTATACCTATAGATTGCGACAATTGAAAATAATCCATATTCTCTACCAAGGCTATCGTCTTTTTAATAAACTTGGATTTTGCCACTAGGCAAGACATGATATTGGTCTCAGAATTTCCGGTAACCGCAATAAAGGCGTCCATGGACTCTAAACTCTCTTCTTCTAAAAGTTCCACATTTCTACCATCGCCGTTAATTACAAGTGCATTTGGCAACTCATCTGCCAAATCAAAGGCCTTTTCCTTATTCTTTTCTATGAGTTTTACATTGAATTTACTTTTACATAAATCCCTGGCCGTTTTATAACCAACCTTGCTACCGCCCAAGATCATAACGTTCTTTATCGCCGCCTTTTTCTTTCCAGTAAGCTTATACAATTCATCGACTCCTTTTTTTACCGTAATAAAATACACCTGATCACCTTCTTTGAACAAAGTATCACCTTTGGGTATAACGGTATATTGTGTACCACTCCGTTGCAATGCAATAGCTATGAAATGTAATTTCGGGAATATTTTAGCCGCCTCTTTGACCGTTTTACCCACAAAAGGGGCAGACTTCATTAAAGACACCCCAACCATGATCAATTCTCCCTGCTCAAATTCATATGTATCGTTAAAAGCCGATTTGTTCAACAACAATTGAATCTCAGTGGCGGCCAACGCCTCGGGTGATATTAGCTCGTCTATACCTAAATCGGAAAACTTAAGCAGCTCTTTATTCTTAATAAACTCTGTATTCGAAATTCTGGCAATAGTACGCTTACACCCCAACTGTTTGGCTAGCATACACAAGGTAATATTGGTAGTTTCGGAAGAAGTTACACCAATTACCAAATCAGAATCTTGCACAGATGCATCCTTTAATAGGGAAATGGACGTAGCATCCCCTTTTAAAACCCTTATATCCAGATGGTTGTCAGCATAAGCCAAACTCTCTTTATCAGTATCTATCAACGTAATGTCCTGAGATTCGTACGAGAGTAATTTAGCTAAATGAAATCCGACCTCACCAGCCCCGGCAATTATTATTTTCATTTAATATCTTAGGTTGCCTTGAATGAAAGTTAGAAACAAAAACTATAGCTTATCAAATCAAGTGACAAACAACTAATTTCATAAGCGGGCAATTATTTTGCGACAAAATTACATAATTTTATTAGGTTTCAATTTATTTTCAGTGTTTTAAACCCCCACCCCCTCATAACATAACCGCAAAATTTTACGAAAGCCCTACCTATATCGTATCTTTGCTGAAAATTTCACCGATGCCCAAAAAAGTTATCCCATATAAAGATTCCCATCTCGGAAAAAAAGAACAAGTAACCCAAATGTTCGATACCATTTCCACTGACTATGATGGGCTCAACCGTGTTATTTCGTTTGGCATAGACGTAAAATGGCGCAAAAGGGTTGTCTCCATTTTAAAAAAAGAACAACCCAACACTATTTTGGACATCGCTACCGGGACAGGAGATTTGGCCATTGCCATGGTCAAAACGGGGGCCAAAAATATAATAGGGCTCGACATATCACCTGGAATGCTAAATGTTGGAAAAGAAAAAATTCAACAGAAAGAGCTTAGCGAAACTATTGAAATGATAGTAGGCGACAGCGAAAACCTATCATTCGAAAACAACTCTTTCGATGCCGTGACCGTATCTTTTGGTGTTCGAAATTTCGAAAATCTTGAAAAAGGGCTCTCAGAAATACTCAGGGTACTTAAACCCAAAGGCACATTGGTAGTTTTAGAAACCTCTGTACCTACCAAAACACCTTATAAACAAGGTTATCATTTTTATACCAAATACATTCTACCGACCATCGGAAAGATTTTTTCTAAAGACAATTCCGCTTATGGTTACCTAAGCGAATCGGCGGCAGCATTTCCATATGGAGAAAACTTCAACAATATTTTGCGCAAAATTGGGTTTATAGATGTAACCAACAAACCCCAAACATTTGGGGTAGCATCAATTTACGTTGCTAAAAAAGCTGATTAACGGTTAAATTATGCTTGGTTCTATACCTTAAGATCTATGGTAACAATTGATAGATAGCTAAATGAAGAAATGGTTTTTAATATGTTTTGGGGTTTTGTTATTAACACCATCATTAAACGCACAGTTCAATGAAGACCCTATTTTGAATCTTGAGAACGAAGACAAAAAATTTCTTAACTGGGGTTATTTTTTGGGTTTTAACCAATACGATTTTAAGTTCGAATACAAAGAAAACTATCAAGATATACTGGTAAGCAAAAGTATAGGCTTCAATGTGGGCCTTATAGGTGAAATGCGATTGAACGATTTTATGGACCTTCGTTTTGAACCAGGATTACATTATACATCCAGGACCATGGGTTTCCCCGGATTTACAGAGGAAAACGATGCCATTAGAGAAGTAAGATCTACTTATATCAACTTTCCTTTGCTCTTAAAAGTAAGCGCTAAAAGATTAGGGAACTGGAAACCTTTCTTGAT
This sequence comes from Maribacter thermophilus, assembly GCF_001020565.1. Taxonomy (GTDB): domain Bacteria; phylum Bacteroidota; class Bacteroidia; order Flavobacteriales; family Flavobacteriaceae; genus Maribacter; species Maribacter thermophilus. The sequence continues at coordinate 4,014,943 of NZ_LDAS01000001.1, read as the reverse complement.
AGGAGGAGTATCTACAACTATGAATTTGGGAAGCAACGAAGACAGCTTGGACGATAACAGCGCCGGAACATTTAGAATGAAAAAGAGCGTCCACAATTATGAACTGGGATTTGGCATCGACTTTTATTTGGAGTATTTCAAATTTAGCCCATCCATACGGGGAGTTTTTGCACTAACGGACGAACTGGTAAGGGACAATGACCCCAACAGCCCATGGACTGGCAATATTGACGCCTTAAAGACTCGGGGTATATTCATAAATTTCACTTTTGAATAATAAAAAGAAAGAAAACTACCCTCTTCTGATCTCACTCAATAAAATTGCCGTGGCCGTGGCCACGTTTAAACTTTCTGCCGTATTCTTATTAAACTGGGGGATAGACAAAGTTCCAGTACAAAAATTTTGAACGCGTTCAGATATACCGTTACCCTCGTTCCCCATGACCAACACTCCTTTTTCCGGCAACCTATTTTTATAAACATTGTTACCATCCATAAAAGTACCGTACACGGGCAACTCGTTAGATACAAGGTAAGTCTCTAGATCGGTATAAATAACAGCCACTCTTGCTATAGAACCCATCGTCGCCTGCAACACCTTGGGATTATAACAATCTACCGTGTTCAGAGAACAAACCAACGTTTTTATCCCGAACCAATCGCAGAGTCTAATAATGGTACCCATGTTACCGGGATCCTGCACCCCGTCCAACATTACGACCCAATCGTCGGATACCATCCCCGGACTATCCCTTTTATAGAATACCCCCAACACACCGTTCGGATTTTTAAGGCTACTCATTTGCCTTAACTCTTTTTCCGATATTATCGCTACATTTTCTACATTTACAAAATCAATGTTTTTCTTTGTTAAAAATAATTTATACAACCTAAAATCGGACTCTAACAATTCTTCCACTGTCTTTTTTCCCTCTACTACAAATAGCCCGTGCTCATTTCGGTATTTTTTTTGCTGTAGGTTTTTTATAAGTTTCAATTCACTTTTAACAACCATTCAAATAATGTATTTTTGATTTCTATGAAAACGGTAGCATGCTATAAAAACTACATAGCTAAAATAAGCTTAATCTTGCTACTGGCAATAATCACTTATTCTTGCAACTCTCTAAAAAAGGTTGAGGACAACGAGTACTTGATCGTTAAGAACACCATACTTGTAGATTCCGCCAAGATAAAGAACGAAGATGTCAGAAGTCTTATATATCAAAAATCGAACACACGTCTGTTAGGGTATCCCCTAAGACTAAACCTGTACAACCTTGCCAAAGAAAATCCAGATTCTTTATACCAAGCATGGTTGTACAAAAAACCTAACCGAAAAAAAAGGCTCACGAACCTACTATCTGAAAAACAGGTAGACCGCCTGGGCGAGTCCTTTCTTGTAAAAGGACTAAGTCTTTGGCTAAAGGACATTGGGGAAGCCCCCGTTATTTTAGACACTACCAAGACCAGAAAAACGCTGGAACGGTTAAGCGCCTATTACAATAGTAAAGGGTACTTCAACAATAGTACTACATACACCATAGACTCTACAGATCAAAACAAAAAGGTAAAAGTCGATTATAAAATTACTTTAGGAAAACCCTATGTAATAGATTCCATTTCAAATGACATTTCGTCAAAAGCCATAGATTCTCTGTATTTTCTTAACGCCCAAGAAACCTTTATAAAAAAGGGAGAGCGATTTGACCTGGACAATTTCAACAACGAGCGTGAAAGGTTAACAAGCGTATTCAGAAATAGCGGTATTCGCAACTTTCAGGAAAGCTCTATCACTTTTGATATAGAAAGAGACACTGTCAGAAGTGCCGACGACCAAAAAATGAATATAAACCTTAACATTGGAAACCTTAAAAAGAGGGGCGAAAACGAGGTAACCACTTCTGAATACAAAGTTGAAAAAATAAACAGGATAAATGTTTACACCAACTACCTATCCAAAGAAGATAACACCATAACCGACACGATCTTTTACAAAGACCTAGATATTTACTATACGGGAAAATTCAAGATCAAAGCAAAAACATTGGACGATGCCATTTTCTTTAAAAGCGACAGTATTTATAGGGATATAGATAAAATTAGAACTACCAAGCAATTGAACAGTCTAAATATTTTTAAATACCCCAACGTAATCTTTGAAGAGGACAGCACCGAAAATTATGTGAACACCAATATTTATTTGGCTCCTAAACCCAAGTATTCTTTAGGCACCAACTTTGAAGTTAGTAGATCCAACCTACGAAAAATTGGGGTTGGAATGGGCGCTTCACTACTGATTAGAAACATTTTTAAAGGCGCCGAAAACCTAAGCTTATCTGCCGATGGAACATTTGGTCTTTTAAGTAGCGAAACGTATCAGGAAGATTATTTTTCCGAAATCGGAGGTGAGATAACCTTGGATTTTCCAAGAATATGGTTTCCTTTTATTAGAACTACGAAAATCATTCCGAACTATACCTTACCTAAAACCAGAATCGCAATTGGCACCAGTTTTCAGAAAAACATAGGACTGGACAAACAAACACTCAGTAGTGTTCTTGGATACAATTGGTCTCCCAACAATTTTAAGAAGCATGCCATTGAACTTCTGAACATACAGTATGTAAGAAATGTAAACCCAGAACGTTTTTTTGACGTTTACACCACTACCTACAATCAATTAAACGAAATTGCCACCGACGAGGATATATCCGTAAACCCTTCCTATTTTAACGAAGACAATGACCTAACCACACCTACAGAGATAGAAGACGGTGTCACCGCAGGAACGACCGGATTTATAAACGATGTACTAAACGGAGTCATACCCGTTTCCTCCACAGGGTTAACAGAAGATGATTATGACGACGTAAAAAGTATCAACGAAAGAGAGGAAAGATTAACGGAAAACAACCTGATCTTTACCACCAACTATACTTTCAACAAAAACAATAGAGACGGTATACTTGACAATAATTTTTATCAGTTCCGTTTTAAAGTGGAGGGTGCCGGAAACCTATTATCGGCCCTGTCGGGCATAATACCTTTCAACGAAAATGACGACGAACAACTTTTGGTTTTCGGCGTACCTTTTTCCCAGTATGTTAAAACGGAATTTGATTATGTAAAGTATTGGGATCTTTCGAGATCTAACGTATTGGCCGTAAGAACCTTTTTTGGCATTGCCATACCCTACGGCAACTCAACCAATATTCCTTTCATAAAAAGTTATTTTGCAGGGGGATCCAATGACAATAGGGCCTGGTACCCTTATTCATTGGGCCCAGGACGAACTTCCGCCTTAAACGATTATAATGAAGCCAACCTAAAACTTGCCTTTAACCTAGAATATAGATTTCCTTTGTTCGGAGATTTAAACGGTGCCGTATTTGCCGATGCGGGCAATATATGGAACGTATTCGATGACGTAGATAATGAAGACGCCACCTTTAATGGGCTCGAATCTTTAAAAGACATAGCGCTTGGTACAGGTTTTGGTATCCGTTACGATTTTACCTATTTTCTTTTTAGGCTAGATTTAGGGTTCAAAACATATAATCCGGCCGAAATACAATCAAAAAGGTGGTTTAGAGATTATAATTTTGCCAATTCGGTTTTACAAATTGGTATTAACTATCCCTTTTAAGTACAATTGTTTTATTACTTTTGTTTCTCAATTTATAGAAACTAAATAGACCAAAAGATTATGGCTCATAATATTAAACCTGGTGTTGCTACCGGAGACCAAGTTCAAGATATTTTCAAATATGCAAAAGAAAAAGGCTTTGCGCTACCTGCGGTTAACGTTATAGGATCTAACACAATAAATGGAGTTTTAGAAACAGCCGCTAGTTTAAACGCTCCCGTAATCATACAATTCTCTAATGGCGGGGCTCAGTTCAATGCCGGAAAAGGACTCTCTAACGAAGGGCAAAATGCCGCCATTCAAGGTGCCATTGCAGGAGCAAAACATGTACACCAATTAGCAGAGGCTTATGGAGCTACCGTTATCTTACATACCGACCACTGTGCAAAAAAACTATTACCATGGATAGACGGTTTGTTAGATGCCAGTGAAAAACACTATGCAGAAACAGGTAAGTCATTGTTCAGCTCGCACATGATCGACCTATCTGAAGAGCCAATCGAGGAAAACATTGAAATTTGCAAAGGATACCTTGAACGAATGAGCAAAATGGAAATGACCCTGGAAATAGAGTTGGGTATTACCGGAGGAGAGGAAGATGGCGTTGACAATTCAGATGTGGACGACTCTAAATTATACACACAACCAGAAGAAGTAGCCTATGCTTATGAAGAACTATCTAAAGTTAGCCATAGATTTACAATAGCCGCCGCTTTCGGAAACGTTCACGGGGTGTACAAACCCGGAAACGTAAAACTTACCCCGAAAATCCTTAAAAACTCACAAGAATATATTTCTAAAAAATATGGCGTAGGCCATAACCATATTGACTTTGTTTTCCATGGCGGATCAGGATCTTCTGTCGAGGAAATAAGGGAAGGTATCAGCTACGGTGTAATTAAAATGAACATTGATACAGATTTACAGTACGCCTTTTTAGCCGGGGTAAGAGATTACATTCAGGATAACAAAGACTATCTACAATCTCAAATCGGAAACCCCAAGGGAGCAGACGAGCCCAACAAAAAGTTCTATGACCCTAGAGTATGGTTAAGAAAAGGTGAAAATGCATTCGTAGAGCGTTTGAAAAAGGCTTTTGAAGATTTAAACAATATAGACACGCTTTAATTCGGAAACAAAAACCTTTAATGGAAGACATGACTGCTTGGTTTAAAAGAAAGGAAAAAGGGATTCAGACTTCTACGGAAGAAAAAAAGGACACGCCAAAGGGATTATGGTATAAGTCCCCCACAGGAAAGATCGTAGAATCCGAGGAATTGGCCAAAAACTTTTATGTAAGCCCAGAGGACGATTATCACGTAAGAATTGGAAGTAAAGAGTATTTCGAAATACTTTTTGATGATAACAAGTTCACTGAACTAGACGCAAAACTATCATCAAAAGACCCCTTAAAATTTGAGGATACCAAAAAGTACAGCGAAAGGCTTAAAGCAGCCCAGAAGAAAACAGGGTTAAAAGATGCCGTAAGAACCGGCTACGGAAAATCTCTTGGCAAACATATCGTTATCTGCTGTATGGATTTCGCCTTTATCGGAGGCTCTATGGGTAGTGTGGTAGGCGAAAAGATCGCCAGAGGTATCGACTATGCCATTAAAAAGAAAGTGCCGTTTGTCATGATATCCAAATCTGGAGGTGCCAGAATGATGGAAGCGGCCCTATCGCTTATGCAATTGGCAAAAACATCTGTAAAACTAGCACAACTGGCCGATGCCGGATTGCCTTACATTTCTTTGTGTACCGACCCCACCACAGGGGGCACCACCGCTTCATATGCAATGTTGGGCGATATTAATATTGCCGAACCAGGTGCATTGATCGGTTTTGCAGGTCCACGTATTGTAAAGGACACCACCGGGAAAGAATTGCCCGAAGGTTTCCAATCTTCAGAATTTTTGCTGGAACATGGATTTTTAGATTTTATATCTCATAGAAAAAATCTAAAAAAGAACATTAACCTTTACATTGACCTTATTCAAAATAATCCGGTACGTAAAATAGAAGAAACTGCTTAATCACAAAAAATTAGTTCAAATTCTAAAAAAGACCTATCTTTGCGCCCTGATTGAAAATCAATCGGATACATAAAAATCATTTAAAACAATATTGGAATGTATTTAACGAAAGAAGTTAAGGCCGAAATTTTTAAAAAATACGGCGGAAAAGCGGAGAACACAGGTTCTACCGAAGGTCAGATTGCATTGTTTACACACCGTATCAATCATTTGACAAATCACTTAAAGAAGAATCACAAAGATTACAACACAGAGCGTTCGTTGGTAAAACTTGTGGGTAAAAGAAGAAGTCTTCTTGATTATATGATCAAAAAAGATATTGTAAAATACAGAGAGCTTATAAAAGAGCTTGGTATTAGAAAATAAGAATTCTAAAGGGGATAGTTAACTATCCCCTTTTTTTAAAGAAAATTCATGTCCAAGAATTAAAAAAGGACAATCACAAAAAGCTACACTTAGTTTTTCATTGGTCCGTACAACAACACAACAACAACTCCGACCACAAAAAAGTGTCGGAAAGACCATTGTTTAACAAGCCTGTAAACATACAGGTTTTAATCAAAATTTATGATTCCAAAAGTATTTAGAGAGGTCATTGACCTTGGTGACGGTAGAGAAATTTCTATCGAAACCGGAAAATTGGCAAAACAGGCCCATGGTTCTGTTGTTGTACAATCGGGAAAATGTATGTTATTATGTACAGTTGTTTCCAACTACAAACAATCTGATGTGGATTTTCTTCCACTAACAGTTGATTACCGTGAAAAATTTGCGGCAGCTGGCCGTTACCCCGGAGGTTTTTTCAAAAGAGAGGCCAGACCAAGTGATGGTGAAGTATTGACCATGCGTTTAGTGGATCGTGTTCTACGTCCATTATTCCCAAAAGATTACCATTCAGAAACCCAGGTTATGATCCAGTTAATGTCTCATGACCCAGAGGTGATGCCAGATGCCATGGCAGGTTTAGCTGCTTCGGCGGCCATTCAATTATCAGACTTTCCTTTTGAGTGTCCTATCTCAGAAGTAAGGGTTGGACGTATTAATGGTGAATTCATCATCAACCCGTCTTTTGCCCAGTTGGAAGAAAGTGATATAGATATGGTTATTGGCGCATCTGCAGATTCTGTAATGATGGTGGAAGGCGAAATGAAAGAGATTTCAGAAGAAGAAATGACCGAAGCTATCAAATTTGCACATGAAGCCATTAAAGTACAATGCGAGGCACAAGTACGATTGGCCGAAGCTTTCGGTAAAAAAGAAGTTCGTGAGTACGAACCCGAAAGAGAAGACGAAGAACTAGAGAAAAAAGTGCATGACCTAACTTACGATAAGGTATATGCCATTGCAAAAGCAGGTTCTGCCAAACACGAAAGAACAGCGGCGTTCGAAGCCATCAAAGAAGAGGTAATCGCTTCTTTTTCTGAAGAAGAACAAGAAGAATACGGTTCTTTGATCTCTAAATATTTTTACAAGGCCGAAAAAGCTGCGGTAAGAGACCTAACCCTAAACGAAGGTTTACGTTTAGACGGTCGTAAAACAAATGAAATTAGACCTATCTGGTGCGAGGTGGACTACTTGCCATCAACACATGGATCTTCTATATTCACCAGAGGTGAGACCCAAGCTTTAGCTACTGTAACCTTAGGAACCTCAAGAGATTCCAACCAAATAGATATGCCATCACACGAAGGTGAAGAGCGTTTCTATTTACATTACAACTTCCCTCCTTTCTCAACCGGAGAAGCTAGACCTATTCGTGGTACCTCTCGTAGAGAAGTAGGACACGGAAACTTGGCACAACGTGCGTTAAAAGGTATGGTTCCAGACGATTGCCCATATACTGTACGTGTTGTTTCGGAAGTATTGGAATCTAACGGTTCTTCTTCCATGGCTACCGTATGTGCCGGTACAATGGCATTGATGGACGCCGGGGTTCAGTTGAAAAAACCCGTTTCCGGTATTGCCATGGGATTGATTACCGATACCGAAAGTGGCAAGTACGCGGTACTTTCAGACATCTTGGGCGATGAAGACCACCTAGGAGACATGGACTTTAAAGTTACAGGTACGGCAGACGGTATTACTGCTTGCCAAATGGACATTAAAGTAAAGGGGCTTTCTTATGAAATATTGGTAAATGCCTTGAAACAGGCAAGAGACGGTCGTTTGCATATACTTGGTAAACTGACCGACACTATTGCTGCACCGAATCCAGAAGTGAAACCTCACTCTCCAAAAATGGTTACCCGTGTAATTCCGAATGAATTCATAGGTGCTTTAATTGGCCCTGGAGGTAAAGTAATACAAGAACTTCAGAAAGAAACGGACACTACTATTGTTATCAATGAAGATCCTGTTACCGAAGAGGGTATTGTTGAAATTCTTGGTACCGATAAAAATGGTATCGATGCCGTATTGGCAAAAATCGATTCTTTGATGTTCAAACCAGAAGTTGGAAGTGTATACGAAGTTAAGGTAATCAAAATGTTAGATTTTGGTGCTGTTGTAGAATACACAGAGGCTCCAGGCAACGAAGTACTGTTACATGTATCTGAGTTGGCATGGGAACGTACCGAGAATGTATCCGATGTGGTAAACATGGGCGATGTTTTTGATGTAAAATACTTTGGTATAGATCCTAGAACCAGAAAAGAAAAAGTGTCACGCAAGGCTCTTTTACCAAAACCAGAAGGTTTTAAGGAAAGACCCCCTCGCGATGACAAACGTAGAGACGATCGTAGAAATAACGACCGTAACCGCGATAGAAAACCAAGAAGAGATTAATATATCTTTTGGCAAAAATAAAAGCCCCAACAATTAAGTTGGGGCTTTTTTTATGTATTTCAACGGAAAAAACATTTTTTTTCACCGCGTTTGTAACATTTCAAAGATTTCAACGTATAAGTATATGCAGTCTATGCAGATTGAACTTAATTTAGATTAATGAGACAGCTTAAGATTACTAAACAGGTCACCAACAGGGAGACCGCATCTTTGGACAAGTACTTACAAGAAATTGGAAAAGTAGATTTGATTACCGCTGATGAAGAAGTAGAGTTGGCACAACGCATCAAGGCAGGCGACCAGATCGCTCTTGAAAAACTTACAAAAGCCAACCTCCGATTCGTGGTATCGGTAGCTAAACAGTACCAAAACCAAGGACTTACTTTACCGGATTTGATAAACGAGGGAAACCTTGGTCTTATCAAAGCTGCACAGCGTTTTGACGAAACGCGGGGATTTAAGTTTATCTCCTACGCCGTATGGTGGATCCGTCAATCTATTTTACAGGCATTGGCAGAGCAATCCCGTATTGTTCGTTTGCCTTTGAACAAAATTGGATCTATAAACAAGATCAACAAAACATTTGCCTTCTTGGAGCAAGCCCATGAGCGTATACCTTCTGCGGAAGAGATCGCCAAGGAATTGGACATGACGGTAGAAGACGTAAAACAATCATTGAAGAACTCGGGTCGACATGTATCTATGGATGCCCCATTGATCGACGGTGAAGATTCTAACCTTTATGATGTATTGCGTAGTGGCGAGTCTCCAAATCCAGATAGGGAATTGTTGCACGAGTCGTTACGTACAGAAATAGAACGTGCCCTTGAAACTTTAACTCCTAGAGAAGCGGACGTTATAAGATTGTATTTCGGACTTGCAGGTCAACATTCCATGACATTGGAAGAAATAGGAGAAACTTTTGACCTTACAAGGGAAAGAGTTCGCCAAATTAAAGAAAAAGCAATCAGAAGGCTAAAACACACATCTAGAAGCAAGATATTGAAAACATATCTTGGGTAACTAGTAAAAATTACACGTTAAATATTCCCTAAATTGGAATTTTGGCATATTAGTTGTAATTTTATCGGTAACAACAGTTTATCATGACTGTTCGTTTTTTGATTGATGAATAAACTCCGGCTGATTACCGGAGTTTTTTCATTTATACCACCAATAAACACAAGGCTTTACATCTAAACGAACACTTTAACGAACACTTTTCAATGCGAAAAAAAACACAGCAATGGCATCGTTACTGGCTTTGAAGGTTCTTGGTTTAAACGATCTGAATAAAAGCTTTCAAAGATTATTAAAAAAGGTTGGTATGTATACTGTACAAGCCTAGTTACACCCACTATTATTTACCGGTTTTTAAACCTGTCATCATCAGCTTAAATTAATATAGCTATTACCAGATAACCCCATCTTTTTAAGAACATTAGCACCTACAACCTGTACTTGAACACTCTTTTCTTATTTGAACATAATGCGTAAATTACCGTTCCTTTTTTTGTTACCATAAAAACAGAACACATCAAAAACGTAACACAAAAAATAAAATGACCGGAGAAGAATTAAGACAGCTAAGGCTAAAAAATGGTTACACACAAAAACAACTTGCCGAAATTATAGGTGTTACACGTAAGACCATAAACGCACATGAGAACTCGAACAACATTCCAAAATCTAAAGCCAAACTATATAGGTTGAAACTTGGGAACCTAGATAAGATCAATGAAGAATCAAGAATAAAACTACCTACCAAGCCCTTCAACAAAAACAAAATTGATGAAATGGACGTTCGGGATTTAGCGGGTTATATTGCGGATAACAAAGAGGAGTTAATGAAAGATGTTATTTTTAAAACGGTTATCGAATCCCTATATTCAAAAGACGAAATACTTAAAATCTTAAAAGAAATAAACCAAAATCTTAAACCTCAATAGACTTTTACGGCCATTACCGCAAGGCACTGAGAAACTAAACTATATTCCCAATATTAATTTATCTTTGAAAGCACAAAACCTATAGCTTTCTAGTCACCTTATGACAAGTACGGCAAATGCCTATAATAAAAAACACATTATAGGTATTTAGAAAAAGCCTTCTTATGGAACCTGAAAAAAAATCGCCCAAGACACAACCTAACAATCCGTTACATGGTGTAAAATTAGTGGACATATTAGAACAATTAACGGAAAAATACACTTGGGAAGAGCTGGCAAGCAAAATAAACATCAATTGTTTTAAAAGTAATCCTTCTATAAAATCCAGTTTAAAATTTTTAAGAAGAACCCCTTGGGCCCGTTCAAAGGTAGAAGCGCTCTATTTAAAATCATTACCTAAAAATTAATGGGCTTTAACATTGTTCTCATAGAACCCGAGATTCCGAACAATACGGGTAACATAGGCAGATTGGCCTTGGCCACCGGATCCACCCTACACCTGGTAAAGCCTTATGGTTTCGAAATTACCGATAAGCGTTTAAAACGTGCCGGCCTAGATTATTGGCAGCACTTAAATGTATTGGAATACGAAAACCAAGAGACTTTTTTTAAAGAGCACCAGAACAAAAAAATGGTTTTCTTTTCCTCCTCGGCCAAAAAGACCCATTGGGATATTGAATTTAAAGACGACATGTATCTTGTTTTCGGAAAAGAATCGGTAGGTCTGCCCAAGTTTCTATTAGAACAAAATAGTAATCAAACAGCCAAGATTCCGTTATACAGCCCTCACATAAGAAGCCTAAACCTCTCTAATGCCGTGAGCACCGTACTTTATGAAGGACTTCGTCAATTAAGCTGAAAATCAATCGGGTAAGTTTGTATCTTTAAGAGATAAAGACCAACCCAATGTACCAAAATATTTTACATACTACCTCTGCCGTAGTCCTAATTTTGTTCTTCTTATCATGTCAAGATAATAAAGAAAAACCCAACAAAGAACCCAATAACGAAATCTCGTTTTCAATTCCCGAAGGTTTTGTTCTGGAAGAAATCTATCATCCAAGCCAAAACGACCAAGGTTCTTGGGTCGCCATGGCACAAGGCGATAATAATCAAATGTACGCCTGTGACCAATACGGAAACATTTATCAATTTAACACCCCAAAAAAAGGTGAAACCATCGAATCTAAAGACGTTCAACCTTTGAATTTGGAGATTGGCGAAGCACATGGGCTTCTTTGGGCCTTTAATAGCCTATATGTAGCGGTAAACAAAAATTGGGACGACAACATTCCCGATAACAAAGAAAAAGGGAGCGGTATCTACAGAATAACAGATTCTGACCAAGATGGAACATTGGATAAGGTTACAATGTTGTTGAAGCTTCAAGGGAGCGGAGAGCACGGACCACATAGCCTCACCCTATCTCCAGATGGCAAATACATTTACTTTATTGCAGGTAACCATACCTTGATTCCCGACACCGTAAAAGAAAACAGCCTAATCCCGACAAACTGGAACGAGGACAACCTTTTTACACCATATTTAGACGCAAGAGGCCATGCAAACAACATAAAAGCACCTGGAGGATGGATCGCCAAATTCGATGAAACAGGTACTTCATGGCAACTAATCAGTGCCGGTTATAGAAATCCGTTTGACATAGCATTTAACAACGATGGCGAATTGTTTACCTATGATGCCGATATGGAATGGGACATTGGTATGCCCTGGTACAGGCCTACCCGTATTTGCCATGTAACCAGTGGCAGTGAATATGGATGGCGTACAGGATCGGGAAAATGGCCCGCCTATTACCCCGATAACCTGCCAGCGGTACATAATCTGGAACAAGGCTCCCCTACGGCCGTACTGGCCGCCTCTCACCTTAATTTTCCATCAAAATATCAAAACGGGTTACTGGTTATGGACTGGAGTTTTGGCACCGTTTATTTTATAGACCTTAAGACTAACGGAAGCTCATACATAGCCGACAGGGAAGAATTTTTGTCGGGCACCCCCCTACCCTTGACAGATATGGTCGCTGGAAACGATGGCAATCTATATTTTGCCACTGGCGGTCGTCGTTTAGACTCTCGCCTATATCGTCTTAGCTATAATGGTTCAGAAAATATAGCAGAAACAACTTCTACCAAAATATCCAATAAAGCCCTTACACTGCGTAAACAGTTAGAGCAATTTCACGAAACAGTGTCACCAGAAGGTATTTCTCTCGCCTGGGAACATTTAAACAACAAGGATCGTTTTATTAGATATGCTTCCCGCATCGTACTGGAACATCAACCAGTAGAAACTTGGTTGGATCGTTATTCAAAAGAAACAGATGCCACAAAAACCATAGAAGCCAGCATTGCACTGAGCCATCAAGGAAACAAAGAATTACAATCCCTAGTACTCGGCCAACTACAACAACTAAACATCGACACTTTACCTGTCGAAAAACAAATAGACCTTTTACGGGCCTACGCCTTAAACTTTATAAGAATGGGACACCCCGTAAAACCTGAAAGTACCGCCATCATACAAAAATTAAACCCCATGTTCCCTCATAAGAACAATGCCATTTCCAAAGAACTGGGGCAACTTTTATTGTATTTGAACGCCGATGGTATCATTGAAAAATTAGTAGATCAATTGGAGTACCATACAGAACAAAAAACTATTACCGATGGGGTAGAGATGTTATCGGAAGAAGCCACCTTACGAAGTGAGCAATATGGTCCATTGATCAGGGACGTTATTTCTAAAATGCCCCCAAGTGAAGCTATCTATTACGGTATTCTCTTAAGTAATGCCGATAAAGGTTGGACGGACGAACTGAGAAAACGATACTTTTCTTGGTATTTTGACGTATTGGGTAGCAAAGGAGGCATGAGCTTTAAAGCATATATGGAAAATGTAAGACAGAGGGCCCTGACCCATGTACCTGCCAAAGACCGGGACTATTATTCTGAAATATCTGGCTCTTACTCCCCCACCTCTGCCATTTCCGACCTGCCACAACCCAAAGGTCCAGGCAAAAATTACTCTGGTGATGACATGGGCAATATTGTCTGGGGCGGATTGGATTCTTACAACGGAACAATAGCTGACGGAAAAAGGGCCTTTGCCTCGGCGACCTGCGTTCTCTGCCATAGAATGAGGGGCGAAGGAGGTGCTGCCGGACCAGACCTTACACAGGCCCATACCAAATTTAGCACCTATGACCTTATGTTCGCCATTTACAGTCCCAACGATGAAATATCGGATCAATATGCGAATACACTCTTTCATTTAAAAAACGATGAAAAAATTGCCGGGCGAATTAAGTCGGATGCAGGTGATTCTATCGTGATAATGCCAAATCCCTTTAATGAAAGCTACACGGTAACCTTGGCCAAAAACAACATTGTAAAAAAAGAAGTGTCACCAATTTCACCCATGCCCCCAGGATTACTAAATAGACTGAATGAAAAAGAGGTTTTAGACCTATTTGCCTATATCATTGCCGGGGGAGATGAAAACCATGAAATATACAGGTAAACACCAAAACATATTTTCTCAATATTCAAATTACCAATTGCGAACAGCACTGTGATCAACAGAAAAAAATTCTTATTCGGTACAACTTTTAACATTTACAAAATTGATAAAATACACACCACTTTTTAAGATTATCACTAAAAGACGACGCTATAAATACAACTACTTTATTAACCTAAATTACAGTGCGTTAAAATTACGCCCCCCTTTACAAATGATCTATTAAATTATTATTTTCAGACAGATATCTTTAACCGACCACCAAACAACTATTACATGAAAACTAAATTTTTATCTTTCTTTATTTTCGGCATTCTATCCATGTATGGTATCTACGGGCAGGACACATCCAACAATTCTGCAACTGTTACCCCTATTGATGAAGCCTTTTACAAAAACCTTAAATGGAGAAATATTGGCCCCATAAGGGGTGGGCGATCCCTTGCCTCCGCAGGCAGCCCCAGTCGGCCAAATGAATATTACTTTGGCGCTACCGGAGGAGGTCTATGGAAAACCACCGACGGCGGCAACGAATGGTTTCCCGTTACTGACGGACAAATTACCAGTTCATCCGTAGGTGCAGTGGCCGTTGCTGAAACAAACCCCGATATCGTTTACATTGGTATGGGAGAAGTTCAACTTAGAGGCAGCATTACACAAGGTGATGGTGTTTACAAAAGTTCCGACGGAGGAAAAACATGGAAACATATAGGATTGAAAGAAACACAAGCCGTATCTAGAATTCGAATTCACCCTACCGACCCTGATATCGTATACGTGGCCGCGCTTGGCCATCCCTACGGAGACAATGAAGAACGTGGGGTATTCAAAAGTACCGATGGCGGTAATACATGGAAAAAAGTTCTGTACGTTAGCGATAAGGCCGGTGCCGTAGATTTGATTATAGACCGAAACAACCCTAAAGTGTTATACGCCAGCACATGGCAAGTTCAAAGAAAAGCCTGGAAAATGTGGGGCGGCGGGCCCGATTGTAAACTATGGAAATCTACCGATGGCGGCGAAACATGGAACGATCTCACAAAAAACCCAGGTATGCCAGAGGGGCCACTGGGCAAAATCGGCGTTACGGTATCGCCCGCAGATTCTAATCGCGTATGGGCCATTATAGAAGCCAATGAAGGTGGTGTTTTTCGGTCGGACGATGGAGGTAAAACATGGCAATTGACCAATAATGAGCGTAAGCTAAGACAACGTGCCTTCTATTATTCTAGAATATACGCCGATCCCCTAGATAAAGAAACTGTATATGGGCTCAACGTTAATTTTTGGAAATCTACCGATGGCGGTAAAACTTTCGATACAGAAATAAAAGTACCGCATGGTGACAACCACGACCTATGGATCGACCCCAATAATCCCGAACGTATGATTTCTTCCAATGATGGTGGTGGTGTCGTAAGTATCAATGGAGGAAAATCATGGACAGAGGAAGATTACATAACCACCCAACTGTACCATGTAATGGCTACAAGCGATGTTCCTTATCATGTAGCCGGAGCTCAACAAGACAATAGTACCATTGCTGTACCCAGTGATGGGTGGGAGCACATGCAGGCAAGAGGACAAGGCGATGGATGGGCCTATGCCGTAGGTGGCGGCGAAAGTGGTTGGATCACCCAACACCCGACAAATCCCGATATTTTTTACGCAGGTAGCCAAGGCGCCCTACTAACACGTTATGACAGAAGCAACGGTCAAATTAGGGATATACAGGTATATCCCAGGTTTTTTTCTGGAGAACCTGCCAGTGCCTTACCCGAACGTTGGCAGTGGACGTTCCCTATTATGTTTGCCCCCAAAGACCCCAATGTAATGTACACCTGTTCACAACACGTTTGGAAAACTACTGACGACGGTCAATCTTGGCAAAAGATAAGTCCAGACCTTACTTATGCAGACCCCTCCACTTTAGGCAAAACAGGGGGAGTGATTACCATGGACATGAACGGGCCCGAAATATACGCTACCGTTTTTGCACTGGCTCCATCCTATCACGACATTAATACTATTTGGGCAGGATCTGATGATGGCAAAATACATATCACTCGAGATGGTGGAGAAAACTGGAAAGATATCACCCCTAAATATTTACCCAAATTCTCTCGCGTAAGTATCATCGACGAATCGCGCCACAACCCGGGTACTCTGTACGTTGCCGCCAACCGATACCAGGTAGACGACAGACAGCCCTATGTATTTAAGACACACGATTATGGTAAAACATGGACCAAAATCATAAACGGAATAGCAGACGGTCATTTTGCCAGGGCGGTCAGGGAAGATCCGGTCAGGGAAGGCCTTTTATTTTTGGCCACTGAACACGGTGTTTATTTCTCTATAAACGATGGTGAATTGTGGCAAAGTTTACAATTAAAACTTCCGGACACTCCTGTTCGAGATTTGGTCATAAAAGATAACGATGTAGTCTTAGGCACACACGGAAGAGGCTTTTGGATATTGGACGATATTCAGCCCCTGCGCCAATATACCACAGAAATGAACTCTCAAGAAGCTGTGCTTTTTAAACCTGCCAATGCAATTAGGGGCATAAACAATGCCGTTGTCCAATATTATCTTAAAGACCAAAAAGACACGATTACTTTCGAAATTTACGATGCCAACGATAAATTGATCAATACCTTTACGGGAAGCAAACCAGAATACCCTGTTGATCCCAATATACCAAGATGGCGCCGCGGAGGATCATCGAAACCCACCACGGCAAAAGGTATAAATACTTTTACCTGGGACTTAAGATATCCCGGTGCGACCACTTTTGAAGGAATGATTATCTGGAGCGCAAGACCCGGCAGGGGCCCTAAAGCGCCCATTGGAACCTATAAAGTAAAAATGAAGACGGGCGAGTATGAAAAAACATACTCCTTTGACATTGAAATGGACCCCAACTTAAAAGGTATAACCAAAGCAGATTTGGACGAACAATTTGAATTGGCCAACAAAATAATGGCCAAGACAAGTGCGGCCAATGAAGCGGTTATTAAAATAAGGAAGATAAAATCTTTTTTTAAGGATCATAGATCAAAGTTCACGGATAAGGAATACGAGAAAACCATCACTTCTTTTGTAAACCAATTATCAGAAATAGAAGAAGAACTGTATCAAGTAAAAAACCAATCGAACCAAGACCCCTTGAATTTCCCGATAAAGCTGAACAACAGGTTGGCATCGCTTCGCAGAAGTATAGAATCTGGAGAAGCCAGACCAACAGATGGTGCATATAAGGTATTCGATGAGCTCTCTGCCGAACTTAATACCCACCTGAACAAACTGGAAAGCACCATTGAAAGTAATTCAAAAAAAATAAATTCTATGCTCAAAACAAACGGATTACAGACAATTGACCAAATTAAGTAAAAGGATTACCAATACCTTTTCGATAAGGAATTCAAATACTTATTTTTGTACTGGAATTTAATTCAAATAAAATGAAACACCCCCTTATAGCTCCTTCACTATTGGCCGCCGATTTTGGCAATTTGCAACGAGATGTTGAAATGGTGAATGCAAGTGAGGCAGACTGGCACCATATAGATGTAATGGACGGTGTTTTTGTTCCCAATATTTCGTACGGCATGCCGGTTGTAAAAGCTATTCAAAAATATGCGACCAAACCGTTGGACGTACATTTAATGATCGTAGACCCCGACCGATATATTGAAACCTTTGCAAAACTTGGGGCAGCAACACTAACGGTGCATTACGAGGCCTGCACTCATTTACACAGAACCATACAGGCCATAAAGGCACATGGAATGAAAGCAGGGGTGGCCCTAAACCCGCACACCAATGTCAATTTATTGGAAGATACCATACAAGATATAGACATGGTACTAATCATGAGTGTCAACCCTGGTTTTGGAGGTCAGACCTTTATTGAGAACACTTTCAATAAAATAAAGGCCCTTAAAGAATTGATTCTTAGAAATAAAGCCAAAACATTGATAGAAATCGATGGTGGTGTTACAAATAAAAATGCAAAAGATTTAGTAGAAGCTGGTGCCGATGTTCTTGTTGCCGGTAGTTTTGTTTTTAAAAGCCAAGATCCGGTACGTACTATTTCAGAATTGAAAGGATGATGGAGAAATTTGATGTAGTCATTATTGGAGGTGGCCCAATAGGTATTGCCTGTGGCCTTGAAGCTCAAAAAAAAGGGCTTTCTTATATAATTTTAGAAAAGGGACCTATTGTGAATTCCCTTTTTAATTACCCAGCGAATATGCAGTTCTTTTCTTCTTCAGAACGACTGGAGATAGACGAAATTCCATTTATTAGCAAGGAGGCAAAACCCAAACGCGATGAAGCCTTGGAATACTACAGAAGAATAGTTACTTCGAACAAACTGAACATTCATTTGTTCGAAAAGGTAACCAATGTAGAAAAACAACCTGATTCTTTTGTCGTAATTACCAATAAAAAAGAATACGTGGGCACCAACGTTATTGTGGCCACCGGTTTCTATGACATTCCGAACACCTTGAATGTTCCAGGAGAAGACTTAGAGAAAGTTTCCCACTATTATAACAACCCTCATTATTACGCCGGACAAAAAGTAGTGGTGGTCGGCGCAAGTAACAGCGCCATAGATGCGGCATTGGAATGTTGGCGAAAAGGGGCAGAGGTCACTTTAGTGGTTCGTGGCCCGGAAATAGGACAACGTGTTAAATATTGGGTAAGGCCAGATATCATCAATAGAATTGAAGAAGGAAGTATTAAAGCGTACTTCAACAGTACCGTAAAGGCAATTTACCCGGAATCTATCGAAATAAACACAGAAGGAAATACAATTAGTATTCCCAATGATTTTGTATTGGCGCTAACGGGATACAAACCAAATTTCAATTTTTTGGAAAAATTGGGCATCAATATTTCCGATGACTCTAAAAGATTACCCGAGTATGATCAGGAAACCATGGAAACGAACATCAAAAATTTGTATCTCGCCGGTGTTATCTGCGGAGGAATGGAAACCCATAAATGGTTTATAGAGAACTCTAGGATACACGCAAAAATGATTGTTGCAAACATTCTTAAAAAAAAGGCTAAAAACTAACTATCGCAAGCGCTTAAACTAATAGCGCAATTAAAAGGACGGTTAAACACATTTGCCCAAATTTTAATTTTCTTACCTATTACTTCGTAATAATACCTTTGTACCTACCTTACCCATAGTCTGCTATTGCTAGCAAGTGGACCACTCCGTTAACACCCTTTACACACAACATAAAGGGGAGAATAGTGTCTTTTGCACCACCTCCTTTACACCTTAAAAACATCGTACCCCTGAAAACAGGGAGACTAAAATCACAATTCATGGGGTACACCACCTTCTGTTATTGCAAGACCTTTGTATGGAACAAAAACAACTAATTACCATGAAACTAAGAATCATCATTGCAGCCATCATTACAACTTGTATCTCATGCAACAACAGTACATTGCCTTCGAAAACACATTTACAGGTATCTACATTAAAGACCAATATTTTATTGGAGAATGCCACAAAGAAACCATTTTCAAGACCTCAAAAAAATGACAATGTCTCACTTATAATTACCGGAAAATCAATTTTAAGGGGAACTGCCATTTTTAAGGTTACCGATCCAGAAGGAAACGAAATTCATTGTGAAAGTTTTCCTGCGAAAAATTTGATTGAGCCAGAATACAAAATTGCCAATTCCACTTTGCAAGAAGCTCACATAAGGGATGTTGTAAAAAACTATTTTGCGGACAACACCACATTTATTGCAAGTAGAAAATAAAAGGACTCTAAAAAAGTATCACCCTCAATAGTATAACCATGATTATTTTTGGCACGGGATCAGCAAATTTAGAAACCATACAAGTCAGCAACGAAGTTTGTAATCATTGTAATAAAGAAGACACGATCTTCTTTTCATATTATCGCAGACATGTTCACATTTTTTGGATACCGATATTTCCA
Organism: Maribacter thermophilus; assembly: GCF_001020565.1. Classification (GTDB taxonomy): domain Bacteria; phylum Bacteroidota; class Bacteroidia; order Flavobacteriales; family Flavobacteriaceae; genus Maribacter; species Maribacter thermophilus. The sequence continues at coordinate 3,995,002 of NZ_LDAS01000001.1, read as the reverse complement.
TTGCGAAAAACCGGCCGTTCTTATTGTAGCCATTGCCAGCAAACCTTATCTCCCAAACAAATGCCTATTGGCCTTAAAACCAAATTTAAGAACACCAAGGATCAGGTCAAGGGCTCTTTCTGGCAATTTTCAGGTACCATCATCTTTATTCTACTAATAGGTCTTACTGGATATACAAGCAGTATATCTAAAAAAAATACTACAAGCTATCTAAAAACACCCGCTGTTGGGGATATTTACGAATACCGATTGGACTCTGGGTATTATTCTACCATGGTGTTAAAGCGAATAACCCGTGACAGCTTGTATATGGCCCTTAATTACTACGAAATGCCCAAGCAATCGCGGTTATACAATATCGACAAAGAAAAAAACTACCGGCAAGAGATTTATGGATTTAGTAAAGAGGAAATAAAAAGCATGAAAAATTCAGGAACAATCTTAAATATAAAAAGGCCTTAACTATAGGGCCTTGTTATACTAAACACGAATAAACAATAAAACCACGCTAAAAGCGTGGTTTTATTTACTTAGTGACCCCGGAGGGATTCAAACCCCCAACCCTCAGAGCCGAAATCTGATGCGCTATTCAGTTGCGCCACGGAGCCAAAATTTATTACGAATTCAATTTTTGTTTTACTATTGAGGATATCATCTTTCCATCTGCCTGTCCGGCCAATTCTTTTGAAACTATCCCCATTACCTTGCCCATATCTTTCATACCGGAAGCACCTATACTATCAATTGTCTGCACCACTACCTTCTCCACTTCCTCTTCTGTTAACTGCTCTGGCAAAAACTGTTCTATCACCGCTACCTGTGCCAACTCGGGATCGGCCAAATCTTGTCTGCCCTGTTCTATGAATATTGCCGCACTATCCTTTCGTTGTTTCACCAATTTCTGTACCAGCTTAATTTCTTCCTCTTCACTTATTTCTGAACCAGCTCCACTAGTACTCGCCAATAAAAGTGCCGATTTAATAGCACGTAAAGATTCCAAAGCTACGGTATCTTTAGCCTTCATAGCAACTTTCATTTGCTCCATTACCTTTGTCTGTAAACTCATGGCCATTTAAATTTGGACTGCGAAGATAAAAAATAAACCCGAAAACATAATTTGTTTTCGGGTTTAAAACTATCTTAAAAGTTTGTTTTAATCTACATTGTCGTGCAGAAAAGAATTGTTTGAGCGTAGTTGAATCTCGTCGTTACTATCATCGCTCAAGCTGGTTCTTGAGATTTTTGATTCTCTCTGATAATCATTTAAATCCACACCCTGTCTTCTATAGGCAGGTTCCTTTTCAATCTCATCTATATTACTTAAGCTATTTTTAAACTTATAGTTGAAGTCTTTCAATTTTCTTCTACGTTCGTCGGCCCTTTCCCTTAAAAGTTCTTCTATCGGAGTTTCCATCGGGTCAACTGGGGTGTTCTCTTTTTGAACGGGCTTGTCTTCTGGCAGGGTCTTTTTCTCAAAAACCAATTCGTCTTCCACTATTTTTGGATCAAACTCCTCTGCTTTTGACTTGGCTCCCGTCAATTTGTTCTCCAACTCCATATAATCGTCCAAGCTGTAGCGTGTTTCCCCCTTCTTGTTGTACTCTAGCACCGGAATAATCTCTACACTGTCCTTAACCTCCAATTCTTTAACCTCCTCATCTAAATTAAAGGTTATTACATTTTCTTTTTCCTCCTCTTCCAAAGGCAGTTCAAAGCTCATGGCAAACTGATCTTCTTCTTGCTTTACCCTAACTTCCTCTGGCTCTACCACATTCATGTTCTTGATTTTGGCCGAAGATTCCAAAATCACAAATTCATCTTCAGAAACGTTCTTCGCTACCACTTCATCGTAAAAAACATTAAAGTTTCTTATGTAGTTTGTGGTAGGTATCAAATCAAAATCATCCTCTTCTAAAAACTGATATTTGGCAACGGGCTCGTCTTTTTCCTCTTCTTCTTCTACTTCTAAATTATGTACTGTTCTTTTATTGGACAACAACTCTTTTTCTGCCTTTTGACCATCTTCAAGAGTATGAATAATTTTTTTTGTCTCGGTATTTACGATGTCATCTTGTTGCTCAACGTTAAAACCCGTTGCAATTACCGTTACGGCGATGGCTTCTCCTAAAGATTCGTCTTCACCAACACCCATAATAATATTGGCCCCATAACCAGCCTCTATCTGAATATGGTCGTTGATCTCCCCTATTTCATCTATGGTAATCTCTTGAGCTCCTGAAACGATCAACAACAATACGTTTTTGGCTCCTTTTATCTTATTATCGTTCAACAATGGAGAATCCAATGCTTTCATAATGGCCTCATTGGCCCTGGCGGAACCAGATGCTACGGCAGACCCCATGATCGCCGTTCCACTGTTAGATAGTACGGTTTTGGCATCTCGCAAGTCAATGTTTTGAGTATAGTGATGTGTTATTACCTCTGCTATACCTCTTGCCGCTGTTGCCAATACTTCATCTGCCTTTGAAAAACCAGCTTTAAAACCTAGGTTTCCGTAGACCTCCCTAAGTTTATTGTTATTGATCACGATCAAAGAATCAACATTTTTACGTAGCTTTTCAATTCCTTTTTGCGCTTGATCACAACGCATTTTTCCTTCAAATTGAAAAGGCATAGTAACAATACCGACGGTAAGAACATCCATCTCTTTTGCAAACTTGGCAATCACGGGAGCAGCACCAGTACCTGTTCCCCCACCCATTCCGGCGGTAATAAATATCATCTTTGTAGTACTGTCCAACATGCTTTTGATGTCTTCCATACTCTCCATCGCAGCCTGTTCACCTACTTCAGGGTTGGCACCAGCCCCCAATCCTTCAGTTAAAGAAACCCCTAATTGAATTTTGTTAGGTACGGGACTATTGTCCAATGCCTGGGCATCTGTGTTACAGATAACAAAATCCACTCCGTTAATACCCGCCTGGAACATGTGGTTAATGGCATTGCTACCACCACCTCCAACTCCGATGACCTTTATAACGTTGCTTTGATTTTTTGGAAGATCAAAAGAGATACTATCAAATTCGTTGTTCTTACTCATATTATTTTAATTACTGGTTATTATATGCTTGTTCTTTGTGATTTACTCTGCGTTTTCTAAAAAAACCCTTAATTTCTCTGACCACTTGTCAAATATTGTTGGTCTTGGCTTTTTCACTTCTACCTCTGGTGTGTTTTTGTCTTCATGACCTGCCAACACCGGTTCCTCTTCAGTAGTGGCCTTCTCCTCTTCTACAATATTTTTATTACTTTTCTTTTCTTGATTGTTAACGGCGTTCATTAAAAGTCCTACGGCCGTCGCGTACAACGGACTTGCCACTTCTTCTTCAGAATCACCTGCCAAATGCTCATTAGGGTACCCAATACGGGTGTCCATACCCGTAATATATTCCACCAATTGCTTAAGGTGCTTTAGCTGGCTTCCCCCACCTGTTAATACAATACCTGCGATAAGTTTCTTTTTCTGCTCATCGTGGCCATAGTTCTTAATCTCCACATACACCTGCTCTATAATTTCCACTACCCTTGCATGTATGATTTTTGAAAGGTTTTTTAGTGTAATTTCTTTAGGCTCCCTTCCTCTTAAACCCGGAATGGAAACAATTTCATTGTCTTTGTTCTCTCCAGGCCAAGCCGAACCAAATCTTATTTTAAGTGTTTCTGCCTGCTTTTCTATTATAGAGCAGCCTTCTTTTATGTCTTCGGTTATGACCCCGCCCCCAAAAGGAATTACAGCGGTATGTCTAATTATACCGTCTTTAAAAATGGCAAGGTCGGTAGTACCACCACCTATATCTATAAGGGCTACACCCGCCTCTTTTTCTTCACTGCTCAATACGGCATCGGATGAAGCCAATGGCTCTAAAGTTATATTACCTAGATCCAAGCCGGCACTTTTTATACACCTGCCAACATTCTTAATAGATGTAACCTGCCCCACCACTACATGAAAATTCGCCTCTAGGCGACCTCCGTACATACCTATAGGCTGTTTTATCTCGGCTTGGCCGTCCACTTTGTACTCTTGTGGCAATACGTGTATGATCTCTTCCCCTGGCAGCATGATCAATTTATACACTTGGTTGCACAACAGATCAAGGTCGTCTTCATTGATAACCTCTTCAGAATCTTTTCTGGTGATATAATCACTATGCTGCAAACTTCTTATATGCTGGCCTGCTATACCAACAACTACAGAACCTATTTTTAGCCCAGAATTAACCTCTGCTTGCTCTACGGCCTGTTGAATGGATTTTATGGTTTGCGTTATGTTGTTGACAACGCCTCTATGTACCCCCAGACTCTTAGATTTACCAATACCCAAGATTTCAATCTTTCCATATTCGTTTTTCTTACCGATTATGGCAACGATTTTGGTTGTTCCTATGTCTAGACCGACTGAATAATTAGCTTGTTCCATTCTTATTATATTTTAGTGCACACTACCTGGTTATTGAATTCTAAACTTACTATTGCAAAATCTTCCAAGGTTTTATCCTTGTTAGCTTTAGCATAAAATGCCTTAAAGTTGCTGAACTTTGCTTCAAGATTATCAATATCCCCTAATTTTACTACAAATTGGTTCAGCCTAAATTTTAATTGGTAATCGCTCTCCGTCGTCACATGGATACCAATTATGTTTTTTCGTAAAAAATCGTCCTTATTTATAAATTCCAATATCCGATACACATCCTCTAGGCTCTCACCGGTTATATTTCCCGTGATAATAGGAACCCTAGCTGAATAATTAGATGAAAACGGCATGCGTTTTCCTTCGTCATCCAGATAGAATTTCGAATCCCCTTCAATGCGCCCGATCGGTTTACGCTGAACAATTTTTGACGTAAGCTCACCATCTACAGTAAGATAGACTTGTGCACTCTTCACCATTTCATTGGCTTCAATAGCCTTTTCTATAGTATTCAAAACTAATTTTTCTTTGGGCACATTTTCTAGGCGTCCGTAATTTTGTATTAACAATTTATTAACCGCTCCCTCAGTGATATACAAATTTTGATCACCGACGAATTCTACCTTTGTTTTGGTTACATTTTTTTTGCCGTTTCTATGGTTAGAAAAAGCATAGAGCCCCAGTATAACCAATACTAGCGCAAACATTTTTAAAGCGTTAAAACTAATGCGCATAATCCAACAGATTTTTAATTTTCGTTACTTCCAATCCTATATCCCCGGCCCCCATGGCTACCAGCACCTCTGGGTCCTGTGATTTTATTTCTGAGATCAGTTCTTCTTTTTTTAGTATTTTTTTATTGACATTGGTCATTTTCTCCAACAACCATTCAGAGTTTATTCCATCTATCGGTTCTTCCCTTGCAGGATAAATATCCAACAACACCACGTTTTTGAACCTAGATAGACTCTTGGCAAAATCATCACCAAAGTCTCTTGTTCTGGTAAAAAGATGTGGTTGAAAAATTGCCAGCACCTTTTTATTTGGATGCATCTCCTCTATCGCCTCAAATACCGCATCTATCTCTGTAGGGTGATGGGCATAGTCATCTATAAAAACAAACTGCTCATTTTTTATCCGATACGAAAACCTTCGTTGCACCCCTTTAAAAGAAGACAAAGCTTCAACTAGGCGATACGGTGGGGAACCTGCTTGTATCGCCATAGCAAAAGCAACCAAACCGTTTAACAGATTATGTCTACCGGGTTTGTTGAACTTAACTCCGTAAAAATCTTGGTCAGGAGTTCCCAAATCGAATATGTAGGTACCATGTTCTACTTTTATATTTCGGATGCAATAATCCGAACCATCTTCTATACCGTAGGTAATACCTTCCAAAGGCAAACCATTTCTAACAAACAACTTACCGCCCGGTTTTAATCGGTTGGTAAAGTCTATAAAGGATTTTCTAAGCTCTTCTGCATCACCATAAATATCTAAATGATCAGCATCCATCGAAGTAACACATGCCACGTTCGGCGACAGTCTTAAAAACGACCTATCGAACTCATCTGCCTCAACTACAGAGAAATCGGTTCCTTCCAACAAGAAATTACTATTGAAATCTTCCGAAATTCCACCTAAAAAGGCGGTCAGAGGAGTTCCGGTCTCTTTTAGCAAATGGGCCAAAATACTAGATGTAGTTGTTTTACCATGTGTACCTGCAACAGCAAAACAAAAAGAGTCTTTGGTAATAAGCCCCAAAACCTCTGATCGCTTTTTTATATCGAAACCTTGCTGCGCAAAATATTGATATTCGCTATGCGATGTTGGCACGGCCGGCGTATATACTACCAAGGTATGATCCTTGTTTAAAAACCCTGTTGGCACCAATGACAGATCATCTACATAATGAACCGAAATTCCTGCATCTGAAAGTTCATTGGTCAATGGTGTTTTTGTCTTGTCGTAACCCGCTACCTCTTTTCCTATAAACTTAAAATAACGGGCCAAAGCGGACATACCGATACCTCCGATACCAATGAAGTAAACCTTATGTATATCCTTTATTTCCATTTCTTTTAAGCCAATAATTTTTCTATTTCATCACATATATCCAGAGTCGCATTTGGCAACGCCAATGCCTTTATATTCCGAGACATTTTGTTTTGTTCTTCCTTTGACCCCAACAAGTGCACAAACTGTGTTTCGAAGCTTTGTTCCAAATCCTGTTCTTTGATCATAATAGCCGCCTCTTCTTTTACCAAGGCCATGGCATTCATTGTCTGATGGTCTTCCGCTACCCACGGCGAAGGAATAAATATGGTAGGTTTGCCTACCAAGCATAATTCTGAAACCGCACTGGCACCAGACCTTGAAATAATAATATCCGCTGCCGTATATGCCTTTGCCATATCGTTAAGAAAAGCATGTACTTTAACAAATTCTGAATTACACATTTCGTACATCTCTATGTAACCCTTACCACACTGCCAGATTATCTGTAAATTCAAATTGCCAAAAAATTCTAGTTCTTTAGCTATAAGTTCATTAATTCTCTTAGAGCCCAGACTACCGCCCAATACCAAAAGAGTAGTCTTTTCTGAACTTAGACCAAAGAAACCCAACGCCTCTTCCTTATCTTCTTTTAGACTTACCAAATCTGCCCGAACAGGATTCCCCGTTTTTACAATCTTATCTTCTGGAAAAAACCTTTCCATACCATCGTAGGCGACACAAATTTTAGCAACCTTATCTTTTAGCAATTTATTCGTAATTCCAGCAAAAGAGTTCTGCTCCTGTAATACGCAAGGTATACCCCTGCCAGAAGCGACCTTCAGCAAAGGCCCACTGGCAAAACCACCTGTACCGACTACGACATCGGGCTTAAACCTTGATACTATTTTGCCTGCTTTTACCAAACTACTTATCAATTTTATCGGAAACATTAAATTTTTAAGGGTCAGTTTCCTTTGTATCCCCGTAATCCATAATCCTTCAATCTCATACCCTGCCTGCGGCACTTTCTCCATTTCCATCCGATCCTTCGCCCCCACAAATAAAAACTCGGCCTCGGGAAACCTTCTCTTTAGTTCGTTTGCGATGGCTATTGCCGGGTATATATGACCACCCGTACCGCCCCCAGAAATGATAAATTTATAATTGCCCACTTAACACTTCTAAAGGGTTACTTTCATCTATATCGTACTTTCCTCCATTATCTTGGACCAGACTTTTATTGCTTGCACTCAGTATGATACCAATGGCCAAACATGTCATCCAGCTAGAGGTACCCCCACTACTGATCAACGGTAGGTTTTGCCCCGTAACAGGAAAAAGTTCTACGGCCACCGCCATATTTATCAATGCCTGAAAAACAATCGGCAAACCAACGCCCAGAACCAACAACTTGCTGAATATAGTGGTCGCCCCATTTGCCACTACCAATATCCTGAACAACAAGAACAAATAGAAAAACATAAGCGCAACTCCCCCTATCAACCCATATTCTTCTACAATAATGGCATATATAAAATCGGATGAGCTCTGTGGTAAAAAATTCTTTTGAACACTTTTACCTGCTCCTTTTCCCATTATTCCACCGGTAGCAATCGCAATTTTAGCTCTTTCTATCTGATAATTTGCCTCTGTATCTTCAGGATTCGTAAAGCTGTCTATACGGCTCATCCATGTATCTACCCTATTGGGAAACAAACCTGGGGCCGCTTTCGCGGTAAGTATGAACAAGGTTAGGCACAATAACCCAGTACCTACGATTCCCAATAAATATTTAACTGGATATCCGCCTAAAAAACAAAGTACCAATACCATTGAAAATAGAATACCTGCCGTTGAGAAGTTGGCCGGCAAAATCAACAATACCACCAAAAAAACAGGCAACCACAAAGGCAATACACTTTCTTTAAAAGTAACCTTGACATCCCTGATTTTTGACAGATACCTGGCTACATAGATCATTAATACTACAGCGGCTAAATTAGACGGCTGAAAACCAAAACCAACGAACGGAATACGAATCCACCTACTTGCATTTGTTCCGCCGCTAGAGGAACCTTGCGCCAAAACAAAGATCAACAAGACCACAACTATTGGCAGCGCAATCAAGGAAAGCCCCTTAAAAAAATGGGTCGGTATTTTGTGTACTGCATAAATAATTCCAAAACCTAAAAACAACAGCAAGGCATGTTTTACCAAATGCCCAACGGTAGTTCCGTTACCAACTACATAGACCAGGTTGCTACTGGCGCTATACACTGGTAAAAACGAAAACAAAGCCAACAGTGCCGCTATGGCCCAAATGGCTTTATCCCCTTTAATATTTTGAAAAAATTTTACCACTTATAAATTCTTTACATAGTTTTTGAACTGATTGCCGCGATCCTCATAATTCTCAAAAAGGTCAAAGCTGGCACAAGCAGGCGATAACAATACGGTATCACCCCTCTCTGCAACTTTGTATGATACTTTTACGGCCTCTTCCATCGCATAGGTTTCTACCAGCAGATCTACTACATTGCCGAAGGTCTCCTTAATCTTTTCATTATTGGTTCCGAGACAAATAATAGCCTTTACCTTTTCCCTCACCAAAGGCATCAACTCCTTATACTCATTCCCCTTGTCCACTCCGCCAACAATCCACACAACAGGTGTCTTTACACTATCGAGCGCATAATAAGTTGCATTAACATTAGTTGCCTTAGAATCGTTGATGTACTGAACATGGTGAATTTTCAATACCTTTTCCAAACGATGCGGAGCGCCCTGAAAATTTGAAATACACTCTCTTATGGTCTGCTTTCTTATACTAACCAACTTAGCTACCGTTGCAGATGCCATAGTATTTTTCAAATTGTGTTGCCCCTCAAGTGCTAATGTGTCTGTCGTCATTTTCATTATATCTTCTTGTATTCTAATATTAATTTCCTTGTTTTCTATAAAAGCGCCTTCTCCCAAATTTTTGTTCAGTGAAAAAGGCAATAGTTTAGATTTGATCGGGTGCTTCTTTAGCCAGTCCACCAACACTTCATCATCGGCATCATATATAAAATAATCCTCTGGAGTCTGATTCTTTGCTATCAAGAATTTGGAAGCGATATAATTTTCGAACTTATAATCATATCTATCCAAATGATCCGGTGTTATATTGGTTACAATGGCAATATGCGGTTTAAAATCCCTTATACCATCTAGCTGAAAACTGCTTATCTCCAGCACGTAATAATCATACTCCTCATCGGCCACCATCCTGGCGTAGCTATCGCCAATATTACCTGCCATACCAACATTTAACCCAGCACTTTTTAAAATGTGGTAGGTTAACATGGTGGTAGTGGTTTTACCATTACTTCCGGTAATTCCAATAATTTTCGCATCGGTATATTTAGAGGCAAACTCTATTTCAGATATCACCGGAACCCCATTGGCCACCAATTGTTTTACCAACGGAACGGAGTCTGGTATTCCAGGGCTTTTCATAACCACATCGGCCTTCAGGATCTTTTCCTCCGAATGGTTAGACTCTTCCCAATCAATTCCAAAATGTTCAAGAACGTCTTTATATTTCTTCTTTATTTTCCCCTTATCGGATACAAAAACCTCGTACCCCTTCTTTAATCCTAAAATGGCCGTACCCACACCACTTTCACCACCGCCTAGCACCACTAAAAAAGCCATCTATCTTACTTTTAATGTCACTATCGTAACAATCGCCAACATAATACCTACAATCCAAAAACGAGTTACGATCTTACTTTCATGATACCCTTTCTTTTGATAATGATGATGTAAGGGCGACATCAAAAAAATACGTTTTCCCTCTCCAAACTTTTTCTTGGTATACTTAAAATACCCCACCTGTAGCATTACGGACAATGACTCTGCGAAAAAAATACCACACAACAAGGGAATCAATAATTCTTTTCTAACGATAATAGCAATGACGGCTATTACCCCTCCAATTGTTAAGCTCCCCGTATCGCCCATAAAAACCTGGGCAGGAAATGTGTTATACCACAAAAAGCCTACGAGCGCACCCACAAAGGCCGTTATAAATATCAATAGCTCTCCTACCCTTGGTATGTACATAATATCGAGATAATCGGAAAAAATAACATTACCCGATACCAAGGCAAAAACCCCCAGTGTAAATACTATGATCGCAGAGGTCCCAGACGCCAAACCATCAATACCATCGGTAAGATTGGCTCCGTTGGATACAGCGGTAACTATTAAAATGATTATCGGTATAAACACCAACCATGCATACTCTTTGGCACCTTCCCCTGCCCATCCGATCAAACTACCATAATCGAACTCATTATTTTTAAAGAAGGGCACTGTAGTCATAGTTGATTTAATTTCCATTCCCCGTACCTCTTGCACTGTAAACTGCTCGGTGATTATGGACTTATCGTGGTCGCGCATAGTCACCTCTGGATGAAAATATAATACCGCGCCTACCAATAGCCCCAATACCACCTGGCCTATCACCTTAAACCTACCTTTAAGGCCTTCCTTATTTTTTTTAAAAACCTTTATATAATCATCCACAAAGCCGATAACACCCATCCACAACATGGTGAAGATCAACAAAATGATATATATATTCTCTAAACGGGCAAACAACAATACAGGGATCAGTGTGGCCATTATAATGATAATACCCCCCATGGTAGGAGTACCCGCTTTTTGCTTTTGGCCATCGAGCCCCAAGTCGCGGATGGTCTCGCCCACCTGCTTTTTCTGAAGATAGAGTATGATCCTTTTTCCATAGGTCGTTGCTATAATCAACGACAACAAAATGGCCATACCTGCACGGAAAGTACTAAACTGGAACAAACTTGCCCCAGGTACTTGGTATTCTTTTTCTAAATATTCGAACAGGTAGGTCAACATATAGTCTTTCTTATCTCAATTATTAAATGGTCCTTATTTTTCAAGCGTTACCAACAATTCTTTTACAATTTCAAAATCATCGAAATGAATACGCTCGCCATTGGTCTCTTGATAGGTTTCGTGCCCTTTGCCGGCAATGAGTATAATATCATTCACATCCGCCAATTGACATGCCGTTTTTATGGCCTGCTCCCTATTCTCGATAGACAGTACTTTCTTTACATTTTGTGGCTCTACGCCTTTTTCCATTTCGGCGATAATCGCATCGGGCTTTTCTGTCCTAGGATTATCGGAAGTAAAAATGGCCTTATTGCTCATTTCAGAAGCGATATTACCCATTACCGGACGCTTAGTTCTGTCTCTGTCGCCACCACACCCCACAACGGTGATGACGTTTTCATTTCCAGTTCTCAACATGTTGATTGTCTCAAGCACATTTTTTAAAGCATCCGGCGTATGGGCATAATCAACTATAGCCGTAATTCTATTCTTTGACACGTAATACTGAAATCTTCCATCTACATTCTCCAGTTCACTGAGCAAACGAAGAATCTCAAATTTTTCGAGTCCCAACAAATCTGCCGCAGCATATATAGATAACATATTATAGGCATTGAAATGCCCTATCAATTTGCTCCACAGTTCATTGTCATCTATTTTCAACAATTGCCCATCGAACTGATTTTCCAATATCTGAGCCCTGTAATCAGCATAGTTCTTAAGGGCGTAAGTATATTTTTTTGCCTTGGTATTCTGCAACATCACCAAACCGTTCTTATCATCGATATTGGTCAATGCAAAGGCATGTTTCGAAAGATTATCAAAAAGAATTTTTTTAGTGTCCCTATACTCGGCAAAACTCTTATGATAATCTAAATGATCATGCGAGAGATTGGTAAAAATGGCGCCGGCAAAAACAAGACCCTCTGTTCTTTTTTGATGTATACCATGAGAACTCACCTCCATAAAACAAAACTCTACGCCCGCTTTGTTCATTAAACTCAAATATTTGTTTATCACCAAAGCATCGGGGGTAGTATGCCTTGTTCCGAACTCTTCGTCGTCTACCATTATTTTTATGGTGGACAATAACCCAACCTTATAACCGGCTTTTTTAAATAGCTGATATAACAAACTGGAAACAGTAGTCTTGCCATTGGTACCGGTAACCCCGACCAATTTTAAATTTTTAGAAGGTGTATCGTAATAGTTGGAGGCCATAAGAGCCAAGGCTTGATGGCTGTTTTCTACCTCTACGTAGGTAACATCCTCCGCCAAAATTTTTGGAAGCTGTTCACAAATTACAGCTCTCGCCCCTGCCTCAACTACAGTATCTATATATTGATGGCCATCTGTCAAAGTTCCCTTTATGGCAACAAAGGCATCTCCGGGTTTTACCTTGCGAGAATCGAAACATACCGAAGCTATATCACATGCGGTAGCTCCACTAACTGCCGTAATACGCACCCCATACAATATGTCCTTCAGTTGTTTCATATTAGCTCCAAGACAATTTTTTTTACTTTTTTAATATCAGTTCCTTTAGAAATAGACTGGCGTTTTACCCTTCCGTTTCCCTTTACCTCTACCTCTATTCCTAGATTTTCTAGAATGGCAACGGCATCCATACCGCTCATACCCTTTACATTAGGAACCTCATTATATTTTTTCTGTACCTTGTTATAGTAATCTTGATACGAATCTTCAGCACTTGCGATTAAAATATCCTTTACATCTACCTCGTCGGTCAACGGCGAAGTAGCATATATTTTCTGGGCTACGGTCTTAAACACAGGACCTGCCACATCCGCACCATAAATACCGACACTCTTATCTGGCCTATGGATTACCACTATACATGAATATTTAGGGTTATCCGCTGGAAAATACCCTGCAAACGAAGAAATATATTCATATTTACTACGGTCTTTAGAAGTGTAATTTGTTTGCGTAGTACCCGTTTTACCAGCCATCGAAAAGTTTTTTGAATACATACCATGCCCTGTAGCATGTTCTTTTTCGATTACATTCTTTAAAATCTGTTGAACCTTTTTAACGGTTTCCTGAGAGCAGATTGCAGGATTGATAACTTCTTTTTCAAACTTTTTAACGGTCTTATCCCATTCCTTCACTTCTTTTATAAGCCTTGGCTTCACCATTTCACCATTATTTGCGATGGCATTATAAAAGGTCAACGTTTGCAAAGGCGTCATGGAAACCTCATAACCATATGCCATTTGAGCTAAGGAAAGACCCGACCACCCCTTATCTCCAGGATATCTTAAAACGGGCTCTCCCTCACCTTTTATAGGAAGGCCCAGTTTCTTATGCACGTTCATGCTCATTAGGCGGTTGACATATTTCTCAGGATTTTCTTTGTAGCCGTTATGAATAATTTTTGCAAAAGCGGTATTGGAAGAAACCTCAAAAGCCTTGGCTACCGATATTTTGCCATATCCGCCATATTTAGAATCGCGCACATAATGGTTATAGATTTTCCATCTACCTTTTTCGGTATCCACAACGGTACTGGTATCTACCACCTTATCTTCTAGGGCTGCGACCAAATTCACCAATTTAAAAGTAGAACCAGGCTCGTGCGATTCCCCAATGGCATAGTTTAAGCGCTCATAATATTTACCCTCCGAGGTGCGCCCTAAATTAGAAATAGCCTTTACCTCACCCGATTTGGTCTCCATTACGATAACCGTACCATGATCTGCCTTATATTGTTCCAACTGTTTCAACAAAGCATGGTGCGCAATATCTTGAATGTTAATATCTATGGTAGAATACACGTCGTAACCATCTTTTGGCTCTACAATGTTATCGTAACCGATAGGTTTCCATTGGTTCTTAGCTATTTTTTGTTTTAGACGTTTTCCCTCTACCCCACTTAAATACTCACTAAATGCACCTTCCATTCCTACCCTGGTGCGGTAACCGTTTTCATCTACACGCTCATAACCAACACTACGCTCGGCTATTTTACCTAACGGATGTTCTCTTTTTGTTTTTTGCTCTACAACAATACCTCCTTTAAAAGGACCTTTATTAAAAAGAGGAAATTCTTTAACCGCCATGTAATCGGAATAATCAAGGTTTCTGGCAATAAGCGCATACCTGTTTTTATGTTCCCGAGCCTTTCTAAGCTTTTGCTGATAGTACGATGATTCTTTACCAAAAAGTTTCCCCAAAGCGTCCGACAACGGCTTTACATTCTCTTTAAAATCCTTTTCACTCACCGTGACGGCATCAAAGTGTATATTGTATTTTGATACTGATGTTGCCAATAAACTACCATCATCAGAATACAGGTTTCCACGATTGGGCGCTATGGTAAACATCTTGGTAGTCCTGGTTTCTGCCAGCGCGATATACTTGTCGCCCTCCACTATCTGGATAGACACTAACTTAAACAGCACAGCCCCCGCAAAGAGCACTAGCCCCCCTGCCACAATGTACAATCTTGACAATATGCTTTTTTCTGTTGCTGGCATATATTACTTAGAAGCTGTTTGAGATTTTACTTTTATTTTTTTTGGCGGTGTCTCGGAAGGATAAAGCCCTTTCTCCTCGACCGTTGCCGTTATGGTCGACTCCAACTTTAGTTGCTGCAGATCTGAACGGACATCTACAAACTCACTCTTCAATTCCTTCACCTCCTCGTTCAATGCCGCAATCTTATGAACCTTTTTATCGGCACTATGCGAACTACTGATCATGATGGCGGCCAAAAGCGATGTAAAAATGATAAATCGCCAATTTTTTAATGAATCGCCATCCACTAAAAATTTGCCCTTTAGAATATCCAGTATTCCCTTTTTAACCTTCATCATAATTACTTATAACCTTTGCGCAATTCTTAACTTAGCACTTCGTGCCCTATTGTTGCCCGCAATTTCTTCTTTGGACGGAACGATCAACGCCCCCACTTTTTTTAAGGGAACATTTACATTACCGTAAAAATCCTTCTCTGGTTCGCCTTCAAACCTGCCCGCCCTTATAAACCTTTTGACCAACCTATCCTCTAGCGAGTGATAACTTATTACACTAAGCCTACCACCCTTTTCCAACAGACCCGGAACCTGCTCCAGAAACTCCTTTATGACCTCTATCTCTTGATTCACCTCGATTCGGATCGCCTGATAGACCTGAGCCAATATTTTATGTTTTTTATGTTCGGGCAAAAACTTTTTCAAAACCGATTTTAATTCTTCGGTCGTTTTAATCCCCCCTTCTTCCCTGGCCGACACAATAGCATTCGCCATAGCGTTCGCATTCCTCAAATCCCCATAGTTAAAAAGCACCCTTCTCAAATCATCATAGGCATACGTATTCACCACATCATAGGCCGACAATTGATTTCTTTTACTCATTCGCATATCCAACCCAGCATCAAAACGAGTGGAAAAACCCCTTTCAGCCTCATCGAACTGATGCGACGAAACTCCAAAATCGGCCAAAATACCATCTACCTTTCGAATGCCATAGAACTTTAAAAATTGGGTGATATACCTAAAATTCTCCCCAATCAAAACAAACCTTTCGTCATCGATACGATTCACCTGTGCATCTTCATCTTGATCAAAGGCGAACAATTTTCCCCGAGACCCTAAATTTTTCAATATCTCCCGAGAATGCCCTCCTCCCCCAAAAGTCACATCCACATATACACCGTCCTCTTTAATCGCCAGCCCCGCGACCGACTCTTGCAACAAAACTGGATTATGATACATCTTCATCCGGTTTTTCCGCATATTTCACCTCATATGCCAACTGCTCTCTTTCCTCCGGAGACGATTCCACATCACCTTCATAAGTTGCCTTGTCCCAAATCTCCAAATGTCTATCCATAGGCGAAAGAGTAACCTCTTTTTTTATCCCCACCAATCCGATGATATCCTTCGGAATCAACAACCTTCCCGTAGCATCTATCTCCACATGTCTTAGCCCAGATGTAAACTTCCTTTTAAAAGCCCTGTCCTTTCTACTATCCCCCAATCGTTCATTGAGCTTTTTCACCTCTGCTTCCCACTCATGCTTTGGATACAGCTCCAAACATTCGTCGTAATAAGACTTTTTTATAAAAAAGCCATTATTGAGCATAGGCGCCATCTGATTGCGAAGGGATACGGGTAACATTACCCTGCCCTTGGCATCTGCCTTACAGTTGTAAACACCTGAAAAATAGATCTCCAAAATCGATGGTCTTTCTTATACAACTCAAATATATAAATATTATTACCACATTTTACCACAAAACACCACTTTGTTAATAAAATAATGATTTTTTACCACTTTTTGACCCCAACCACATCTACAAACATGAAAAATCACGGTAATGGTTTTCATAAAAAGTCCCGTTAAAAAAAAGTAAAATGAGCCCTTAAGAAACAGCATGGATATGCTCCTATTATATCGAATTGCCTATATTTGCTCAAATATCAGTACCCTATTAAATGGAGGAAGAAATAATTAAAGACGGGAAATTCAAGTATATTGAAAAAGGAGAGGGCACTCCAATTATTATCCTGCATGGCTTAATGGGCGGTCTTAGTAATTTTCAAGGAGTCTCGGACTATTTTCCAAAAAACGGCTATAAAGTTTTGATTCCGGAACTTCCGATCTACGACATGCCCCTACTTAAGACAAATGTCAAAAATTTTGCTAAATACCTTAAAAAATTCATTGAACACAAAGGACTGAAAGATGTTATTCTTTTAGGCAATTCACTAGGTGGGCATATTGGGTTATTGCACACAAAACTATACCCCGAAATGGTGAAGGCCCTTGTGATTACAGGTAGTTCGGGACTATATGAAAGCGCCATGGGAGACGGTTACCCCAAACGTGGAGACTATGAGTTCATAAAGAAAAAAGCACAAGATGTTTTTTACGACCCGGAGGTTGCCACCAAAGAAATTGTGGACGAAGTTTACGCTACGGTGAACGATAGGATAAAACTCGTAAAAACATTGGCGATCGCAAAAAGCGCCATTCGCCACAACATGAGCACAGATTTACCCACAATGAACACCCCCACCTGCATTATTTGGGGAGAAAACGATACCGTTACACCACCGGACGTTGCCGAGTTATTTCATGAATTATTACCGGACTCTGACCTTTTTTGGATCAAGAAATGTGGGCATGCCCCGATGATGGAACACCCCGATGAATTTAATACCATTTTAAGCAAATGGTTAAACCAACGTAATTTCTAAATTAATCGGCATGAAGATCAAGTCCGCAGACTTTGTAATGAGCAACTCGGATGTGTCCAAATGTCCCAATGAACCCATTCCCGAATATGCATTTATTGGCAGATCCAATGTAGGCAAGTCTTCATTGATCAATATGCTGACAGAACGTAAAAGTTTGGCAAAAACGTCTGGCAGACCCGGAAAAACCCAGCTTATAAACCATTTTAAGATCAACGACAATTGGTTTCTGGTAGATTTGCCAGGCTATGGTTACGCCAAAGTCTCCAAAAAGGACAAAAAGACTTTTCAAAAATACATTACCAACTATTTTCTAGAGAGACAACAACTCGTATGCTCTTTTGTACTTGTAGATATCCGGCACACCCCCCAACCAATAGACATGGAGTTTATGCAATGGATGGGAGAAAACGGAATTCCGTTTGCCATTATTTTCACAAAGGCAGACAAGCTTAAGCCCCAAGCCATAAAAAGACAAGTAGAAAACTACCTAAACCATTTATTGGAAGATATCTGGGAAGAAGCCCCCCAGCACTTTGTAACATCTTCTAGCAAAAAGATAGGAAGAGAAGAAGTACTACAATACATAGAAGCAATTAACACCGAATACTTCGAGGCCAATAAAAACAACATTGTTTAAGCCCCTAAAAAGTCTATTTTTTCAGCTCCAACTTCTCCGCAAAATAATCGCAGAAATCTTTCATGGTAGCCGTCATCTTTTCATCTTGTGTGGCCCTCATGAACGTATCGGACATTGAGACCAACGTTTGATGAAAAAAAGTTTTCATCTCATCGACGGGCATATCCTTTGTCCATAAATCGATTTTCAACGATTCTTGATTTTTACTATCCCAAACAGAAAGCAGCATGGCTTTTGCCTCTTCATTATCAATACCACCATCTTGCGCGGACCATGAAAGTTTTTCCGGTACGCGATTCTCATCTAAACTTACCCTAAGGGTTATTTCCGAATTATGCAGATCTGCCATTTAGCTTCTTGGTTTATAATTAGATTTTTTAAATAATTCTTCCTCCGACATTGTCAACATCTGTTTAAGGCTTACTTCGTTATTTTCCATGAAGGCCCTTACAATTTGCCATCCGATATATCTTCCCAACCAACCTGGAGACTCGTTATCCAGCTCCAGTCCGAACTTAGAAAATGGCGCCGGATCTAAAAACCGTTGGTTCAGTTTGCTATTGGTACTGTACAAATGCTCTTGCTCAATAAAATTTCTCCAAATGGGCTCTTCGTTGGCAATGGCCCAATTCATCTCATCGTCGGAATACCCAATTTTAATATTATCGGGCGCATTGGGCATTAAACGATCTTTTATATATAGTTCTTTGCCAAAGTAAATCATTCTTGCCAAAAATGTTCTATCGCGAGGTCGTGGAACCACCTTTTTCGCAAATGCACTCACTACATCGCTCACCATATATTTACGATCCAATAATTTGGCTATATATCGTTGAATTCCACCATAATATTTATGTTCCGGCCCCAAATAATTGTCCAATCCAATAAACAACAAAGTATCGGTAAGAATAATTCTATTATCGTAGTCTACATCATTGGTGACCGTTATAATTTTCGGGGTTTTTTGCTCTGGAAAGTAGTATTTAATGTACTTAAACAACATTTCTAGCGCTTCCTCCTCATCTTCAAAACTATTAAAGGTCTTACCTACTTCTTGAAACAGCTCTATTTGAAGGGAATCGTTCATTTTTGCGATCCAAACACTGTCAGGAGCAGGAAAAAGATATGGGTACTTTTTTCTTAATGCAGGCAGTCCATCTTCATTTGCTTCTGCAAATTCCCTGTCAAATCGTGAAATTTTCAATTCCAAAGGAATTTTAGACACCTCTTCAGCAACTTTATCGCTGTCTTTACATCCAATAAAAATCACTAAAACTGATAAAACAATAAAAATGGGTTTTCTCATACCAAGTATTTCCGAATTCATTTTATTTTTAAATAAGGACAACTTATTTTTAGGGCAAAGTTAATTGATTTAAACAAATAATTTGACACTTGTATGCAAACGGAAAAAGTAATCGACCATATTGTAGGATGGTTAAAGGACTATGCTGTTAATGCAAAACAAAAAGGTTTCGTAATAGGTGTGTCCGGCGGCATCGATTCAGCGGTCACTTCTACCCTTTGCGCAAAAACGGGCCTAGACCTTCTTTGTTTAGAAATGCCCATTCACCAATCGGAAAACCAATCGGACCGTGCATCTCGGCATATAGATTGGCTGCAAATGAACTTTTCGAACGTTAAACGCCAACCAGTGAACCTTACACCTGTGTTCGACAGTTTGGTAAATTCTTTTCCTACAGTAGAGAACGAAGAAGAAAGGTTTATGTCATTGGCGAACACCAGAGCCAGGTTGCGTATGACCTCTTTATATTATTTTGCGGCCCTAAACCGTTATTTGGTTGCGGGTACGGGCAACAAGGTAGAAGATTTCGGCGTTGGTTTTTACACAAAATACGGAGATGGCGGTGTAGATCTTAGCCCAATTGCGGATTTACTAAAAACGGAAGTCTACGAAATCGCGAGAAAACTGGGGGTCAACGAAGAAATCATCAAAGCCCCGCCTACCGACGGTCTTTGGGGAGATGACAGAACCGACGAAGATCAGATTGGGGCCACTTACCCAGAACTGGAATGGGCTATGGCGATGAAAGATCAAGGAAAAACAACAGATGATTTTACAGGAAGAGACAAAGAGGTATTTGAGATATTCACAAGATTTAATTCAATGAACCAACACAAAATGAATCCTATACCGGTTTGTATAGTTCCCGAAACGTTAAAACAACCACTCAACTAACAATCAGGTAACTAAATCGAATAAACACTGTAATTTTAACGCTTTTTAGAAAAAAAAATACATCTTTGACTTCTAATTTAGATTATTTAGTCCTACATTGCATGTACGTTTTTTCTACAGTATTGTAGACCTAAATATCTTGAAAATCAACATATAATGATAAAAGTTTTAATTGCGGACAACCATCCTATCATTCGAATGGGTGTTAGAAATGTGTTAGAATCCGCAACAGGTTTTGAGCTGGTAGATGACGTATCCACCACCGAAGAGCTATTTAAAAAACTGGAAAAGATAACCCCCGATGTTGTAATGTTAGAAATGGATATTCCTGAAATGAACGGAATAGCCGCTCTAAGAAAAATCAAAAAAGAGTATCCAGATGTAAAGGTACTAATGTATAGTGGGCAATCTGAGGATGTTTACGCATTAAGCGCCATAAGGGCAGGTGCATTTGGCTACCTTTCAAAATCATCGGACGTAGATTATATCATATCAGCCGTTACCAAAGTAAGCGAGGGCAGTATGTTCATTACCAATGAATTGGCGCAAAGACTTGCTTTTGACGAAGGCACCAAAAAGCCAAGAAGATTCTTTAGAAAACTATCTACAAGAGAGGTAGAGGTATTAAAACTTCTTGCTAGTGGAAAAAGAAATAAGGAAGTGGCCTTAGGCCTTAACCTAAACGAAAAAACGGTAAGTACCTACAAGGCACGTTTAATGAAAAAATTAAATGTCGATAATATGGTCGACCTCCTACAACAGGCAAAGGCACTGGAGCTTTATTAAACCAACGTTCTTAAAAAAACAAAAAAACCGCTTAAAGCGGTTTTTTTGTTTCATATCTTTTCCTCTACGACAATACCCTATTTAATTTTTTGTTCAACAGTTTATTCAACTGCAGGTAATTCATAATCTCCTCCAATACGTCCCTGTTGTCCATATCTGTGCGGGTCGTTTCTTTTTGCAAACTTTCCATTCGTTTTTTAATCAAATAGCAGCGCAAGGTTAAAATGGTTTCGCTGACTAGTTGTGCAATACCCACCTCTTTCGGTTTTGGGTAGATATCTTTTCTCTCCCAATTGTGTAAGGTATAACGTTCTTCTTCCATTAAAATAGAAGACACCTCGCTTGCCATTTCTTGATCAAGTTCGGCAATAAAATTACTTACCGTAAACTCTTCCGCCTCATTAAGAGCCTCTATAAGCTTATAATAGACATTTCTGAAATTTTCATTTGCCAATTCTATTTCATCTTCCTGCAAATCAAGATATATTTTTTCATACACCTTAATTTCTAACGATTCTGGCTCTAAAACCAATTCCCCCTTATCGTTTTCTTTGAGAACCAAATCCTCAAACTCTTCTTTTTGATCCCCATAGAGTAACAGGCTCTCTATAATTTTACGCTCCAGCTCAAACTGAATATCCACTTTTTGCTCTACCGGCTCACTTCGAACAATATCAAAAGCTTTTTGCTCTTGCTTTTCTTTTTTAACGGCATCGTCAGTACCCTTTTTATTTATTTGGGCGAGGGTACTAAAAAGAACGTTCTCGGAAACGTTCATTATCTGCGCACATTCTTGAATGTAGATTTCTTTCTTGATACGATCCGGTATCTTAGAAATACTGTTCACAATATCCCTTACGGTATCGGCCCTCTTTATGGGATCATCCGAAGCCTCCTTAACCAATAAGGATGCCTTAAACTGAATAAAATCTTTTGCATTGTTATTTAGGTATTCCCGTACCTCCTCCAAATCGTTGTTCTTCGCAAAGCTATCAGGGTCTTCTCCCTCTGGAAAGGTACAGACACGTACGTTCATACCCTGTTCCAGTATTAAATCGATTCCCCTTAACGAGGCTCTTAACCCTGCGGCATCACCATCGAACAACACCGTAATGTTCTTGGTAAGCCTATTGATTAGGCGTATTTGTTCTGGTGTCAAAGCCGTTCCACTAGACGAAACAACATTATGTATACCTCTTTGATAAAACTGTATAACATCGGTATAACCTTCCACCAAGTAACAATTGTCCTCTTTTGCTATGGCCTGTTTGGCATAATAAATACCATAGAGCACTTTGCTCTTATGATAAATATCACTTTCTGGAGAGTTTAAGTACTTGGCGGCTTTTTTATGATTGGTAAGAATTCGGCCTCCAAAGCCCAATACCCTTCCACTTAGCGAGTGTATCGGAAACATGACCCTCCCCTTAAACCTATCGAATTTTCTGGGGTTATTGGGATTATTTGCATCCTCTTTAACAATGGTAAGGCCGGTTTTCTGTAAATAGTCCAGTTTATAACCATCTTCTAACGCTGCCGTCGTAAAACCGTCCCATTGATCCAAACAGTATCCAAGACCAAATTTTTTAATGGTTTCCTCCGTAAAGCCCCGCTCTTTGAAATAGCTAAGACCTATTGCCTTGCCCAGTTCGGACTCCCATAATATCCTTTGAAAATATTTTTGCGCATATTCAGACACCAAGTACATACTCTCACGCTCGTTAGCCTGGTCTTTCTGCTCACTAGACTGCTCTGTCTCCTCTACCTCAATGTTGTACTTTTTTGCCAGGTACTTAATTGCCTCGGGGTATGTATAATGCTCGTGCTCCATTAAAAAAGCCACCACATTTCCTCCTTTACCACTACTAAAATCTTTCCATATCTGTTTTACCGGCGACACCATAAAACTAGGAGTTCGCTCATCGGTAAAAGGACTTAAGCCTTTAAAATTGGACCCCGACTTCTTTAACTGTACAAAATCACCTATTACCTCCTCTAAACGGGCAGTTTCGTATACTTTATCTATGGTGCTCTTTGCTATCATTTATCTTTTCCGAACAATAATCTACACGTGTGCGAAGCCTCTAAAATTATTACTTTTGGAGTAAATAAGAGAAAAATATGATTCTTTTCTTTGGAACGCGACCCGGGAAACCAGAAATTAGGCCTTTGGACAATATTCCATGCCCCTACTGCCATCAATTAGGGACACTTAGCCTTTCTATATCCTCTAATTACTTCCATCTTTTTTGGATCAAGCTTTTTAAAATTTCCACCCATAAAACAGCTAGCTGCAGCCATTGCAAAGGGGTGTTTTTTGAAGACGAATTTACCACTGATATTAAATCGGCCATAGAACAATAAAAAAGGGTACATATTAAGATATGTACCCTTTTAAGTTAACAGCTAACTCTCTCTATAGATCAAACCTAAGACCCAGAGAAATATTTCTTTGATCAACGGGAGCGTTATTAAAAATGGGATTCAAATCATATTTCATATACAACAACACCCCATCAAAACCGGCATAGGCACTTAACCCATACACCAGATCGTTGGTACTATAATCGCGTTTTATTTTGTCTTTTACTTTTTCACCATCTATACTGTACTTCAATTTTTGCCTAGTACCCAAATTAAACCCGCCATAGCCCCCAATACCAAAACGAAACTGGTTCGTGAGCGAATACCTGATCGTTTTTTCGGTCTTTTTTAATTTAGAGGGGCCAAATTCCAGATGTACAGGAAAAACCAGGTTATCCATTCTAAACTTTGACTTGTCCAACTCATAATCGAATTCCTCAAGTTCGGCATCACCAACTTCGTTTACTACAAAGTATTGATTGTCCTTTATTTTTAAACCATTGAACTGAAAAGAAAATCCGTAGTTTAACCTTAGAAAGTTAGATTCTTCAAAAATCCGCGTACGCCACTGCCAGCCAAGTTCAAAAAATCTACTGCCACCTATCTTATAAGGCGAATCGTTCAACGATACCCCTTCTATAACAGCATTGTTAAAACCTAAGGCCACCACTATATCGGAATACGTTCTTTTATCATATTTTAAATTCTTCCTATTCGGGTTCTCTTTAATACTAACACCGAACATTCTATTATTTTCACTGTCCTTACCCCCAAAACCGATTTCTAGGGCCGTTTCATAATTCAAGGTATCCAATTGCATCGGGTCACCGTCATTTCTTTCTATCAACGCAATTTGATTATCGATGATGCCCAATCTATTTTCAATGTTCAAAGCTCTTTTTTGCGCCGCTTCCTCTTTTAGTTTTTGAGCTTCTTCCTCTGTAATCTCATTACGCTGCAATTGTTTGTTTATTTCTGCCACCTCTAGTTTTAGCGCATCTTTTTCTTGCTGTGTAATCTTTTGCTTTTGCTCTTTCAAAAGCCCTATTTTACTCTGATACTTTTCTTGGGATACTACGTGGTGTGTTACAAACAATGTAAAGACCACAAGGACAAATACTGTAATTGTTTTCATTTTAATTTGATTTGATTTTGATTGATGAATAAAACTCCAGTCCCAGGCCCTATGTCAAATTATAGCGCTTATGGGAATTTTCGATTTTTAGTGATTTAGTTGTTTCGGTCCGCGACAGCGGTTCTTACTTTAAGAAAACCTGTTTTTAACGATTCTAAAATCTGGTCTCGGAAAGATTGATCAAGTTCTCCCTCGACCTCTGTTAACAAAGCCATGGCATCAACAGAGTTGTCTTTATTAAAAAGTCGTTCTCTTAAAATATCTTTTTGTGCCTTTAACAGTAGAGAATCTATTTCGGCATCGGTTATCTCTCCATTCGCCTCCAGGTTATCTACCTGCGCCACTACTTCAGCAATTTTCTCATTTAAAATACTATCCGGCAACAGCATCTCCAGTTCGTTATCATTGGGTAAAACCTTTTCCTCCTTGGCTTCAACCAATGCCTCATCTGCACTCTCCGTAGAAATTCCACCTTTTATAACATTCTTTTTAACCACGGCAACATTGTTCTCTTTAATGACCGAATTTGTCTCTTTTTTTATGAAGACGACCTCCTCCGACGGTTTCTCCACCAAATCCTTAACATCCTCTTTAATCTCGCTTTTGTCAATGGTATCTTTATCGCTAGTCACGATCTTAATTGTTTCCGACGGCTCTAGATTGCCCGAACGGTTCAAATACAAAAAGGCAATACCTACGAGAACAACAACACTGGCCGCAATACCAAACCAAAAGTAAAGTGGTTTTCCGTTTGATTTTTCTTTAGCCAGTTGCCCGGATATTTTTTCCCACGCCCCTGCAGATGGAGAAATCTCCCTTTCATCCAACTTGCCCTTAATATACTTCTCAAATTTATCTGGTTCCATAACCTATGATATTTTGTTTTTTCAAATTCTCCTGTAACATCTTTCTTGCCTTAAATAGCTGCGATTTACTGGTGCTTTCCGATATACCCAACATTTCAGCAATTTCGTTATGCTTATATCCTTCTACCGCATAAAGCACAAAAACCATTTTATATCCTTGTGGAAGTGCGTCTATTAATTGTTGTATATGCTCGGTATCCACATCTGTGGTTATTTCAAACCCGTTAGATTGATTGTTCTCGAATACCTCATCATCATATACCACAAATTGCTTCTTTCTTAAGTACGAAATACATTCCCTTACCATAATTCTTCTGACCCACCCCTCGAAGCTACCTTGAAACTTAAAAGTATGAAGATGATGAAACATCTTTACAAACCCTTGTACCATAACGTCCTCAGCAAAGTGAATATCTTTTATATACTGCCTACAAACACTCAACATCTTAGGGGCATGTTTGGCATAGAGACGATGCTGCGCATCACCATTTCCATTTATGGCCTTTTTAATGAGCTGTTTTTCGTTCTTATAAAAGGGTATAATCTTCAAAACTTTTAAATGTCTTCTATTTACATAGACGCTTCTGGTAGCAATATAGTTGCCTCGGAAGCAAAATATTTTTTAACTACATAAATATCAGCAAATTAAAATCTAAAAAAGTGTAAAAAAGAAAAAGATTCTCGAAAATGAAGTTATTTTTTTCGTTCTACCACATAGTTTACCATTAGCTCCAGAGCATCTCTATAATCAGATTTCGGATAGGTATGCAACAAGGACAATGCCTCATCTTTAAAAGCCAACATTTTGGTTACGGCATAGTCTAACCCACCAGCCTTTTTCACAAAAGCGATTACTTCTTTAACTCGCTTTTTGTTCTTATTGTGATTTTTAACGGAGTTGATCAACCAACTTTTTTCTTTTTTAGAACAATTGTTCAACGCATATATTAAAGGCAATGTCATTTTTTGCTCTTTAATGTCTATGCCGGTAGGTTTTCCTATTTTCTCGGCTCCGTAATCGAATAAATCGTCTTTTATCTGAAAGGCCATACCGCATAGCTCGCCAAATTTGCGAAAGGTTTCCACATGTTCGCTTTTGGGCTGAACAGAACAGGCGCCCAAGCTACAACAGGCAGCTATCAGCGTTGCGGTCTTCTGGCGAATAATATCATAATATACATCTTCGGTAATATCCAATCTTCTGGCCTTGTCTATCTGCAACAACTCACCTTCGCTCATTTCGCGAACGGCGACGGAAATGATCCGCAACAAATCAAAATCACCGTTATCTATGGACAGTAACAAACCTTTTGACAATAAATAATCACCGACCAAAACGGCAATCTTATTCTTCCACAGTGCATTAATCGAGAAAAAACCCCTTCTTTTATTGCTTTCGTCTACCACATCATCGTGTACCAATGTTGCAGTATGAATCAATTCTATGACAGATGCTCCGCGGTAAGTACGCTCGTTCACCTCTCCGTTGTTCAGTAATTTGGCCGTTAAAAAAACGAACATGGGCCGCATTTGCTTCCCTTTTCTATTAACAATATAGTAGGTAATTCTATTGAGCAGGGCAACCTTGGAAGTCATAGACTCACGAAACTTGGCCTCAAAGAGCTCCATCTCCCTATTAACAGGTTCCTTTATTTGCGATACTATTTTCAAGCAGTTTGGTTTGGCTTAGAATTTCAAAATTAGCGAAAAGTGCAACAACTAAGGCCAAGTATGGAATATAAAGCCAAAGTATTGGATTAAAAGGCCACCTTACCGACAATTTTGAAAACCATATTACGATTTATTGGCCAGCTGCCCACATGCGGCGTCTATATCTTTTCCTCTAGAGCGCCTTACCGTAACGGTAATACCATTCTTCTCTAAGGTGGTCACATACATATCTATTGCCTTATTCGAGGCTTGTTGAAATTCGCCATCATCAATAGGGTTATATTCGATAAGATTTACTTTCGAGGGTGCAAACCTGCAAAAATCGACCAAGGCATCCACATCGCTTTTACGATCATTGATACCTTCCCAAACCACATACTCATAGGTTATTCTACTTTTTGTCTTTTGATACCAATATATTAATGCCTCCCTAAGATCGGCCAATGTAAAAGTAGCGTTAAAAGGCATTATCGAAGTTCGTATATCGTCAACAGCGGAATGTAATGATACGGCCAGTTTAAATTTAACCTCGTCATCGGCCATTTTTTTTATCAACTTGGGTACTCCAGAAGTAGAGACCGTAATACGTTTTGGAGACATGCCCAAACCATCCGGGGAAGTAATCTTGTCTATCGCCTTGAGTACATTGTTATAGTTCATCAATGGCTCTCCCATACCCATGAACACAATATTACTCAAAGGTCTATCAAAATACAGTCTGCTTTCATTATCTATGGCCACTACCTGATCGTAGATCTCATCAGGATTAAGGTTGCGCATTCTTTTTAAACGTGCCGTGGCACAGAACCTACAGTCTAAACTACACCCTACCTGACTGGACACACATGCCGTAGTTCTTGTTTTTGTAGGAATTAACACGGACTCTACCACCAAATCGTCATGCAACCTAACAGCATTTTTTATAGTACCGTCCGCACTACGTTGCATTTGATCCACCTTGATATGATTGATCACAAAATTGGCCGCAAGCATTTCTCGGGTCTCTTTAGACAAGTTGGTCATAACATCAAAAGAGTGTGCTCCCTTTTGCCATAGCCATTCATAGATTTGATTACCACGAAAAGCCTTGTCCCCGTTCTGCACAAAAAATGCTCTCAATTGCTCTCGCGTTAAGGCACGGATGTCTTTTTTCTTTGTTTCCATCTCGTCAAAGGTAGGTATTACAAAAAATCCCGCTTTCTCTATATATGGACAAAGCGGGACATTCTAATTAATTTCCTTTTAAAAGGAACTCTGTATTTATCTTAAGATCAACATGGCATCACCATAAGAATAGAACCTATAGCCTTCCATTATTGCTTCTTTATATGCTTTTTTCATCAAATCATGCCCCATAAATGCAGACACCATCATTAACAAAGTTGATTTTGGCAAATGAAAATTGGTAATCATTGCATTTGCAATACTGAAATCGTATGGTGGAAAGATAAATTTATTCGTCCAGCCTTCAAAAGTATTTAGGGTATGGTTAGATGATACCGCACTCTCTAAACCTCTCATTACCGTAGTACCTACGGCACATATACGACGTTTTTGCAATTTCGCATTGTTCACGATTTCGGTGGCCTTTTCATCTATGACCAACTCTTCGCTATCCATTTTATGTTTAGAAAGGTCCTCTACTTCCACAGGGTTAAAAGTACCAAGACCAACATGAAGGGTCAACTCTGCAAAGTCGATACCTTTTATTTCCAACCTTTTCAACAAATGTTTAGAAAAGTGTAACCCTGCCGTAGGTGCCGCTACCGCGCCCTCATATTTTGCATAAATGGTCTGGTAACGCTCTTCGTCTTCTGGCTCTACATCTCTCTTTATGTATTTTGGCAAAGGTGTTTGTCCGAGCTCCCTCAATTTTCTTCTAAAATCCAAATAAGCCCCATCGTATAAAAAGCGCAGTGTTCTCCCTCTCGAAGTCGTATTGTCTATAACCTCGGCAACCAATGTTTCGTCATCGCCGAAATAAAGTTTGTTTCCAATACGTATTTTACGGGCAGGATCCACCAATACGTCCCATAAACGCTGTTCCTCGTTCAGCTCTCTTAACAAGAACACTTCGATACGCGCTCCGGTCTTTTCTTTGTTTCCGTACAAACGGGCAGGGAATACTTTGGTATTGTTAAGGACCATCACATCACCTTCATCAAAATAATCGATCATGTCCTTGAACATCCTATGCTCTATCTTTCCGGTATCCGCATGGACCACCATTAATTTAGATTCATCCCTATTTTCGGATGGGTGTTCAGCCAATAATTCTTTTGGAAGTTCAAAATTAAAGTTAGATAATTTCATGTGGCTAATTTTTTTAGTCTAGCAAATTGCGGCTGCAAAGATACAATCTGAAACAGGGGGTTGTCAAGTAAATACGGAATTATAATTCTTCCACTTTAAATTGAAGCGTTTTCATGTCTTCCCAAAAGTCGGGATATGATTTGGAAACCACCATTGCATCGTTCACAAAAAGTGAGGTCTTTAAGGCCAAAGGGGCAAACGCCATGGCCATTCTATGATCGTTATAGGTATCTATGGCCACTTCGCTATTTATTGTATCGCCCGCACTTAATGTAAGTGTTTTATCGGTCACCGAAATATTGGCGCCCAATTTTGACAACTCTGTCTTTAACGCCTCTAACCTATCTGTCTCCTTTATCTTAAGGGTATGTAACCCTGTCAAGTAACAACCTATTCCCAAGCCAAAGCATGTTACCGCAATGGTTTGTGCTATATCGGGTGCATTGGCCAAATCTAGATCAATGTTGGATTCGCGACATTCTGAAACTTTCTTCAGCCTTATTTGATTATCCCCAAAAACAGTCTCTACCCCAAACTGCCTATAGATCTCGCTTAATACGCTATCGCCCTGAAGACTGTTCTTTTTGTAGGCCGACAGGGTAATTTCGCTACCTGTTTCGGCCAGGGCCACGATGCTATAAAAATAGGACGCCGAACTCCAATCCGATTCTACCACCAAGGTGGTATCGGCTACCGTTGGTGTAGCGCCGACTGCGATTGTATTTTTTTCAAACGATGTTTCAACCCCTATTTCCTCTAGCAATGACAAGGTCATTTTTATATAGGGCACCGACGTGATCTTGCCTACCAATTCCAATTCAAGACCATTCTCTAAACTAGGGGCCACCAACAAGAGTGATGATATATATTGACTGCTCACATTGGCAGGAAGGCTTACCTTGTTCTTTACTATTTTGTTTCCCTTTATTTTTAACGGAGGATAACCTTCTTGATCCACATAGGAAATATCGGCCCCCAACTCTTTTAAGGCGTCTACCAGAATCTTTATGGGGCGCTCGGTCATACGTTTCGAACCTGTAAGAACTACATCGCTACCTTCTAAGGTTGCAAAATAACCGGTCAAAAAACGCATGGCCGTACCTGCGTGGTGAATATCTACCGTTCCCGATTTCTTTGTTAAACCCCGGGCCATTACTTGGGCATCATCCGAATTGGAAAGATTTAAAATATCTATCCCATCATAGAGCGCAGATAACAATAGTGAACGGTTAGATTCACTCTTAGATCCCGTAATTTTAATGGTTTCTTTTAAAAGCTTGTCAGATGGGCCAGAAAGATGAAGTCTCAAGATATATATGTATTAAAAACGAACCCCAAATATAGTACTATTTGAGCTTTTTGTTATTGTGGTGCCGATCGTGATCTCGCTTTGTTTTTAAATCTAACTTCTTGTTAAAAGATTGTTGCAAATCTATTCCTGTTTGGTTAGCCAAGCACAAGACCACAAACAGTACATCTGCCAGCTCTTCCCCTAAATCCTTCGATTTATCAGATTCTTTTTCGCTTTGCTCACCATACCTACGGGCTATGATCCGGGCCACTTCGCCCACCTCTTCCGTAAGCTGCGCCATATTGGTCAATTCATTAAAATATCTGACCCCATGTTCTTTGATCCAATCGTCTACCGCTTTTTGTGCGTTTTGAATATTCATTACTCTTTGTTTTTTGTATCTATGATTATGGTTACGGGACCATCGTTCAACAAATCTACTTTCATGTCGGCACCAAATATACCCGTACCTACTTTTTTTCCTAGTTCGGATTCCAAATTTTTAACAAAATCCTCATAAAGGGGGATGGCAATGTCTGGCTTAGCTGCCTTTATATAAGAAGGCCGGTTGCCCTTTTTAACGGCCGCATGAAGCGTAAACTGACTTACTACGATTATATCACCGCCCACATCGGTAATAGATCTGTTCATGACACCTTCTTCATCATTAAAAATACGAAGGTTGACCACTTTTCTTACCAACCATTGAATATCTTCCAAACCGTCATCGTTCGTAATACCCAAAAGTAATAATAGGCCATTTTCTATAGATGATACGATCTTACCATCTACCGTTACACTAGCTCTTGACACGCGTTGTAAAACTGTTCTCATTTCTTTTCTCCGTAAGCATCCATTCTATAATTCTCTTCTTCCCCCGAAATCATCTGTAAATAACTTCTATAACGGCTCCAAGAAACCTTGCCTTCTTCAAGGGCTTCTTTTACACCACATTTGGGTTCATCTAAGTGAATACAGTTATTAAACTTACATGTATGTTTTAGATTAAAAAATTCTGGAAAATAATCTCCGATCTCTTCCCTTTCCATATCAACAATACCAAATCCTTTTATACCGGGAGTATCAATAATACGGGCACCAAAACTAAGGTCAAACATTTCTGCGAAGGTGGTCGTATGTTGCCCTTGCAGGTGTTGTTGAGAAATTTCTGCCGTTTTTATTTCTAAATTGGGCTCTATAGCATTGATCAAAGTAGATTTGCCTACGCCCGAATGACCGGAAAACATAGATGTTTTGCCAATCATCATCTCTTTTATCTTATCGACATTTTTACCGGTCTTAGCGGAAATACCCACACAGGTATACCCAATATCCCTGTAAAGGGCCGCCAAAAATTTAATCTCATCGATTTCTTCTTCCGAATACGTGTCTATTTTGTTGAACACCAAAACCACCGGAATATCATAGGCCTCTGCCGTTACTAAAAAACGGTCTATAAAAATGGTATATGTAGTTGGATTGTTCAAGGTAATCAATAAAAACACCTGATCTAGGTTGGCCGCTATAATATGTGTTTGCTTTGATAGGTTGACCGATTTTCGAATAATATAGTTCTTGCGATCCACAATACTATGGATCACCCCTACATTTTGTTCTCCTTTGTCCTCTAGCTCAAAATGAACCTGATCGCCTACCGCCACAGGATTTGTACTCTTAATGCCCTTGATCCTGAATTTACCTTTGATACGACATTCATAAAACTGCCCGTCACCAGCCTTCACCGTATACCAACTTCCTGTAGATTTATAAACTGTTCCTATCATCTTTTTAATTGATACTACAAAGAAACAATAATACTTTCAGAATCAAATATAAACAAGGGATCAAGAAAATCATTACCTGCACGCACCCTAATGACCAAAACACCATTGTTCTGTCGCAACAAATATCCATAACACACACAAAAAGCCCTTTTAAAAGGGCTTTTCATTTATTTTAAATGCTTGTTTTTTTTATTTCACCAGGTTTATTTCTACCCTTCTGTTCTTTTCCCTACCATCTTTATACATATTGGTAGCTATAGGTTTACTTTCGCCATACCCAACAGCTGTTAACCTTGAACTGTCTATGCCATTTTTGACCAAGAAATTCATAACAGCTTTGGCCCGTTCTTCAGAAAGCTTTTGATTGGTCTGTACAGAACCTATACTATCTGTATGCCCTTCTACGGTAAACTTGGCATTTGGGTACTCTTTTAAAATTTTAACGATATCCACCAAAACAGCGGTTGATTCATCTTTTAAAGTAGCTTTGCCCGATGTAAACAAAATGGTTTTTGCATACTCGTTCAATGATTTCTGCACTTCTTCTGTAACAACCGGTTCGGGACATCCGTTATTGGCAACGGTACCTACTTCATCTATACAGTTATCGTCCTTATCCAAAACACCATCTTGATCTGTATCTGGCCAAGGACAACCATTATTTTCTACAGGTCCGGCCTCTTCTACACATTTATCCTCGTTATCTAGAACTGTATCACCATCCGCATCTCCCCAAGGACAGCCGTTGTTCTCCACAGGCCCTGCTTCGTTCACACATTGGTCTTCATTATCCATGACGGTATCACCATCTGTATCTTCCCACGGACAACCGTTATTTTCTAAAGGTCCGGGAACTTTAGGACAATTGTCCAACTTATCTATAACACCATCTTCATCCTTATCTTTCGGACTTCCTTGATAAACGGGAATTTTTAAGCCTACATATACATCGCTCCCTTGTATTTTATCTTTTGTCAACGAAGTAATTAACGAACCGGAACCTAAATACAGCGGCCCGGCCCTAAAACCGGCTCCCATTTGAAAACCACTATATTGATAGGTACTAAATGGCAAGTAAAAACTAAACCACTTACTTTCAAAACGAGGTGTAAGCGATAATATATTTGCGTTTCTAACAATATTACTGCCTGTAGATTTCAATGAAATATCCGTATTCAGGTTTACATAGAAACCCTTATTTATATTATAGTCCACATTAAAATGTAACGCAGAGGGCAGTGATGATTTTATACCTTGTTCCGTACTTGTAAGCACGTATAAATTCTCTAATTTTTCTTCAATACCATCGTACTGCTCATAATCATCCTCTGTAATAGAATTGGTGATATCATAGGTATCCTCTACACCATCATCATACTTAACAGCTCCCAAATCCGTTACCGAAAGCCCTATCTTTAGCTTATATTTATTCTTATCTTTTTGTACATGTACCGTACCATCGGCATTGGTGGTCATATAGTTTTTATAATCCGGTCTCCATTCGTATACAAAACCAAGGTCTACCCCAAAACCACTTGCATTGTTGGGCATTTCAAATTCATAGTCGTCTCCTTCAAAGTCGTCACTGCTACCATAATTAATTTCACCCGTAGAGGTAAGAGTACCTACGGTTGAACTATCGGGCAAAGTGGCTCCATCGGCATCGTATGCAATTTGAACATCGTTACCAGTAGTATAAATATTACCTACCCCCTTTAGGTACTTTAAAGAAAGTCCCCCTTTTAAGAAGTGCTGTTCTTTATTGTATAGTACATGGGCATACGTTACCCCTATCTCTGCCCAACCACTGGCAGCACCGTAAAAATTACCTTCATCTACCATAAAATCACGGTTTTCATCAATACCGTCGTCCAAATCATCTATGGTCTCCCCATTGATCTCGCTCAAGGTCACAAATGCCCTCGCTCTTGAAAAAACCGCAATGGAACTCTTGGTAGTCAGGTTAAACATAAACGCAGGCCCCAATACATCTACATTGCCCGCTATATTATTATTTGTTGACGCGGACAGTTCCGCATCGGTGTCGTAATCAAAATCACTATCCATTAGATCAGAGAGTCCGACTCCTACGTAGTCGTTACTAAAAAATGCACTTGCCCCTACCAGGTTTACATCTGTTTTAAACCTAGAATCGGCAATATTGGCAGGGTTACTAATTACCCCGTGCACCCCACTATAGTTATCCGACAGGAAACCTATATAGGATTGGGCCTTAACACCTACCCCCATTAACATTACCAATCCTAAAAAAATAATTTTTTTCATACCTTGAACTTTAAGTTGATTGTTTTACAAACCCTTAACGCCCCTTAAATAGCAATATTGCCAAGAGATTAGGTATTTTCTTACAAGAAATAAAAAAGCAGCCAGTTGGCTGCTTTTTAGAATTTTGAAAAAGAAATCGGAACCCTAAGAGTTTACTATTTTCTCTTGGTGATTGATAGACTCTTGGTGAATTGCCTTGAACATTCTTAAGACAAATTCTTCACTTAACCCCTTACTTTCTCCTTCTAAGATCATGGCTCCCAAAATCTGGTTCCATCTATTGGACTGTAAAACGGCCACATTTTTTTGTTTTTTAAGAGCACCGATACTATCGGAAATCTTCATTCTTTTACCCAAAGTCTCGATCAATTGATTGTCGATCATATCTATCTGAGCTCTAAGATTACTTAATTCAGCGTTGTACTCCGCCTCTGGATCCGACTCTTTCCTGATTCTTAAATCTCTCATTATTTGAACCAATTTTTGTGGTGTAACCTGCTGGGCGGCATCACTCCATGCATTATCGGGATCGTGATGTGTTTCTATCATCAATCCGTCAAAATTAAGATCCAAGGCAGTTTGTGACACATCAAAGATCATATCTCTTTTTCCCGTGATATGTGATGGATCATTGATCAATGGCAGATCGGGAAACTTATTTTGAAACTCAACGGCCATTTGCCACTCTGGTATGTTTCTATATTTTGTTTTCTCGTAAGTAGAAAATCCTCTGTGGATAGCCCCTAATTTCTTTATTCCTGCGGTGTACAATCTTTCTATACCGCCCAACCATAATGCCAAATCAGGATTTACCGGGTTTTTCACCAAAACAATCTTATCGGTCCCTTCCAATGCATCGGCCAATTCTTGCATAATAAAAGGGCTTACCGTAGAACGTGCCCCAATCCAAAGCAAATCTACGTCATACTCCAAAGCTAATTCTACATGTGCTCTGTTCGCTACTTCGGTGGCTGTTTTTAGCCCGGTCTCTTCCTTGACCCTTTGCAGCCATTTTAAACCTAGGGCACCTACCCCTTCAAAATTACCTGGGCGCGTTCTTGGTTTCCAAATACCTGCCCTGTAATAATTTACATCGGTATCTTTTAATTCATGTGCAATCTTTAAAACTTGCTCCTCTGTTTCGGCGCTACATGGACCCGCTATTACTAATGGGTGGTCTAGTCCCATATCGTCCAACCAAGATCTCATTTCTTTACTATTCTCCATTACTTCTTATTTAGTGGTATTCCTTTTAATATTGATTTTATTTTATTTGTATTGTTCATTTCATTATAAATACCCTCAAAATCAT
The DNA here is from genome assembly GCF_001020565.1 of Maribacter thermophilus. Classification (GTDB taxonomy): domain Bacteria; phylum Bacteroidota; class Bacteroidia; order Flavobacteriales; family Flavobacteriaceae; genus Maribacter; species Maribacter thermophilus. The sequence goes on along the minus strand of NZ_LDAS01000001.1, from coordinate 3,958,783 downwards.
CTGCCAACAGCAATTCACGAAAATCGGATAAATTCTGAATGTATTCATTTAGTGTTTCCACCACGTTTTCCTTATTATGCTCAAAAATGGGTGTCCACATGGCCGGTGAACTCTTTGCCAGTCTCACCGTACTTTCAAATCCACTGCCCGCCATGTCAAAAATATCACGTTCATTTTTTTCTTTTTCGATTACCGTCTTTCCTAACATAAAAGAACTGATGTGTGACAAATGAGAGACATATGCTATGTGCTTGTCATGAGCCTTGGGATTCATATATCTAATACGCATACCCAATAGCTGAAAAACATCCAATGCCTTTTCTTGCAACTTAAAAGCGGTCTTTTCTATTTCACATATGATATTGGTCTTACCTTCGAACAAACCATTTATGGCAGCGGACGGACCAGAAAATTCTGTACCCGCTATAGGGTGACACGCCAAAAAGTTTCTCCTTTTAGGATGATCCGACAAAACACTACAAATCAGCTCTTTGGTCGATCCCGCATCGCACACCACACAATCATCGTTTACGGCATCCAATATTTTCGGAAGCTCTGCCACCATCACGTTTACTGGCACACTTACGATTACAAAATCTGCCGACGACAAATCTGCATAACTAGATTTTTTATCAATAAGGTTCAATGCCAGCGCCTCTTCCAAATGTTGGGCATTGGTATCTATGCCATACACCGTTATATCCGGTATCCTTTCTTTCATGTCCTTCACCAAGGACCCTCCAATTAAGCCTATGCCTATTACAAATACGTTCATCTTAAAACCTATCTATTGCTTCTTTAATTTTTTCTTTTGTAACGCATAGGGAAAATCGAATATACCCCTCTCCATTACTTCCAAAAATTGTTCCCGGTGTAATAAAAATGTTCTTGTCGTATAAAATATCGTCTATGAAAGCTTCTGCCGATGACACCGTATTTGGGAGTTTTGCCCAAACAAACATTCCAACAGCCTTTGAATCAAAGGAACACCCTAATTTATCCACCAACTTAAAAATCAAATTCCGTCGTTCCTCATAGACGTCATTCAGACTATTGTACCAATCATCGGTACTTTGCAAGGCGGCTATGGCCCCTTTCTGAATTCCGTAGAACATACCGGAATCCATATTACTTTTTACTTTTAATATTGCGCTGATATGTTCGGGACTTCCCAAAACAAAACCTACACGCCAGCCTGCCATATTAAAGGTCTTACTTAAGGAGTTTAGCTCCAAACAATTTTCTTTGGCCCCTTCTATCTCCAAAATACTTTGCGGATTCTTGTTGAGCACAAAACTATATGGGTTATCATTCACCAAAAGAATATTGTTTCTTTTGGCAAAGGCGATCAATTGAGAAAATTGCTCTTTCGTCGCGGACGCCCCCGTAGGCATGTGTGGATAACAAACCCACATTATTTTCACCTTGCTCAAGTCTTTTGCCTCTAGCGCATCCAAATCAGGAAACCATCCATTTTCCTCTTTTAGGTCATAATATACCGGTACCGCCTCTACTAACTTGGTAACCGATGTGTATGTCGGATATCCCGGATTTGGCACCAACACCTCATCCCCTTTATCCAAGAAAGCCATGCTAATGTGCATTATACCTTCTTTTGACCCCATTAATGGAAGAATTTCGGTGGCAGGATCTGCTTGTACACCAAAGCTATTCTTGTAAAAAGAAGCGATGGCCGTTCTTAATTCCGGCAAGCCCTGATAGCTCTGGTACTGATGCGCGCCATCTTCTAAAATAGCATTCTGCACTGCATCGATCACTTTAGAAGAAGGAGCCAGATCAGGACTTCCGATCCCCATATTGATAACCGGTCTTCCTTCGGCGATCAACCCCCGAACTTCTCGTAATTTTCTTGAAAAGTAGTACTCCTGTACTGTTTTTAAACGTTCTGCCGTCTCTATCATAGCATGGCATTTTTATATTCCCCTAAAACTTTTATATCCTCTAACATGATATTCAAAAGTGATTTAGCCTTTTCAAAATCACTATAAACACCAAAAGTTACATCCACAAAAAAAGCATATTTCCAAGGGGTCTCAATAACAGGAAGGGATTGGATCTTGGTTAAATTCAAATTACAATCACTCATAACATTAAGCACTGTGGCCAAACTACCGCGTTTATGGTCGGTAATAAAGCGTACAGATGCCTTATTGATTTCTTCCTTAGGAATCTCTTTGTTCTTTGTCTTTACAATGATAAAACGGGTAGAATTATTTTTAATGGTCTGTATGTTATCCGCTACGATGTCCAACCCATATAATTCTGAAGCTACCTTGGGCGCAATAGCGGCTACATGCCCTAATTTTTGTTCTTGGATCCGCTTTGCCGTCTCTGCAGTATCTACATCTTCTACCAGTCTTATTTCGGGATAGTTTTTAAAAAACTCCTTACACTGCAAAAGTGCCATAGGATGGGAACTAACCTCTTTTATATCCCCGAATTTTTGGCCTTTTAAAACCATAAGGTTATGGTGAATATTCAAATATTGTTCCCCTATGATATGAAGGTTGTTTTGATAGACCAGTGCATAATTTGGGATGATAGACCCAGCTATGGAATTCTCTATAGCCATTATACCTTTATCCGCTTTCTTCTGCAACAATTGATCTACAACGGCATCAAAAGAAAGACACTCTAACAGTTCGAAATCTTCATCAAAATAATCTTTTGCTACTTGATGATGGTTAGAACCTTTAATTCCTTGTATGGCAACTTTTATTGGCACAATTTTTTATTAAAAAAAAAGTCCCGTGAAAAACGGGACTTTATAAATTTATATTGTTAATATATACTACAACAGTCCCGTACCTCTCTTAAAAAAGAAGTAAAAATAGAAACCGTTCCAGAAATATTGCTTACTCATAATATCAAAAACTTAGGCTAAAGTAACAATTAAATTTAAAAACCAGCCTACGACAGATTTTTTTTTTGATTTTTTTAATTATTATCTGAAAATAGCCCTATAAGTTTTCAAAATATCAAAATTTTAGTGCCAACCCTAGGCCTTTCTCAGATGGTACCAACCTATAGGTCGTTTTCCCCAAACTATCGTTGTACTCTAAAATGGCATTCTTCTTGTTCTTATTTGCCAAGCAGTAGAATATGGAACCTACAATGGCCGTACCTGCAAAACCTATAATCGGGGCGGTAGTTTCTTTGTCTCCACCCTCGTTTACAAGATACCATATTCCGAAGCCAAGATTTGCCGTAGCGGCGGCAAAGGTAATACCGTAGTCCTTTTTCGCCTTTGTCCAATATACTTCCGATGTCGGGTTAGAATCCATTGCCATACCAAACTCTTTCCAGGTCATCTTCTCCTTGTCCTTATAAAACTCATCTCCCCACATACCCTGAAAAACGGTTATTTCTTGAGAATAGGTTTCATGGATCGAAAATAAAAGGAAAGCGAACGTTGTAAGTAGAAATATCTTTTTCATAGCATTTTTGTTTAAATATAATCACTATTTATTAAACAAAATAAAAAGACAACGCATTTAACACCTTTTTAATAAGGCAGTTAAAGCCAAAAAGGTCTTATTTAAAGATCAAAGTCCCGTTAAAGATTTCCTCCACATCTACCGTCTCAGGACGATTATATGAAATAACATCTCCAGTACCCCGAATTATCCCAGAAATAGATTGTTGTGGGTTTACCAAAATATCATTGGTACCTCTATGACTTAGGCTAACATGTTGCGCAATCAGGTTTTCCGCCTCGATTCTTGAGTCTCCGGCAGCAACAGTCAAATTTAGATTTTCGGTAGCTCCCCTTAATTTAAAATAAGCGATTCCGTTTACCACTATATTTAAATCGGACGTATTTATGTTTAGATCAAATTCTCCGTCGGTAGTTTCGGTTTCAGGATTACTATAACTTTCAGAATATAGGGTTAAGCTTGTATATGAAAGCACACCATCACTTCTAATTGCCAACCCTGTACTACTTCTTATCTCATTAATATTGGGAGATGTTACATATACCGTGGTCACCCCATACTCCCTAAACAGGTTACAAGTATTTTCGTTTCTAAGAACCAATCGGTCTCCCTCCACTACGGCCGTTACCCCATCCAAAAGATACTCCCCCGTTTCTATTTCCACTTTCTGGGTATCGCCCTGTTTTAATACAACAGCTATTTCTTCAAAAACGGTAATCTTTTTAAAATCGGCTACGGCAACTTCTGTTCTTACAATGTCTCCGACATTTTGAAAACAATCCGGAGCATTTTCAGAATTACATGAAGAGACGAATAGAGATACCATCAATAGCAAAACCAATTTCGCTACAAAAAAATTTCTATAATTATATTTCTGAGTTTTCGACATCTGTGTATTACAATCTTATTCCTATTCCAAATTCTACAGCCTCCGCAGCGGCACCATGTGACTTAAGGGTCACGGCCCCAAATATCTTATCTCCAAAATAGCGCTTTAACCCTATTCTGTTATACACCCTTCCCTCAAAATCAAAAGGATAATAAACATAGTAACCAAGCTGGGTTATTACCGACATTTTATTGATAAACAGCTCGTGTCCCAAAAATACACCAACCCTCTTATAGTCATCATCAGCATCAACATCCATTTCTGGAAAGGAGGTTGCCTGAAACCGTATCAACTCTTTTAAGAAATTGGAAAAAAATACATCTGTTCCTATCTGTATGGCGCTTTTTCTCCCCAGTCGTTTGTCTGCATAGGCGGATACAATAAAAAAGCCGTGTTGCCCCATACCTATAACATCACTTTCATTGACGCCCCCTCTCAATGCCAGGTTATATCTTATAGGTTCTTTCACCTTTTCCCTGTCCGCTGTTTCAATGTATTCAAGTTCGTTTTCCCAATCTAGGGAATACGTTAGCCCTACATTTAGAGCCAAGGTATTCGTAGAGGTGTTCGGCGCCCTAAAATTTGCATTTGAATAATGCATTAAACTAACTCCTGCCATTACCCCCAAACCTTTAAAAATGTTCTCTTTATGATAATTAAGCATCAAATAAGTAGAACTTAGAACATCGGACCCATAGGCATTATTTCTAAAATTGGTCTCTTTATCATACGGATTGGTACTATACGCGATACCCTGACCAATTCTAAGTTGAACATTTCTCTTAAGAAAGTAAAAATTGTAGTGTGCGTACACACCGTAGAGCTCTCCTAAAGTATTGTTGTTCATATTTTGATATATGAAAGAGGCCCCATAGTCTGGGTAATTATATAATTCTTCCCATTCTTTAGACCCATAGGTTTTTCTACTATAACCAAGAATAATACCACCAGGATGGTTGGTTATAAGGTGTGATATATCAGGATTGTGCAATAACACAGAACCATAAAACTGGTTCACATCAAGTGTATATTTTTTAATCTCTTCTTGTTCTTGGGAAAAACATAAAACGCCAAAAAAGAATAGGGGCAAAAAAAACTTTAAGTTCATGGACAACAAAATTAAGAAATAAGAGCTACCTCTCTTTATAAAGCTTCAACAATTCACTTGTATGCACCTAAAATACTTCTTTGGCAATGGCCTTTATGTTATCCGATTTGCCCATAGAATAGTAATGCAATACAGGAACCCCAGCCTCTTTCAACTCTTTAGACTGTTGAATGGCCCATTCTATGCCCACTTGTCTTACCGCTTTGTTATCGTTACATTTATCTACCGCATCTATTAGATCTTGTGGCAAATCTATTCTAAAAACCTGTGGCAACAATTGTAAATGTCGCTTTACGGCGATTGGTTTTATCCCTGGTATGATAGGAATATCTATTCCAATGTTCCTAGCCGCATCCACAAATTCAAAATACTTTTTATTATCAAAGAACATTTGTGTAACCACATAGTTCGCCCCTGCATCAACTTTTTCTTTCAATCTCTTTAAATCAGATTGTAAAGAAGGGGCCTCCAAATGTTTTTCAGGATAACCCGCCACACCTATACAAAAATCGGCATGGTTGTCAGATTCTATAATTTCATGTAAATATTTACCCTCGCTCAGGTTCCTGATCTGTTCCACAAGACCTTTGGCATAACCATGTCCGCCTTTGGTAGGTTGAAAGTACTTCTCTTCTTTCCTGGCGTCTCCGCGCAATGCCATCACATTGTCTATTCCCAAATAATGACAATCCACCAAAACATATTCCGTTTCTTCTTTTGTGAAGCCTCCGCAAAGCAAATGCGGAACGGTATCTACCTGATACTTATGTTGAATGGAAGAACATATACCCACTGTACCCGGACGCATACGGGTAATCTTCTTATCTAAAAGTCCTTCTTTATTTATATACACATATTCTTCCCGAGAGGTGGTTACATCTATAAAAGGAGGCTTAAATTCCATTAAAGGATCTATATTATCGTAAAGTTCCTTAATATTTCTTCCTTTTACGGGCGGAATAATCTCGAAAGAGAACAGGGTTTTTCCCTCGGCTTTCTTTATATGGTCTGTTACTTTCATTTATGCTGAAATTGTTTCAGTAGCTTCTTATTATTTACGTCTTATTTTATGAACGGCCCTATTTCTTTACTCTTTTGTCTGTAAAAACAAAAAAAGATATAATCCGTAATGTACTATTAAAATTAGTCTTCAACTATATTCGGCGCTAACCATTTACGGGCTTCATCCAAAGATATTCCTTTTCTATTGGCATAATCGGCCACTTGATCTTCCTTTATTTTTCCGAGTCCAAAATATTTAGCCTCCTTATTAGCAAAATAGTACCCCGATACAGCTGCCGAGGGCCACATAGCAAGACTATCGGTAAGTTTTACCCCTATATTTTCCTCGACCTGTAGCATTTCCCAAATGGTCAGTTTTTCTAAATGATCCGGGCATGCCGGATATCCTGGAGCAGGTCGTATACCCTTGTAAGATTCTTTTATAAGGTCTTCGTTACTTAAATCCTCATCTGAGGCATACCCCCAATACCTTGTTCGAACCTCTTTATGCAAATATTCCGCAAAGGCCTCTGCCAGGCGATCGGCCAACGCTTTTACCATTATAGAATTATAGTCATCCAATTTTTCGCGATACTCGGCGGCTAGCTCTTCGGCACCAAAACCTGTTGTTACACAAAAAGCCCCTATATAATCTTGAACACCGCTTTCTTTTGGAGCTATAAAATCTGCCAAGGCATAATCGGGCACTCCTTCCTTACGTTTTAATTGTTGACGTAGGGTTCTAAAAATATAGGTACCGGAAACATCACCATTTGGCGCTACGACCGATACTTCTATATCATCATCGTTTATCGTATTTGCCGGAAATAGACCAAAAATACCTTTTGCTTTCAATAGTTTTTTAGATAAAATCTCTTGGAGCATATTCTGGGCATCGGCAAATAATTCCGTCGCCTGTTGCCCAACCACCTCATCGGTTAGTATATCAGGATATTTACCATGTAATTCCCAACTTCTAAAAAAGGGTGTCCAGTCTATAAAAGGCACTAATTTTTCCAAATCCTCATCTTCTATAAGATGCAGCCCTAATTGGTTGGGCTTATAAATTTCAGAAGTTTCCCAATCTATCCTAAACTTATTGTCCCTTATTTGTTGAAGCGTTTTATATTCTTTTTTCACGGAACGCTTCAAGAACTTTTCCCTAAAAGAATCGTATTCTTCCTTTATTGTTTTTTTATACTTGTCGGATGTCTCTTTCTGCAATAAATCACCCACCACGGTAACTGCCCTAGAAGCATCGTTTACATGTACAACGGCTTCACTATACTGCGGATCTATTTTTACGGCGGTATGGGCCTTACTAGTGGTAGCCCCTCCTATCAACAAAGGAATTTTAAAATTTTTACGTTCCATCTCCTTTGCCAGATGTACCATCTCGTCCAGCGATGGGGTAATAAGTCCGCTCAACCCAATAATGTCCACATTATGTTCAATGGCCTCCGAAATAATTTTTTCTGGCGGAACCATAACGCCGAGGTCTACGATCTCATAATTATTACAGGCCAAAACAACACTTACGATGTTCTTGCCGATGTCATGCACGTCACCTTTAACGGTGGCCATAAGTATCTTACCTGCACCTTCAGAATCACCTTCTTTTGGGTTCAGAAGTTTTTCTTCCTCTATATAGGGTAATAGATACGCAACCGCTTTCTTCATTACCCTCGCGGATTTAACCACTTGTGGTAAAAACATTTTTCCACTACCAAAGAGATCGCCCACCACATTCATTCCTATCATCAAATGGCCCTCGATTACCTCAATGGGTTTATCGGCAGCTTGCCGAGCTTCCTCGACATCTTCTTCTATATACTGGTCTATCCCTTTTACCAAGGCCCTTGTGATCCTATCTTGCAAGGGTTCTTCTCGCCAAGACAGATCTACTTTACTTTCCTTTGCCTTTCCTACGACCGATTCGGCAAAATCCAACAAACGCTCCGTAGCATCATCGCGCCTGTTTAAGATTACATCTTCTACATGCTCTAAAAGATCCTTGGGAATATTATCATAAACCTCCAACATACTAGGGTTGACGATACCCATATTCATACCCGCCTTGATCGCATGGTACAGAAATACGGAATGCATGGCTTCTCGAACGGGATTATTTCCCCTAAAGGAAAAAGAAACATTACTTACGCCCCCACTAACACTAGCATAGGGCAAGTTTTCTCGAACCCACTTTGTAGCCCTTATAAAATCTAGGGCGTTTAATTTATGTTCTTCCATTCCTGTTGCCACAGGAAAAATGTTCAAATCAAAAATGATATCCTCCGCAGGAAAACCGACCTTATCCACAAGAATATCATACGAGCGTTTAGAAATCTCTACACGGCGCTCATAATTATCTGCCTGCCCTACTTCATCAAAAGCCATGACAATAACCGCCGCCCCATATCTTTTAATCAATTTGGCATGGTGTATAAATGCCTCTTCGCCTTCTTTAAGGCTGATTGAATTTACAACGCACTTTCCTTGTACCACCTGTAGACCGGCCTCTATAATATCCCATTTAGAACTATCGATCATAATGGGTACACGGGCAATATCTGGCTCGGCAATAACCAAGTTTAAAAATTTGACCATGGCCTCTTTACCATCGATCAAACCATCATCCATATTAATATCGATAATCTGGGCGCCATTTTCCACTTGATCGCGAGCCACATCCAAAGCTTCTTCAAACTTCTCTTCTTTAATAAGTCGCAAAAACCGTTTGGATCCGGCAACGTTGGTACGCTCACCTACATTAATAAAGTTACTTTCTGGAGTAACCACCAAAGGCTCCAGACCACTTAACCTTAAGAATTTTGTTTTTGTTTTTTCCATTTATAACTCTTCTGCCAATATGGGTCTGGGAGAATAATCCTTCACTAAATTTGCAATTGCCGTAATATGCTCGGGAGTGGTACCACAGCATCCACCAACGATGTTTACCAAACCTTTTTCTACATATTCCTTTATTTGTGCGGCCATTTGTTCAGGGGTTTCGTCATACTCGCCAAATGCATTGGGCAACCCTGCATTGGGGTGGGCAGAAACCGCATGTTCACTTTTTGTTGCCAACACCTCTAAATGTGGCACCAACTGGCTTGCTCCCAAGGCACAATTGAACCCTACGGATAAAATAGGAATATGTGAAATGGATATCAAAAATGCTTCCGCCGTTTGACCCGACAGGGTTCTTCCTGAGGCATCGGTAATGGTTCCGCTTACCATAACGGGCACTTCTATATTTCTTTCTTCTTTCACTTCCTCAATGGCAAACAATGCCGCTTTAGCATTCAAAGTATCAAAAATGGTCTCTATTAAAAGTAAATCGGCGCCACCATCCAATAAAGCCTCCGCTTGTTGTTTATATGCTACCCGTAGTTCTTCGAAAGAGATTGCCCTGAATCCTGGATCGTTAACATCGGGGGACATACTGGCCGTTTTATTCGTAGGCCCCATACTACCAGCTACAAAACGTGGTTTATTCGGTTCTTTTTGGGTAAATTCATCCGCTACCATTCTGGCGATTCTGGCCGACTCATAATTAAGCTCGTACACTAAATCTTCCATATGATAATCCGCCATTGCAATCGTTGTTCCCGAAAACGTATTTGTTTCTACAATATCGGCCCCGGCCTCAAAATATTTACGATGCACATCGGCAATGGCCTTTGGTTGGGTAAGGGACAACAAATCGTTATTGCCCTGTAACGGGTACTCCCAATCCTTAAAACGGTCTCCCCTAAAATCTTCCTCGGTAAACTTGTAGCGCTGCAACATGGTACCCATGGCACCGTCCAACACCAGAATTCGCTCTTTTAATATATCTTGAATCTTTTTCATTTTTTATCCCCTTACCAGGCCCTCCATAACATCTTAATTAAGGTTCTATAAAATCTACGAACAACTATCAAGCAAAGGAATAAATACAGGCGAATGCCTCTCTTTGTTATCTGCCCCAACAAAGTGGGATAGAATGTAGCACCTTCTTTATAAGAAAAGGGTTGCCAAGGTTTCACCGGGTCTATTCCCTCCGCCTTTCTTGATAACTATATCAGTGTTTAAATGAACTTGCGCAAAGTAACGGCTCTACCTTTTTAAAAACAAATTAAACGTTTCTTTTTATCACTTTGCTATTGGACAAAAACCTCATAATCAAAAAGAATATGAGGTTTTCCGTCAAAAAAAATAAAATCTTTAGGCAATGCTCTGAACTACCTCTTTCTTTGCTTCTTTTTTTGAACCATCGAATCCCTCTACACCTCCAACCGTGGTATATTTCATTACATATCGTTTTCCGGGATTAACTATTTGATAGGCATACTGGCACATGACCGCAGCTTCATGAAACCCTGACAAGATCAACTTTAACTTACCTTCGTAGGTATTTACATCACCAATGGCAAAAACTCCGGGGAGATTGGTTTGATAATCTTTTGCGTTGTTTACCTTAATGGCGTTCTTTTCTATTTCCAAGCCCCAATTTCCAATGGGCCCTAATTTTGGCGAAAGACCAAACAATGGTATAAAATTATCTACAGGCAAATAGGTTTCTCCCTTATCGGCATCGTTGTGCTTAATTACCACCGCCTCTAACTTTTCGTCACCATACAATTTCTTTACCTCAGCTTCGGTAAATAGTTTTATTTTACCCAATTTAGCAAGTTCAGATGCCTTTTCAACAGAGTCCAACGCACCTCTAAATTCGTTTCTTCGATGCACCAAAGAAACCTCTGAGGCAACATCTGCCAAAAATATGGCCCAGTCCAAAGCGGAGTCTCCCCCACCGGCAATGACTACCTTTTTATCACGGTACACCTCCGGGTCTTTCACCATATAGGCAACACCCTTATCCTCAAAGTCGGCAATATTGGCTATGGGCGGTTTTCTTGGCTCAAAAGACCCCAACCCACCGGCTATGACCACAACAGGAGCTTGATGCTGTGTACCTTTATTGGTTGTTACCACATAAGAACCGTCTTCTTGTCTGTCTAACTTTTCGGCTCGTTCGCCCAAGGTGAAACCTGCCTCAAAAGGTTTTATCTGCTCCATTAGATTATCTACCAAAGTACCTGCCAACACCTCTGGGAATGCCGGAATATCATAAATGGGCTTTTTCGGATAAATCTCTGAGCATTGCCCACCGGGTTGTGGCAAGGCATCTATTAAATGACATTTCAGTTTTAGCAATCCGGCTTCAAAAACGGTGAACAATCCCGTAGGCCCTGCACCTATTATCAATATATCTGTCTTTATCATATTTTCTGACTTAATTCTAATTGTTTATCCCTTATTATTTGTATCATTTTTTCTCTATGGCGCACGACCTCACCGATAATTATGATGGCCGGATTGGCCAACCCCTCTTCATCTACAATACTTACAATACTATCAATGGTTCCAACCCCTATTTTTTCATTTTCCCTAGTTCCATTTTGGATAATGGCTACCGGTGTCTCCCCTTTTCCTTCCGCCTTGAACAAGCCAACGATTTGAGACAGTTTTGACATCCCCATTAAAATGGCTACGGTGGCATTGCTTTTAGCCGCCAACGCTACATCTTCAGATAACTTGTGATCTTTTGTTGTGCCTGTAATCATCCAAAAACTTTCGGAAGCACCTCTTTTGGTAACAGGTATGTTTTGATACCCCGGAACACTAAGACCAGAAGATATTCCTGGCACCATGGCCACCTCCAGTCCTTTTGATGCCGCATATTCCATTTCTTCGGCACCACGACCAAAGACAAAGGGGTCTCCCCCTTTTAACCGTACCACATGACCATACGAATGGGCCCTTGAGACAATAAGTTCGTTTATTTGGTCTTGCTGATAGGCATAACATCCTTTTCGTTTTCCAACAAAAATCTTTTCTGCATGTGGAGCATACTGCAACAATGCATCATTCACCAAAGCATCGTAAAGCACCACATTGGCATTGTTTAATGCTTTTATGGCCTTTATCGTAATTAATTCTGGATCTCCGGGACCTGCGCCTACAACAGTCAATTTAGCAGGGGTCGCCTTACAGCTATTTCTAAATTCCATATGTTATGCTTCTGCTAATTCTTGTTGTCTAAATTTTTCTATAGATTCTAAAAATGTTTTAGCCTCCTTTAAATAGGATGCCGCAAAAGCTTCAGAAGGTTCGTTCTTGTTTAATTGCAAAACCATATTCTCGAACCCACCAGTGACAGAAATTCTGCCATCCGCCACAAATTTTTCATCAAAATCCTTGATAATGAGGGCATGGGTGTTCACTTTAGCTTTCTCCGATGTCAACATTGCCTTTGCCGAATTCACCATAGAGGTATAGGCATAATATATACTAGCCGCCCATTTTTTCTCTTCGAACTTTTCTTCGGCCTGTTTAATTTTTTCTTCGCTCTCAAAAAGAAGCGTAGCAATTAAATCGATTACCACACCGGCACATTCACCAACACCGATTGCTTTTTCGTAACGCTCTTTGTTTCCCCAATCGATAAAATCTTCGGGGGTTAAATCGTCTACATTAGACAAGTGAGTCAGCAAGTCATAGAAATACATCTGTCCTTTTTCGGCATAGTAGTCCGAAAATGGTCTTCCGTTTCCATTTGCCCCAAAATCGTTCAAAATTAGCCGTAATGCTTCTGGACCCCTCTTACTGGGCACCTTTACGACCTTATCGGCAAACCTACCTTGACCGTTTCCATCATTACTACCCCCCAACAACACCTGAAGTGCAGGTGCCACCAATTTATCCTTGGTTCTAATGGACATCCCTTGAAAACCTATATTGGCCATGTTGTGCTGGCCACAGGCATTCATACAACCACTGATCTTTATAGTCACATCCTCATTACTTACATACTGCGGATATTCTGCCTTGATAACTCTTTCCAATTCTTCTGCGATACCGGTACTACTAGCAATTCCTAAATTACAGGTATCGGTACCGGGGCATGCCGTAATATCCAACGTCTTATTATAACCAGCCTCCGCAAAGCCCAATTTCTTTAATTCGCTGTAGAAAAAAGGAACCAGCTTTTGCCTAACATATGGTATTAATATATTCTGTCTTAACGACAGGCGAATCTCCCCTGCCGCATATTTCTGAACCAAATCTGCCAATAGCCTTGCCTTATCGGTATAAAAATCGCCCAACAACACTTTAATTCCGATCGCTACAAAGCCTTTTTGTTTTTGAGGCACCACATTAGTGCTCTTCCATGTTAAAAATTCTTTTTCATCGAATATGGAAACATCGGGAGCCTGTGCTTTTGAAACGGTCACTCTTGGATAACTGTCGGCATCTATAGGAAAACTTTCAAAAGGCACCGCTGTCTTTTCCTTTGCCAACAACTCTTTAAAAGCTTCTAAACCAAGGTCTTTTAATAAAAATTTCATTCTGGCCTTGGCCCTGCTCTTACGTTCACCGTATCTATCAAAAACCCGCACCACGGTTTCCATCAAAGGAATGATCTGGTCCGTGGGCAAAAATTCATAAAGCACATCGGCATGTCTGGGTTGCGAGCCCAAACCACCGCCCAACATTACCTTAAAGCCCCTTTCCCCTTGTTGCATTTTGGCTATAAAACCCAAATCGTGCATATATGACAATCCGGTATCGGCATCACTGGCAGAAAAAGAAACCTTAAACTTACGGCCCATTTCTTGACTTATGGGATTTCTTAAGAAATATTGAAACAATGCGTGTGCATATGGAGAGACATCGAAAGGCTCGTCTACATCTATACCGGCAGTTTCGCTGGCAGTGACATTTCTAACCGTATTACCACATGCCTCCCTTAGGGTAATGTCATCTTTCTCCAACTCTGACCATAACTCAGGTGTCCTGTTCAAATCCACATAATGTATCTGAATATCTTGTCTTGTGGTAATATGCAACCTACCCCTAGAATACTCATCGGATACATCACAAATACGGTGTAATTGTTTGGAGGTTACCTTACCGTAGGGTAATTTAATGCGTATCATTTGAACTCCCTGCTGGCGTTGACCATATATGCCCCTTGCCAAACGAAGACTTCGAAATTTTTCTTCATCCAGTTTTCCACCGTGAAACTCGTGAATCTTACGTTCTAGCTCTATGATATCCTTTGCTACAACTGGATTTTCTATTTCTGTTCTAAAACTTTGCATATCTATTGCTTGTTATGTGCCTTATTAATCTAGTTACCCTATAGAATTAATATATTATTAAAACATAAAACCCAAGGTTTAAATTGAGACACGCATTATTAATTACCTCTTTTAGCTTATGAATCCGGCCCCAACCGTGTTATTGGATTGAGTGTCGATTAAAATAAAGGAACCGTTGGTTCTATGATCTTTAAACTTATCATAGAAAATAGGTTTGTTCAACTTAAAACTTACCTGGGCTATATCATTCATTCCAAGGGCATCCGTTTCTTTATCTATCCCAGAATAGTCCGGGGCAATTTTATGGTGTACCTGATCCACCTTGGCCAACACTTTGTTTACACCATGTTGCACTATATATTTTTTTCCTGCCGACAATGGTTGGGAATCCATCCAAGAAATGGTGGCCGTAAATTGTTTTTCAATGGTCGGCAAGTCTCCAACTTTCACCAACATATCTCCCCTACTTAGGTTTATCTCATCTTCTAAGGTAATTGTAACAGATGACCTTCTAGATGCCGTTTTATATTTTTTATCGTAGAAATAAATCTCCTTGATTTTAGAACGGGTTTGCGAAGGTAGGGCCACTACCTCATCGCCCACACTTAACTCACCACCATAAACCTTACCGGCAAAACCACGAAAATCATGATGCTCCTCCGTTTTGGGCCTAATTACATATTGTACCGGAAAACGTGGGGTACCTACATTGTACACGTCTTTTCTGTCCAATGCCTCAAAATGTTCTAAAAGGGTCTGCCCCTTGTACCATGGCGTCTTTTCCGATTTGTTTACAACGTTATCGCCTTTTAAGGCACTTACCGGAATAAAGGTGATTTTCTGATCTTGATAATCCCTTTTCGCCATAAGTTTCTCAAAATCCGCTTTTATGGCGTTGTAGGTTTCTTCGGAGTAATCGACCAGATCCATTTTGTTTATGGCCACTACCACATCTTTTATTCTCAATAAATTATTAATGAAAAAATGCCTGTTTGTTTGTTCGATCACTCCTTTTCGCGCATCTATCAAAATAATGGCGGCCTGCGAGGTAGAAGCCCCGGTAACCATGTTACGGGTATATTCCACATGACCTGGAGTATCTGCTATTATATAACTCTTTTTCGCGGTCGAAAAATAAATATGAGCCACATCTATAGTGATACCTTGCTCGCGCTCGGCCACTAGACCATCTGTAGCCAACGAAAAATCCAAGTAATCATATCCTTTTTGCTTACTTGTTTTTTCAATGGCCTCCAGCTTATCGGAGGTCAGAGATTTGGTATCGTATAATATTCTTCCGATCAAGGTACTCTTACCATCATCTACACTACCTGCCGTTGCTATTTTTAGTACATCCATGTTTTTCTTTCTCTTCGGTTATTTACTAAAAGTATCCTTGTTGTTTTCTTTTTTCCATTGCTGCTTCAGAGCGCTTATCATCAATACGTGCACCACGTTCAGAAATAGTCGAATCCCTTATTTCCTCTACTACTTTATCTATGCTAACGGCATCTGAAAGCACGGCCGCCGTACAGGACATATCGCCCACGGTACGAAAACGCACCAATCGCTCTTCTACAACCTCATCTTCTTCTCTGTAAACAATACCATCCTCTGCGGACCAGATCATACCATCCCTTAAAAAAGTTTTACGTTTATGCGCAAAATAGATGGATGGGATTTCGATTTTCTCTTCTTTTATATAGGACCATACATCTAACTCTGTCCAGTTCGAAATAGGGAATACACGTACATTTTGACCTAGTTCTATTTGTCCATTCAACATATCGAACAATTCTGGACGTTGGTTACGCTCGTCCCACTGACCAAAATCATCGCGGACAGAAAAAATACGCTCTTTTGCCCTGGCCTTTTCCTCATCACGGCGAGCACCCCCAATACATGCATCGAACTTAAATTCCTCGATGGCATCCAATAAAGTGGTGGTCTGTAAAGTATTTCTGCTGGAATATCTTCCGGATTCTTCCTTTACTTTCCCTTGATCTATAGAATCCTGCACATTACGAACAATTAGCTCTAGACCAAGCTCTTTTACCAATCGATCTCTAAACTCGATAGTCTCGGGAAAATTATGCCCTGTATCAATATGCATTAAAGGAAAAGGAATTTTGGCAGGCCAAAAAGCCTTTTGAGCCAAGCGCACCAATGTTATAGAGTCTTTACCTCCAGAAAAAAGCAATACGGGCCTTTCAAATTGTGCCGCTACCTCTCTAATTATATAAATGGCCTCATTCTCGAGCGCATTAATGTGAGACGTATTTTCGTTAAGATCTAACTGCACTTCCGGTTCTTTTAATTCCATGTTCATTTTTTATTATGTATGTAATCCGCACTCTCTATTTTCCAATACTTTAGTGGGATCAAAATAATTATGTTCATTGGGAAGGTCATACTCCCTTAAATAAGAGTCCAATTGACTATCGCTGTAATGATAGAACGGACTCACCTTTAAAACACCATCTTTACTAAGGCTTAAAATATCGAGACTATCGCGTAAGGCGGTTTGCCCCTTTCGTAGATTCGTAAACCAAACATCTGGCCCGTGCTCTTCCATCGCCCTTGAAAAAGGCTCTAGTTTCACCTGTCTAGTAAACTCTGCATGCCTCGGATCATCTATTAAAGGAATACCCATTACAGCATCTCTATGTGCCGAAGTTTGCTTAGGTACGTACAACTTAATGTTCAGCTTTAACCTCTCTATAAGCTCCTCGGCATGTTTATAGGTCTTTGGTGTATTGTATCCGGTATCGCACCATATTACAGGTATATCTGCACTTACTTGGGTAACCGCATGTAAGATAGCTACCTCATAAGGTCTAAAATTGGTAGTAATTACCGGTTTATTTCCATACTCAACCGCCCATGATATTATTTCTGCGGGCGGAATACCCTTAAATTGGATATTCAACTGTTTTATTTGTGCTTCTGTCAACGCCATCTCTTTTTCTTACTAAATTATTTACCCCATTTTACTAGGTTCCAAGCTCTTTCATGAAAAAAGTACAACACCATTTTTGTTACAAAGTCTATAGAGGCGATCGAAGCTGCTATAGAAATCTTACCAGTTAGGATATACGATATCAACAAAGTATCTAACGTACCTATTACCCTCCAACTAAAGGCCTTAACTATACTACGAATTGGCTTTTCCGACTTTTTATCGTCGGTATAGTTCGTTTTAGAAGTCTTTTTATCTAAAATAAGTTGATCTACAATCATGTTTTAGTCTAAATTTAATACCCTACTGATTTAGTAGGGTTTTCAAAAGTAGTACAATATTTTTACCTAGGACAAATAAAATTCTGAAAATATTTATTTACCCTATAGATTTAATAGATTATTAACAAATTGCAGTAAAAATTTAAGTTTTATAAAAAAACACATTACCGAAGTATTGAATGTACAAGGTGTTTGTTACCCTGCTACGAGGATATCTTTTAAAGTATTATTTCTATACACCTCCAGAGCACTATCACGTACCTGCAACATTAGTTTATGCACAGAACATGTTTTTTCGTCGGGGCAATCATCACAGCTCTCGTAGAAATTTAGACTAACACATGGAACCATGGCAATAGGCCCTTCCAAGACCCTCATTACGTCCGTCATGGATATTTCTTCTGGTTTCTTAAGCAGGTAATACCCACCTCCTTTTCCCTTTTTAGAACCCAAAAAACCTGTCTTTCTTAGACTCAACAAAATACTTTCCAAAAACTTTTGGGAAATATTTTCCTGTTCTGCGATTTCAGCAATCTGAACGGGCTTGTTATCTTTTTGGGAAGCAAGATAAGTTAACGCCTTTAATCCGTATTTTGTCTTTTTAGAGAGCATGCCGCTAAGATAATTAAAATAACCTGTTCATCACCCCTTTGAAAGTAGAGCCTACTTTATGATCAACAATGATGTTCGCAACACAAACACCTTCTTAAGACCTTGCTAGATATATAGACCAGTTAAAACCCGCATAACCATACCACGACTTCATCGCACCATACACCTAAACTGTAACTTATTAATAACTTGATCAGCTACATTCTTTATTTAGGGCCTCATAGACTGTTAAATATTTGTTATCAACCTCAAAATGTTCGATTTACACCTTTTCTGACATTGAATAAATCATTACTTTCAACATTATCACCAACTCACATCATATTATGGCAAATTATAGTTTAAAGATCAATGGAAAGACCCAAGAATTAGAGGTTGATGGCAGCACCCCTATGCTCTGGGTACTCCGAGACCACCTAAACTTGGTCGGCACTAAATACGGTTGTGGCATAGCACAGTGCGGCGCATGCACCATACACTTGGATGGCAATGCAGTACGTTCTTGCCAATTACCGGTTTCGGCGGTAGGGGAACAAGAGATTACCACCATCGAAGGGCTATCCGAAAACGGAGACCATCCTGTTCAAAAGGCTTGGTTGGAAGAGGATGTATACCAATGTGGATATTGCCAAGCGGGACAGATTATGAGCGCATCAGCTTTACTTAATCGAAATCCCAATCCTTCCGATAGTGAGATTGAAGACGCTATGAACGGAAATATATGTAGGTGCGGCACCTATACCCGAATCAAAAAGGCCATTAAAACGGCCGTTGCCTCCGATAATGCCTCATAACCATCTTAAAACAAAGAAATGACACTCATAAAAACATCATTTAACAGACGATCTTTCCTCAAAAGCACCACCTTGGCGAGTGGCGGTATGCTACTTGGCTTTAGTTGGTTGGCATCATGTAAGGGCAAAACGGAAGCAGAGCTAATGCAAATGCCCAAAGAATGGTTCGACATCAACGGATTTTTAAAGATTGGCGACAATGGAATCGTAACCATTATGTCACCTAACCCCGAAATTGGCCAAAACGTTAAAACCGCCATGCCCATGATCGTTGCCGAAGAATTGGACATTGCCTGGAAAGATGTGATTGTTGAACAAGCTCCGTTGAACACCGATATTTTTCAGCGACAATTGGCAGGTGGCAGCCAATCTATAAGAGCCGGATGGCAAAGCTTGCGTATGGCAGGTGCCACGGCCAGACATATGTTAATTGCTGCAGCCGCAGAAGCATGGCAAGTGCCGGCCAATGAAATTACGACCAGTAACGGCGTATTAACACACGAAGCTTCTGGCAAATCTGCCAATTATGGAGAAATGGCTTCCGCTGCCTCTCTTATGGAAATTCCGGAAGAAGTGGAGCTAAAAGACCCGAAGGACTTTCATATAATTAGCACGGACAGAAAAAATGTAGACGGACTAAAGATAGTAACCGGAAAACCCCTCTTTGGACTAGACCAAAAAGAAGAAGGTATGCTCACCGCCATGATCATACACCCTCCTGCTTTTGGATACACCTTTAAATCTCTGGATGCAGAATCGGCAAAAGCAATGCCAGGCATAAAAGATATTTTTCCTATTGAAGTATATCCGGAAGGTGTAGAAAAACAATGGTCAGATGGAGGCGGTATTGCTAAATTGGTGGCCGTGGTAGGTGAAAGCACATGGCAATGTATGCAGGCCAAAAAGGAAGTTAAAGTAACTTGGGAAAAACCGGACATGCTAGAAAGTACGGCCACATACGAAGAAGCCCTTACAAAATTACTGGACACCCCGGCAAAAATGCCCGCACGTAAAGACGGTGATTTCGAAAAGGCTTTTAAAGGTGCTGCCAAAGTTATTGAACGCACCTACAGTGCCCCTTTCTTGTCACACAACACTATGGAACCAATGAACTTTTTTGCCAATGTAACGGCAGACAAAGCAATACTCAAAGGTCCTATTCAAACTCCAGAGTTTTTAGAAAAAACATTGGCCTCGGTGTTAAACATGCCTGTTGAAAAAATAGATATTATGATGACCCGTATGGGTGGTGGTTTCGGCCGTAGGCTATATGGTCATTTTGGTGTTGAAGCGGCCGTAATCTCTAAAAAAGTACAAGCCCCCATAAAACTGGTTTATACCCGTGAAGATGATATGACCCAAGGCACCTACCGCCCCGCATATAAAGTAAGGTTTAAGGCTGGCTTGGATAACGACAACAACCTCATCGCCTGGTATGTTAAAGGAGTTGGCACCAATGATGATTTAATTTTTGAGAATAGATTTCCGGCTGGGGCAGTACCCAATTATTTGGCCGAAAAAGAAATGCTTCAAACACAAATTACGACCGGTGCATGGAGAGCACCAAGATCTAACTTTATTGCCGGTGCTGAGCAGGCGTTTATGGACGAAGTAGCAGAAATGGCAGGTAAGGACCCCATAGATTTTCGTTTGGAACTATTCGAAAAGGCAATTGCCGAACCTGTCGGGGATCCAAAGACAAACGATTATGACCCCGAACGATTTGCCGGTGTACTAAAGTTGGTGAAAGAAAAATCTAATTGGAGCCAAAACAATACAAATAAAGCCAGAGGAGTATCTGCCTATTATTGCCACAATTCATACGTAGCACAGGTATTGGAACTTACCATGGACAGAAATAAACCAAAAGTGGACAAGGTTTGGTGTGCTGTTGATTGCGGTATAGTAATTAACCCCATAAGTGCCAGAAACCAAATAGAAGGTGGTATTATAGATGGTATAGGACATGCCACTTATAGTCAAATGACTTTTGATGACGGAGCCCCACAGCAAAAAAACTTTGATTCTTATCACCTGATAAGACATCAAGAAGCACCTAAAGAAATTGAAACTTTCTTTGTAGATAACGGTATAGACCCTACTGGCTTGGGAGAACCTTCTTTACCTCCAGTAATAGGAGCTTTGGCCAATGCCATGTACAAGGCAACCGGAAAACGTTTTTATAACCAACCTTTTATTTTAGAAAAAGAGGTGGTCGGATAACCTTATATTATCTTTAACACAAAACAACAAGGCTTCCCACAAAAACAAGGGAAGCCTTGTTATTATATTTTTCTCCCTTTACCAAATGCACCTCAACAAAAACATCCATTATTCTTTAGCACATTGAATTTCAGAATTAAAAAAGCCCCGTTTTTAACGAGACCTTTCTTTACCCCTTCATACACATAAATCTAGCCCAAGGCTTGATCTATATCTGCAATGATATCATCTATATGTTCTAAGCCTACCGAGATACGAACCATACCCTCGCTAATACCTGAAGCGGCACGCTCCTCTATAGATAATTTACTGTGTGTAGTCGATGCCGGGTGGGTCACTATACTTCTTGTATCGCCCAAATTAGCAGAAAGTGACAACAGTTTAATGGAATCGAAAAATTTTCGTCCGGCCTCAAGCCCTCCTTTTACCTCAAAGGCCACCACACAACCGCCTGCCTTCATCTGTCTCTTGGCCACCTCGTATTTAGGATGCGATTTTAAGAACGGGTATTTAACCCAATTTACCTGATCGTGCCCTTCTAAAAACTCGGCTAATCTTAGGGCGTTTTCACAATGGCGGTCTACCCTAACCGCCAAAGTTTCCAGACTCTTGGACAACACCCAAGCATTGAACGGAGAAATGGCCGGCCCGGTAATTCTGGAAAAACGGTACACCTTGTCAACCAATTCCCTACTTCCTACCGTGATACCCGCCAAAACACGACCTTGACCATCCATTAGTTTTGTTCCTGAATGAATCACCAAATCGGCTCCAAATTTTATGGGCTGTTGTAAGTATGGTGACGCAAAGCAATTATCTATCACCAACAGTACATTGTGTTTTTTCGCTATTTTTCCCAATACCTCCAAATCTAAAATATCTACTCCTGGATTGGTCGGTGTTTCCGCATATATCAACTTAGTAGAAGGGGTAATCAAAGCATCTATGCCATCTAGGTCATTGATATCAAAATAACTGTGTGATATATTCCATTTTGGAAAAAAATTATTGAACAACGAATGTGTTGAACCAAAAATACTTTGTGCGGACACCACATGATCGCCACTACTTAACAAGGCCGCCAAGGTAGAGAACACTGCCGCCATACCCGATGAAAAAGCAAAACCATCTTCAGCACCTTCCATCTGGCATACCTTTTCTATAAACTCCGATGAATTAGGATTGGAATAGCGAGAGTAAATATTACGTTCTTTTTCTTCAGCAAAAGAAGCCCTCATATCTTCGGCATCCTCGAATACAAAACTTGAAGTAAGGTACAAGGGAACGGAATGTTCCAAATTTTCACTTCTCTTAAGCTGTGTTCTTATGGCATTGGTCTCAAATTTTTTCATATTAACTTTTTTCTGCAATTCTTAATACATCACCGAATACACCCCTGGCCGTAACCGCAGCACCCGCTCCAGCACCTTGAATAACTAAAGGATTTTCACCGTACGACTCCGTATATATTTCTATAATGGAATCTGAACCTTTTACCTGTCCCAAGGCACTTTCTTTGGGAACAGAAATAAGTTTAACCTCTAAAATACCTTTTTCTTTTTGCAGATCACCATGCAAATCACCTACATATCTTAAAACATGATCCGCTTTTTGGTTTTGTTTAATCTCATTGAATTTATCATCCAATATTTCTAGATTATCCATAAAAGACTCGATACTTCCTTTCTGTAATGTAGGCGGAATCAGATTTTGAATGGATATATCAGAAAATTCATTGCTCAGATCTAACTCCCTTGCCAAAATCAATAGCTTTCTGCCTACATCGTTTCCAGATAGGTCTTCGCGCGGATCTGGCTCGGTAAACCCTTGTTGTTTGGCATCTTTCAAAATAGAGGAAAACGTAGCATTACCTTCAGAAAAGGTATTGAAAATATAACTTAACGAGCCCGAAAAGACCCCTTTGATCCTTGTTATGTTCTCACCCGATAAATGCAATAACTTAATGGTATCTATCAATGGCAACCCTGCACCGACATTAGTTTCATAAAGATATTGTTTTTGATGTTTAGACAACTCTTCCCGTAACAATTGATAATAATCAAACCCAAGGGTATTGGCTATCTTATTGGAAGAGACTACATCAAAACCGTTTTCTACAAAGTCAAAGTAATGCGCCACAAAATCTTCACTTGCCGTGTTATCTACCACGATCAAATTTTCTAAATGGTTGTTTTTGGCAAATTCGATAATACTTTTAATAGAGTAAGGCTGACCCTTTTCTTTGATAGCCGTCTTCCAATTACCTGTAACCCCATTAGCACTTAACAATGCTTTTCTGGAATTAGCGATAGCAAAAACACGCAAATCGATACTTTTTCTTTGCTCAATACTCTTGGCTGATTCTAAAACCTGATCGATCAAGGTGCCACCTACGTTCCCATGTCCAAAAACGGCAAGATTTACCCTTTTACTGACTCCAAAAATTTGACCATGTATAACATTTATCGCCTTGGTCAGGTCCGATTTTTTCACCACCAAACTCACATTCTTTCCAGAAACGGTGTTATTAAACAACAATGGAACTATTTGATTCTTTATAAGGGCGTTGAATGGCTTATGAAAAGTACTTAGGTCTTGCCCTACTACAGAAATAACAGAAACATCGGCCACTACTTTGATCATATTGATGTCTTGCGACTTAAAGTCGCTCGAAAACTCGTTTTCCAAAGCTTTTTTGGCCCTTTCTGCCTTATTTCGTTTTACGACCAAACCAATTCCTCTTTCAGATGACCCCTGAGAAATAATGCTTACACTTATATTGATTGCCTCTAGGGTTTTAAAAATACGTGCGTCTATACCCACTTTACCCAACAGCCCCCTTCCTTCCAGGTTTATCAAGGCCACATCTTCTATAACAGAAATGGACCTAATACCTTCTTTACTAGACTTGGCACTGATTAAAGTACCCTCGTTATCATCATTGTAGGTATTTAAAATACGTAAAGGAATGTTCTTCTCTATCAGCGGAATAATGGTTTTGGCATGTAGAATCGTAGCACCAAAATTGGCCATTTCATTTGCCTCGGCATAACTTAAGTTGGCTATACGTTTTGCTTCTGCCACATAATCGGGGTTTGCGGTGAAAATACCATCTACATGGGTATAGTTCTGCAACTCTTCGGCATCTAGAAAATTAGCCAGCAATGCTGCACTATAATTACTTCCATTTCTGCCCAAGGTAGTGGTCTCACCATCTTCGGTGGCCGCTATAAAACCAGTAATCACCGGTACGGCATCATGGGGAAGTTCGGCAAATTTCAACAATACCTTCTCTTTTGAAATATGCTCCAACACTTTTGCATCACCAAAATTGGCGTCGGTAACGATCAATTCCCTTGAATCTATAAAATGCGCATTTACCCCTTTACCAATTAATAATTTTGAGACCAGTTTTGCTGAGATCAATTCGCCATAGGCCATAACCTCATCCTTTATTTTAGCACTGTAATCACCGAGCAAAGAAACTCCTTCGAACAACTTAGCCAAGGCCTTGAACTCTTTAGAAAGACTTACATTGCCATAGGTATGTTTTTGATACTTTTCCATGGCTACAAAATCATCCATATAAGGTTGTCCCTTTGCCGCCTTTTCCAACATATTCTCCAACTGGTCGGTAGCTTTTTCCCTTGCGGACAATACCACTACTATGTTTTCGCCAGATGCTACCTTTGACAAGATTACATTCAGCACGCGCTCCAGACCCTCTCCATTGCTCAACGATTTACCGCCAAACTTCAACACCTTCACCTTTTTAGATTTTCCGTTGGTGTTAAAAATCGAATGCAACAATTTTTCCATTTGCTCAAATTCGATCAGGAAAGCATCATGCCCATGTAATGATTGTACTTCGCCATAGGTTACATTGCTATTGGCCTGTGCCAATTGCTTAAAGGTATCCTTGTTTTCTTTTGCCGTAAAAAATAAATCTGAATCTACCCCTATTATATGGATATTGGTATCGCTGTTCTGCAGATTTATAAAGTTCTCATCGCCATTACGGGTAATGTCTATTGTCTTTAACAGCTGATTCATCAACTTATAGGCAGATAACTGAAAACGTTCCTGTAATTTCTCCCCATGGTGCATTAACCAACTCTCTACATTGAATACCTGAAGCTCTTCGTTGGTACTTCTTTTAAAACGCTCCTTAAAAGATTCGGGGGTACGGTAGCACAACATCGCATGCATACGGGCATCGTGCACCGGCTGCTTCGAATTAACCAAAAACTGTTCTTGAATCTGGCAATTGGCAATAAGCCAATCTGTCGACTTCCAATCCGATGCTACGGGCACCAAGTGCTCCGTTAAATGGGGATCCAATGCGGCCATTTCCCATGCTATACCACCGCCCAAAGATCCGCCTATAATCGCAAAAAGCTTTTTTATCTTCAACTGCTCTAAGCCCAAAAGAAAAATACGGGCCATATCAGCCGCTACGAAATCCTTATAATTTTCGATTACGAACGAATCATAACCGTTCCCAGGAATATTGAAACATAACACCGTATACTTATTCGTATCAATGCACTTTCCATCTCCAATAAGGGCCGACCACCATCCGCCTTCGCCGGTAACGTTAGAGTTTCCGGTCAAGGCATGATTCACCAAAATAATGGGCGCCGTATGCAATGGGGCCCCAAACAATTGGTACGACAGTTCTATATCTTGTGTTACTCCAGAGAGAGTGACAAAATTTTCTACTTTTAGGTGATGTAGCATAAGATGCCAATATTAATTATGGCTTAGCCAATGACAAGCCACAAATTGTTTTTATCTAATAATTTAATATTCTTATGCCAATATCGACTTATCAATAGCGGCAAAGGCCTGTTCCAGATCCGCCTTCAGATCTTCAATATCCTCTAGCCCCACAGACAACCTTATTAAATCTTGGCTTACCCCCGCACTTTCTTGTTGCTCCGCGTTCAACTGTTGGTGCGTAGTACTTGCAGGGTGAATGATTAAAGATTTGGTGTCTCCGATATTCGCCAACAAAGAAAATATTTTCGTGGCATCGGTGAATTGTTTGGCCGCTTCAAAACCTCCTTTTACTCCAAAGGTAACCAATCCGCTTTGGCCTTTGGGCAGGTATTCTTCCGCCAGCTCTCTATATTTACTACTTTTTAATCCAGGGTAATTGACCCAAGCCACTTCTTCCCTACCTTCTAACCACTGGGCAAGCTCCAATGCATTGGCACTATGCTGCTTAATTCGTACCGGCAGGGTCTCCAAGCCCTGTAGGATTTGAAAAGCATTGAACGGACTCAAGGCTCCTCCAAAATCACGAAGTCCTTCCAATATTAATTTGTAAGTATAGGCTGCGGCTCCTAATGCCTCGCTATAAACCAAACCATGATACCCCGCAGAGGGCTCTGTAAATTCTGGAAATTTTCCATTGGTCCAGTCGAAGGTACCCGCATCTATGATTGCCCCTCCCAATGAAGTGCCCTGTCCTCCTATATATTTGGTGAGCGAGTGAATAACAATATTGGCACCATGCTCTATAGGATTTAACAATGCCGGTGTAGCTACCGTATTATCCACAATAAAAGGAACTTGGGCCGCTTTTGCCTCTTTAGATATTCCTTTTAGGTCAAGTACGTCCAATTTTGGATTCCCAAGAGATTCTACGAAAAAAGCCCTAGTATTTTCCTGTACCGCTTTCTTAAAGTTTGCAGGATCAGAGGCATCCACAAAAGTTGTAGTGATTCCCAATCTTGGAAGGGTAACATTTAAAAGGTTAAAAGTACCGCCGTATAAACTACTTGAAGCTACTATATGATCTCCTGATTTTAAAAGTGTTAGTAACCCCGTAGAAATTGCAGCCGTACCCGAAGCAAATACAACGGCCCCCACTCCGCCTTCTACAGCAGCCAATCTATCTTGCAATATCTGATTGGTAGGGTTGTTTAAACGGGTATAGATAAACCCCAACTCCGCCAAAGAAAATAAGTTGGCGGCATGATCCGTGTTGTTAAACACATAGGACGAAGTTTGGTAAATGGGTACAGCCCTTGTGCCTCCTGCCTGTGTAGTGTCATGCCCTGCATGTAAAGCGTTTGTTGCTAATTTTTGATTACTCATGATTTTGTTTTTTTAAATAGTTAAGTCCTTCGGCCATCCTATGGACACGTTAAATGATAAAAAAACCCAAACCCAAGCCAACCGACTAATCGGCATGGTAAAATCAAAAAGTTATAAGAAAGCGAAATCGAAGAAAATTCGATGACTGTTATCCTTCCCCTAAGGGGTAGAATGTAGCACCTTCTTTGTATGGAACAAAGGGTTGCTAAGGCTTCAAAGGGTCCAATCCCTCCACCTTTCTTGATAACTATTCAATATGCGTTTGAACTTATTGCTGCAAATATAAGGTCAGAAAGTTTTAAAAACCTAATGATTAACAAAAAATAATGAAAGTAAGGGCATGTGTTAGAAAAATGAACAATCCCTATCAACTAAAATTTCTTTGCAAAACTACTTTAACACAGAAAACTCTATACTAGAATCTGTAAATACCGTATGCGTCTGTGTCTTGAAGTCTTCTTTTTCAGCTTCAAAAATGTTGTCCACATAGGTCTGCGGGTTTAAATCTATCAACGGAAACCATGTACTCTGTACCTGCACCTGTAGTTTATGTCCTTTTTTAATGGTATGAAAAACATCTTGTAGTTTAATATTCACCGCAGTCTTTTCATTAGGCACGAAGGGTTCTGGGTCAGAAAAACTGTTTCTGAACCTACCTCTTAACACCTCGCTACGTACCATTAAATGATAGTTGCTCATCTTTAAATGGTCTTGCATATCTTCATGTGTTTCTTCAGAGGCTGGGTGCACATCTATTATTTTTACGATCCAATCGGCGGCCGTACCTGTAGTTGCTACCTTTAATTTGGCCATAATATCACCGGCAAGAGTCAGGTCCTCATCAAGAACATTGGTCTCGAACACCAATACATCTGAACGTCTGGCTGCAAACCGCTGATCATCGGTCATATATTTTCTTGGGGTAAACACCGATTTTATATCCTCGGAGTATGGTACCGGCTTTTTAACATCGCTTATAAATTTAATTTCGGCATTGCCCTTCTGCTCATTCGTTAATTCTTGATTCTCCGACAAGAACATTTCTTGTTTTACTACACCTTTAGGCGGCCAAGAATCGTACTGTTTCCATTCTTTTCTACCTGAATCAAAAACATATGCTTCTGGTAGTCCACTATTTTTATCTCCACTACCCTTTAAAAAATGATGAAAGAACTTTGTTTCTATTTCTTCTTGAAAAAATTCCGAAATACCTTCTCCGAAATAATAATTGCCCACAACATTCTTTCCTCTTCTTCTTGCCCATGCACCATGATCCCAGGGCCCAAATACCAAGGTATTGTAATTGTCCTTGTTATATTTCTCTATATTTTTATAGGTTTCTAAAGGACCATAGAGATCCTCGGCATCGAACTCCCCGGCCACTACCATGGTAGCAACATGACTCTTTACATTTTTAAGGTGCTGTATTAACCCTCTACTTTGCCACAATTCATCATAATTCGGATGCTCTTTGAGCTCGTTCCAAAAAAAGTCATCTGTCTTACCATCCACTGCCATTCTTGGCGAATCTCCTGTTTCATACTCAAAAAAGGAGTTTAGATTTTTTAAAGGTCCCGCATCCAAGAAAAATTGATACTGGTCTTCTGTCTGTAGATCTGGTAATGTATACCAAGCTGTATCTGTCGGTTGATCGCCATTAGGGCGCGGAGTTCCAAAAAGAGAGGTGGCCCTAAAGTAACTCAACATATAGGCACCATTATGATGAAAATCGTCAAAAAAGAAATCACCTATACTCGCCTGCGGAGAGGCCGCCTTTAATGCCGGGTGGGCATCTACCGTAGCGTAGGTAGAATAAAACCCAGGATACGAGATTCCCCAAATACCAACATTACCATTATTGTTTTCCACATTATTTACCAACCATTCTATAGTATCATAGGTATCAGAGCTTTCATCTACGTCCTTTTCAGAAGTCTTATTCGGAATATAGGCTCGCATATTCTCATAATGCCCCTCGCTGAGCCATCTTCCCCGCACATCTTGATACACTACTATATACCCTTCTTTCATCATATGAATATTTGGCCCTATCTTTTCTTTGAAATTACCTTCACCATAGGGTCTTGAACTATAGGGCGTACGTTGCATTATAATAGGATATTCTTGTGAAGTGTCTTTGGGGGAGTATATAGTCGTGTGTAATTTAACACCGTCACGCATTTCAATATCAACCTCTTTTTTCGTGTAATTATCCGATACATAGGTATCTGAAACCTCTGCCTGTTCTATATTGGCAGTTTTCTTGCATGAAACATAAATTGAAACAAAAAGAACAGAAATAAATAGGTACCTCAGCGTAGACTTTGACATGACATTATTTTTTTTAAGATCTTAAATCTACTAAAGTTTAAGACCCTATAAAACAAAAAAGGACCAAAAAATGGTCCTTTTTATATGAATACATTAAGTACGTCTTTGAAAGTGGCACTAAAGACATTTTTCTAATATTAGGTTTAAAACTACAGCCTAAGTCCTAGCCCCTTTAAAACAAGTTTATATATTAAAAACAGCCTTTACATCGTCTACCATATCTAACTTTTCCCATGTAAAAAGCTCCACATCCTTTTCTACTCTTCCATTATAGGGCGATTCAAAAACCTTGGTCACGGTCTTAGGCTCTTTACCCATGTGACCATAGGCAGCTGTCTCTAAATAGATGGGGTTTCTGAGTTTTAAACGCTCTTCGATCGCAAAAGGCCTCATATCAAAAAGCTGTTTTACCTTTTCTGCAATTTCACCATCGGTCAAAGCTACATTTGAAGTACCGTAGGTATCTACAAAAATCGATGTAGGCTCTACTACTCCTATGGCATAACTTACTTGTACTAAAATCTCGTCGGAAACACCTGCAGCTACCAAATTTTTGGCAATATGCCTAGCTGCATAAGCAGCACTACGGTCTACCTTACTAGGGTCTTTACCACTAAAGGCTCCACCACCATGGGCTCCTTTGCCCCCATAGGTATCCACGATTATTTTTCTGCCCGTTAACCCGGTATCACCATGTGGCCCCCCAATAACAAATTTTCCGGTTGGATTAATATGATAGGTTATCTGATCATCGAACAACTGCTGTATATTTTCCGGCAACTGCTCTTTAACCCGTGGTATCAACAAGGCTACTATATCGGACTTAATTTTTGCCAACATTTTATCATCATCAGCGTCAAAGGCATCATGCTGGGTAGAGATTACAATAGTATCTATACGTTGCGGTATATTGTCATCGGAATACTCTATGGTAACCTGGGCCTTTGCATCCGGTCTAAGGTAATTTATCTCTTTACCTTCCCTTCTCAATTCTGCCAACGTATGTAATATCTTATGACTAATGTCCAATGCCAATGGCATATAGTTCTCTGTCTCCTTAGTAGCGTAACCGAACATCATACCTTGATCACCGGCTCCCTGTTCTTCTTTCTCCCCGCGATCTACTCCTTGATTAATGTCTTGCGACTGTTCGTGGATCAAAGAAATAACACCACAAGAATCTCCACTAAATTGATACTCCCCTTTCGTATAACCAATTTTATTGATCACATCCCTAGCAATGTTCTGTACATCCAAATAGGTGTTGCTCTTGACCTCACCGGCCAAGACTACCTGTCCCGTAGTCACCAATGTCTCACATGCCACCTTGCTCTCTGGGTCAAATGCCAAAAAGTGATCCAAAAGAGCATCACTTATTTGGTCGGCAACTTTGTCTGGGTGACCTTCACTCACAGACTCTGAGGTAAATAAATACGCCATAACATTTTTATGTTTGCAAAAAGATTTGAAAGAAAGAGGCTAAAGAAGTAATTGCTGACTCTTGAAGAGCTATCGAACTAGTTTCGAAACAAACTGCTTTAGCATTTTTAACGAGGTTGCAATCAGTCAAATCCTTCCTCTTAATTATAAATAGAGTGCAAAAGTATAAAAAATGTTTAGTTCAATATACCTATATCTCCTTATTTATTTCCCTTTTCATAAATTCAATCGACCTCTTACGATACAATAACCTTTATATATCATATTTCACGGAGAAAAGAAGATAGCGTGGTTGAACATAATATGCCTGAGTACTAAAGTACAATTCATTGGTACTGTCTAAATTCAATGTTGTTGTGTTCAACAAATTCGTACCTTTTATACCATACTCCCAACGGCTGCCTTTTTTCTGATAGGTAAGGTTAGACTCTAAAAAACTATACGAGTTTGAAATAGTATCGGCATCATTCGTATAATTATAGTAATCATAGTCCATCGTAAAAATAAAATTCTTGAGAAAGCTAACATCGAACCTGGCATAAGGTCTGCTTGTATAAAAAATAGATTTTACATCACCATTTTCATAATTGTTCACCGTATACCTGTAGCCAAGCTCTAAATTGGGTGCGTTGGTGAAATTTGTAGACAATGCACCTGTATAGTTCTGCGTAAAGGAGTTAGAGGTACTTTGTGCATTATCGACAAGGTTGTTGGTGGTAGACCAACCTACATTGGCCCTTACGGACCCCTTTATCTTGCCAAAAGTACGTTCGTACCTTCCACTGGCCGTTAACGATTCGTCTTCGAAATTAGAATTTATAGTACTACTTACCCTATTGATACCAACGATATTGGCGCTGCTCTTTAAAGCATCTATACGCTTTGTATAGGCAATGTTCGCAAAAATATTGGTAAAATTGAACATGTTGAAACTAAAGAAATTCAACGAAAGATTGTGGTTGAGCGAACTTTCCAAATCCCTGTTACCACTATATAGCGAATTATAACCGTTAAGAACATAACCTTGTGCAAAATTGCTCACATCTGTAAAAGAACGTGTAATTTGATAATTGAACCGAAGATTTTCCGATTTTTTAAGTTGGGCATTTATATACACATCTGGCAATAACGTGGTAAGGTTATCTTCAACCACCGTACCTAGCTGTTCGTTTTTAACATTGTATTGATGCAGTGTAACCCCCGGGTTAAAAGTAAATATTCCAGAGATAACCTTATAATGCAAGCCCATATATAGGTCCGAAATATTAAACCTAACTTCATTTCCAAATTCTTCGCCATCCATGTTCAGAGTTTCTTCATTATCCAAAATCTGGTATATGGCCGTGTTAAAATTCTGATGACTTTGTGTGGTACCCAAAGTAAGGTTCAAATTACTTTTTGCCCCCAATACTCTATAATAATCGACTTTTGCATCAATTTTATTGGTCACTACATTTTTGGCCTGGTTTATATTATAACTGTCTTGCCCCTCATCTACAGGAAAAATATCAACAAAGGCAAATTCATCCCTAATGGCCTCATAAAACGGGTCTTCGTCTTGGTACAAGTGTTGTGCCTCTATAGCAAATATATTCTTGTCGTTTAGAGTGTAATAAACATTAAGGTTTTGGTTTAAAGCTAAGGGCTTTTGCTTTTTGACCTCCGATATTTCATCGGTTATAGAGGAAACCGACAGTACATTTACCTCTTCGTTATCATCGGACTGTTTTAACAGCACATCATAATCTAACTGAAAATCTTCATCGGGTTTATATCTTGCACTCAACTTGGCCAAACCCAGATGTACGGTCTGATCTGTATCTGTGGTTGCCATTTCAACATCGTCGCTCGCAATATAAGTTGTGTTTCTATCTGTCTTCATCAATGTTCCCGTGTACGAATAAATACCAAAACCACTTAGATCAAGACTTTCGGTTGGCGAATAACTAAAATTAGCGGCTGCAAATTTTGTATCTATATCATTGGCCCTATTGTTCTGGGTCGCAGAAAGGCCCAGCGCATCGGCACCAGTCGAAATTGAACTGCCCCCTCTAGAGTTAATATTTCTAAAACCTCCTGTAAAATTCCTATAATCGTTACGGGTAAAAGGCACTTCGCCGATATTGTTCAAATCGGTAATAATGTTGATACTGTATTTAGGACTATAATAAAATAGCTTAGGGTGTGCCAAATACCTATTGTCAGGACCGTAACCTGCAGTCAATTCTCCAAACCAAAAATTCTTTTTGCCTTGTTTTAATTTAATATTAAGGGCAACGTTATCGTCATCATTGGTAAGCCCTTTCATTTGGGACACCTCGTTATAGTTTCGCAACACCTCAACTTTACTCAGGGCATTGGCAGGAATATTCTCAACGGCCAATTTTGAATCT
The DNA here is from genome assembly GCF_001020565.1 of Maribacter thermophilus. GTDB lineage: Bacteria > Bacteroidota > Bacteroidia > Flavobacteriales > Flavobacteriaceae > Maribacter > Maribacter thermophilus. The sequence continues at coordinate 3,925,035 of NZ_LDAS01000001.1, read as the reverse complement.
CCGTCAAAAAAATCTTTCCCCTCGACCATAACCTTTGAAACAGTTTTACCTTCTACCTCAATTTGCCCATCATCGTCTATCTCTATTCCCGGTAAGTTTTCCAGCACATCCTTTAACTTTTTTTCAGTACCGGACACAAATGAATCCGTATCATATACAATTGTGTCGCCCTTTACCGAAACCGGCATCTCATAGGTAACCTCGACACCATCCAATTGGGCTGCCTCTTCATGCATCACAACGTCTTTAACAGCATCAACATCGGTAGCGGTAAAGGTAAAAGACTCCGTCTTAAACCCGAGGTAACTGATTTTAACGGTGTACTGGCTGCCTGTTTTCAATTTCAATTTATATAAACCCGCATGGTTGGTAATACCATATGATTCCAAGCCATTTGTTTCGGTGTTTATCGCAATTACATTGGCCATATCCACACCCACACCTGTACTGTCCTTAACCGTTCCGGTCAATGAAATTTCTTGTGCCTTAACCGCAACCACCAACATAAAGAACAAGACAAAAAGCGATACATTTTTCATTATCAATCTATTAGAAGTAAAAAAATTGGAATTAAAAAGATTTAAGAGAATTATTAAAAACGGCCGTTACCACGTCCACCACCTCTATTTCTGAAATTCTCGCGCATCTCTTTAGTTTTTTCTTGTGCAATGGTATCGTATTCCTCTTGTGTCACTTTTTTGCCCTTGCTAGGTGCCTTTATCTCCACTTTTTCGGCAGGGTTCAGTACAATCTGAGAACACACTATAGTGGTTATATCATCGCTCACGGCCAAAATAAGACCTGGAAGCCCCCAGTATGAACCAGGACCTTGGTTCACGGGTATCTCGGGGGTGTACCATGCAACCACCTCCACTTCCTTAATTATAAATTCTTCCTCTTGGTTCTCTTCTTCCCCTTCTTTATCATCTTCTCCCCTATTACCTCCCGGACCACGGAAAATGGCACGCATATTAGGCCGCTTGATCGTCTTTACGGCAGTCGCCTTAAAAGCGGTATAATTACCTATTTGTCTGGTTTCGCTCTCCAATTTCCAATCTAGCTTTTCCAACGAATCCTCAACCAAGAAAATTTTTCCGAACAGATCGTTCTTCATCAAATATTTCTCTTCCTTTATATTTTTGTACAAATCTCCTTCTGAACTGGAAAAACCTCCAAAACGGGGACCTCGACCACCACCTCTTCCGCCGGGTTGCTCTAACTTTTCCTGCTCCTCGTAAATAGATTCTGTTTGATTAAAAATAAGCTCATAAGTCTTTTCATTGGCCTTTTTTATTCTTTCCAACATCTCCTTTTTACGATCTTCAGGTATTTGTCGGTTACCAAAATCCATATTCACCTGAGTTTTGCTCTGATATGTTGCTTTTCCCTGAAAATCTTGAGACATAAGCGTCGCCGTACCAACAAACAGCATTAGTAAAAAAGAGTGGAATTTATTCATGGGTCATAACTTTAGTTATTTGATAAGATGTAATTTATTGCCCATGGTTTAACCTAAAAACCAAAAAATGAATTTTTAACATTTTTTTTAGAACACAATTACATCATAACACCATCGTTATCCACATTGTGACATGATTAAAAAGAAGCTATTAATTTCAACGACTATTTTTTCTTATAACTTAATATACTTTGTATATTCGATTTTAAACTTTTTAGTCTCCTAACCATTAAAGAATACTAAAAATGCATATTGCAGTAGCCGGAAATATTGGAGCTGGTAAAACCACATTAACAAGATTATTAGCCAAACATTATAAGTGGGAGGCTCATTTTGAGGATGTTGTAGACAATCCGTACCTAGATGATTTCTATACACAAATGGAACGCTGGAGCTTTAACCTCCAGATTTATTTTTTAAATAGCCGTTATCGCCAAATACTGGAGATACGGGAATCGGGCAAAGATGTTATACAAGATCGAACCATTTACGAAGATGCCCATATTTTTGCCCCCAACCTACACGCCATGGGGTTAATGACCAACCGTGATTTTCAAAATTACACCAGCCTGTTCGAGCTTATGGAAAGTTTGGTGGACCCCCCAGAATTATTGATCTATTTAAGAAGTTCTATTCCTAATTTGGTAAAACAAATACATAAACGGGGAAGAGATTACGAAAACACAATATCCATCGATTACCTTAGCCGACTAAACGAACGTTATGAAGCTTGGGTTCATGGGTATGAAAAAGGAAAACTTTTAGTAATAGATGTTGATGAACTTGATTTTGTGGACAACCCAGAAGACCTGGGCAGTGTTCTAAATAAAATTGATGCAGAAATCAACGGCTTGTTTTAAAATACCTTTATTCAATAAAACCATGCTCTTTTGCATGGGCCATGGCTTCAGAAGTTTTATCCACGATCAAAAAAGGAATATGCTTAAAATCAGAGAACAACTTTGATACTCTGGCCATTCTTTTTTTATGCGAAACACTTCTTAAATAAATAGCCTTTACCCTATTGGGGAACATTTTTGATATTTCTATATAAATATCGGCATCCCGTTCCCCACTATCCCCTATTAATATAAAAGATAGATCAGGGTATGTATTTAGAATATTGGTTATCTCTTTTTGTTTTTGAGGCTTGTCATCCCCTTTGCGCCTACGTGTAAAGCTCGACATGGTCCGCAATAAAATAGGACCTTTTGGAAAATTGTTGGCCGTTAGAAACAATTCCAAATAACGATAAAGGTTCCAAGGGCTATGACTCACATAAAAAATAGGGTTCGCTTCGTCTTGGGTCTTTCCCTTGTGTAACTGATGATAAAAATCTGCAGCACCCTCCAAAGGTCTTCTATTTATAGCCCTTTTAAAAATGGTATTGATGATCACCTTCCACTTTAACGAAGAAACAACACCTGTATGCAAAATGGTATCGTCTATATCGCTAATTACACCAAAACGAGCCGTTTTACTAGGTATAAGCATTTCACCGGGAAACCGATTCTGATTTAAGATTTCATGTTTAAGATTCGTATCAGTAAAGGAAATATCAAAATTTACCCAACCCTCACTATTTGCATAAGCCGATAAACCATCGAAAGTCTCGTTGATCAAAAAATAACCTTCATCATCGGTTTTACCTTGCACCACCTTGTTGTCTCCAAATACTATTCGTATCGGGGTATTTCTAATTTCATCGGTCTCAAATCTTTTCCATGTATTCAGAAGCAGGTTTATGGCACCTTTTTGTCCTAGGTCAATGTCTTCATCCTCTAGAGCTCTTCCACGGGCATAAAACCTATTTTCAGAGCCATAACCATGAAAGACAATTATCTGTAATTTATCCCTTTTTAGAAAACCCATAGTACCAAAAATACATTCAAATTTAATTTGTGAAAGAAAAAACAGGCAACAAAAAGATGAAATGCACTTTTACTCACCCAACACACTGTTTGCCTAATTGCTCATTTTTTATTCAAGGCTTAACATCTAGCTTTAAGAATATTAAAAAATAAATGTCTCACATGGCTTAATGTCAAGAGCCAAAAAACCTTAAAAGATGAAACCAAAAAAGAATCCTAAAAAAGACCTAACCAAAAAAAGCGGCCTATACTTTGTATTTGGCCTAACACTGGTATTATGTATTTCTTTTATCGCCCTAGAATGGAAAACGTATAAAAAGCATTATGATCCAGGTATAGCCATGAGCAAACCCGATGATTTAATAGAAGAAATAATTCCAGAAAACTTTAAGGTTGAAAAACCTAAAATTAAACAGGTTCTACCACCAGAAATTAAAGTAGAAGAGAACGATGTAGAAATTGATGAAACCGAAATATTACCTACGGAAGCCGATGCCGAAACCGAAGTTCTGGAAGCAAAGGACATTGAAGTGGAGGAAATCGAAGAAACAGTAGAAGTCAATTGGGTTACTATTGAAGAAGTTCCCGTTTTTCCTGGTTGCGAAAAAGAAAAAGACAAAAGAGCCTGTTTCAACAAAATGATGCAAAAACACATTCAAAAACATTTTAGATATCCAGAATTAGCACAAGAAATGGGCATTCAGGGCAGGGTAAACACCCAATTTATCATTCAAAAAGACGGAAGTATCGGCCTGATCAAAAAAAGAGGGCCCCACAAAGTATTGGAAGACGAAGCGGTGCGCATTTTGTCAAAACTGCCTAAAATGACGCCCGGAAAGCAACGCGGAACGCCTGTAAAGGTACCTTTTAGTATGCCCATCAACTTTAAATTACAGTAAACAAAAAGCCCTTCATCTTTCAATGAAGGGCTTACTATTATCATATAAAAAAAGCCTATCTAATTTCTTCCTCGATTTCCTCGATTACTTTTTCTACCTGAACCTTTACATCTTCTGAAGAAGCGTTAAAAGCATCGATCTTTGCCCTTACCTCTTCTTCGGTACCTTCAAACACCTGTTGCGAAACAGTTTCTTCCCCATTGTCGGTTATGGTAGTAATAACAACTGTGGCCTTGGTAAGCCCCTCGTTGTTCTTTTCCATTTTCACCTCTACTTGCTTCTCCGTGCTATTAGCAACAACTTCTGTAGATAATTTTTCTTCGTTATAAGCCGTTAACGTATCTCCGCTAAGTGCAATACTTGGCGCTATTACCAACGCCACGACCGACATTAATTTTAACAGGATATTCAAAGAAGGGCCAGAAGTATCTTTAAAGGGATCACCTACAGTATCACCTACTACAGCTGCCTTGTGGGCATCTGAACCCTTACGGCCATCACTCTCAATTGTTTTCTTCGCGTTATCCCAGGCACCGCCGGCATTGGACTGAAAAATAGCCATTAAGACACCACAAGTGGTCACGCCCGCCAACAGGCCTCCCAACATTTCAGCGCCTCCAATAAAACCAATAGCTACCGGCACTGCAATTGCCAACAACCCGGGCAATACCATTTCTTTAATGGAAGCTTGGGTAGATATCGCTACACATTTATCATATTCCGCAACCCCATCTGCCTCATCGAATATCTTTCGTTGTTCGGGTGTTGCCTTTGACATATCGGAATCTACAGCCCTCATTACTTCTAAGGCAGCTTTTAATTTTGGAATATCCCTAAACTGACGGCGCACTTCCTCGATCATCGCCATAGCTGCACGACCTACGGCATTCATAGATAAGGCGGAAAACACAAAGGGCAGCATACCCCCAATCAACAAACCGGCCATAACGGTGGGTTTAGAAACATCGATGGCCAGTACATTGGCCGTTTGCATAAAAGCCGCGAACAAGGCCAATGCAGTCAACGCAGCGGAAGCAATGGCAAAACCTTTACCGATGGCTGCGGTAGTATTACCTACAGCATCCAATTTATCCGTACGCTCGCGAACTTCACTTGGCAGCTCCGCCATTTCTGCAATACCACCTGCATTATCCGAAATAGGTCCGTAAGCATCTACTGCCAATTGGATTCCTGTGTTGGCCAACATACCCACTGCCGCTATTGCTATACCATAAAGGCCCGCAAAATGATGCGAAACCAAAATGGCGGCCGCAATCAATATTATAGGAAACATGGTAGACATCATCCCTACACCTAATCCAGCAATGATATTTGTAGCCGCACCTGTTTCTGACTGACGTACGATTGCATTTACCGGTTTTGTTCCCGTACCCGTATAATACTCAGTTACCTTACCTACCGCAAGACCGGCGATAAGACCGGCAAGCACCGCTATAAAGACCCCTAAGGAGCCGTACTCCACTCCTCCGAAAGTCCAAGTCTCCGGTAACATATTTGTGATGATAAAATAACAGGCCACCAACATTAAACCTGCAGAACCAAATTCACCTATATTCAATGCGGTCTGCGGGTTGCCCCCATCTTTTACTTTTACAAAAAAGGTACCAATAATGGACATTATTATGCCAACGGCGGCCAAAACCAATGGCAGATACACCGCCCCCAAACCATCAAAAGAATCTTGAAAAGCAGGAATTTGTGTAAAAGCTGCACCTAGCACCATTGTTCCTATTATAGAACCCACATAAGATTCGAACAGGTCAGCGCCCATACCGGCAACATCGCCAACATTGTCACCTACATTATCTGCAATAGTAGCCGGGTTTAAAGGATGATCCTCAGGAATACCAGCCTCTACCTTACCTACCAAATCCGCTCCAACATCCGCTGCCTTTGTATAAATACCACCTCCTACACGCGCAAATAAGGCTATAGAGGAAGCCCCCAAAGAGAAACCGGACAATACATTAAGTACCTCACCCAGCGCCCAACCTTGGCCACTGTATACCATGAATAATGTGCTTAAGCCCAATACGCCAAGGCCAACAACACCAAGACCCATTACCGCCCCACCGGCAAAGGCAACTTCCAATGCCTTGCCCAAAGACGTTCTTGCGGCCTGTGTAGTTCTAACATTGGCCTTTGTCGCAACTTTCATACCTATGAAACCTGCCAAAGCAGAACAAATCGCCCCTACAATGAAAGAGACGGCCACCATGCCATTTGAGCCCGTTTCATTGCTTCCTTTAAAAAATAGCAATATGGCAACTGCAGCCACAAAAATGGCCAAAATTTTATATTCAGCTTTCAAAAAAGACATTGCGCCATCGGCAATATTCTTGGCTATTCTTGCCATTTTGGCGTCACCTACTTCTTGTTTGGATACCCATCCGCTTTTAATAAAAACGTACAATAGTCCGAGTATGCCAAAGGCAGGTAAAAATTTTACGATTAATTCCATTTGATCAGTTATGTTTTATTGGTTTTTAACGGTAACTAAAGTAGTAAAATAGAACATAATAAAAAAACCACCCTTTTTATTAAAAAGAGTGGTTATATTTTATGGAATTATTGACTATATCGTAAAAGTTCGCTTCTTCTTATAATCACTATTATTATAGCGCTCAACGCATTCATGATATATTTTAACCGCTTCTTGGGCATCTCCCCAACCTCCGGTATCAACTTTCTTCTTCTCTAAATCTTTATATACCTTAAAGAAATGCTCAATTTCCTTTAAGCGGTGCGGATTTAAATCACTTATATCATGATTGTTACTCCAAATAGGGTCTGAGACCGGTACACAGATAATTTTCTCATCCGGTCCTTTTTCATCGGTCATATGAAAAACCCCAATAGGTCTTACTTCCATAACCACCATTGGGTATGTTGGTTCTGCACCCATTACCAAAACATCTAGCGGATCCTTGTCCAATGCTAAAGTTTCAGGTATGAAACCATAATCCCCAGGATACATCATAGATGAAAAAAGCATACGGTCGAAACGTATTTTATGCAGTGCAAAGTCGTATTCATATTTATTTCTACTTCCTTTTGGAATCTCGATTAAAACATCAAAAGTAATATCAGCTTTTTTTCCCATTTTTACGGTTTTATATAAAGCAACGAAGGTACAAAAAATGCAAGGCAAGAATTGTGCGATGACCAAAAAAAACAAGGCTTTTCAGCGAACAAATCCAAGCTTTTTAAAATTAAAAGGGAATAATTGACAATACCTCAAAAAATGAGTCTCAAGAATCAGAAAACAGCAATGAAACAAGATAAAAAATTAAGATTTCGACAATAATCTAGAAATTAAAACCAAAAGTACCCGTAACCCCAAAGCGTCTGGCATCTGGATTATCAAGATAGTTGCCCCTAAAATTAAAATCTATACGAAAAATCTTGAATATGTTTCCTACACCAAAAGAATACTCATAATAAATCTTTTCGGAAGGAGCCCTCAAAGGCGTATTTATAGAGGCGGGCGTACTCAAAGCTATATTATCATCCGACAAATCTCCCCATACCCCCCTTAATCCTATTATCTCTCTTAAATTCATCTTTCGCAGGAAAGGTATTCTAGAAAAGAGCCTTCCGTTAAAATTATGTTCTAAATGAACAGCGGCATAAGTATCTGTAACAAATTCATAAAAATCAAGGTTTGGAAAAGTACCGTAATTAGAGAAAAAAGTTTGGTTACCCGGAACCACGCTCAATAAGCCCAAAGGAACTTCTCCGAATGTCTTACCCAATTCAACAGTGCTCAATAACCTTCCAAATCCCCCCAATTGCCATGGTTGGCTGTATGAAAATTGTAATTTGCTATAGTCAAAATCACTGTCCATAATACCATCTATGCCCTTGGTATAATTCAACAGCAACGTACTATAGGTATCATTTACATCTCTTCTTTCCACCCCATAGCCAATCGTTTTTTTACCCGGTGTGTAAATGATCAGGGTATTAAAATCGAATTGACTTATTTCCGATGAAACACCCGTGGGCGCTTCCACATCAACATAATCCAGACTAAAATCATTGGGCAAGGCAGAACTCAAGGTTCTAAAAGTACCTCCGATAGAGACCCTAAAATTTGTAATCGGCTCCATTTCAAAACTTAAGGCACTAAGATTAATGTTCGTTAACCTATTATTGGCACCGACTGTCAATATAGAAGAAGACGCCACACTGCGACCCAATACATCGTTGGTGGCCGTGAGACTCACCCCTAATTGCTCAATATCCCTTCTGTTTCCACCTGAAACAATAAGTCTTGTTTTCTGATCCAATAAAATTTTACCACTAATTCCGTGCTTCACTTTTTTATCGGTAAACCCGTAGGCCGCATATCCTTCGATCCGCCAAAGATCGTTCTGTCCAAAATAGGTCCGCGCACCAAGCCGTACCCTCGGGCCTTCGGCATCGTTATAACCAAACACATCATATATATTACCAATATCAAGGTTCCATTTATCGACCTCTACGTAACCAGAACCTAAAATACTTACCAAATTATAGTACGATTTAAACTTTGGAACCGTTTTTAAAGTGTCCAATAATTCATAGATTCCGGCCTCATCTTTGTTCAAGGATTCCAACCTGTTCTTTTCCCAAAATTCATCGTCTTTTACAATAAGTTTTATGTCTAAGGGGTTTATTTCCTTTTTGTAAAACTCCTTCGGCTTTTTTTGATCAAAGACATAGTTGTCGTACACCGTAGTTCTTTTTCCGTAAACACCTCGCGATTCCTCTTTTTTCTGAAAGCTGAAGTCACTTAACATATAGTCTCTTTTGAGTAAGAACAAGGAATCGTTGACGACCTCAAAATCTTGTTCTATATAAATCTCCTTGACCCAGTTTATATTGGCACTTTTGGTTACTTGCAGATTGATGTTCTTTATGGCCCAGGTAGAATCGTTCACCCAAAAATCTCCTTTAAAAGTAAGCTCGTTCTTTCTTCTTGGGTAGTATACTATATTATAACACCATTTGTTGTCTATAAAAGCACTATCGCGCAAGGCATAATTATAAGTATCTATCCCTGTTCTTGACAAGGGACTCGTAAAACTCTTGTCAAAAAACTTCAGGTAATTATCATATATATCGTAGCTCTGGTATAGATCCTTAACAAAAGCTATAATAGCCTGATTGTTTTCGAAACCGGAGTTCTTGTTACCTAAAATATCCTCTTTTTCTTCCTTTAAAACGTTATCTCCGTATACCTTTGAAAAGGTTTCGTTTAAAAATATTGGAAGGTAGGTCTTACCCGTTATCCTGGAAGTATCTAAATCTTGAAAAACAAATTCCAGTCCCTTAAAAATCTTTTTCTTCATAAGGGCGCTATCAATGGTATTTAAATCGAACTCTACTTTTTCATATTTATCAAAAGCATATTGGTCGAATTTTCTAATACCGTTCTCTCGTTTTTTTGCCCATATTTTCTTTAGGATATCGACTGCCGGATTGTTCTTTTTTGATTGCTTTCCCGAAATTAAAACAACCTCGTTCAGCTGTTCGGCAGCTTCTAGAAGTTTAATTTCCATATCATAGGTCACAGAGGTAGCAAGTTCTATCTCTTGATTTTCGTAGCCCATAAAGGAGACCACCAACACCTGATAATTATTATCGGACTCCATATAAAACCGCCCATTATCGTTAGTTATGGTTCCTTCTGTCGAATTCTTAAAAAATACGTTGGCAAACGCTACGGGCTCTCCCCCCTCATCTACTACAACACCGCTTACCTTGGTCTGTGCGTTTATTACACCGACCAAAAACAATAAAAAATAAAAAAAAGGGTTCTTCATGAATTATATGGTTCTATAGAAGCCTCAGTACAAATAATGTACCAATAAAAAAAAGCTTCTTCAACATCGGTCGAAGAAGCTAAGATACTTTTACAAAATAAAATTACTATTTATATAAGACTTTTTTAACAGCCTTGATCACATCTTTATAGTTCGGCAACCACTCTTCCAACAAAACGGGAGAATATGGCGCCGGGGTATCGGCCGTATTGATTTTAACCACTGGTGCATCCAAATAATCGAATGCATGCGCCTGAACATGGTATGTTACTTCTGTAGAAACGTTACCAAAAGGCCAGGCCTCTTCTAAAACTACCAAACGGTTGGTTTTCTTGACCGATTTTAAAATAGCGTCATAATCCATAGGTTTTATGGTACGTAGATCAATGATCTCGCAACTAATACCTTCTTTCTCCAACTCATCGGCCGCTTTGTCCGCCTCCTTAATGATCTTACCAAAAGAAACAATGGTAACATCTTTACCCTCTCTACGAATATCGGCAACACCAATAGGAATGGTATAATCACCTTCCGGTACTTCTCCCTTGTCTCCATACATTTGCTCCGACTCCATAAAAATTACCGGATCGTCATCACGAATGGCCGCTTTTAAAAGTCCTTTGGCATCTGCAGGGTTCGAAGGCACTATAACCTTTAGACCCGGGCAGTTGGCATACCAACTTTCAAATGCCTGAGAGTGCGTCGCCGCCAATTGACCAGCTGAAGCGGTAGGTCCCCTAAATACAATAGGACACGGAAATTGACCACCGGACATCTGTCTTATTTTGGCCGCATTATTTATAATCTGATCTATGCCTACCAAGGCAAAGTTAAAAGTCATGAACTCTACAATTGGCCTGTTACCTGTCATTGTGGAACCTACGGCCACACCGGCAAACCCTAATTCAGAAATCGGAGTATCTATGACCCTTTTGGCTCCAAACTCGTCCAACATACCTTTAGAAGCTTTGTAAGCACCATTGTATTCCGCAACCTCTTCACCCATTAAATAAACGGACTCATCCCTACGCATTTCCTCGGACATGGCCTCCGCAATAGCTTCTCTAAATTGTAGTGTTTTCATATTAGTATGAATATTAGTCTTTATTTTTTCAATTGAAAGCACGCAAAAATAGGAAAATATATGTCAAATTAACTGCTGCTTCAATCAAAAAAAGTTATAAAATTTACTATGCATGCATAGTAAATTACAAATTTAATGGTTATCTTCGTTGCTATCATTTTAAAAGCATTTCATAAATGAAAATATTAGTTTGTATAAGCAACGTACCGGATACTACTTCCAAAATAAATTTTACGGATGGCGATACCAAATTTGACACCAATGGTGTACAATTTGTTATAAACCCAAATGACGAATTTGGCCTTACCCGCGCTATGTGGTTCAAAGAAAAACAAGGAGCCACCGTTCATGTAGCAACAGTTGGCGACGCCTCTGTTGAGCCGACCATAAGAAAGGCATTGGCCATCGGAGCTGATGAAGCGATAAGGATCAATACAGAACCTACCGACGGTTTCTATGTTGCCGAACAGCTGGCAAAAGTTGTAAAAGATGGGGGTTACGACCTTGTAATCTGTGGCAGGGAGTCCATCGACTACAACGGAGGCATGGTACCTGGTATTTTAGCTACCCTGACAGAAATGAACTTTATAAATACCTGTATCGGCCTAGAAATCGAAGACAACAAAGTTACTGCAGTTAGGGAGATCGATGGCGGAAAAGAGACCTTGAGCTCATCACTACCCTTGGTCGTTGGCGGACAAAAAGGATTGGTACAAGAAAGTGATTTGCGCATTCCTAACATGCGCGGCATTATGATGGCCAGAAAAAAAGCACTAAATGTTGTAGAACCTGTAGATGGCATTAAGGCGACAGCAGACTCGAAATTTGACAAACCAGCACCAAAAGGAGCTGTGAAACTTGCAAACAGTGTTGACGAATTAGTAGACCTTCTCCACAACGAGGCCAAAGTAATCTAAGGTTCAAAAACAAAAAAAACAAAAGACAATGTCAGTAATAGTATATACAGAATCGGAAAACGGAAAATTTAAGAAAAATGCTTTTGAGGCCGCCTCATATGCAGCCGAAGTAGCCAAACAACTTGGCACCACGGCAACCGCAATTGCCATTAACTCCGAAGAAAACGAAATTTTGGGAGACTATGGAATTTCAAAAGTCTTACATGTAAAAGACGACTCTTTAAAAACATTTAATGCCAAGGCTTATGCCGAAGTTGTGGTAAGCGCACTGCAAAATGAAAGTGCAACTACGGTAATTCTTAGCTCTAGCGCTGATGCCAAGTTCATGGCCCCAATTTTGGCAGGAACACTTAAAGCAGGTTACGTACCCAATGTAGTGGCCGCACCAGACAGCACCCAACCTTTTATAGTAAAGAGAACTGCGTTCAGCAACAAAGGTTTTGCGCATACCGAAATAAAAACAGAAAAGAAAATCATTGGTGTTTCGAACAACGCCTTCGGTACCGTTGAAAACAAGGTAGATATCGCCGTAGAAGACTTTAACACCAATATTAAAGAAGATGCCTTTGAGATAAAATCCATAGAAATAGACAAAGTAGTCGGAAAAGCCACTATTGCAGATGCCGACATCGTAGTTTCTGCCGGGCGTGGACTTAAAGGACCCGAAAACTGGGGAATGATCGAAGAGTTGGCCGATGTGCTCGGCGCTGCTACCGCTTGCTCTAAACCGGTATCCGATTTAGGTTGGCGGCCACACGGTGAGCATGTTGGACAAACAGGAAAACCGGTAGCCAGCAACCTTTACATTGCCATTGGTATCTCTGGAGCCATTCAGCACCTTGCTGGTGTAAGTGCATCGAAAACAAAAGTCGTGATCAATAACGACCCTGAAGCCCCATTCTTTAAGGCCGCAGACTACGGTATTGTGGGGGATGCATTTGAAGTTGTACCACAATTGATTGAAAAATTAAAGGATTTTAAAGCCCAAAACAGCTAAAATTTGTTAATTTGTGCCCCACTAAGGGCTGTTCAAATAGTTGGTGCCCCAAGTGTTTGAACAGCCTTTTTTAGTTAAAAAAACTTATGAGTCTAGTACGATTGAAAATTAAAGGGATTTCTTACAGCCAAACACAAAATGGCGCATACGCCCTTATTTTAAATGAAGTAGAGGGAGACCGAAAACTACCTATTGTCATCGGTGCATTCGAGGCGCAATCCATTGCCATTGCCTTGGAAAAAGAAATAAAACCCCCAAGACCCCTGACCCATGATTTATTCAAAAATTTTGCAGACCGCTTCGATATTATCGTAAAACAGGTCATAATACATAAATTGGTCGATGGTGTTTTTTATTCCAGTATTATATGTGAGCGAGACGGTATTGAAGAAATTATAGACGCAAGAACCAGTGACGCCATTGCATTGGCACTTCGTTTTAATGCCCCTATTTTTACGTACAAGACCATTTTGGACAAGGCCGGAATTTTCTTGAAATTTTCCAATAAGGATGAAAACGAAAAGAAAGAAAACGACGAAAGTATCGTTGTGGACGAAATCTTGCAAGAAGGGGAAACCGTAGAAATAGATTCTGGCGCCAACGATGGTTATACCGAATTGAGTATCGATGAACTTGAACAAGAACTCAAAAAAGCGGTCAACAATGAAGATTATGAAAAAGCAGCAAAACTAAGGGATGAAATATCCAAAAGAAATTAAAGGATAAACGCTCTCCCATGAAAAACACCAAATGGCTAATAGCCCTATTAATTATAGTACCATTATCAATATTTGCACAATCTGTAGATTCTACGGAAATTATTGCAACTACCGTTGACACCACTATCTTAAATGATGTTGCCACTAGTGAAATTGCAACCGTACCTAATGAAGGTTTCTCCTTAAACAGTTTATGGAGAGGAGCATTAGGGATGTCGGTATTACTACTACTGGCTTATTTATTTAGTTCTAATAGAAAAGCAATTAATTGGAAAACCGTAGGAGTAGGACTTTCTTTGCAGATATTAATAGCAATAGGGGTATTAAAAGTTCCTTTTGTACAACTTATTTTTGAACAAATAGGAAAAGTCTTTGTTAGCATTCTAGAGTTTACACGGGCAGGGAGCAAATTCTTGTTCGAAGGCCTGGTAGTCGACACCGGCACCTTCGGTTACATTTTTGCCTTTCAGGTATTACCTACCATTATTTTCTTTTCGGCCCTCACCAGTCTGCTGTTCTACCTTGGCGTTATACAAAAAGTGGTAAAGGCATTGGCGTGGCTTTTGTCTAAAAGTTTGGGTATTTCAGGACCTGAGAGTCTTTCTATTGCCGGAAATATATTTCTTGGACAGACCGAAGCTCCTTTATTGATAAAAGCATATCTAGAAAAAATGACCAAATCAGAGATCCTATTAGTCATGATCGGCGGTATGGCTACTCTTGCCGGTGCAGTTTTAGCTGCTTATATCGGATTTTTAGGTGGTGAAGACGAAGCATTACAACTACTCTTCGCCAAACACTTACTGGCCGCATCGGTCATGGCAGCACCCGGAGCCATCGTAATATCTAAAATGTTATATCCACAAACTGAAGAAGTAAACAGTGATATTCATGTATCTTCTGAAAAAATTGGCGCCAATGTATTGGATGCCATATCAAATGGAACTACCGAAGGCTTAAGACTAGCAGTGAATGTTGGCGCAATGCTTTTAGTCTTCGTAGCCATTATCGCTATGGTTAACGGTATTCTAGAATGGACAGGAGACTTAACCCACTTAAATAGCTGGATTGCCGAAAACACGTCATATCAAAAGTTTTCTTTGGAAGCTATTTTAGGTACCATCTTTGCACCCTTAATGTGGTTGATAGGAGTAGCAAAGGAAGATGTTATGTTGATGGGACAACTATTGGGTATTAAGTTGGTAGCAAGCGAATTTGTAGGATATATACAACTTGCGGAATTAAAAAATACGGCTACTTTACCGTATTTAAAATTTGATAAGTCAATTATAATGGCAACCTATATGTTATGCGGTTTTGCCAATTTTGCATCCATAGGTATTCAGATCGGCGGAATCGGCTCACTAGCCCCAAGCCAACGAAAAACACTTTCAGAATTTGGAATGAAAGCGGTACTAGGAGGTTCTCTTGCCTCATTGCTTTCCGCTACCATAGCCGGTATGATTTTAGGTTAATAACCTTTTGATAAAATACCATTCTTAAAGATACATTTAAGCCACTCTTTTTCTACTTTAGCACCTCTACTGCTGAAGAAGAAAAATGAAACAATATCACGATTTATTAAAGCATGTTTTAAAGGAAGGAAACCAAAAAGGCGACCGTACAGGAACCGGAACTAAAAGTGTTTTTGGATACCAAATGCGATTTGATCTCCAAAAAGGATTTCCATTGGTTACCACAAAAAAACTACACCTAAAATCAATTGTTCATGAATTATTATGGTTCTTGAAAGGTGATACTAATATTAAATACCTACAAGAAAACGGTGTACGTATATGGAACGAGTGGGCCGACGAAAATGGTGATTTAGGGCCTGTTTACGGACATCAATGGCGAAATTGGAACAATGATGAAATTGACCAAATAAAAGAAGTCGTACATTCTTTAAAAACCAACCCCGATAGTAGAAGAATGCTCGTTTCTGCATGGAACCCAAGTGTTTTGCCGGATACCTCAAAGTCTTTTTCAGAAAATGTGGCCAACGGAAAAGCGGCCTTACCTCCATGCCATGCTTTTTTTCAGTTTTATGTTGCCGATGGCAAATTATCTTGTCAATTATACCAACGTAGCGCAGATATTTTTTTAGGAGTACCTTTCAATATTGCTTCTTATGCCCTATTTACCATGATGATGGCACAAGTATGCGGATACGAACCAGGTGATTTTATCCATACTTTTGGAGATGCGCACATCTACAACAATCATATGGAGCAAGTAGAGCTGCAGCTAAGCAGAGAACCTAGACCGTTACCAAAAATGGTTATCAACCCAGAAATAAAAGATATTTTCGATTTTAAGTTTGAAGATTTTACTCTATTGGATTACAATCCACATCCACATATAAAAGGTGTGGTTGCGGTATAACATACACTTTAGATAAAAGCTATAACAAAATAAGGGAGAAAACATGTTTTCTCCCTTATTTGTTCAGGTTTAAATTATTTTACAATTCGAGTACAGCGTTCTCTGAACCGGCATAATCGTTCCACTGATAACGATCTGCTTCCGCCTCGTTAACATAGGTACCATCTACAATATATTTAAACTCGTAAGAACCTTCTTTTGGTAGATCAAAGGTTCCCTTAAAAGTTCCGTTCTTTAATTTTTTTAAACTGCTCTCCTTAGGACTCCAGTTATTAAAGTCACCAACTACGGCAACTTTTTTAGCATCTTTTGCTGGTACTGTAAAAGTAACTTTACATACCGGTTTGGTTTTCAAATATTGTTTTGCAATTGCCATGGCTTCAGTTTTTAAATTCTAAACAAAACTAACACATTAATACACTCATTGTCAATGCTTAATGTCATTTTTATCATTTTAATAAAAATTTAGCTTCATTTAACTTTGGTATGAAAATTTTATCTTTCTTTTATCAGAACTAAACAATATCTATTTTGCTGTTTTTAAGATTTTTACAACCGATTCTAGGTCATTTTCATTGTTATAAAAATGAAATCCAAGTCTTACTCCATTACCCCTTTGGGCACACACAACATTATTCTTTACTAACTTTTGAAAAACACCCTCATCAACCTTGATATTGAATATTCCGCTATGCCCATCCCTTTCAACTATATGTTGTTCCAACAAACCTAAACCAATAAATGCCTCTTTAGCCTTTTGCGACAAAAATTGATTTTGTTCTGTAATCTTGTCCATTCCGATATTTTGAAGATATCGTATAGAAAAATTAAGACTTCCGAAATTAAGACTGGACAAATGACCGGGTTCAAACCTTTTGGCAAATCGTACATGGTCCCTATTGTCAAAATTGCCATCAGCGGCATTAAAACCAATGGTATTTACCGAGCACTCCGCTATTACCCGATCCGAAAACATCATAAACCCATTACCGTAACCAGAGAGCAACCATTTGTATGCACTTGCCCCAAGTACATCTATTCCTGAGTTTTCAAAATCGAAGGTCATGGTGCCGCAGAACTGGGTACCATCGGCTATAATCAATACATCTGGATGAGCTTGTTTTAAATGCTTGATGAAATCCAAATTTATTAAAAACCCATCCAACCATTGAACTAGGCTAAAAGCTAAAACATCGATATGATCTTTCTCTATGGCCGCTTCGATATCAGCTTCTATCTCCGCTCCCATTTTAACATATGAAATATGGAATTTTCTATTTTCAAATGCCCAATTAACCGAAGGATAGTCATTTTCGAAAAGCAAGACTTTTTTTCGGACGTCGATACCTTCCAATAGGGTATTAAGGCCGATTGAAAAATTATTGACCAATGCAACATTGTCCTTTTTACAATTGAAGAAATTACCAACATTGGCTCTGGTATCGGCTATTACCTGCAGGGTCTTCTCGCGCATTTCGCTCCCGTGCAATAAAAAATCCAAATCATGTTCTTGCCGCCAATCTATCAACGAGTCGTACAGAGGTCCATATACCGCAGTATTTAGATAAACACCTTTTCTTAAAACGGGAAACTCTTTTCTAACTTTTTCCATTCTCTCTCTTTAACAGGTATGCAATTTGTCATATTTTAAATTATATAACATATACTATCAGTTTTGCCTAAAGATAGTTATAGCTATCTTCTTTTGGTCTACTTTTTGTAATATTGAAAAAAAGATTTAGTGAATACAATTACCATGATAGCCGCAGCCGCGGAGAACAACGCATTAGGAAAAGACAATGATTTACTTTGGCATTTGCCAGACGACTTTAAACGCTTTAAACGTTTAACCACCGGGCATAAAATTATTATGGGAAGAAAAACCTTCGAAAGTTTTCCTAAACCCCTACCCAACAGAACCCATATTATCATTACACGAGATAAAAACTATAAAGTTGATTGGGACAACTGCCTTGTAGTAAATTCACTTGAAGACGCCCTGGAAATGATTTCCTACGAAGATGCATTTATTATAGGAGGAGGCGAAATATATAAGCAAGGGGAGCAATATTCAAATGTCATTGAGCTTACAAGAGTACACGCTTCTTTTGAGGCGGATACCTTTTTTCCGGAAATAGATCAAGATATCTGGAAAATTGTTCATGAGGAATACCACCCAAAAGATGATAAGCATAAATATGATTTCACATATATTACCTACAAAAGGAAGAAATAAGCCTAAGCTAAACGGCACTAAAAATCTAGATAGTCTACCCGTACATACTCTGTAACATTTTCAACAAACCGTTGTAGTATTTCCTGTTCGGCATTGGTAAAAAACTGATGTTTCCCGTTCAACGATACATTGTTCAGTATACTTTCCTTTTCTAATATAGTTTTTGTTTGCCTGGCCACTGCTTGCCCAGAATCTATGATTTTAACTCCCTCTGGTAGAATTCGTTTTAACACTGGAACCAAATATGGATAATGGGTACACCCCAAAACAAGGTAATCTATTCCCCTATCCAACATAGGATCTATAAATTGTTTTAGCAAAGAAACGGTGGTTTCACTATCCAATTCGCCCTTTTCGATCAATTCTACCAATCCTTTGCCTTCCCGCTCAACAATTTCGATTCCTTCCGCATGGTTTTGTGCGGTACTGTGAAAAAGAGCACTGGTCAACGTACCCTTGGTCGCCAAAATACCAACCGTTTTGGACTTTGATTTTAAAGCTGCCGGTTTTATGGCCGGTTCAATACCTACAAAAGGTACATCGTATGTATTTCTTAAATAACCTATGGCATTAGTGGTAGCCGTATTACAGGCTACCACTATTATCTTACAATTCTTCTTTAAAAGAAGTTCTGTGTTCTTAACACTCAACTCAATTATTTCATCTGTAGTTTTCTCTCCGTATGGTGCATTTATGCTATCCGCAAGATAGATGCAGTTTTCTTTTGGTAGCAAATATTGAATCTCTTTCCAAATAGAAGTACCACCTACTCCCGAATCAAAAATACCTATTGGGCGTTCGTTCATTGTGTTTTTACTGCTCTAACACCTCAACAATAGGCTCACCAGTTGTTCCGTTCGGAAAGGCAATACCCAATAAAGATGAAATAGTGGGGGCTATATCCGGAATCTCGGTACGCTCAACAGTACTCCCTTTTTTTATTCCTTTACCATAGAACAATAATGGGGTATGTGTATCATAAATTTGTGGAGAACCATGCGTAGAACCCGTTTTTGAATATGTTATGGTTCCTGGCTTTAAAACCAACAATACATCTCCTGAGCGTTTTTGGTTGTAGCCATTTTGCAAAATGTAAGGTATGCCCGATGTGTAATTGTTCTGCCACATTTGATAACCGGTATAAACCCTATCCACATAATCATAGCTTAAAAATTCTTTCGCTATATCTTCTTGTACTTCCCTAACTTCCAGGTCAAGGTTATTTATGATCTTATGATCCAGAAAAATCTGATAGTTAGAAAAGTTCTTGACGATATCCTCTGTTCCGTACTTGTACTTTAAAAAGTTGGCGAACTTTTCTTTGGTAGAATCATTATCTACATAACCTGCCGGTATTTTAATGGATTTAAGGTAAGCAGGTACATTAACAGCGGCATGATCGGCAGTTAAAAACACTGTATATTCACCTTCACCCACGTTTTTGTCCAGTGCTTCAAAAAGTCTTGCCAAATCCTTATCCAACCTAACATAGGTATCTTCTATCTCTTTCGAATTGACTCCGAATTTATGCCCTACGTAATCTGTACTAGAGAAGCTAACAGCCAAAAAATCGGTAATATCATCTTTACCCAATTCTTCTTGTTTTAGTGCCTCAATGGCAAAATCGGCCGTTAAACTATTACCAAAAGGTGTACTTTTTATAATGTCATAATCTTTGTTCTTGTTCAACAATTCCTGAGGGTTATGAGGAAATGTTGGTGAAGTTTCACCTTCGAACAAGCCTTCGAACACATTGTTGTCGCTACCACTTTCGGTATAACTACTGATATCCTTTAATGTGGTCCATGCCTTTTTATACGACCCGGCAACACCAGAAGCATTAAAATCAATTACCCATTGTGGTAATTTATCCATATAGTAACTACTACTTATCCATTTTCCTTCATCTGCACCATGAAACCAATATGCCGCATTGGCAGCGTGCCCTGCCGGTAAGATAGCCCCCCTATCTTTTAAGGCGATACCTATTGTTTTTCCTTGCATCTGGGTGTGCAAACGCAATTGATCGGTAATCGTAGTCACTTGCATACGGTGCGGAGACATTTTACCCGCATCGGAAGTAGTACCTACAGAAGCATAACTGTCATCGGAAGCACAATACACCTCTACATCGTTCTCCTTATCATACCAATTGTTACCTATGATACCATGAGTTGCAGGCGTTGTGCCCGTGTATACGGATGCATGCCCCGGACCTGTACTTGTAGGAGCATAGTTATAATGGTTGTTCTTACAATTAAACCCATTTTCCATCATCCTTTTAAAACCTCCCTCATCATCGTACTGATCATAAAAGCGAGTCAAATAATCATAACGCATTTGATCTACGATAATACCTACCACAAGCTTCGGGTTGCCTTTTAAAGCACTATCGTCCTTTGCCTTCGCCTTACGTTGCGAAAACCCGGATATAATTGAAAAAAAAGTAACTAATACTGCTAAAATCGGTAATCTGAAATTCGTACTCATGCTTAAAATTTTGAAGTGTAAAAGTAAATAAAATCCCCCTTAATAGTTTAAATAGAAGTTAAATCAAATCGTTTATTGTTATTTTTACCGTAAGAAATCTATTTTTAATACATGAACTATTTAGCGTCTATTGGCAGCTATGCAATTATGATCCGTGAGGTTTTCAAAAAACCTACGAAATGGCGCATAATGAAATCGTTGATTTTAAAGGAAATAGATGAACTTGTTTATGGGTCTTTGGGCATCATCATTTTTATCTCTTTCTTTATTGGCGCGGTGGTTGCCATACAAACGGCATTGAACTTGACCAACCCTATTATCCCCAGAAGTCTTATCGGTTTTGCCACCAGACAATCGGTCATTCTAGAATTCGCCCCTACTTTCGTATCTATAATCATGGCCGGAAAAGTAGGTTCTTATATTACCTCTAGTATTGGCACCATGCGGGTAACAGAGCAAATCGATGCTCTGGAAGTTATGGGGGTAAACTCTTTGAACTATCTGGTATTTCCAAAAATAATAGCGATGCTCTTCTACCCTTTTGCCATAGCTATTTCTATGTATGTTGGTGTTTTTGGCGGTTGGATAGCAGGTGTCTTCGGAGGGTTTCTTACAAGTGCCGATTTTGTATCTGGGCTACAAACAGATTTTGTCCCCTTTCATATTGCCTATGCCTTTATCAAAACCTTGATCTTTGCCTTCATTATTGCTACCATACCTTCTTTTCACGGTTATTACATGAAAGGTGGAGCCCTAGAAGTAGGTAAGGCCAGTACCACCTCGTTCGTTTGGACCAGTGTGGTAATTATAATATTGAACTATTTACTAACGCAACTTTTATTGGGCTAATGATCGAAGTAAACGATATTCATAAATCTTTTGGTGATGCCCATATTCTTAAAGGTATTTCAACCACCTTTGAAAACGGAAAAACCAATTTAATAATAGGCCAGAGCGGCTCTGGTAAAACAGTCTTCCTGAAATGTCTTTTAGGACTGTTCTCTCCTGAAAAAGGATCTATTGTTTATGATGGAAAAACATATTCTAGCCTAACAGAAAAAGAAAAAAGAGCGTTACGGCAAGAAATGGGAATGGTGTTTCAAGGCAGTGCCCTCTTTGATAGTATGACCGTGGAAGGAAATGTTAAATTTCCTTTGGAAATGTTCACCAACCAATCCAAATCTGAAATGGAAGACCGGGTTAACACCGTATTAAAACGTGTAAACCTTGTAGACGCCCATCATAAATTCCCCGCCGAAATTTCTGGAGGTATGCAAAAGCGCGTAGCCATTGCAAGGGCTATTGTAATGAACCCCAAATATCTTTTTTGCGATGAGCCAAATTCTGGTCTAGATCCAAAAACCGCCATTCTTATAGATAACCTAATAAAAGAGATAACCGAAGAGTTCGACATCACCACCATTATCAATACGCACGATATGAACTCCGTGATGCAAATAGGCGAAAAAATTCTTTTCTTAAAAGATGGCCTTAAGGAATGGGAAGGCACAAAAAATGAAATTTTCAAAACCGATAACGAAGCCGTTACCAATTTTGTTTATTCATCCGATCTTTTCAAAAAAGTGCGCCAAATGTATATTGAAGAGCGAAATTAATCCGCTATTACTTCTTTTACCTGAATTTTATTATTGTTAAGACGAAGTTTTAACCATTCCTGCAATTTTTTCACATCCTTTTCGGTCTGATATCGTTTGGCCTGTTTCTTCCAGGTAACTTCAAAAACGGGTATCGTATCGGTCTTTTCAAAATCGGTAGAAATCAAATAGGAATACCCCAACCTTGACAAGTTTTCATAGTTGGCTTTCGCCTCTTGACTAATTTCGCCAAATGGAATTTGCCACTTGGTTCTTTCCTTCATTTTTGCCAATTCAGATTCTAAAAAGGCAATTTGATCCTCTTTGCTGGATAATTGGTTTTTTTGCGACTCATACAACTCGTTTACATACTTGAGCTGATCCACCTCGTCATTCTGTCCACCTTGGATAATTTGCAACTCCGTATTCTTGAGCCTTGGGTCTTCCATAAGCTTGGCCCGCCATGTTTCGATTACATTATCGGGTATTGCCTCACTCCCCATAAAAACTACAGCTATAAGCGAATTTTCACCGTGATTATATTCCAAGTCCGTAAAATCCTTTAAAAACCTACCTTGTCCCGAAAATTTATAGGGAATTATATTTTCAGCAATAAACTCATTTGCCTGTTTTTTAAACAATGATTCTTGCAAGGCATCCCAAAAAGTGATTCCTGCCGGAATCATCACAGCTATGGCCACGGCCGAAGCAAGCCTGGCTATCAACCTTCTCCTTTGAGAATTGACATAGCGCACCATAGGAAAACGCAACAACTTTATTACCAAAAACGTAGCCATGGCTATGAAAATGGTATTGATCGTAAATAGGTACATGGCACCACTGGCGTAGTCCCAATTACCGATAGCCAATCCGAACCCAACGGTGCACAGAGGAGGCATCAATGCCGTTGCAATGGCCACCCCAAAAATAACACTGGCAATGGTTCCTTTTTTTGCCCTCGCTATCACAAGGGCCAAACCACCAAAAAAGGCGATCAGTACATCGCGTATATCCGGGGCCGTTCTTGCCAATAGTTCAGAAGACTCATCCCTAAGCGGAAAAAATTTAAAAAAAAGGAAAGCAGTGAGAACACTAAGCACCACCATCACCCCAAAGTTTTTTAACGACCTCTTTAATGTGTCAATATCATTAATACCTATAGAGAGGCCTATACCTAAAATAGGCCCCATTAAGGGTGAAATTAACATGGCACCGATAACCACTGCGGTAGAGTTGGCATTTAAACCAATAGAAGCTATAAAAATAGAACATATAAGAATCCACGACGTATGGCCTTTAAAAGGTATATCGGCGATTATGGCCTCTTTGGTCGCTTCTTGATCGGTATTGGCCCTTATGTCCAACAATTCCAAAAGAAACTTCTTTATACTCCCCAACAGGCCCCAAAAGTCCTTTTTTACCTCTTCACCACTATCCGTTGGCTTCTCACTAGGTGTAATATTATCTTGATCTAATTTTTCTTGCATACCTATGCGTACTTGTTACCAAATTTGTCCTTTACTTTGTTCAATACCTTTTTTATATCTTGTTCTTTGGTTTTCGGGTATATCAAAAGTACATCTTCTTTATCTACAATTATATAATCTTTTAAACCATCGACCACAACAATTTTATCCTTAGATGTTCTGATCATATTGCCGGTAGCATCTTCTGGCAGCAACTGTGCATTCACTACCGCATTCCCGGTACTGTCTTTATCCAATTTATCAAAAAGAGATCCCCATGTACCCAAATCGTTCCAATCAAAGGTAGCGGCCAGCACATAAATAGCTTCCGATTTTTCTAGAATTGCATAATCTATAGAAATATTTTCGGCCTTTGGGTAGTTTTCAGCTATAAACCCTGTTTCCTCTTCCGAATTTAAGCAAGCTAATCCATTTATAAAAATTTGATATTGAGCAGGTTGGTAATTTTTAAACGCATTTACTATGGTCTTTACACTCCACATAAATATGCCCGCGTTCCATAAAAAATTACCCTGCACCAAAAACTCCTTTGCCGTTTCATAGTCAGGTTTCTCCCTAAATTGATTTACCTTCTTAACCTCATCGGTATCTTCCTTATCATATTCTATATACCCAAACCCCGTATTCGGAAATGTTGGTTTTATACCCAAAGTACACAACACTTCTTCTTTTTCGCATTTATCAAAACATGTAACAACATCTCTCGCAAAGGCATCCTCATCTTCTATCCAATGGTCACTTGGGGCTACGATCATTACCCCATTTGGGTTCATTTTCTGGATTTTCAAAGCTGCATATAGAATACAGGGCGCCGTATTTCTCATAGCAGGTTCTAACACTACCTGATCCTGTTTTACCATTGGTAATTGTTCCAACACCAAATCATTATAGCGCTCGTTGGTCAAAATCAAGATATTTTCTGTCGGAATGAACTTATTAAGTCGTTGAAACGTTTTTTGAATAAGTGTCTCACCTGTTCCGAGCATATCGTGAAATTGTTTTGGGTATTCCGACGTACTTATCGGCCAAAATCTGGAACCAACTCCACCTGCCATTAACACTGCGTAATAATTTTTATTCATTTTTCAACTATTTATAAGTTCAACCACGGCATTGGGTTGAAAAAGATACATTTTTCCTGTATTCAACTCTATACATTCATATCTTTTTACCCTTTTATTTCCTTTTTTGAACAACTTTCCGTTGTAAATCTTAAAAATGCTACCAATGGGTAACTCAAAAACGTATGTTTTCTTTTCTTGTTGTTCATCAAACTGTTGCAAAGCTACGGACAACATTGCATCGGTACTGCTACTTGCCTTCGGATTCCTGAAATGTTTCGCTAAAAGGGGTAAAAGTTTCGATGGAAATATTTCTGGCCGTATAAAAGGAAGCATCAAATATTGAAACGTCTTCTTCCACTCAACACCATGTGGTTTAATATGTCTGCCATACTTTTTAAATGCTACCAAGTGTGCAATTTCATGAATCAAGGTTATTAGAAACCGGTATTTATTAAGGGTGGCATTTACTGTTATCAGATGTTTTCCATCTGCCAGCCTTCTATAATCACCATGTCTGGTAACCCTCTCATTAACTATTTTCAAATGAACCTCATTTGTTCTAATAAGCTCCATACAGGACGAAGCGGCCCGTTCCGGTATATATTTTCGAAGAACTTCTTCCATTACTGCAAAAATACCTGAAAAAATATTATCTATTTGTTATTAAACAACGATTATAGTACTATTGATACCATATTCATTAATTATGAGGAAGTATTTTTTTACCCTAATTTTCTTGGCAATCGTTAGTTGCTCTCCTAAACTGTTCAACAAAAAATGGACAGAAGAAATTTCGCCATTACATTACAAAGTTCAATTCGAAACCTCAAAAGGGACCTTTGAAATAGAGGTAGACCGTAAACTTTCACCACAAGCGGCGGATAGGTTTTATCAACTCGTTAAGCATCGTTATTTTGACAATCAACTATTTTATAGGGTGAACCCAGGTTTTGTAGCTCAGTTTGGCAGTAGTGACTCTACAAGCATAAACAATTGGAGCAGTGTAAAAGTCCCCGATGAAAAGGTTGTTCAGGGCAACACAATGGGGACAATAAGTTTTGCGAGAAGCGGTCCAGAAACCAGAGCAACCGACCTCTTCATAAACCTAAGTGATAATGAACGCCTGGACACCATATTTTATAATGATGTAAAAGGCTTCCCTACTTTTGGAAAAGTTACCAAGGGAATGGATGTTGTCTCTTCTTTATATTCCGGTTACGGAGATAAGACAATGGGCTCCCTTGATCTAATGTACTCCAACAAGTCCGATTTTATAAAAATGTTCCCCAAATTGGACACCATACACAAAGCTGTTCTATTAAAATAACTCTATGGCGTTGAATTGGAAACCTGAATCAATTTACCATTAAAAAGCTGATTGCCGTTTAGCGCAAAATCTTTGATGTAACGTGCCATTTGTTCTGGAGTTGTGGGCGCCTCATACCCAGGAAAAGCCTCTTCCAACATTTCGGTCTGTACGGCACCCAATGCCAAAACATTAAAGGATGGCCCGGTTTCTTTATATTCCTCCGCAAGCAATTCTGTAAGTGTTATTACGGCTCCCTTACTGGAACTATATGCCGAAAGCCCCGGAAACTTAACACTACCCTGTACACCGCCCATAGAGCTACAGGTAATCACATGCCCATTTTTGCCCATCAACGGGATTACTAATCTTGTAATTGCCGCTACCCCAAAAACATTGACCTCATAAACTTCCTTAAATTCTTTAATCGAGGTTTCGGAAAACGGTTTGTTCAATAATTTGCCTGCATTGTTGATTAATATATCCACTTCTTGCCACTCTTTTTCAAGAAAGGCCCTAAGTGTATTCAAATCATCCTCTTTTGAAATATCAAAAGGAAAAGTTCGAATATTTTTATTCCCTAAATCCTTTATAGGTCTTTCATTTCTGGACAATGCCAATACCTCATGGTTTTCATTGGCGAACAATTGTGCCATTTCAAAACCAATGCCCCTACTTGCACCTGTTATTATTACTTTGGCCATTATTTTTAATTATATTTTATTTCCTTTTCCGGGGCATTGGCAATACCCATAACCACGGGTATCATTTTATTTATAACATTTGCCATATGCCCATAGTCCATTTCTTCATTTTCATCACCTACCTTATGGTAATGTCCGAAGTTGGTAAAATCAAACGTACTATACGTTTGGGACGGCACATTGAATTCTTGATGAAAAGCATAGTTATCAGAGCGTTTGAAAAGACCCAACTCTTTTGCCTTTGGAAGAAACCCAGCAATTTTTTCACCTGCATATTTATTACTGACCTCCGCTAAATTAGAAAGTTCGTACCCCGTTAAATACAATAAATGGTCCTTACCCACCATGGGAACCCCTACCATTTCAAAATTCAACATCGCATAAAGATCTATACTTTCTCCTTTCAATTTTGAAGCCAAATGCCTAGAACCCAACAATCCTTTTTCCTCTGCACTGAAAAAAGCAAAAATAATACTCCTCTTATTCGACTTTGTTTTCCCGAAGTATCTTGCCAATTCTAAAAGTGTACTTGTACCCGAAGCATTGTCATTGGCGCCATTGGCAATCTCATCATCTCCTTCGGGGCTTATGATACCAATATGGTCATAATGAGCTCCCAAAACAATATATTCGTTCTTTAAACCAGCGTCGTTCCCTTCCAAAACACCTACAACGTTATAAGCTACTTTATCAAAATTGTTCAGGGTATCACGATACGAAACAAAATAGGGCCTTACACCATTTTCTTGCAGAATACCCTCGATAAACGTGGCGGCCTTGGCAATACCCTCGCTACCGGAATCTCTTCCCTGAAGTTCGTCAGAGGCCAAAAACCCCATCAACTTACCTACTTCTGAAGGAGAAGTAAACCCAATCTTAGAACTTTGCCCCTTGTTTGGGTTTGTGGCCACAACACTTCCTTTTAAGCCCTTTGGATTAGTAGGATTCAATTCTACTTCATTGGAAATTTTCTTTGACCCACAAGAAGTCAACAAAATGACAAACAGTAAACTTAAATATTGTTTCATACGATTCGTATATATGGTAATAATAATTTTTAAAGATAAAAAAAGCATCCCTTAAGAGATGCTTTTTTTATCTTATTCGATAGATGTTTATTATGCTAACATCGTTACCGGATTTTCTATATAGGACCTTAAGGTCTGCAAGAACTGAGCCCCTACGGCACCATCAACGGTTCTGTGATCACAGGCCAATGTCAATTTCATGGTACTTCCAACGACAATTTCACCGTTCTTTACAACCGGTTTTTCCTCTATAGCCCCCACGGATAATATGGCAGAATTAGGCTGATTGATAATGGACGTAAACTCCTGAATACCAAACATACCTAAATTAGAGACGGTAAAAGTACTCCCTTCCATTTCTGCAGGGGTAATTTTCTTATTACGTGCTTTTCCGGCCAAATCTTTCACGGCACTTCCTATTTGTGTTAGTCCTAACAAATCGGCGTGCTTTACTACAGGAACGACCAAACCTTCATCAACAGCCACGGCAACCCCCATGTGAATATGCTTATACTGTATAGTAGTATCGCCATTCCATGTTGTATTCACCTGCGGATGTTTTCTTAAAGCCATGGCACATGCTTTTAATACCATGTCATTAAAAGAGACCTTTGTATCTGGCAAACTATTAATTTGTGCCCGTGACTTCTTGGCATTGTCCATATCCACTTCTATGGTCAAATAAAAGTGCGGTGCCGTGAATTTAGAGTTACCCAACGCCCTAGCGATTGCCTTACGCATATTGGAGTTCTTAGTTTCCTCTACCCCTTCTTCCCCTGACGGAAGTGCCATGGAAACAACCGGAGCTGCAGAGACCTTCTCTTCTTTTGCTACTGGTGCAGATGCACTTGTAACCTCTTCAATCGGCTTATAATTTTCAATATCCTTTTTGATAATTCTACCGTTATCACCTGTTCCGGTAACTTTGGATAAATCTATGCCTTTGTCCTTTGCTATTCTTTTTGCCAATGGGGAAGCTAAAATGCGACCACTGTCCGATACGGTTGTTGAACCCGATGGCGTCGACGTGGCATTATCTTTTTTATCTTCAGAAGAACCGGCAGTTTCTTTTGTTTCTACCACTTCATTCTTTGTCGCACCCGGTTTGGCGTTTAAAACGGCATCAACATCGGTACCTTCTGGGCCAATCACCGCAAGTACCGCATCCACGGGTGATGATTCTCCCTCTTGAACCCCAATGTACAAAAGCTTTCCGGAGTAAAAAGACTCAAATTCCATAGTAGCCTTATCCGTTTCTATTTCGGCAAGAATATCACCTTCCTCTACGTCGTCTCCCACTTTCTTCAACCAAGCGGCCACGGTACCTTCTTCCATAGTATCGCTCAGACGTGGCATTTTAACAACTTCTACTCCTTCCGGAATTTCTGCAGACGCTGTAGTATCTGAACTTTTTTCTGAATCCTGTACCACCTCAGCGGCCTCGGCGTTACTTTCTTCTGGTTTAGAATCGGCGCTACCGTTCAATAATCCCGAAATATCTTCACCTTCCTCACCAATAATAGCCAAAAGTGAGTCAACCGGAGCTCCTTCCCCCTCTTTTACACCTATATGTAAAAGGGTTCCTTCGTGAAAAGATTCAAACTCCATGGTGGCCTTGTCGGTTTCGATCTCGGCAAGAATATCACCTTCCTCGACTTTGTCTCCGACATTTTTTAACCACTTCGCTACGGTACCTTCTTCCATGGTATCGCTTAATCGGGGCATGTTTACTACTTCAGCCATTTACTTACAATTTATGTTGAACAAATGGAAAATCCTCTTGTTCGTAAACCACATCGTACAATTGATTTACTGGGGGATAATCTGATTTCTCTGCAAATTCCTCACACTCCTTCACCAAAGCTTTGACCCTATTGTCTATCTCTTTGATTTCTTCGTCGGTAGCGTAGTTTTTCTCTTTTATAACCTCTAAAACCTGTGTTATAGGGTCTATCTTCTTGTATTCTTCTACTTCTTCCTTGGTTCTATAGTGTTGTGCATCTGACATGGAGTGCCCTCTATAACGATAGGTTTTCATCTCCAAGAAAGTAGGTCCTCCTCCAGACCTGGCTCTTTCTATGGCCTTACTCATTTCTTGGGCAACGGTCACAGGATTCATCCCATCTACCGGACCACAAGGCATTTCATACCCTAGACCTAATTTCCAAATATCGGTTGAAAACGATGTTCTCGCTACAGATGTACCCATCGCATATCCATTGTTCTCACAAACAAATACGACCGGTAATTGCCACAACATGGCCAAATTGAATGTTTCATGAAGAGACCCTTGCCTTACGGCACCATCTCCCATATAACATATAGTTACGGCATCACGACCGTGATACTTATCACCGAACGCCATACCTGCACCTAAAGGAATTTGTCCCCCAACAATACCATGACCACCATGAAAACGATGTTCTTTTGAAAATATGTGCATAGAACCACCCATACCTTTAGAAGTACCTGTCACTTTTCCGTACAGCTCTGCCATCACTTTTCTAGGATCAACCCCCATACCTATGGGTTGCACATGATTCCTGTATGCAGTAATCATCCTATCCTTAGTCAAATCCATTGCGTGCAAGGCACCGGCGAGTACAGCTTCTTGACCATTGTACAAGTGAAGGAAACCCCTCACCTTTTGTTGAATGTATACTGCGGCAAGCTTATCTTCAAACTTTCGCCAAAAAAACATGTCCTCGTACCATTTCAAATAAGTTTCCTTGGTAATTTTTTCCATCGATTTTTTTATGAATTTATTACAAATTAGTTAGACTCATGGTATAGAGTCTACATGCACACCACAAGAAAGCAAAAATACACATATAAATGAATGGATAAAAAAAATAAAAGCAAAAGCGGAAAGAAATTACAGCCATAACAAAAAATCTGTTTGAAGTGAATTATGGCCAATCCATAAACCTTACCTATTTTAGGTAGGTATTATTAAAACCTAAAGGAAGAATATCCTCTAGCGACGCACATTCCACAATACTTCCACTAGCCCCCATAAGCAATAGCCTTATCGGAGATTTTTGCTTGAATTCGTATTCAAAAATAGCTTGCCGACAATTACCACAGGGTGCAGCCGGGACCGTTACCTCGTAATCTTCCGAAGCTGCCGTAATGGCTATAGTCTTTACTGGCACCCCCGGAAACTTCGCCCCCGCATGAAAGATCGCTACCCTTTCCGCACATAGCCCCGAAGGATATGAGGCATTTTCTTGATTACTGCCTATTTCGACCTCTCCATTTTCTAGCAATACGGCCGCGCCCACATTAAATTTAGAGTAAGGAGCATACGCATTTTTTCTAGCCTCAACGGCCAGACCCAATAATTTTCGGTCAGATTCCTTCAATTCGTTCAAAGAATCATAAACAGTAATATCAAAACTAATTTTCTTCTTTTTTGCCATGCCACTAAGGTAAAATATAATCTATAGAAAACAACAAGCCCGCCATATGGCGGGCTTGTCAAAATTATATAATTGTCTTTTTAATCGTTATAAAATTCTTCTCCTAAACTAAAGGTAAGAGAGAAACGCAATGTATTTTCCAATGGGTTTTGAACTTGTGAGGTTGAAAACAAATAAGATAGGTCTATTTGTGCCGCCTTAAATTTAAATCCGGCTCCTAAAGTGAAGAATTTTCTAGAACCTTTTACATCACTTTCATTAAAATACCCGGTTCTTACCATAAAGGCATCTTGATAAACGTATTCTGCACCCAAGGCCCAAGTCATTTCCTTAAGTTCTTCGCTAAACCCATCAGGTGCGTCCCCAAACGATTTAAAAATTCCACTGAAACCACTTTCATTTTGATAAATATCATTGTCCGCAGAGTCAATAACACCATCACCATTTTGATCTTTGGGTGTTGGCACCAACAATTTATTGAACTCTGTAGTCAATCCAATAACATTGTCTTGGTCCAATATAAAATCAAAACCAACCCCAAATTTCAGGTTACTGGGCAAAAAGTTTTCTTGACCACCTTCGTCATATTGAATTTTTCCTCCAATATTCGAAATATTGAAACCTGCCCTCCATCTACCGTCAAAATTATCATAGGCAATTTCCCTAGACCTATAATAACCGGCAACATCGACAGCAAAAGAACTGGCCGCCTGAGAATCTTCGGATCCATTACTTGGCAATTTTAAGTTAGACCTTATATATCTTCCTCCTACGGCCATTGAAAATGTAGGACTCAATTTTAAAGAATAAGACCCATCCAATGCCAACTCGTTCGGCTTGGCCAATGTACCGGGGTCATTTGCAAATTGCCTCAATTCTATTTCACCCAATGTAAAATATCGCAAACTAACGGCGAAGGCACTTTGCTCATTGATTTTATTGAAATAACTGGCATTCAACAACGAAATATCAGTAATTATACTTTCCAGATACGGGGTATAACTAAGACCAATACCCATTTTTCTTTCCGCAAAAGCAAATTTCGCAGGGTTCCATTGCTGGGAAAAAGCATCTGTTGAAGTAGCGACACCCATATCACCCATTCCCGCAGCCCTAGCATCGGCCGCAATTGTTAAAAACGGAACCGCAGTGGTTATTACCCTTTCATCTTCCTGTGCAGTAACTTTAACCAAAAAAAACAATAATAATAGTATCGAAATCTTTCTCATCTAGTTCAAAATTAATAAAGGCAGGGCAATATAGTGTTTCAGCCTAATATTTCTTTCTATTTTACATGTAAACGCCATTTTTAACGTTATCGTGTATCCATATATAACTATTTTCCATTTTTTTAAAGAAAGTAAGACCTTAAATCGATTTAATTTTAAATGATAAACCAAAAGAAAACATAGTATCCATACTATATCCATTTTTAGTACGTTATGAAAAATAGCAGGTAGCATTTTAATTACCTCGACATTAAGGATCGTTAAAATAATCCTGCCCCATAAAATATTATAGGGAAAACATCGTTCTAATCAGCGAAAGTGACATAAATTAATCAAAATCCAAATCAATTAGACTAGCAAAACTATTAGTTTAAACAGATTGAACTCAAGTCCTAATTATGAAAAAACAGTTTATTAAAGTTGTACTCTCATGCGCCGTTGTTGCGGGAGGTTTTACAGTAACCAGCTGTTCGAAATCCTCATCCTCCAAAAATGTGTCTCGAGCTACAGGTTGGAAAATAAATGCTAAGGAAGGTGGTTTTCAATACAATACAGATTTTAAAGAGCAAGAAACCGCTCCTGGACTCGTATTTGTTGAAGGTGGCACTTTCACAAAAGGTAAGGTCCAAGATGATGTAATGCACGATTGGAACAACACACCTACCTCTCAGCACGTACAGTCATTTTATATGGACGAAACTGAGGTTACCAATGTAATGTATTTGGAATATTTGGATTACCTAAAAAAGGTATACCCTCCAGAAAATCCTAAATATACCAATATATATAAAGGAGCCTTGCCAGACACTTTGGTTTGGAGAAACAGATTGGGTTTCAACGAAACGATGACCAACAACTATCTAAGGCATCCTGCATACGCAGAATATCCTGTTGTTGGTGTTAACTGGATCCAAGCTACCCAGTTTGCGGAATGGAGAACAGACCGTGTAAACGAAGTAATGCTGGAAAGAGAAGGTTATTTGGCCAAAGATGCCAAGTACAAAGCGGCACAAGGTGAAGTGGCAGGTACATTCAGTACCGAAGCATACCTTAATAGACCCGAGTCTGTATACAACGGACAAATAGATTCCCTACAAGGCAAAAAGAAAAAGGACAGTGTATCGACCTTTGCAAAAAGAAGTACTGGAATTATCATGCCAGAATACCGACTGCCAACTGAAACCGAATGGGAGTATGCAGCACAGGCACAAGTAGGACAAAGGGAATATAACAACTATAGAGGTAGAAAAAAATACCCATGGGAAGGTGATTATACCAGAAATGGGCAAAGAGTTGGTAGAGGAGACCAATTAGCCAACTTTAAACAAGGCAAAGGTGATTACGGTGGTATTGCCGGTTGGTCAGATGATGGTGCCGACATCACTGCAGAAGTAATGTCTTACAAGCCTAACGACCTTGGTCTTTACGATATGGCCGGTAACGTTGCAGAATGGGTTGCCGATGTATACAGACCAATAGTAGACGACGAAGTAAGTGACTTTAACTATTATAGAGGTAATATTTACATGAAAACCGCTATTGGTGAAGACGGTAAAGTTACTATCTTAAAAGATTCTATCGTATACGATACACTTCCAAACGGAAAAGTGGTTGCCGTAAACCTACCGGGAGAAATAAAAATGGTTCCTGTAGATGAAGAAGAGACTTATTTAAGAACAAATTTCTCTTCTAGCGACAACAGAGGATACAGAGATGGTGACCCAGGTTCCTCTAGATTTTATGACAGGTTTAACGATGAAGAAGAAAGTACGGACCAACAAGTAATGTACAATGCGCCTAAACATAAAGTCCAAAGGGATTCTGCAGGAAACATCATTAGACAATACGATAAATCCAACTCCAGAACTTCTTTGATCAATGACGAAGTTAGAGTCTACAAAGGTGGATCATGGAGAGATAGAGCTTACTGGTTAGATCCAGCACAAAGAAGATACCTACCTCAATATATGGCAACAGATTACATCGGCTTTAGATGTGCTATGTCTAGAGTAGGTTCTAAATCAAAAACGAAAAACAAAACAGTTAGAGGCAAAAAAGCCAAATAACGATCTTAAATGATATGTTTAAAAAAAGCCCTTTTCTTAAAGGGCTTTTTTTTATCTTCGATTTCATGACGATAAACGAACTACACACTATTTTTCTTGAAAACCCTTCCATTAATACGGACACAAGAAAACTAAGGCAGGGGGATATTTTTTTTGCACTTAAAGGTGATAATTTCAACGGAAACAAATATGCGGCACAGGCTCTGCAAAACGGTGCATCTTACGCAGTAATAGATGAAAAAGAGTTTCTAATAGACCATAGGACCATTCTGGTGGACGACGTTCTACAGGCCTTACAAAACCTAGGCAATTACCACAGAAAACAATCAAAGGCCACAGTTATTGGCTTAACCGGAAGTAACGGAAAAACCACCACCAAAGAACTCGTAAATGCCGTTCTCTCGCAAAAATATAGCACCATTGCCACTAAAGGCAACCTAAACAACCATATCGGAGTTCCGTTGACCCTACTTTCCATAAAAGAGGAAACGGAAATTGCAATCGTGGAAATGGGTGCCAATCATTTAAAGGAAATAGCGTTTTTATGCACATTGGCCGAACCGGATTTCGGATATATTACCAATTTCGGAAAAGCGCATCTAGAGGGTTTCGGAAGCGAACAAGGCGTTATAAAAGGAAAAAGCGAACTATACGACTATTTAACATCGAACAAGAAAGGCATTTTTTTGAATGCAGACGACCCTGTTCAAAAACAAAAACTGAACAGCTACATAAAAAAGTATGGATTTAGCTCTAACGATCCTAAGTTCTACCCTATCCATTTTAAGCAAGCAGACCCTTTTGTTGTTTTAGAGGTCGAAAACACCAACATCCACACAAAACTATTGGGCGCCTACAATTTTACAAATTGCTGCGCGGCCATTATCATGGGCAAATATTTCAATGTTCCATTAGAGGACATTAAAAAAGGGATAGAAGCATACACCCCGGACAACAATAGATCACAAATCATTAAAAAGAACGGACTTAAGATTATTTTGGACGCCTATAACGCCAACCCATCAAGCATGAGGGCAGCCCTTGAAAACTTCTCCAAAATGAATGATGATAACAAAGTATTGTTTTTAGGAGACATGTTCGAGCTAGGTGATTCTTCTCTGCAAGAACATGATGCCATTGCAAGATTGGCAACGGACCTCGGTTTCTCGAACGTAGTATTGGTTGGAGAGAATTTTAAAAAGATAAATTGTGGCTTTAGTACATTTGGTTCGTTCGAAAAATTGAAAGAAGATTTCAAGAGTATCCAAATACCGACACCCTCTACTGTTCTAATAAAAGGATCAAGGGGAATGGCACTGGAAAGAATATTGGAGTTATTATAATAGGCAAAAGACATTTACCGAAGAAACCTGTGGGATATACTGGATTCGAACCAGTGACCTCTGCCCTGTCAAGGCAGCGCTCTAAACCAACTGAGTAAAACCTTTAATGTTCCATTCAATAAGTTTAAAATCACAGACACCTCAAATAATATACATAATTCAAAATATTATTCTATGTGTTCTGTAAGTAAATCAGAATTGCCCAACAAGCTTAAAAGCATTGCTATTTTTTAAAGAGTAATAACCACTTTATTATTTTTTAATGGTTGTTCAACCTTTTGGCCCATCGTAATTATAATAAAACCAATCAACATCTATTACCCCACTTTCATCTAGTTCATTCCAATTAAAAAAGCCGAGCCGATCTCCCGTCCAATTTCCAAATTCAATAATAAATTCTGGACCAAATCGATAATACACATTACCATCTAAGCTGTATTCAAAATATGCTTTATTCCCATTGTTTATTGTTTTAATATAAAAAAAATCACCACTTATTTTAGGTCCAATTCTTTCTTCTCCCCTCTTATTTACGTAGAATATATAGCGACTATCCCAATCATCCATATGGACCCCTAACATATTATAAACACCTCCAAACCTAACAAAACCCGCCCTTTGCCCAATAGCCATCCTTGAAATATCAAATTTAGCAATCGCCGTTCCGTATGTAGTACCCATAATACGTTGACTCAATGTGTTACATGCACGCCAAAATGGGTATGACTCCCCTATTCCTTTTGGTCTTTTTATTTCTACATTATTAAAACTATCTCGAGGTACAGGTTTACTGGCTTTTAATCGAAGCCATCCAGGTCTATCGGTTAGCGACCAATGAGTATTTCGAGGATTATGATTCCATTCCCATTGAAACCCCAATTTGTTTTCAGAAAAATCATCATCGGTATACGGAGCCTTTACGGGAAAACCCAATATTGGTTTTTTATATTCCATTACTGGCTCCCCTATTCCATCATTATCCACATCCTCCCCAATTATAGGCCACCCGTCGACCCAAACCACTGGCTGCAGCAACTGCGGCCTTCCTTGAAAAGGTATTGCCGTATTTTGGACCAATTGATGAATATACCACCAAGAATTATCTTGAACTTTTACCAAAGCACCTTGGCTACAACTTTGTTCTATGCCATTTCCTCGCTCAAAAACAACTTTCTTTTCAAAAGGCCCGTAAATACTATTTGTTTTTGAACGCAAAACAATTTGTTTACGATCATTTTCATAAGTGTGAATTCTTCCATCCCCATTCGCCTCTTTTATATACCATTCCGAAATAAAGATGTACCATGTTTCATTTATATTATAAATTTTTGCTGCCTCTGCACCATACCCTGAATATATTACTTGTCCTGAATCTATAATTGTGCGCCCATCCCAACTCATTTTATACAAACGGGTCTCAAAATCGATTTTTTTATCCTTTTTTGATTTCAATAAATTTCCAGTATTACAAATAAGGAAAGCTTCATGTGTTTCTTCGTCCCAATATACGGCTGGGTCGTTGAATACTTTATTAGCCGCAAGCATCCTATGTGGTTCTGTCCACGGCCCACGTATATTTTCAGAACTACTCATGAACAAACCATAGTTTCTATCGATAAAATAACAATACCAAGTACCATCATGAAAAGCCAAATCTCCCGCCCACACACCAAAGGCATAGCCGTTCATTTGATCCCAATCATACTTTTTACCCCAAGAAAGCCTATCCCATACATGCCCAATATTTGTCCAATTGACGAGATCTTTCGATTCCAATATTACCATACCAGGTGACATATGCTGTTTCGAAGAAATCATATAATATGTATCCCCAACCTTTTCCACATCAACATCTGGGTAATCCGCATTAAGAATGGGGTTTTTATAGGTACCATCACCTTGATCTCCCCAACTACCTATTTTCCATACCTGTTCTTGGGCACAACAGACATTAAATCCCCCTATTAAAACAAGTAAAAAGTAACTTACAGTCCTTAACTTCTTTATCATTTACAATTAACTTTTCTTGTTTTACCACTTAATAGACAAGAACTGTTCATGAATTAAGCTTTTTACTCTTAACAATAGACATCTAAAATCTTATGGTGAGCGAGTTGACATTTTTCTCAAAAAGCTACGCCTCACCCCTTATTCAACAATTCTTTCTGCTTTATTCCAAATAGGGTTGGGTTTCATCATTTTTGCATTATTCCGAATACGCCATTCGTCCAATTGCGAATAAAGAGATGCTGCCAAAATTGGAAGCTCTTGATATAAATTGTGTTTTTCTGACAAATCATTTTCTAGATCAAACAACAATTTTTCCCCTGTCTCAAAATCGTGGATCAATTTATATTTACCTTTTCGAATAGCACTTCCTGGATTCCCTCCTTGATTTCCATAATGAGGATAATGCCAATATAGAACCTCTTCCCGGTTATTATCTTTTAAAACGTTTATACCGTCTACCTTATGAGGGTACTCTATGCCTACTTCGGATAAAATCGTAGGAAAAATATCGATACTGCTTACCATAGTATTACTAATCTCCCCCCCTTTAATATTTCCGGCTCTTTTAATAAAAAAAGGCACCCTGACACCTCCTTCATACAACCAACCTTTACCTCCCCTCAAAGGAACATTACTAGTAGGAGACCCATTCACGGTTGACAACCCTCCATTGTCAGATGTGAAAACTATTATTGTATTATCGTACAAATCAAGAGACTTAAGCTTTTCAACTACTTTTCCAACATTTTCATCCATACTTTTGACCATGGCTGCATAGGTCGGGTGGGCCTGGACGAATCTTTCTTTGAACGTTCTATTTATATAATTACCGGCCTTCCATTTGGGATTAAAATCTAGCTCATTTAATGTATCTCGGCCCAAAGATTTTCTTTTTTCCTGATATTGGGACACATACTCCGATTTTGCCTGTAAAGGGGTATGAACTTGATAAAAGGATAAATTAACAAAAAATGATTTGTCTTTGTTCTTTTCCATAAAAGCTACAGTTTCATCTCCCAGTCTGTCCGTAAGATATTCTCCTTCTTTCCCGTCCGACAACCGCGGATTTCCGTACGGACTAAAATACCCATGCACACCATTCTCCCTATTAAGGTTGGGATGACCTTTACCGGCACCACCTATATTTATGTCATACCCTTGGTTTTCTGGCCATAAATCTTCTGTTTCTCCCAAATGCCATTTACCTATAAAACATGTAGTATAGTCTTTGCTCTTTAAAACTTCTGCAATTGTAGTATATTTCAAATGAAGCTTATCTTCCGTAACATTGGACAACCATCTATTTTCTTTTTCAGCTCCTTTGTTCGCCGCCCGCCCCGGAATCCAATTCGTAACATCTACATTGGTCGGATACATTCCTGTTTGAATACTAGCCCTTGAAGGTGAACAAACTGGACTTGATGCATAACCGTTTATGAACCTAACACTTTCTTTAGCTAAGGCATCAATGTTAGGTGTTTCATAAAAGGAACTTCCATTATACGAGACATCCATCCATCCTAAGTCATCCGTTACAATTAAAACTACATTAGGTCTATTAACACTATCTTTTGGCGTATTGCTCTTGCAACTCACCAATATTGCATACATGACCAATACAACAATTACATTTTTCATATATTATTTTTTATCACCACATTATTGGTTTACCCTATAATAACATTATGTACAGCACTTTAGGTTCTATTTTCCTTTACAAAAAAAGAGTCCTTCTTATTATATAAGCTTATGCCAACACCTCTGCCGCTACCAATAGTCCCGCTCAGGGATAAACCACATTATACTTTTTTCTTTTCCCTATTTTAATATCCGTGGTCTTGGAGTCATACTTCAATACCGGTTTTGAACCATTTAAATATTTAAAACTATTTCCCTTTACAGAAACATCAGAACAATTTTCTATATATAAACTAGGTAGGTTTTCCAATATTGGTACGTACGTATCCGTCTGTTCAACAACATTGTCATGAAATACCAATCCATCTATGGAGATAGCCGTTAAAATTGGTGTATCGAATGTTTTAAATAAATTATTACGAATAATAATATTTTTATTGAATTTACTTTCAGCCCCTTTCTTGTCGGAATAGATTGGATCTATCAATATGGTAGATTGACGGTTATACCCACCATAGCCACAATCCTCAAAAATATTATTTTCAATGACCAGATTGTTAGAAGGCCCAGATTCGTTCCACAAATCCATGTCAGCCGTTATTCGAAGACTTGCCATTTGTGATGAGAAATGGTTTCCCTTTACCACTATTCCCTTAGAGCTGGCCAACAAAAAACTTCTTGCACGATTATTGCGAACTATATTATCCTCAAGAACAGCTGTGGGGCTCCACGTAACATTCTCTATTCCATAATATAGCCCCACCTTGTTTTTTACAGGTTTATCAAAAGTAAGAATTGAAATTTTCTCATTGATTCGTTTAACTTTCGTTAAAAAAAGATTCTCAACAGTCGGCTCCAATGTTTTATTATTAACAATACGAACCTCATCTCCCGTTTCCCCGAACAAATAGCCATTTTGGTGAGGATGATAAGTTTCTACGGCAACACTATAGTCGTCAATGATTTGATTAACCCTAACATATGTTCCGTGAATATTTGTAGCATCGTCCAACATATTTTCAAAAATCGAATTCCTTATGATAATGTGACCTTTATTGTTACAAAAGTGAGTTGCATCTGCCGAAGTGGTAACCATTCTTCCCTGTCCCTCCTTTAAAACGACATTAAAGCCATCTAAAGTTATATTCTCTGAACGTTCGGCAATAAACCCCATGGCACCTGCATGGTGTACATTGATATTCTCAAATAACAACTCTTTAGATTTAAAAACCCTAAATGCCGGGCACATTCTATTTGCAAGATATTCTCCTTTAGAAACAAATATAGACCCAACAGGAGGCACTTGTCTAGACTCTCCCTTTAACCGAATAACGCCCTTCTCAAGTTCTACAGCCTCAATCCCTTTTTCCTGCATTTGATACAGAAGGGTATTATAATAGGGAGACTTGGTTTTAGGATCCCAGACTATGTTTTGCCCAACTTCCACATCATACCTCTCTGATATATTAAATTTTGGCCCATATTTATTATGATAAGGAGTATCTTCTCTTTCCAAGGACAAATACAAACGCCCATATTTTACTACATATGGGGTACTAACCTTAATGTCAAAAGTTTTGTCCTTCTCATTATTCGCGATTACTTTCCCTTCCAATACAAATGGAACATCCCAGTTAACACTTAAATTGGCAATCTTTATATTGGAACTATTTTCAAGAATAAACGGAACTATTTTACTATGAAATATAAATTCTGAACCTCCCCCATCTATCTCAAAACCATTTAAATTCATCAACGGAAATGGAGTCCTTTTAAGCCCGTTATCGTTATTGGTAATTTCGCAATAAAATTCTGGAGCATACGTGGGATAGAAATGATACTTGCCTTTTGGAAAAACTACTTTTTTAACATTCAACTCTTTATAAGCCTCTATAACCTTTACAACTATAGGGGTAACATCTTGGTATTGCTCCAAATACTCCCCGTCGAACTCAAGTACACCATTTTTTATATTATATTGACAGTTTACATTACAACTTACCAAAAAGATCAGTATAGCTACAAACGATAAATTAAATTTTGTGTTCATCCATTTTTATTAATATGTTATAATCTGTACGTTTTTATTTAAATCTTTTGAATTGAAATTCTTAATCGGCATCTTCGGGCCTAAAATCAGATTTATTAACCCAATTAAGTTTTGGTGTATCTTCTCCGTTCATGTACTTTTCATAGTAGTTCATGAACTTTGCTGGATAAATAGGATATCCATCAAAAATTTCTCCCTTACCAAGTATTCTTGGATCATTTTGAGCTTTTAGTTTATCCTCCATTTGTTGGTACAGATCCTCTTTTAAACTCACAAAATCTTCCTTTCCGGCTAAATTATTTAGGCACTGTGGGTCTGTCTTTATATTATAAAGCTCTTCGGGCGGTCTTTTTCCAAAACTCAACTCC
The DNA here is from genome assembly GCF_001020565.1 of Maribacter thermophilus. Taxonomy (GTDB): domain Bacteria; phylum Bacteroidota; class Bacteroidia; order Flavobacteriales; family Flavobacteriaceae; genus Maribacter; species Maribacter thermophilus. Next base: position 3,882,837 of record NZ_LDAS01000001.1, on the reverse strand, counting down.
CAAAAAACATTTTTCCCGTCTCCTTTACTATCCAATATTGCCGTTTTAGTTGGCCCTCCATCACAATTTAGGTATCCTGTTTCTGGGTTACCGGCCGGCCACCTATCAACCTCGAAATTCTTTAGATATAAGTAATCACCAACTATAATCCCCCTCATTGGATAACCTTCATTATTCGGACGACCAATGTCGTGACGTTCTTTCCCGATTAATACATGGTCTCGATATGTTGTAATGCGTCCAGATTCCTCAGAAAACAATACATCCGACAAACTTGTTCCTTCGATAACTTCCATACCTGATTCCTTTTCCGAAATCCCGGCAAACTCAAGAAATGTCGGCGCAAAATCAATAAAGTTCACAAAATCTTTTACCGTCCTTCCTTTGTTTTTTATCTTTTTTGGCCACATAATAGCTAACGGCAAATGATTGGAGAGCTCATAGGTTTGACCTTTTATTCTAGGAAAAGGCATTCCGTTGTCCGAGGTTACCACAATAATCGTATTTTCAATAAGATTTTTCTCTTCAAGAAGATCTAACATTTTTTCTAGTTGAGAATCAAAATACTCTAACTCAAATGCATAATCTAAAATATCAGTTTTAACCGAATCGGTTTTAGGCCAAAAATCGAAAACCTCTTTTACTTCAGACAATTTTTTCCCATTTTTTAGTCCCGAACCAAACTCGTAACTCCGATGTGGTTCCCAGCCACCATACCAAAAGAAAAAAGGTTGATCTTCCTTTCTTTTTTCCAAAAACGTTTCAAAATTCTTAGGGTAATCATTATCACTTATTTCTGAGGTTGGCGCATCCTTTTTAAACTTGTTGTACGATTTTACCAGTAGTTCTCTTTTTTCCCCTTTTTCATCATAAGCTACCCCGGGCAGATACCCTTTTCCTGTATAACCTACATGATAGCCATTTTCATAAAGCACTTCTGGAAAAGATTTGAATTTAGTAGGAAAGTATGCCATATGGTTTGCCGCCTCTTCCAATTGCCATGAATTTCTACCGGTCAATACAGCGGCTCTAGAAGGAGCACACTTTGCATTCGGTGTATACGCATTTTCGAAATACACTCCTTGTTCAACTATTTTGTCAAATGCAGGTGTGGTTACCCAATCTGGGCTATGCTTTCCCATATGTAAAAAAGACGCATCATCGGCAAGTACAAACAAAATATTAGGGGCTTTCTCTTCGGCTTTCTCTTCGGTTTTCGAGAACCTATTACAATTAACAAATAATAACACCCAAACAGGGACAGAGATTAAATATCTAATTTTCATAAACTTATATCTTATTTCTTAACTTTGATTATTGTTGCCATATATTGTTGCGGAAAGGATACCGTAAACTTACCCGCTCCTTGTTCTAAACTTATTCCCAAATCTTTAGGGTATAAAACTTCCGCTTCGCCAATGTTTTTCATTTCCAATTGAACAACTTCTTTTCCTGACAACCTCCATACAGCATAATAATCTGCATCCTCACTTTTCAACCCTAAAGCTATAGGTGATGCATCATCCGATATTTTAGGCATTCCAAAAGGAAAAAAAGGAATAGATTTTGGTATAATACCCGCTAATTCATCTTTATAAATTTCAATACCCGTTTTTACCTGTTTAAAACTCTCTTCCGGTAATTCTGCCAAATGACCACTTTGATGAATTCGCCCTAGCATGGCATTGACCATATTAAAAGAGGCCTCATATTTATTTCCGTCCTTCATAGGATATGACCATACCGCCAATTGTTCTGGTAATACAGCGGCCATAGCACCCACAACGATAGCAGGGTTTTTCTTGTAATCCGTTTGATCACTAGAAGATTGTAATTGGTTCATGGAAAGCATGGCATAGTCCATTCGCATTCCTCCACTTCCACAATTTTCAATTACCAAATCTTGGTGTCTATCATAAACATTTTCCATCCAATTTCTATACGCCCTTTGATGCTTTAACAAACCTTGCCCCATACTACTGGCATTTGTCTCGGTCCCCATTAGGGAGTTAACATTATAATCCATCTTTACATAACCAGCACCATATTGGTCTACCACCCTATCTATAACTTCATCTGCATGCTCTATAACATTAGAACTTCTAAAATCCAGCATATAGCTACCATTATCTATGACTCGCTTGCCGTGGCGCATAAAAAACCAACTATCCGGCTTCTTTTTAAGAGGAGACCGTATCCCCACCCTCTCGATTTCCAACCATAGACCAGGTATCATATCATTAGAGCGGATACTATCCAACAGCCTTTCTATCCCCCCTGGAAACCTACTGTTTCCCGGTCTCCAAAGACCTACGGCATCCCACCATTTTTCGTTCATTTCCGCATACCAACCAGCATCGATCACGTAATATTCACAACCTGCCTCGGAAGCAGCCTTGATCAATGGTAATTCTTTTTCGGTTGTAGGGTCTCCAAAAAGACAATTCATATAGTCGTTAAAAATAACTGGACATTCCTGATTATCCTTATTAGGCGAAATACAAGCTACTCTCCTATATTTTGTTAAAGCTTCTATAGCTTCATCAAAACCTCCTTCTACACATCCTATAGCTACGGGTACCGTGACATATTCCTCCCCCGCACCTAGAGATTTCCATGCTTGATGATGCTCTTCATCAGGGCCTCCTATATAAACATATGTAGGGTTTTCCCCTGTAGGTGTTTTTGCACCAGACCTAACATTCGAGAACTCCCAGTGCCAAGACCCATTATGTTCTATTTGCCAAAACCAAGTTAACCCAACAGCTTTATTCTCTATCATAGCCATGGGCAACTCCTTTACAGTTGACATTGAACCGATATTAGTGTGAAAAATTCCAGAAAGTTGAAAAGTTCCATTAGGCCCCCAACCTGCTTCCGAAGGAAGTTCACTATGCCATTGTGCTTCTGTTTTCCAACCATTGTTGGCCCAATGCACAAGTAACTTTTCTTCTATACTCCCTTGTCCCAAATTACCAATATTGTTGATCATGGCCGAACTAAGGTGATTAACACCAATACTCTTTTTAGATACGTTCTTTACTTTTGTATATCTTCTACAGGTATTGGTACCTCTGTAAAATTCGTAGTAGGTAAATACCTCCAAACCAAGTTTTTGATCTTTCTGATATACCGTGTATAATTTCCCCCATGGCCTACTAACTTCCTCCACACTTACATAGTCCAGTCTTAACCCCGGTAGTCCCCCTGTTAGTTTTGCCCCATGGTGGGAGTCTCTATTCTCCCCCGTTACATGAAAAGAAACGCTCAAATCCGTTTCTTTATCAGTAGCGGGAAGCACAATATCTCCGTTATATTCAGAGGGCAGTAACAACCTTTCTTTTAAACGGTTATCAGAATCTACCTCAAATTTAATTTTGAGACCTTCAACTTCCATGTCGAAAGAGTTTTCTTGTGAGAAAACATTACATCCAAAAACCAAAAAAACCAATAACAATCTAAGTATATTCACAATACATTTTTTTTAATTATTCATCTATTCGCAACTCATTATCACATAGAACATCATGAAAAGCCAGTACACTCATCATGACAATTATGTTGATGACAATATGCTTATATCAATCATTATATATGAGACAAATGCTTTTGCTTTATTGTTCTTTATTAATTTTATGATTCAAATTTTAATTAAAAACAAACCACTCAAACCTTCTGTTGTAACGGTTCTATCCACTTCTTCCCCATTATTTATATCAATATTCTGAAGTTTGGTCCCCTTAAGCCTTTTAAACCTAGATCCTGGAAATAATTTGACAAGATCAAATGTGTAAGGTTTCAGTGATGCATTTACCAATACTACACCATTTTCAAATTCACGTGCCATTGCCAACTGCCTATTAGTGATCTTAAAATCCTTAATAACAACCTCACCCCCACCTTCTATTTCTATTTCAAGATCCCCTCTTTGCCCCACTTCCCTAAAGTAGAAACTACATGCTAGTTCGTCCACAGAATTTATGTAATTAAGAATTGAAGGCGCCGTATCATCTTTGTTTATCATGGCATCGGTACTGACCACTAACTGCCTAGGAACCAAAGATTCAAAACCAACAAGTGGTTCTTTAGATTTTGCTTTAAAATCGATAACCACATCTCCTTTTGAAAAGTTTACATCTTTTAATACCACTTTCATGTTCTTATCCGCAACATTAGCGTGGGAAAACACTATGAGTTCATTGTTTTTTATTTTGAATTGGCAATCCACAGAATTGATCTTTACCCCCTTAAAGTCCAGAACATTTTTTTTATTCAAACTAGCTCCGTCATAAATTGTCGGCCCTAATGGTTTGCCCAGCCAATACTCTTCATTTTCCTCGCCCTTGACCAACTCGTCCACAATTCCTCTCTTAAACCCGCTATCAGACGGTGTTCCTATAACCGAATTGAAAGAAACCCCTAAACATTGGGCAGCTGCCAAAACCATTCTTTCTCTATCTTTTTGATCCTTTTCACTGCCATTTTTATCTTTATTAGTTATATATGAAAAAGAAGGTGTTATAGCGTATTTGTTCCAATATCTGAACAAACTAAGAGGTTTTGAAAATTCTCTAAATGAATTATTTGGCTGGCAAAATCCCTCAGCTTCCATACCATTTGCAACACCAATAGCTCTCATCGAATAATCTACACCTCCATCGCCCAAAATAAGTTTTGTATTTCCTAAAGTTTTTCTAAGATTTTTATAAAAACTATACACCCCCATACCAAAAACATTCTTTCCATCTAGATAACCGTCATCTGCTATACCATCCAAATCAAGATCTACTTTTCGTTTTCCACTTGTCACCTTTTTTAATGTCCAAGGTGATATATCAAATTGGATTCCGTCCAAAGCAAAAGCGATACCATCATTTTCAAACCAGAATCCAATTTCCTCGACCAGTATATCTGCACATTGTTTACCATCCAAATCTTTAGGACAAGTTGAAGAAAGGTTATAATACCATAATAAATTATTGTCTTTGGGAGAGCCCCATGGACCACTTGTAGCATGTGGGGCAACATACGTTTTCCCCTTTTCAAAACTTAAAGGCTTTGTTCCATATTGGCCCCTAGCCACCTTTATGTAACCATCTCCAATCCCTACTAAGGTTACCTGCTCGGCCCTTTCCCAAATCTTTTCCCCATTCTTATCTATTGGCACCAAAACAATGTCGTCTTTCTTTTTCGCATTTCTTAAACCAATATTTAGTCTAAAAACGGAGGTGTCTGACACTTTTAAAATGGTATCGTTGGAAGAAATACCCTGTTCCAGAAAACAGCCGGGATTATATAGCCAATGACCCGCCGAATATTTGGAAGTATTCCAATTAGGGTCCCTAGACCTTCCATTAAAATGTAATACTACTAACTGCTCAGGATTTTCAACAGCAAAGCGATTTAAATAGGTTAAAGTTCTCGAAACATCTTTTGTCGATATTTCTTCCGCCATCGCCTTTACAAAAACACCTCCTAACCGTCCATTTTCCTTTTCCCAGTCTTCATAACTCATATTTACATGATCGGGAGTCCTAAAAAAAAAGCCTTTGGGATATTCGTTCCCCAAAATCCTTTTATCAGTCAAAGTTACATCCGAATGTAGATTGACCGTATTAACTATTTGCTGTATTTCTTCAATTTTACTATCTGGCAGATTCTCAATTTTCAAAAGATCAGAAGTGTTCGTTTTTTGCCGTATCATAAACCAGTAGGCCTTTAACAGATCTTTCCGTATATTTTTCAACCCTATTCCCCTTAAGTTATCACCAACTATTTTAAGGTCTTCATTTCTTTGAAATATGACGTCTGTCTTTTCTATTGGTTCCCAAGAACCATGATTCTTTTTTGGTGTTATAGACTTAGACGTAGTAATAGAACATCCTATTAGAAGAAATAGAACAGGCAAACATAGCCCTCCAAACCTTATATCTCTTTTGACCGTTATAAATCTCATTTACAAATAATTAACTTCCAGCTTTAGGATAAACTCAAATTGTTACACCTTAACTTAACAATCTCCCCACCACCTATAATGGCAGAACCCTCCCCTAATAACCAGGGTTTTGTTCTAAGTTTGGATTGATCTCTGTTTGTTCCAAGGGCAATGGGAACCATATTTTATGGGAGACCCAATTGGATTTTAATTCTGCAACGACTGAATTCCATCTACCATTACTAACATCCAGACCATTGATAGCCTCGTCAAACTTGTTAAAACGCATTAAATCAAATCTTCGTTGACACTCAAAAGCCAATTCGCGAGATCTTTCATCAAGAAGCTCTTCAACAAAATCTTCTTTATAATAAGCGTTATTAAGGGTTGCCACAGTATACCCATCCTCCAGGGCCCTGTTTCTGACAATGGAAATTGTATTTCTCGCTTCCACTTCATTACCCGTAAAATACTGTGCCTCCGCTTTCAGCAGTAAGATATTGGCAAATCTTAGCAAAGGAAAATTACCTTCGGTCCCATAGTTTACAACGGTTTTTTGTTTTGGGTCTTGGACCCTGAACTTTCCTTGGGTATAGGAATTGAACTCTGTGGGCTCTGCGAGCTGACTGATGGAATTAGGAATAAAATATCTTATTCCGTCTATTTCTTCATAATCCGCATTGTTTGGTATTACCCCAACCAGATTGTGGTCACGTCTAAAATCCCCATCAGTATATTTATAATAAAATTCTCCGGTAGGTCTTAACCATCCATACCCTCCACCTACTAAATCTCGGTTTCCTTGAGGTAGCAAATTATTTACCCAAATATTAATTCTTTGATTGGAAATATCGTCACTTCCCTCGGCCATAAACAAACATTCTTCTCGTTGATATGAAGAAGTGGTAGCCCTAAAAAGATAATCGTATTGATCAATTAAACGATAACCACTGTTATCAACAACATCGGATGCCACTACTAGGGCCTTCGCATACATATCATCTTCATCCACCCAATCAAAACTATTTAACGGAAAAGCCAAATCATTACCCACTCCAAATTTTTTGCAACTTCCAAGATAACAGTATAATTCTGCAAGAAACCCACCTGCTGTCCATTTATTGGCACGTCCGGTTTTAGAAGACCTATGGTCTAAATTTTCATATGCATACTTAAGATCCTCAATTATCAGTTCATACACCTCATTTAACGGTTGCCTCGCCTTTTCTGGATCCGCCTGAGATTCGGTATATGTAGGAATAGCCCCGAACATTTTAGCTAAGTACATGTGATAAAGACCACGTAAAAAACGAGCCTCCGCCCTAACTGTTTCCCGTCTGGCCTCATCTTCCATTTCCGCCCCGTCCAAATTCTCCAACAATAGGTTTAACCTATTTATACCGGCATACCAATAAAACCAATTATATTTTAAAAATTTATTTGTACTATTGAACGACGCCAACCCCCATGGTGCATAATCCGTATTCCCAAACCCTTCCTTCGTAATCGATTCATCCGTACCACCATTGAGCATAAACAAAAGACCCCTACCAAAAGTATCGTAATTACCGTTCCCCATTACCGAACCATCGTTTATTACCGAATAACCTGCGGTAATTGCCAACTCTATTTCCACTTCATTGGAATAAAAATTTTCTGGAGAGGAGAAAGAATATGGAGCTGTTTCCAAGAAATCTTCCTCACAAGAACTGCATAACCCCAATAAAAGAACAAAAGCTATTATATTTTTCATTTTTTTAGTTTTTTTAGTTAAAAAGTAATATTAAGACCAAGCGTTATAGTCTTGGATCTTGGATAGGTTACTCTATCAAAACCTGTTAAGAGAGGATTGTTGAAACTAACATCGGGATCAAAACCAGAATATTTGGTCCACGTTTTTAGGTTTGTCCCACTAACATAAATCCTTAATGATTTGATACCCGTATCGGTAATGAATTTTTGAGGTAGATTGTATCCTAAAGAAGTGTTTGCCAACCTCACATAAGAGCCATCCTCAACATAGTAACTCGACGACAGTCTAGCCGTAGAATTTTGTTGAGACAATGAACCATGTTCATTTGATGGATTTTCTGGCGTCCACCGATCATCATAATAATCTTGAAGGATATTATTCGCACCAAAACCTTCTAACCGATATTTAAACTCGTTGAAAATTTCATTTCCATACTGAAATTCTAAAAAGAAGCTAAAGTCAAAGTTTCCTACTTTAAAAGAATTCGTGATTCCCCCAAAAATATCAGGATAACTATTACCAAGACTTTTTCTATCGTTTTCATCGTCCACAACCCCATCTCCGTTCAAATCCTTGAATTTAAAGTCACCTGGTAGAACAGACGCGGATGAGTTTTGAACCACCCCGTCTTTCAACTGAAAAACCCTTTCATCGAACGGTATACTAGAATCGCTACCGTCTTGCCATGTAAAATCATCGATCTGATAGACTCCATCCCATTCAAAACCATAAATGTTGCCAATGGATTCACCTTCTTCAACCCTTCCTACATTGGTAATATATCCGCCACCTATAGTAACCGGTATAAAGTCAACAGCACCTAGATCCTTAACCTCATTTTTATTGGCGGCGACATTTATACTGGTTTGCCATGTAAAATTAGGTCTATCAACATTAACGGTGTTTAGGGATAATTCGACACCATTGTTATCTACAACTCCTATATTTGTATATTCTTCAAAATATCCTGTTTGAGAAGACACGGGGGAAAGTAGCAACAAATCCTCTGTTCTCTTGTGATAAACATCGGCCCCCAGACTTATTCTATTATTAAAAAGACCTATGTCCAGCCCAGCATTATATTGAGTGGTCGTTTCCCATTTTAAGTCTGGATTGGCACGCCTAGATGGCGCCAGCCCCAAATCCAAGTCCCCATCTGTAGCATACCGGGTATTGCCCAAACTAGACAAATATAAATAAGCGGGTATACGCTCATTACCGGTCACACCATAACTAAGCCTTAGTTTAAGGTTATTTATCGTTTCACTTTCCTTTAAAAAATTCTCTTTGCTTACCCTCCAAGCAAACGCCACGGAAGGGAAGACACCATACTTATTACCGGAGCCAAATTTATCCGAACCATCTGTCCTTATACTTGTAGTAAATAAATATTTGCCCAGTAAATTATAATTTACCCGCCCCAAATAAGACAATCTATTCGTAGAATATCGGTTTGAACTCAATGTTTTGTATCCGCCAGATTTACCAATATCGTTAATTCCGGTAGATTCATCTTCAAAATTGGTCACTTCCAATCCAAAACTTTCAAAATTATAGTGATTGGTTTCTGCGGCCAACATAAAATTAAAGACATGTTTATTAGTGAGTTTTAACCTATAATTTAATTGTGATGTTGTAAAATAAGACATCGTCTTACGGTCTTGTAAAACTCCCAACCCATTATCATTGACTCCCCAACGAGTATCTTTTCCGTAAAATTCCTTTCCTTTGGAATCGGAAATATTACCTCCTCCGCTTAACTTAAAACTTAAGTTGTCATTAAAATTATACTGTAGATAAGAACTTGCTATGGTTTGAAACAGAGAAACATTTTTCTCCGCTTCGGTAAGTAAGGCCATAGGTGAAATAAACTTTCCAAACTGCCCATCTTCAGGATCATCTGGATCATAATAATCTACAGGTTTGGCTATTACGATTGATTGTAAAACACCATTAAAATTTGATGACCCTCCAGTACTGGTAACCCCAGATTGCATTGAATAGCTGGACGATATATTAAACCCGGCTTTAAACTTCTTGGAAAACTTATGATCTATCCTTACCCTGGAATTTAACCTTTCATAATTATTGTTTACAACAATCCCATCTTGATTCAAATAACCAGCACTTGCAGAAAAACTGGTGTTCTCGTTACCACCTGATGCCGAAATATGGTGAGATTGGGAAAATGCGGTCCTAAGAGCCTCATCTTGCCAATTAAACATAGGTATGTTAGATAAATCCCTATCGGAATCAGGAATACCATCATTGTCCGTATCCTCAAAAAATAAAAAATCGTTAGTGTTACCTAGAGACTTTCTATATTCCAAATAATCCTCACCATTTAAAATATCCAATTCTTTTGTTGCTTGCGAAAAACTGCTATACGTATTGTAGGTAAAACTCGCCTTATTGTTTCCTCCGCTTTTGGTAGTAACCAAAACAACACCATTTGCCCCCCTAGATCCATATATGGCCGTAGCAGAAGCATCTTTTAAAACCTCGATAGATTCAATATCAGCTGGATTCAAAGTTGCTAAAGGATTCATTGAAGTTGAATTACCAACAGAAGAATTAGCTACTTCATCCTCATTAATATCAATTTGAACTCCGTCTATTACATACAAAGGATTAGAACTTGCGCTAACCGAATTGGCTCCACGTATTTTTATGTCTATACCAGCTCCAGGCTCACCAGACGACTGCTTTACTTGCACCCCTGCCATTTTACCTTGAATTGCCCCTAGAAAAGAAATAGATTTAGACTGCACTATATCATCGGATTTTAAACTGGTAACCGACCCCGTTAAGTCAGACTTTTTCGAAGTACCATAACCAATCACAACCACTTCGTCCAAGGTTGAAAAATCCTCTTCCAGCAAAACATCGACAACCGTTTTCCCTTTGATATTCAATTCTTTGGTCTTAAACCCTATAAAAGAAAAAAGAAGTACGTCCGATTCAGATATATTAATTTTGTAATAACCGTCAAAATCAGTTACCACACCATTTAGCGTGCCTTTCTCAAGAACATTCACCCCTGGTAAAGGGGTGCCATTTGAGTCCTTCACAACTCCTTCAATACTTTGTCCCGTCTGCCCATAACTTTGCAGAAAAAACAAAATACAGATTAAGAACAGCCCCCAAACTTTTCTCGGGAACCCTAAACCTTTTTTTAAAAAGTTACAGTTTTTAGTCATAATAGTTGGTTTTTAGTAATGTCTAAATTTTAAGAAGTGTAAATTTAACACGTGTAAATAAAACACTATATTTTTATATATCCTATTTTTTTAACAACATAAATATTATATAAACAATTTTTTATGTGATATTTTAAAAATTTGAAAAAAACGTTTTAAAAAAGTCATAGGAGGGATCTGTGTCGATTCTGTACAACATTGAAATTTTCAGTATGTAAAGCAGAATTTACTAACGATATGAATATCCCTATTACTTATTTAATTTGTCATATAGATCCTTACTTATACGAATTACACTTCCATGTTTTGCCTCGTCAGGAAAGGAGGCGGTATCGGTAAGATCTTCCCATTCTCCCATACCAATTTCCTTGGTACGAAATACGGCCATTCTATGTTCTCGGCTTAAATCCACATACAAGTAATAGTAGCCCCCGATCTTTATAAGATTAGGACCTTCCGAGAATTTATATTTACTAGTTATATAATTATCTGTCAAGTTATAAGGACCTGTCAATCCATAGGAATACGCCTCCCTAATAGTGGCCAATTTTCCGGGATGTACTATATGTTTAACAAATTCTATATATTTTCCTTTTGGATGATTATCCGGTAACCTATAGATGTAACAGTCTACAGAAGGAAACCCAAAATCTTGCAACAAAACAGGTTGCGACCAGTTCTCCAAATCATTTGATAAGGAATAATACATTCTATTATTGGCTCTGGGATTAGGCGATAATTTACTTGTTTCCACAAACCTCCCTTGAATTGAAGACCCCCAATAAACCATCCATTGTTGTGTATCCTCATCCCAGAACAATTCTGGGGCCCACGTATTATGTACCCCTGGCACATCCTTATTGATATGAACCTCTCTTGTATCCGACCAGTTTAAAAAATCATAAGTAGATGATATTCCAAAACTATCATTGTTTCCCGTAGACCAAACCATATGGATCAAATCGGGATTTTTAGGATCTCTTTTAAACATTGGATCCCGAAAAAAAGTACCAAAGCCTGGGTGAAAAATAGAAGAATCATTTTTCACAGGAACCCAATGCAAACCGTCTTCACTAACGGCTAAGTGGAGTCCTTCATTTTGTCTTTCATAACCATAGAAATAGCCGAATAAGAAGTAATCATCAGAAGTATCCGCACTTTGTGCATAGAGCACAAGAAACGGACAAAATAACAGCATAACAGCAATGGTCAAATATATTTTCAACTTATTCATTGGTATATGATTTACAATTGTTCTTTACAGCTAGAAAGTTATTGTTAAACCGCCATCAACGGTAATTACAGAACCGGTAATATAACTTGCATCCGGACTAGTCAAGAACCAAACTACACCAGAAACTTCATCTGGTCGCCCTGCTCGTTTTAACGGTAAATGATCATTCTTTACATAATTCTCCCTAAACCAACCCGAATACAACTCATTTTCACCATTTTCTTTGATTGACATTGGAGTCTCAATAAACCCAGGTGCTATGGTATTTGCCAATATTTCCCGATCGGCCAATTCTACGGCCAACGAACGTGTGAATTGAGTAATTGCAGCTTTTGCCATTCCATAAGAAGAACTGCCCAGCGCCACTCTCTCATAATGAATCGATGTAATATGGACTATTCTACCTCCATTCTTCATTAAAGGCACAAGAATCCTGGCAATTTTAACAGAACCATAAAGCATGGTCTGCAACGACTTATCCCACCTTTCCATATCATCTTCAAAAATGCTTACATTTTGTGATATGCCTACACTGTTTACATAAGCATCGATCTCCCCGAAAGTATCGCGTACAAAAATTCCGAATTTCCTTATGGACTCATCATCACTTACATCAACACCAACCCCAATATGCCCGTCTCCATCCAAACTCTCAACCACATCAGTACACTTACCTGTACTCCGTCCGGTAACCATAACCTGCCATCCTTCTTCAGCGTATCGTTTTGCGGTAGCTTTGCCAATACCAGAAGAACCCCCTAAGACTACTATTTTTTTTCGCATATCTATGAATTATCAATAACTAGCTCGCCCTCCAGAAATATCAAAGATGGCTCCGGTATTAAAACTTGATTCCTTTGAAATAATAAAAGATACGATAGAAGCCACTTCTTCTACAGTACCCAAACGCCCCATTGGTATTTTCGATGTCATGTAAGCCAATTGGTCTGGTGAGGTATTTTCGTTCATGCTGGTTTTAATCACAGCCGGAGCCAAACCATTTACAGTTATACCCGATTGGGCATATTCTTTACCCACACCTTTAACCAAGCCAATAACCCCCGCCTTCATAGATGAATATCCGGACATAAATGGATTACCTTCTTTACCTGCAATGGAAGATATCAACAAAATACGACCATACCCATTTTTTTTCATAACCATAATACTATACTTGGTCATAAGAAATGCTCCTCTAAGATTAATTCTATATATATTATCATAATCTTCCAACCCATAATCAACAATACTGGTACTGGTAGGGCCTACTATCCCAGCAGAATTTACCATAGCATCTATTTTGCCGTATTTTAACTCAACTGCCTCAATAGCCTTTTTAACATCATTCTCAGATGAAACATCCACTTTAAAACCTTCGGCCTTATAACCTTTACCATGTAGGACTTCCACTGCCTTCTCCAAAACTTCTTCGTTTATATCAAACAATGCAACACTACCTCCTTCAGATGCCACCCTTTCTGCAATACCATAACCCAATCCGTCCGCCCCTCCAGAAATAACAACCACTTGATTTTGAAATCTATTCATAATCCCTTTCTATTTTCTTAAATAATTCATCTATTTACTTTTAGAACATATTAGAAGCCCCTAAATAATACACGTCATTTATCCTACGCGTCTATTATACCACCAACAATCAACACACAAAAAATCCATGTTAGTAAGATGTATGATTGTTTTCAACACTAAATATGCCTTATAATATTTTCTTACTTTTAAAATCTAAATCCGATGAATAGATTTGTATTAGATTAAGCTCCTAAACAAATTCGACACTAATCACCATACTCATTAAACTTAATACAATTGCGATTTGAACATAAATCCACCTTAAAAATTTCATTATTCCAATTTTCAACAACCTTAAAACAAATATATAGTATTTTTTTTAATAAAAAAACATTATATAATTATTATAAGTAAAAAAACATAATATTGATATATGAAACACAGCAAATTAACCTTAAGTATCTATAACAATCTATTGGACGACATTGCAAAAAACGAAAACCTTCCACGGGGATTACCCACAGAAGCAAAACTTGCAAGCAATTATTCCGTAAGTAGATCCACTATTAGAAAGGTAATCGAGATTGCATGTTCTAAAGGAATCGTAATGAAAGATGGTTCAAACAAAATAATATTAAGGCTTCCCACAAAAAGCGATTATTTTTCCTCTAATGAAATTGAAAATTCCAAATCGGATATTGCAGAAAGAGCAGTACTTAAAAAATTATATAATTACGAATTAAAACCAGGGGACAAGTTTTCCGAACTTGAAATTGCCAATGAAACCAATACCAACACAGTAAGTGTCAGGGAAGCTTTAAATGGAATAAGCCATACGGGACTAATAAAAAAAAGGGCTGGACAAAAGTGGGAAGTAGAGGCACTAACCCAATCCAAATTAAATCAACTAATAGAATTTAGATCTTTACTTGAGAATTATGCAGTCAACTGTTTAGAGAAACAAACCAACGATAATGATTCCATTACTAAATTTACTCAAATACTAAATAGACATAAGGAGTTACTACAGAAAAAAAAGGTGAATTTTTCGGATTTAACCGCTTTAGAAAAAAGATTTCATTATACTCTTATTAAGGCATGTAACAACTCTTTTATCGAAAGTTCATATAATTCATTATTTATTCTCATAAATTATCATATAGGACAAATAAAATATGACACCTTAAAAATTAAAAATGTGTTACGACAGCATATAACAATATTAGAAGCTATACTAGATAATGATTTTAACAGCGCCAAGAATGCACTTCAGTTTCATTTAGACCATGCCGAAAAAAGTATGAAAGAGGTGAATGCCAAGCTACCCATGTACAAATGAATTTATGAATCATAGACTCTATTTACGAAAAAAAATAAGGTTTATTATAGATTCCCCCTCTATGACTTCTTTAAATTTACCCTGCATTTTATTATATAAGAATACAAGAGAAAGCCTATGATATTTTGTGTCATGTCTTTAAACAGTTCAAATAGAAAGAAATCTACAATACTCAAAAACCTTTATGTTCAATGCTTACCCACCATGCCAATAACACCATTTATCCGTGTGAAAAATAGAATATAACCAGAGAAAAGAAGGACAGCCACGTTTAGATCTATTCGCACCTTTTTTCCTATACCTATTTTACCTTATCTTCTGCTAAGGTAGCATCTAACCATTTATCCGTTCTAAAAGATGGTGCCGGCAAAAGATTACCATTACAAAGAGTTCCTACCACCCAATTTCGCCAAGCATATCTTACCTCAACAGGATCGGGCACATTATTACTAGACACAAATACTTCCTTACGATTTATTATTTCTGCGTATGCAGGGTAAAACACCCTATCTTTCCCGGCAATCTCAAACCCCTTTAACTTATCGTATGCATATAATCCATTCTCGGCATTTTTAAATTTCAAGATTATTCCCCCGTCTTTTTTCTCTTTAGAATCATACATTGGAGAAAAACAGTCCACATTTTTGTATCCGTAGGTCCGATGCAGTGCATTAAACAATAATCTATCGGCAACCTCTTTCTTTTTAGGAGGATGAATACTGTTGTAATCTCCAATATCCATTGTTATTGCAATTCCTGAATTTGGTATCAGATCCAAACACTGAATCTGAGCCTCTCTAATAAAAGCAGTGTTACTAACAGTTTGAAATTCAGTATTACCACTATACTTATAAGGTGCAATTTGTACATAATAAAATGGGAAATCACCGATTCCCCATCTATGACGCCAATCTTTTACCATTGCAGGAAAAAGTTTCTTATAGTTTTCCGGTTCCATCCTATTAGATTCTCCTTGATACCATAATGCCCCTTTTATTGTGTAAGGGATAATCGGATTTATCATCCCATTATATAATGCAGTCGGAATATGATTTGTCTTTTTTGTTATATCCACACCATCAAGATGTATCTTTTCATAGTTGCTCAACACATCTGTACTCATCCATGCCTGAATAGGACTTCCTCCCCACGAAGACTGTATTAACCCTACGGGCACATCTAAAATCTCCTGCAATTGTTGTCCGAAAAAATAAGCTATGGCACTATATGTTGAAACACTTTGTGGGCTGGCCTGCTGCCATCCCTTATATTTAGAAACATCAGCCAAGGGTGTTTTAGCCCCAACCTCATCCACCGAAAAAAGACGTAGATTTGGATTACCGGCCTTAGCAATCGAAATATTAGATTCATATGTAGGTTGCCCCAAAAAACCTTTTACCGGCTGCTCCATGTTTGATTGTCCGGAACACAGCCAAACTTCTCCGAATAAAACATTCTTCAATGTAATATCTGAAGTTTTACTTTTAATTACAATAGTTTGAGGCTCTTTACTATTGCTCGTTTTTACTTTAATACTCCAATTACCTTCACTATCCGCTTGTATATTCACGACCTCCGAGAACCAAGAAGTTTTTATGCTGATTTTCTCTTTGGCATTGGCCCACCCCCATAGCTCAACGGTTGTATTACGTTGTAGAACCATATTGGACGATACAACAGCCGGTAATTTTACCTCTGCCCTTATCGAGACAACAAAAAACAGATTCAATAGTATTACATGAACAATTAAAGTTAATCTACTCATTTTATAAACTATTCTATTACTTTTTTCTGTGTTATGATCGCTGCAAACTGTACCCCTCTTTTTTTTTCAGATACTCCACAATAACATTTTAGCATATATTAAAACTAGACTTTTAAAGTTTCCAAATAGGCAATCAAGTCTACCAGTTCACCTTCTTTCATTACTTTATCAAGGCCTTCTGGCATAAGCGAATTTTTCATTTCCTCTATACTTTCTATATTCTCCTCTGGAATAACCTTGGTAGTCGCCCCCATCATCTTTATCGTAATATCTGTCTCACTTCTCCCTAAAATATATCCGTTTAACCTACCTCCATCTTTTAGCTTTACGGTATATCCTTCGTAACCAAAATTGATTCCCTCACTTGGGTTGATAATGGAAGAATACAAAAACCCTCTGGAAAGTTTATTTCCAATATCAGATAGTGCGGGACCGAAATCACCCCCCTCTTCTTCCGCTACATGGCAAGAGATACAATATTTATTATAAACGATTTTTCCTTCAATAGGATTTCCTTCCTTCTTCATCAACACTTCAATATCCTGAGAAATATTATTATCCGTGTCCAGGTATTTAAGAGCTCCCTCCCTTATCCTGTCTATACTACTTGACATCAATTTTAAAGCGGCTGCGGACTTAAGCTCTCCATTCAACTTATCTTGTTTTAAAAGACCGAACAACCTATTTTGCCCTCTACGGGTATTCCCAAGTGCCTCGATAACTTTTTTCATAAGAATGGGCTGGAATTTATTTTGAACCAAACACCTTTCCATAAACCCCATGGCCTTAATACTGTTTACCCCTCCTAAAATATTCATAACCGCATTCTTTTCGTTATACCCGACATCTGAATTAAGATAATTTTCAACAATGGATTCACCTCCCGACTCGAATAGATACTGTGCAGCCTCTGTCCTCAATGAATTTTCCGCATCACTAATCATCAAGTCAAACAACTTTTTCTCTTGCCCTTGAACATTAAGATTCTTTACAATCATCATCCATTCTTGAGTACCTTCTATTGATGGCAATATTTTTTTTACCAACCTAATGCTCTCAGGTGAACTATTTACAAAGTCTTTATCCAGTTGACCTACGGCATAGGCCCTTATCATTTTATCTTGCGGATGATCAACATTTAACATTGAAAGCAACATTTGGTTTTTTAGTGGGTGTTCCTTAAAATGAAATGCCCTGAAATATGAAGGAATTTTAGCAGGATCAACATTTTTATCTTTTATCAAATCAATCATCAATGGCACTGTTTCCTTTGCGTTTATCCTCCAAACTATTTCCGCCCCCTCTGGACTTTTCCATATGTTGCCTACCATATTTTTCCAAGCAGAAAAATAAAGATCCGCAAACTTATCGCCTCCTATTCCCAAAGCCTCCAACTCCCATCTATCACCTTCTTTATGTTGTGTGGCTAAATTGGCCCATAACAATGCCGCTTCCTTTGACCCTATATACCTTAAAGCAATTGCCGCTTCCCTTCTTACCTGTACCGATGCATCCTTTATTATCTTCTCCACATAACCTGTTATATTATCTGCTGAAAAATATCTAGCCATACGAATTCCCTGAACACGAATCTTAGGATCGTCATCGGCCAATGCCATATCAATATAAAAAGAACTTCTATTGGGTATCCTTGCACCTAACCATAATGCTCGGGCTTTTGCAATACCTCCCTTTGAAATCAACAAGTTTAAGTAGGGCTCCGCTTCTTCCCCCATTTGACGTAGTTTTTGCCAGGAACGAAAAAAGACATCCATATTACCAGAAGTCAATCCCTTTGCCGCCCCATCTGCTGTTGTAAAATCAAATTTTGGCAAACTATACTCTTTACGAGTAGAAACACGATATATTCTTCCACGAAAAATATCTTCCGCCTTATGTCCGCCTACACCACCATCATACCAATCGGAAACAAACAATGACCCATCAGGTGCCTCTGCCACATCATCTGGCCTAAACCAATCATCTTTGCTCTTAACTATATTCTTAATAGAAGCGCTATAACCAGCTCCCTCATTTTTCATTATATAAGAACGCACTACATTATGGCCAGGCTCACAATGAATTAATTGATCCTTGTATAGATCAGGCAACACATCCCCTTCATAAACAATCATCCCACAAGGAGAACCCGATCCGGTCTGCAACATATTGGGGACGGTCCCCGGGTCATTTAAATGCCAGTGCCTCAACGGTATAGAATCGCTCCAACCAGGCCTACGCTCCCTCCAATTGGCCCCAGTAATTCTATCTTTGTATCCGTAATTTCCATATTCCATAAGATAATTGATCCGAACACCCCTATTTCCATCATCGTCATTGTCGGATTGCCATATACTACCGTAAGAATCAACAGCTAGCTCATAAGGATTTCTAAAGTTATCTCCAATCACCTCTACCCGTGAACCGTCCTGTTCGCATCTAAAAGCCATGCCTTCTTGATATGGGTTTCTAGAAGCATCGATTTCTTCTCCATGTATATCCTTTATTACACTTCCATCTTCAGAAGTCAAATATTGTCCCTTGTTGCCATAATTAAAATATAACCTTCCATCAGCTCCAAAAACAACAGCGTGCGCTCCATGATCATGATCAACCCCACCTATTCCTGTAAACATTATTTCCTTTTTGTCCGGAACATCATCTTCATTCTCATCGGTAAAGACTAAAATGTTAGGACTTGCAGATACAATAACCCTATTCCCCAGCACTACAATTCCCAAGGCCGAATTAACATCTTCCCCTTGATAAAAAACCTTTGATTTATCTGCTTTACCGTCACCATTAGAATCTTCTAGAATTAATATTCTATCTCCTTTTTTATCATAGGCATTTTTAGGGTTTACCGATAATCTATAGTTCTTCCCTTCACACAACCATATTCTTCCCTTAGAATCAATCGCTATATTAGTAGGATTGCCGATCATCGGCTCTGAAGCAAAAAGTTGCATTTGTAAACTATCGGCAACTTCCATAGATAACAGAGCATTCTCTGGCATTCTTTTTTCCTCATCAGATAAATTTTCATAATCAATGCCAGAATCCCTCACCTCTGATTTACAAGCACCCATTAATATCAAAAAAATCAAGAGTATCTTACATCGATTAAGAACGATTTTCCCCTTCATTCCAAAATATGTTTTCATTCAATTATTTATTTTATTTATTTACCTCCCAGACTGCTATCTTAATTACATACCCTAACAAAAATCACCTCATCCATGAAGAAATAATTTATAAAGACATAAAAATAAATTTCAAAAAGAATGTCATAGCCCCCACATAAGCCCAGTATCTTCAAGGATAATATTTTACCTGATTAAAATTTTGATAAAAAAATCGCCAAAATCATGCATTGACACAAGTTTGTTTTTGCTCCCCGAGTCCTTCAATCATAATTCGGACCACATCGTCTTTTTTTAAGTAAACTGGAGGTTTCATCCCAAAACCTACTCCAGGCGGAGTTCCCGTATTAATTATATCCCCTGCTTCAAGGGTCATAAACTGCGATAAATAGTAGATAATATTATCACAGTTAAAAATCATATATTTTGTACTTCCGTTCTGCATCAACTTATCATTAACATATAATTGCATGGATAAGTCGTTTACATTTTCTATTTCGTCTGGGGTCACTAAAAAAGGGCCAATGGGATTGAAATTATCACAAGATTTGCCTTTTGTCCACTGCCCTCCCCTTTCTAACTGAAAGGCTCTTTCTGAAACATCGTGAGAAACACAATACCCCCCTATATATTCATTAGCCTCATCCACACTTTTGAGATACCTAGCATTCTTTCCAACAACAATGCCTAACTCAACCTCCCAATCAGTGCATTCGCTATTTCTGGGAATTATTATATCATCATAAGGTCCTACTACCGTATTCGACCCTTTTTGAAAAATTATTGGCTCTTTGGGAATAGCCATCCCGGACTCTTCGGCGTGATCAGAATAATTCAATCCAACACATATAACCTTACCAGGACGCGCCACACAAGCACCCCAACGTTCAGAATCCTTTATAGCGGGAAATGAATCAATGTCCGGCATCATCTCTTTTAATCTGTCAATTCCTTTATTCTGAAAAAAATTGTTGTCCCAGTCATTAAAAACCGAAGAAAGATCTTTACGTTTTCCATCTATCAATACACCTGGTTTTTCATTGCCAATCTCCCCAAATCGAATTAATTTCATCCTTATGTTTTATTTATTAGTTTTTATTTTATCCACAATACTTTAGGGCCATGTAATTACCTCAAAATTCTTCCCCCATTTTCTTATTTAAATACAAAGCCTCCAAAACATCGAGAAATATAGCTACACACAACAGACAGCCTAGCAACACACAAGGCCATATTAACAATAATCTTTAGAATAATATGAAGGTATAGTTCGCCGATTAGTGGGAATCTCTCGGAACTTCATCTCCCGATTTACCGACCAAGAAATCCATATCAGCGCCTAAATGTGCTTGTTGTACATTGTTAACATAAAGGCTGACATAACCTCTATCCGCAACTAATGGTTGAGCCTCTTTTTTTCGCTTCCTTTCATTAAGTTCTTCATCGCTCAAATCAACCGTTAGACTACGATTTGGAATATCCAAAATAATAACGTCCCCGTTCTGAATAACAGAAAAATTACCCCCAACTGCTGCTTCCGGAGAAACATGGAGCACAACAGTACCAAAAGCAGTACCGCTCATACGTCCATCTGAAATGCGTACCATATCTTTCACTCCTTGTTTTAAAAGCTTTTTAGGTATCCCCATATTACCAACCTCTGGCATACCCGGGTAGCCTTTAGGCCCTACATTCTTCAGCACCAACACACTATCTTCATCCACTTCTAGCTCATCTGAATCTATTCTTGCTTTAAAATCT
This sequence comes from Maribacter thermophilus, assembly GCF_001020565.1. Classification (GTDB taxonomy): domain Bacteria; phylum Bacteroidota; class Bacteroidia; order Flavobacteriales; family Flavobacteriaceae; genus Maribacter; species Maribacter thermophilus. Next base: position 3,861,177 of record NZ_LDAS01000001.1, on the reverse strand, counting down.
TCTATATTTTCAAATACGACAGCTTTACCTTTATGCTTCATTAAATGATCACTTGCTGCTGAAGGTTTTATCACTGCACCATTTTCACACAGGTTTCCGGTAAGAATGGCCAAGCCAGTGGAATTATTAAATGGATTTATCACTTCCGCAATTACATCTTTATCATTATTCTCTGCCCCTTCAAAATTTTCCCCTATGGTCTTTCCGTTGACAGTAATACAATCCACATGCAAATAGTTCTGCAACTCCTTCAGAACGGCCGGAAGGCCACCTGCATAAAAAAGATCCTCCATAAAATACTTTCCAGAAGGCTGTAGATTAACTATAAGAGGAACATTGGCCGATATCCGATTAAAATCTTCAAGATCTAACGAAACACCAATTCTTCCTGCTATGGCGAGAAGATGAATAACAAAATTTGTAGACCCACCAATAGCCGCATTAACGGTAATAGCATTTTCAAAAGCCTTAGGTGTTAAAATATCAGACAACCTTACATCTTCGCGAACCATTTCAACTATACGATTACCAGATAATTGCGCCAAGACCTTTCTCCTTGAATCAGCTGCTGGTATTGCAGCATTCTCAGGTAAGCTTAATCCAAGAGCCTCCACCATACAGGCCATGGAAGATGCGGTACCCATTACAGCACAAGTACCATTACTACGACACATAGAAGCCTCTATATTTCTTAATTCCGATTCATCAAGCTTTCCCTCTCTAACATCATCATGAAATCTCCAAACATCACTAGTACCTATACTTTTACCTTTATATTTACCCGTGAGCATAGGGCCACCAGAGACCACTATTGTAGGTATATCTACACTACAAGCCCCCATCACCAAAGAAGGTGTTGTTTTATCACAACCACACAAAAGTACTACCCCATCTATAGGGTTGGCCCTAATACTCTCTTCCACGTCCATACTGGCAAGATTTCTATAGAGCATGGCCGTAGGTTTCATTAAGGTTTCTCCCAAAGACATAACAGGAAATTCCACAGGAAATCCACCAGCCTCTAAAATACCCCGTTTTACGGACTCGGCCAATTGTCTAAAATGTGCATTGCACGGCGTAAGTTCTGACCAGGTATTACAAATGCCAATAATTGGTTTGCCATCGAACTCAAAATCCGGAATACCCTGATTCTTCATCCATGCTCTATAAATAAACCCATCCTTACCTTTACGACCAAACCAATTTCTACTTCTTAATGCCATCTTCTCTAACTATATAATATTTTACTTAAGTACTCATTAATCAATTCTTAATTGAACAAACCAACATTGTATTTGAATAACCCAAATTTTTCCCTCAACTAGACGAATACAACTCTTTACATTCCTTTTTCAAATCCAAACCATACCTACATACCCAAACAAATATATGATTTTTTATTAATAAAAAAACATTTTTAATTATAAAACGAATTTAGAACACTAAAAATCTAAAATTTCACCTTGAAGATTTCAAAAAAGACAACCCATCAAGCATGAGGGCAGCCCTTGAAAACTTCTCCAAAATGAATGATGATAACAAAGTATTGTTTTTAGGAGACATGTTCGAACTAGGTGATTCTTCTCTGCAAGAACATGATGCCATTGCAAGATTGGCAACCGACCTCGGTTTCTCGAACGTAGTATTGGTTGGAGAGAATTTTAAAAAGATAAATTGTGGCTTTAGTACATTTGGTTCGTTCGAAAAATTGAAAGAAGATTTCAAGAGTATCCAAATACCGACACCCTCTACTGTTCTAATAAAAGGATCAAGGGGAATGGCACTGGAAAGAATATTGGAGTTATTATAATAGGCAAAAGACATTTGCCGAAGAAACCTGTGGGATATACTGGATTCGAACCAGTGACCTCTGCCCTGTCAAGGCAGCGCTCTAAACCAACTGAGCTAATATCCCCTATGCCACAACTAAGTTAGGGTATAATTTTAATCCTAAAAACTTAAAAAAAGCAATATTTCATAAAAAAAGGCCTTCGATTTACGAAGGCCTTATTCCTGTGGGCCCTACTGGATTCGAACCAGTGACCCCCTGCTTGTAAGGCAGGTGCTCTGAACCAACTGAGCTAAGAGCCCCAAAAGGAGTGCAAATATATAATAGTTTTTTATAGTCCAAAAGAAAAAATCAAAAAAAATTACACAACTTCCGCCACCACAAAATTGCTACCTCCAACAAAAATTAAATCCTTATTTGTAGCTCGTTGTTTTGCAGCAATATACGCCTCCTCTACACTTTCATAGGCCTCTCCAAATAAATTATGACCAAAAGCCTTTTCTTTCAACACAGAGGCCGATAATCCTCTTGAAATTTCCGGTTTACAAAAGTAGTAGGTAGCATTACGTGGAAATAATGTAAGTATACCTTCTAGGTCCTTATCCTTTACAAATCCCAAAACCATGTGAAGCTTTTCATACTTCTCTTTCATCAATTGATCTATCACCAATAAAAGCCCTTCTTTGTTATGGGCCGTATCACACAACACCTTTGGATATTCCCCAAGTTGTTGCCATCTACCCAACAACCCCGTGTTCTCCACCACCTTCATTAGACCATCTATAATATGCTGCTTATCAATCTTAAAGCCTTGCAACTCTTTTAAAACAGCCAGGACCCCCTTTATATTTTTTTGTTGATAATCTCCCTGTAACGAAGTTTTGAATTCAGATTCCCCCCCATGATCCGCAAAAATCAATTTTGCATTTTTGGATTTGGCCACAGCCTCGAAAACAGGAGCCGTTTTCGCCTGATACTCACTTATAACAATTGGCACGCCTTCTTTTATGATACCCGCCTTTTCAAAGGCTATCTTCTCTAAAGTATCACCCAACATATCGGTATGATCAAAACCGATATTGGTAATCAAAGACATCTCTGGATCTATAATATTCGTAGAATCCAATCTCCCCCCCAGACCTACCTCAATAATAGCCACATCCACCTCTTCTTGCGAAAAATAAGCAAAGGACATCCCTACCGTCATTTCAAAAAAAGAAAGCCTATTATGCTGCAAAAATTCTTTATGAACTTCTATGAACCCAACCACATATTCTTCGGAAACGGGCTCTCCATTAATTCGGATACGTTCTCTAAAATCTTTTAAATGAGGTGACGTATACAACCCTACTTTATAACCGGCTTCCTGCATTACCGAGGCAAGCATATGACTACTGGAGCCCTTACCATTGGTACCTGCGATATGTATGCTCTTAAAGTTTTTATGGGGATTATGAAGATAATCCGTGAAGTTTATAATGCCGTTCAATTTTGCATTAAAGGCCGTTTTACCTTTTTGCTGGTACATTGGAAGTTGGGCAAACATCCAATCTAGGGTCTGCTGATAGGTCACTCTCCCAATTTAAAGTTTACGACCACAAAACCAATTTGCTGGCTAGGAGCATTGGCATCCAAATTCCATTTATGCATGAAAGCCGTTTTTTTAGCGGGCTCCAACAAGCACGGGTTATTATTCGTAGTTCCACGAACCCCTGGGGTAGCACTGACTACCTTTCCATTTCTATCAACCACCACCTTGACCACTACTCTACCCGATTCGTTACATTCTTGTGGCACCTTGCCCTTGCTCACCAAAGACCTGCCGTTAAGACCATATCCTCCGGTTCCACTTCCAGATCCCGGGCTCCCGTAATAACTAGATGCGTAAGGATCCCCATCAGGACTCCCCTTGTCACCGGCCCTATCATCATCACCCTCACTGCCCGATGCACTACCATCAGACTTGTTCAACCCCCCCATAAGTTCATCTAGCTTTTTCTTCTTAGCTTCTTGCTCTCTTCTTGCCTTCTCTTCGGCATCTCTCTTTTGTTGGGCAATTCTCTCCGCTTCAGCTTTTGCTTTTTTTTCAGCTTCCTCAGCCTTACGCTTTGCATCGGCCGCTGCCGCATCGGCTTTTTTCTTAGCCTCCTGGGCTTTTTTGATTTTTATAGACTCCTCATTATCCTGGGTAAGTACTTTTTCGGCAGGCGCCTCTTGCACTTCTTCCTTCACAACCTCCTCTTTCACTTCTTCAACAGCTTCGGCAACTTCTTGTTTTGTAGGCTCCACAGGAGGGGCATCGACAGGTTCCGATTTTATTTTCTCTTTGGGTTGTACGCGACCACTACCAAAATCCGTAGTTCCGAAATTAACCGAAATACCATTTTCTATAGGGGGATCCATATAGGTAAGACCTATATAAAACAACATAAGCAACAATGCACTTAAAAGCAATGTTGTAAGTGTTAAGGATTTTTTTTTGTGTCTCGTATCTAAAAATGCCATTAGTTGGGCCGCACAGCCAAAATGACCTTATAATTATTTCGGTTGGCAATATCCATAACATGTACCGCTTCTTTAATGGCGACACTTTCTTCCGCTCTTAAAATAATTGTAGGCTTATCTTGACCTTCAAGTGCTTTTTTTAATTCAATTTCAATGTATTCTCCATTTATTTGTTGGCCATCCACAAAATATTGTAAGTTTTTATCGATACTTACCGATACATTCTGTGTATTGGTCGATTTCCCCTTTGCTTTTGGCAATAACAAATCCAAGGCATTGGGCGAATTTGCGGTAAGCATGAAAAAAATCAACAACAGAAACACAATATCTGTCATGGACGACATGCTAAAGTCTGGACTAACTTTATTTCTTCCTTTTAATTTCATAGTGAAGATTTAAAGCGGTTCGTTCAACAGATCCAAGAACTCTACGGCATTGGCTTCCATCTTATGCACCACCTTATCTGTTCTGTTCACCAAATGGTTATAACCCATGTAAGCAATAATACCCACAATCAACCCTGCAACAGTAGTCGTCATAGCAGTATAAATACCGGATGCCAAAGAACCCATTTCCGCCTGGCCCCCACTACTGGCCATCTCATGAAAAGCTAAAATCATACCTATAACGGTACCAAGAAAACCAATCATTGGTGCTGCACCCGCAACGGTTGCAAGAACACTCACGTTCTTTTCTAACTTATACACCTCCAGCGTTCCTGCGTTTTCAATCGCCGTATTAATATCGTCCAAAGGTTTTCCTATTCTAGATATACCTTTCTCCGTTAATCTGGCTACCGGGGAATCAGTTTGGGCACAAAGCAATTTGGCAGCTTCTAGCTTACCCGTGGTTACATGGTCCCTGATTTGGTTCATGAAATTCTTATCTATCTTGGAAGCGGCGTTTACCGCCAAAAGCCTTTCAAAATAAATATATAGGGCCACACCCAACATTATGAACAATACGGTAATAATAATTACACTTCCCGTACCTCCATTAAAAACCAAATCCATTACAGAAAGCGTCTTTTCTTCCGAAAGCACTTCGCTTGCCGCTTGGTCTGGTGACAAATCTTGCAATAATAACATAGCGTTCTTGATTATCAAATTTGCCATTATAACGATGTTTTTCGGATTAAATTATACGTTGAGCACAAAATCTCTTAACAATATAAAGGTAATCGCCCCAGCGATAAAGCCTATAAAAGCCAACCACGCTATTTTCTTCAGGTACCAGAAAAAATCTATTTTTTCCATACCCATGGCCACAACTCCGGCAGCGGAACCAATGATAAGCATACTACCTCCGGTACCAGCAGAATAAGCGATAAAATGCCACAACGGATTATCCATAGGCTCTCCGAACATTCCCATACTGGCAGCTACCAACGGTACGTTATCTATAATAGCCGACCCCAAACCAAACAACATTACCACGATATCCGTATTCGGTATAGCTTCGTTAAGAGCTCCGGCGGCATTAAACAATATACCTAAAGACTCCATCGCCGCAACAGCCAATAAAATCCCTAAGAAAAACAATATACTTGGCAACTCTATCTTGGACAAGGAATGGTGAACGGGACTATGATGCCCTTCACTATCTTGCCCCTCTTGATCCACAGAAGAGATACTAAACTTTTTATTACTATAAATTTCCGCAAATGTAGCCACAACCGCCAACGACAACATCATACCTACATAAGGAGGCAAATGGGTTATGGTTTTAAAAACAGGAACAAACAAAATTGCGCCCAAACCTAGGTACAACATAATAGATCCGTATTTTGATTTTGGCTTCTCTTCTTCCAAGTCTCCATCTACCAAACCTTTAAACACCTTAAACCTACCTGCTATTAATAAAGGAACGATCATACATACCAATGACGGAAGCAATACATGCTCCACCAATTGAGCTGCACTCACCTTTTTCGCAATCCAAAGCATTGTGGTCGTAACATCACCAATAGGTGACCACGCACCACCTGCATTTGCCGTTATAACGATCATACCGGCAAACCAAAGTTTGGTCTCGCGATCTTTTATAACCTTTTGAAGAATGGTTATCAAAACTATCGTTGCTGTTAAATTATCTATAATAGCGGACAATACAAATGCCAAAATAGAGAACAACCAAAGTAGTTTTCCTTTCTTTTTAGTCTTTATAAACCCCTTAATGGTAGCAAAACCATCAAAGTAATCTATAATTTCCACAATGGTCATGGCCCCCAACAAGAAGAATAAGATTTCCGCTGTTTTACCTAAGTGATGCAAAAGGGATTCTTCCATTAAATGCATCTTATCCGCATGCCCCATGGCCGCAAAGCCATCGACAAGACTTTGTTTGGCAGAGTCGAACCAATTGGTAAAACCATCGATATCCAAAGCAACCAATGCCCATAAAATAGCCATCATGGCCAATGCCGGAATCAATTTATCTATCTTCAGATTATGCTCTAGTGTTATAGCCAGATAGCCTGCTAAAAAAACAATAATAATAAGGGTTTCCATTGTTGTTTGGTTTTAAATATTCTCGAATTTAGTATATCAAATATAAGACTGTATTATAATTTTTGAAATTCCCTAAAGATATCCAAAAATGCCCATGTTACCATGGCCAAAATAACAATCTCATCGAGAATATTGAAACTCAAACTTTTACAATCTAAATTTAACATTATCAAACTTATAAACAGTGTCACAAAAAAAGACAACGAATAGCAAATTTTAACATAAATTAATTGGAACAACAAATCGAAAAACCAAAAAAATCTACACACATACACCTATCTTTGTAAGACAACACCTTAATTAACATAAACTAACAGTATGGATTTTAGTCTTACCGAAGAACAGAAACTTATACAACAAGCAGCAAGAGATTTTGCTCAAAACGAATTATTGCCCGGAGTAATTGACCGGGACGAAAAACAAGAATTCCCAAAACAGGAAGTTCAAAAAATGGCCGAGTTGGGTTTTCTGGGGATGATGGTAGACCCAAAATATGGAGGAAGCGGCCTAGACACCTTATCTTACGTATTGGTAATGGAAGAACTTTCTAAAGTCGACGCCTCATCATCCGTTATCGTATCGGTCAATAATTCATTAGTATGCTGGGGATTAGAGAATTTCGGTACCGAAGAACAAAAAGAAAAATATTTGACAAGACTTGCCACCGGAGAAATAATAGGCGCCTTTTGCTTATCTGAACCTGAGGCTGGCAGTGATGCCACATCACAAAAAACGACCGCTATAGACAAGGGCGACCACTACGTATTAAACGGTACAAAAAACTGGATCACCAATGGCGGAACTGCAGGAGTATACTTGGTAATCGCCCAGACGGACAAAGAAAAAAAACATCGCGGAATCAACGCTTTGATCGTTGAAAAAGGCACACCTGGTTTTGAAATAGGCCCAAAAGAAAATAAACTCGGAATACGTGGCAGTGACACACACTCTCTTATTTTTAACGATGTCAAGGTTCCTAAAGAGAATAGAATCGGAGATGATGGTTTCGGGTTTAAATTTGCGATGAAAACATTGTCAGGAGGCCGTATAGGTATTGCGGCACAAGCTTTGGGAATTGCAGCAGGGGCTTACGAACTAGCCTTGAAATACTCTAAAGAACGTAAAGCGTTTGGAACAGAAATAAGCAATCACCAAGCAATAGCCTTTAAATTGGCCGACATGCACACCTCCATACAAGCCGCAAGATTATTGGTATACCAAGCTGCCAAAGACAAAGACAACGGATCAAATTATGATGTATCAGGAGCGATGGCCAAATTATACGCCTCAAAAGTAGCCATGGAAACCGCCATAGAGGCTGTTCAAATTCACGGAGGAAATGGTTTCGTAAAAGATTATCACGTAGAAAGATTAATGAGAGATGCCAAGATAACCCAGATTTACGAAGGCACTTCTGAGATCCAAAAAATCGTTATTTCCCGAAGTATTTTAAAGTAATTTACCTTTCTAAAAGATATACCCCTAATTTTTTTGGGGGTGTATCTTATTTTTTTAACACTTTAAAGTGTTAAAACGATAATTATACAGGGTTATATTGTTATAAAGCATAAAATAACCGCCCCAACCCCATTCATTTCCCTTATATTCATAAAACTATAGCTCAAATTTATCAATCTGATAAATTCAACCAAGTAAAAATCACGATTTAAAGTTTTTTCATACTTTAATTAATTACGTTGAATTATTTACTTCAAAATACTCTAATTGTTGAATATAATTCAAATAAAATGATATTTTTGAACAAATACTACATCTTATGAAATTGAAGAAGCAAGGACTATATCTACCAGAATTTGAACATGATAACTGTGGGGCTGGTTTCATTTGTAGCCTTAAGGGAAAAAAATCAAATGACATTATCCATAAAGCCCTTGATATTTTAGAGAGGTTAGAACACAGGGGTGCAGTAAGCTCTGACGGAAAAACCGGCGACGGTGCCGGAATATTAATAGATATACCCCATGACTTTTTTAAAGAAGTATGCAATTTTGAATTACCCGACCAAGGACAATATGCAGTAGGAAACATTTTCTTTCCCCAAAAACAAAACCAAAGAGAATATTGTATCTCTGTTTTTGAGGAAAATATAAAAAAACAGGGGTTAAAATTATTAGGCTGGAGAGACGTACCGGTTAACCGTTCTGTTCCTGGTAGAATAGCCCTAGAAACTGAGCCATACGTAAAACAAATATTCATTGCAAAGGAAAACGAGGAACAGACGGAATTCGAATTCAACCTAAAGTTATTTATAGCGCGTAAGGTTACCGAACACGCCATTACCAAATCAAAACTTTCAGAAAGCCAATTTTTCTATGTCCCCAGTTTGTCCACCAAGATAATTATTTTCAAAGGCTTGTTAATGCCTATGGACATTAGTTTATATTATTCAGATTTAATGGATCCCAGGGTAGTTACCAGACTAGCTCTTGTTCACCAAAGGTTTTCTACCAATACATTTCCAACATGGGATTTGGCACAACCATTTAGATACATGTGCCACAATGGCGAGATTAATACGCTTCGGGGAAATGTTTCTAGAATGTATTCTAGGGAAGAATTGCTCCAGAGCGATATGTTCGGTGACGAAATAAAGAATATACTACCTATAGTACTCCCAGGAAAATCGGATTCGGCCACCATGGATATGGTCGTAGAACTATTACTTATGACCGGTAGATCTTTACCTGAAGTAATGATGATATTGGTTCCGGAAGCTTGGGAAAAAAATCCGGAAATGTCCGAAGCAAAAAAAGCATTCTACGAGTACCACTCCTGTATGATGGAACCTTGGGACGGACCGGCATCGATACCTTTTACGGACGGAAATTTTATCGGGGCCGTTTTAGATAGAAACGGACTTCGCCCCTCTAGATATTCTGTTACCAAAGATGATTACGTTGTAATGTCCTCGGAAACGGGAGTAGTTGAAATTGCCCCAGAAAATGTTGAATTTCATGGCCGATTGGAACCCGGGAAAATGTTTCTTGTAAATATGGAAGAAGGGCGAATCGTAAATGATGAGGAAATAAAAGAAAACATAGCTAAAAAACATCCATATAAAGAATGGTTGGACAAAAACTTGGTACATCTTAAAGATATCCCATACAACGATTGCCCCTTATTTTTGGGCGAAGCACCACTGGAAAAAAGAAAATCCGTTTTTGGGTATACGTTAGAGGACATAAACACCATAATTCTTCCCATGGGAAAAACGGCCAAAGAGCCCATTGGATCTATGGGGTCAGATACTCCCATTGCAGTTTTGTCCCAGCGACCTCAATTACTATATAACTATTTTCAGCAGTTATTTGCACAAGTTACCAACCCCCCGTTAGATGGAATAAGGGAAGAACTCATCACCGATATAAGTCTAACCCTAGGTAGCGACCACAATATTTTCGAATTTTCAGAACTTCATTGTAGAAAATTAAAAATTCAGAATCCAGTAATCTCAAAAGAAGATTTGGACAAGATCAAAAACTACGATGTAAGCCCAGACTACAAGGTTGTATCCATTCCTATGTTATACCCAGTAAAAAAAGGACTTAACGGTTTAGAGGATGCTCTTGAGTCTTTGCTGAAACAAGCCTCCGATGCAGTAGACGAGGGAGCCAACATTCTTATACTATCCGATAGAAACGTGAATGAGGAAGAAGCTCCAATCCCTGCCTTATTGGCTTGTTCTTATATAAACAGTGGATTACAAAAACTCGGAAAACGCTCTAAACTAAGTATCATTATTGAATCTGCAGAACCTAGGGAAGTTCATCATTTTGCCCTATTGTTCGGATTTGGCGCCAGTGCCATTAACCCATACCTGGTAAACGAAATTATCGGGGAACAAATCGAGGAGAACGATATTAGTGATATTGCCTTTGAAGAAGCTGTTAAAAACTATAACAAAGCTATAGGAAAGGGAATTTTAAAAGTGATGAACAAAATTGGTATCTCTACCCTAAACTCATACAGAGGTTCCCAGCTTTTCGAATGTATCGGTATCAACTCTAAAGTTGTAGAAAAGTATTTTCCCAACACTCCAACGAGAATTCAGGGTATTGGACTTTACGAAATAGAGAAAGAAATCGCCAAAAGACATCAAAGAGCATTTGCCGATAAAAAAATTGATGCAAACCTAGATTTAGAGATTGGTGGCGAGTATAGATGGAGAAGAGATGGGGAAAAACATATGTTTAACCCACTTACCATAGCAAAACTTCAAAAATCCGTAAGAAATAACGAGCCCGATACCTATAAAGAGTATTCTCGAATGGTCAACGAACAGTCTAAAAACCTTATGACCATAAGAGGCCTTTTTGAGTTTTCTAACTACGACCCTATTCCTTTGGAAGAAGTAGAACCTTGGACAGAAATCGTAAAACGATTTAAAACAGGCGCTATGTCATATGGTTCCATTAGTAAAGAAGCCCATGAGAACCTTGCGATAGCCATGAACAGAATAGGAGGCAAAAGTAACTCTGGAGAAGGCGGTGAAGACGAAAACAGATTTTATAAAAACGCTACAGGCGATTGGCGCAACAGCGCTATTAAACAGGTAGCATCGGGCAGATTTGGAGTAACTTCCAATTACCTGACCAATGCGAAGGAAATACAAATAAAAATGGCCCAAGGGGCAAAACCGGGAGAAGGTGGCCAATTACCGGGCCCCAAAGTAAACCCCGCAATAGCAAAAACACGAAACTCCACTCCTTATGTAGGACTTATATCACCACCACCACACCACGATATTTACTCTATCGAAGATTTATCACAGCTTATCTACGATTTAAAATCGGCCAACAGAAAAGCAAGAATAAACGTAAAACTGGTGTCTGAGGTAGGTGTTGGTACAGTTGCTGCAGGGGTTGCGAAAGCAAAGGCAGATGTAATTCTTGTCTCAGGTTTTGATGGAGGTACAGGTGCCTCACCACTCACCTCTCTTAAACACGCCGGGCTACCCTGGGAACTTGGCATTGCCGAGGCGCAACAAACATTGGTTCTGAACGATTTAAGAAACAGAATTGTATTGGAGTGTGACGGTCAATTAAAAACAGGAAGAGATGTAGCCATAGCTTGTTTGCTGGGAGCCGAAGAATTTGGGTTTGCAACCGCTCCATTAGTAGCTTCTGGCTGTGTAATGATGCGCGTATGTCATTTAAACACATGCCCAGTAGGTATTGCCACTCAAAATCCTGAACTAAGAAAGAAATTTGAAGGTAAGCCAGAACACGTAGTCAATTACATGTACTTTGTTGCCCAAGAACTTAGGGAGATAATGGCCCAACTTGGATTTAGAACCATCAACGAGATGGTAGGCCAAGTCCAAAAACTAGATCGTAAGAAAGTTATAGACCACTACAAAGCCGCAGGTATCGACCTTACCCCTATATTACACGAGGTAGACGTTCCTAAGGGCACTAAATTATATAATACCCAAAAACAGCAACACGATGTTTTTGATTCAATCGAATTTGATATAATCGAAAAAGCAAACCCTTCATTGTTCAGAAAGGAAAAATTGACTTTAGATTATCCTATTAATAATACCGATAGGGCGGTTGGCGCCATTTTAAGTAATGAGATCTCAAAAACGTACGGTGCAGAAGGCCTCCCTATAAACACTTTAAAATTGAACTTCACGGGATCTGCCGGGCAAAGTTTTGGAGCATTCGCAACCAGAGGGTTGACCATGATCGTAAACGGAAACACCAATGATTATTTGGGCAAAGGATTATCTGGAGCCAAGTTAGTAGTTAAGGTACCGGATGGATCCACCATTGTTCCAGAAGACAATGTTATAACGGGTAATGTTACATTATATGGAGCCACAGCAGGCCGAGCATATATAAATGGTAAGGCAGGAGAACGTTTTTGCGTGAGAAACTCCGGGGCCAAAGCTGTAGTAGAGGGCATTGGAGACCACGGTTGCGAATACATGACCGGTGGAGTTGCCGTCATACTTGGTGAAGTCGGCAGAAATTTTGGAGCTGGTATGAGCGGCGGTATCGCTTATATTCTAGATGACAAAAATACCTTTAGAAAAAGATGTAGCGGAGAAGGTCTAAATTTATTAAAAGTAGAGGAAGACCAAGATATCAAGGAACTAAAAGATTTAATAACCAGTCATTACAATTCTACATTAAGTCCATTGGCGCAAAGAATTTTAGAAAACTGGGAGTCCTATTTGCCAAAATTCATTAAGGTACTGCCAGAAGAGTACAGGCAAGCATTGATACGTTTAGAACAAGAAAATTTACAAACTATATAAAATCGAGAGATGGGGAAGACAACAGGATTTTTGGAATTCGATAGAAAAGTGGAGTCTTATGCTCCTGTAGAAGAACGTGTAAAGAATTATAAAGAATTTACACAACCAATGGACAAAAAGGACCTTAAAGAACAAGGTGCCCGTTGTATGGATTGCGGCATTCCTTTTTGCCATAGTGGATGTCCATTAGGTAATTTAATTCCAGACTTTAACGATGCCGTATATCTTGGTAAATGGGAAAAGGCAAGTGAAATATTACACTCCACCAATAACTTTCCCGAATTTACGGGAAGATTATGTCCTGCCCCTTGCGAAGAAGCCTGTGTATTGGGCATTAATGAAGACCCGGTATCTATAGAAAATATTGAAAAAAATATTGTAGAAACAGCCTTTAAAAAAGGGTGGATAACTTCTAGACCTCCGGTCTCAAGAACTGGCAAAAAAGTTGCCGTTGTGGGCTCTGGCCCTTCAGGATTAGCTACGGCACAGCAGCTAAATAGAGCCGGTCATGAGGTAACCGTATTCGAAAGAGACGAAAAACCCGGAGGCCTACTTAGATATGGCATTCCAGACTTTAAGATGGAAAAGCACATAATCGACCGTAGATTGGAAATCTTAAAAGAGGAAGGCATTGTTTTCAAATGTGGCGTTCATGTCGGAAAAGACATAAAAGCAGAAGAACTTAAAGAAGCTTTTGATGCCATTGTTTTAACTGGAGGAGCCACTGTCAGAAGAAACCTGCCCATTGAAGGTTCCGATTTAAAAGGAGTTGTACAGGCCATGGATTTTCTAAGTCAAAATAATAGGCGTGTAGACGGCATAAAACAGTTAGGCGAAGAAATTAAAGCTACCGATAAACATGTTATTGTTATTGGCGGAGGTGACACCGGATCGGATTGTATCGGCACTTCTATCAGACATGGAGCTCTTTCGGTTTCCAACTTTGAAATCATGCCTATGGCTACCAAAGAAAGACCAAAAGACCAACCTTGGCCTTTTTGGCCCATGAGATTAAGAACCAGCTCTTCGCACAAAGAAGGTGCAGAACGCTTTTTTAGTATTTCTACTAAAAAATTTATTGGGGAC
>NZ_LDAS01000001.1:3659501-3842001 GCF_001020565.1 Maribacter thermophilus | reverse complement strand
ATGCTCCACCGCTTGTGCGGGCCCCCGTCAATTCCTTTGAGTTTCATTCTTGCGAACGTACTCCCCAGGTGGGATACTTATCACTTTCGCTTGGCCGCCCAGGTCTCAAGGACCCGGACAGCTAGTATCCATCGTTTACGGCGTGGACTACCAGGGTATCTAATCCTGTTCGCTCCCCACGCTTTCGTCCATCAGCGTCAGTATATGGTTAGTCAGCTGCCTTCGCAATCGGTGTTCTATGTAATATCTATGCATTTCACCGCTACACTACATATTCCGCCAACTTCACCATAACTCAAGACCAGCAGTATCAAAGGCAATTCTATAGTTGAGCTACAGACTTTCACCCCTGACTTACCGGCCCGCCTACGGACCCTTTAAACCCAATAATTCCGGATAACGCTCGGACCCTCCGTATTACCGCGGCTGCTGGCACGGAGTTAGCCGGTCCTTATTCTTACGGTACCGTCAGTAGGGTACACGTACCCTTTTTTCTTCCCGTATAAAAGCAGTTTACTACCCATAGGGCATTCTTCCTGCACGCGGCATGGCTGGATCAGGCTCCCGCCCATTGTCCAATATTCCTCACTGCTGCCTCCCGTAGGAGTCTGGTCCGTGTCTCAGTACCAGTGTGGGGGATCCCCCTCTCAGGGCCCCTACCCATCGTAGCCATGGTAAGCCGTTACCTTACCATCTAGCTAATGGGACGCATGGCCATCTTCTACCGGCCGAAGCCTTTAACCTATAAGAGATGCCTCCCATAGGTACTACGGGGCATTAATCCAAGTTTCCCTGGGCTATTCCCCTGTAAAAGGTAGGTTCCATACGCGGTGCGCACCCGTGCGCCGGTCGCCGGCAAGAAAGCAAGCTTTCTCCCGCTGCCCCTCGACTTGCATGTGTTAGGCCTGCCGCTAGCGTTCATCCTGAGCCAGGATCAAACTCTTCATCGTTGTTCTGTATATATTCGTCCCAACGACTACCGAATCCGTCCACGGCCCCGATTCTCTCGATCTAATTCTTTGTTATCTTTTTCTACCGTCGCCCTAGAAGACCTAAACCTCCCAAAACGACTTTTCTCCACAATATTTCAATGAACTTCCATTCCTGTAAAAACGTCTCCCGAACTGCGCCGTTCCCCGTTTTTTTTGCTTGGCTGTTTGCCTAAGCGGGTGCAAATATACAACTGTTTTTTAAACCGGCAACCTTTTTTGAAAAAAATTATTTTTTCTTTTCCGGCCCCCGTAAAACCTCAAAAAACAATGAACGTCGCGATCCCCAGGATCTCCCCGCGGAACCCCTAAGGGTATCCGTCTAACGGGCTGCAAATGTAAGACCCTTTTTTAAATTAAAAAGAAAAAAATCACTTTTTTTTGACATAAAATTCACACCCCTTTTCAAACACCCTATAAAAGAACATCTTACAACCTCCACTACACCCTAAAGAAAATGCAAACAACAAAAAAGAAGTCAAATACTTAAATTTCAGCATATTACAAAATACACCCAAAACAACACTCTCATTTACAATAAATTACAAACCCTGATTTTCTATTATGAAAAGAAGTTCCAAACGAGACCAAAGCGTATTACAAAATCTCTATACGGATAATTAGGGGCCGAATAATAGTTATAATCTCCGAACAAGGAATTAAAATGTTCAGCTTTTAAAAATATTCTAGTCTGTTGTATTCTTGCATTTATAAAGAAATCCAGCAAAGGATAGCCCCCAAGTTCTTCATTGTCCTGAACAAAAAACTCGCCCAGAACGGGATTGTACCCGTTCATATTATATTTTGAAAAATACTTAAAGGTGATTCCTGTCTGTAAGTACATGGCCTTCTTGAACACATCGGAAGAAAAATACAAAGTATTTCTCGTTACCAATTGGGGCACATTTAGCACATCGGCATCTTGAGAAACCGCTTGATACATGAATGTGTTGTTCAATGCGAACTTACCGAGGGTAAACTCCTTATTATATTTAACCTTTAAATACGAGACCCCAGATTCTTCTTGATAAGGTTTTATGTTCGCATTTTCAAGTCCCTCTTCCAGATTCAATGAGGGGTCAGTTCCAAAATAAGTGTAGTTATCTAAATTGGTATATTTTGCAGAAACAGCTCCCAACCATTTCGAATCTAAAGAAAACTCAAGACTGTTTATTCTTTCTTTCTTAAAAATATCGGTATTCTGCCAATTGTAATTCAAATATTCACTTTGGTACAGCAAAAAATTAAAGTTCGGCATTCTAGCAGAGGAATGAAGTTTTACCTTAAACCGATACCTATCGTTCAGGTCATAAGAGGCGACGGCATCCAATATATTACCAGAAAGGTCACCGGAGAGATTATACTTAAAAGATCCATTTACCAAAAATCCTCCTATTTTCTTTTCATAATCTGCACCTATGGCCACTTCCGACCCATTCAACCTATTATCTATTTTATCACCATCCTCGGAAATCAACGTACTATTAAAGTAGTAATCATAATTAAAAAGGTTTATATTTCCTTTTAACCTTCCCAATACATTATTATAAAACTCAAGACTTACCTGATTGTAGAAAGTTTTTAAACTTGCCTTATCGTCGATCGTTGAAAGAAGGGCATCCCCAAAGTACGAATCATCCGAATCTTGCATGAATTGGTAATACTTGGTCTCGTAATTAAAAATATGACCTATAGCCAATGAGGTTTTTTCTGCTGTACTGGAATCCTTCCTCTTTCTCACGAGTTTATATGTATGATCCAAATAATATCTTTTCCCCAAGATTTTATTATCGGCATCATCAAAACGAACATCCACTTTAGCCCTATCACTAAACTCGGGGTCACCAGACTCGAACTGAAGTTCTTTATCGGTCAAACCAGCATTTTCTTCTGAAAGTATATCCTGTGCAGCTATATGGGCCCTTAGGGCATACCTACCATTCTCCGTTATGTAATTTGAGGTAGCGGTAAAATTTCCGGATTGCACTTGATTAGAGTTATATTTACCCAAAGACCTATGCCCTTTATACCCAATTGAAAAATTTAACCGCCTAGAGGTATTAAAGGTAAGCATGGCATCCAATAGCTGCCCTTCTTCTAAAGTTGTCTTAAACAAGATATCTGTCATAGGGGTAGCTACATTATAATAATTTATATCCTCGACCCCCCTATAATTACTGTGCTTTGCCATAGCCCCAAGAAGCGGATACATTGTAGCCCTTTCCGCATTGACCCCTAATTTATTATATGCTTGCCCTATATTAGATAAAGACATCAGCTCAAAATCATCTTGCCGCAGATAATTATACTTATATTCTTTTTGAATTGTGAGGGTGGTATCCAAAAAGGTGGTATCTCTTGCAAAAGAAATAATCTTATAATCGCGAATGGTTACCTCGCTGACACTATCCTTTTTGGCGTCCGATTTTGGAAGCGCCTTCGCATTGTTTTTAGCTGAGAGCGAATCGGTTTTTTGCCTAGGGGGCCTTCTTTCTTGTGAAAAAAGTGTCAGGGTACAAAAAGAAAATACCAACAATAAAAAATATTTCATGCGCATATATTACGGAAACAAAGTTAATTTTTTTGTTACTAACAAAATGTGAAAGTTTATGCAATAAAAAAACCCCGCCAAAAGGCGGGGTTTTCTTTTATAATTGATACTAAGATATATTAATAACCTTTATTCTGTACCATATTTGAGTTAGCATCCATTTCACTTAATGGAATCGCCCATGCCAATCGGAAATCACCATAAGGCACGGTAGCTGAAATATTCTGCTGAACAGAATACTTCTCTATATCACTACCCGTTCTTAACAAATCATCGTAACGGAAACCTTCGAACATAAGCTCTTTTCTTCTTTCTAAAAGAATATTCTCCTTAGTAGCCGTAGCATATTCCGAAGCACCTCTGTTTGCTGGAATTTTATTAAGCTGGGTAAGCGCATCTCCACCAGTTTCTAATAAAGCTTCCGCATAGTTCAATATAAGTTCCTCGTATCTCATTACAGGAACATTGTCATAACCTCTGTTATCGGGAAACTTGCCCATGTTTCTAAGCATGTCATCTTCATACCCCAATATACCATTTTCGCCATCGAAAAGACCACGTACATCAGTAGGCTCAAAAATATCAGCTACCTCATCAATAACCTGAACATCGCCATAGCTTCCACCGCCAGTAGAACGATAGATATAACCCAAAGCATCTGAACTTAAGTTATCAGTTGCACTAAACTCCAATTCAAAAATAACATTGCTTCCACCGTCGCTTCCAAAAGAACTCACATAGTTTGATTCAGAAACAATTTCGTAACCACCATTATCGATTACCTCTTCGGCTGCATCAATAGCAGTATCCCACATTTCAAAATACACTGCAACCCTAGTTTCCAAAGCTTTTGCAGCATACTTAGTAAAGAAATTGGTATCACCGGTATCTTGCATTAAACTAAAAGCAGTTTCCAAATCTTCAAAAATCTTGGTCTTTACTTCTTCTACAGTATTTCTTGGAGGAAATAGTTCTTCTTGAGAAGAATCACTGGACAAGTACGTTGTTTGATATGGTATACCCCCTGGAGTAGTACCACCAGTAACATGTATCTGGCCATATTGCTTTAAAAGATCAAAATGAGCTAGAGCCCTAATTGCATACGCCTGCCCTTGAAGATGTCTACCATAATCTTGGTCACCTTCAAGCAAGGACACATCTGTATTAATCACCAAGTTGGCGCTTTCGATTACTCTATAAGCATCGTCCCAAAAATAACCAGTAGTACTTGAATAAGTAAAACCAGCCTCTGTAGTAAACCTACCAGAACTACCGTTAGAAAAACAATTGTCTGTTCTAACTTCATTTGCTATTATCAAATCTCTACCATAATAACCAGAACCAGTCATTCTATTATAAGCACCTTTAATAACGGCATAGAGATTGTCTACCTTGGTAATTCCACCATTGGCCAACTTATTTTGATCCAAGTTGGGATCCAAATCTTCAGTAGTACAGCTAGAAGCCAGTACCACTAAGAAAGACATTAAAATTAATTTTATCTTTTTCATTTTTCTTAAAAGTTTAGATTAACACCAAAAACGATTGACTTAACTGGAGGAGTATTCAACACTGTCTGACCCCTGTTCGTACCATCACTAAGACCACTTAAATCAATATTTTCAGGGTCATATTTTAAATTATCATCTTTTACCCAAGTAAATAGATTGGTACCACGAACAAACAATCTTAATCCGTCAATTTTCAACGCGTCTGTCAATCTAGAGTTAAAGTCATACCCAACGGTTAAGTTCTTTAACCTAAAGTAATCTCCATCGTATAAAAATTTAGAGTGTCTTTGCCAAGGATCTCCGGCGTATCGTATCTTCCCAAAACGAGTTTCATCACCTGGCTGCTGCCATCTGTCCAACAAGGTGTTGTAGCCTTGATACAAAGCGGTAGGATACAAATCTGTACCTTGGGTATATCGATGCCAACCTTCGTAAACTTTGTGTCCGCCCGCATAATAACCACTGGCATCTACAAAGAATCCTTTAAAGTCTACATGGATGTTCATACCTGAAGTAATTTTAGGTAATGCACTACCTCCTTGAAATACTCTTTCAGCATCATTGAAGTTTGTAGTAGTTGCACCATCGACACCATTAACATACCATTCTTCATTACCGGTATCAGGGTTAACACCTGCCCAAGTAGGCATGTACCATGCATACACAGGGTGACCAGACTCTACCCTATCAATAGATGTTGAAATATTGATTTCTTCTCCATTAAGGTCTTTTGCCAACTCCAATACTTCGTTTTCGTTGGTCGCAATATTTCCTCCAAGAGAAAGGTTAAAATCCTCTGACCTTACGATATCAAAATTGATTTCCGCCTCAAAACCTTTATTCTCCATACGCCCAATATTTCTTGTTTGCTCAGAGAAACCAGTAGTAAGAGACAGAGGAACTTCTAGCAATAAATCTTTAGATTCTCTTCTGTAATAACCAAAAGAACCTGAGATCCTATTTTGGAACAAACCAAAATCAAGACCCAAATCTACAGTATATGAAGTCTCCCAAGACAAATCGTTGTTTCCAAAAGCACTAGGATAAGAGGCTCCCTCTCCAGCATAATCGGAATCAAACCCTAATAACGCCTGATAACTGTTCAGGTCTATTGAAGCGTTTCCAGTAACACCATAAGATGCTCTTAACTTAAGGTTATTGACTACATCTGAGCCTGCCAAGAAGTTTTCTTTGTGCATGTTCCAAGCACCACCAACAGACCAGAAGTTACCCCATCTGTTATCTGTGGCAAATCTTGAACTACCTTCTCTTCTATATGTAGCATTAAGAACATACTTACTTCCAAAGGCACTATAGTTAAGCATACCAAGATAAGACGCTACGGACCAATCGCTAAACGAAGAGCTAGCAGTGGTAGGGTTACCCGCAGAACTTAAATTCGTAAGGCCTTCGTCACTAAAGTTATCGGCATCGGCCTCTAAATAATAATTTCTATTCTTTTGCCATTCTTGTAGCACCTTAACATCAAAATTATGATCTTCACCCAAATCAAAAGAATAGTCTAAAGAATTTTGGAAAACATAGGTAGTATAATTTCTGCTAGCTTGCCATCCGTATCCATTAGAACTGTCTCCATCACCACTTACAGGGTTTCTATATCGCTTATAGTTATAAACAATATAATCTATATTGGCTCTTGAGGTAAACGACAAATTCTTAATAGGTGTATGCCAAGTCAAGGCATTATTAGAGATAATTCTGGTAATTTTTGAATCATCAATATCTTCTTGCGCTATCCAAAGTGGGTTTGGCAAAGAAGTATCCAAGTTTATAGTACCATCTGCATTGTATGCCGCATCTGTCTGAGGCATAAAATACTTAACCGCACGTGGCGACGAAAAGTACGCACTGTTTTCCAACACCCCGTCTTGATGCGAATAGGACGCACTGTTACTAGAACTAAAAGTGAATTTATCCGAAAAATTCTTGGTAAAGTTCAATGCTCCTGAAATTCTATCGAATTCTGAACCAATCACCGTAGCCTCTTGGCTAAAATAACCAAGGGAAGTATAAAAATTAGAATTTTCATTACCACCTGTAGCAGAGAAGTTATACTCCTTCATAACCGCATTTTTGTTGGTAATCAAATCCGCCCAATTTGTTTCTGGGCTTCCAGCATCTCTCCATGCCTGATAGGCAGCACCATAAGAGGTATTCGCCCTAGCCCAAGCACCAGCTTCCTCTACATTGTTCAAACCATAAGTATCCCCAAAAGAATTATAGACACCTTCATAGAACAACATTTCTCTTTCTGCACCTGTAAGAGGCGTAGGACCATCAATAGCATCATTGGCAAAACCAGTATAACTATTAAAATTAAATTTTGTTTTTCCGGCCTTACCACTCTTTGTGGTAATTACAATTACACCATTTGCCCCTCTTGCACCATAAGCAGCAGTGGCAGAAGCATCTTTCAATACAGTAATACTCTCAATATTGTTACTATTTATACTAGCCAATGCAGAAAGCGAAGAACCTGATGATGTAGCTGAGATATTAGGGTTAGACATGGGCACCCCATCGATTACGTACAAAGGATCATTACCGGCCGTAATAGAACTAATACCCCTGATTCGAATATCTGTTGTTGACCCTGGAGTACCAGAATCACCAGTTATCGAAAGACCTGAGACCTTACCTTGTAAAGCCTGATCTACAGTAGCAACAGGAATCTGCTCTATTGCTTCAGAGTCCAACTGCACTGTTGAACCAGTAACATCCGCTTTAGATTTTGTAGCATACCCCATTACAACAACTTCTTCCAAAGCTTGGGCATCATCCTCCATCTGAACATTAATTACATCACTGGCACCAACTGTTCTAGTCACTGTTTTTTGTCCAACATACGTGAACCTTAATACGTCACCTTGATTTACCATGATGGTATAGTTACCATCAAAATCTGTTTGTGTTCCGTTAGTAGTTCCTACTACTACAACAGACACACCGGGTAATGGCACATTTGATTGATCCGTTACATTACCGGAAACCGTTTTTTCCTGCGCATAGGAAAATGAGATGCATAACGCCAATAAAGGGGTCAACATCCACGCAAACTTCTGTTTCATACATTTTTGGTTTTTGAATTAGCAAGTGCCAAAATTCATGAAAAAACCGAACTAATCCAAAAGTCTTCTTAAGCCGAAGCCAAAAAATGTTAAAATATTCTGCTGTTTTAAAAAAAATAAATCAATTTTGATTTTTTAATAAAAAAAACTCAAACATTTAACTTTTATTAAGAATAAATTTAACTCATTAAAAAGTTAACAAAATCATAATTTTGGAGAAATTTTATACTTTTTTTAACGAAACCGGCACCGACGAAGCTGGAAGAGGTTGTTTGGCCGGCCCAGTAACGGCTGCCTCTGTAGTACTACCAAAAGACTTCGAAAATACCATTCTTAACGATTCTAAACAAGTGTCGTTAAAAAACAGGGAGCTATTAAAATCGATTATTGAAAACGAAAGTGTATCGTTTGGGGTAGCACATATAACCCCGGAAAAAATTGACGAGATCAACATCCTCAACGCTTCTATATTGGCGATGCACAAGGCAATCGACCAACTTTCAGAAACGCCGCCCTTTATTATTGTTGATGGCAATAAGTTTAAACCATACAAAAACGTACCGCACAAATGCATTGTAAAGGGTGATTCTAAATTCATGAGCATTGCGGCAGCCTCTATTTTGGCAAAAACCTACAGAGACCAATACATGGAAAAATTACATGAAGAATTTCCGATGTACAATTGGAAAAAGAACAAAGGTTACCCCACCATGGAACATAGAGAGGCCATAAGAAAATACGGTATCACCAAATACCACAGAAAAACATTTAGGCTACTGCCCGAACAACTTACTCTAGAACTTTAAAAAGTATAAATTTGCCTAAAAGTAAATTTATGAAGGTTAGAATACTACTTCTTTTTTATAGTGCTATCCACTTTATCGCCTGCTCTCCAAAAAAAGAGCCAACGGATTCTCTCCTTAATTTTCTTCCAGAAAACGCTTCGGTAATCGTTAAAATCAATGATTTAAATTCTTTTAAATCAGAAATAGAGGACAACGACCTTATATCCAGCATTGAAAAGTTAGACTTTTCAGAAAAAATAAGTAAGGGGCTACGACCGCTTACATATGTTCATAGTCAAAAAGACGGTCTCTTGTCCATATTGGAAAATTCTGAAAACGGTTTTGATTTTGTTTATGTTTCACCGGATACGCTTTCTATCCTAAATATGGACAATGTAAAGAACAAAGCCCTTGAAACAATTGAAAAGGGAGGATTGAAGATTGATAAATACACTTTAAACAACACCACCTTTAACAAGGCCACAATAAACAAAAAGCAAGTAATTAGTTCTTCGGAAATTCTTCTATTAAACATCAAAGAAAATATAGAACGGCAGAAAGACACTAAAAGTGATATCCTCGAAAAATTCAATAAATTATCGGATCCCTCCAAATCGGCCCAAGTATGGATAGACCTATCTAAGGGAAAACAACTTTACAACCACTTATTGAACATTACGCCGGACACGACCCAACCCTTTGCATTCAATAACTGGCTCTCTCTGGATGTAAGCTTTAAGACCGACCAATTGTTATTGAATGGTATAACAGTTTTAAAAGATTCTACAAACAACTATCTTAAACTATTCTCCGGCACCAAACCTTTGCTCAACACCACGGCAAAACTTATACCCACAAATACGGACCATTACCGGTCTATCACTTTTAACGACTATAAAACGTTTTCTAATAACAGGGAAAAATATCTGGATAGGGACCTAGAAAAAGATTCGATTTTATCTACGGTAGAAGAAATTGGCATTGCCCAAATAAACGGCAACAAGGCCGTTGTTCTAAAAACTTATGGTGCCGCCAACATCATAGATTTTGTAAATAATATTAAGACCGGTTCCATAGATTTTCAGGGAAGTGAAATATTAGAGCTAGAGCCCAACAATTTTATAACCAAGAACCTTTCTCCGATCATTGAAGATTTCACCCCAAAGTATGCCAGTATTATCGAAAACACCTTTGTCTTTAGCACAGAACCCGCATCTATAAAAGCCATTATCTCTACAAACAAAGGCGAGAAATCATTGGCCAATACGGTGATGTACAAAAACACAGCGAATATAACCACAGATGAGTCCACTGTACTTTTCATATCAAATCACAAGGGGTTTCAAGAAAACCTTAAACAAAATGGTTATTCACAATTGGCCAATGATTTACAGAGTGCGGGTTTGACAGATTATCTTTTTGGATCTCAAATAATCGCGGACCACGGTTTTCTTCATACCAACTACTTTCTAAAAAAAATATCGGAATCGGAGAACTTGGCAGGTGTTTCCGAAATATTCAATATTCAATTAGAGACCGATATTTTGCACAACCCCCAATTCTTCACAAACCACAGAACAAACAAGAAAGAAATTGTTGTCCAAGACCAAGACAATGTACTTTACCTTATTTCCACACAAGGAAAAATTCTTTGGAAGAAGCAGTTAGAGAGTGCTGTGCAAGGTAAAATACACGAAATAGACATTTATAAAAACGGGAAATTTCAGCTGGCATTTACCACCAACAACAGGTTTTTTGTTATTGACCGGAACGGTAAGGAAGTTGCACCTTTTACATTTAAATATGAAGGTGGCAACCTTAACCCATTGGCCGTATTTGATTATGAGGGCAAAAAGAACTACAGGTTCGTGGTTACCCAAAACAATAAAGTGTATATGTACAACAGCCAAGGGAAAATCGTATCCGGTTTTAAATACACGAAGGCCGAAGAAAATATTATTGCGGCCCCACAACATTTTACCATTGGACAAAAAGATTATTTAGTCTTTAGACTCAGCGATGGCAGTCTTAAAATACTAAATCGTGTTGGAAATGTTCGGGTAAAAGTTCCTGAAAAAATCTCTTTTTCCGAAAACGATGTCAAAGTCCATAAAAACAGATTTATCATAACTACCAATGACGGTGTTCTCTATCAAATAGGAACCAATGGCAATATTGAAAAAACAAATCTGAAATTACATGCAGACCATGGTATGGATGCCACCGCTAGAACCTTGGTGCTAATGGACGATAATATTTTAACCATCAGGGACCAAAAAGTGGCGTTGGACTTAGGGGTCTACACCAAACCATCCATTTTTTATCTGAACGATAAAATTTATGTATCGGTAACCGATATACAAAATCAAAAATCGTACTTGTTCGACAGTCAGGCAAAACCCATTTCCGGTTTCCCTGTTTTTGGTACTTCCACTGTAGATATGGCCGACATGGACAATGACAAAAAACCCGAACTGGTCATTAAAGACCTAGATAATTCTTTCATAGTATACAAAATACGTTAATACATATTTTATAAGTATTCATAAGCCTGTAGTTGCCAGCTATACATTCTTCTTAAAAATTTATTGAAGTTTCTTTAGTTTTAATGTTAACCCCAATATATGTGCTGGCATTAAATAGCGAGATCAGATCGGGAGCCTACTTATTTTCCCGTTTTACGATTCTCGCCAATAATACTAATGAATACTATAAAATATGTACCGATGAAACGTATGAAGCACATCTTACAAGTAATATGTACCTTATCTTTTATTTTTTTTTCCACATCTGAAGTTCATGGCCAGTTTTTAAAAAAATTAGGCAAAGCCGCCGAAAAGGCTGCAGAAAGAACAGTAGAACGGCGTGTAGAGAAAGAAACCTCCGAAAAGACCGACCAAGCCTTGGACAGTATTTTTGAACCTGGGGCCAAAGGTGGGGGAAAATCTCCTCGCCCTACCGAAAACAAATCGCCACAAACGGGCTCGGGCGATACCACTACCCCACAAAACCAAGGGGACGTAGGAACCTCAATACAAGCTCCTCCCAAAACACTGTCCGTTTATAGTAAGTTTGATTTTGTACCTGGAGACCAACCCTTGTTCATAGATGATTTTTCAAATGAATTTGTCGGGGATTTCCCTTCTCGATGGAATACCAACGGAAGTGGTGAACTTGTTACCGTAGAAGGCGAAACCAATAAATGGCTGAAAATTTTACCTGGCTTCTCTATGGCCTACATTCCAGACATCTCTTCATTGCCAGATGAATTCACCTTAGAGTTTGATGTAATTGCCTTAGGACTGGACAGCAAAACTTCATCACAATCTTATTTCGGCATTGTTATAAGTGACAACAACACTTTTAAACAATCGGCGAACATGGGTATGGTAGAATACTCTTTTTGTCAATTTATAAACCCCGGGGTGATCGTGGAAAACAAAATAGCCTCGAAAAGGGTGATCCGAAACGACGTAAAGGCAGATATACGAAACATTGTAAAAGAGAAACACCATGTATCGATAGCTGTAAACAAAGAACGTTTTAGATTTTGGATCAACGAGAACAAATATATTGACGTACCACGACTGTTACCATCAAATACACAAATGCAAGGTATAAAATTTACGCTCCGCGGAACTGACACCAACAAAGAATCTATTCTTATAAGTAATGTAAAAGTCGCCAAGGGAGGTGTGGATCTAAGAAGAAAATTATTGGCAGACGGAAAAATATCTACCACCGGCATTCTGTTTAACAGTGGATCGGCCCAGATACAACCACAATCTATGGGTATTATCCGACAGATATACCAGGTACTTCAACAAGACAGTACTATAAATCTAAAGATCGTTGGCCATACCGATGCCGACGGTGACGACCAGAAAAACCTCGAATTATCAAAAAAAAGGGCAGATGCGGTAAAAGATGCTCTGGTATCTATATATAACGTCTCTCAAAATAGATTGTCTACAGAAGGCATGGGAGAAACAAAACCTGTCGCGGACAACACTTCGGCAGATGGAAAAGCACTGAACCGACGCGTAGAATTCATTAAACTATAAAAACAAAATCATGAAGACCCCTTTACTAACAATAATATTATCTTTTATCATGGTCAGCATAACCTATGGCCAAAACAACTGCAGTAAATTCTACCCACTAAAAGAAGGTAGTTCTTTTGAATATACCAACTACGATAAAAGAGGAAAGGTAGATGGCTCTGTACACTACACCATCTCAGAAGTCCGTTCCGAAGGCAATGCCTCGGTTGCCACATTCGACATGAAATACAAGGACAAAAAGGGAAAGGACCTATTTGAATCTAGCTATTCCTTTAGTTGTGAAAATGGTTTGGTCACTATTGATTACGAATCACTTTTCCCTTCACAAATGATGCAGCAATATACCGATATGGGAATGGAAATGGACATCTCGGGCACCGATATTCAATTGCCCAACGACCTGGGTATCGGCCAGCAATTGTCAGATGCCAACGTTTCTATAGCCATGAGCATGGGAGGCATCAACATGAATACCTCGGTAAACCAAACAAATAGAAAAGTGGAGAAAAAAGAAAGTATAACCACCCCTGCGGGCACCTTTGACTGTTATCTACTAACCGAGGACCAAACTACTAAGGCTATGGGCGCAAATATGGAAACGTCCACCAAACTATGGTTAGCAGAGGGCATAGGTATGATAAAGCAAGAAAGCTATAAAAAGAACGGAACCCTGATCAGCCGAATGGAACTGACCCACTATAGCAAGTAACCAAAACTAAAAATATTAAACAACCACTACTATGAAACTAAAGATAACTCTATTAATACTGGTATGCCTTGGCATTACCTCTTGTTCTAAATGGCATTATGGGGACCACAAAGAAGACGAAGACCCGAAGGACAACGAAGAAAAATACAATGAAATAATTGTAGAAGAAGGCGCCAACGGCCAACATGGCAAAATCAGCCTTTCGCCCAATGAGGTCGTCGTTACCTATGATGGTGTAGATGCGATCCGAAAAACCGAAATACGAGATAGTATAACCACCGAGTATCCCGGACTGGAAATCTTGAAATGCGATTGTGGCAGCGATGATATCGAAATGTGGCAATTTGACCCGGCCACGCCAAACGTAGAGGCAATTATCGAAGGAGTCGTGGATAGATTGCCTCGACGCAACCCCCGAGGAAGAATCGAGGGAGAACAATCATTTATTGTTTCCTTGCCGGAAATGCCCCCTTACGTAGCCCAAGGCCAAAGTGGTGGTGAACCGGCTTTCATAGCTCCCCGTGACGAAAACAGTGTGAACATTGCCATTTTAGACACCGGAATCGATTATTTTCGGCCCGAGCTTACCTCATCGGACAGAAATGTTCTTTTCCCAAGTGGCGATTTTACCGGTTGTATAAGCACCCAATCGGGGTGGAATTTTACCCAGGACAATCAAGATATTTTAGATGAAAACGGCCACGGCACCTATGTGACCAAGATTATTACCGATATCCTCGATGCCGAAGAAACTCCCGTAAACTACCAAATTCTGCCCTTAAAAGTATTCGATAGCGAGGGCAAGGGCTCTTATTGGAATATCCTTTGTGCCCTGACCTATGTAAAATCGATAAACGAAAACGGAGGTAATATCCATATAGTCAACGCCAGTTTTGGCGGTGCAGTGGACCGTGCTTATTTCAGTTCTGACGACAACATATTTGCCCATCTTTTAGGCGAACTCAACGACCTTGGGGTGCTAGTGACCACATCGGCAGGCAACGCAGGTAGGGATAACGACAGTGGTCCCGAAGGTCACTTTTTATCTTCTTACCGAACCAAAAACATGTTGACGGTGGCCGGCTACAATTACATAGAGGGCGACACAGGGGATCCACAGTTACATGAAAAATCGAATTTCGGAAACGAAAGCGTACAAGTGGCCATGGCCTTTAATGGCTATGAAGTTATCCTGGGTTA
This sequence comes from Maribacter thermophilus, assembly GCF_001020565.1. Lineage (GTDB taxonomy): Bacteria > Bacteroidota > Bacteroidia > Flavobacteriales > Flavobacteriaceae > Maribacter > Maribacter thermophilus. Next base: position 3,827,103 of record NZ_LDAS01000001.1, on the reverse strand, counting down.
TCCTAGCGGATTGGACGATCTGGTCAAGTTAGAGGGCACCTCCTATTCAACAGGGGCCATGACCGCTCTAGCAGCTATTGTGTACCGCGAGACCGGAGTGGTATCGGAGGGCTTAAAATCGGCTATATTGTCATTGCCCATAGTAAGCTACTCTCCCAACCTCGATGGAAAAATTGAAGAGGGACGTGTCATTCTACGCGAATAGTTTTGTCTATAAACAGGTTTGAGAGCCCTTGTTTTCTATCAAGGGCTTTCCCGTTTTTGATTTTCCGGCATATTATACTCTTTTTTAGACATTTGTATTTATATACATTGTGCAATTGTTGTACTTTGTGGCATCCATAGGTCAAAAAATGTCAAAGCAACGCCCTCTCTTTTCGTTTCCTGCTTTTTGGTGCATACCTATGCTGCTTTTCCTATTTCCCATTGTTGGTATATCGCAACACGACCAATTGCTTCAAATAATTGAAAGCGGACAGGCCAAGGAGGGCATAGAAAACAGCCTCGATAAATTTTTTGAGGATAACGAGGCCCGCCTAAACGACCGGGAACTTGCCGATTGCTATCATGATGTTGCGAGCCAATGGTATTATGAAAACTGGTGGAATACCGGTAGCCTTCCCTACCTCGTAAAGGCCATTGACTATACGAAAAAGGCCTTGGACATAAAAAAGAACCTTGATAACCTTCCAGTGGGTTCAATGGAAAAAACCGCTTATAACCTAGGTGCCTTCCATCATTTGAAAGGAGAAGTGTTCAAAGCCGAAAAAGCCTATCTTTTTCTATTGCAAAACGGTAAAGATCCCGATAAGATAGAAAATGCCAAGGTTGAACTGGGTAACATCTATCTTGAGATCGGGGACTTTTACAAGGCACTGGAGCAATTTGATGAAATTATAATTTCCAACAACAGTTCTACAATAACCGAGAATTTCATCGATGCCCATATTATCAAGGCCGAGATTTTCTCCCTAATGGGTATCGCCCAGTTTTCAGATGATATCCGCACCAATCTTTCAAAGGCAGATTCGCTATTGAAACGATCCGGCATTAGCGAAAGCTACTACAACAACCGGATCAACCAGACCCAGGGCAACAGGTTAATTGAAATTGGCGACTATGAAAATGCCATAAAATTTCACAAAAGGGTACTATCGGACTCGCTCAACCTATACCCCAACGAACTTGCCCGGGTATATAACAGCCTAGGTTTCTCCGAAATTAAATTAAAACGATTTGATTTGGCTGAGAAGTATTTGCAAACTTCAATCGACCACGACCCCAACTACTCGCTTCCCTACGAAAATTTGGGTGACCTCTATATGGCCAAGAAAGATTTTGACAAGGCAATGTACAACTACCAAAAGGCCATTTATTGGTCGATCAATAAATCGGATCCCGTTGAAGTTACAAACTTGCCTTCCCTCAGTGAAATAGAAGTGGCTTCCGAAAAAATATTTTTACTCAACCATTTGGTTACCAAGGCCAACGGTTGGTTACGCTTTTATGAGGAAGAGCCTAGGGAAGCCTATCTTTTATATGCACTTTCCACTTTCCGTCTTTCCGATCGGTTGATCGACCTGATCCGAAATGAAAGTACCGAAAACCAGTCTAAATACTTTTGGAGGGAAAAGGGGGCCAACCTCTATTCAAAGGCGGTAGAGGTATGTTATTTGCTCGACCTGCCCGAAGCGGCCTACTACTTTATGGAGCGGAACAAGGCCCTTTTGCTCATGGAGGATATCAGTGCGGAACAAGCCAAGGAAATGGCCAATTTACCCCAAGACGTATCGGAGCGGGAGTTTAAGCTTAAACAGGACATTTATTTATCTGAAAACGAATTAAGAAATTTTGAGCCTACCTCTGAAAGTTCTCTTGATTCCGTTAGGCAACGGGTATATGAAAGCAAACGAATTTATAACACTTTCGCAGATTCACTGGCCACGGCCTTTCCCGACTATGCCACCATAAAAAAACAGGCACATTTGCTACCCTACAAAAATTTTATATCCGATTACATTTCGGAAGACGAAGCCGTACTCCAATATATCCTTAACGAAGAACAAGGATACGGTTTGCTTACATCAAGGGAGCAAACCACATTCTTTAAATTAGGGAATGTAAAAAACCTAAACGAGAGATTGGTACAACTCTATGGCCAATTGACCGACCTGACCACCAGCCGAGACGAGCTAACTCGTTTCAACACCTTATCTCACCAAATTTTCAACCAATTGGTGCCCAAGACCGTGCATAAGGCGATCAAAGGCAAAAAACTGACCCTGGTTACCGATTACATCCTACAACAGATTCCTTTTGAAGCCTTTGTCACGGACCTCGATGGACCCACCTACCTCATTGAGGATACCGAAATCCGCTATGCCTATTCGATGTCGTACCTCAACGCCAAAAAACAGGTCTCCAGTAAGGCCAAAAACGAATTGTTGGCCATAGCCCCTGTAACATTCAACACTCTGGGACTTCCAGAACTTATGTTCAGTAAATCTGAAGTGGAAGAAGCGGAAAGAATATTTTCCGGAAAAAAGTTGATGAACCAAGAAGCAACGAAAGCAAGATTTTTAGAACAGGTAAACGATTATAACATAGTGCATCTATCTACCCATGCCGACATCGGCGAGGACAGTGACCCTTGGATAGCCTTTAGTGACCAAAAAATGTTCTTGAAAGAAGTGTACGCGACAAAAAACCGGGCCGATATGTTGGTTTTGAGCGCCTGCAATACCTCTATCGGTGAATTAAAAAAGGGCGAGGGCGCCATGAGCCTGGCCCGAGGTTTTTTTCATGCCGGAGCAAAAAGCGTGGTCTCTTCCCTATGGTCTACCAATGACAAGAGCAGTAAGGAACTGATGACCACTTTTTACAAGGGCCTTAGTGAAGGACTTACAAAATCAGCTGCTCTTCGCAGGGCCAAAATCGATTATATTGAGCGTTATCGGGGCAGCTCCATTTCTCCCGCCTATTGGAGCGCATTGATTATCATTGGGGACAACACCCCCGTCAAAATTACGAATCGTCCGTGGCAAATGCTCATTTGGGCCGTTCTTGGCGTTTTACTGCTACTCATTGTCTATTGGGGGGGCAAAAGGGGAAATAGGTCCTCTTGATTTTTATTGGAGCTCTTCCAACAAAGCAACGGCTTCTGCCTTTTTATACCTGCCATCGGCCTCTAGGTCATCGAGCAGATCCACCGCCCTATCTTTCTTGCCCGTCTTTAAACAAGCCAATGCATTATACCACATGGCCTGCGGAGCAAACTCCCCTTTTTTACCAATAATTTCACTTAAAAGCGGAATGGCCTTTTCGGGCTGTTTGTTTTTTAGGTACGATTGTGCAAGATAAAAGTTAACAATCTCGGTGTTTTCGGTTTCCTTCAACTCCGTAAAAAGAGTTATCGCCTGTACGTTATCGTTGGTCTCATAGGCAACAAATGCCTTACGCTCCAACGAATTATCGGTTTGCTCGCCTCTAGTAATGGCATAGACCGTGTTCGGGTACTCCTGAAAGTTATCCTCATACAGACCGCTGTAATCGGGCCCGGAAAACGCATTGTATCCTATCCACCCCAAACCAATTACCAAAGCAATAGAGGCCGCTAGGGCCCATTTTCGATAGCCCCGTATCGGCTTGTCCGCAGGTCTTTCCTTCTGGATCTCTTCCTCAAAACGTATTAATTTAGATTTAAGGTCTTGGGCTTCCTCGTTCCGAATAACTTGCTTTAGGTCATTTTCAAAATCAAATTGTTCCTTGAATTCGCTATCGGTTTGCAAAAGTTGATCAAGCATTTTTTCCTGTTCCGGTGTCAGCCGGTTAGCAAAGTAATTGTATAGTAGTTGTTCTTTGTCCATGACATTAGTAGGTTTTTCCTTGGATGCGTTCTTTCAACGTTTTCATACATCTGGATTTAGCGGCTTTCACCACATTTTCACTGTTATAATTACCTTTTTCCATAATCTCTTGAATGGTATGACCGCGGTAATAAAAGAGCGTCAACAATTCTTGGCATTTAGCCCCTAGACCTTTAAAGTGTTCTTTGAGCAACCTTTGTTCTCTCGTAAGGTCTGGGCTATCGAGTTCAAGAGCATTGATCTGCACATCGGAATCCCCTACTTTTGAGAGATCATAACTTCCTGAGACCGATTTTTTATTCTTCCTCATTCTGTCAAAAATTAAATATTTACCTATAGAGAACAAATAGGTGGAAACACTGCTGGTCAATTTTTCCAATTTTCCGTTCATTACGTTCTCATAAAAAACGATATAGGCATCTTGGTAGATATCTATATTTTCATCCTCGGTAAGATTATAGCGTCTGGCAAAATTCAGAAACTTGGCCCGGTTCTCCTCGTATATCTTTTTAAGCACTTTTTCAGAACCCGACCTAAGTTCTTCCAGCGTAATATCTTTATCTGTCTTTGCCACTTTAATAATCAGGAATTGAATAGGTTAACATCATTAACAGCTAATTTAACCTTTTTTAGATCTGATTTCCACCAATAGCCCCCATAACTCCCTGTCAATAACGTTTTTGTAGTATTCCCATTACAAGATTCAAAACAAAACATAGACCTATATTTTTTTTAGCATCAATGTTAACCTACACCTCATTGAGACATACATTATAACACACCTAAAAAAATATACCCATGGAAACCTATAAGAAATTAGAGATCATAAAAAGAATTTTGATCATTGCCCTAGCCATAACAATATGGATATATATTTTTCTATTACTAGCATAGTCTACCCCTAACCACCCATTCTTTTTTATTCGCTTGTTAACCTTTGCCCATGTTCTTCATAAAAGGGCGTATCTATAAAAATTACATTATGAAAATTTCAAGAATTTATTCCGTGGTTTTGGCCCTAACATCATTATTATTCATTTATTGCAGCAAGAATGATGATTCGCCCGAACCTATAGCCGAAAATACACCCACCGAAGAAACACCCGTTGAAGAACCCCCTATTGAGGAAACCCCACAAATTGATGGTTCTTGGTCGGTTAGTTCCACTAATCTTTATGATTACGATTATGCCAAATATTTTATAATTAATACCGACAACACCTTAGTAATTCTCAATGAAAACGAATTGGGATTCAAAAGCCTTGATAATGCCAATTATACCAATGATGAAGAAAACAGCCAGATAACTATAAATTATGGTTATGGATCAGCTTTGGCGAATTACACATTAACAGATGATGAATTGGTCATGAATTTTCCTGACGGTTTTATAAACTTGATTAGAAGCGAAACGGCAGATGACAACGATTGGGTAGAAGAACTAACAATTTTAGAGGAAGGAGACGCACCTTGGAACGAAGATGTGGATATCGCCTGGAACGGGAGCCAAATTTTGGTCGGCAACGGTTATGAAGTTGAAGATATAGGGTTGGTAAACCCCGAAACCTTTGCCCTAGAGGGCACCATTACGACCACCCGAAGTGCCTTTGCCGTAGAAGTAGAAGTAGAAAAATATGACAGTTCTGGTAAATATATATTTCAAAGCAGTAACGGCCATTCTAAGTTCTTTATCTACCGAGAATCTGACAACACCTACATAGATGAGTCTTTAGACCTAGGGGCTTGGATCTACGGATTAGCATCCGTTGATTATAATAAAATTTGGGCCGCCAGCGGTAACGAAAGAACTTTGTATCTATATAATTACAGCACTGTTTCCATTGAGCAAACCATTGAACTGGGAGATACCAGACCTTACGGACTAGATTACCAAGATGGTTATTTATATGTATGTGCAGAAGGCATGTTGTACAAATGTGATGTTACTGACGGGCTAACTGTGGTAAATTCTTATGTCGTTCCAGATGTATCCATTGTTGGGATAGCCTATGACGGATCCAATTTTTGGATTTACGGCCACCGTGGCGATGATGGGAAACTAATAAAATTGGACCTGTCCATCTAACCCCTACCTTTTAAACGATCACATAAACGAGTAGATCTATCACATCACAAAAAAACTAAAACCACATATTATGAAAGTTCTAAAATATATAATGGCTTACACGGTATTGATCGGTATTTTCTGTTCATGCGAGAAAGACCTGATCGGCGAGGTCAAAGACTACGACCAAAAAGAAAAAGACACCAAAGGTTTTCCTAAAGACGATAGTTATTCCCTTAAAATCAACGTTGAGACCCATGAAGACCAAATGGGTAGTTTTTATGACAATAAAATGGTAGAGTTTCACGGCAAAATATGGTCCATTGGTGGTTATAATAGTTATAGCTTGCCCTATTGCAACAGTGATATTTGGTATAGTGACAACGGTATTAATTGGCGAAGTGTAACCTCTAACCAATTTGGTGCCAGAAGGGGACATGCAACTGCCGTTTTCAATGATCGGATTTGGATGGTTGGAGGTATAAATACCGATACCCCTATATGGGTCGAATACGATGATGTATGGTCTTCCTCTGACGGGGAAACATGGACACAACAACTGGAATATGCTCCGTTCGGACATCTGTTTTACCCCTCACTTACCGTTTTTAACGGAAAAATGTTCCTTATCGGGGTAAATCGAACATCTTCTTTAAAGGCAGAAGTATGGTCCACCACCGATGGTACTTCATGGAATTTAGAAACCTCCGACCCCTTTCCTCCGAGAGAAGCTCACCAAACCGTTGTGTTTAACGACAAACTTTATGTTATAGGAGGGCAAGGCGAAGGCATCGCCTACAATGAAATCTGGGAAAGTGACAACGGTTCAACATGGACACGCCTAACCCTTTCGGGAGATGTTTTTTCCGATAGGTATCATCATGGTGCAGTCGTATATGACAATAAAGTGTGGATTCTTGGCGGAATGGGCCTTATTACAGGACCCTATGCAGATCTATATTATTCCGACAATATGGAAGATTGGACCCAATATACCGATCTGGGCCCGTCACCTACTCCACTGAACAAATTCGCCAGCCTTAACTATGATGGGGCCATTTGGATCTTTGGTGGTTTTAATACACGCGAACCCATTGGTGAAATCGTCACTTTAAGGAGTTTATAGACAAAAAAATAGACCAATACCGGTTTTTTGTACCCTTATGTTAACCTCTACTTTTCTTCACCATTAATTGGATAAAATCTTAAATAATATAATTATGAAAACTACAATCAAGAGTACACTGTTTTTACTTTTAGGTATTACTTTGTTGACCACCTCATGTACAAAAGAAGGCGACATCGGCCCTATTGGACCAGAAGGACCACAGGGAGAGCAAGGCCTTCAAGGACCTGAGGGACCACAAGGTGATTCTGCGCCCACCTCAAATTATTTTGAACGTTCCAATTTAAATACCGCATCGATAGATGCCAATACAACAGCAGCTCCTATTGGCCCTGTTTTAACCATTGAAAAGGAATTCGACGATACTAGAATAGAGGTCATACTAAATTCTAGGGTAGGTTCAGGAACCTTCTCCGGGGCTAATGGGATTAAAGTATCTACTAGAATAAATGGCGAGGTCGGTTCATTGCAAAGTCTCGCTGCAATAACTTCTAGTAATACAACAGATTTTGTATCTGTTTTTGATGTTTTTGATGACCTACCGGCTGGAACCCATGAAATACAAGTATATGTTCAAACGGCTCCTTCCGGCACTTCAAGCGGAGTTCTACTAGACCCAGGTGGGTACGGCGGAAAAATAATTGCCAAAGAAACTTATTAAAAAAACTTAAACGGATAGAAACCTCGGCCGAGCCCGGGGTTTTTCTATGCCCATATGTTAACCTTGATACACCCCCTAACATAAAAATGTAAACATAAATTTCAATTATTATGAAAACCTTTAAATCCTTCATGGGAATACTTCTATTGCTTACGGTCTTTGCAAGTTGCAAAAAGGACGATAACAACGATTTTGAGGAAACCGAAGAAACTGTGGAAGAAATAGAAGATCCCGGAAACGATATCGAAGGAAGCATTTGGATCAGTAGCAACAATCTTTTTACCGAATTGGACCTAAAGGACAATCAGCAGATCAAATCCTTCACCACTCTGGATTCTTATCATTGTAATGAATTCAACGGTGTTTTCATCTGTACGCAAGGCGCATACAACGGAACCAAGACACTCCTCGGAAAAGACACTTTTAACGGAGAGCCCCTATGGACCAAAGACTATGTAAAAGACGACGACAAGTATTATCAAATTGGCGCCACTTGGGTATATCAAAACGCGGTATTTATTGGCTATAGTGCAATTAATACCACAACCTATCATTCCACCTTTTATCTCGATGCGCTAAATCGTGAAACGGGTGATGTTTATTGGACTATTGAACTGACTGATGAGGTGAGGAAGATTACCTCCTACCAAGACCAAATAATTGTCGAATTGAGCCTCGGTTCAAGCACCCAGGAAATTTTAAGCATAGATCCCGGTACTGGCCACATTGATAAAAGAATCCCCTTCACCGATAGGATATCAAAATTAATCGGTGGCTCGTCGTCGATAATCGTAATGACCTGGAGCAACAGTGTCGTTTCCTTGGATGCCGATTTGAACGAGAATTGGACCTTTGAAACCGGAAGCCCGAATGTTCTAGGAGGTTATGAAAGTGGCAACCAATTTATTTTTTACTCCCGTGACCAGACCGTTTACAGTATTGACAAAAACGACGGATCCCTTATTTGGGAACACGCCTATACGGGAAAATACGCATCGGCCATAGACCTATCCAACGATACGGTTTATCTTAGCTATAAGGAAGAGAGCTCGGCCATTGTCACAAAAACCCTTGATATTTTTAGCGGGGAAGAACTAGATTCCTTTACCTACCCCATCAATGAAGAATGGGATTCCGATTATACGAAATACTATTTCTTCGACAAGTATCAATTGCTATTCAACACCATAAGAGATCAAAACAAAACCTACATCGTTTTGATCAATATTTCCGCCAAAACATTGGTATGGGAACTAGAACTTGGTCAAACAGCCTATCCGCATTTAATTATTACCCCAACAGATTACTATCAGTAGGGCATGGTCCTGGCCAGGTACACATACCCTATCATTCCAAATCTTGCAACGAAGTGTTAACCTTTTGGCCCACATTCCATAAAAGGAAAACAAACTTTAAATATTATGAAAACTACATTGAGATTTTTATCATGCATGATTATGGGCCTCGCCCTATTGACCACTTCTTGCTCCAAGGACGGCGATACCGGACCCGAAGGACCCCAAGGTGAACAAGGGATTCAAGGGGAGCAAGGACCCGAAGGCCCCCAAGGCCCCCAAGGCCCCGCTGGTGAGGATGGCAATGCCAACGTCATAGTGAGAACGATTGACCCCGTTCCCGCGTGGGAATCGGGAAGTTATTTAGGTACTTCAGCAAACTTTATAGATATAGAAGAACCGTTGTTGAATGAAGAATCTGTCGATAATACCTTAGTGCTAGTCTTTTTTCAGCTTTTTGGCGAGTCAATATGGTACCCGATGACGTATAACTATACTTATTCAGACGGAAAAGAGGAAATTATCACCTTCACCTATGAGTCAAATCAGATAAGCATCTACTCGTTTGAATCGGACGGGCAGCTTAATGCTAACATCACACGCTTACAGTATTTCTTAATATCTGCAAATGATGAAACTGCGGCCAAAAATGCAGGTATCGATTATCGTAAAATGACTTACAATGAATTGATGGATAATTTCGGACTGAACTAAAGAAATCATAAAACAAAAAACCACGGCTCAGGTCGTGGTTTTTTGTTTTATGATTTCCGCCTCAAAAAGCGCCGCAAAATGTTTAAGCAATTTTTCCTTAACCTCATCCATCGAAATTTCTTTTTGACCCAACTCCACATTCAAGGAAGTTACTGCCTTATCTTTAATACCACATGGGATCATCATATCAAAATACCCTAAGTCGGCATTTACGTTCAACGCGAAGCCGTGCATGGTCACCCAACGGCTGGCACGTACGCCCATGGCACATATTTTTCGGGCAAATGGCGTTCCTACATCGAGCCAAACCCCGGTCTCTCCCTTTGAACGCTCCGCTTTCAATCCATATTCCTCCAAGGTCAAAATGACCATCTCTTCCAGTAAACGGAGGTATTTATGTATGTCGGTAAAGAAATTTTCGAGGTCTAGAATGGGGTATCCTACAATCTGCCCGGGACCGTGATAGGTTATATCCCCTCCCCTATTTATTTTATAGAATTTGGCCCCTTTTGCCGCTAGCTGATTCTCATCCACCAACAGATTTTTAATATCTCCGCTCTTTCCTAAAGTATATACGTGGGGGTGTTCTACAAACAAAAAATGGTTGGGAGTTTCCAGATCCAGATCCTCTCTTCTGTTCCTTATCTTTAAATTAAGGGTCTCTTGAAAAAGCTCCTCTTGGTAATCCCAAGTTTCCTTATAATCCTTGACCCCAAGATCTTTGTGGTACACCTTCTTGTTCATGCGACAAAGATACGAAATGAACCCTTCTTTACTTTTCCAATTCTACCTCTATAAAAATAGATTCGGGATCTTTGAGCATCTCTAAAAAATTAACTTCGTAGACCATGGTTTTGCCATCCATAGAAAAAGTTGCATTGTCTAGATTTGTAGATTTCACCCTTTTTGGAAAATGGTATTTAAAGGTATAGGTTGATCCGGATAAAAACATCTCGGCACTGTCAAGGCTATCGATACTTTTGTTAAAAAGCTCCCTGTCCACTATTTCCGACTTTCTTGTAAACGTATTCTTTTTGAACGTATAATTTACCTGTGTAGCTCCGTTCGAAGGATTTTGCGGCATTGGTTTACTTCCTGCACTTGGGCCAATCGCACTGGCACTTTGAAAGGTATTAAAGGCATCGTTTACCTCAGAAACATTCTTAAAGTCCCTAAAGAGATCAAAATTCATAACACCGTTATCTGGATCCATCTTCATGTGCATTGAAAAAGGCTCCAATTTTTTAAGCTCTGCTTGACGCTCTTCTGAAAGTTGGGCAATACTGTCTTTTTTCTCACGAAACAAATCTCTGAACACCAAGGTTGAATCTATGGCTTCTTCCAGTTGTGTAGAGTCGTTGGAAGGTAGCATCTGCATCATTTCACTACCATCAAAAGATATACTCATTTTCCCGGTTCCATTCTCATTGATATAAATTTCCTCGGTAAAATTACATGCGACAAATAGAGCGACCATAAAAATCGCCAACAATACGTTCGATAACTTCATTTAAAATTTGTTCTAATTAGGATTGTTTAATATGACCAATGCGGCGATAACCCCCGGTACCCAGCCACAAAAAGTCAAAAGTAAGACAATTAGAAACGACCCACAACCTTTTCCGATTACGGCAAGGGGCGGAAATAAAATAGCCAATAAGACTCTTATTAAACTCATTGCGATTATAATTTTGATTGATGTACTATATAGGTCGTAAAAATATTGGTTTTGTTACAGAACATGGTTTAAACGGGATAAATTTTTTAGCCCTTACGTACGTGCATCATCTTCGCAACATTTATCAAGAACAATATAGATCATATTCACTCTTTTGTTCTTCCACAATTTAAAGATTAATGCATTGTTACCTATATTTGCGGCTTTAAATAGTATAGCATGCAGTTATCCGAACAAGAGGTTGTAAGAAGAGAAAAATTGGCCAAATTAAGGGAAATGGGCATAGACCCTTACCCAGCCGCATTGTACCCTGTAAATGCCACTTCAAAAAGTATCAAGACCGATTATGTTGAAGGAAAAAAGGTCATCATAGCCGGTAGGCTGATGTCTCGACGTATACAAGGAAAGGCTTCCTTTGCAGAGCTTCAAGATAGCGAAGGCCGTATTCAGGTATATTTCAACAGAGATGAAATTTGTACAGGTGACGACAAGACCCTTTATAACGATGTCTATAAAAAGCTTTTGGATATAGGTGACATTATTGGTATTGAAGGCGAGCTATTTACCACTAAAGTGGGAGAAAAGACAGTAATGGTCAAAAAATTTAAAATGCTGAGCAAGGCATTAAGACCGTTACCACTACCAAAAGTAGATGCCGATGGCAATGTATACGATGAATTTAACGACCCCGAACTTAGGTATCGCCAACGATATGTGGACCTTATAGTAAACCCAAAGGTTAAGGAGACATTTATAAAAAGAACCAAAATAACCAACAGTATCAGGGAGTTTTATAACGAACGTGGTTATTTAGAGGTAGAAACACCTATTCTGCAACCCATACCGGGCGGTGCCGCAGCTAGGCCTTTTCTTACCCACCACAACGCATTGAACATTCCGTTATACTTGAGAATTGCAAACGAACTTTATTTAAAAAGATTGATCGTCGGTGGTTTTGATGGGGTCTATGAATTTGCCAAGGATTTTAGAAACGAAGGCATGGACCGTACCCACAACCCCGAGTTTACCGTGATGGAACTCTATGTAGCCTATAAAGACTACAACTGGATGATGGAGACTACGGAACAACTTTTGGAAAAAATAGCTATTGACGCCAACGGAACCTCTAAATTACAAGTCGGTGACAATGAGATAGAATTTAAGGCTCCGTACGCAAGGGTTCCTATTTTGGAAGCTATTAAGATACATACCGGCATAGATGTCTCTGACATGAACGAGGAGGAACTACGTGAAACCGCAAAAAAATTGGGAATCGAAGTAGACGAAACTATGGGTGTCGGCAAACTTATCGATGAGATATTCGGAGAAAAGTGCGAACACCACTACATACAACCCACCTTTATTACCGATTACCCAAAAGAAATGAGCCCGTTGACAAAACAACATAGAGACAACCCAAGATTAACGGAGCGTTTTGAGTTAATGGTAAACGGAAAAGAACTGGCCAACTGCTACTCTGAGCTAAACGACCCCATAGATCAAAGAGAGCGTTTTGAAGAGCAACTGAGACTATCGGAAAAAGGAGATGACGAGGCCATGTTCATAGATCAAGACTTTATTAGGGCATTGGAGTATGGTATGCCCCCTACTTCTGGTATTGGTATAGGTATAGACCGTTTGGTAATGTTAATGACCAACAATTCGTCTATACAAGAGGTATTGTTCTTTCCCCAAATGAGGCCAGAGAAAAAACAGGTTGAACTTTCTGAAAACGAAAAAGCAGTTTTTGACATCCTTAAGAAAGAAAAGACCATGCCTTTGTCGGAGCTAAAATCACAATCGGGATTAAGTAACAAAGGATGGGATAAAAGCATTAAGGGACTCACCAAACACAAATTGGCCAAGGTATTTAAAGAAGGAGAATCTCTGTTGGTAAAACTAGAGGAGTAGGTTCTTTTTTAAGAATACCCAAAAGCCACCCATCTTGTTAAAATACATATAGTACTATATAAAAAAGAGCCGCATTTTTTAATGCGGCTCTTTTACTATTACCTTATTATAAGGATACGATTATCTCCAACCTCCGGTGGAATAGTCAACACCAGGTTCGCCAGATGTACCTCCAAAAGTATAATACTCCGCAGGTATTGCAGCCAAAGCTGTCCCAGGAACTGGAAAATGTAGCATTGTACCTTTTTGTAATAAATTTTCTTTACGCATTTCAAAGAAATTAAGCCCATAGCCTGTAAATGGAAACTCTACCAACCGCTCATAATGTATTGCATCGGCAATTTCTTCAGGAGAATTTCCAATATCTGGCAGCTGACCTCTAGTAGACCTGGTCCCTGAATTTATCACCTCTGCGGCTTCTTCATACCTTCCGAGTCTTAATAATGCTTCTGCCTTGTACATGTCATTTTCAGAAACAACAAACTCTTGCATAGGAGTAGTCCATTGAGATATATAATCGTCATATCTGCTGTATCTATAACTACTATAGTGATATGTTCCCCTAGCGGCATTAAAATCTTGAGATGAAAGATATTCGAAATCCGTTGTCAATCTTGCATCGGCACTGGTAGATTCTGGAAGTACCGTAGCATCTTCTGGCCAATATGCGGGCGTTGATGGATCCATCAGATTTATAACATACATATCTACCCTGGCCCATCCGGTATAAACAGCATAGGTCTTATATAGATCATACCAGACCACATCGTCGGCTAGAGGGGCAAAATCTACTGTTATACCATTATTGGCATATTCCAAGACTTTTTCCCAATCCGTAGCATCCCTTTCTGTAGAGTTTCGTGCATTCATAGTAAGCATCCGTGCACCAAAGGAATTCATCAATGAGGCCAAGTAATAATTATCTATGGTCATTCCTGGAACCCAAGTTTCAGGCAGTGTAAAAGAGGATTGGTTCGCTATGGCTATAGCTTCGTCCAATTTACCTATCGCATAGTCCATTGCCTCCTTGTAACCAACAGATTCTCCTTCATTGAGCACTCCATTTTCATCAGAAAGCCACACTTGATCATAGGTCATGGCCAAATATCCCACAATAATAGCTTGTGTAAATCTGCCAAGGGCGGCCACAGCCTCGGGGTTTTCAAATTCAACTCCTGCATTTACGGCATACATAATGGTATTGGCATCACTAAGAATAGAATACATGGAGTTAAAAAAAGATTCATTTATAACTGCATTTCCATAGCTACCTTGATTGTTAAAAGCTACCCTAGGTTCGCTTGAAGTATCGCGCATTCCAAAATTACCCCATGAACAGGTTAGAACATCTGACATGGTAGCCATGGCAAACACAGGACTATCATAACTATGGGTGGTCTGGAACCAGTTATTGATCAAGGTTCCCGCAGTTGACTCTAGAGCAACAGGGTCTGTTGCCAATATCTCATCATTTGGGTTCTCCGGATTTCCAACATCCAAATTAGTGTCAAAATCATCACAACCTATCAAAAAGGCCATGAGTGAAAATAAGACAAGTATTTTATTAGTTTTCATTTGTTTAAAATTTAAATTGTAGTGAAAAAGAATATGCTCTTTGAACAGGATAAACACCATAATCCACAGAATAGTACTGTAATGTTTCACTGTCATATTGGGCCACCTCTGGGTCCCATCCTTTATAATCGGAAAATGTTAATAGATTTCTACCGATCAAACTAAATTTTATCGAGTCAAAAAATCCTCCGGCAACATTGTCCAATGCTTTCTTATCCAAAGTGTATGACAAAGATGCCTCTCTAAGTTTCACAAAAGAACCATCCTCTACCCAAAAAGCGTTATTTTGGTTAACATCATAAAGAGACGCATAATATGTTGTTGTTTTCTTTTGGTCTACCGGTTTACCAGCTTGGTCCACAATAGCACTTCTTAAATCAATGGTGTTCCACTGATAATTGCGGTTATATACATCACCCCCTTGCTTCCAGTCCCAAAGCATGTAGAACCCAAAATTCTTATATGAGAAATTAGAGGTAATCCCTAATTGAAAATCCGCATTTTGGTTACCGATTTTTTCATATGCGACCGAACCGTCTTCGTTTAACTTTATAATTCCCTTTTCATCTTCGGTTCCAACAGATGAGGCCAAAACTACCACACCATCAGAATTTACCACATAGTCCGATATGCTTTCGCCGGCCCCTAGTTGATTTTCCATTTCTTCTAAAGAAGTAACGAATTTTCTTCCGTACATGCTACCAAACTCTTCATTTTCATTAATATAGAAAAGATCGTCCGGTCCTACTTTCATAGAAGATACAGATAGTTCTTTAATTTCATTTTTGGTAGTGGCAAAATTAAACCCAAGGGTCCAATTGGTATTATCGTTCCTTATAGCATCTACCTGTAACGATGCTTCATATGTATCGAACGCTACAGTACCCACATTTTGCCATTGTTTGTTTTTACCTGCATTGGCTGGTGAAAACAAATCAACTTTCATGAATTGGTCTTCTGTTTCCGATTTTGAATAGTTGGCTTCCAACCTGAATCTATTGTCCAAAAAGTCTAGATTTAAGCCTACTTCCATTTCCGAGGTTCTAGAGGGCTTCAAATCCGGATTACCTTTTAATCTATCGGTTGAAAGACTACCGTCGGAAATACCTGTTTGTTCGTATTGCCAATTAAATCCTGGACGCTGCCCCGAAGTTCCGTAAGACGCATGTACTTTTAGTTCGTCTATTCCTTTAATAGGAAGGTCCTGACTAATTCGGTACGCTCCCGAAATCCTGTAATAGGGCGCCCATTTTTCGTTTTCTCCAAAAAGTGACGAACCGTCATACCTAAACATTCCGTCAAGAATATATCTATCCTTATAATCTAAGCCAACGATGGCAAAAAAGTTTTTAGCACGTTCGGTTTGGCTATCGGAAGAAGAGGAAATGGTAGAAGTATCAAAGTTATCCATTGTCGGCAAATCTTTATAAAGAAAGTCATATCCAGAGGCATCGTAATTCTCGTAATACCTATCTTCCATTAAGAAACTCAACTTTGATTTTAGGTTCAATTCACCCCATTTTTGAGCTATATTGGCCGTGAACTGAGCTTTTTGCGACAATCCATAGGATGAAAATTTATAGAGCGACCCTTTTGAATATTCAAAACCAAGTTCGTCATCTCCAGAAGACGTATAGGTTTCATAAGGTCTATATGTGGTATACCGATAGTCCCTTTTCTCGAAAGAATACTCAGAATCCAAGTTGATCCAATCGGCAAGTTTAATATTTAGGTTATATCCACCCAAAAAACGTTGCTGTCTTGCAAGACGATTATATGTACTTAGATAATACAATGGATTGGTTACTTCTGACTGCCATTGATCTGGATAGTAGTAATAAGGTTGCCCATCGGGGTTGTCCGCAAAAACATTGGCATCAGGACTTACACGGGTGGCCGCCCTATACAAACCACTATCACCCGTAGGAACATAATCTTTTGTTTTAACAAAAAGGTTGGATGCAGAAAACTTAAGCCAATCATTAATTTTAAAATCGGTATTAAGCCTAAAACTGTTTCGTGCATAACCTTCGGTTTCTATAAGAATACCTTCATTTTCGGTGTGTTCGTACGAGAAAAAGGTTTGCGATTTTTCACTACCCGAAGACACCGAGGTATAAATTGTCTGATTAAAGCCTTTTCTAAAGAACTCATCTTGAAAATCATGATAAACCCCATAAGGATTATCGGAGTACAAATCATCTTCCTCTATTCTGGCTCCAACAACGGTTGGGACCCTCACCCCTTGATAACCACTTGGGTAGGTCACTCCTTCATATTTTGTAAACTGGCCTAAGTAATTTTCATAATCCGATGCCAGCACGTAATGATGTGACTTGTTGATATCCATTTTATTGCCAAGCTCAGAAAAACCTACTTCTGACCTAATAGTCACTTGGGTCTTGCCCTCTTTCCCTTTCTTGGTTGTAACCACTATAACACCATTTCCTGCTCGTGATCCATATAGAGAAGAAGCCGAAGCCCCTTTTACTATTTCAAATGACTCTATATCATCAACATTTATATCCGAAAGCCCACCTTCTACAAAAACACCATCAACGATGACCAAAGGACTTTGAGATCCAAAAAGATTTTTGGCTCCCCTAAGAATAATATTGGCGCCTTGTCCAGGACGACCAAGATTGGTCACCGTTACACCGGAAACTTTACCTTGAAGCGCGCTGGCTGCAGAAGCGGCCGGAACATTCTGCAGTTCATCTGCAGTTACCTTAGCCACCGTTACTGAGAGTTTCTTCACATTGGTGGCACCCGCGACACCCGTTACCACCACTTCATCAAGGGCTTGTGCATCTTCTTCCATCTGCACGTTGATTACGTTGCCGGCCCCGACAACCCGTTTTGTGGTCTTTTGCCCAATATAAGTAAAGAGCAACGTTTGCCCTTGAGTTGCTTTGATGGCATAGTTTCCATCAAAATCTGTTTGGGTACCTTTTGTGGTCCCTTCTACAACAATGTTAACACCGGGCAGCGGAAGGCCTTCGGAATCCTTAACCGTACCGGTAATTGTCTTGTCTTGTGCATAGGATGTATGCACAACAAACGCCAAGAATAGCGTTAACAATCCATTAAGTTTAGTTTTCATAGTTAAATTATTTGAATTTTAGGGTATCTAAAATCATAATTTACCGTTAATAATGCAAATTAGATTTTGTAAAAATTTAAGAATACCCAACAAATAAAATACCCTTAAAATGACTATATAGCTATTGAAAAGAATATAATTTTACTACAGTAAAATTGTTGTTATATCAAATTAATTTTCATCACAATTGCCTTGAGCTACAGAAGAACAAGAGAAAAAACTATACGGTTATTTTATGAGAAACAAACCTAAAAAAGAACAATTGAACGAAGAGTTTACGAACACAGTATCACCCAAATGTTGCACAACACCCTTTTTAGACCCAGGTTAGTTTCTTCCCCTATTTATCTACTATAAATCTTCAACTTTTCACAAATCAAAATGATTGCAAAAACAACCTACAAGGTTTATATTTTTAAATTTTATCAAAAAAGCATAGCTTAGGACTTAATGGAACTAAGCAAAAAAATCGGTTTGGCCTTAGGGCCTACCATTTTTATTATAACCAACCTTTTACCTTTTGAGCTTGTCTCCGAAAAGGGAGACCCCGTAATTTCAATTGCGATTTGGATGATCGTTTGGTGGATTACAGAAGCTGTTTCCATCTCGGTAACCGCCTTACTACCTTTATTACTATTCCCTCTTTTAAAGGTGATGCCCATGGAAGAGGTGGGGGCAAACTACGGCAGCCCGATTGTATTTTTATTCTTTGGAGGGTTTGTAATGGCTTTGGCCCTAGAAAAGGTTAACCTGCACAAACGAATTGCACTTAGCATCATAAAAATCACGGGCACCACCCCCAACAAAGTGGTACTCGGTTTTATGATAGCTACCGCAGTTCTAAGTATGTGGATAAGCAACACCGCAAGTACAGTGGTTATGCTGCCTATAGCCATGTCGGTGATTCAATTACTGGTAAACGATACCGATGGATTTACGAAACGTGACCGCAACTTTGCCTTAAGTGTTATGCTCGGAATCGCATTTTCGGCAAATGCCGGTGGTATTGCCACCGTTATCGGCACACCACCAAACTCTGTCCTTATCGGACTATTGGAAAATGAGTACAACATAGAAATCTCCTTTCTAAAATGGATGATCATTGGCCTCCCCTTCTCCATTATAATGGTATCTATCTGTTATTTGGCTCTTGTAAAATTGATGTACCCCAATAAGGGACTTAAATTTAACGCCTCTAAATCTATCATAGACCATGAGTTACAAAAATTGGGACCCGCAACTAGAAAAGAAAAAATGGTGCTGGTCATTTTTGGCATTACCACTTTCTTATGGATATTTAGAACTGTAATAAATTCGATCATTCCTAATTTGGGAATATCGGACGCGATGATAAGTATTTTTGCCGCCTTGGCGTTGTTCACGATCCCTTTTAGCATTAAAAAGGGTCTTTTTATACTAGATTGGCGAGACACCAAAAACCTGGCCTGGGGCATTCTTGTATTGTTCGGTGGCGGTTTGGCTTTAGCAAAAGGAATGTCGGTTACCGGCATTGTAGACCTAGTCGCCTCTACTATTGCGGAAAGTGAAATAAGTATTCTTTTTACCGCGAGCCTATTGATATTTCTAATGCTGTTTATGACCGAGCTTATGAGCAATGTTGCCTTGGTAGCCGTATTGGCCCCGGTAGTTGCCGGTATAGCTTTAGGACTGGGACTACCGATCGAACATTTACTCATTCCTATAACCATGGCAAGCAGCTGTGCTTTTATGTTACCCATGGCCACGCCACCAAACGCTATTGTTTTTGCCAGCGGATATATTAAGGTTTACGAGATGGCCAGAGTAGGTTTTCTACTAAATATCATTGCCATTGTTTTATTGATCGGGTTGTTTCAATTCGTTCTCCCTTTATTATTTTAACAGTATCTAAAAAAATAAGACCCTTGTACATGTAAGGGCCTTATAATTAACTAATTCAGAAACAAAAATGATATTTCCCCTTTAATGGACTGTATAAAAAGTAAAATGTTACAATTTATGCTTATGATTTCGTTAACAATACCTTAAATTAATTTTTCAGTACTTTGAAATTTAGCAAACTCAGCAAACTATTCAAAAAAAATGATCAAAAAATCACTATTTCCATTACTAATTTTAGTTTTTGCACTCAGCTACCAAACTTCTGATGCACAAATATTTAAAAAGAAGAAAAACAAAACGGAGAATACTTCCGAGAAGCCTAGCAAAGACAAAATAAAACCTTACGACAAAGTCATTACCAAAGATGCCAAAACCGATAAAGGACTTTTTGACGTTCATGTAGTAGAGGACAAATATTATTACGAAATACCCGATTCCCTTTTTAATAGGGAAATGTTAATGGTAAGCCGTATTTCTAAAACCGCATCTAAAATCGGTTTTGGCGGGGGGAAAATAAATACCCAGGTGCTCCGCTGGGAAAAGAAGGACAAAAAGGTATTGCTACGGGTTGTATCACACGATGTGGTCGCAGCAGATTCGCTCCCCGTACACGAAGCTGTGGTAAATTCTAATTTTGAACCTGTTCTTTACGCTTTTGACATTAAAGCCTTTAAAAAAGACTCCCTAAATCCTGCTACGGTTATAGCAGTGGATGATATTTTCACCAAGGATACCAAGGCCCTGGGCCTACCCGAATCATACAGAAAAAGATACAAGGTTTCTCGTTTAGACGATAGCAGGAGTTTTATAGAGAGTATTAAAAGTTACCCGTTAAATGTAGAGGCCAGACACGTTAAGACCTATTTGGCGAGTGCACCACCAAGTAATGGAAGTTTAGGCTCCATTTCCATAGAAATAAACAACTCGATGGTTTTACTACCTAAAGAACCCATGAAAAGGAGGTATTTTGACCGTCGGGTAGGATGGTTCACTCGAGGGCAAGTAGACTATGGCCTGGACGCCCAAGAAAGTAAGACAGTAACCTTTTTGGATCGCTGGAGACTAGAGGTGAAAGACGAAGACTTGGAAAAATTTAAAAATGGGGAACTTGTAGAACCCAAAAAACAAATTGTTTATTATATAGATAGGGCTACACCAAAGCAATGGGTACCTTATATAAAACAAGGTATCGAAGATTGGCAAGTTGCTTTTGAAGCAGCTGGCTTTAAAAATGCCATTATTGCGAAAGACCCTCCAACTCCCGAAGAAGATCCAGATTGGTCTCCCGAAGACGTAAGATACTCCGTGGTAAGATACTTGGCCTCTCCCATTCCAAATGCCAACGGACCGCACGTTAGCGACCCTAGAAGCGGTGAGATATTAGAATCCGATATAAATTGGTACCACAATGTAATGACCTTGCTTAGAAACTGGTACTTTGTTCAGACCGCAGCCATAAACCCGGCGGCTCGGAGCGTAGAATTCGACGAAGAGGTCATGGGACGTTTAATACGTTTTGTTTCATCTCATGAAGTAGGCCATACATTAGGCCTGCCCCACAACATGGGAAGCAGTGTTGCCTATCCTGTGGATTCACTTAGGTCAGCCACTTTCACAAAAAAATATGGAACAGCACCATCTATAATGGATTATGCACGTTTTAACTATGTAGCCCAACCTGGGGACGAAGGTGTTGCTTTAATGCCCGGAATCGGGGTGTACGACAAATACGCCATTAAATGGGGATACAGACCTATTTTAGATAAAGACGCCAAAGAAGAAAAACCTATTTTGGATAGTTGGATACTGGAACATGCGGGAGACCCACTATATCGTTTTGGACACCAACAAGTGGGAGATATCGTAGACCCCAGTTCACAAACCGAAGATTTGGGCGACAATGCAGTTAAGGCAAGTGAGTATGGTATTGCCAACTTAAAACGTATTGTTCCCAATTTAATAGAATGGACCAAAGAAGATGGTAAGAATTACGATGACCTCGAAACATTATACGGACAAGTAATTTCTCAGTTCAATAGATACATGGGTCACGTATCCAACAACATCGGAGGAGTCTACGAACACCATAAAACCTATGACCAAGAAGGTGACGTATACACACATGTACCAGAAGACCACCAAGCCAATTGTATGGCGTTCTTACAGGAACAATTGTTTCAGACCCCAGAATGGCTGTTAGATTCAGAAATATTCGGCAAAACCCAATATTCAGGATTCGTAGAGCGCATACGAGGAATACAGGTACGTACCTTGGACAATATTCTAAGCCTTGGCAAAATGGCCCGTCTTATAGAAAATGAAGCTTTAAACGGCAATGAAGCCTATAGTTTAATAGATATGATGGATGATTTGAGAAAGGGTATATGGTCCGAGCTTTCTTCTGGCAAGAAAATAGACACCTATAGAAGAAATCTCCAAAAAGCACATATTGATCGTCTGGCCTATTTAATGACGGCTGAAAATCAGTCCAAAAAACCTGACTTTGGGGGCTACCAAAAGTCTACCGCCGTAAACACGAGCCAGTCAGATATTAGATCTATCGCCAGGGCAGAACTGAACATTATAAAAAGAAATGCCAGAAATGCCATAGGAAGAACTTCTGACCGTATGAGCAAATATCATTTACAAGATATTGTAGAGA
This sequence comes from Maribacter thermophilus, assembly GCF_001020565.1. GTDB lineage: Bacteria > Bacteroidota > Bacteroidia > Flavobacteriales > Flavobacteriaceae > Maribacter > Maribacter thermophilus. The sequence goes on along the minus strand of NZ_LDAS01000001.1, from coordinate 3,804,566 downwards.
GAATAGACTTGATCTTGGAACCAAAATAACACTCTATGTTTGTAAAGTAGATATAAAAAACAACCTAAAAGCAAATACCTGAAATTTGTACACCACATTTTATGGTATTTTGCCATCAAAAAGAGCCCATTTTACAACAATGGGCTTTTTTTATATAATATCTTTTCATAGCTTAGAATCAAACAAAAACCCCCAACAACCATGAATAACAAAATAAAAAGCCTTATTTACCTCGGCTGCTTTATGATAGCAGCGGTCACTTATCATTTAGAAACCGATAGCTCTAAAAAAGAAGAGCCCCAAAAGAGCAAAGAAGTGGCTCAAGCCGATATTGTAATACAACCTTTTACAGAGAATTTAACTACCGAAGAGGTACAATAGATATCCTACACAAGTCTACAAAAAAGCATGGCCTACCGCCATGCTTTTTTTTGTTTTTACCATGTTACCCAAACAGTTAAATTATTACTAAAAGAAACACTGTCTTTAAACCTTTCTTCAAATAGACCGTCCTATTTACAAAACCCATAAAAATTATATCGATGAAAAAATTAGTAATGATAGCCGTTTTATTAACAGGTATGACGGCAATGGCACAAAGACATGACATGAGAGAAGGTAGAGGATCTATGAAAGACCTATCTCCTGAACAAATGGCTACCCTTCAAACAAAAAGAATGACTTTAGCACTGGATCTAACAGACGCACAACAGTCAAAAATGAAAACATTATTGACCAAAGATGCTGAAGAAAGAAAAGCCAAGATGGAAGAACGCAAAACAAAGAGGGAAAATGACGAAAAATTGACCGCAGATGAAAAGTATGCCATGCAAAACGAGCGTCTAGACAAACAAATCGCGCACAAAAAAGCCATAAAATCCATCTTGTCGGACGAACAATATGCCAAGTGGGAAAAAATGCAAAAAAAGAGAAGTATGGACAATAAGGGAAAAAAGAAGCGAGGTAAAGAAGCTAGAAGATAATATTAATTGTTTAGTGATTGTTTTAAAAAGGCCCTGCAATAAAAGCGGGGTCTTTTTTTTGCTTAAATATTTTATCATACCTTAAAAACAAAATATTTTCATTCATTATTTTACATAACTTGCCATTCTTACAGTAACATTTATCATAATTAAGACCCTATTTGTTTCTATGCACCCCATCACCAATGACCAATACCAAGAAGTTGTAGATTTATGGGAATCCTCGGTAAGGGCTACACACCATTTTTTAAAAGAAGAAGATATTCTATATTTTAAACCTTTGATCTTAGAACAATACCTAGATGCCGTTGAGCTTAGATGTTTTAAGGACCATGAAAATAAAATAATCGGTTTTTTCGGGGTTGCGGAAAATAATTTAGAAATGTTGTTTGTACATCCTGACCATATAGGTCAAGGAATCGGAAAAGCTTTACTAACATATGCTATCGAAAAATTCGATATCAAGAGAGTAGATGTAAACGAACAAAACGAAAACGCAGTAAGGTTCTATCAACATTTTGGTTTTAAAACTATATGTCGATCAGCCACAGACCCAACTGGCAAACCCTATCCCATATTGCATATGCAACTGAATTAGCCCCTTCAATAAAAGTATCAAAGTCTTCCCATTTTCAACAATCCGCTTTCTATTTTAAACAAAAAAGATGTACTTTAATAGCTACCTGTTAAACTGCACCGACATGAAAACAATGACTTGCAAACAATTAGGAGGGGCTTGTGAGATGAAATTTCACGCCAACAGCTTTGAAGAAATGGTAGAACTCAGCAAAAAACACGCCTCTGAAATGTTCTTAAAAGGTGATACCCCTCATCTTAAGGCAATGCAAGATATGAAAACCATGATGCAGTCGGCAAATGCCATGCAAGAATGGTTCCAAATCAAAAGAAATGAATTTAACGCTCTTCCGGAGCATTAATATTTACAGATCCAGTTTTTCGACCGCCTCTATGGTCTCATCCAAATCTTGATAAGAAAGTGCATCGTTCAAGAAATAACTTTCAAAAGCAGAAGGTGGAAGATACACCCCTTGATCTAGCATACCATGAAAGTAATTTTTAAAGGTCTCGTTATTTCCTTTGGCCGATGAAGCAAAGTCCACAACAGGTTCATCTGTAAAGTGAACAGAAATCATACTACCAAAACGATTGATCTGATAGGGCACATTCTTTTTACCTAAAGCCTGCGACAAACCATGGTGCAAGTATTCTGTTTTTTTCTGAAGACTATCGAATACTTCTGGTTTGTTGTTCAACTCTGTCAACATAGCCAGGCCCGCACTCATTGCCAATGGATTTCCACTTAAGGTACCCGCCTGGTAAACAGGTCCGTCTGGAGCTAAATAACTCATAATATCTTCCTTTGCAGCAAAGGCCCCTACGGGTAAACCACCACCAATTACTTTACCGAAAGTCACAATATCGGCATCGATTCCCAAAGCTTCTTGCGCCCCACCTTTTCCCAGTCTAAAACCGGTCATTACCTCATCAAAAATGAGCAGAATGCCATTTTTTGTACACAGTTCCCTTAGACCATGCATAAACTCATCCGTAGGTACAACACACCCCATGTTGCCAGCTATGGGCTCTATAATCACAGCTGCAATCTCACCTGCGTTCGCCGACACCAACTTGGCCACACTCTCTAAATTATTGTAATCGGCCAACAAGGTATCTTTGGCGGTACCTTGGGTAACCCCAGGACTATTCGGACTTCCAAAAGTAACGGCACCACTACCCGCCTGTATCAAAAAAGAATCTGAGTGGCCATGATAGCAACCTGCAAATTTTATGATCTTATCTTTTCCTGTATAGCCCCTTGCCAATCTAACGGCACTCATACAAGCTTCCGTTCCACTATTTACAAACCGGATCTTATCTATATTGGGCACCATGGAAACCGCCAACTTTGCCAAATCGGTCTCAATTTCGGTGGGCATACCAAAGGATGTTCCTTTTTGAGCCTTTTCTATAATGGCCGAAATTACAGGTTCATAGGCATGACCCAAGATCAATGGCCCCCACGAGGCAATATAATCTATTAGTTTATTACCATCTTCGTCGTACAGATAGGCACCTTTGGCCTCTTTTACGAAAATTGGATCACCCCCTACCGCTTTAAAAGCCCTTACGGGTGAATTTACCCCACCCGGCAAATATTTTTTTGCGTCGGCGAACAACGCACTACTTCTTTTATAAATCATCTATATATTAGTTTACGGAAGTGGTCTTTACCAAAAGTTTTTGACCAACGGAAAGTCCGGAATCCCTCAAATTGTTCATGCGCATAAGTTCATCTACCGAAACATAATAACGTTTCGACAAAGAATAAAGGGTATCTCCTTTTTTAACTATATGAATGGCATTGGTTTCCGTGTTTTTTATTTCACTTTTTTCATAAGCGATCTTGGCCCCTCCCTTATCATATTTGTACAGCTGATATTTTTCTATCAGATAAATCAATTTTTGGGGGTATTTTTTATCGGTCGCATAACCTGCCTTTCGCAAACCATGGGCCCATTTTTTATAATCGGTTACCCTGTAATCGAACAAAAATGCATACCTGTTTCTTGTTGTCAGAAACAAACTATGATCCCTAAATGAATACATAGGATGATTGTATTTTCTAAAACATTCCCCTTTGGCATCATCATCATGAAAGTCATAATCACCTTCCCATCCGGTATGGCACTTAATACCAAAATGGTTATTGGTCTTCATGGCCAATTCCCCTTTTCCGTAACCACTCTCCAACAAACCTTGGGCCAGGGTAATACTTGCCGGTATCCCATAGGTCTCCATTTCTTGTTGGGCTATTTCTGAGAAAGTATCTATGTATTCTGAAACCGTTTCTATCTTAAAGCGAACAAACTTACCGGAATCCTCTGGCAGCGAACCACCCGTCTTGTCTCCACTGCTTCGTTTATGGTGACCGGATTTTGACTTACTGCGTTCAGAAAGCACATTTTTGGTACGAAGATTATCTGAATAAGCCTTTTTAGATTTACATCCTACAGCTATTACCGCCAGTACCAAAAGTGTTAAAAATTTATTTTTCATATATCCAACAAAGGTAAATTTTTCTTTTGCAATACAGAATTCATACCAATAACCCCCTGTAATCCACCAGTATGTACCGCCAAAATTTTTGTTCTCGGAGCAAAATTATCATTCTTAATCATATCCAACAACCCATACATCATTTTTCCTGTATAAACGGGATCTAACGGAATTTCTGTTTCCCTTTTAAAAGTATTTATAAAAGTGATCAACTTTTCATTGACCTTGCCATATCCTCCAAAATGATATTCGTGTATTAAATCCCAATTTGGTCTTTGTGTCATTTTTTCTATCTCGGCACTAAGAAAATCCCCCTTTAATGCCGAAAAGCCCAATACCTTCTGCTCATTTTTTAAAGAATTGCTCAGTCCTGAAATGGTACCACCTGTTCCTACACAAACGGTTACAACATCAAACTCTTCATCATTTTCATTTAAAATTTCCTCACAACCCTTTATTGCCAAAGGGTTGGTGCCTCCTTCCGGCACTAAATAAAATTCACCGAATTCTTTTCTTAATCCTTTCAAGAATTCCTTATCGGTTTTATTGCGATAGAGCTCCCTACTTATAAATTTAAACTGCATATTGTTTTCAGCGGCAAATTTCAAAGTAGGGTTCTTATGCCACTTTTGCTCCAACTCTTCTCCCCGTATCACTCCAATGGCCCTTAGGCCGTTGTTCTTGGCCGCTACCGATGCTGCCGAAATATGGTTGGAATAAGCACCCCCAAAAGTTAACAAGGTATCATGGCCTTGAATTATCGCTTCCTTTAAATTATACTTTAATTTTCGGTATTTGTTTCCTGAAATGTATGGATGCAACAAATCTTCCCTTTTAACGGCAAGGGTTATCTGCTTTTCCTTTAAAAGGGAAAGGTTTAGGAATTGATTATAGCTTTGCAAACAGATTTATTTACGAATACAAAAGTATTTAATAAAGCTAAAAGGCCTTCGATTATCCAAATAATCATCACAATGTTCATTTGCATATGCCTCTTGCTCAAAACTTAGGTTTTGATATGCCTTATACGTATCCAAGTAAAAAACAGACCTTATTAACCATTCTGTTAGATACAGAATATAAAATGGTACTATGAGTAATTCTTGCTGTTGCCTTAAATGAATTTTTTCATGGTTAATAAGTTCTTTATCGAACTTAAGGGTATGGTTTTTTATAAAAATGAAGGGCCAAAGAGACAACCCTACATAGTTTTTATAAAAAAAATGTTTGAACACCAATATCATAGACAACGCTATTCTAGTCTTTTACAAATATAAATGATAAACACACCTGTTAAAAAGATACTGGATTTTATTGCCAACAAAACCGATAAACGCATCAAATATGTCAAAATAGCGTTAAACATTGGCCTTAAAAAGGATATTTTATTGGGTTATCAACATAAAAAAGTAATTTTAAGTATTATAAATCTCAATTGAAACATACAGAACCCATATTATTGGAATGAGAAACATACTCCCTATTGAAGAAGGAGATTTTTACTGGTCAGAGGATGGATACCGGGTTTTCACAGAACAGTACCACCTAAAACGAGGATACTGCTGCGAAAGTGGTTGCAAACATTGCCCCTATGGTTACGACCCAAAGACCAATAGCCAATAACAAAGGGGTTCGGCATGATTTTTGAGACTTTTTAACTGGAGAAAAATTCTTTAACGTAAAAATATTATTATGAAAAACTTTAAATTTCTGGTCCTGCCAATGCTAGCCGTTTTTATGCTCAGCTCCTGTTCTTCCATACAGGTACTTTCCGATTATGACCAACAAGCTGACTTTAACGGGTATAAGTCATACGCATTCTATAAAACAGGAATAGATAAAGCGCAAATTTCGGATTTGGATAAAAAACGTATTCTTAGGGCCATAGAGGCGGAAATGCAGTCCAGGGGATTTGTAAAGTCAGAGAACCCTGATCTATTGGTCAGCATTTTTACAAAGGAACAGGAAAGAGTTGATATCTATAATAACAATTTTGGCTGGGGCGGTGCCTGGGGCTGGGGTTACAATCCATATGCTTGGGGTCCTGGTTGGGGCTGGGGCTGGGGAGGCAACAGCGTAAGCACCCGAACTCAAGGGTCGCTTTATATAGACCTTATTGATACAAAAAGCAAAGAACTGGTATGGCAAGGAAAAGGCGAAGGCACCTTGGCCAATACCAATAATATAGAAAAGAAAGAACAACGTATTAAAGAATTTGTTTCTCAAATATTGGAACAATATCCACCCAATGCGGTGGCCTTAAAATAAGCGCATATCCATTATAATACAGAAATCCGTTTGATCGCTTGACCAAACGGATTTTTTTATAATAACGGAAAATGTTGACTGTTCTTAGCCTCATTTAACACAAAAGCACTCTTTACTGCCCCAATATTGGGCAATGAAGCAATTCTTGTTTTGGCAAAATGGTAATACGCATCAAGGTTCTTCACGGTCACCTTTAATAGAAAATCGAACTCTCCACCAACCACATAACATTCGGTAACCTCATTGAACTTAGAGACATTATCTAAAAATTCATCCATTAAACTTCCTTTCTGGGCATCTAAAGAAACAAAACTAAAAACAGTAATACTCTGTTCTATTTTATTAGTATCAAGTACCGCCTTATAATTTTTTATAAACCCTTCAGCCTCCATTCTTTTAATACGCTCGTAAACCGGGGTCTTGGTCAAACCCAACTGCCCCGCAATGGATTTTGCACCTGTTTTTGCATCTTCTTCCAGAATTTTCAAAATCTGCCTGTCTATGTCATCCAAGGTGTACATAAAATTTTTTCCTTTTAACCATACTAAAACTACATCAAATAAGACTTATTTACTAATAAATATACACAAATAAGTAAAAAATACTATTAATACATCAATGTTAAGGGATTTAAACTAAAAATATTATATTTAAGTATAAGTTTTTAATTCTAAATGAATGAAAATTATGAGTTACGAGAGCAATCCTATTCTAGATAAACTTCCCAAGCATCTTAAACAATACATAAAACCTCAAAACTATGAGGATTATACCGCTATCGATCAAGCGGTATGGCGATATGTAATGCGAAAAAACGTTGATTATTTAAGTAGGGTTGCCCACGACTCCTATATTCAGGGATTGGTTAAAACAGGCATTTCAATAAACGAAATACCTAACATGTACGGTATGAACCGAATTCTTAAAGACTTGGGATGGGCGGCCGTGGCCGTAGATGGTTTTATACCCCCGGCGGCTTTTATGGAATTCCAGGCTTACAATGTTCTGGTCATTGCTGGCGATATACGCCAACTAGAACATATTGAGTATACGCCCGCACCCGATATTATTCATGAAGGTGCCGGCCATGCACCTATTATAGCCAACCCTGAATATGCCGCTTATTTAAGAAGGTTTGGGGAAATTGGCAGCAAAGCCGTTTCCAATGCAAAAGATTTTGAACTATACCAAGCGGTAAGACATTTATCTATCATTAAAGAAGCAAAGGGTACCCCGGTCGAGGTTATTACCGAAGCAGAAAAAAAGGTGGAAGAATTACAGCAGAATATGGGTGAACCAAGTGAAATGGCCTTGATCAGAAACCTGCATTGGTGGACAGTGGAATATGGCCTAATAGGCACTTTGGAAGACCCAAAAATTTATGGGGCAGGATTGCTCTCCAGTATTGGGGAAAGCACTTGGTGCATGACCGATGCCGTACAAAAAGTTCCTTATTCCATAGAAGCGGCAAAAACCCCATTCGACATTACCAAGCCGCAACCACAGTTATTCGTTACCCCAGACTTTGCATTTTTGAGTCAAGTTTTGGAAGATTTCGCCAACACTATGGCCCTTCGTACCGGAGGGTTGAGAGGTATTCAAAAACTTATAGATTCAAAAGACCTGGGAACCATAGAACTTAGTACAGGGCTTCAAATATCTGGAAATTTCGAATATGTAATTGAACATGAAGGCAGCCCCGTTTACTTTCAAACAAATGGCAAATCTGCTTTGGCATACAGAGAAAAAGAATTAGTAGGCCAAGACATTAACCAGCATAAATCTGGCTTTGGGTCTCCTTTAGGACGCCTAAAGGGAATTAACCTCGCCATAGAAAATATGAGCCCACGAGATTTAAAGGCCTATGACCTTTATGAAGGAAATACTGTTTCCCTAAACTTTGAAGGCGGTGTTAATGTAACCGGAAAAATAATTACCGGAACCAGAAATCTTCAAGGAAAGATTATGCTCATTACCCTAGAAAATTGCAAAGTAACCCATAACAACAAAGTGTTGTTCGAATCTAACAACGAACTATACAATATGGCAATAGGAGAACATATTGTATCGGCTTTCAACGGTCCTGCCGATTTAAATAGCTTTGACCTTATGGATCACGAGCTCACCAAAACAATTACCGCCCCAGAAAACTCAGAGCAAAGTGAGTTATCTCGTCTTTACCAACAAATAAGAGACTACAGAGAGAAAAAAAACACGACCATTTCGCGAAACAAGGTATTTAAAGAAGTAAAATCAAAATACCCTAACGACTGGTTGTTACCTGTTGAACTTTATGAATTGGCCATAACCAATAACGACATTCAATTTGCGGAAGAAATAAAAAACCATCTAGAAAATATTAAACTGGACAACCCTAAGGTAGGCCATTTGATTGATGACGGTATTGCTCTTACAAAAAGTAACCTAGTAGCTAGCGCAAAGTAGGAAAGTCATTGGCAGTTTCTATAAGGGTACCTTCAAAAGAAAGGCGCCACCCCAAGGTATTGGTAAGTATGTAAAACTTGTGCAATTCGCTCATCAATCTATTCTGGGCGTTCGACTTTAAAGAAGAAGCCTCTACTTTCTTTAACAATGAAGCTTTTACATTTCTTTTTATGGTATTGTAATCACCGGCATCAAACGGATTCAGGTAATCTGCGGTGACATCGTAATACTCAAAATCGGGATTCAACTTAATTTCCGGTTCAGGTATACTTTTTATTATAAGTGTTTTCGATTCTTCATCGATTTCAAACATAATCTTATTTAGATCATAAGAGATCGTCACATCTGCATTAACCACCACCAAAGCTTTCTTTTCTGCCGTCAACAAGGCCCCGAACAGCTCTTTGGAATCTTTATAGTTATACACCTCCGAAAAATGGCCCTCGGTGACTACAAGCTTTGATACATTTTCTATTTGTTGCTGTATAAGCAAGGAATGTTCTTGCAGAATGGCCTTTGAACCGTTCTCATCCATACATGAACGAAAAATGAACACAGCCGCTAATGTTATCAAAACCCCGGCTACAAATCTTCTCATAAAGAACGGTTATCAAAATTCATAAATGGATATTCCGATTTAAGATAGGCAATTTTTTGATCAAGTACCTTTTGGAATTTTTTATGCGCTTCCGAATCAGGATTAAAAGGCCGGTGGCGTAACCCCCTTTCAACCTCAGCTACTTTTGCCATCGTCTCTTCGGCCGTATCCGATATCCATACATACTGGAATTTTTTCCAAATATAATCTATGGCCAACTCATTAGGATGCACCATATCTTGTGCATAAAAACGATAATCGCGCAACTCATCCATCATAATTTCATAAGAAGGAAAATATTGGCTATTGTTCGACTTTTCCACTACTTCATGTACAGCACTAATTAAATGTGCCTTGCTACGTTGATTCTCTACAAAACCATCCTTTAAATGACGTACGGGAGAAACCGTAAAAACAAAATTAGCCGTTGGATTTATATCCAAAATTGCACTTGTTATAGATTGAAGCGACCTTGTGATATCGGCTATCGACAACAATTTTTTTTGAAACTGTTTTTGGGGCACTTTATGGCAGTTCGCCACTACCTTCCCCTTTTTGATATCCTCATACACCCATGCAGTCCCTAGGGTAATTATTATATGGGAACCCTGACGAAGCCACTTGCCCGTCAATTCAATCGCTTGGTTCAGGCTGTTTAAAAGTTCTTCTTCGGTAACGGCACTTACATGGGAGTGCGCGTCAAAACAGTGCCATTGTTCGTTCAAATAAAAAATATCCGCTTTGGTATAGGTATACCCCTCTATCGCCTTTAATATCAAATTTTGAATGGACATAGGGTGAAACAATATTCCGAAGGGGTTTTGTTCCATTTGAAATTGATGATAGCTAAGTTTGTTTCCAACATTCTCAGAAAAACAAGACCCCAACAACAATATTCGACTAGCATAGTCGATTTGATGCTCCGATTTTAACAACGGTACTTGGGTCTGAAGTTTCATATATTTCTACTACTTCGCTGTTGGACGTATCCATATCTAGCACCGAAGTTAAATTGATTCGAATGCCTAAACCAAATACTCTTTTACTTTCTCAAGAGCCTCGTCTATACCTTCTGGTTTTTTACCTCCAGCTGTGGCAAAGAAAGGTTGTCCGCCTCCACCACCTTGGATAAATTTTCCAAGTTCACGAACTATGCTGCCCGCATTTAACTGCTTGGAAGCCACCAACTCTTTAGATATATAGCAAGAAAGCAACGCCTTACCATTCTGCTCGGTACCGAACAATAGAAACAAATCATCATTGTTCTGCCCCATTTCAAAAGATAGGTCTTTGATCCCTGCCGCATCTAAATCCAATTTTTTGGCCAAGAAACGCACCCCGTTAACTTCTTGCAGTTCTTTTAATAGGTCAACCTTAAGATTCTTCGCCTTGTCCTTCAACAATGCGGAAACCTGCTTTTTCAGTTGTGCATTTTCCTCCTGCAAGTTGGTCACGGCCTTTAAGGCATCCTGTGGGTTACCCAAAACCCCTTTTATTTCGTTTAAAAACCTATCGTTCTCTAAATAAAACCCTTTCACCGCATCACTGGTAATAGCCTCTATTCTTCGTATGCCAGCGGCAACAGCACCTTCCGATACTATTTTAAAATGCCATATATCTCCCGTGTTCTTCACATGGGTACCACCGCACAGCTCCACAGATTTACCAAATTTTATAGTCCTAACGGTGTCTCCATACTTTTCTCCGAACAGTGCCATTGCCCCAGCTTCCAAAGCATCTTTCATAGGAACGTTTCGCTCTTCTTGTAAAGGCAATTGCCCTTCGATCCTTGCATTTACGAACCTTTCTACCTGATCCAATTCTTCTTTGGTCATTTTTGCAAAGTGCGAAAAATCGAACCGCAAATATTTAGAATGTACGGCAGACCCCTTTTGTTCAACATGGGTTCCCAATATTTCCCGTAATGCCTGGTGCAATAAGTGGGTAGCGGTATGGTTGGCCTCTGTTCTATGTCTTTGTTTGGCATCTACTACCGCCCTAAAAGTACCTTCTAACTTTTTAGGTAAGGTTTTTGCAAAATGAACAATCTCATTGTTCTCTCTTTTAGTGTCTATTATATACACCACATCTCCGTTTGAAGCTTCCAAATAACCTTTGTCACCTACTTGCCCACCCCCTTCTGCATAGAAGGGGGTTAAATTAAATACCAATTGATATTGCTCCCCTTGTTTTTTGGAAACTATTTTTCTGTATTTTACGATTTTTACATCGGCCTGTAATAAATCATAGCCTACAAATTCTTGCTCTGTATCAAACTGCAACACCTTCCAGTCATCTTTTGACACCTCTGAGGCAGATTTAGACCTGTCCTTCTGTTTTTGCATGGCTTTGTTAAAACCGGCCTCATCCAATTTATACCCTTTTTCACTTAAAATAAGTGCAGTTAAATCTATCGGGAAACCAAAAGTATCATAGAGTTCAAATGCCTTGGCACCATCTACCGTTTCACCTTTTGTACCTTTTATGATGGTATCCAACAAAACCAAGCCTTGATCCAGGGTTTTAAGAAAACTATGCTCCTCTTCCTTTATTACGTTCTCTATCAACTGCTTCTGATCGGCAAGTTCAGGATAGGCTTCCCCCATTGTATGGGTTAAAACTTTCACCAACCTATACATGAAAGGTTCTGTGGTTTTCAAGAAGGTGAAACCGTACCGAACGGCACGGCGAAGAATTCTTCTAATAACATAACCCGCACCATTATTACTTGGCAATTGACCGTCGGCAATAGAAAAAGACACCGCCCTTATATGATCTGCAATAACACGAACCGCAATATCGGTTTCCTCATCCTTTCCGTATTCAGAGCTTGTAATCGCCTCTATTTCTCGTATTAGCGGTGTAAATACATCTGTATCATAATTAGATTTTACATTCTGCAACACCATACACAAACGTTCAAAGCCCATACCCGTATCTACATGTTTGGCAGGCAGGTTCTCTAAAGATCCATCGGCTTTTCGGTTGTATTGCATAAATACAAGATTCCAGATTTCTACCACTAACGGGTGATCTTTGTTTACCAAACTGGCTCCCGGAACCTTTTTCTTTTCCTCTTCCGAGCGTATATCTACGTGTATTTCCGAACAAGGTCCGCATGGCCCTTGATCTCCCATTTCCCAAAAATTGTCTTTTTTATTGCCCATGAGAATCCTATCCTCTGGTACAATTTTACTCCAAATAGAGTAAGCTTCATGGTCTTTATCCAATTTGTCGGCATCATCACTACCTTCAAAAACGGAAACATACAAACATTCCTTATCTATCTTAAAAACCTCCGTCAACAGTTCCCAAGCCCAAGAAATGGCTTCTTCCTTAAAATAATCACCAAAACTCCAGTTCCCCAACATTTCGAACATGGTATGGTGATAGGTATCTTTACCTACCTCTTCCAGATCGTTATGCTTGCCGCTTACCCTAAGGCATTTTTGCGTATCAACGACCCTAGAATTTTTTGGTTCGTTGATGCCCAAGAAAAATTCTTTGAACTGGTTCATCCCCGCATTGGTAAAAAGTAATGTAGGGTCGTCTTTTATTACCATGGGTGCCGAGGGCACTATTTTATGTTTCTTACCCTCAAAAAATGTTAAGAACTGTTTTCTTATTTCCTTGGAATTCATCTAAAATGCTAAGCTTTTACAAATTTTAACTGTTTATAGAAAACAATTTTTATATTTGTTTGTTACGTTAAAATAAACCACAAAAATAGGATAAAATCCCTTCATGTCTAAAGTTAAGTACTATTACGATCCGGATACACTTTCTTATCGAAAGATAGAACCCGAAAAATCTAAGCGCTATAGAAATATTGCTTTTTTCTTTTTAGGATCTTTTCTGTTTGGTCTCTTAGGTCTTATTTTACTTTTGAATACTAGTATAATTAATACTCCTAGGGAATTATCCCTACAGCGCGAGGTCAAGAACTACGAGCTTCAGTTTGAGCTTCTCAATAAAAAAATGGAGCAAATCGAAGAAGTATTGGCCAATATAGAGGACAGGGACAATAATATATATAGACTATATTTTGAAGCCAACCCCATACCCGAGGAACAAAGACGTGCCGGTTTTGGAGGAATAAATAGATATAAGTCTTTGGAAGGCTTCAACAATTCTGAAATGGTGATAGCCACTACCAAAAGGTTGGATATTATAAAGAAACAGTTGGCCATACAATCCAAATCTTTGGACGAAATCACAAAACTAGCAGAGGAAAAAGAAAAATTATTGGCGGCCATACCGGCCATACAACCTGTAAACAACGAAGACCTGACACGAATGGCCTCAGGTTATGGCTGGCGAACAGACCCTTTTACAAAAGTTAGAAAGAAACATTGGGGCATGGACTTTACCGCACCAAAAGGCACACCGATCTACGCTTCAGGTGATGGTGTTGTTGTAAGGGCGGACAATAACTCTTCTGGTTACGGAAAACATATACGTATTGACCATGGTTATGGCTATTTAAGTCTTTATGCGCATATGAGTCGATACAACGTAAAGAAAGGACAGAAAGTAAAACGGGGAGACCTTATTGGTTTTGTAGGAAATACTGGCCGTTCGCAAGGTCCCCATGTGCATTACGAGGTATGGAAAGACGGGCAGAGGATCAACCCAATAAACTTCTATTATGGCAGTTTGTCTCCAGAAGAATATGAGAACATGCTGAAATACGCCAATCAAGAAAATCAATCTTTGGATTAATGCAAGTAGAACTTCCCGAAAAAAGGTATTACGGTATTGGTGAAGTGGCCCGCGCTTTCGGGGTAAACACTTCGTTGATCAGATTTTGGGAAAAAGAATTCGATGTTCTTCAACCTAAAAAAAATGCAAAGGGAAACAGAAAGTTCACTCCCCAAGACATCAAAAACCTTCAATTGATATTTCATTTGGTAAAAGAAAGAGGCTTTACACTTGAAGGAGCCAAAACACATCTTAAAGAAGAAAAACAAAAGACCCTTTCCAATTTTGAGATTATACAGAAATTAGAACGTGTAAAGACAGAACTGATAAAAATAAAGAATCAACTATAAACAAACACTACCATGAAAAAAGGATTAATCGCATTAATAGTCTTAGCCGTCATAGCATTCGGACTCTACCAATGGGGCGTCGGCTTTAACAATAAGGCAATAGCCCTAAAAGAGACGTCTACAAAAACTTGGGCGAATGTAGAGAGTGCCTATCAAAGAAGAAATGACCTCATCGGCAATTTGGTAAAAACCGTTCAGGGCGCCGCCGATTTTGAAAGGGGAACCTTAACAGATGTTATCGAGGCCCGTGCAAAAGCGACCTCCATAAGCATTGACCCTACCAATATTACCCCTGAGCAATTAACACAGTTCAACCAGGCCCAAAGCGGACTTAGCGGGGCCCTAAACAAGTTATTGGTTACGGTAGAGCGTTACCCCGACCTAAAGGCTAACCAGAACTTTTTAGAATTGCAGTCTCAATTAGAAGGAACGGAAAACAGGATAAATGTGGCCAGAGACCGCTTTAATGCAACTGTTGAGCCCTATAATCTTCATATCAAAAAATTTCCAAATTCGATTTTAGCCGGAATTTTTGGTTTCGAAGAATTAGCCTATTTTAAATCAGAGGCCGGATCAGAACAAGCACCAGACGTAAACTTTGAATTTGATTGATAACAAATGTCTAAAGTTGAAGATTTCTTAACACCGGCAGAAGAACAAGAAATTGTAGAAGCCATCATTGAGGCCGAAAAAAATACTTCGGGAGAAATTAGGGTACATATAGAAGCCCATACCCGATCCAACCATTTTGAACGCGCCCAAGAAGTTTTCCACATGCTTAAAATGGACAATACCAAGGAAAGCAACGGGGTGTTGATATATGTAGCCGTTAACGACCGTAAATTTGTCATCTGTGGAGACAAAGGAATAGACCATGTAGTACCCGAAAATTTTTGGGACACTACAAAAGATGCCATTCAACGTAAATTTAAAGAAGGAAAATTCAAGGAAGGAATCATTGATGGTATTTTAATGGCCGGAAACGAGTTAAAAACACATTTTCCTTGGCGAGCAAACGACACAAACGAATTAAGCAATGAGATATCTAAAGGCTAGTCTTAGCTTTTTACTTTTTTTTAGCTTTCTTCAGTTATGGAGCCAATTTGAAATACCCGAAAAGCCCCAGAAAGAGACTAGTGTCTATGATTATATAGACCTTTTACCGGCTAGGCAAAGAGTCTCTCTAGAACAAAAGCTTATTACGTACTCCGATAGCACCTCTACCCAAATCGTAGTTGCTATTATTGGTAGTACCGAGAGTGAGAACATCAACTATCTAGGAGCGCAATGGGGACATAAGTGGGGCATTGGCCAGAGCGGAAAAGACAACGGAATATTAATACTTTTAGCCAGAGATGACCGCCAAATTGCCATTAACACCGGTTACGGGGTCGAGGGTTCCTTAACGGATGCCATGTCAAAAAGAATCATAGAAAATGTCATAATTCCAGAATTTAAAAAAGGAGATTATTACAATGGCCTTAATTTAGGTGCAGATGCCATATTCAAGGTTCTCACCGGTGAATTTAAGGAAGACCGTACTTTTAACAATGACAATGGTTTTCCCTTACCCGCCTTTCTCCCCTTTATCATATTCGCTATAATCCTAATTATTTTATGGAGCCGTAAAGACGGAAACAATAATGGTAGAGGAGGAGGAAAACGAGGCCTTAGCCCTTGGGATGTTATCATCTTAAGCAACATGGGACGTAGCGGTTCTTCCGGCGGTGGCTTTGGAGGAGGCAGCTTCGGCGGAGGCGGTTTTAGCGGAGGCTTCGGCGGAGGTGGTTTTGGCGGAGGCGGTGCCTCGGGAGGCTGGTAATACACCCGCAGTTTATAAACAAAAAAGGGTCTTTTTCAAAGACCCCTTTCCATATCATAAATTTATTTCTTTCGCATAAATACAGTCATCGGCACCCCGGTAAAATTGTATTTCTCTCGTATCTTATTTTCTAGATAACGCTTGTAAGGCTCTCGTACGTACTGGGGCAGGTTACAAAAAAATGCAAACTGCGGATATGGTGTAGGCAACTGCGTACAGAATTTAATCTTAACGTGTTTTCCCTTATATGCCGGAGGAGGATAGTTCTCTATTAACGGCAACATTACATCATTGAACTCCCTAGTCTTAATTTTCTTGCTTCTATTCTGGTATACTTCCACAGCTGTTTCAATAGCCTTGTAAATACGTTGTTTTGTCAATACCGAGATAAACAATATAGGAACATCAGTAAAAGGTTCTATGGCCTTTTTGATACGCTGGGTATATTGTTTCATCGTATTGGTTTCCTTATCCTCTACCAAATCCCACTTATTTACCAAAATAACAATCCCTTTATTGTTACGGGCCGCCAGCCAAAAAATATTCTCTACCTGCCCATCAAACCCCCTGGTAGCATCTAAAAGCAACAAACAAACATCACAATGTTCTATTGCCCTTACGGAGCGCATTACGGAATAAAATTCCAAATCTTCCTTTACCTTTGATTTTCTTCTAATTCCGGCAGTATCCACTAAATTAAATTCAAAACCGAACCTATTGTATTTGGTATCTATACTGTCTCTTGTGGTTCCGGCAATATCGGTAACTATATAACGCTCTTCTCCGATAAGCGCGTTTATAAAAGATGATTTGCCCGCATTGGGCCTTCCCACTACGGCAAACCTTGGAAGGTCGCTTTCTTCCTCCACTACATCGGGTAATTCTTTCACCAATGCATCCAACAACTCCCCCGTTCCACTACCATTTATGCTCGAAAGTGTATAATATTCACCTAGCCCCAAGGAATAAAACTCCACGGCATCTTCTTCCCTCATGGCGTTATCCACTTTATTAATGGCCAAAAACACAGGTTTGTTTACCCTTCGTAAAAGTTTCGCCACATCCTCATCCATTCCCGTAACCCCGGTTTCTACATCTACCATAAAAATGATAGCATCGGCTTCTTGAATGGCAAGTTCCACTTGCTTATCTATCTCCTTTTCAAAAACATCATCACTTCCCAGCACATAACCACCGGTATCTATCAGCGAAAATTCTTTTCCGTTCCAGTCGCTTTTACCATAGTGCCTATCTCTGGTAACGCCACTCACGGCATCAACAATAGCTTCCCTACGCTGAATTAATCGATTAAAAAATGTCGATTTTCCAACATTAGGTCTTCCAACAATGGCTACAATAGCTCCCATACTTTATAATTTGGGTGCAAAGGTAACAATTAAAGCACTGATTTAATTAAGGTAAGATTATTATTGCCCTATATATAAAGGAATAACATTGTTTTTTTTCTTTCTTGCAGACATGTAAGGCTCTCCTATTTCCCGATCTCTAATCTTTTTTGCAGGTGCACCAAAGGCCAAAACATGACTGTCGATATTACCCACCACCAAAGAGCCGGCCCCCACAACGGTATGGTTACCAACAGATATATCGTTTATTACATTAGAACCCAGACAAATTGCAGAATACTGACCCAAGATAAAATTACCTCCTGTACAGGTTTTAGGCGCAAGACTTGAAAAATGTTGCATAAAACCGTCATGCCCCAAAGAACTATTAGTATTCAAAATACAGAAATTACCTATAGTAGAATTGGAATTAACAATTACACCCGCCATTATCACGGTACCTGCACCAATCTCCACATCCTTTCCAATTTCGGCACTAGGATGAACAGCTGTTATATAGATAAAATTCGGCGCAATCTTATTAATTCGCTCCACTACAGTATTGCGCACCCAATTGTCTCCTATGGCCACAATGCCACCGTAAATATTATGTTTGTCTATAAGGTAAGGTAAATCAATTTCACTACCCAATACGGAATATCCATTTACTTTTGTACCCTTCTTCTTGAATGAATCAATAAAACCTACGACCTTATACTTGCCTTCTTTTTCAATACAATCTAATACAACACTACCGTGACCAGAGGCACCAAATATTACTACATTATGCATTTCATCGGGGTTTATGAGCATTTTGTCGATTGATTCAAAGATAGTTAAAGTTCTTACTCTTCAAAGGAAAAAGAACATTTTTTCAATAAAAATTATGACTCATATACAAAATGAAGACAGGTCGAAACATTTTTCCAAACACAAAAAATGCAGTCCTTAGCCAATAAAAAACAGTGCTGAAAAGAATTAAACATTTAACAAAAAAAGAGAAATCCTTAAAATGAAATTTATACAATAGAAAAGATGAATTTAGCTGGCAAGTCTACTTGTTGTACCCAAAACGCTTCAACTGTCGACTATCATTACGCCAATTTTTGTTGACTTTTACATAGAGTTCTATATGTACCTGTTTGTCAAAAAATTTCTCTAAATCCTTTCGGGCCTCAACCCCCACTTTTTTCAGTGCAGCGCCTTTATGACCAATAATGATTCCCTTTTGGCTATCCCTTTCTACCATGATTACAGAACGAATTCTTATAATCTTATCATCTTCTATAAACTCCTCCGTTTCTACCTCTACCGAATAAGGAATTTCCTTTTTATAGTACAACAATATCTTTTCCCTAATAATCTCGTTCACAAAAAAGCGTTCGGGCTTATCGGTCAATTGATCTTTCGGGTAATATGGCGGGGCCACGGGAAGCAGCTCTAAAATTCGTTCAAAAACCTCCTTTACATTAAAATTCTGAAGTGCAGAAATAGGATGGATTTCTACCATAGGCAACTGTGCCTGCCAATATTGCACCTGCTCTTCTAACAATTCTTGACTGGCCCCATCAATCTTATTTAAAAGCAACAGTACTGGAATCTTTGAATTTTTAACCTTCTCAAAGAACTTTTCGTCCTTCAGTGCCTTCTCTCCAATTTCTACCATATACAAAAGTACATCGGCGTCTTCAAATGCAGACTTTACAAAATCCATCATTGAAGATTGCAAGTCATAGGCAGGTTTAATGATTCCTGGCGTATCTGACAATACAACCTGAAAATCATCGCCGTTTACAATACCCAAAATCCTATGCCTAGTTGTCTGTGCCTTTGAAGTAATAATGGAAAGTCGCTCTCCGACAAAAGCATTCATTAATGTAGATTTCCCCACATTGGGGTTTCCTATAATATTTACAAAGCCAGCTTTATGTTCTTTCATTCCTTAATTTTTCAAAATAAACTTTTGCCGCCACATTTACCTTTGGCGCCAGCAACAATACGGCAATCATATTCGGTATCACCATTAATGCATACGAAAGATCAATAAGATTCTTTACCAGATCCAAGGAGGCTATCGCCGCAAAAACAATCATTATCACAAAATAAACATTGTACAAACGCCCTATTTTGGCATTGGTCAAAAAAGATAAACATTTAACTCCGTAATATGAATAGGTAAACAAGGTAGACAATGCAAAGGCCGTTACAATTACCATTAACAATTCGTCACCAAAACCGAACAATGTCTTCTGAAATGCATTTAAGGTCATTACGATTCCGCTACCATCTTCTAAATACGCCCCACTTAAAATAATAACTACCGCCGTAAAGGTACAGACTAAAATGGTATCTATAAAAGGCCCCAACATGGCAACCAGGCCTTCACGGATCGGCTCATCGTTTTTTGATTGCCCATGATACATGGGAGCACTACCCAAACCTGCCTCGTTTGAAAACATGGCTCTTCTCACCCCTATGATTACCAGACCCCAAAAACCACCCGTTACAATCGAATTAAAGTTCCAAGCTTCTGTGAGTATCAATTTTAAGGATGGCAACACCAAAGAAGCGTTCATTACCATCACCACTATTACGGCCACTAAATAGACCATTACCATAAAAGGCACTATTGCCGTTGCCACCTTGGCAATCTTAGAAAGTCCACCAAAAATCACAAAAGAGCTTATGATGGCCAGAACAAAACCGACTGTTAATTTCCAGTTGTAGTCGCTCATCTCCATGATTGTCTCGGAAGGATTAACAACACTCATAAAAGTTTCGGTAAACTGATTGGCCGTAAAGACTCCCAAAAAACCAAAAAGACCTGCCAAGGCAAAGAAAATGGCCAAAGGTTTATATTTTTTACCCAGCCCCTTGGTAATATAGAACATGGGGCCGCCCTGGAGCTTTCCTTCCGAATCTTCCCCCCTGAACATTATTGATAAACTACAGGAATAAAATTTAATGCACATACCAATAAATGCGGTCATCCAAATCCAGAACACCACACCAGGCCCCCCATCGTGAATGGCAATGGCCACACCAGATATATTGCCCAAACCAACGGTAGCGGCCACGGCCGCCGACAAAGCTTGTAAAGAACTTACATCTCCCTTTGCGTTTTTATCATCATATTTACCCCTGGTAATCGCAAGTGCATGTCTAAAATAACGATAAGGCATTAACTTGGAATAAGCCATCAAAAACAGCCCCCCACCTATTAATAATACAAACATTGGCCATTCTGTTCCAGAAATTGCCCTGACCAAAAAATCATTGAATTGCTCCATTTTTCGAAGGTAGATATTTAAAACGAAAATATCACTTTGCTTAAAAACGGAGCTACTAAATACCTTTATTTATTTACTTGAAACAATTTCTTTAAAATCAAACGTAGGGATATTTGGTTTTTATATTAAAACAATTGTATCTTTGTCGTCCACATCGCGGGATAGAGCAGTAGGTAGCTCGTCGGGCTCATAACCCGAAGGTCACTGGTTCGAGTCCAGTTCCCGCTACAAAGGCCCAAGGCCAATGAAAACAACGGTTTGTGTACGCACAAGCCGTTTTTTTATGCCCTCAATTTCCGTACTTTTATCAAACGTACATAAAAACGTACCTGTTTTTAACATGAAACTCAACTATTCCGAGCCAAAGATCTACACCGGGGGAGTCGATATCAAACAGTGGTCAAAATTATCCACGAAAGAAAAGAAGGCCGCACTCCGCAAACATTGGTATGTATATTATTACTTCCGGCATCCGGTCTCGGGCAGATTGGTCAAACAGCCACATATCAAAGGGGGCGCGAACCGGTTCAAGGACAAGGCCGGTAGGTACCACATATTGAAACACTTCCAGACCGCAATTACCATTGTCCTCCAAGAGGGGTTCAACCCCTACGGGGAAAACGGGAACCTAAAGGAATATCTTAAAAATCGGGAAAAGAGGATCCAAGGCCACGTCCAGACACCACCCCAAAAAATCCGGACACACGAAGTGGAACCATCCACCAGTATCATGGAAGCCTTCAAAACAGGCCTACAGGTCAAGGAAAATGTACTGGGCCAGGATTCCTTCAAAAAATTCAAGAGCAGGGTGATACGATTCCAGAAATGGTTGACCGACAACGGTATTACACCAAAGACCGACATAACTTCGATCACGAAAAAAACCGTGATACGATACTTGAACCATGTATTACAGGAGACCAGCCCAAGAAACAGGAACAATACACGAACGGACTTGAGCTCATTGTTCCAGACTTTGGAGGACAATGAGATCATCGAGGCCAATTTCATCAAAAAGATCAATGTATTACGTGCAATACCCACAAGACATAAAAGCTATACCCCTGAACTTTTAGAGAAAATCGACGCATATCTAAAGGAAAACGATAAGGTATTACGTTTGTTCATTCAGTTCATATCCTATAATTTTCTACGGCCGATAGAGGTATGCAGGCTCAGGGTCAAGGATATCGACCTGACCGACCGAAAACTGTACGTCAAGGCTAAGAACCAGCAAGTGAAGACCAAAATGATACCACAGATCATGATAGATGAAATGCCCGATATCTCAAAATACAAAAAGGACGACCATCTATTCAATATGAACCGTTTAGGCGGGATTTGGACAACGAACGAATCCAACAAGAGGGACTACTATACAAAAAGGTTCAAAAAAGTAAAGGACCATTTCAAACTGGGCACGGACTACTCCATGTACAGCTTCCGTCATACATATATAGGTAAACTGTACCGGGAACTTGAAAAACACCATAGCCCCAACGAGGCAAAAAGCAGACTAATGCACATAACGGGCCACAGCTCCATGAG
The DNA here is from genome assembly GCF_001020565.1 of Maribacter thermophilus. Taxonomy (GTDB): domain Bacteria; phylum Bacteroidota; class Bacteroidia; order Flavobacteriales; family Flavobacteriaceae; genus Maribacter; species Maribacter thermophilus. The sequence continues at coordinate 3,782,137 of NZ_LDAS01000001.1, read as the reverse complement.
GGCATTAGAGTCCTACCTGAGAGAAATCGACGCAAGTTTACCCAAAGACTATTCACAACATTTAAAATAAATGGAATACAAATATTTCGGATTCTTAAAAGAAAAGGATTTTCCTGAAGGAGAATATGATGCAGAAATCAGATATCTACAAAAACATTCCCTTTTAGAAAAAGACCCCAGTCTATTTTCACCACCATACTATGATAAAGGCAATAAAATCTGGATAGTCCCCGTAAACGAAAATGCAACCAAACATCTATATTATAATTTAACCCCTCATGTATTACAAGAGTATTACATGTTCCTAAAGGATCATTATCAAAAAAAAATTGATGGGCCTTTCCTCGAATATTCGTTGCGTTTAGATGATGAACTATATGGTCTGGACCGGAATAGTCAGAATAAGATAGCCCTTAAGAAATTCAAGGATTTATTTAACACCATTGATATATTTTTTGTTTCTCCTGAAAAACAAATATCCCCACAAGGTATAGAGCATATGCAAAGGATTTCCAGAACCAAACTTTTACATAAAGCCCAAAATGCCATGAAACAAAGACAGCGTATTTACGATGATTCCATCAAACAGTTTTTACTGGGAAACAAGGAATATTTCAATGATCATCTGGCCGAGAACAACACCTACATAGCTTTCACGATCAAGTTTGAATCAGAGTTGAAAATACTATTAAGCCTTAATGATAGGTTTAAATTTGAAGAAGATCATTACTTCGGCATTAATGCCCAGTTAAGACAAAAATATGAAAGACATAATGGGCTTTCTTTCAATTTCAGTGTTTTTAAATTCATACATACCGTTATAACCGGGATTGAAAAACATACCCACTCCCATGTGGTCAGCTTATATTATTTTCTTCATAGCAATCAATATATTAAAGAAGATGCCAAAGCATTTCAGGATTTTATAAATGCCGAATATAGTTTAGATCTAAAAAGAATAAAAATCAACAATCCGTACAATGAAAAGCATCTTGAAAGAATAAAAAAATTCACAGATTTATTTTCAAATAATGCTACCCTAGAAGACAAATAAGCGGTGTGTCCCTAAAGCCTATTTTATGTCCCTAAAATACCCTTCAGAGTCCCTCTTCATGTCCTTTTTTTCTTATTTAAAAATCAATTACTTGCATCTAAATCAATATGATTCAGATGTTTATGAAAACAACAATAAATTTAAGAATAGACGAAGACCTTAAATCCTCACTTCAAGAACTAGCTGACCAATATGGTATTTCATTATCGGATTACCTAAGGGAAATCCTATACAATCACCTAGACTATATCGACATTGCCGAACCTCCTATCCCCGATGAAGATTTAATTACTATAGAACCTTCGCCAAACCTACCTTATGAAAAAACCTACGAATTTACCGGTCTTCTTACCTGGTTGTTTTGTAGGTACATGCATCCGAGCGACAATAATTCAAAAGCAACGCTCGACACTCTAAAAACAAAAGTGGAGAGAGTCCTAGAAAAAAGTTCGTTTTCACATGAACTAAAACTGGAGTTTTTAAAGGTCCTAGGAGACCTTAACAGGTACTTGCTAGAGCCCGAACATGAAAACAAACAATTCCTGTTCCCGATAAGCGGCAACCACCTATCCTTTAATTACTACCTATTGATGAATGAGATTTGGTCTCTTGAAACCCAGATGTTATGAAACCGAAAACCAATAATATAAAGATGCAAAATCTCATCAAATCAGATATTCAAGACCTGGAGGCTGCCATAGATAAAACAGAGGATTCTAAAAACTGTTTGATTGTAAAACCTGCGAACAAGTGGATCGAAGAAGCAAAGGCCCGACCCGTTCCAAACATGCTTTTTAGCGAACTATGGTTTGAAAACGAACTGTGCATCATGTATGCCGACACAAACGTTGGCAAATCCATTTTGGCGGTACAAATAGGTCAGAGCATTAGTTCCGGAACCCCAATTGCCAATTTCAAATTAGAAGCTAGCGAACAACGGGTACTATACCTAGACTTTGAACTATCCGACAAACAATTTGAAAAACGCTACTCGGACAATTATAAGGACCATTATATATTTCACACAAACTTCTTCCGTGCCGAAATAAATCCTTTGGTCGACATCCCTAAAGAATATAAAGGAATGGAAGATTACCTATGCGCCGAATTAACGGGTATTATAAAAAAATATAAAGCCCAAGTGTTAATCATAGACAACTTGACATTTTTGCAAAATGATAATGAAAAGGCAAAAAACGCCTTGGAATTAATGAAGCAGCTGAAAATAATTACAAAGGAGTTGAATGTTTCGATCATGGTATTGGCCCATACCCCAAAACGTGACGATTCAAAACCATTAAGTAAAAACGACCTTGCAGGAAGCAAAATGCTTATCAACTTTTGCGACAGTGCATTTGCCATAGGTTTTAGCACAGAGGATCCGTCGCACAGGTATATAAAACAAATTAAACAACGTAATACGGAGCATTTGTACCATACGGGCAATATTATGGTATGTGCGCTGGAGAAAGAATCAAACTTTCTAAAGTTCCGATTCCTCTTTTATGACTCTGAACTAAATCACCTGAGACAACCAACACAGATCAACCTAGAAGAAAGAGATGCCGAGATGATAAAACTTATCTCTGAAGGGGTAAGCAATACGGATATCGCAAAAAAATTCGGATTAAGTGAAGGTGCCATTAGAAAAAGAAAAAAAACCTTAGGTATCTAAAATGGTTGCGTCCGATGTATATACTATAGCAAAAGCACTTCCAATAGAGGAAATGGCCAAGCTATATGATATGCTAAAAAAGGACATCGAAAAAAGACCTAAAATAAAAAAAGGCAGAAAAAAACTACCTGATTTTACCGTTGAAGATGCTTTAGATTATTTGTTAGAACATCACATAAAATAAAACAATTCGTACCGTCGTACCGACTATCATGGTACGACGGTACGAATTAAGCGTAACCTATGTATAAATATTCATTAGACAAATCAAGTAAAAAGTTCATTTGCCCAAATTGCAATAAAAGAAAGTTCGTGTTCTTTATCGATAACGAAACAGGCCATTACTTGGAACCGATATATGGCCGGTGTGACCGTGAAAGTGCATGTGGATACTTTAAAGCACCCACCTACAATAAACGGACCATCACCTCATTTAAAAAACCAATTTATAATCCGCCTACGTTCATAAACGAAAATGTAATCGGTAAATACTGTAATAACTATGACCACAATAATTTTGTTTCCTTTCTTTTAAAACACCATTCCGAAAAGGATGTAATACAAGCCATAGAAAACTACTTCATTGGCACCACCAACCACTGGAAAGGGGCGACTATCTTTTGGCAAATAGATGAAAAACTAAAAATACATACCGGAAAAGTGATGCTTTACGACCGTATTACAGGTCGTAGGGTCAAAAAACCATATGCACATGTCAATTGGATGCATAAAGTATTACAAATAAAACCCTTTGTATTACAACAATGTTTATTTGGCCTACATCTTATCTCGGAAGGAGCACAAAAGAAAACCATATGCATTGTAGAATCTGAAAAAACCGCCATAATCATGAGCTTGGTATTTCCCGAGTACTATTGGATGGCTACAGGTTCTAAATCCAACTTAAAAATCGGGTTACTTTTACCGATCAAGAATTTCAAAATTATACTGTATCCCGATAAAACGGAATATCAAAGCTGGAACGAAAAAGCTGCCATGCTGGACAAAAATGGTTTCTCCATTAAATGCAGTCGTCTAATAGAGAGCATAGATGTTGAAGTGGGGGGAGATTTGGCCGATCTATATTTAGCCTTTCATTAATTAGGGAATATCTGCTTGGTCCTGGATTCTTTCACCGACCACTTCCATTTCAATTAAATATTCAGCGATAACATTACCGTCCCCATTCCTGAACCTTACAGTATAGTTCGACCTTAGACTATTAGTCGTATTACACACAACATCTTGCTCTTTCAAATAACCAAAAAGAAAATCATGACCATGAACCTTCTCACATAGTTTTTTCAAAAGATGTGTCCAAAGGACTTCTTCGTAATCATCTGCTATAACATGTAGAGAGCGTTTACCATTAGGTTTACCTTTTTTATAATACTCAACGTTAAAGATAAATTTTCCGTTCATTTAGATAATGTAAATTAAATACAAGTCTAGGATAGTTTTTTAAAGTAAAAAAACACTACACCTTACCGTATTGCATTTCACATTACCTAAGTCAAACATTTCAAAAGATTTAGCTTAGCCTCTAATCTCCTTAAATGATTAGCTGCAATTGTTTTCGAGATATCTTTAAACGTCATTCTATTGTTGTTTTTTAGAAATTGATTGATGTATTGGCCTGGGCCATTATAAATAACTTCTATACTCCCATCAGTATTAATGTGAACAGCTAATGTTCCATATCTACATTAAAAGAACAACTAAAATTGTACGCCATACCTGCCTTTATTTGAGCCTTTTTATTCGTAACCTGTGAAAGTCATCATAACGATGTTCATTTTTACCATAAAGTTCAACATCATTTTTTTTCACTTACCAAGGTTTCTCCAAAATCCAATCAAACGACCAACTAGAGAAAAATCCTGTTTTCCTTCATATTGTTTTTTAATGATTCTGTACTGTCCAATAGTTGTTGATTTTTTTCAATTTCAGTACTATTTAGATTGCTTACCTTTTCTCAACACTATCGTGATCAAAGTCTGGAGGTGTATTTTTAAATATGTTTGTGTCTTGATATTGCACAGATAATTTTTGAAATTCTCTAAGTTCCTTTATATTTAATTTACTAGTTAGAACTACATGGTTCTCTCCACCTTTTAGACGCATTATATCCTTTAAAGCTGTTTTTTTAGGTAGTGTTATTCGTGAATCTCCATAGTCGGAAGTATTAACCTGTACAAAATAACAATGAATATCTCTTGAGACACTTTCTGCTATATTAGAAAAGTAGTTTACGTCTTGGTTATATTCAGAAGCAATTAATAGGTCTACCTTTCCTTTAAAAATGGCTCTATGATTAATATCTGCCAATTCATAACAATTGTAGTTTGCAAAATGTACTCCTCGCCAAATAAATAGGTTATACAAAACATATTTTGGTTTAGGAATAATCCGCCTTCTCTGTTCTATTATTTTTCGCTCTCCCGGAGAATAGTGATACTTTAACCTTAGATTAATTACTGCATCTTTAATTCCATTGTGTTCTAGGGGTAAACAAGTAGCAAGAAGGTTAAATGTTTTTTTGCCTACAGTAAGATGTTCTAAGCCGGCAACAATAAGTCTTTGTTTTCTTCTAGATTCATCGGCTAAAACAGGTAACCAAGAATAAGGCACGCTTACTTCCGGAAGTATAAGCGCATCAGTTTTCTCATTTTCAGCCGCATTTAAAAGTGCTATAAATTCCTTTCTTCTTTTAAATCCTGTGTTGGGAGTTTCAAAAATTGATGCGGAAATATTTTTTATATCGACAGTAGTATTTGCAATACCTACTTTAATGTTTAATAGACTTTTCCCACTTTGCGGAATTTCAAAATAATTGTAACCTATTTCGTCTGTGCTAGTACCTTTTTCTATTTTAAAATAGTAATTTTTAAGACTTTCTTTATGAACTTTACTTTTTGAAGAGGTTGTTTTTAAGCGAAACTCATAATTGGTTTTAAAGAAATAATCAAACATCTCGTCATAGATACTTTGAGATTGTCGATTGAAAAATAAATCGGACTCCTGAGGAATTACTCCATTTTTGTAGTACTTAAGAAGTTCTATTAACAAAAGACAAAGATTAAACTCAAAGAAATATAGAAATCTTGGAGCAAATTTTAATTTGTTCTGATTAAACTCTAAGTCTTCCAACTTAAAATCAACATTTCTTAACCCCTCTAATTTTATAAAATTAATGTCCTTGGAATTGCCTATATTTAAATAGTTCAATAAAGGTGTTACTATAAAACTATTTCTTAATAAGTTTGAATTTATATAAGCTCTTTTTACTGCATTTATTTTACCATGAAAATTAAATGAGTTTCTGAGCTCTTTGCTTTTTAGAGATTCTTTTCTTGCTGTCCACCAATGGTCAGTAACAAAATTAGGATTTAAAGCAGTAGCCAATGCACAGCAATTTTCTAAATAAATAGTAAGGTAAGATTTTGTATCTAAGACATCTTTAGTGGATATTACTTTATCTCCCGTATTCCTTTGAATTTTTTCTATGTTCTTAGAAACCTCCCTGAAAAATTGCCAAAAAGAATCTTTATCATTTATAATGACAAAATAGGTAAACACTTTTTCCCATGATGCAGAAAATTCTAAACTGACGATACCTTTAAAGAAAGTTAATATTTGCTCTTTGGTTTTATCCGATTCATCTTTGTCGCTAAGCAAACTAATCTTTATTTTCTTAGCTAGGTATACAGCAGCACCGTACTTACTTTGGTTAATACCTTGAACACTTCTAAGTTTGTTAATTGTATCTGAATACGATAATTGGTATACGCTATTATCAAAATCATCTGTTATATCATCTTCAGCAGGCAAGAACCAAAATGCACTGCTGTTCTGTTCAATTTTTCTTTTGAACATATCAAGGACAGCTCGTGATTCTTTACTTTCAAAAGCGTATAAAAGTATTTTTTCTTGTTGAATCCTTATTTTCGGTAAATCACAATATTTATAATCATATTTTTTATTTCCAATCTTAACTTTCTTAAACAGATTACGGTTTACCAAATATTTTTCCAAAAAATCTTCAACTGCGGTACTACTTGTTTTGGATGAATAGTCGATTTTAGTATTCGATAGAATAATTTGGATGTCATCAACATACCTACCGTAATATGCTGGTGACAATTCTTTTTTAATTTTTTTATCAAAATCTTTGAGATAATAGTTTGCAAGTATCCCTGAAGATAGTAAACCAATTGGCAGAATTTTAGCTGACTTTTTAGGGCAAACCGATTGATATTTGGACATCATTTCAAAAAGTAATTCAGAAAAAATTAATTTTCTTTTATTAGTACCTTTTTTAATGTCAGCAACCAATTGGTCTTTGAAGGAATCATCTATTATTGCATTATAATAATACTCCTTTATGTCTAGTGTAAGAATAACTACATCTGTATCTTTTTCCAAAAACCGTTTTGCAATGTCCAATCCATTGTCACGCCATTTTTGGTATTGTTCAAAATAAGGTTTGAATAAACGTAACCCTTCAACCACCTCACCATTCCCAGACTCCAACTCCAAATGATAAGCATAGTTGTCTTTGCTATACAATTTATGCAAAACATAACCTTCATTAGTAATCCACAGGATAGAAATAATGTGAAGTTCTACAGGCCCCTCAAAAAAGTAATTAACTTTTTTTAAATCATAATGAGTTGAACTAAAATTATTACTTATTACTAGTTGCTCTTCCGCTCTTAACGGAGAAAATCTCTTTGGAGCTGTGTAATAGCCAATTTCAGATAATAACTTTTTAAAATATTTCTTTTCTCCTTCTGGATTACTTAAAAACTTTGCTAAATCTTTAAGTTTTAGTTCAAAATCTTCTGAAGATTCAAAATGGGCAATTTGTTGTCTAAGTAGCAGCGAAAAGTTGTCATAGTACACATAACTTTTTAACTTTCTATAAGCAACTTCAACATCTTTAACCGTAAATTTTGGCATTTTTTGGTTTGGTTTTTTAGGTTCTTAAGCTCTATCAATAAATCTTTGCCATCATCATTGGCAAGCAACTACTCCACAATCTCCTCTCTAAAGGACTTATGTAAAATACCAAGGGGCAATAGGTGTTTTTCTAAAAGTATTATATTTTCTCTTTATTGTTAAATAAATACTCATAAACCCAATTTACCGAGTGTTGTCTTTTTATCGCTTCTATTTTCATACTACAACCGCCCTCCTACACCTTTAAATTTCTCTACAAAGGCTGCTATTTTTTGAAAAACATTTTGTTTTTTGGTTAAGTATTGTGGATTTAACGGACTCATTTTAGGCAAAATGGAATTTAACTCTGTACCATTTTCACTAGCATATTCTCGTTTTAACGAATGCATAATATAGCGTTTGGCTTCTTCTTCGTTTAAATTTTCATCGGTTATTAATTCTTTGGCTTCTTTTTGCTGTTTGCCTTGTGCGTATTTAAAGAAGGCATCAATAATGCTGGCTTTGTCGTTTATTTTATCTAAATCGGTAGCGTTAATAAAATCTATCACTAAACTTTCTTTAGCTCTATTACCAACACTGGCACGTATTATGCGTCTTATTTCTTCTACTAAATCTTCTTTGTTTGCCGTTTTTTTATGGTTATCAAAGATTAATTCTAGAATATAGTCTAAGTTTATTTCTTGCGATTTTAATAAGTCTACTTCAAACACCACATCGTCCCAATCAATATCAGATTCTTCTGATGCTTTGCCTTGTTTTTCGCGTCTTAACCAATCTCTAATATCGTTGTAAGTAGAGCGATAATCTTGTATGGCACGTTCTGTGGGCAACTCAATGTCTTTCATTATGGCTATTTCCTCATCCCTCACAAAGTGTTCTTCTTTAAAGGCTTCTACAGCTTCGGGGTCGTCTGCATCTATGGCTTGAAATGCTTTTAGATGCGTAAACTCATCATAGTTTTGAAGAATGTTCTCTACACGTAAATATTCACCAAACAGTTTTGAAAATTCTTTTTTGTCTTTTTCTGTGTGGATCTCTTCGGGGTTTGGAAATTTTTCTTTTAGCTCATTGATGACTTCTACATAACCTCTACGGGCTTTTCCGGTAACAATATCGGTAAAGCCTTCTAAGTATTCTTTATAGCTTTTTTCTAATACTACGTTTCTGGTGTTGCTATCTCCAAAAAGGGTAATGGCATCAATGGTGGCTTGCTCCAAATCTCTAAAGGTAACAATGTTACCAAAGGTTTTTGTAGCATTATAAATTCGATTGGTACGCGAAAAGGCTTGTATTAAACCGTGATAGCGTAAATTTTTATCGACGAACAAGGTGTTAAGGCTTGGAGCATCAAAACCTGTTAAAAACATACCCACCACAATAAGTAAGTCTACCTCTTTATTTTTTACACGTTTGGCGAGGTCACGGTAATAGTCTTGAAAGCCTTTACTGTCTATACCATAATTCATTTTAAATAGAGAATTATAGTCGTTAATAGCAGCGGTTAAAAATTCTTTGGCACTGGTATCCATAGCCGTTGGCTCAAAGGTTTCTTCTTGTATTTCTCCAATGGCATTTTGTTCTTCATTGGCGGCAAAGGAGAAAATAGTGGCTATTTTTAAGGGCTTTTCAGCAGCTTTCTGTAAACGGTTTAGGCTTTCGTAATAACATTTTGCAGCATCTACACTACTAACGGCAAACATGGCATTAAAACCACTATTGGCACCTTCGGTACGGTGGGTTTTTTGTCTGTAATGTTTTAAAATATACTCCGATATTTCGTTAATTCGTTCTGGATGCAACAGGGCTTTTTTATTTTCGGCCGCACTGAGTTTCTTTTCGTCAATTTCGGTTTCTAAGGCTTTAAATTTTGGGCGTACATCGTTATAATCTACTTTAAACTTTAGCACTTTTTCATCTCTTATGGCATCGGTAATAACATACGAATGCAGCTCTCTGCCAAATACACTTGTCGTAGTTTCAGCTCCTAAGGCATTTTCAGGAAAAATAGGTGTTCCTGTAAAACCGAATTGGTAATACTTTTTAAACTTCTTTTTTATGTTTTTTTGTGCTTCGCCAAATTGCGAACGGTGAGCTTCATCAAAAATAAAGACCACCTGTTTTTGGTACACCTCTAAATTCTTTTCGCTTTTTATGAGGTTGTTCAGTTTTTGAATGGTGGTAACAATAATTTTATTGTCGTCTTTATGGATATTCCGTTTTAAACCTGCCGTGTTTTTAGAACCATTAACGCTATCGGGAGAAAAACGTTGGTATTCTTTCATGGTTTGATAGTCAAGGTCTTTTCTATCGACCACAAAAAACACTTTGTCTATAAAATCGAGTTCGGTTGCCAAGCGTGCGGCTTTAAAACTGGTAAGCGTTTTACCCGAACCTGTGGTGTGCCAAATGTAACCACCGCTTTCGGTAGTAGACCATTTTTTGGCTTGGTAGGAGCTTTTTATTTTCCATAAAATACGTTCGGTTGCCGCAATTTGATACGGTCGCATCACCAAGAGTGTATTGTTGACATCAAACACCGAATAGTTAAGCACCACATTCAATAAGGTGTGTTTTTGAAAGAAGGTAGCTGTAAAATCTTTAAGGTCTTTAATGGCATTATTGTCAACTTTTGCCCAATTCATGGTAAAATCGAAACTGTTTTTATTTCTATCTACCGTATTAGAAAAATAACGACTATCGGTTCCGTTAGAGATTACAAAAAGTTGTAGGAATTTAAATAGCGAATTTTCGGTATTAAAACTCTCTTTGGTGTAACGGTGCACTTGATTAAAGGCTTCGCGGATGGCAACACCACGTTTTTTTAGTTCTACCTGAACCAATGGCAATCCGTTGACTAAAATAGTGACATCGTAACGGTTGGCATGTGTGCCTTTTTGTTCAAATTGCGAAATGACCTGTACTTTATTGCGTGTAATGTTAATTTTATCTACCAAATAGATGTTTTGGATGCGACCATCGTCAAACACAAAATCGTAGATATAGTCATCGTGTATTTTTCTTGTTTTATCTAAAAGATTATCACCTGGTTTATCTAAATATGTTATTACAAACCGCTCCCATTCCGCATCTGAAAACTGTACGTTATTAAGTATTTGCAATTGCACACGCATATTGGCCAACATGGCTTTTGGCGTTGTAAGGTTACTTACATATTCATAGCCTTGATTTTGCAAATCTTTAATAAGCTCTTTTTCTAAATCTGCTTCGTTTTGATAACTTGCAGGTACCTCATTAACTTCTGAAAACTTTTTATAGTTTTCTAAAACAATAAAGTTATTAGATTCTGCTATGGTTTTATAGATACTCATTATTATTATTCTGGTTTTGGAAACGTCAACAGCATTTCACGGTAATACTCATATTGTTTTTTACGCAATTCTATTTCTTTTGGCAAGCCTTCGCTGATGGATGTGGTAAGCGTATCAAATTTATCTAAGATGGAAACGATACGTTCTTGCTCTTTGAGTGGTGGGATTGGGATTTTGTAATTTTTAATAATACTTGAGTTTAAATCACCTCTAGCTCCTCTACCTAACCCTTTAAGATTTTCATAGTTAAAACTAACCCAATGAAAAACATATCTATACAATGCTTTTTTAGAATTTATTTCTAAACACAAGCAGTGTTGATTTGTTGTTAGTGGAATTTTATTAATAGCTGAACGCCCTGCTGTTGCACCAGAAATGGCAATAATCACACAATTAATAGGTATCCATTTAGTAGCTGTATTATCAACAGCAAATTCAGTGATTTTAATATCTGTAGTGACAATATCTGTGAATTTAACTTCTTGAGTTCTTAACCAAGGAATTGTACCATTATTATAATATTTTGGATTACCAGATTTAGGCGTGCTTCCTGAATATGTTTTTATAATAACCTCCCCCAAAGTTTTCCATTCCACTTCATTATCCTTAAAAGTCAATAGTTTTTCACGATAAAAGCTATATTGCTTTTTACGAGCGGTAAGCTCTGTGGTAAGCTCTGTGGTAAGCTCTGTAAAGGTATCTAAAATTCGAACGATTTCTTTTTGAACCGATAGTGGTGGGATGGGGATAGGAACTTTAGCCATTTGATTGCTCATCAATTTTGGATTACCCATCCCTGAATAAACATGTTTTTTAGCTTCAATAGATAGCCAATAAAACAAATATTTATAGTCTAATTTTTCTAAATCATTAATTTTTATTAAGCCACATACATTTGTAATTGAAAATTTACCTTTTCGATGAAAAACTGTACCGGCATTAGCACCATCAGTAGTCCATGTAACTGTTTCACCATCAAAATCGTAAGTTTTTATTTTTCCTATTTCACCATTATTAGCTGTTTGAGAACTATAAACTGAATATTGACCTGCATTTTCAGCTAGATAAGTTTTTGACATTACACGTCCTCTCTTAAGTTCACAAACATCCCCCAACGGTTTCCATTCCACCTGAACACCTTGTAACAATTTTTCTAAATACTTCATGCTTCAATCTCTTTTACAATGGTATCAATATCGGCACGTAGCTGGTCTATCTTTTTTACGGTAGTAGATAGCTCGGCATTTAGTTTTACAATGTCTATCTTTTCTCGGGTATCTTTGGCTTCTACATAACTGCTTACCGAGAGGTTGTAGTCGTTTTCGGCAATTTTGTTATTGTCTATAGTGGTGGCAACATGGGCAACTTCTTCTTTGGTATCAAAGCATTGCATAATCTGCTCTATATGAGAGTCTAAAAGCACATTATTATTGGTTTCTTTTTTAAAGAAGTCTTCGCCACTTACATCAATAAACTGGGTTTTGGTATCGGTTTTGTGTTTAGACAATACCAATATATTAACGGCAATAGATGTTCCAAAAAACAAATTAGGAGCCAAAGAAATAACAGTTTCTACAAAGTTATTATCTACCAAATACTTTCTAATTTTTTGTTCGGCACCGCCACGGTAAAAAATACCCGGAAAACACACCAATGCAGCTCTACCTTTAGGAGACAAGTAACTTAAGGCATGTAATACAAAAGCAAAATCGGCTTTTGATTTTGGTGCCAATACACCTGCGGGAGCAAAACGGTCGTCGTTAATCAACGTAGGGTCGTCATTGCCAATCCATTTTACGGAATATGGCGGATTGGAGACAATGGCATCAAAAGGTTTTTCGTCACCCAATTTAGGGTCTATAAGCGTATTGCCCAACTCAATATGAAACTTATCGTAATTTACATTGTGCAAAAACATATTCATACGAGCCAAGTTATAGGTGGTATGGTTAATTTCTTGCCCAAAGAAGCCTTCTTCTATAATATGGTTGTCAAAATGTTTTTTGGCTTGTAAAAGCAAAGAACCCGACCCCACTGCTGGATCATAAATTTTGTTTACTTTTTCTTGCTTGTGCATTGCCAATTGGGCAATTAATTTAGAAACGCTTTGCGGAGTAAAAAACTCACCACCAGATTTACCTGCATTGGCGGCATAATTAGAGATTAAAAACTCATAGGCATCACCAAACAAGTCGATTTGATTGTCTTCAAAATTGCCAAATTTTAAGCCTTCTACACCTTTTAAAACGGCAGCCAAACGGCTGTTTTTATTTTCTACGGTATTTCCCAATCGGTTACTGGTGGTATCAAAATCGGCAAACAGCCCTTTAATATCTTGTTCTGACGGATAGCCATTGGCAGAACTTTCAATAGCATTAAAAATAGCTGCCAAATCGGTATTTAAATTAGGATTGGTATTGGCATTTTTAGCCACATTTACAAACAGCTGGCTTGGATAAATAAAATAGCCTTTGGTTTTAATGGCGTCTTCTTTTATTTCAGGAGTGATTACTGAATCTGGAAGTTCTGTATAATTTATACTATCGTCACCTGCTTCAATATAATTGGTGAAATTTTCACTAATAAAACGATAAAAAAGAGTGCCTAATACAAAGTGTTTGAAATCCCATCCATCTACGGAACCACGTACATCGTTGGCTATTTTCCAAATTTGATTTTGTAATTCGGCTCGTTGGTTGTTGCTTGTCATTTTATAGTTTAGATTGTTAGTTTCTATTATTTGAATTTAGTTTTATTTCCTATGCAGCAATAAAGCAATTTCTAATTTCTAGATAGCTTCTCGTTTACTTTTCACCAGTAACCAAGTCTATTTCAGCAAATACTTTCGTATCATATATAATTCTCAAAATTTATGGACATACTATTGGCCACCCCCAAACCTTATCTTAATATGAAGAGCTAGGTAGTATAGGACAATACGTTTTTAATGAGATTTTTTTCGGCCATGTGGTCATGGTAAAAAGCACAAATCGATTATCTTTTTTTATAAGTACAATAAAATATTATTTGAATCCCCTAAGGTACAAGCTTTATTAATTTTCCGAGAAAGTTAACAATTATCTTACTTTTTAACTATTAATCATTTTTGGAAAATCAGGTGAAGTATTAAACAGTCCTAACATAATATATGAACCCCTAAACCGCTATGGACTTAACTAAAACCCATAATATTTTTCAATCAAATATATCTTCTCAAAAACCAAGTTAAACTAGGTCCTTACCCCAAACGTTCTTGTATTTCATATACACTTGATTCAAAAAAATCTTGATACCCAACTTCCCCCAGTGCCAAAGCCTTATCCAATCTAAAATGAGAATACATGTTATATCTACCCGGCTGTAAACGAATATTAACAACATGCCGATCATTCTCAAATGAATGACTAATGTCCTTGACATAAAATAAAGAGGTTCCTAATTTACCCCTAAAAAAAGGTATATCAATTTGTTCACCTTCTCTTGGCACAAATCTTAAATCTTTCGTTCGAAAAGATGCATATGTCTTTAAAAATTCAGCAACGAAAATGACTTCAGTTTTATTGAAATTAAAACAAAAACCATTTACTTCATTAACCAACCCCATATACAAATTCTTGATCAACCCTCTTAACTTATTTATCGGGATACCTGTTTCCTCGGATATCTCCTTAAATGTAGGTATGGGCAACTCATCATTTAGATAATAATTTTTATCGTTTAAAAAATTCAGCAATTCATTGAACTTCTCATCACCCCTAGCATATGAATTTACTTGAGGCAGAATAAGCAAAAGGTCTATAAACATTTGTTTGATGGATACTCGTCTTTTCATTTTAATGAAGTTTTAAAATATTATCATAAATCTGCTTTAAGATATCACAAAAAACATGTAATTTTCGACTCAAATCATATTACTAATCAGCGTACATAAAAACGTACCTGTTTTCACACCCAAAAGCTTTGAAACAAGCGGTTTAGGAAACCCTTCCGTGAGCTCATAACCCGAAGGTCACTGGTTCGAGTCCAGTTCCCGCTACAAAGGCCCATGGGCACAAAAAAAGGTTCGTGATTCACGAACCTTTTTTGTTTTACACTTCTCGTAACCTTAACAGTTAACCGCTAAAAAATAAATACCTGCTCTATACACCTACATCTATTTCTACTTCTACATAACAATCTCACAGCGCATCCTAAAATACATACATGGTAAATTGGCATAATATTTCACCAAAAAGTTTGAGTATTTTTATGAAACCTCAAAACTAGTCCTATGGAAAGTATTTCAATTCCCTATCATTTAATTGTTCCCTCGGTTATCGGTTTTTTAGGTATCTGCTTATTGATCCTATTTAAAAAAAGATTTTGGACAAAAATTTACCAAAAAAGCTTTTGGCTTAGTGCCATAATGTTTTTTGCACTCTACACTATTATTGTTGGATGGGCGGCGTACGAAGATATTTGGCTTCAAATTGAACTTAATAAATATGACCTAAACGGCAATCTATTATTTGATGGCGATGAATGCACCAATGAGCACTGTAAAGAATTAATGAGAAAAATAGTCAATGATATCGGAAGAAATTTATCGGTATTTACAGGAGGTGTCAAAGCATTGGCTATTGCCCTACCCGTTTTATTAGTGGGAATTACTACTGAGCGTTTAAAAAAATGAAAGCTTAAACAACCACCATAATCAGTACAAAACTAGTATTTCACCAAAAGGTTTTTAGTATATTTATAAAGTCTAGATCGTTTGTAGACCTCTTGATCGAGATTGCGGAAATCAAACGTTAATTTGCTCTTTTACTTCAAACCAAAATTATTGTTCCTATAAATAAAAAAATGAAATTGAATATTTGTATTACCCTGTTCCTATTGGCCATCTGTCATAACATATCATCTCAAAAAACGGCCGTTGATAGTACTAGGGTCGTAAAATTACTTACCTTCAATATTCTTCATGGGGCCACTACCAAGGGAAATTTTGACCTGGATATCATTGCCAAGGTTATTATAGATGCGGATCCCGATTTTGTAGCTCTACAGGAGGTGGATTATAAAACAAAAAGAGCTAAAAACTATGATCTGGTCACAGAATTGGGATGGAGGACCAAATTGGCACCTATCTACGCAAGGGCCATGCCTTACGACGGAGGTGAGTATGGAGAGGGTGTACTTTCCAAATACACTTTTTTACGAACAAGAAATGTGGCCTTACCTTTTATTCCCGGTGACGAACCCAGAGCTGCTTTGGAAATCACCACCGTATTGCCTTCCAAAGACACCGTTTCATTTATTGGCACACATTTGGACCATCAAAAAAACGAATCCAATAGAATTATGCAGGCCAAACATATAAATAAAGTGTTTTCGGCCAATCCCTATCCTACCATTTTGGCCGGAGATCTGAATGCAGAACCCCAAAGTAAGACCATGACCATTCTTAGCGAATTATGGTCCGCTTCCTATCCAAAAGGCAAACCACAACCCACCTATCCATCAGACAATCCTATCAAAAAAATAGATTATGTTATGTTCTATCCAAAAAACAGATGGAAAGTACTTCAAACAGAAGTCATACAAGATTCCATTGCCTCGGACCACTGCGCATATTTGGTAACTCTTGAGCTACTACCAGAATAAAAAAGACGTATAACATACACCGTCTGTAACTTGTTTTTATATATTTTTTCGGTTTTGGACATCGTATAAATACCGTGTCCGCTAATTACATCAGCACTATAGTTATTATTTTAGTTGCACAAAACACATCACTAATAGGAATATTGGTTGTTTTTGGGTTTTTGTTCATAATTCCACTACATACCATATTTCTCTACTATAGAAACAAAATAAAACTACAACTGCCTTTTGTGAATAATGAAAGGACCATTACAAAATAGTATTAGAATTCATGAAGAATAAATCTTACGAGCAAGGGTTAAGCAATACCCCTTTACTTGGAGAAACCATCGCGGAAAACTTAAAAAGAACGGTCGACAAATACCCTAACAGAGAAGCATTGGTGGTTCCTTATCAAAATTACCGAGCTACTTATTCGGATTTCTGGCGCCAAGTGGGCCAAGCAGCCAAAGGTCTGTTGGCCTTTGGCATAAAAAAAGGAGATCGCGTTGGCATATGGTCGCCCAACCGTTTCGAATGGGTCATCATACAATATGCCACCGCACGAATCGGGGCCATTATGGTAAATGTGAATCCGGCGTATAAGGCACAAGAATTGAGTTTTGCCTTAAAACAATCGGAAATTAGCCTATTGATCATGTCCAAGGGCTTTCGCCAAACAAACTACATACACATTTTAAACGAAGTAAGGTCTTCATGTATTCATCTAAAAGATGTATTGGTCATAGACCATGATTGGGAGAAACTGAATACCATGGGCACCAAAATAACGGATGAGGAGTTGGAGGCCATTGAAGCCACTCTCGAATTTGACGACCCCGTTAATATACAATACACCAGTGGCACTACGGGGTTTCCGAAAGGGGCCACCCTATCTCACCACAGTATTTTAAACAATGGTTTTTTTATCGGCGAACGTATGGGTTATACCGAAAATGACCGGGTATGTATTCCGGTTCCCCTATACCATTGCTTTGGCATGGTCTTAGGAAACCTCGCCTGCACCACCCATGGCGCCTGTATGATTTTTACCGGAGAAGCTTTTGAAGCGGCTACCGTACTAAAAACCGTGCAAGATGAAAAAGCCACTTCGTTATACGGGGTTCCGGCTATGTTCATTGCCGAATTAAACCATCCGGAGATAAACGATTATGACCTTTCTAGTTTGCGTACCGGTATTATGGCAGGTTCGCAATGCCCTTCGTCCGTTATGCGCGATGTTAGGGAAAAAATGCATATGAAAGAAATAGAGATTTGTTACGGAATGACGGAAACTTCTCCTGTAAGTACCCAAACATTTTTAGATGACAATGAAGAAAGACGATGCACCACGGTCGGTAAGGTACACCCGCATCTGGAAATAAAGATCATAGATCCAGATACGGGAAAAATAGTTCCGAGAAACACACCCGGAGAGCTATGTACTAGAGGATATTCCGTAATGTTAAAATACTGGAACAACCCAGAGGCTACGGCCATGGTACTAGACGAAGGCCGTTGGATGCATACCGGTGATATGGCCGAAATGGACGAACATGGGTACGTAAAGATCGTAGGCCGGATAAAAGATATGATCATCAGGGGCGGAGAGAATATTTCTCCCTATGAAATAGAGGAATATCTACAAAATCACGACGACATTTTCGATGTACAGGTAATAGGGGTAGCCGACAAAAAATATGGGGAACAGGTAATGGCATGGGTAATTCTTAAAGATGGGGCCACTGTTACCGAAGAAGAGCTCAAGAACTACTGCAAAGGTCAGATTGCCACCTACAAAATACCGTATTACTGGAAATTCGTAAATGAGTTTCCTGTGACCGTAACCGGCAAAATACGTAAGGTCGAAATGAGGGAAATAGCAAATAGGGAATTGGGACTTTTAAAACGTACCTGAAAAACAATCCTAGGCCGCTTGTATGGTAACACAAAAAACAGCTCCTATAAAATAGAGGTTCTTAGCCATAAATACCTATTAAACAAAACAATAAAAACCGGCGTGTTTATACCATTCAACACACCGGTTTATTTTTTTAACCACAAGAGCATTAATATAGAAAACATTGGCACGAAAATGGTTATAACCTTTACGATACCAAAAAGAATGCTTTTATCTTTGAACCAAAAATCTGCAAAATATATTTTTCCATATTTCATATTGGTACACGAACAACATACAATCTAGATTAGCACCTTAGACTATACACATAACACAAACCATTAAAAGATTACAAATGACAAGAACATCTTTAAAATTTTTCTTGGCCCTAACAATAACAACAGTCGTAATATCTTCTTGTTCTGTACAGAAAAGCAACAAACCAGCAGAAAGTTTTGAAGACCACCATACCGCCGAAACAGCATTGGATTGGCAAGGAAGCTATTATGGTATTTTACCTTGTGCCGATTGTGAAGGCATTACTACACAGCTACACCTGAACAATGACCTCACCTTTGTTTTGACCAAAGTTTGGAAAAAGAACTACAAAGTCTTGTCCGATACCTTAAAAGGAAAATTTACATGGCAAGGAAATAATATAAAGCTAGAAGGTATTGCGGATAAAAGTAGCGCAGACACCTTTAAAGTAGAGGAAAATCGTCTTCGTCAATTGGACATGGAAGGAAATGAAATCACTAGCGAACTGGCAACACATTATATACTATCTAAAATGGGAAATTCACAAATAGAGGATAAAAAATGGCAAATAGTTGAACTGAACGGAAAGCAGATAACCGGCGCACCTGAAACACATTACATTATTTTTAACTCTAAAGAAGGTCGCCTAGAGGCCAAGGCAAATTGCAATATACTATCTCGAAGCTACAGGATTACCAACCAGTTCAAGATTACCATTGACCAAGGCATTTCTACCATGATGGCCTGCCCAGATAATTTAGACACAGAATTGAACAAGGCCCTTGATATGGCGGACAATATTTCTGTTGGTGACGGAACTTTGACCATTAACAAAGCCAGAATGGCTCCCTTGGTACGCCTTAAGCTTGTGGAATAAAAACTTTTATCAACTATATACCATTATAAAGCAACCTTTGCTGTAATTAAAACGACACGGCCAATTGAAAAAAGACTATCTGTTTAAATCTCAAAGACTTGGGTTTCGCAATTGGACAAAAAATGACCTTACTGCCTTTGCGGAAATAAATGCAGATTTGGAAGTGATGGCACATTTTCCAAAACCTCTGAGCAAAGAAGAAACATTGAAGCTTATAGATAGACTACAACAACATTATCTAAAAAATGGATACACCTACTTTGCTACCGAAATTTTAAAGACAGGAGAACTAATTGGTTTTATAGGTTGCCTTTACCAAGATTATACAACAGAGTTTACACCGGCAACGGATATTGGTTGGCGATTAAAAAAAAGTAGTTGGGGCAACGGATATGCCACCGAAGGTGCCCAAAAATGCCTTGAATTTGTATTTAACGATCTGCACTTAGAAAGGATTATCGCAGTTTGCACCCTACAGAATTCAGCATCGGAAAACGTGATGAAAAAAATTGGAATGAAAAAGATAGGAACGTTTGATCACCCGAAACTAAAAGCATATCCGGAACACCAAAAATGCATCTGCTACGAAATAAACAATCCTCATTAAAAATAGGGATCTTAAGAAAACAAGAAAATCGTTTTATCTAAGACATTTCTTCTTAAAAAAGGTAGACATTAGTGATTATTTCATGAATTTTGCACTCCCTAAAAAAGGGCGTACCCCTAAAAACAACTTACCTACTCATATTTTTGATTTGTTGGGCTAGCGGTATGATTACCATTAATATCAAGATCAATAAAAAATGATGGAACTATTATTCGCAATTAAATTAATCGTTGCTATTGTCTTTGTTATCGGCTTATCTCTTCTTGCTGAAAATGTGAGTCCGAAAGTTGCCGGAATTTTATCAGGATACCCTACGGGTTCCGCCATAACATTATTCTTTTTCGGATTGGAAGTAAACCCCGATTATGCCGCCACAAGTGCCGTTTATAACATGATCGGCCTTACCGCAGCCCTATCTTTTGTGTATGTCTATTATATGGCCTCAAAATACTTTGTCAAATTAAACATACTGCTTTCTTCATTATCCGCAATACTAGGGTACTTCATCATAGTCTGGCTATTGCATCTTATTGAGATCAATATTTTTATAGCGATAACCATACCCATTGCCTTTGCTTTTCTTTACATCTATCTATTTAAGAACATAAAGAACATAACTATAGAGACCAAGGCAAAACTCAATTTTAAAATTCTCTTTGTAAGGGCGTTTTTTGCCGCTTTGATCATTTTACTGATTACCAGTGTACCAAAATTCGTGGGACCTAACTGGGCAGGACTTTTTTCCGCTTTCCCCACGACCCTATTCCCATTAATGTTGATCATTCATTATACCTATTCAAAGGAGCATGTACATACTGTTATCAAAAATGTTCCCATAGGGATGTTTTCATTGATTATCTATTCATTAACGGTATCTATCGTTTATCCCTTGTTCGGCATCTATCTAGGTACTCTCATATCATTTGGCACAGCTACCCTGTACCTATTGGTGTATTCAAAAATTAAAAGTATGATGAAAAACCAGCGTAAACGGGTGATGGGTTTAAAAAAATCTCACCAATCTTTATAACCTCCTTGTAAGAAAAACAAGAAAATCGTTTGGGGGACGGATCCCCCGAAACGATTAACGTTCAACAACAATATTTTCGAATATTGCCAAGCCATAAAAAAAGGCCGGTTATTTGTCTTCGAAGAATACTTCTGAAAGTAATTCAGAATCCATCCCGATTCTTTTTGCCCTGATACCAGAGCTATCGATTGTCAGGTCTACACGTGACTCGTGATCTACAATCAAAATAGGAAAATTGTTACGGCCTGTGGCCTCTGGCACTAATGCATAAGAATGTGTATGGCCACATACCATCAGATCAATAGCTGCCTTGTTTAAAATGGGCATAAACTTTTTTCTCACTTCCAGCTCGCCATGCCACTCCCTACCTTGTTTTTTATTATAAGGAGGAATGTGCATAAACACCACTTTGCGTTCCGCCTTCTTAAAGACTTCCGATGCCACTACCTCCGTAAGCCATTGGGCCTGCTTGCTACGGTATGCATCAAAATCGGCCATACCGCTATATTCTATATCGGAATCGGGCTTATCCTCACCTGAATCCAACACAATAAAAAAGGTGTTCCCAGATGAAAATGTATAATAGTATTGATTATTGGGGAAATGAAAGTATGAATCCAATTTGTGTGCTACCGCTCCCCTTGTTTCATGATTTCCACGTACCATATAGAGTGGTTTTTCTTGCGCAAATATGTCTACCATAGTATCCAATACACTATAAATGGCCTCTTCTCCTGTAGCATTGTTTACAAAGTCACCGTCCATTATTACAAAATCGGTTTTGTTCCATTCCACGTTCTCCAATAGCTTCCCTACTTTAGGACCATTTTCATGCATATCGCTTAAAACAACACATGATGTTCGTGATTTTTTAGGAGCTGCAGTTGTAAAATAAAGCGGTTCTTTTTTATATACCCTTGTAGCCGCCACTTTACCCATATCGCCCTCTTTGGTTATTGCTTGTGAGTACACCCGATAGGCATATTTTGTTTGTGGGGTAAGCCCCTCTATGGTTACCGATTGTTGCTTGCCAATATTTTTTAATCCACCTGTGGCATTGTATACTTTTATACGTTCTTTTTGGTAAAAATAAGAGCCGTCCTCTTCGTAATATTCTACCCACGAAATACAATCTACAGAGGAGCTCCAGTTGATGACCACACTATTGGCCGTTAAATGTTGAATAAACGGGCCATGGGTAATGGCCACATCTTGGGCATAAGTAAATTGAACCGCACATAAGATCAAGATCACGACCTGGCAGAAACGCTGCATCCTGTTTTTCTCTTTTTTCATTTTTATGTGTTTTAGAGCTTTTTATTTTAAGGACATGACCCATTGGGACCATAAAAAAGCCGCCCAACAAAATGGGCGGCACTCAAAAAAATATTATTAGAAACGCGCATCTACCAAAATGGGAAAATGATCGGAGATATATGTATCTCCTCTTTGCCCATCTATAGTGTGGTGTTTTAAAATGTTTACATCTTCACTAGTAAAAATGTAATCTATTCGTTCCCTCTCTTGGTCGGGCTCCAACATAAACCCGTTAAAGGTATAAGACGGACCGTACACCATTTTTGCACGCGTCTTACTATCCACGATCTTCGCATCGCCCTCTTTCGGGCTCAACAATTCGGAATAGGGTGCCGCGGAAGGCGGAAAGTTAAAATCGCCACTGATCAAAAACGGATCGTCCTTTGCTATTTTTTGAACCATTTTTTTCAAAAGCTTTGCACTTTCTAAACGAGCGGTTTCCCCTTTATGATCAAAATGGGCATTAAAAAAGTAGAACTCCTTACCACTGGCCAGATGTTTTAGCTTTACCCATGTTATAATACGTGGCAAAGCGGCATCCCAACCTTTCGAATTCACCTTGGCAGGCGTTTCAGACAACCAAAATGTACCGCTGTCCAATAGGTCAAAGGTTGCCTTTTTGTAAAAAACAGGGCAAAATTCACCTTCGTTACCTCCATTTCTACCTATACCCACATATGCGTATTGTGGCAATCTTACCACCATATCGTTCAACTGACTTTCGATTACCTCTTGGGCCCCGAAAACATCTACCTCAAAAAAATTGATGCTGCTACAAAGCCAGTCGCGCCTATTTTCCCAGATATTGATTCCATCCTTCGGACTCGCATATCTGATATTAAAGGTCATTGCCTTTATATCGGTTTCTTTTTGGGCATACATACCCAAAGAGCCGATCATAAAAACCAATATTATAAATCTTGAAATCATCATTTCCTTTTTTGTGGTTCAAATTATTCCCAGCCGGGGTTTTGGGTCAGATTTGGATTCAATTGCAATTCTACCCTTGGGATAGGATACAGATAATCTCTTTCCTCGTTAAAAGACCTAGTATTAAAATCGGGTTGAGGGTTGATCAGGTCATTTTCATCAAAAAATACATCCGAACCAATTTTGATATATTGTACACCCGTCATTTGTCCGGCTGGATCATCCCCTTCAAACAGTACTACATCTATATTACCGTCTGAATCCAGATCGTACTCCCCTGCTCCAGGAAAGTACATACCCCTTAGTGGTTGGGTCAATGTTTGGCCAGATTTCCACCTAACTATATCGTCCCACCTAAAGTTTTCCATATAAAGTTCTATTCTACGCTCTCTTCTTATTTCTAGAATCACCCCTTTGTTGGCTCCGGTTACGGTAGGATATTGATCTTCTAAAAATGAATCGGGATCGCTATTGGCATCGCTTAAGTTCATGGCAGGCATACCTACCCTGTTACGCAACAATTGTATGGATAGATCCAAATCGGATTGTTCCATTGTTCCCAATTCCGCTTTCGCCTCTGCATAATTCAACAAAACTTCACCGAACCTTAAAATCGGAAGATCCCCAATAGACTCATCGTAGGTATCATAAACAGGCTCTGTAACATACTTGGTAAGTTGGTATCCTGTCATGGTAGCACCCAAATTAGGAACCAACTCCATACTTTCACCTTTTCTGGTATACCCTGGGGTTCTTATGGTCTGTGATAATCGTGGATCCCTATTCTGAACCTCATCTGTAAAGAACATTTGATCATAACCGGCATTGTCCGTAAATCTAGACCCATCTGTCATTAAATAACTGTTCACCAAATCTTTGGGCATTCCGGGTCTACCGTACGAAGAAGTTGTAGTGTAATAATTTACATTATGATCTACTGCCACGGTCTGTGAAAACTGCCTGCTTAAAATAACCTCAGCGGTCTGGGCATCGTGCGAGTTGAACAGGTTCATGTAATCCTCTGCAGTGTTTCCTGTGCTATACACCGCGTATGGGGAATCTTCCATTAATTGTAAAGAAGCTTCCACAGCCGCGTTCAAGTATTTTTCATACCCAGAAATGTCACGATACTTCTCATAGGTCCCCTCATATAGACCCACACGGGATTTTAAGGCCAAGGCACTGTATTTGGTAATACGATATGCCTGTACCTCTTCGTTTAGATTATCGATGGCCCGGTCCAAATCTTCCAGAATCTTATCGGCTATAAACTGTCTGCTTTCCCTAGGGGCCTGAAGGCTCTCGGTATCGTCCGCTTCAATTGTACCTTCGTAGTAAGGCACTTCTCCAAATCGCTTTAATTTTTCAAAATAGAAGTATGCCCTAAAAAAATAGGCAACCCCTCCATAATGCAATTTGGCCGCTTCATCTTCACATTTCTCGTAATTCTCAAGAAAATAATTAATATCCCGAAGGTATTCCCAATCCCATCCGCCACCGGTAGTAGGTACGGTTCTGGCACCACGCATCTCTTCACTTAAGGTTGTGGCTATAATGTTATCGGCCCTTTCATCACCGTCATATATACCAGTACTTGGAAACATTCTATAAAAACCGTTGGTATAAAGTTCCAAGTCACTGGACTTTAAAAAGAAAGTGGTCGGTGTAACGTCAGATAGGGGCTCCTTGTCTAAAAAGTCATCACTACAACTGCTTAATATCAGCATGCAGATCAATATTAAATAATTAAATTTCATAATGTATGTTTTTAAAATTGTAATGAAACACCTAGTGAATAAATTTTTGAAAATGGTACGCTCT
The DNA here is from genome assembly GCF_001020565.1 of Maribacter thermophilus. Taxonomy (GTDB): domain Bacteria; phylum Bacteroidota; class Bacteroidia; order Flavobacteriales; family Flavobacteriaceae; genus Maribacter; species Maribacter thermophilus. The sequence continues at coordinate 3,756,755 of NZ_LDAS01000001.1, read as the reverse complement.
GTGCTGTACTTCTATTTGTAGAGGTAGAGGGAGAGTTTAGGTTAACCGAGTTACCAGCGGCCTCGGGATCTATATAATCGGTAAGCTTGGTAAAGGTCAATAAATTTTCTCCACTGAAATAAATTCTTAGCTTACTTAAAGGCAAACGATCTATAACCTTGGCCGGCAAGGTATACCCCAGCGTAATGTTCTTCATTCTTAAATAGGCAATGTTTTGTAGATACCTGTTGTTAACGGCTCCTAGGGCATCGCTATCGGAAAGGGCTATATAACCGAACAACCTTGGATAGTATGCATCTGTATTCTCGGGAGTCCAGATATCATTGACCAAATCTTTTCTGATGTACGAATCGTAAGGTCTATTGTACATGGCCCAGAACAATCTAGAGTCTCTGTTTGGATACCAATCTTGTTTACCCACCCCTTGAAAAAAGGCGGACAGATCAAAACCTTTGTAATCGGCATTTATCTTAAAACTATAGAGATATTGTGGTGCGGTATTACCAATGACCCTACGATCACCAGGGTTGTCCAAGGTATTTTCACCTTCGTCTATAACACCATCGTTATTTAGGTCGTTATACTTTACATCTCCTGGCTGAAGACCTCCAGCGGCCACAATTCTATTGGAAACCCTTGTTTGATCGGCATGTACTGCAACTTCTTCTTCCGATTGAAAAAGACCGTCTACATCATAGCCCCATAACTCACCAATGGTCATACCCTCATAGTAATCCAATAAGCTATTGGTTGGGTTATCAAATCTGGTGATCTTGGTCTTGGAGTTAGATAGAGAACCTACGATAGAGAAACTAAATGTGTCTTTACCAAGTTCAAAAGAATCATGATACCCTAAAGACCATTCAAACCCACGGGTTCTTAGATCGGCAGCATTTTCTTGCGGAGATTCGGTACCCAATACACTTGGCAAGGTGGCACCTTGGGTAAGCATACCTTCAGTATCTCTTTGAAACCAGTCGAAATTAGTGGTCAGTCTATTCTTAAAGAACGCAAGATCCACCCCAAGGTTCAAGGTCTTTACCTCTTCCCAAGTTATTTCCTTAGGATTTAAACTAGGGGATTCTATATAGTCCAAAGTACTTCCGTCAATGGCATAGCCGGTATCTATGTCTTTGTTCAACGTAGGTATATAGGCATAATCATCTATATTTTGATTTCCTAGAGAACCATAGGATGCCCTTAATTTAAACTGATCTACAACATTGCTTTCTTTCAGGAAATCTTCGTTGGATACGATCCACCCTGCCGATACGGATGGAAAGAACCCCCATCGATATTCTGACGGAAATCTTGAAGAACCGTCGTATCTACCGTTCAGCTCTAAAAGATATTTTTTCTTGTAATCGTAAGACAACCTGTAAAAAAGACCTTGTAAACCCCATGCCGAAGCACTGCCCGTAGCCTCTGCATTGGAAGTTGCCAAGCCCAATGAATTTAGGTCATCGGATATACTGTTCAACTTACTGGCCTGTATATTTTTTATTCCGTACGACTCTTGGTTAAAACCTACCATGGCACTCACAAAGTGATCTGACAACTGCTTTCTATACTCACCATAGATATTAAAAGCATTATAGCTAGCCTGGCTATTGTACTCCGTTAACCGATCGCTACCCATAATACCCACTTCATCGGTAAAAATGGAATAAGGTATTCTCGTTGATCTTTGATACCTGTTGTAAGTCATTTTTCGCAAGGCATAACTCGCTGTTATCTCCATTCCCTCGAAAGGCGTAACAATCGCCGTTGCAATATTGGAAAACTCTTGGTTATCGGTTTCCTGTTTTGATTTGCCATGCAAAAGAGCTGCATATACCCCATCACCAACGGTATAATTATTCAGCTCCGTTCTCCAGAGGGCATTACCATCTGGATTAACGGGCACGTAGGCAGGTAATGCATGTACCCATATAAGGCTGCTCCACGGATCGGAATAACTACCGTATTGGCTACCGCCATGTTGTAGGTCGCTAGAACGGTTGTATTGCATGTTATTGCTAAAGGTTAACCATTTTTTGGCTTCCACTTCCAACTTTCCCCTAACATTGTACTGTTTGTAGATATCATCTTGAACCTTAAGAATTCCTGTAGATTGGTAGTTTCTGTAAGAGAAGAAAGTTCTTACTTTTTCGGACCCTCCAGATAGCGATACATTGGTGATATTGGAAGGTGAGGTTTTTCTAAAGAAGGTGTTCCACCAATCGGTGGCCCCATAATGTACATATTGTTCCCTACCATTACGAATATCGGTTACTACCCTTGCCTTTGATGGGTCTTGCGAAACCTCTAAAAGGGCCGCATAATCTTGTTCGGTATAACCGGTATACGATCTTCCTACAGCGGTTCTAAAAGCCTCGTCCACCAACATGGTAGACTCATAGGGGTCGGTTAAAAAATCGGTATTCATTGTAGGCGAACTAAAAGCAGTGGTATGGTTTACGTTAATGGTAAAGTCTCCCTTTCTTGCTTTTTTGGTCGTTACCAACACCACCCCAAATGCACCTCTCGCACCATAAACGGCAGAGGCGCCGGCATCTTTTAACACACTAATGGACTCTATATCGTCCGGGTTCAGGTTGTTGATATCCCCTTCTACACCATCTACCATTACCAATGGCGAACCCCCATTTATAGTAGTAAATCCTCGAATATTGATAATAGGTGCGTCTCCAGGTTTACCGCTAGACTGTACAATGTTCAACCCGGGGCTGGCACCTTGCAATGCATTGGCCGCATTGGACAACGGTCTGTTTTCTATAGTAGAAACATCTACTTTGTTAACGGCATCTATTAATTTCTCCTTACTCTTTTTTCCGTAACCAACGACCACTACTTCTTCCAAAGCGTTGGCATCTGGCTGTAATTCCACTACAAGACCAGTGCCCATTGTAGCGCTAACCTCTTGTGTTTCAAATCCGATATATGACACCAGTATGGTAGCAGTGGCTCCCGATATTTTGATGGTGAAATTACCATCAAAATCGGTCGTGGTTCCATTCGTGGTTCCTTTTTCCATAATAGTGGCGCCCGGTAACGGGTTGCCCTCATTATCTATTACCGACCCTTGGATCACTGCTTCTTGTTGTACCATACCCTTATCAGAGCCCTGTGCCACCAGTACTTGTCTCTGATTTACTTTATAGACAAAATGCGCCTTTTTCGAAAGTTCTTCGAGCACTTTTACCAACGGACTATTTTCTTGGATTACGGAGTATTTTTGTTTGTTTTCAAGTATAAATTGTCCGTAACTGAATTCATAATCCGTCTTTTCTTCCAGCTCGGAAAAAATATCTACAAGCCTAGCATCTTTAAGTTTAATACTTATATTTGGCCCGTTTGAACTGCCAGAAGCATAGGCCCCTACGAAGAATAGGAGTGCCAATATGGACAGTTTAGGTTTTAAAAAATTAAATTCTATTTTCATATTAAGTGTTGTTTATTTTTTTGACATTCGACGCTTACATCGGAGGGGTCTGTGGCAGCAGACCCTTCTATTTTTTATTGGTTTTTAAATTTGGCTTCTATTTCATTCTGTGGAGTTTTGGTTAATTCTAATTCAGTGATATAGTTGATTGTATCTATTACCTCGGCCAAGGTTTCATCTTTAGAGATAGACAATGTCATTTGAACGGCCCCAATGTCTTTGTGTAGAAAATGTATGTTTACACCATACCTTTTTTTTAGGTACACGGCCAAGTCGCCCATTTTAACACCGTTAAAATCAACCTTTTCCTTATACCAAGAAGTATAGAGATTATGGTCTGTTTCGGACCTCCGCAAAGATTTGGACCTTGTATCGTAAACCACCCTTTGGTTGGGGCTCAACCGTACCGCGTTATCCACATCGGAAACCTGCACCAGCCCTGTAGCCACGGTAACGTTTATCGCACTATCGGTTTCCTTAATATTAAAACTGGTACCCAAAACCTTGGTACTAAGGTATCCTGTTTGTACAACAAAGGGTTTTTGCTCGTTCCTGGCCACCTCAAAAAAGGCCTCACCTTGCAATTCTGCATGCCGTAGACCATTATGATCATTGGTAAATCGTAATGTACTATTGGTATTCAGCGTTACTCGACTACCATCTTTTAGGGTAGCCACTTTAAAAGTTTCTGTTGTATTGGCAATTACAACTGTCTTAGGAAAAACCGTATTGTAGAAAAAGCCGGCAAGTCCTAAAAGGATAGCCAATGAAGCCGCTACCCCCATCCATTTCCATTTAGTTGTACTTTTTTGGGTCCGTGCCTTTATATTAGTATAAATCTCTTGCTGTACCTTTCTTTGACCCTCCTCGGTTTTAAAAACATGCCCTTCTGCTCGGGAAATGGCATACTCTTCAAAATCATTTAAGATTTTTTCTTCCTCGGGCGTTGTCTTTCCTTGTAGATATCTATCTAAAAGGTCTTGAAATTGTTTTTCGGTCATTTTCTGTGTTCTACCTTTATATACCAGAACACGGCAACCACACGTAAAAGAAATTTGATTTTTTTAAAAAAAAGAAAAACAGAGTACCAGTACAGATATCGTAAGCTCTCGTTTTATGCGAACTATGGCGTTGGAAATATGGGTCTCAACAGTTCTTTGGGATATATTCAACATTTTAGAAATCTCGGCGTTCGCAAAACCTTCTTCCCTACTCAAACAAAATACCTGGTTGCATTTTTTGGGGAGCTTACCTACCGCTTCCTCAATTCTAGAAGCTGTTTCCTCCTCGTATATTTTTTGCAAGGCACCTTCGGACTCAGGTGTTTTTAATTGCTCTAAAAAAAGTTCGGTAACGGCACTCGTCTTGGTCGTATCCCTTAAGGCCTTATATACCTTAAACCTTGTAGCCTTCATCATATAGGCTTCAATATTCTGGTTTTGAACCGTACTTCGTCTTTCCCACAGATCTATCCATACTTCTTGCACGATATCTTTAGAAACCGCTTCGTCACGTAAAATACCGAAGGCCAATACATACATTTTTTTCCACAATCTATCATATAGGATTCGAAGCGCCAATTCGTCAGAATCTTTAATTCGTTCCATCAGTTCATAGGAAGAAATCCGGTTTGTATCGCTTATATGCATGGACACAAATAAATCAAAAATCCATCTACGGGACATTAACTAAAAGTAAAGATTAAATTATGTGCATATTATAGATATGTTCTGTTTCCCCTTTAGTTTTTATTAAAAAGCATTTCAACTATATTTATAGTCCACCTCAAACAACATCTTACACACGTGCGGCCATACCGTATTAGATAATGATCAATAAAAATGAAAGCAGCGATACGTAGAAATTATTGTTCCCCAAGACAATTATGCGTTAAGGAGGTAAAAAGGCCTGTCCCAAAAGACAATGAAGTATTGATCAAGGTTTATGCTACCACAGTAAATAGGACAGATTGTGCCAATCTTACCGCCAAACCATTTATCATGAGGTTTGTTCTGGGCCTGTTTAAACCAAGAAAAATTATAGTCGGGACCGATTTTTCCGGGGAAGTGATTTCTATTGGTGCCAATGTTAAGTCTTTAAATAAGGGAGATAGAGTATTTGGCTTCAATGACACTGGATCCGAATCACAAGCCGAATACTTAACCACCACAGTAAAAAACCTTTTTACCGTACCACAGAACATTGATCATAAACAAGCTGCCGCAAGTTTAGAAGGTGCGCATTACGCCTACTCGTTTACACATAAGGTAAAAATTAAATCGGGACAGCGTATCTTGATCAATGGGGCAACAGGGGCGATCGGTTCTGCCCTGTTACAATTTGTTAGGCAATATGATGTAAAAATAACCGCTACCGGCAACACAAAGAACGCACAACTTATAAAAAGTCTGGGTGCCGATAAATTTATTGATTACACTAAGGAAAATTTTACCGACCAAAACGATACTTATGATTTTATATTCGATACGGTCGGCAAAAGTACTTTTGGAAAGTGTAAGCCGATATTAAATAAAAATGGGGTTTATATCTCTTCTGAATTAGGGCCTTATTCCCAGAATGTTTTTTACCCCTTGCTCAATGCCATTAACAACAAAAAAGTAATTTTCCCCATACCTTTTGACAAACAGAAAACAATACCATATATCAGTAATCTTTTGAAGACAGAAAAATTTAAACCGGTCATAGATCGCGAATATCAATTGGATGATATATCAAAAGCCTACGAATATGTAATAAAAGGAGAAAAAACAGGAAACGTTTTAATATATATTGCAAACAACCACCTTGCTTAAACACAACTTAACCAACTATCATATAATAAACCTTAAGATTACTTTATTAAACACAACCATGAAAATGATAGAAAACCAACAATTGACCTGGAACGAGTTTATGAAAGTTGAAATGAGGGTAGGCACTATTATTAACGCCGAAGAATTTAAAGAGGTAAGAAATCCGGCCTATAAAATGACCATCGATTTCGGGGAATTGGGCACAAGAAAAACATCTGCCCAGATCACCAAGCTATATTCCGTTAACGAATTAATAGGAAAGCAAGTAATCGCAGTGGTCAACTTCCCTCCCAAGCAAATAGCAAATATGATGAGCGAATGTTTGGTCTTGGGCGGTATCGGCGACAATAAGGAAGTAACTTTGATACAACCCGAAAGAGCGGTAAAAAACGGAACACGGATCGGTTAAAAATTACCAGTATCAGCTGTCCAATAAATCTATCGGTATGTATAAACACTACTAGCTACAACATTAAAACTATGAGAAACCTGACGATTGCCCTTTTATTCATCTTTATAGGCTGTAAAAGCGAAACCAAAACAAAGACAACTGAAGAAACACCTTTAAACCTACAAACGGAGGCCCAAAATGAGGTGGACAAATCCGTTTATGAAATGTGGAGCGACTATGTAACGGCAAATCCGAAATCAGAAAACGAGGAAATACCCGAATCCGATTTTTTTCATGATAACGAAGACGACGCGAACAGATTGGCAGAACTGACACTCAACGGAAAAAAGAGTGCTTCTTCCGGACTTCTTAGTCTATACAAAAAATATAAGGTGGATTTGCCAAAAGTGGGCGCCAAACAAATTGTAACCGATTATAACGGGAAAGCGATAGCCATCATCGAAAATAAAAGTGTGGACCTTATACCATTCAACGAAATTTCAGAAACATATGCCCAATCGGATATGGGAACGGATATTGAACCGTTAAAAAAATGGAAAAAAGCTCATTGGAATTTTTTTAAAGCCATCTTAGAGGAAAGTGGTGACAGTCCTACAGAAGAAATGCCCGTGGTCTGTGTAAGGTTCAAGACCATATGGCCCGCTAACCCATAGTTACAAAAATAGAACATCTATGAATCCAATCGTTCGGTAGCCTAAAACCTTTACACATCAAAAATTTAAGACTACACACGACCGTTATTACTCAAATATCCTATTTTTAAGAACACAGCCAGTAATTCATATAATTTTGATGTCCCGCTATTATAAAGAAAAAGAGTTAATTGTGGTTAGGGCCAGAATTAGGTCTACCATAAGAAACTCGGGCTTTTTTGTAAAAAACTTATGGAAAGTAATAGGGTTCGGAATCTTTTTTGCCATCTGGGCGCCTACCTATGTAAGCGTGGATCAATTGGGCAGAAGTAAATCTGCGATGGAGACAAGCGGTCTCGAATATAAAGAGCTTGTAATATTAACGGCGGTACTCTATACCTTTTTCTCATTTTTGGCACACTTTATTTGGCAAAAACAAGATAGAAAAAGGCTAAACAGATTGGAACAAAGAAAACGCGAACTAGAAAATGAGCTGGGCCTTAACATAAAAAAGACCCAACAGAAAAAGTCGAAAGAATCTTAAAAGCCTAACTATTAGCACCTTATAAAAAAATCAGATATAGCAGTAATAACATATTGGATTGCAAACCCACCAGCACTATCACATATTGCCCAAACCATTAGAACATAACTGAATTAGAACTCCCTCATTTATAATTAATTACAGGTGGTTAATATAATTCAAAAACATACCACCCAACTTTGTTATCTTTGATATAAAAGCCCCCCAAATCCTCTCAAATCACTGATAATAAGTGTATTATTATATTTTACCCAATAAATAATAGATGAACAAAATTATCATAACATTGCTTTTCATGCTTACTGGATTGGTATCCTGTAAAACTTCTGAAAAATATTTTTATAAACTTGAAATCGCAAAAAAATATTATAAGGCACTTGATGACTCAGATGATTCTGAAATAGCAAATATATTGTCGGACACCATTTTGATCAGGGAAAATGAGTATGATTACGAAGAAGTTTTTCCATTAAAAAAATATGTAGAATGGATAAAATGGGATTCTGTTTTTGACCCAACTTACGAAATTCTTGTAATGGAGGAAGTAAATGGAGTCGTAAGGGCAAAAATTTCTAAAACGGACAAAAGAATTTCATTTCTACACAACGGGCCAATCGTAACCAATGAAACCATTCTCTTTAACAACGATAAAATAAATAGGGTCGAAAAAACCAAATATCTGATATTTAACGAAATAACATTTGTTAAAAATAGAGATGAGCTAGTAGATTGGATCCAAAAAAATCATCCAGAACTTAATGGATTTATAAATGACCAAACCAAAGACGGAGGATTAAACTATTTAAAGGCCATAGAACTTTACAAAAAAGCCCATTAAACCCTATAGGTGCTTATCTTTGAATATAGAAGGGTTTACCCCTACATTTTTCTTGAAAAAGCGCGAAAAACTACTCATAGAATCAAAGCCCAGCTCAAAGGCCAGTTCTTTCACCGAAATATCGCTTTTTACCAACCTTCGTTTTGCCTCGGTAATCTGGCGCTGCCGAATGACCTGTTTTGCGGTCATTTGCAACTTTTCCTTAAGTATTTGGTTCAACCGTTTTACGCTAACCCCTAGTTCTCGGGCATAAAACGCTGCATTGGTCTGTTGTAAAAAATGGGTCTCCATGAGTTCTAAAAACCTAAAAACCCTTTTTTGTTGCAGGTCTTGTTGCAAAAACCCATCGTTTTGATAACGGATCAGGTGTAGCAGCAAGACCTTCAACAAGGTCTTGAGCATTACATACGAGGCCGAATCGCTATAAAACTCTTCCTTCAACAGATCCAATAGCTTATGTAGCTGTCTTACCTCATCATTCTTACGCAAATGAAACTGCGGATATCTATTAAAGAGGAACATAACGTCCAAGGCATATTCAACATCATCCTCATCTATAAGGTCTCGTTCAAAATTTAACAACGTCCCTGGATTATCGTTAAAGACCTCGTTCTTAAAAACCTCGTTTAACGGTTTAAAATGAACCAACAGGCCATTTTCTGCATTGCGCTCAACATAAATTCCCATAGAGTTACCGGAAAGCAATTCATCATTGCTTTCGAAATTCTCTAAAATCAGAATTTTATCTTTCCAATTAGGTGTATCCATTTACTTTTGGGATTGCCCCAAAAGTAAATAGAATTTCTCCGTTCTACCTTTTAAGCCCTATATTTTATATCATTTGAGATAATCTAAAGATCTAAACAAACAAGGTATGGTATCTACCTTAAACAACCGCAAGCCTATAAAACTCTTCCAGTTGCGAGTTACAGTTAAAATTAACCTTCAGATCTTTGACAATTCCCGTTCCTACACCATATACCCACCCATGCAGGTTTAGGTCATGTCCCCTTTCCCATGCATTTTGAACAATTGAAGTCTTTGCCAAGTTATACACTTGCTCCATCGTATTGTACTCAACAAAGCGATCAAAAAGTTCAGAATTATCCTCTATTTTAGCCAAAACATCTTGATGTTGTCTATAGACGTCTCTTATATGACGAATCCAATTATCTACCAAACCGTACGATTTATTTCCCATAGCAGCTTGTACACCTCCGCAACCATAGTGCCCGCAAACAATAATATGTTTGATCTTTAAGGCATTGACGGCATAATCCAATACACTGAGCATGTTCATATCTGAATGTACCACCATATTGGCAATATTTCTATGTACAAATACCTCTCCTGGCTGTGCCCCAATAATCTCATTGGCAGGTACACGGCTGTCTGAACAACCGATCCATAGCAATGGTGGTTGTTGTCCTTTTTTCAGTTTTTCAAAAAACTCAGGATTATCTTCCAATTTAGACTGTACCCATTTTTTGTTATTCTCTATTAAGCTTTTATAAAAGTCCGATTTCATAGTTTTTCAGTTTCAATGTTCCATTTGAAACACTTGGTGGCCAAAGTATTTTCTAAAACTTTCCGGATTGTCCAAGGTTTCTTTTTCCGCAATTATTTTAATATGTATGTTGTTGTTTTTTGCCTTGACGGAGAACTCGTCCAGGTATTCCAAAATATCATAGTCCAACACCTTGGTTTTTCTAAAGTCCAATTCTAGATAAGCTCCTTCTTCCAAAGCATCCAGCTCCTTAATAATTCGCCCCTTGTTAATGAAAGTAACCTCTTCCGCAAAATTGATATGAAAAAGATTCTTTTTGCCCTTGTACTCCTTTAATAGCAACTGGTGCGAATTGTAATAAGACTTTAAAAGAACGGTGATCAGCCCTACGGTCAACCCGACCATTATTCCCTTTAACAAATCTGTAGACACAATACCCACTACGGTTATAATAAAGGGTATAAATTGGGTCTTTCCCAATTTATACATTTGCACAAAAGCCTTGGGATTTGCCAATTTATAACCGATTACCAAAAGTACACTGGCCAAGACTGCCTGTGGTATAAGGTTCAGCAAAGTAGGTATGGCAATAACACTCAGCAAGATCAACAGACCGTGTATAATTGCTGACAATTTGGTCATTGCGCCGCTCATTACATTGGCAGAACTACGTACGACCACTTGCGTAATGGGAATACCACCGATCAAGCCCGAAACCGTGTTTCCGACTCCTTGTGCAATCAATTCCCTATTGGTAGGTGTCTGTCGTTTAAGAGGGTCCAGTTTGTCGGAGGCTTCAACACTCAATAAAGTTTCCAAACTTGCTACGATGGCTATGGTGAATGCCGTTACGTACACATTGCTATTGGTCAGGGCCGAAAAATCAGGAAACGTAAACTGTCCAAGAAAAGACGTCACATCTTGTGGGACCGGTACCCGTACCAGTTGACTTTCATGAAGGGCGAACAAACCGGATTGCCCTATGGTAACATAGATAATAATTCCAAATACCACAGCGATCAACGGTGCCGGAACCAGTTTAAATATTTTATTTTTCTTGGCTAAAATACCGTCCCAAAACAATAGTATACTCAACGATATAAAAGTAACGAATACCGCCCCTAGGGTAATCTGGTCATGGAGACCGCTAAAATCGATCCGATCGGTGTTTACATCACCGCTAAAACCAAACGCCAAGGGTATCTGTTGTACAAAAATCATGATTCCGATAGCACTCAACATTCCCTTGATTACGGCCGAAGGAAAATAATAACCAATAATGCCTGCGCGAAATACGCCCAATAAAATTTGTATGATACCTGCCAAGATTACCGAAGTAAGAAACAGTTCATAACTGCCCAAATCGGTTATGGCATTTAAAACAATGACCACCAAACCGGCTGCCGGGCCACTTACCCCTATAGAGGAACCTGATAGGTAACCCACCAAGACCCCTCCAACAAAACCGGCAATAAGACCGGCAAACGGTGGTGCCCCGCTGGCAAGGGCTACACCAAGACATAAAGGTAACGCAACAAAGAACACAACAAGACTTGCAGGCAAGTCCTTTTTCCAGTGTTTAAATAAATTCATGAAAATATAGGTTAAGAATATAAAGTCTATGTACCACTAGTACCACAAAGGGGCCAATGGTATATATGACCAATAATTAGTAAACGGATTAAAAGTGTATATGCCCCCTTAGGGATATATACATATCATATATTAACCTATGTATTCTGGAGGAGGGGTGGGTTGTGATGTGCCCATTCTTTGACTGGCACCATCTGAGTTTATAGAAATCTCAGTTCTATATAACATTAAAATAGTATCGGCTAGTAGTGTTTCATTAAAAGGTATGTCCAAGCCTAGAACATCTTCATCAATATCAGGTTCGGGTTCAGAATCATTTTGACCATCATGGTGTTCCAATTCCATGACAATAGAAGAATCATCGGAATAGGCCGCGATGGTTCTCTGGGTCAGTCCCATCATAAAAATAAGGACTAAAAGAATAGATATAGTAGATTTAGACCTGATTATCATATTTCTGCCAAATCAACCATTTTGATAAATTATTTTTATTAAAATTATGACTACAATGAAAAAATCAAATAAAAATACTGTTAAATAGAATGTTAATTATCATATTAACAAATACCATGTCTCCCTTTTAGGTATAAGACAAGAAACAGCACCCAAGAAATTGAATTCTACAATTGGTCAACCAATCTGGAATATCATTCAGTTCTTATTTATTTTTTGAAACAAAAAGTAAATAACAAATCCAATAATTAGGGCCATAGTAGCCGCCACGGTATAAACGGCCTTGTAATCGTTGGATATATACTCTATAAAGGTGGATAAAAACTGTCCGCCAAAAACCCCCATCGAAAACAAGCCCAAATTCCGCCCTTGGTTTTTTGGGGTGCTCGCCTCTAGCATCATATGGTTTAATAAGGGAATGGTAAAACCAAAACCGACACCTATAAAAAGAATGGTAAACAATAAAAACAACCAACTGCTAGATACTGCCAAGACCACATACCCAAGCATAAAAAACAAAAATCCGAGTGCTACTGTTTTTCCATCTCCCACTAAATGCACCATTTTTGGCATTTGGCTGGCCGTTAAAATGGCCACTACCGATATGGCCGCCATAAAATAACCCGTTTCCGACTCTCCAAAACCAAAGGAACCTGGCAAGTACAAGGGCAAGGTAACAAAACCGATAAAGAAGAGCATCATGGCCAATAGCGAGGACCCGAATATGAGCCACACCTTAGACGAGCCCTTACTTTCCGCATCTGAAACATCCTCTTCATGTTCTTTTACAGAAGGCGTTTTGGGCAATGTTTTCAATACCAATACAAGACATAGTAAAGCAACTAAGTAAATGTAAAAAGGAAATTGCCAGTTTATTTCTCCGAGTATACCACCAATGGCCAAGAAAACAACCCCACCCAATTCTATAGCCATACCTTGCCAAGCAATCATCTTCATCCGCTCTTTGCCTGCAAAACACTCCGCAATATAGGCCGTTACCGATACCTGCACGGCCACCGTTGCGGCACCCAACAGAAAGCGATCTAAAATCAATAAAAAGTCATTGGATATATAGGCTCCTATAAACCCCAAAATGCCATACGGTATTAAGCCCAAACATAAGAGTCTTATAGTGCCCAACCTGTGCAACAATTTACCTACAAAAGGGGCAAAAACAACCACTCCCAAAGAGGGCAAGGTAATTAACCAACCGGGCGAAAAACCTAAGTTCTTGTGTTGTACGATACCCGATAGCGAAGGTGCTATAACCGTACCCACCATAATCGTTAAACTACTTACGAACAGTATGGTAAATATTCCGATGTTAGCTATTTTTTTCATACAGCAAAATTCCCGCTATTCTTCTAGAAGCACTTTACCCATTTTCTAAATAAGTTGTCCAAAATGGAAATTAGGTGGAATACGTTGTTTCGTTTTCTTATTTGGGGATTACGCTTTTCTGTAAAATAGAATAGGATAGGGTTTTTAAATTGCTCAGTGATGGAATAAACCAAACTTTAATTTTATACAAGAATAGCGGTATATATGTACTATGGTAGGTATATACAGTTGTTAGTTGCAATTTGAACACAACAAAAACCTAATGACAAAAGAAGAAAAATTACAAGCATTAAAATGGGTATTTTCACCAGTTACACCAATAAAAAAAGAAGAATTTTTTTACGGAAGAATAAGTCAACTTCAAAAAGTCTGTGATGCAATAAAAGAATCAGGGCAACACGCTATTGTTTATGGTGAAAGAGGCGTTGGCAAAACTTCTCTTGCAAATATAATGTCAGAATCTATTACAAATCTTTACCCAATAAAAATTACTTGTAATAGAAAAGACACATTTGTTTCATTATGGCAACAGGCGTTTAATAAAATTCAATTTTCTAAAACTACAAAAGGAATTGGGTTTAATGCTGCAGAAAAAAAGAGTTTAGTTAATCTTGGTAATAACCTAAATCCTCAATCATTAAATTTTGAAGCTGATATTATAAACATTATTTCGTCTTTAAGTCATTACTTCTTATTCATTTTTGACGAATTTGATAATATAACTGACCAAGAAACCAGAGAAAGTTTTGCTGATTTAATAAAATCATTTTCTGACAATGTTCAAAATTCAACAATCGTTCTTGTAGGAATTGCGGACGACATAGAAAGTCTAATTGGTAATCATCAGAGTTTAGAAAGATGTTTAAAACAGGTTAAAATGCCTAGAATGTCTGAATCTGAATCAACTGAAATCATTGAGAAAGGACTTGAGAAATTAGAAATTTCAATACCGAAAAGTGTTAAAGAAGAAATTGTTGAATTTGCATCAGGATTCCCTCATTACATACATCTAATTTGTAAATATGGTGCAAAAGAGATAATTGAAAATAATAAACAAGAATTTTCTAAATCGTATTTAAATATTGCCATCAAAAAAGGGATTGAAAATACTAATGAGCAGTTAAAATCCTCATATAGATTGGCTGCAATAAGTAGTGCTACTTCTTCTAAATGGCAATCTATTCTTTATGCCTGTGCACTATCACCATTAGACAACTATAATTGCTTTAGTAAAGCAGACATATTAGAAAACTACAATAAACTAACAGGAAAAGATGTAAAAGGGGACTCTATTTCTTATAATTTAAAACAGTTGTGTGAAGCTGAAAGAGGTAATGTATTAGACAAAATTGGTAAAGGAATAAATTCAAGATATAGGTTTGCGAATCCAATGATGAGAGCATTTATTAAATTAAAAATAAAAAGTAACTAACAATGGTACCCGTTGCACAACTCTTCTTTTCTTATAGATTGATGATTTTAAAATTGTTTAAAAACAAAAACCACTAATAATCAGTTTTTTATAATTTTAGTAATTTAGGAAAAATGGCCATAAGTAATTACTTATTCTCGCCTACTTCTGAAAACCCTAGCGGATTTTCTATTCGGTCTTTCTTTCTTTGCTAAAATTAGTTGTTTAACCACGTAACAAATCATATACAAACACGTCGCCTGTAATTTCCCAAATTAAATGAAACTAGATTGGATTGACTTTAATATTGGGCTACTTGTCCAAACTAAAAAAGGACAAGGAATTGTTCAACTAATAGACAAACCAAACAATTCTGTTGGGATTTTATTAGAGGGAAAAGTTCAAATGTTCGGAATTGAGGAAATCGGAATGCCTTTAGGCAGTTTAAGTATAAATCTAACTCAGCAAATTGGTCAATATATTTTACTTTTTCAAAAAGTTGAAAACAGGTTAAGGGACTTTACAAATGGAGTTTTAGGACTAAATGAAGTTCAAAAAACGGAATTGACAACATTTTTTACAGCCGGAAAATTAATCGACAAAATATATTCGATAATTAAAATATATTCCAATTCTGAAATTATTGGTGTTTGGAAAAAAATAAACGCTGAATTGAAAGACCTTAACAAAATTAGAAATACAATAGTTCACGGATATTTGTTTCATTATAGTAAAAGTGGGGAATTAGATTTTAAAAACATTAAGATAGAAAACGCTAATGGAAATGTAGAATTATTGGATTTCGATAAACTTTATGAATTAAATATTAGAGCAACTAATATCCATAAATCCATTAATAATTTCATGCTTCTTTATGCAAAAACAATTGAAGACAATATAAAAAACTACCGCCAACAACGTATCCTATAAAAAACCTAGTCCAGTTCTTTAATAGTTAAAACAAAGGATTGAGACTTTGGTCTAGTCAGTAGTAATTATTGCCTTTTTAGTAAGCACAATACTTTCTATAGGCACCTTCGGTATTTTTATTTCATACATCATTAGAAAAATAAACCAATCTGCATAGCAATACGGTTGCCTAACACAACCTATAACAAACAGCGTATCAGATTCTAAATGTAATGGTTAGGGCGCATGTACATCTTCGTTTCGTGCACAAACACATTACCATTTTTAGCTCTACAAACATTTAATCCAGATATTTATGTAACAATATTTTATTTTTTCTACTTATACAGTAGATAACTACCTATATGAATAATAACAGTCTACTACAAAAAATTGGTTTTGGTATAATTATGATAGCATTAATAGCTAGAATAGGTCGCAAATTTGTAGATGCAGAGCTAGCTGAACTTCTATCTTTTTCTCATTATTTAACCCTTGTAGGTGGTATAATTTGGCTTGTAGGTTTTTTTATTCATAAATACAACGACAGAAAACTAAAGAAAAACAATATTGACCATTCAAATTAAATAAAACCTAAAAACGTAAGTGTACGCGGACAGTCTTCTTAGCTTGTTGGCCCAAATGAACCTTAGACATTGGCGTTACAAAACTTCAAATATGCACACTCTAAAAGGAATGGGCCCCAAATAGATCTGCAATCTACAAGAGCTAATGTGCTTACCTATACGCTGACCTACCCATCACCTATAATAATAGGGTCTTCTGTCTTAAACACTACGTCTTTGTACATTTATAAAGTCCGCCTGTAAATGGTAGATCACCTTCTAATTCGGTAAGATCAGTTCAACGACAGTCATGTTTTATATAGGCCAAGCGTTTATATTGCCCCCCTACACCACTATACGGCCAAACCGTCCGTAAAAACACAAACAGTCTCCTTTGGCGCATATTCACCAGCTTTATGTATTTTTATGACATTAAAAAACGTCTAAGAACACTGCCCTAAAACTCTTTTATCTATGTTGAGACTTGCCCTACTTTATCTTCTTCTAACCCCTTTATTATCCTCATCGCAAGAACGCGGTTTTTATGCCAGGAACGATATGAGTAGTGAGGAGCCTAGGTATAGTTTCGGCACTAAAAAACAACGCAGTGCCTCTATCGATTTTGGTGACATCAACAACGACGGACTAATAGATGCCGTTGTGGCCAATGGCCGACATTGGCCAGAAACCAATTACATTTTCTACAATTACGGCAAAGGCTTTAATGAAATGACCCCCATCGGAAAAATAAGTGCTACCAGTTATGCGACTGAATTAGTGGATTTGGACAACGATGGTGACTTGGATCTTCTTGAAATAAACGATAATGCCCCACATAAAATTTATTTGAACGATAGTAAAGGAAACTTTCAATTCCATTCTACGGTCGCCGAAATCTCCAATGCCAGAAATGTAGCTTTGGGAGATATTGACAATAATGGATATATAGATTTTATAATAACCAATAGAGGACAAAAAAATATTATCTGCTATAACAATGGCAACCTTAAGTTTGATTGTGTAAAATTGGATGCCAAAAAAAATTCTACCATAGATATTGCCATTAAAGACCTAAACAACGATCAACTACCGGATTTGGTCCTCGCAAACAGAGACAATATTCCCAATGAAATATTTATTAACAAGGGCAATCGGAAATTTGAAAAAGAACTGGATTTTGGAACGGGATCTTTTGAAACCAGATCTGTTGCCATAGACGACATGAACAACGATGGTTATTTGGACATTGTTACCGGAAACATCAATGGATCCAATAGTATTTATCTGGGTAGCAAAAACTTCTCTTTTATGACAACCGTCGCCTTTGGCGCCAATGATACGGACACCTATAGCATTGCCCTGGCCGACTTTAACAAGGATGGCCTCATGGATATCGTCACGGGCAATTACCTTAAACCAAATATTGTTTTCTTGAATATTGACGGAAATCGTTTCAAAAAAATAGAGCTTACAAACAACAGCTCAAGGACGTACGATATTGTTGTAGTAGATATAAATTCTGATGGTTGGATGGACATCGCAGAAGCTAATTCCGATGATTTCAACTTGTACTACCTAAATATATTTAACCAAGAACCTTAATAGCATACCATTGAAACTACATTTTAGTAGAAAATTATTTTTCCCTTAAAATTTTACAAAACAGGTCTACTCTCCCTTTCCCAAATTACGAAATTGGCTGGCAGTCATGCCCGTATTGCGCTTAAAAAACTGGTTAAAATTGGCAACTTCATTAAAGTTTAATGCATAGGCAACTTCAGATACCGATTTATTCATTTGATGCAAAAGTGTTTTTGCATACAGTATTTTGTAATCGATAATAATTTTCTGAGCACTCTTTCCTGTTACTTTTTTCACGCATTCGGTAAGGTAAATAGGGCTAATATGCATTTGTGATGCATATTCATTTACAGATAAGAATTTATTACTATTGGACAGAATGACCTGCTCAAACTTAGACATTATGTTTTGGTACCTATTTGTTGTAACTATCCCATTATTGTCTTGGGTAAAGCGCTTAACCTTATATAGAAAAACAAGGAGCAAAGACCTCACAATCTCAAAGTTGTGCATTTCACCACTTCTAGATTCTTTGTATAAAACCTCAACAATATCCAATAAATCCTTAAAGTTACCATCTGATAATTGATATATGGGCATGGTATGAATTTTAAAAAAAGGAAACTCATTTTGTAGCTCATATGACTGGTTTAAATTAGTGAAGATAGAGGCGTTGAAATAAATAATATAGCCATAATCATCATTGGGTGGAACTCTACTATAATTAATGACTTGAAAAGGGGAAACGATGGCCAAACTGTTTTTTAGCTGATTCATCGTTTGATTGCCGATTTGGATATTGGTGTTACTTGACTGAAGAATGGCAATCTCAAAAAAATCGCGCTTATGAGGCCCCCAAAATTCATCATCGGGTTCCGCATATTCCATATCCTTGGCTATTCTTCGTATAAAAAAACTGTTAGCATAATCATTTGCTGGTTGTGTTCGGTTCAAAAAATAAGAGTTGATATCTCTAAAGATTTTCATTCAGCATTTTTTTATAGCAAGTTTCAATATAGAAAAACTTAAATAATAATCTAATTATCCAAAATAATAATTCACAATACAATATAATACGAGCATACCTTTGTCCTTTCAAAGAACAGTATTGGCCTACCTGTAAAAATCGATACCCAAAAACAGGCACGGTACATCTTTAAGATATGAATGTATGAATTCTAAAGTTGAACAAAAAGAAACAATAAAATAGAGATGAAAACTAGAAAAACGAAGCTTTTTACCTGGTGCCTTGGGATATTCATAGGGCTGCTTTCCCTCTCGTGCAACAACAAGGAAGCCCGTCCTAACGGGGGCATTGCCGAATACAAGGTTTTAACGGTAGCACCAAAGAACATAGGCCTCTATAGGGAGTTTCCGGTAACCATCGAAGGTACCGAGAACATAGAAATTTATCCTAAAATTGAAGGTTTTATAGAGAAAGTGCTTGTAGACGAAGGAGAGTATGTGCAGAAAGGGCAAGCGCTTTTTTTATTGAACGCCCCTGAATATGAACAGGAGCTTTTGAGCACCAAGGCCGCGATCAGCAGTGCAAAGGCCGATGTAAGCTCTGCGGAGGTCAATGTTGAAAAAGCAAAGCCTTTGGTTGAGCGGGAAATTATCAGCAAGTTCGAATTAACTTCCGCCGAAAATGCACTTACCGCCGCAAAGGCGGCCTTAGAGCAGGCACAGGCCAATTATTCGAATGCACAAACCAACTTTGGCTATACCAAAATTACGGCCCCGGTTTCGGGTTATATAGGTTCTTTGCCCTATAAATTGGGGAGTCTGGTAAACAGCAACATTACCGAACCTTTGACCACGGTGTCGAATATAAAACAGGTGTACGCCTATTTTTCCATTAACGAAAAAACATATCTGGAGTTCACAAGAGAAGGCCTGTTGAGCAATATGAACGAGGTCTCTCTGTTACTTCCTGATTATACCTCGTTTGACCAAAAAGGAAAAATTCAAACAGTGAGCGGTCAGGTAGACGAAGAAACGGGATCGTTTAATGTTCGTGCTGTTTTTGACAACCCCGATAATTTACTTAGAACGGGCAACAGTGCCACCATACAACTTCCCAGAACCATTGAAGGGGCCTTTCTTATCCCCCAATCGGCTACCTACGAGATCCAAGGTGGCGTATATGTGTATTTGGTAAACGGGGAGTCGCAGGTACAATCCACTAAAATTACGGTAACAGCCACCAATTCTGGGCAGGCTTACATTGTTACGGACGGACTCAAAGACGGTGACCAAGTGGTTCTTGAAGGAATCGCAACCTTGTCCAGCGGTACGGAAATAAAACCTGTTCAGGTAAAAGAGAGTGATATAAGTGCCTTGCAGCAAATTACCGAAAAGGTAACAACTACCAACAATTAAAATATTAGATAACCATGTTCAACAAATTTATAAAGCGACCGGTTCTTTCGGCGGTAATTTCTATCATCGTATTGATTTTAGGAATTATCGGGATTACGACCCTGCCGATATCCCAATATCCAGATATAGCACCTCCAACAGTACAGGTTTCAGCCTCTTATGACGGTGCCAACGCGGAAGCGGTATTAAACAGTGTCATCGTTCCTTTGGAAGAGGCGATCAATGGTGTTGAGGGCATGACCTATATGACCTCTACAGCAACTAGTGGTTCGGCAAGTATAACCGTATACTTTGAACTTGGCACCGATCCCGATATTGCAGCGGTCAACGTTCAAAACAGTGTGTCAACGGCTTCCAATTTATTGCCTTCCGAGGTTATACAAGCGGGTGTTACTACAAAAAAACAACAAAGTAGTAATGTATTTATTTTTGGGCTGTACAGTGAAAATGATAACTATGACGAGGAATTTATTCTGAATTATGCCCAAATTAATTTAATACCTGTACTAAAAAGGATAGATGGGGTTGGTAGTGCTTCAGCATTTAGCTCTAGAGATTACAGTATGCGCATATGGCTAAAAGCCAATATTATGGCCAACTACGGTTTAATTCCATCCGATATTACTACCGCACTAAATGACCAAAATCTTGAAGCAGCACCTGGTGAATTAGGTTTACAAGGAAATCAAGCCTATCAATACACCTTAAAGTACAAAGGCAAACTACAAAATGTTACCGATTTTGAAGAAATCATTATCAAGACTACCGATGATGGGCGTATTCTACGCTTAAAAGACGTCGCTAGAGTAGAATTAGGATCACAATCGTATAGTTCAATAACCACTATTAATGGTAAACCAGGAACAGGTGTTGCTATAGCACAATCTGCCGGATCTAATGCGCAAGAAGTAGTAGCAAAATCCATTGAGACGCTAAAAGAAGCTTCTAAAAATTTTCCTGAAGGTATTAAATATACAGAAATGGTGAATGCCAACGACTTTTTAGATGCCTCTATTGAGAAAGTAATCCATACCTTGATCGAGGCTTTTTTACTGGTGTTCCTTGTGGTATTTATCTTCTTACAAGATTGGCGATCTACACTGATTCCTGCCATATCGGTACCGGTGGCCGTGGTGGGCACCTTCTTTTTCCTAAGCCTTTTCGGGTTTACGATCAACTTGTTGACCCTATTCGCCTTAATGCTTGCCATTGGTATTGTGGTCGATGATGCCATTGTGGTGGTAGAGGCCGTACACGCCAAACTGGACTCGGGGTATCAATCGGCCCGAAAAGCGAGTCTGGACGCCATGGGTGAGATTTCCGGGGCCATTATTTCCATTACCCTGGTCATGTCGGCGGTGTTTATTCCGGTAACATTTATTAGTGGATCCTCAGGGGTGTTCTACCAACAATTTGGTATAACCCTTGCCATTGCCATCATTTTATCGGCCGTTAACGCATTGACCTTGAGTCCTGCCTTATGCGCCCTTTTGTTAAAACCGCACGAAGAACATAAATCAAAAAGTTATCTGCAACGTTTTTATATGGCGTTTAACGTCGGTTTTGAAAAAACAACTTCAAAATATAAAAGTGCATTAAACTTCTTAATTCGTAAAAAGGCTCTTGCCGTTGGTCTTATAGTAGTTTTTATCGGAGTTTTCGTTTACCTAATGAATACCACGCCAACAGGCTTCGTACCCGATGAAGATCAAGGTACCGTTTTTGCCGATGTCAGTTTACCCGCGGCATCATCCATGGAAAGAACGGATGAAGTTTTGGATGAATTACAGAAAATAATTGAAGACATTCCAGAAGTAAACGCATTTTTACGATCTACCGGTCGTGGTTTTTTAAGCGGTACAGGATCTAATTATGGTATGTTTATATTAAAACTGAAATCTTGGGACGAACGTAAGGGAGAGGGGCAAAGTGTACAGGATATCATCAATCAGTTGTTCGCAAGAACGGCTACCATGAAAGATGCCAGAATTATATTTTTTGCTCCACCAACCGTTACAGGATTTGGCTTAAGTAACGGATTTGAGGTACAGTTGCAAGATCAAAGTGGTGGTACGGTAGACCAGCTTTACAACGTAAGCCAGGATTTTATTCAGGCCCTAAGCAAACGCCCTGAAATACAGTATGCCAACACAACATTCGACCCTACTTTTCCACAATACGAAGTGGTAGTGGACGTGGACAAAACCAAATTGGCCGGATTGGATGTGGAAGGTGTTCTAAGTGTTATGCAAGGTTATTTAAGTGGGGTGTATGCCTCTAACTTCAATAAATTCGGAAAGCAATACCGTGTAATCTATCAAGGGGAACCCAACTTTAGGGCCAACCTTGAGAGTTTGAACGCCATAAAAGTTAAAAACAGTAATGGCGTCATGGCGCCCATAACCGAGTTTATAACCTTAAAAAGGGTGTACGGCCCACAAAGTTTAACCCGTTTCAATCTATTTACAGCGGCAAAAATAAGTGGGGCGCCCAATGATGGGTATAGTTCCGGTGATGCCATTAATGCCATTGAAGAAGTAGCTGCCGAAACATTGCCAACGGGTTATGGATATGAATATTCCGGTATAACCAGAGAAGAGATTTCCGCCGGTAGCCAAACGGTTTATATTTTTATGCTGTGCTTCATATTTGTTTATTTCCTATTGTGCGCACAGTACGAGAGCTTTATTCTTCCTATTTCCGTTTTGCTATCTGTACCGGCCGGACTTTCGGGGGTTCTGATATTTGCCAATCTATTTGGTATCAGCAACAATATCTATATACAAATCACCCTGGTGATGCTGATCGGGCTCTTGGCCAAAAATGCCATTCTAATTGTCGAGTTTGCCATACAGCGTAGGCGACAGGGCGAAACCATTGTTCAATCTGCCATAGACGGTGCCATTGCCCGGTTCCGACCTATTTTAATGACCTCATTTGCCTTTATCTTCGGATTACTACCCCTTATGATCGCAACAGGTGCGGGTGCTGTAGGTAACCGTGCCATTGGTACGGGAGCCATTGGAGGTATGTTGGTCGGTACCATATTGGGTGTCATGGTTATACCGGTACTGTACATCATTTTCCAACATCTACAGGAAAAATTAGTGGGCATACCCGATCACGATTGGGGAGATGAAGAAGACGAAAAACTTCCTTTGAACAAATAAAAAAACGGATATGAAATTTAAATCTATAAAATATATCGTTCCCATTACGATGACACTCTTACTGTTAGGGTCTTGCGGTGTGGTCAACAAAAGATACACCACTCCCGACATCGAGTTTTCGGAAAATTACAGGGACACCTTGGTACAAGACTCCACATCTATAGCAACCCTGCCTTGGAAAGAAATGATATCGGATACCATCTTGCAAGGTTTGATTGAAGAAGGCCTGCAAAACAATCTGGACCTAAAGACGGCCCTGGAGAACATCAACCAGGCCCGAGCCAGTTTGGCACAGGCCAAACTCTCCTTTTTTCCCAGTTTGGAAGGTAGTGCCCAGGTAACACGATCTAAAACATCGGAAGCGGCCCTGAACTTTGGTGGGGTTAGTGGCATTAATCTAAACACCACTACCTATACGGGGCAATTGAGCAGCAGCTGGGAGCTTGATGTATGGGGAAAACTACGAAGCAACAAACGCTCGGCTTTGGCCTCTTTCTTAAAAACGGAAGCTGCGGCGAGGGCGGTTCAAACCCAATTGATATCGGATATAGCACAGAGCTATTACAGTCTATTGGCCCTTGATGCCCAATTGGCCATTACCAAAAAAACCCTGGAAAACAGGATAAAGGACCAAGAAACCATGAAATTCCTGAAAGAATCGGGCGTGGTAGATGGTGCCGCCGTGGTGCAAAGTGAAGCCAGTAGATACGAAATAGAAACATCTATTCCGGATATAGAAATATCCATTTTAGAACAAGAAAATGCTTTAGCCATTTTGTTGGGCAGAGTACCTGGCGCTATTGAAAGAACATCTTTAAAAGAACAAGAGGCCTACGCCGATTTAAAAATAGGAGTACCATCTTCCTTGTTAAGAAACAGACCCGATATACAAGAGGCGGAAATGGCTTTTAGAAGTGCTTTTGAAGATGTAAATGTTGCAAAAACGAATTTTTATCCATCTTTGACCATTACAGCAAGTGGAGGTTTGTCTTCATTAAGTTTGTCCGATTTTTTCGATAATTCTATTTTCTATAATTTAATAGGCGGCTTAACACAGCCAATTTTTGCGAACGGAGAAAATAAAGCAACACTGAAAATCAATAAATCGGTTCAACAACAATCGTTTTATGATTATAAAGCAGCATGGTTGAATGCAGGTTCAGAAATATCGAATGCCCTTTATTCATATAATAAGACCAAGGAAAAGCAAGAGTCTAGAGCGCAACAAATAGCTGCTCTTGAAAAATCTGTAGAATTTACAGAAGCTTTACTAGAATATTCATCTAGCACTAATTATACCGATGTATTAACTACAAAAAACAGTTTGTTATCAGCACAATTAGAGGGTGTAGAAGATAAAAAAGAAGAGTTACAAGCCATAATTGAATTGTACCGCGCCCTTGGTGGTGGTTGGCAATAACAGAGCCGGTATAGCATAGTAAAACAATGGCACCAAAAGAACAAACTGTACTAAAACAGTTATTTGTATATGTCGGACCCGCCGTTCTGGGCCTGTTGGTAAATGCTCTCTATAACATTGTAGACCGTATTTTCGTAGGGCATTTCGTTGGGGCCGACGGCCTTTCGGCCGTGACCATGGTATTTCCCATTTCGCTGTTGAAATTCGGTTTTGTACTGCTTTTTGGAAGCGGTGCCGGAGTGTTGATAGCAAAATATTTAGGGGAATCGGACCCCGAAAAGGCAGAAGTTGTATTGGGGAACATGATGGCCGGACTCTTGGTAACCATTGTCCTATTTACTTCGGCCGGACTGTTTTTTTACGAACCCCTATTGGAACTTATGGGTGCACGGGGCGAGTTACTCCACATGTCGGCGGAGTACTTAGTGGTCATCATACTCGGGTTCCCCTTGTCATTTTTTATCGCCCTGGAATTTACTTGTCGTGCAGAAGGAAATCCGCGCTTGCCCGCCCTACTTATTTTCGTCTCGGCCCTTATCAATATCTTCTTGGATATCGTTTTTATGAAGGGGCTCGACATGGGGGTACGCGGGGCAGCCCTCGCCACTATCATCGCCCAAGGGGTGAACGCCCTGCTCTTGCTTAGATATTATTTTTTGGGCAAAAGCAAGATCGCCCTAAAGTGGAAGAACATCCGGCTACAACAAAAAGTGATTTCCCCCATTATGTTACTGGGGCTGGCACCCTTTATTATGGACAGCGCCACCAGTCTACAGAACATGATCGCCAATAACTTGTTGCTCCAGGCAGACGGGGCACCGGCAGTGGCGGTAATGGGCATTATCTATGGCGTCAACGTAGTTTTTATGATGATCGCCCTAGGTATCGGAGACGGCATACAACCCTTGATCAGTTTCAACCTCGGTGCCAACGACCACGACCGAAACCGAAAGACGCTGCGCTACACCCTTATCATCGTGGGTTTGGTAGGGCTTCTAGGAATGCTCTTTTTAGAATTGGCACCGAATGTAATCGTTGGTATTTTTATAGACAACAACGAAACTATCGAAAACATGGCCAAGGTGGCCTTGCGCATTTTTGCCCTATCCATCCCCTTTTACATGCTGCAGATCATAGCAACACGCTATGTACAGGCCCTGCAAGAGAAGAAAATCGCTATTTTTTTCGCCCTCCTCCGCCCTATCCTACTCTATGTTCCTATCGCTTACGGACTCAACGCAATGTTCGGTCTCAACGGAATTTGGAGCTCTTTTGCGGTCAGCGATGCCTTGTCGGCACTGGTATCCTTTATCATTGTCAGAAAAACGACCGGTCTTTAAGCCCTCGTCCCTCCAGTTCCTTAAAAATCAGGTAACCATATACGAAATAAGTCTTGGACCCGTTATTTTTTAAAACCAACCACTTTTCTCATGATGAGATCTAAAATATTACTACCGTTACTTTTTATTTCTTTTTTTGGCTGCAAAGAAATCCCCTACGATATCAGCACCTTCGAACAAAACGAACTATTAAAGTACAAAGTCGATGAAGACCGTTTTGAGCTCGGTTGGTTTCCTGAATCAACCACCGAAAAACCTTTGTTTCGCGATTATAGCATATTGGACAAAGAAATTACACCCGACCCGAATATCGACTCTACCTCTATTTTTCACCCATCCAACCAACCCATAAAAACAAGCCTAAAGTTAATGACCGACAGCATATCGTTGGATAACAGAAAAAAACTGTTTTCCATACATGGTAAAATAACACAGGGGCACGATAACACAAAACCTGAAGACTTTAAGGTATATATAGGAAAACGAAAAGACACCACGGTGAATGTCAGCTATATGACCACTCCCCATATCGACAATTACTACAAAGGCGAAAAAATAGAGCGTGACATCGATTTTGAGGTGCCCGCCTTTTATTTGATCGACCCAGAGGAATTCCCTGTTGTAAAAAGTAGTGATACCAAGGAAAACCTTTTGCATATCACTACCCTGATCAACGAAAAAAGTGTACTTGTTCTTGCCTTGAACAACTGCTATGTGGAGGTTTTTGAAATTGGAAAACTGATCCACTCATCAAAAAATTAGATTGTTGCACACGTACTTGTACCGGCACAAAACCCATTAATGGCATACACCAACGTCCTAAGCTACTTATTTTATTAAGAAAACCGGTTGTAAGGTTTTTTGAGCGGGCCGTAATTCTTAATTTAGTGCCCTCATATGTACTTTGCAAGTAAATACACCCCCAAAAGAGCCGTTATCAAAACCGATACACCGCTACCTACAAACAATCTTGATCGATGAGAAAACACAAAGCCATAAGAATTTTTATGGTACTGACCGTATTACTGATCCAAGTAGCATTTTTGACCACCATCGCAAAAGAGCAATTCGAAACCGGCAATTTTACGGCACTACTGTCGATGCTTCTTTTGGCCTTGACCCTCTTTTTTGGATATCGATATGTAGACCTGCACCACGAAAAATACGAATATGAAAATATATGGGTAATCGTTTGGGTGCCCGTAGGTGCTATCATTTGTTACCTTATAAATGTAATTGGTGGATTGGGCAGTGTATTGTCCGCTGGTATTACAGGTACCGTAGCATCTTTTATTCCCGAAATCAATAAAGAATCGGGTTATTTAAAAAAATTGCCTGCAGCCATCTATTGTGGTGTTTTCGTAGGCATGTCGAGTGCAGAAATCGTACCCTCTATCGGTTTTGTGATTGCAGCCGGTATGTTGGCAGGTGTATTTCTAATGCTGTCAAAAAATATGTTTCTTGGCTTAGGGGGCAAATTGGGCACCGTGGCCTTCGGGGGCGTCGTTATTGTATCATTACTTTATGGATTAATGGCATGAACTACGTTATCATTATTACCACTGGTATTTTGGGGGCGTGGCTTACCTTCTTTGTCAGCGAGCGCCTAAAACAAGGTCCCGTTAGGGCATCGGCCGTATTGGCCCTTATGGTGGGGCTCTTTTTCCATTGTTTTCCAGACCTTTGCAACGCCTACCTGACCAAAAATATCCCGATCGTGTTCATCGGCACCTCGTTTATTGGTATGGTAGCGCCCCGGGCAAGGGGCAATTACATCCGTTTGGCGATCGCCGCAGGCCTTTTCAGTGTTATCTATCTTAACAAAGGACACTTTTTTGAAGGATATGGCGGGGCGCTCGGTGCCTTGGCATTTATTGCCCTACTTTCGGCCATGGGGTTTTCGGTGATTATTTCGCGAAGTTTTCTACTAAAAAAGGGCATCGTAAAGGTGAGAAAAAAGGTATTGAAGCCTAAGAGGTAAAACCCATCACTCCATGTGCCAAAAAAACGGCCGTATAAATCTTACGGTTTCCGGTAGCTATCCAATACCGGTTTTCACAATACAAAAGAGGTGGACACTAAATACCAAGAAATTTTTGAGTTAAAACCTGAACTGCGTAAATTACTGTCCCATAACATTTAGTAACCAGTTAACTACAAGTAAAACCCTTACCAAAAACATATATGCTTTGTACGAAATAAAGTTTAAATCTTTTCTTTCTTTTGTACGGTAAAGAAAACCATAAACAAGCTACCTTTTTTATGTATGACCGACCAAACCAACCGCAATGAAATTTTTTAGAAAAATACGACAGCGACTACTTTCGCAAAACAAGTTTCGCCAATACCTCGTGTATGCCATCGGCGAAATTATACTTGTGGTCATCGGTATTCTGATCGCCCTGGCCATAAACAACAAGAACCAAGATCGCGTAACCCAAGAAAAGGAAAATATTTATTTGCAGGGATTGCGGAAAGAGTTCGAAATAAGCAAAACCAAATTGGCCGAGCTGATCCAGGTCAACAAAGACAACTTTAACGGGGCCAAACAACTGTTGCATTACATTTCCTCTGCAGACGAAGTACCGACCGAAAAGCAATTTTCACAACTCTTGTTCAACTCTTTTTCTTCCGATATCCTATTCAACCCCAACAATTCACTGCTGCAAGAGATCATTAACTCAGGAAGCCTCAAGGATATTTCAAATACCGATTTACGCATACAGCTCACCAATTGGGTTTCTACCTTGGACGACATTGCCAAACAAGAAAACGATCTGGGCATTCAAAGAGAAAAGGTGATCGATATGTTACGGACAGAGAACTACAGCCTTCGTACCATATTCGATGATGCCGGGGTAAATCAAGAAATCGGGCTTCCCATATCGGAGGAAAACACCAGTAATTTACCGCTATTGGATTCCAAAGAGTTCGAGAACAACATCTTAATGTTCGTACTGGCGAGCAGTGCCATGGAAAAGGCGCACTACCAACCTTTAATGGACGACCTAAATTCGATTTTACAGCTCATCGAAAGCGAAATCGACTAGTTTTTCGCCTCTATAAGAACCTAATTTTCCGTTCTAAGCCGTAGCATTTGCCGTGTGCCTACATCAAAAGTTGTTCAAAAGAACTATTTCCTGTTTACCGGGTTTTTACGCACAAACTTCCCTACCCTATTGTAACAATACCCTATACACAACAGAAGTAGCAGCACCATAAAGAACATGTGGCCATGGTCATTTAATGCCCTTACCTGCCAACCTTTTAAAAAACTGGGGCTAAAATTAAGGGCGCATAAAACCATAACGTCCCTGAAGAATGTAATACACTTAAAAAGAATACGTTATAACCCATAAGATCAAACCTTATTTGTTTTTATGAGTCCAATCCGTAAACCGATATAACATGAAAAACCATTTATTACCAATTCTGATGATAGCATTGTTAACGGTCGGCTGTTCTTCCAATGATGACAATGATAATGAACCGGTGAATGATACCGACGATATATTTACCACCGAACAACTGGCCGATGCGGCCCACTACTCGGAAGAAAAAGGCGGAAGCGCCGTTTTGGTCATGAGAGACGGCTCTATAATCTTTGAAGATTACCATAACGGTGCCGATGAAGATACCGCACCCCATATCTATAGCGCCACCAAGCTTTTTTGGTCGGCGGTTGCCGCACTGGCCAAACAACAAGGTCTTATAGATTACGAAGAATACGTTTCTAACACCATCACGGAATGGCAAGACAACGGTCTGCATCCGGGCAAAGATGAAATAAAGATCAAGCACCTATTAAACCTTTCCTCTGGGCTTTCCCAGAATTTTTTGACCATATCGGATGAAAGCAACAGGTACCAATATGCCATAGATGAATTGGACATGGTAAGCACGCCCGGTGAAAAATTCTCTTACGGCCCCAGCAATTATTATGTTTTTGGGGTTCTTTTAGAACGAAAGTTGCAAGAGAAAGGTATTTCTCAAAACCCTTTGGAATATCTAGAATCGGAAATTTTTGACAAAATAGGGTTGCACTATGAAAGCTGGACCCACGACGAGGCCGGAAACCCCAATATACCCAACGGCTGCTATGTAACCCCAAGAAACTGGGTAAAGTTCGGTCATTTTATGCTCGACCAAGGTAGCTGGAACGGCACACAAATTATAGAATCCTCGCTATTGGAAGCCATGTTCGTTGCCACCGGCCCCAACGCCGGGCACGGTAATTTTTGTTGGCTGAACAACGTAAACGGTTATGCACTCACCCCCCTCGATACCGCACCCGAAGGCTCCACCGGCGGTATTATGTATTACAGTGGCTATACCGAGATCATTGGCGGTTTGGGGGCCGGTAAAAACAGGATGTATTTAATACCATCGCTACAAACCGTAATTATTAGGCAGACCCAACTTGGTGAAGACACTTTTGAGGACAACGATTTTCTAGCACTTTTATTAAACTAGAAAAGGCACAATACACCGCTCAACAAATACCGATTAATTTCGGCCATAAAGAACGGGGAAGGTAGTTGCCATACCAACGTAAGCCTCTCTCTTGCCCAACACAAGACCAGCCTGTTTTTAACCGATCAGGCTTTTATAATGAAATCGACTTTTTAAAAATCACCCCTTCTTTTCTATACACCAGCATGTAAACCATTTCATTTTCCATAGCGTAGTATTCAGGGGTACTTTGCAATGGCCATTCGTCTCTTCTTATCCGAATTAATTTATCGGGCCATTCTTCAAAACTTTCGGAAGGGTTCACTTTTTCGAACCCTTTTAACCAATTATCCACATCTTCGGAATTAAGCTTTATCACGTATCTGTAATCTCTATATTCGGGCAAATAAAAGGTGTTTACATGAAAGGTAAATCCTTTTGAATTGTACAACAGAAACTCTGCGTTCTCAAAATCACTATGTACTTCAATTTCTTTTTTAAGGGTAGCTACCCGCTCCGCCTTGGTTCCATAATTTAGGCTGTACAGTTCTTTCTTTATTTCTTCATCAGAACAACTACATAGCATTATACAACAGACAGAAACGGTAAAAAACAGTCTATTCATTCCATGGGTGTATTTCTAGTGCAAAAGTAACAAAATCGGTTTTTTGACAACTTGCCCATACCCTGCGTTATGGCACCCTCAAGGGAGCGATTTCCCCTTTGAAGGCGCGCACAAGGCGGGGGATGTTCTACAACACCAACGAAAGCCCCCTCACCTACCCAATACAAAACCAGCTTATTTATAATGGCTTACGCTTTTCTGTAAGAACAATATTGTAAGAATTTTTATATTCGTGCAGGTTAGGGTACCTAACCCTAATTTTATATAAGAATAGCGGTATATAAGTATAAATTGGTATGCACATAAGATTGCCATAAATAATTTTGAACAAATAAATTGAAAGGAAAGAATATAACATTTATTGTCGGTGCTGGGGCTGTTCAAAATGCTTGGACCCCCGTGATAAGGGCTATTAATAAAACAGAAGGCATCGAAACAAATGGTGATGGAGCCAATTTCCTATTCGCACGTTATATCTATTTGTTAAAATTTTACTCTACAATAGCAAAAGCTGGAAAACACCCGGAAATGTTTGAGATAATGAAATCAAACATTAGAGTATTAAAGAAAAATATTGCCGTTGAATTAAAAAAGGCCCAAAATTCGGGTGAAATAAAACCACAAGAAAACTTCAAAGAAATTGTAGACAAATTTGTTATCTCTAAAGTTGACCGAGCTTATTTGGTAACCACTAATTGGGACAACGTAATTGATTTGGAAATAAATAAATTATATCGTTCTAACAATACTGATGCAAATTTTAAGATTGAAAGCTTTCACATTCATGGAAATATTGAATCGCCAGATGAACTTTACTTACCTTCTGAAATTACGCAAGAAATATATAGAACAAAAGAAGAAGAAATAAAATTAGGAAGTAACCATGGTTCATTGATTTCTTTATTGGAACAAGGAAATAAAACTGTTCTTTATGGAATATCTCTTGACCCACTAGATGCTGAATTAAATCAAATCCTCGGAGCAGGTATTTCTTCTCCAAATATTGGAGAAATAATAATTATTAATCCATGTCACGAAATAGTTGCTAATAGAGTAAAACTGCTATTAGACAAAAGATATCCTGCTAAAATATTAGCTTACAATCCAAATGATTTGAGTAATAAAATTGAGTATAATTAAAAACTATATACAACAACAAACTTAGGATGGCTATAAGTGTACTTGCAAAGTTAGTTGCTAAACCGCACAACTGCTCATAGCTTATGACTGTTGAAGAACTACAAAAAAAAATTACTGTGAATTAAATTCAGTGGGAAATGATTAGGAAAATTAATCGAATTAAAAGTTTTGGAATATTTAAAAACTTCACTTGGAATGGTTTAGCTGATTTTAAAAAGAAAAATTTGATATATGGTTGGAATTATTCAGGAAAAACAACCCTTTCAAAGCTCTTTCAAAACCTTGAATTTAAAGATAAAAACAAATATTTTCCTAGGGCTGAATTTGACGTTACAATTGAAAACAACAACACATCAACAAGCTATAGTCAAAATGATTTAGAAAACTTTCCGTATGATGTGAAAGTATTCAACGCCAATTATATAAAACGAATTTTTACATTCGATGAACCAAATTCAGATATAAAACCCATATCATTTTATCTTGGTGATCCATCGGGCGAACTGGATAAAAAAATTAAAAAATTAGACAAAAAAAAGGCCCAATTAGAAAACATTAAAGATAATCGTTATCAGAAAATTGTTGATGAATTTAATAGCTACAATAAAGCAGGAGGTAAGTTTTCGGTAAAAGCAAAAGACATAAGAGAAAATTATCTTGATAATAAACTTGACCAAAACAAGTTGAATAAAGGTGTAATTCAGCAAATCACAGATAAAATAAAGAGTGATTTGCAAAAATATATTCTATCTCCAACTGAAAGAGATAAGACAAAAGCGGAGGCAATTGCAGAAAATACGTTTGAAAAGCAGCAGGAAGATTATAGTTTTACAGAAAGCCTCGAAACACTTGCGGAAGACGTAAGAATTATTTTGGAGGATACTGCACCAAAATCAATACCGTTTCCTGAATTAGATGAAAATGAAGTGTTATTTGACTGGGTTCAAACTGGAATCAAGCTTCATGAAGGCGAAACTGAATGTAAGTTTTGTACGCGAACTTTACCCGAAAATAGAATTAGTGATTTAAACTCATACTACTCAAAAAAACTAAAAGAAATACAAGGTGGTATTGCCGCTGCTCAAGGGAAAATAAAATTAGAAAAAGAGAAAATAAAAATCACTTTTCCAGATAAAAAAAATTTGGGTAACCGATTTCAATCTGATTATCAGAAAGCTGTTAAAAATTATAAAGAAACTGTAAAAAAGTACAAAACACAACTATCAATCTTAGAATCTGATTTAAAACGTAAAACCTCAAATTATTTCAATAATATTTCTTCAACCGAAATTGAACTAGTAAGTTTTGAAGAAGACTTTAAGGAAATTAAAAACGCTGTAAAAGCTCATAATAATTGGTTGTCTGAATTCGATGATAATAAGAAAAAGGCAATTGCCAAAATCATTAACCATTATTTAGCAGAATATTTGCAAGCAGAGGATTACAACAAAAAAGAAGCAGACAAAGAACAGGCTTTAACTATTATATCAAATATCAATTCAAGAATAACTACAAATAAAACTAATAAATCAGTTCTTGAAGCTCAGTTAAAAAGTAGTGTAAAAGGTCAAACAGAGTTGAACGATATATTAAGAATATTACTTCATCGCGATGATATAAAAATTGAAATACGAAACGATAAATTCACCCTTGAAAGAAATGGTCACCCAGCAACTAATTTGAGTGAAGGTGAAAAATCTGCAATTGCTTTTGCCTATTTTTTGACAGAACTAAAAGCTCTCAGAAATGATGCCCCTCCAAAATTGCCAAACACAATTGTTTTTATTGATGATCCTATTTCAAGTTTAGACAGTAATCATATTTTCCAAATTAGGTCTTTACTTCAAAACTTTTTCAAGAAAAATGATGAAGATTTTTGTCAGTTATTTATATCTACACATAATTTTGAGTTCTTCTCAATGATGATGGATAGTGAAGAGTTATTCAAGCATCAGAAGAAACCACAAGCAGATTTTTACATGGTAAGAAGGCTTGATGAGAATGCTTCGAAACTAACAAGCTTACCAAATAGTTTTAAGAAATACAATTCAGAATATGTTTCACTTTTTAGTATCCTAAAAGAATATCACGAGCTGGAAAATAAAGAAGCATTTGAGTATACCATAGTACTTCCAAATACAATGCGAAGATTTTTAGAATTATACACAGCAATGAAATTCCCCTCTAGTAAATCTTTAGATACTAGAATTAAGGAAATTTTCTCATCAAAAGATGGCACATATCATAACACCAAATTATTACACTGGTTTTCGCATCAAAACCAATTTGAAAAAGTCCAACAGCACGATGACAAATTGTTACAAATTGATGAAGCAATAAAAGAATTAATGGAGCATATAAAAACGAAAGACCAGTTACATTGGAAAGGATTAAACGGTGAGTAAAAAGCACGACTGCCCCCCCAGTTAGCGCAAGCGTCAAGCCTGTGCCATTATCCTCCTTATAAAACACCCCAACCACCCCATCAAAAATAACGAAACCTTCACTTTATTTTAATAGTTCGTCTTCTATTTTTCGGCACGTATTTGCTAAATTAGATGCTACGCCCGTACCACCGATCTAATCTTAGAAATGTGGGCGTATCACCTTAAATATCTTTACTAATAAATACAGAATAGAAAAATGAAAAAAGTACTGTTCCTAACAGGAGATTTTACCGAAGATTATGAAACCATGGTACCCTTTCAAATGCTGCAAATGGTAGGCTATGAAGTGCATGCCGTCTGCCCCGACAAAAAAAAGGGAGATACCGTTAAAACTGCCATTCACGATTTTGAGGGCGACCAGACCTATACCGAAAAACCGGGGCATAATTTTGCCCTTAACTATAGTTTTGACGATGTGGTCGCCGAAGATTACGACGGCTTGGTCATTGCCGGTGGTAGGGCCCCGGAATACTTAAGGCTCAACAAACGATTGTTAGAGATCACCACGCATTTTTTTGATGCCAATAAGCCGGTGGCCGCCATTTGCCACGGTATTCAGATATTAACGGCCGCCAATGTGGTAAAGGGCAGAAAACTGACCGCCTACCCTGCCGTGGGCCCAGAGGTGACCTTGGCCGGGGGTGAATTTCAAGACATACCTGCAGACGGGGTATTTGTAGACGGTAACCTGGTTACTTCCCCTGCATGGCCCGGACACCCAGGGTTTATACGTGAGTTCTTAAAAGTTATGGGGGCTACCATTACCCTATAAAACCGTATTCCTTCATTTTAAGGAAAACTCTATTGTAGGCCAATAGAACGGAAAACATAAAAAAGAATCCGTATCGCATACTCCTTTTTACATATCTTGCTGCCCCACGACCCAAGGCAGGGGATCTTTAAAAAGTTGGCGAACGGGTTCTTTTTGTTTTTAACCTTATTATTACAGACCGCAGACATGCTATGATCTTTAAGATTCTAAACCCCATCTTCAACATCGCTTTCTACCTAATGTTCCTTTTTCTACTATGGAGCAGCTCTCAGGTGATCTTAAGCAACATTAAATATCCGTATGTAATTAAAACGAGGAAGATCATCGATATTGAACCAGAAAAAGGAAGTGAATCGGAACCCTCAAAGGTCACTTACAACAATACGGTCTTAACAACGGACCAACATACGGTGCAAAGCGGAACGCAAAAACTATATGAAATTGGCGATAGCGTCACCTTAAGATACCGGGGGAAAGTGCCTTCGGTTATTTTTAAGGTGAACAACAAAAGCATAGGGGACAAATACGATATCTGGGACCTACTCTCGCCCGTATTGTTCTTGTTCTGCCTGTTTATGCTCTACAAACTTACCAGAATATGGATCTCTACATTTACCCAAAGGTCTTAAGCCATAGCCGTATTCTTTCCGTTCAATTTTAAAACAGAACGCACTTACCATTAGGTATGTTTTTGTAATTTAAGAGTGATTTATTTTTACTATATTCCGTTTATAATCAACAAGCTACAGTTTACAATTGGCTAGTTGTTATTTTGACACGCTAAAAAACCATCGATCATGAAAAATACGATTCCCGCATTACTGATCACGACAATGTTGATTTCTTGTAACCTGTCCGATAAAACAAAAAATCCGGTAACGGAACCTTCGGAAACGGAAACCATGACCGATAGTGCCCCAAGTGATGATAAAAAGCAATTAAAACCCATTGAGACCGATGAAGACCTGGTCGCCACGGCATTAATGGCCGCCCCCAAAGCCAGTAGAGACAATTGTACGGTGATCGGCTATAATATGGCGGGTGAATTTGTAACCCTAAAAGAAGGGGACAACGAGTTTATTGTACTTGCAGACGACCCTAAAAAAAACGGATTTAATGCCGCCTGCTACCACAAAGACCTAGAGCCTTTTATGGCCAGGGGCCGGGCCTTGCGGGAAGAGGGCAAAACAGCGGAGGAAATCTTTGATATTAGAGAGGCCGAAATGAAATCTGGTAAGCTGAACATTCCCACAGGGGCCACCTTGCACATCTACTACGGGGAACAAACCATGTACGATCCCGAAACCTCTGAAGTGGAAGGTGCCAAATTGCGCTATGTGGTGTATATGCCCTGGGCCACGGCGGCATCTACCGGCTTGCCCGAAATACCGGCAGCCCCCAATCACCCTTGGATCATGAACCCCGGTACCCATAGGGCACACATTATGATCTCTCCCCTGCCCTCACCGCAAGAGTAGTCATAAAAGAGGCCATCCATTTTATTTTTTGTTCACAAAGCCCGTTTCATGGGCTTTGTGCATTACATTATAGCTATAAATTAGTATCTTCATTCTATATTAACTACCAACCTTTTATTATGAAGATTCGATTTCTTTATCTGGGCCTTGCCCTATCATTATTCATTGCATGTAAACAAGAACCTGCCGAGGAATCTTCCTTGGCCAATTACCAAGGAGACGAGACCTATACCGTTATTTTTGGCAGCACCGCCGTAGGTCACCTAAAAACACACACGGTAGGCGACACCATACACATAGATTACGATTATAAGAACAATGGCCGTGGTCCTACGATGAAAGAGACCATAGTACTGAACAAAGGTGGTTTTCCCGTGCAATGGAACATTACAGGAAATACGACTTTTGGCAATAGCGTAAACGAAACATATTCATTAAAAGAATCTACGGCCTCTTGGACAGATGCCACTGGTAGCGGCAGTGCCTCCGTAGATAATGCCATGTGGTACGTAAACCAATCAGGAAGTCCTTATTCGGCCATTCTTACCGCACGCAGTCTATTAAAGTCAACCGATTTTTCGGCCGATGTATTACCTGCCGGAAAATTACAGATCACCGAGATGGAAAAAACCAGCGTAACCGTTGATACTGCCACTGTGGATCTTACTACCTATGCCCTTTCGGGTGCAGATATGAATCCCTCTTATTTTATTGCGGATAACGATATGCGTCTCTTTGCCGTGATCAGTCCAAAATTTGTAGTGGTACGTGAAGGGTTCGAAGCCAAAGAGAAAGAATTGCGGGCCTATGCCGAAAAATATTCTACCGAACGGTTTGAATCCATACAAAAGGAATACGCCCATAACTATGGAAAAAAAGTACGTATCGCCAATGTAAAGATTTTCAACCCCAATACCTTATCGCTGACACCTCTGTCATCGGTATTGGTAGATGGCGAACGCATTGTTAGCATCGATGCCCCCGACACCACAGGTGAAGACGAAGTGGTCATTGATGGGGCCAACGGTACCTTGGTGGCAGGTATGTACGAGATGCATGCCCATACCGGAGACGAACGCGCCTTGTTAAATGTTTTGGCAGGGGTGACCACTTTTCGTGATATGGGAAACAACAATGAGGTACTGGAAGATCTGATCAAAAGAATAGATGAAGGTGTTTTGGCCGGCCCTCGGGTACATAGGTTGGGCTTTATTGAAGGAAAAAGTAAATACAGTGCCAATAACGGTATATTGGTAGCAAGTGAAGAAGAAGCCTTGGCTGCGGTAGATCGCTACCACGATATGGGCTTTTATGGGGTAAAACTATACAATTCAATGAACGGCGATTGGGCTCCCGCCATTGTAAAAAGGGCACATGAACATGGCTTGTTCGTTTGTGGGCACGTACCTGCGTTCAGCAATGCCAATGCCATGCTAAGGGCCGGTTTTGACGAAATGACCCATATTAACCAAACCATGCTGGGATGGGTATTGGAGCCCGATGAGGATACACGTACCTTGTTGCGCTTAACGGCCCTAAAAAGATTTCCAGGTTTAGATTTGAACAGTCCTAAAGTGCAAGAAACAATGGACCTGTTTGTTCGTAATAAAACCGCTATAGACCCTACCTTGGCCATCCACGAAGTACTGATGAAATCTAGAAATGGCGAGATATGGGAAGGCACCAAGGATTATATAGACCATATGCCGCCGAACACACAACGCGAATTTAAGATCGCCAAGGCAGACGTTGCCTCCCCCGAAGATGACAAGGCCTACCGTGAAGGGTACGATAAAATAGTAGAGGCCCTAAAAATGATGAAAGAAAAAGGAATCTTTATAGTGCCCGGTACGGATCTGGGAGGCGCTTTTTTCTACCATCGCGAACTGGAGCTATACCAACAATTGGGGTACACCCCGGCAGAATTGCTAAAATTGGCATCCTATGATATGGCCCAATATATGGGGGACAAAGACCTTGGCAGCATCGCCCCCGGTAAATTGGCCGATTTCTTTTTGGTGCCCGGCGATCCCGTCAAAGACATTAAGGCCATTAAAACAATTTCTATGGTATCTAAAGGTGGTACGTTCTACTACCCTAGCGAGGTGTACCCTGCCTTTGGCATTACCCCTTTTACCGATATACCCGAAGTAAAGGAATAAAAAAAAGCGCTGAACAGCCTTAATTATCTTAAACGAACAATAAGCGGCAGTTACACTGCCGCTTATTGGTTTTGTAACCGTTTGATCTATGAAGAAACTTATAACAATTGCCATATCGGCCCTCATTTTTACTTCTTGTAAAAATGTAAAAAAAGAACAAACGGAGCACTCACCGATATCGGATTCCGTAGAGATAAGAAATACGGATTATGAATTGGTGAAACCGGACACGAACACCGAGGGGGTTTTGGTGCTTTTTGGTGGCTACCCAGAAGATGCGGAAGATATAAAACGAGAGTTCAATATACTAGAGGTGGCAAAGCAAAAAAATATTGGGGTCCTATTTATGAACTACAATCAAAAATTATGGCTTCAAGAAGATGAAAAACAACAACTTGCGGCACAGCTACAAAAAATTTTCAAGGACCATAAACTGCCTAGCGCCAATGTTTATTTTGGTGGTTTTTCCAGTGGTGGAAATGTAGCTTTATTAATTAGTGATTACCTGACCAAAAAACAGAGTTCCCTCATACCAAAAGGAGTGTTTATAGTAGACTCCCCTATTGACCTTATAGCCCTGTACAAAAGTTCGGAGAAGAATATTGCCCGTAATTTTTCTGAGGTATCGGTTCAAGAAAGTACTTGGTTGCTAAAGACCTTGGGCAATCAATTCGGAAATCCGGAGAACACCCTTTTAGAATACCAGAAATATGCGGTATATACTTCGCGAACAGAGACTATCAATAACATAAAAAATTTAAAAAACACCAAACTCAGATTGTACACAGAGCCCGATACCCTTTGGTGGAAAGAGAACAGAAGGGCCGATTACGACCAAATGAACGCCTATTACCTAAAACGGTTATCAACGACCCTTAAAAAATCGGGGTTTGATCATGTAACATACATACCCACAAAAAATAAAGGCTATAGAGCGGACGGCACAAGGCACCCACATAGTTGGGCCATTGTAGACACCAAGGAGCTGATACATTGGATCTTGGAATAAAAATTTAGCTATCTGCCAATGGTTCGGTACGTAAAAAAAATCCTTCTATGTTGATTGCAGCTTTTATTCGCCCACATTTTAAAACAATGGACAGATGCCATACATTTGATTACTGATATTTTTAGCTTGCATATTTTTTTAAAATGAAATTTTTATGGCCGGAGAAACAAACTTGTCCGAACTAATAAAAAAAATGACACCAAAACTCAATGATGGGGAATATGTATTCTCTACCGTAAAAGATATTAGTGTTATCGACAGAAAGGATACCGTTTGCGAATTCAAGGAAAAAGAAGGAACAACCGTGGTTATACAGAAAGAAAAAGCGGACCAACTAAATTTGAGGTATGACTATATTGCATCTTGGATCACCCTTACAATTCATTCATCTCTAGATGCAGTGGGTTTAACCGCCATATTTTCCAATGAATTGGCAAAATACAATATAAGCTGTAATGTAATCGCCGGATATTACCATGATCATATATTCCTTGATAAAAATGATGCCGAGAAAGCCATCAAAGCTTTGACAAAACTCTCTAAAAATTATAAATAGGATCAATTTACTATACATGTACCTAGGTATATGTGGTCGATTGCCAATGGCCATTGCCACACAATGTAATTTAACCTCCTCTAAAGAATAATTATATGAATTGGATACTACTGATCATCGCCGGACTTTTTGAAGTTGCCTTTGCCGCTTGTCTTGGAAAGGCCAAAGAAGCTACAGGTGCCGAAGCCACCTATTGGTACATAGGATTCTTAATCTGTTTAGCGGCCAGTATGTCTCTTTTAATCAAAGCAACGCAAGAACTTCCTATCGGAACCGCTTATGCCGTTTGGACAGGCATAGGTGCCATAGGAACCGTATTGGTCGGTATCTTTTTTTTCAAGGAGCCAGCCACCTTTTGGCGACTGTTCTTTATCACCACTTTAATTGCCTCTGTCATAGGATTAAAAATGGTCTCGCATTAAACCATCGGGTAAAAAAACACCCCCACCTTGCACTTGTACATATGCCCGGGTCCACTCATATACAACCCACTGACCAATAGTATTTAAAAAGAAATCTGGCGCCATT
Organism: Maribacter thermophilus; assembly: GCF_001020565.1. GTDB lineage: Bacteria > Bacteroidota > Bacteroidia > Flavobacteriales > Flavobacteriaceae > Maribacter > Maribacter thermophilus. The sequence goes on along the minus strand of NZ_LDAS01000001.1, from coordinate 3,715,229 downwards.
CTATTTATTAAAAATAAAGATCGGCACACTACTTTTAAAGTACAACACCTCTGGTTTCAAGAACAATTTCCTCCCCTTTGTAATTCCAAAATCTTTCCAGTTTTGGCTTCTATGTTTGTACTGTAATTAAAAAAAACAAGTTATGAAGACATAAACGATTCTATCTACATAATCGAACAAGCAAAAAAAATCTAAGAAAAATGAAAATTTAATTCTATAAACAACAATGAAAAAGACACTTAAAATCCCCGTAATCGCAATGGCATCGTTCTTAACCGTTTTTACCTCTTGTAACGACGATGACGACAACTCTAACGACATCTATTTAAGTGAAACTGAAATCCCTGAAACCATTCAGTCTTACATCACCGATCATTTTGGGGAAAATATGATCCTTAATGCCGAGAAAGAAACAGAAAACAACGAGGTAACCTATGAAATCTATTTAACGGACAATACCAATTTAGAGTTTAACAGCGATTTGGATATTGTGGATATAGACGGTACCTCAAAACTTCCAGATTCGGTTATACCGGAGGCGATACTCGACTATACCGCTACCAACTATCCGGACAATTATATTACCGATTGGGAGTTGGAACTAGACCACCAACAAGTGGAGCTGGACAATAATGTGGAACTGGAATTTGATATGAACGGAGATTTTATTCGTATCGACAACGATTAATTCATCGTTGTTATTTGAGTGCGGATCAGTGCAACCAAAAATAGCTAGGTGATTACCTAGCTATTTTTGGTTATATACATTTAAAAAAACATTTCTACCTATGATGAAGGTAGGGTCGCTAATGATCAAGCATGATCATTGGCATATTCCTGCATCTTCATAGTCCCTTGACTCTTGAACTGTGTATGCCAGCTAAAGGCTTTTTGAAGTATGTGCGGAGTATGCCCGCCCTGTTCGTAAGCTTCTTCGAAATATTTTGTTAGTCGCCCTTTATACTCTGGGTGTACGCAGTTTTCAATAATTACACGGGCCCTTTCTATAGGCGCCAATCCCCTAATATCGGCCAACCCTTGTTCGGTAACCAATATATCTACATCGTGCTCGGTATGATCGGTATGCGAAACCATGGGAACAATATGAGAGATCTTACCGCCTTTGGACATCGAAGGGCAGGCAAAAATGCTCAAGTAGCCGTTTCTTGCGAAATCGCCCGAACCACCAATACCGTTCATCATTTTGGTACCGGTGATATGGGTAGAGTTCACGTTTCCGTATATATCGAACTCAATAGCGGTATTTATGCCAATAACTCCCAAGCGGCTGATGACCTCGGCAGCGTTGCTAATATTTTGGGGTCGTAATACGAGCTTGTCCTTATACTTTTCAAAATTACCGAATACCCTACGGGAACATTCCTCGGTCACGGTGATGGAGGATGCCGAGGCGAACACCAATTTCCCCGAATCGAAAAGCTCAAAGGTACTGTCTTGAAGCACTTCGGAATACATGGTAAGGTTGTGGAACCTACTCTTTGTAAAACCCGATAAAATGGCATTGGCCGTTTTTCCGATACCTGCCTGTAAAGGTAGTAACGATTCCGTTAACCTACCCTCGTCCACCTCTTTTTCAAGAAACCGAAGAATATGGTTCGAAATGGCCGTGGTCTTCTCATCCGGTGCGGCAATGACGGCCGGACTATCGGGAACCTCGGTAAAAACAATGGCCGCTACCTTTTCTGGATCTATTTTTATATAGGGCACGCCAATTCTTGTACTAGGATCAAGTATGGGTATAACCTCTCTATGGGGTTGCTTTTTTAGAAATTTTACATCGTGCAACCCGGCAAGGGTTTCTGGAAAGGTGTTGTTGATCTCTATAATGATCTTATCGGCCTTCTCGGTAAAGATCGGGGAGTTACCGACAGAGGTGGTGGGTATAATATACCCTTCCTCTGTAACCGCCACCGCCTCTATAATGGCCACATCTATTTTAAAGGTATCTATACTCTGTAACATATCGGCGGTTTGCCCTAAATGTTGGTCTACATATAGCACTTCATGATTATTGATGCTCTTTCGTAAGGTGGGATCGGCCTGAAAAGGCATTCTTTTATATAGCGCCCCGTTTTTTGCCAAATCGGCATCGGTATCGTACCCCAAGGAAGCACCACTTAAAACCGTTACTTTCAAATCTTCGTAAAGTGCCCTTTCTGCTACTTGTGGCAAAACGGTCTTGCTATCACCCGCTTTTGTAAAACCACTGACTCCCAACACATCACGGTTTTTAATAAGTAAGGCCGCCTTTTCAGGTGTTTGAACCTTGTCTTTGTAAGGCGCATATTTAATTCTGTCCATCTTCTTAATGTATATTTTATAATTTTTGGTTAGAAAAATTCTCTATTTGATCATTATTTTTCCTCTGGTTGCCGTTTTATCAAAAACGAGCCTGTAATTTATAGAAGATATTTAATGTCTATTTATTTAAATAAGACAATGTTTTATTAATTTAGTGCATTACCGCCATCATCACGATCATTCATGGACAGTAAGTATTATTTAACCGAGGTAGACAAGAATCCAAACAGTATTTTTTGTTACCATAATTTAATGGGAGAAACGTTCATTGAACCCCACAGCCATGATAAAGGACAGTTTTTATATACCGAAGGGGGCGTGGTGCACGTAAAGACTTCCAGTAGAATGTACTATTTACCGGCAAGGCATTACATGTGGATTCCGCCCGGCGTAGAACATGCCATTTACCCCAGCTCGCCGCGTGTTATCATGAGAAACCTATATTTTCCCATGTCAGCTACGACCACCGGATTTTATAAAAAGGAGGGCATCTACCCGATCAACAACCTATTGATGGAGCTATTGCTATTTACCAAAACATGGAACGGCGATATTACCAAGGCAAAAAAAAGTAAATATGCCATTGTCTATGCCTTTAAGGAACTGCTAAAGCAAACGGTCTCAAAATCTTTACACATAGAGCTGCCCCATGCCACCGATAAGAGATTGATCAATATTATAAACTACATTACCGAACATCTGAACCAAGAACATCTTTTACCGAAATTGGCTTCTAATTTTAGCATGACGGACAAGTCGCTATACCGTCTTTTTAAAAAAGACCTGGGCATGTCTTTCATCAAATATTACACCCAATTGCGCATTTTTAAATCGTTGGAGTATTTGACCAATTCTGACCATACCATTTCTGAAATAGCGAATATGGTGGGCTATAGCAGCCTGCCCACCTTTAGCAATACCTTCACAAAAATTATGGGAAAACGCCCTTCGGAGTACAGAACATCGAACGAAATCTACTTAGACCCTTAACTTTTGGAGTCCATTACAACTATGCATTAACATAAAGAAGGGGCATTATGCCTTAGATCATGGAAGAGGACATTAAGAAAACATAGAATATATCTTTATCCTTCACATTAGACCTTAAAAAAGCATACGACCTTTTCATCTGGGTCTTTACCGTATTTATAGAAATACCGTTGGTTTCGGCTATTTCGGCATAGCTTTGCCCATGTACTACAGAAGAAATAAAAATCTCTTTTCTACTTGGGGGCAGCTGGTTCAACAGCTCCAACACCCTTTCATAACTATTGGGCCTGTCCAATGTTTTTTGCACTTCATATTCTTGTTTGCTCAGATTTTGAAGTAACGACTTCTCTTTTATTCTTCTTTTGACAGCAACTAAACTTAAGTTCTTTACCGCCTTAACGGCGTATGCCTGAAAAGAAACATTAACGGTAAGGGTTTTTCTTTTGGTCCAGTAAGAAATAAAGAATTCTTGCACTACATCCCTTGCCTCATCTTTATCCTTTAAAATAGAGAAAGCCACCAAACACAATAAGGCATAATGCTCTTTGAACAATTTCTCTATTTCGACATGCACTGGGGGGAAGTGGTCTTTCATAGCTTCACATAAACGTTTTATTAATAGATCGATGAGATATTAATACCCGGTAAGAAACATTTGAAACCATGAACAAACCCTTTTTGAAAAAAAATTTCAAATCGTGTTTAACGGAACCGGCAAATACATTGCTACCATAGCTTCTTATAGGAGTAAATGATTCTTTTACACCACAAAGAAAAGTTTGATTAGAACAGGTAGTATAATCGGTATCTACACGATCAAGGTTCTCTTTATTTACATAAATGAAACTTTTGTCAATGCTAGTATTACCAAGCCAAAACCTTTTCTGTTCTGTCTGTTCAGGTAATGTTACTCGTGCGTTTATAAAATTTCCCTGAACCGACATTGAATAATATATTATGTTTTGATGAATTAAATGTAATAAATGTTTATTTAATGTAAAAACTTTAAAAAATTGTCACCCTAATCTGCATTTTCCACAACTATTAATTGAGAACATCTCTTTTTTGATTCAAAAAATTAAGATTTTGACAAATTACAGTACACGTTGACATTCCGGTTTTTGATTTCCTAAGAAATGATATTGCCCAAAACCAGTGTCGACAAGTGTTAAAATGCCCTTTATTACAAATGGGCAAAAGAGTTCTCAAAAGAAATTTCATCTAAAAAAAACTATGATCTAAAAAACTATCGTAGTCCTGTTCAGTCAATTGTAAATGCCTATTGAAAACAATTTTTTAACCAACACATTTAAAACCAAAATTTTATGAAACGATTCTTATTCACCACTTTTCTGATTATTCCGATCCTGGTCACCGCACAAATGATCGGTGGTCCGGACAGAAAGCCCGGTGAGGGCGAAGGACCCTATGACCGACTTATTATACGAGGGGTTACTATGATCGATGGAACCGGAGGACCACCAAGGGGACCTGTAGATATTGTAGTGGAAAAAAACAAAATTGTCGATGTCATATCGGTCGGTGTACCAAAAGTAGCCATCGATGAATCAAAGCGACCCAAATTAGGTACAGGGAACACCAAAGAGATCGATGCCACCGGAAAATATATTATGCCGGGTATTGTAGACCTTCATGTACATACAGGTGGCGTACCAAAAGCACCGGAAGCAGAATACACCTACAAACTTTGGCTGGCCCATGGTATTACCACCGTACGGGGAGTACCTACGGGAGAGTTGGACTGGTCTTTGAACGAACGTGAAAGAAGTGCCAAAAATAAAATTGTGGCTCCCAGAATTGTTTCGTTTCACAGACCGGGCAAAGGCAAGGAGTGGGCAAACCGAAAAATACTAACGCCCGAAGATGCCAGGGAATGGGTAAGGTATGCCAAGAAAAAAGGTATAGACGGCCTAAAGTTAAATTCGCACCGACCAGAAATAATGAAAGCTTTGTTGGACGAGGCCAATAGTTTAGGTATGGGAAGCACGGCACACCTGTCTCAAAACGGTGTGGCACAGATGAACGCCTTGGATGCGGCCAGACTTGGTTTAACAAGTATGACCCATTTTTATGGACTGTTCGAATCTATGTATGAAAACAATGACGTACAGCCTTGGCCTATAGACATTAACTATGGCGACGAGCAGCACAGATTTGGACAAGTGGCCAGACAGTGGAACCTTGTAAAACCGGGTGGAGAAAAATGGAATGCACTTTTGGACGAGTTTATAGAAATGGATTTCTACATTAACCCTACCATGACCATCTACTCTGCCGGAAGAGATGTAATGGCCGCACGTAATGCCGACTGGCACAAGACCTACACATTGCCCACTCAAATGGATTTCTATACACCAAATAGATCTAGCCATGGTGCCTACTGGTTCGACTGGACCACGGAAGATGAAATAGCATGGAAAAAATATTACCAGGTTTGGATGCAATTCTTGAACGAATATAAAAATAGAGGCGGTAAGGTTACCGTAGGATCGGACTCCGGTTTTATATATCAACTATACGGTTTTGGAACCATCTTAGAACTAGAAATGTTACAAGAGGCCGGTTTTCACCCGTTGGAAGTAATACGCTCTGCAACCATGAACGGGGCCGAGGAAATTTTCAAACCCTTGAAAAAACCTATCGAATTTGGTGTTATTCGTCCCGGATTGTTGGCCGATATGGTCATCATTGATGAAAATCCGTTACAAAACTTAAAAGTACTTTACGGTACAGGTGCGGTAAGGGTCAATGACGAAACAGGAAAACCTGAGCGTGTAGGCGGTGTTAAATACACCATAAAAGATGGTATTATATATGACGCAAAGCAACTCTTAAAAGACGTTGAAGCCATGGTCATAAAACAAAAAAAGGAACGCGGAGAGCAATAAACAACACAACTGATTTTCCATAACGGAATTTTTTTCAAAAAAAGCCATCTTTTTTGTCACCCTAAATTTATGTTTTAACAACATATAAATAAGAACACTATCATTTATGTCTTCAAAATCACGATTAAAAGCTGCATTCGAAACTATTATGGCCTCCGGTACCCTTGATTCGGATACGCTCAGTAATTTAACCGAAGAAGAAAGACGAATTGTTCAAAAGCTATATGACGAGGGCTTGGCAAAGACATCCCATGAATATATCGACGGTATAAACGTGGATGACGAATGGGAAATGCTTTCCAAAGAATTGGCCAGACCCGAAAAAAAGGTGGTTCCGTTATGGAAATCAGTTTTAAAATATGCGGCCGTCTTCATTGCACTTTTGGGAATTGCCTTTATCTATAAGACCGTATACAACTCAGATACCGATCTTCAGATCACCGAGGATATGATCGTATTAAAATTGGGCGATGACAACGTACAGATCATTGATCTATCGAAAAAACAGCAGATCTTGAACAAATCGGGAGAACTTATAGCGGAACAGGACGGCGACAAAATCAAATATCTGGCAAGTGCCGATATTGATGGCTTAAGTTTCAATGAGCTGAATATACCCAACGGAAAAATGTTCGAAATAGAACTATCCGACGGTACACAGGTGCATATAAATTCGGGGTCTAAAATAAAATACCCCGTAAAGTTTTTGGAAGGCCAAAAACGGGAGGTCTTTATAGAAGGCGAAGCCTATTTCAAAGTAACAAAGGATAAAAAACATCCTTTTGTGGTACGCACCGATTCTGTGAGTGTAGAAGTATTGGGTACCGAGTTCAATATTTCTTCTTATCCAGAAGATTCAGAGATCAAAACTGTTTTGATAGAAGGCTCCGTAAATATGGCAAATACCTTTGTGCCCAACGACAATATTATCCTTAAACCAGGAAATAAAGGATCTTGGCACAAGACCGAACACCTTACAACACTCGAAGAGGTAGATGTAAACATCTATACCGGTTGGATGAGGGGCGAATTATATTTTGACAATACCAGGTTTGAGGATATGACCAAGAAATTGGAGCGCAAATACAACGTGCGCATTACCAACAAAAACCCAATCTTGGCCCAAAAGATACTGACCGCAAAATTTAGTGCACAAATAGAAAGTATTGAAGATGTATTGACTTCTATTAGGGAAATATATCCGTTTGATTATAAAATAACCAATAACCAAATATTAATTTTTTAGAAAACCAAACCAAACGCCAATGAACTAGACTCTCCATGACTTTTATGGCTGAAAAACAAAAATCGGGAAATGTTGCCGCATTCCCCGATCAGTCAATTGTGAATTAAACATTGTACCAACAACTATTTAAATCCAACACAAAACTATGAAAAAATATAGAAGCGGTGTCTCACCGTTCCGGATATTGCCAAAAATTAATCTAAAAATGAAACTTACGATTCTTTTCTTGATTGTTTCATTATTAAAGATCCAGGCCAATAATTATACGCAAGGTGACAAATTCACCTTAGATTTAGAGAAAGCCAGTTTCGAAAAGGTTTTTGAAGAAATCGAAGCTATTTCAGAATATCGGTTCTTATTTGAAAGCAATGAAATTGAGCTCGATAGAAAAATTACGCTAAAGGTCAAAAATAAGAAAATAACGGAAGTACTGGATTTTCTTTTTAAGGACACTTACATTAAATACCGGATTAAAGGAAGGCAGGTAATTCTTATCAACGCCGAAATAAAGCCATTTCTACAAAACCCCAAAGCTTCTTTAGACACCGAAAAAGAATCGGGAACAACAGTGCAACAGCAAGTAAGCGGTGTTGTATACGATGGTCAAGGCCAACCCCTGCCCGGGGCCAACATATTGGAAAAAGGGACTACCAACGGATCCCAAACAGATTTTGACGGTAATTTTACCATCTTGGTGGCGGGTAACGCCACTTTGGTTGTGTCCTATATCGGTTTTAAGACCATAGAAGTACCTGTAAACAACCAAAGTACCGTAAACATTACACTTGAAGAGGACTCCGCACAATTGGACGAGGTAGTGGTTACCGCCTTAGGTATCTCTAGGGAAAAAAAATCATTGGGTTACGCTACCCAAGAAATTGACGGGGAAGATGTGAACAGAACGCCCACCGATAACGTGGCCAATGCACTCTCCGGTAAGATCGCCGGTGTTCAGATCAAGAACAATACCAACCTTGGGGGATCTACCAATGTGGTGATCAGGGGTAGCACATCGTTAACGGGAAACAACCAAGCATTGTTCGTAGTGGACGGGGTTCCGGTAAGTAACTCCAACTTTAACACCTCTGACCAGCAAAATGGTACCGGGGGTTTTGATTACGGAAATATGGCCTCTGACATTAACCCGAACGATATTAAATCCATTAACGTACTTAAAGGCGCCGCAGCCACGGCACTTTACGGGTCAAGGGCCACGAACGGTGCGGTTATTATTACGACCAAATCCGGTTCTGGGGCCCAAAAAAAACCCACCGTTACCATTAACTCCAATATTACTGTTGGATGGATAGATGAATCTACATGGCCAGAATTTCAATATGAGTACGGTACCGGTTACGGAGCTGTATATGGCTCTGGTGGCGATAGTTTTTTTGTAGATACCGATGTTGATGGCGACGGGGTTCTTGATCTTGTGACACCCGCTACTGCCTATGGCTCTTATGGTGCACAGTTCGACTCTAGTTTAATGGTATACCAATGGGATTCTTTTTACGAAGGTTCGCCTACTTATTTACAACCTACCCCTTGGGAAGCTCCCAAGGACAAACTGATTTCTTTCTTTGAAACACCCATAACAACAACCAATAGTGTTGCCGTTGCCGGTGGCGGGGAAAAGGCTACCTACAGGATCGCATATACCAGATTTAACCAAGATGGTATAATGCCAAACAGTAACCTTACCAGAGACAATATCTCTATCAATACCACTTTTGATATTACAGATAAATTATCGGTTTCCGGTAGTGCCAATTATGTTTTGACCGATGCACTTGGAAGAAACAGAACCGGTAACGAAACAGGTGCCAATGCACAGAACGTAATCTCGTCCATGAGAAAGTACTGGGCCATGAACGTAGGTGTTCAAGAATTAAAGGAAGCCTATTTTAGTACGGGCAATAACGTTGACCCTTTTATGGGTGGTACCATAGACAACCCTTATTGGGTAGTTTACGAGAACTATCAAAACGATTCTAGAAGTAGAATTTTCGGAAACGTTTCCGCAAAATATAAGTTCACCGATTGGTTGAATATTGAAGGAAGAGTATCATTGGACACTTATTCCTTTATACAGGAAGAAAGAAATAACAAAGGTACTGCCGGTGCGGTAGGTAGATATTCTAGAAGAAATATCAACTATAGCGAGGAGAATTATGATCTTATGTTGAATTTTAATAAGTACGTTACCGATAAATTAAATATTAGTGGTGTACTTGGTACCAATATTAGAAGAACAGATCTAAGCTCTATATATGCAGAAACCAATGGTGGTTTGGTATTGGAAGGATTATATTCACTTTCCAATTCGTATAGCCAACCAGCGGCACCTATTGAAAATGTCGAAAAAGTAGGTGTTGATGGTTTTTATGGACTGGCATCTTTCGGTTATGACAACCTAATTTATTTGGACGTAACGGGCAGATTCGACCATTCTTCTACATTACCTTCGGAAAACAGCACCTATTTCTACCCATCTATCTCATCAAGTTTTGTTTTTTCCAATATTATAGACAAAAGCTGGTTGAGCTTTGGTAAGTTTCGTTTAAACTATGCCGAAGTAGGAAGCTCTGCACCGGCCAATAGCTTGGTGGATGTTTTAGACAAACCAACACCTTTTGGATCTGTAGCCCTATATGGTACCAATGCGACCAAAAACAACCAAGACCTGGTTCCAGAAAAAACCGTGAGTATTGAGACAGGTTTGGAAATGAGATTTTTAAACAGTCGTGTGGGCATGGACCTATCGTTGTACAAGACCAACTCTAAAGACCAGATTATACCCGTAGCCGTTTCCACAGCGACAGGTTACAGTTCAAAATATGTAAATGCCGGGGAAATAGAGAACAAGGGTATAGAAATCGCACTTGACGGAAATATTATTCCGACAGGGGATTTTCAATGGAAAGCCAATGTTAACTGGGCCAAAAACCAAAGTACCGTTCTTTCTCTTTTCGAAGGTGGAAGCAACTTACAATTGGGTTCTGTCTCTGGGGTCAGTATCAATGCAACGGTGGGCGAACCATACGGAACCATTCAGGGAACCGATTTTTTATATGTGGACGGTAAACCGGTCGTTAACCAAACAACGGGCGCTTACGAACGTACTACTACCTCTAATAATGTAATCGGGAACATTACACCTGATTGGACCGCAGGTATTACCAACTCTTTAAAATACAAAAATCTGGACCTTAGCTTTTTAATAGACATTCAAAGTGGTGGTGATGTATATTCAAATGACATATCTACAGGTAACAGATCTGGTCTTTACAGTTGGTCTGTGGGAACTAACGATTTGGGCAACCCCATCCGTAATTCACTTGAGAATGGCGGTGGTATTATCTTGGACGGTGTTGCCCCCGACGGCTCAAAAAATACCGTCAGAACGGCAATGGATACCTATAGGAACGCAACGGGAAGCGTAATGGCGCCAAAAGCCTATTTCATTTACGATGCCTCTTATGTGAAACTTAGAGAAGTGGCATTGAACTACAATTTTCCTAAAATGAAATTTATGGAAAAACTGGACATTCAATCCTTTAGACTCGGTATTGTCGGCTCCAACCTATGGATCATTCATAAAAACCTACCATTTGCAGATCCTGAAGCCGGGTTAAGTTCCGGAAACCTTCAAGGTTCTCAGAACGGGGTATTGCCAACGGTAAAAAACATTGGGGTAAACCTTCAAGTTCAATTCTAAACCAATAAAAAATTAGAAAATGAAAAACTATTATATCATATTTTTGACAGCCCTGTTTTTCTCATGCTCTGGAGATTTGGAAGACATGAACGTGGACGTAAAAAATGCAACTTCAGCACCTGCGGAAGCATTTTTCAATACAGCTTTAAAAAACATGTCCGACCTAGAAAGCGGCATCACTTATGGAGCTGATGGCAACCCTTTTAATACAACAAGACTTTTGGTACAACAAATTTCGTCGGTCACCTATAATGAGGGTACTACCTATTATTCGAATTTTGATTGGAGCAATGTCTACATGGGGGTTCTTATAAACTTGGCCAAAAGTGCCGAAGTAGTCAATGAGGAAATAGCATCGGAATCTAGCAACGCCGCCGTTGGCCAAAACAAACTGGCGATCATTGAGCTGATGAACGTGTACGCCTATTCTAAACTGGTGGAATCTTTTGGGGATATTCCGTACACCCAAGCTTTGGATGTAGATAATATTTCACCAGCGTACGACGATGCAGAAACTATTTATATTGATTTATTGGCCCGACTAAGTACCGCTGTTGGCAATTTAGATGAATCGGCCGCCGGTTGGTCAGACGATATTATGTACGACGGCAACATTAGTGGATGGAAAATGTTCGGTAGGTCTTTGCAATTGCAAATGGGTATGCGCATAGCGGACAGCAATCCACAATTGGCCTCCGACACCATAGACGAAGCAGTTTCTGGCGTATTTACTTCAAATGCCGACAACGCAGAAATCGAACATCTAGGTTCACAGCCCAATACCAATGAATTATGGACAGACCTTGCCGTAGGTAACAGAAGGGATTTTGTTGGCGCCAAACCTTTTATAGATTACATGAACGATTTGGACGACCCAAGATTAAATGTATACTTTCAATCTGTAGATGGCGAATTTATCGGGGCTCCTTCAGGGCTCGTAGTTGCCTATGACGACTACTCCATTTTCGGAACTCTTTTCTACGAACCTACAACGCCGGTGCTGTTCTTAGATTATGCGACCGTAGAGTTTCTTTTGGCCGAGGCGGCCGAACGTGAATTGGGAGGCGTAACAGATGCCGAAACACATTACAACAATGCGATCAAAGCTTCTTTTGAATACTACAATGTTGAAGGTGCGGATGAGTACCTCTTACAACCGGACGTTGCGTACGATACGGCTCCTGGTGAATGGAAACAAAAAATAGGCATGCAAAAGTGGGTAGCTCTTTTTAACCAAGGATTAGAGGCATGGACAGAATACAGACGTTTAGACTACCCTAGTCTTTCTGCCCCACCAGATTCATATGTAGATACAGTTCCTGTTCGTTTGATATACCCTATCTCAGAACAAACCCTGAACCGTGCAAATTATGAGGCCGCGGCCGCGGCTATAGGTGGCGACCTACTCACCACCAAACTGTTCTGGGACATATATTGATCAATGAAGGCAAAATTGAATTTTTAAATAAGGTTAACCGTAACAATACCCATAATAAAAGTTTTTAGTGTTCATAATTAAATTTAAGTATTGTTTAAGTTAGCCTGTGAGCGAGTGAGGCAAAAGATCGATTGTAGAAATAACCACCCTATGATCGTCTTTTGCTCCTCCTTCACGATCAAAAAGAATTAAGTTCCCATTTACCGAATAATACATAGTACTATGCACAATCAATGAAACCTCTTTAAACTTCCAAACCGACCAACCAAAAATTATGTCCCTAAAATCCAAGCATATGGATACCATTAAATCTTTCAACAACCAACATTGAGATGTCTTGGCAACAAGTAGTTCTCTGAGTAACTAAAAAGAACAACGAAATGAAAAAAATTTACCGACTACTGTTCATCTTAAGCGTAGTTTCCACGCCTATTGCAGCACAACAGCTCAACACGAACATGGATTCTGTAGTAACTACCTATGGCCAAGTGACCATTAAGGGCGCCCCTATAAAATATAAGGCAATGGCAGGCAAACAACCTGTCTGGGACGAGAAGGGCAATATTATTGCGGGCCTTTACTTTACATATTACGAAAGAACCAATATCAAGGATAGATCCAGACGCCCTTTATTTATATCGTTCAACGGTGGCCCCGGAGCCGCATCGGTCTGGATGCATCTTGGCTATACCGGACCATATAGGGTCAAGGTAGACGACGAAGGTTATCCGGTACAGCCTTATGGTGTGGAAGAAAACCCGCACTCTATACTGGACGTGGCCGATATTGTTTATGTAGAACCTGTAAATACCGGTTTTTCAAGACCTGTAGATACTATGGATCAAAAAGAGGTCGCCAAAAGATTTTTTGGTGTCAATGCCGATATAAAATACCTCGCTAGCTGGATCAATACTTTTGTGACCAGACAAAACAGATGGGAATCGCCTAAATACCTTATTGGCGAGAGTTATGGAACCCCTCGGGTCTCCGGGTTGTCCTTAGAACTTCAAAATGCCCATTGGATGTACCTTAACGGGGTAGTATTGGTATCGCCAACCGGATTGGGAATAGAGCGTGGCACCGCCGTAGAGGCAGCCAATCTGTTACCCTACTATGCCGCAACGGCATGGCATCATAAAAAATTATCGCCAGGCCTACAATCAAAAGACCTACCAGAACTGTTGTCGGAAGTGGAGGATTATACCGTTAACGAACTTATTGCCATTATGGCCAAAGGAGGTTTTCTACCTGCGGCAGAAAAAGAAAAAGCGGCTACTCAAATCTCTAAATACACTGGACTATCAAAAAAAGTGGTCTTGGAACATAACTTAAGAATCCCAAAGAATTTTTTCTGGAAAGAACTTTTACGTGATGAAAGTTTTACCATAGGCAGGCTAGATTCCAGGTATCTGGGAATAGACAAAATGGATGCCGGTGACCGTCCGGATTATGCCGCCGAATACAAATCATGGCAACATAGCTTTACACCTGCCGGCAACTATTATTTTAAAAATCACCTAAATTACAATACGGACCTTGAGTACTATATAGCTGGGCATACACGACCTTGGGACCGCAGCAACAATACTACCGGTGAGGATCTTCGCCAGGCCATGGCACAAAATCCCTATTTGCACGTTTTTGTACAATCTGGCTACTACGATGGGGCTACCGATTATTTTAACGCCCAGTACAACCTATGGCAAATGGATCCTAGTGGAAAACTAAAGGATCGCATGAGCTGGAAAGGTTACCGTAGCGGCCATATGATGTACCTAAGAACAGAAGACTTGGAATCTTCCAATGAGCACATTCGTGAATTCATAAAGCAATCGACCCCAAAAGAGGGACAACCTGCACTATACCCAAGAAAAACAAATTAACGAATGTTTAGTAGACCTATAAATGGCCAAAAGAAAGTCCGCAGTTAAAAAGAACATTAAAACCAGTGAGATGAATAAATTATTGACAATTACGATAGTATGCCTGCTATTTGCTTTGCCCTTACAGGCACAGCAACTGAACACCAATATGGATTCTACGGTAACTACCAATGGGCAGGTCACCATAAAGGGGAATTTGATAAAATACACTGCAACGACCGGAAAACAACCCGTTTGGGACGAAAAAGGGAAAATTATAGCAGGTCTCTATTTTACATACTATCAAAGATCGGGTATTAGTGACAAAGCTAAAAGACCCCTTATTATATCCTTTAACGGGGGGCCGGGGTCGGCATCGGTCTGGATGCACATCGCTTACACGGGTCCAAAAATCTTAAAGATAGACGATGAAGGTTACCCCATACAACCGTATGGTATTAAAGACAACCCCTATTCTATTCTGGATGTGGCCGATATTGTATACGTAAATCCTGTTAACACAGGCTATTCAAGAGCCGTCAGTACCATGGACCCCAAAGAGGTTTCTAAAAGGTTCTTCGGGGTAAACCCGGATATAAAATACCTTGCGAGTTGGGTAAACACCTTTGTAACAAGGCAAAACCGTTGGGAATCGCCAAAATACCTCATCGGAGAAAGTTATGGTACACCCCGTGTTTCAGGACTATCGTTAGAATTACAGAACAGACACTGGATGTACCTTAACGGGGTAATCTTGGTATCGCCGACCGGATTGGGAATAGAGCGTGGTACGGCTGTGGAAGCTGCCAACTACCTACCCTATTATGCGGCGGCCGCATGGCACCACAAGAAACTGCCCGCCGATCTGCAGGCCAAAGACCTAACCGATATTTTACCCGAAATAGAAGCCTATACCGTAAACGAATTGATTCCGATCATGGCCAAGGGAGGTTTTTTACCCGAAGCCGAAAAAAATAAAGCGGCTGCCCGTATAGCAAAATATACCGGCTTGTCAGAGAAGGTTATTCTAGAGCACAACCTAAGAATACCTAAAAGATTTTTTTGGAAAGAGCTGTTACGCGACGAAGGTTTTCATATCGGAAGGCTAGATTCCAGATATTTGGGAATAGATAGAATGGATGCCGGTGAACGCCCCGATTACTCTGCAGAACTTACCTCATGGTTACACTCGTTTACCCCAGCCATCAACTACTACATTAAAAAGCATTTAAATTATGATACCGACTTAAAATATAACATGTTCGGACCAGTACACCCATGGGACCGCAGTGGCAACACTACCGGCGAAGACCTACGCCAGGCCATGGCACAAAACCCTTATCTTCATGTAATGGTGCAAGCAGGGTATTTTGATGGGGGAACCGATTATTTTAACTCCAAATACAATCTGTGGCAAATGGATCCCAGCGGAAAATTACGTGAACGTATGAGCTGGCATGGTTACCGCAGCGGACATATGATGTATTTACGAAACGAGGATCTAGAAACCTCTAATGAACACATCAGGGAATTTATAAAGTTATCGACCCCAAAGGAGGGACAACCTGCTCAATATCATCGAAATTCGAAAAAATAATTTCTAAATAAACGATCGACCATTATTTAATAATGAACTTCTATGTTTATTTTCATTGGACAGAAGTCGAATAAAACAACATAACCAAAATCTAAATTTAGTATGAAAAACCTAAAAAATCGATTCGCATTAGTTATCTGCTTTTTATTAGTAGTGAGCGCTCATGCCCAAATTGCAAAAGCTCCTGACCGCCAAGAGGGCGAAGGACCGTGGTCTCAATTGATCATTAGGGGCGCTACTTTGATCAACGGTACCTTGGCCCCTCCTATTGGCCCTGTGGACATTGTGGTGGAAAAAAACAAGATCGTAGAGGTAAAGACCGTGGGTTACCCCGGGGTTCCGATCAAAGAATCTAGGCGGCCAAAACTAAAACCGGGCGGTAAAGAGCTGAATGCAGAGGGGCTCTATATACTACCGGGGTTTGTAGACTCGCACGCACATATAGGAGGTAAATCGCAAGGTACACCTGCAGAATACGTGTTTAAATTATGGATGGGACATGGTATTACTACCATCGTAGATCCAAGTAGCGGTAATGGCATTGATTGGGTTCTTGATGCCAAAAAGAAAAGTGCCCAAAACAAAATAACGGCACCCAGAATAAAGGCCTACACCGCTTTTGGACAAAATAGCAAAGAACCTATTGCTACGGAAGAACAGGCTAGGGAATGGGTGCGCAACAATGCCAAAATAGGTGCCGACGGAATCAAGTTTTTTGGTGCCTCCCCTACGGTAATGGCAGCTGCATTGGACGAAAACAAAAAACTGGGCCTCCGTTCCAAAATGCACCACGCACAACTTTATGTAGGCAGCTGGAATGTATTGAACAGTGCCAGGGCCGGACTTACTTCTATGGAGCATTGGTATGGTTTGCCAGAAGCGCTTTTTGATGACAAAACGGTACAGAACTATTCTTTGGATTACAACTACCAAAATGAACAAGATCGTTTTGGCGAGGCAGGTCAGTTATGGAAACAGGCAGCAGCACCTTACAGCGAGAAATGGAACAGTGTAATGAACGAGCTTCTGGAGCTAGATTTTACCCTATCGCCCACCTTTGTGATCTATGAGGCAAATCGTGATCTGCAACGGGCCCGTAGAGCGGAGTTCCACGAAGAATACACCTTACCTTCCCTATGGGAATTTTATGCACCCAGCAGAGAATCGCATGGTTCTTATTGGCACGATTGGGGAACCGAAAAAGAAATTGAATGGAAAGAAAATTATAAGCTTTGGATGACCTTCGTAAACGAATATAAGAATCGCGGAGGAAGGGTCACCGTAGGTACCGATGCCGGTTTTATCTATGAACTATATGGTTTTGCCTATCCCCGTGAAATGGAACTGTTAAGAGAGGCTGGTTTCCATCCGTTAGAGGTAATCAAGGCCGCTACCCTGAACGGAGCTGAAGCTTTGGGTATGGACGATAAAATAGGTTCTGTGGAAGTAGGCAAACTGGCCGATTTCGTAATCGTAGAGGAAAATCCTTTAGAGAACTTTCAGACCTTGTATGGAACAGGCGCCGTAAGACTAACTGAAGACAACAAAGTAGTGCGTGCAGGTGGTGTTAAATACACTGTAAAAGACGGTATTATCTATGACGCAAAAAAACTCTTGGAAGATGTTAAGGAAATGGTCCGAAAAGAAAAGGCTAAAACCAACTATAAAATAACCCAACCGGGAACGGACAAATACTAAAGCCCTACGATAGTGGGCCTGCACTTGGCCCACTATTTTAAAGGAGCATACCTCCATTCTGAATGGAATAAAAAAACCATGAAAAAGAAAACAAAGAAAGATTTATTGCCATGCATAATGTGATAAATTTTGAAAACACGGAAAATGCCTTTCACTATAAATCGGACCGAAAATTAAGAAAGGCAGCATTTATTTACACTATTATTAGTAAGGCTTGGCTGGTTAAATTGGCCAAGCCTACTACTAATTTTCTGTTACGTATCGGTTTTCCGATAGATCCCTTCTTAAAACATACCGTTTTTGAGCAGTTTTGTGGAGGTGAAACCATATCGAGTTGCCAGACAACCGTAAACGATTTATACAAAACAGGCAAGGTTCATTCCATACTGGATTACTCGGTAGAGGGCAAAACGGACGAAGCTTTTTTTGACCATACATTGCAAACCATGTTAGAAGTCTGTAAGCATGCCATGGATTCAAAGGCTATCCCTTTTTTGGTTTTTAAGCCCACTGGATTGGGCCGATCGGAAATTTTCGAAAAAATATCGGCCAACGAAACCATGACTACAGAAGAAATAGAAGAATGGCATAGAATTACACAAAGATTCGACACACTTTGTAGTAGGGTAGCTACCACCGACCACCTTAAGATCATGATAGACGCCGAAGAGTCGTGGTTACAGAATGCCGTTGACCTTCTGGTTGAAAAAATGATGCTTAAACACAACGTTGAAAGAACGGTGATATACACTACCGTTCAAATGTACCGTTGGGACCGGTTGAAATACCTACAGCATTTACACGCCTTTGGAAATGACAACAATATTAGAATAGGCATTAAATTGGTAAGGGGCGCCTATATGGAAAAGGAGAGGGAACGCGCCAGAATAAAAGGTTATAAAAGCCCGATCTGTTCCGATAAACGGGTTACCGATCTTAACTTTGACGATGGAATTTCTTTTGCTATGGACCACTTGGAAGTATTTGATATTTTTATAGGAACCCATAACGAGATCAGTTGTAGGATACTTATCAAAAAGTTAATGGAACGGGGCTTAAAGAATGATGACCCACGCATATGGTTCGGACAACTATATGGTATGAGCGACCATATTAGCTATAACCTATCTGCCAACGGATATAATACTTCTAAATACGTACCTTTTGGCACTTTAAAAGAGGTTATACCCTACCTGTTCAGAAGAGCGGAGGAAAACACCTCGGTAGGTACCCAAACCTCAAGGGAGCTGTCTTTGATCAAAAAAGAAATCAAGAGAAGAAAAAAAGTAGCTGTCGCCCAATAAGTGACAGTAATGGAAATTTTATTGGTGCAATGCAATGTTACCATAAATGATAAAAGGCACTACCCTTCTGGGGTAACTGCCTTTTATCTCCATCTAAAAACAATCTTTTGTAAGACCTTAGTTACTATCTATCAGAAATCTTTTATTAAAACTATCCTTTAATATTTTTCTGGCCCTTTTTAAAAGTTCCGATACCTCATCACTGGACACCTTTTTAATATGGGCTATTTCTTCGGTGGTAAAACCTTGATCGTTGTACAACTGAAAAACAGTTCTCATGGGCAATGCCATTTTATGCAACACAAAGTTGATATGACGGTCTATACGTTCTTTGTTCAGCGTTTTATCCAGTTTTTCTGCCAGTTCTTTTTCCTCATGGGTTACGAACACATGATCTAAGGTGTAATTATTCTTAGAATAAGATATGTCGTCCAACTCATCGATCATCATAAGATCACCATCGCCATCGGTACTAAAATCCTCTTCCATAGCGTCCCATTCAGGTTTGGAATACTTGTCTATATTATCAAAAAAGACACTATCGAACTGTTCTTCGGTCAAACTATCGTCCAACAATTCATCCACCTTTTTATATAAAAACGGAACCAGTTCTTTTTCGTTCTCTATTTCGTCTATATGATCGTACAATTCTATGAATAGCTGGTCCGTAAAATCTCCGGGAGAAAACATATCGCTATTCAATTCTCCCCTTACTACGGCCGCTTTTAACCTAGAGGCAACATATTTCTTTACTTCGGGCAGTATTTCCAACAACGCCTTATTAAAATCCTCACGGTTATCCTGCTTCTTATAGGTCACCAATTTCCCATAGGCCTGTGCCACCAAGACCCGAAAACCTCCTTTATCTAATACCTCTTCTTTCATGATGCGTATTATTTAGTATTGTGTTCATAAAAGTGCGAACTTCTTTAAAGAAAGAAAATGATATATGTCAGTCAAAGAATTAAAACCCTTGACTTCCGTATTCAGGAAATACAAAAAGCACCAAACTACATCTTGATTCCGAAAGCCAAATCACCGGCGTCTCCCAACCCTGGTAATATATAGCCCCTTGCATTTATATCTGGATCAACCGCCGCGATCCATAAATGCGTATTTTCGGGAAACACTTTTTTAATATAATCGACTCCTATTACCGAACCTATTACCGCAACTATGTGTATCTGAGCCGGGGTGCCATAAGGCTCTAAAGCCTTTAGCACATTTTCCATGGTTTTGCCCGTGGCCAACATTGGATCAGAGAGCACCAAAACCTTACCTTCTAACGAGGGGGTCGCAAAGTACTTGACGATCACCTCAAAATCGTCCTCATTGTTTTTATGCTCGCGATAGGCGGAGACAAACCCGTTCTCTACCTTGTCAAAATAATTAAGAAGGCCCTGATGTAAGGGTAGGCCCGCCCTTAAAATGGAACACAGCACCAAGTTTTCTTGCGGTAAGGCCATTACCTTTTCTCCCAAGGGCGTCTGCACCGTTGTATCCGAATATTGCAAGGTCTTGCTCATTTCATACCCTAATACTTCACCTATTCTTTCGATATTTCGGCGAAACCTCATGGCATCTTTCTGGACATGTACATCTCGCATTTCTGAAACAAACCTGTTTAAAAGCGAATTGTCTTTTCCTATATTATGAATGGTCATTACTTAAAAATTTTGCTTTTAAGTTACGGTTTTCATGAAAATAACCTTGTTGCAACGGCGAGAATAAAACTACAAAATAGTTCTCCCCAAAAACACCTTTGTATTGGCCCCTCTGTTATTTTACCAAGAAGCCATCACAATAGATCCGCTTACAGCTTATAATTTAAATTTACCATTACGATTCTGGGAAAAACACGTCTTCTGTGTTCCATAAAATAGAGGGAGTTATACTGATTTGAAGTTTGACTAATATTGTTGCCCAAGTTATAAGCCTCTACACCTATTTCGAAAGGGGAATCTTCTTTATGATAAAACACCTTGGCCCCTATCAAATTAAAATATGAACTGTTGGATTGGCTCTTATTGCTATAAAAATTTTGAAAAAATGACATCTCAAATTTCCAATCTACATAATCATAAGATGCCGAAAAATCCACATCGGTCGTAAAAGTCCTATTCTCAAAATATGGATTCGAATATTTATAAAAAGAGTTGTTCATTGTAAGTTCTATGTTTGGAGATTCTTCAAATTCTGTCCGAAACCTAAGATCAGTATTCACGTTTACAGAATTATTGAACGTTTGTTCCCCGTTAAAAATAGAAATGCCATTCTTATAAAAATAGGTATTGTACAAAGACACCCCCCAGTACTTTCTTTTGTAGCTGCCATTTACGGACACATCGTAAGAATCTGTACTATTATCCAGTTGGTAAGAAGACACTCCAACAGCAATACCGTCCGATGTTATATTTTGGATAATAGGTTCTTTATGTTTTCTATATCCGAGCTTTGTATACAAACTAAAGCCATAGGCCTTTGTCGCGGAAAATGACAACAAGGCCCTTTCTGTTGTTGTCTGCATCAAATAAGGATTTCCTTCTGTAATTAAATTGAAATCGGTAATCGTATTTCCGGAAAGTCTGGAGTTAAGGCGTGGATTTGAAACGGACATGTTATAGGAGAGTTCCAAACTTTTTTTCTCATCAAAATTCCATTCGATCTTTCCCACGGGAAGTATATTGTTCTCATAGTACGTATTCTCATAAAGTGCGTGGCGATCTTTCCAAAACACATTCTGAAAAACCACGCCAAAATCGACAATAACGGGTTTGCCTATATACCATTTATGGGTCACCGAAGTATTCAATTCATTCAGAAGACTACCAAAATCGTTTGAAAACCTACTAATGAAGGTATATTGTGGTTGCCCCGTATCTTGAACGGCAAAATTATCGAGGCTGCTCTTTTGTAATTTGGCATTAAAGCCAAAAGTAATAATGTTAGTTCTAAAAGGTCTATAATGATGTTTTAAATCCAAGTCAAGGTTAGTATATTTTCTTTCTCCTTCATCTATCACTTTATAGGTATCCACCTCCGATAATGGTATGGATTCCGAAAAAATATCATAGGCACTGTTCCACCTATTTGTATAAAATTCCCTATTGTCATAAAAGCTCAACTTGGCAGAGGATACGTTTTTTCCCGAAAACCATTTATCAACATTGGCATTCATTAAAAACCGTTCTCCTTGTTGGGTATTTTGTACGGTATAGTGCCTTGTATCTTCCGCATTGTCAGATATATTTATCCCATCCGATTCAAGATCACTTTTATCAAAGGCAACATCCAATTTTACAACGGTATACAAATCCGGGGTGTATTTGTATTTCATCTTTCCATAATAGATCTTATTGTTGCCCGTAAGATTTTTTATCCTGTTCTCTATATCTTGTGAGGGTTGGTACGTATAATTGTACATATCCTCGTTTAACGTCCTATCGGACATACCTAGCGCAAATGCCCTAAACTCGTGTATATCATTGGGGTTGTACTGAAAGTTATACCCACCAAAATAATGGTTGTTATCATAATAATCGGTGTTCTGCAAAAACTTCCCTATCGGCGAATCATACACATCTATAATACCCTGTATATCTTTCTCGCCATCTATAGCCAGGTAATCGGATAAAGTAAAAGACCTAGTTGGCGTATTGTTCATATCACCAATAAGATTGTGCACCACGGTAGGGGAGTATTTAAAGATACTTGGATGAAACCGATATCTATCCTTATATCCGACACCGGCTTCTATATCCCCAAAAAGAAAGTTTTCTTTCCCTTCTTTTAGCTTTATGTTCATGACAAGTTCGTCCGAATTTTCAAACTCTTTCAAAAAAGGGGTTTCGTTGTAGTCCTCTATCATTTGAACTTCGCTCACGACATCTGCCGGAATGTTTTTGGTGGCCATTTTAGGCTGTCCCGTAAAAAATGTCCTGTCCTCTACCATCACCGCTCCTACTTTTTTGTTCTTAAAGAAAACGTCCCCTTCCTTATTTACATAGATTCCGGGAAGTTTTTTTAAGACCGCTCCAAGTTTTCTTTCTTTTCCGTTAACAAAGGCATCTACTTGATAAGAAGTCGTATCTTTTTTAACCTTTATAGGGGGTGTATAATTGACTACCACTTCTTGCAACTCGTTCAAAGCTTCTTTCAGCACATAGTCCCGGGTTGTGTTGTTCTGTATAAATACGATGGTTTCTTTCAAAGGTTCAAAACCCATAAAGGTTATATTCAATGTATATTCGATATTTTTTTGAACATTTATTCTGAACCCGCCATCTTTACCCGACACCGCAAAAGAGAGGGGAATGGTCCGATCTTGCGGGTATAGTACTATATTGGCTCCTTCCAGCACATTACCTTCTATATCTTTTACCGTTCCAGAAAAAGTAGTTTTTTCTTGGGCCAAACAGCTTACAACGACCAATAGTGCCGAAATATGAATAAAAAAACGAGATAACATCTAATAACGATAGCGTATTATTAATCTTCGGTTACCTTTCTTGCTCTTCTCATTAAAATATGTTTTTCATCGGTGGTAATTACCCTACCCGGCTTTATCTTTTCTATTGGCTTAATGCCTTTTGCAGGATTTAGGGTTACCTTATCCGCAACAATGATAATATGACTACGCTCTAATTGCAGAATAAGCCCGGGAAGACCTCCAAACCCCGACGGCCCATAAGGCACAGGTATTTCTGGAGTGTACCAAGCCTCTATAGTAAACTCGTTTTCGGTATAATATTGCACGTGGTGTTGCGTGGCTTTGTAACAGGTATAACCACCTATGCTCTTGGTCTCGTTATGTAGTGTCCACCCGTTCATTCTATCGTTAAAGGAGACTATATACATAGAGTCCTTTATTTTTTTGTTTCTGTAAGCTGTGTTCTTTTTCGCATCTTGGTACCATGATCTGTCCGAAAAGGCAATTCCAGATGCTATTTTGGCCATAAACTCATCATGGGGGGCATGGGGCAGTTCCTCAAAAAAAGATTCTTTCGTATTATACCGCAATACATATTTCATGTCATTTATTTCAAGTGCCAATTTTCTGGCAAAATCCTTGTCCTTTTTTATAGTGGCTACATCATAATATATAGAATGGTACTCTACCACCCCTTCTTGAGAATATGCAAACCATGTTATTACAAGAAAAATAAATAAAGTAGTGTTTTTTATCATTATCATTTACGCTTTACTTAGAAAAAGAAGACCGTCGTTCCTTTTTGACGGTCTTCTAATTTTATTAAACAATAAAACTGTTCCGGCGAAACACAATGCTTATATGCCATTTCATTATTATCAACCAATCCTACATTAATAGTTTCTTGAGTATTTGCAATGAATGGAACCAGAAAAAGAAAAATGATTATTTTATATCCGAGTTCATTGACTTTCAAATGTACCTTACCTTGTTTTGTTTTGTAAATACAGCTAGAAATAAAAGACTTGTTCCACATAGTCAAAACGTTTATTGTTCCACAATGTGTCTTAAAACCTCTTTAAAAGTAAGAAAAAACATAATAAAAAAACTCAGTACAGGACCCAAAACATACACTGTACGTTCCCCCTGTTAAAATATATGCTTCCCTTTATATTTTATAGCGAAAAAAATAGTTGACACCTGTCTTTTTAAAACAAAAAAAGCAGGCCTACATACTACAGCAGACCTGCTCTTAAAAAAGAACATAATACCAGATTATCTTGGGGCCACGCCCAACACCCTCTTACTTTTTTAATTTTTGGTATCCAACTTACGTATCTCCCAACCTTTATCTTGTTTGTGTATGGCCACTAACCCCTTATTCAATATTTTTGCCCCTATATCTGGCATTTTATACCTTTTTACGGTCATTTGAATATGGTCTCTTTTTTCGAAATAATCGGTTATTTCACCTTGGGTGTTTACCATGACATCAAAGAATTTATAGTCATAGATCTTTAACTTAAACTCATTTTCGCCCCTAAAGGTCTTATCGAACAACACCCCGGTTGTAACCCCGTTCTCAAACGGATAAATATTTAAAAATTGGGGTTCTATGACGGTCTCTCCCTTGTTGTTTATAAAGCCGAATACGGGCACCCCATCCTCTACCTTTTTCACTATCATGCAAAGTCCTTCGTTAAAGACAGGATATTTGACCGCAGCGACATCTTCTTTTGATAGGTCTGCATTTTTGTTCCAATAAATATCGTCCCTAAAATCGATGACCAATGTACCTTGATCATTTATAAACCCCCATTGCTCCCCTTGCCGCACAGCGGCCAAGCCCTCGCTAAAAGGAGCGATCTCGTCAATATTACCAATTGTTTGAGCGGATAAGGCAGTAGTGAACATAAGCACTATCAGCCCCCATAATTTTCTGCTATTTTTCATGATTCATTTTTTTTTAAAGTGTCCACTAATGTAATTTGTTGCTATTGAGAATACTATGACCTTTATCAGCCTTCATTATTTTTTGATCTACCTGAACAGTATTTCGATCTTTGCCAATAATATCAGTTCCGATTTGTTCTTGCCCGCAAAGGCATTTGCCATGGCATTGCCCGTATCCATCACTAAACGCTTTATTTCGGGTGTAAATTTATCTTTGTGTTCTTCATAAAACTCCACAAACTCGTCATAGCACTCATCTGCATCTATCTCATTGGCGAACAACCAATCAAAGGCGGTCTCTATCAAAAAGGCGGCATCGGTGCCAAATTCATCTTCTATCTCATCTATATCCAACCAATAACTACGTATAAAAGACCTCAAATGCTCTATTTCTTTGGTATGCACGTTGCCATCTATACTTGCGACGGCATAAAAAAGTTTGCCCAGGTTTTCATACAAGGCTATACCCGTATTTTCCGAATTCATCATAACATTAAATTTATGGGTTACTTGATGGGAAAAATAACATGATAATTCTTACTTTACTATGATAAGTATCAGTTTAATATTATCTTGTAGAATGCCAATGTTTCAAAAAAACAGTGATATATTCAATATTTTGGCCGAAGGTATTTCGGAGGGTATTATTGTGGTGAATACCAAACAAATAATCGTGGCCACCAATACTTCTGCAGAGCAGCTTTTTGGATACGAAAAAGATGAGCTTATAGGCAAATCATTGAACGTGATCATCCCTACCCGGTATCATAGTCAACATACGAGCCATGTTTCAAATTTTATAGATAAAGGCAAAAAAAGACGAATGGGCCAGGGTATGGATCTGAACGGTCTTCGTAAAAACGGGGAAGAATTTCCGGTAGAAGCCGGTCTTAACCCTTTTAAAATTTATGGTGACACTTATGTGCTGGCCTTGGTAACCGACATTACCGAAAGAAAAAATTACACCCTAAAACTGGAACAGACCGTACAGGAACGTACCAAACAATTAACAGAGGCCCTCATTAAAGAAAAAGAACTCAATGAACTTAAAACAAGGTTTTTATCATTGGTGTCGCACGAATTTAAAACGCCCCTTAGCGGTATTCTTACTTCTATAACCCTTTTGTCCAAATACACAAAAACCGAACAGCAAGAAAAACGGGACAAGCACATTGCTACCATAAAGTCTAAAGTTCGCCAACTAAATACCATATTAAGCGATTTTCTTTCTGTAGAACGATTAGATTCGGGTAAAGTAAATTACAACATAGAAAAGTTTGCGTTGAGCAAATTGATCAACGAGGTCATATACGATGCCAATATGTTGCTAAAGACAGAGCAACATATTCAATACCCCGATAATATTGATGAAGTACAAATTACGTTCGACGAAAAAATATTGGGCCTGGCGCTATCCAACTTAATAAACAACGCCATAAAATATTCCCCTGAACAGACAACGATCAAAATTATCTTTAGAAGAGAAGCGGAGTATATTTACCTAGAGGTTATAGATCAAGGTATAGGTATTCCTAAATCTCAACAAAAGCATATTTTTGACCGTTATTTCCGGGCCGAGAATGCCTTATTGAGCCAAGGTACTGGTATAGGCCTAAATATTGCAAAACAACATTTGGAAAATCTGGGGGCAAGTCTTTATTTTGAAAGCGAAGAAAATGTAGGTTCTACCTTTACGATCCGTATTCCCAAAAACCAAGAAACCAAGAAACCAAAAGATGATGAAGAAACTTTTACTGATCGAAGATGACAGGGTTCTCAGAGAAAACACGGCAGAACTTTTAGAACTTTCAGATTATACCGTACTTACCGCCCCCAATGGCAAAGCCGGTATTACCGCTGCCAAAGAGCATTTGCCAGACCTTATTATTTGCGATATTATGATGCCGGAAGTGGACGGGTACGGTGTTTTAGAAGATTTATCTTCGGATAGTAGTACACAGCATATACCTTTTATTTTTCTTTCTGCCATTACAGAACACAAAAGCATCCGAAAAGGAATGGATCTTGGTGCGGACGACTACCTTACCAAACCTTTTGAAGAAGAGGACCTGATCAGCGCAGTAGAAAGTAGGTTGGCAAAAGCGGCACTGCTTCAAAAGAATGGAGCCAAGGAAACAAAAGACGAAGACACCTATGAATTACGAGACCTAAACCAGCTCAAAAATTATTTTGACGATAATGGCGAGATTTTGGAATTTGAACAGGGCGATACCATATATGAAGAAGGGTCTAGATCACATACGGTTTACCTGATTACCCGCGGCACCGTAAAATGTCATACCGTAGACCCCGAAGGCAAAGAGCTAATTACATCGCTACACCGGGCAGATGATTTTTTAGGTTTTACTTCATTTATGCACAATACCCCTTATAAAGAATCTGCCAGTGCCCTAGAAAATGTGGAACTTGCCGCTATCTCTAAAGACGAACTAATGGGGATCTTAGAAAAAAACAGTTCGATCTCTTTAGAACTAATGGAACTTCTTTCGGGCAATATCACCGAGATAAAACAACAGCTTCTACAAATGGCCTATAGTTCTGTACGGAAAAAAACGGCCCAGACATTATTACAATTTGCCCAAATAATGAACAAGAGCGCAGATGACGCCATTAAAATATCTAGAAGCGACCTTGCCAGTGTGGCCGGTATTGCCCCAGAAAGCCTTATTAGAACCCTGTCCGGTTTTAAAAAGGAAGGGCTCATCGCCATCGAAGGTAGAAACATTCGCATACTTAAACTGAAAGAACTTCAAAACATAACATAACTTATTACTTCTTAATCATTTAACCAGATTTGTCCACCATGACAAATATCATAGGTTTTCTTTAGGCCCTCCTATATTTTTAGGGCATCATTAAAAGAAAATCAATGAAAAATTTACTGATCCCTACCGACTTTTCCAGTAATGCGGCCCATGCGATTTCGTATGCGCTCGACCTCTTTAAATGTGAGCGTGCGAACTTTTACTTTTTGCACACCTATGCGGATGAAGTTTATGAAGTAACCCATAATGTTGAAGATTCTTTTTTTGACAAACAGAAGAAAGCCATTGCCCTTAATTCTAAAAAACTTTTGGACGAGATCATCACCGAACAAAAAGAGAAAAGGCACAACCCTAGGCACCACTACGAATCCGTAGCCACTTTTGATTCTTTGGTAGATGGGGTCAATGCTTTTGTTAACCTCAAAAACATAGATCTTACCATAATGGGCACCAAAGGAAAAACGGCAGATAAAACGGTAACTTTCGGTAGCCATACGATACAGGTATTTAAGTATGTAAACTGCCCAGTACTGGCGGTACCCGACCAGTACGCTTACAACCCGCCAAAAAAAATATTGTTTCCAACAGATTATATGGTCCCCTACAAACGTAGAGAGCTAAAACTTCTTGATACCCTGGCCGCCCGTTACAAATCTGAAATACACACTTTATATATTTCAGACTTCGAGGATTTGAGCCACAGGCAATCGGACAACAAAAAATTTTTAGAAGCTTCACTGCCCAATGCCATGATACACTCTAAAAGAACCTCGGTAAAGAACAGGGCCGAGGCGATCATGGACTATATGGACCAAAACAATATGGACCTTTTAACCATGGTAAATTCTCGACATTCTTTTCTAGAGGATATGTTATACCGTTCTACGGTAGATCAAATTGCATTGTATACCCCTATTCCATTTTTGGTTTTGCAAAACTTGCCCCGCTAACTTAAAAAAGGTACGTACTATGAAAAAAATATTATTGACAACAGACTTTTCAGACAACGCGTGGAATGCCATTTTTACGGCGTTAAAACTTTTCGCTAACGAAAAATGTGAATTCACCATATTGCATGCCTACGAACCGTCTATGCTAAATCTTCTTGACAATAAAAGTCAAAAAAGATTGGGCGTTATCTACGACTCGCTTTCGCAGTACTCAGAACAAGAAATGCAAGAGGTTTTAAACTACTTGGAAACCAACCACCATAACCCAAACCATAGCGTTAATAGTGTTTCTAAGGCGGCCACGTTAACAGAAGCCATTGAAGAAGAGACCCAAGAAAAAGACATGGACCTGTTGATCATGGGCACGCAAGGGGCTACAGGGGCCAAAGAGGTCTTTATGGGCAGCAATACGGTAAAAGCCATAAAAACGGTAAAGAACATTCCTATTTTAACGGTACCGTCTGCCTATAATTTTCAACGGTTAAAAGATATCGTCTTTGCTACAGATTTTATGCAGCAGTATGAAAAACATGGCCTACAACCTTTAACAGACCTCGCGAAACTTTGGGATGCCAATGTCAAAATTGCCCATGTTGCCGTATCCTTTGCACTGAACGATATACAAAAGAAAAACAAAAGCGTGTTAGAACAACGCTTGAAAGGACTGAAACATGAATTTGTAGAAGTGCCGTTTACCACAAGCATATCTAACGCCTTGGATACCTATGTAGATACTATAGACGATGGTATCTTAAGTATTATAAGGCATCATCATACCTTCTGGCAAAAAGTTATTGGAGAACCGGTTATTAAAAAAATAGCCTTTCACTCCAACATACCCGTGTTGTTTTTACCAGAACATATTTAAACACCCACAAACTAACAATAGATAAGTCATGAAAAATATTATGATCCCCACAGATTTCTCGGAAAATGCCTGGAATGCATTGCTCTACGGAATCTCATTTTTTGAAAAAACACATTGTGTTTTTCATATTGTCCATGTAAGTTCAATGAATACCAATGCCAGTGGGGAAACACCTATGTATATTTCACCCGAAATATTGGAAGATTCATTATTAAAAGAGAGTATCGGTAAACTAAAAGAGCTCTTAGAAAGAATTCAACAACTACCCCTAAACCCCAAACATAAATTTGAGACAGTTGCCCTTTATGGTTTTTTAACCGACCATTTAAAGAAAGAGGCCAAAGAAAGAAAGATAGACCTCATTATTATGGGTACCAAGGGTGCTTCTGGCCTTAAATCGGTTTCCATAGGCAGCAACACCGGTAATGTTATCACCAAAGTGCCCTGCACCGTTTTGGCGGTACCCGAGAATAGCACCTATCACAGACCCGTAGAGGTGGGTTTCCCAAGCGACTTTCAACTAAGGTACAATGTTAAGATACTAGATACCATCCGTGATCTTATAACCCTTAAAAAATCTAGTCTAAGGTTCTTATATATTTCTATAAAGGGAGAAGAGCTTAGCGAACAGCAACAAAAGAACAAACAAATATTGGCCGATTATTTTAAAGATACCGAGCAATCCTTTCATATGATCACCGGTAAAAAAATAGATGCCGCGGTACAGTGTTTCGCAGAAAGCAGAAACTTGGATATGCTGGTCATGGTAGCCAAAAACCTAAACTTTTTAGAACGAATTCTTTTTAGGCCGACCGTAGAAAAGATAAGCTACCACACCAAAATTCCTTTCTTGGTGGTACATGAGTAAAAACTGCTACGTTAGATAAAAACCGGCAGTTGTTAAGCAAATTGCCTAACAACTGCCAAGATATCATTTTTTTGTAACACTCCAGATTGCCTCCAAAGCTGTTTTCCGTTCTTAAACAACATCATGGTGGGCACTCCCCTTACATTATATTTATTGGCCAATGGCTGATTTTTGTCCACATCTATCTTCACGATCTTTAAACCATCGCCCATATCGTCCTTTACTTGTTTAAGAATAGGAGCCAACATTTTACAGGGACCACACCAATCTGCAAAAAAATCTACCAGAACGGGTACATCCGAGTCGATAATCTCTTTGAATGAACTTTTCATTTTTCTACTATTAACAACACTAAGTTACTAAAATTAGAAAGAGGCTCAACTGACCAATATCATGGTTTTTGCAAAGTTAGACCCTTACATTTATGAAGTAAAATATTTTGATTATGAAACGAATTCTTTTACCTACCGATTTCTCTGACAACGCCTTGGAGTCCATAAAATATGGCTTACGGGCCTTTAAAGATGTAGAATGCACCTTTTTTCTATTAAACACCTACATGCCACCAGTTTACCACACAGAATATTTATTGGGAAGCCCGGGACAAATTGGTTTGGGAGATTTACTTCAAGAACAGTCCAGGACCGATCTTAAAAAATTAAAATCAAGATTGGAAGAAGAATTTGAAAATCCACTGCATACGTTCATCACCCGCTCTGCCTTTAATATACTCTCTAGTGAAATAAGATATGTGGTAGAGAAGGAAAATATAGATATGGTCATTATGGGTACCAAGGGAGCCACTGGTGCCAAAGAAATTTTTATGGGCAGTAATACGGTCGACGTAATCAAGAACACAAAATGCCCCGTACTTGCCATACCGGACGGGTTTGAGTACGAAGACCCCAAGATTATACTTTTTCCAACGGATTATGAAGTGGAATATGACGAACAAAAAATGTCTTCGCTTTTAGATATTGCCGATAAACATTTGTCTGAAATAAACGTAATGCACGTTTCTACCGGGCACGAACTTACCCCGATCCAGCAAAAAAATAAGACCGATCTAGAAAAACTATTGGGCTATAAAGCGTTGTTCCACGATGTTGGCAACGACGAAATAATATCTGCGATCAACAAATTTCAGATCAAGCAAAAAATTAACCTATTGGTCATGATCCAGAACAAACACACTTTTATAGAGCGTCTCTTTATAGAGCCCGTAATTAAAAAAATAGGATTTCATGTAACCATTCCCTTTATGGTAATACCTCAATTGTAAGCTATGGAAATTAGAAAAATACTGGTAGCCACCGATTTTTCGGACGAGGCCTATAACGCACTCTTTAATGCCACCCAAATTTGGGCCATGCAAGAGTGTACTTTTTATATTCTTAATGTTTATGACGAGGCCACGCCTTTGACAGGCACGCACAAGGTCCCCTTAATGGGCAAAAAAAAGTTGGAGAAACTACAAAAGGAGTCCGTTGAGGGCCTAACAAAAATATCGCACAGAATTACCTTGGACACGGGTAACGAAAACCATACGTACCATACTATATCCAAACGGGGTACATTGGCCACGGTAATACCAAAGACGGTTCAAAATCTTGCGATCGATTTGGTAGTAATGGGCAATAAGGGAAAAACAGGTGCCAAAGAAATTTTTATGGGCAGCAATACCCTAAAAGTGGCCGGCAGCATACATCAATGTCCCCTGTTGGCGATTCCGAAGGGTATAGATTATAAACCACAAAACAATATTGCATTCGTAACCGATTATAAAAAAGGGTGCAACGCCAAAACCTTGGCCCCGCTTTTGTCGGTGGCCACTACTACCAAAGCCCCCATTAACGTCATGCATATTGCAAGTGAGGAAAAACTGGATGCAGTGCAGATATCCAACCAAAAATTACTGGAGATCTGTTTAAAAGATGTGGAGCACTCGTTTCATCAAGTTCTGGAATTTGACGATAAGGCAAAGGTTATTGATAGTTTTATAGAGACCCACAGTATTACCATGCTGGCCATGGTGTACATGAAAAGAAGTTTTATGGAACGTTTGTTACGCGAACCGGTCATAAAAGATATTAGTCTGTATGCGAAATCTCCTTTTCTGATACTGCCTATGAGAGAGTGACAATTGTCATAGTAATTCTGGTGACCGACAGTTATTTTTAAGAAACATATAAAAATAATGTCATGAACAAACAGATTCTTATACCTACCGATTTCTCTAAGAATGCCTTGAATGCCGTGAGGTATACCATAGATCTGTATTCAAAGCTAAACTGTGATTTTTACTTACTGAACGTTCTTGACTTTGAACGCTACACTACAGAGAATTTAATAATTCCAGAATCTGGTAGCGCCGCGTTTGAGTTGGCAAAAGAAGATACGGAAAAGAAATTTCAAAAGTTACTGCATACACTGGCATTACATAACGATAACCCCAAACATCGTTATCATACCATTACAACCCTAGATTTCTTGTTAGAGGCCATGAAAAAGATAATTACCGAAAAGGATGTTGATCTGGTTGCCATGGGCACCAAGGGCGCTACAGGATCAAAAAAGGTTTTCTTTGGAAGCAATACGGTAAATGCCATGGAAAAAATAAGGGAATGCCCCGTATTGGCCATACCGGACGAAATCTCTTACACCACTCCCAAAGAAATTGTTTTCCCTACCGATTACAAAGCCAAGTTTAAACGCAAAGAGCTTAGCTATCTTATAGAAATAGGTAAAATGCACCATAGCAATATAGCCGTTTTACATCTCGACAAAAACAACGAACTAAGCGGTGACCAAGAGGCCAACAAGCAACTATTGAATACTATTTTAGAAGAGACGCCCCATAGCTTTCATGACCTTACAGAAAGTAATTTGGCTAAGGGGATACAAACTTTTATAGAAAGTAGAGATAGTAACATGATGGCCTTCATTAACCGCAAACATGTCTTTTTTGGTAGTGTGTTCTCTAAACCATTGCTAAAAGAAATAGGTTATGAAGCCACGGTACCCAT
Source organism: Maribacter thermophilus (assembly GCF_001020565.1). GTDB lineage: Bacteria > Bacteroidota > Bacteroidia > Flavobacteriales > Flavobacteriaceae > Maribacter > Maribacter thermophilus. The sequence goes on along the minus strand of NZ_LDAS01000001.1, from coordinate 3,681,265 downwards.
ATTGGCATTGCATTGATCCATTAACCATCTAAATATAGATTATGAAAAAAATAGGAATTTGGCTAGACAGTAAACAGGCATATATCGTACAGGTGTCCGACAACGAAGACTCCTTAAAGACCATTAGCTCGGGCATTGAGTTCTTTAACAGGACCAGCACTGGGGGATCTAGGGTTAAATGGGGAGGAACCCAAGATATTAACCATGAACGAAAATATCTTGAAAAAGAAAAAAAACAGTTTAAAGAATATTTTAAAACCATCGCGAACGCTGTGAAAGATGTAGATGAACTAGCTCTTTTTGGCCCAGCGGATATCAATGAAAAATTTAAAAAGGAACTATCGGAAAACTACAAGTCCATAGCTGATAAAGTAACTGCCGTAGAAAAGGCGGACAGTATGACAGAAAACGAGACCCGGGCCTTGATACGGGACTTTTTTAGACATAGATAGTTGGTTTGGAAATGTCTAAAACTTAAGGCCGCCATTGGTAGCAATACCTTGGCGGTCTTATAAATAAAATTATATGGATGCGTTTTTTAAGTTATTGGAAAATCCGTTGGTTCTAAAGGTCGCCAAATTGGTCCTATGGATCCTAATCATTATCATTACCATAGGCATTATCCGAAGAACGCTTAAAAAGCGAATAGACAACATTGCCATTAGGTATAAGGCCCAAAAGGGAATAGAGATTATTGGGTATGTACTTATAGTTGTGTTGATACTTATGGCCGTAACGGTAGATAGCTTTAAAGACTACACCATAATCATAGGTCTCTTTACCGCAGGTATTACCTTTACCCTACAAGAACTGATATTAAGTATAGCCGGATCTTTCTACATCTTTTTTGTAAAAGTCTACAAACCTGGAGATAGAATAGAGATCAATAATATAAAAGGCGATGTGATTGATATTGACAGTATCTATACCACCTTAATGGAGTTGGGCGAGTGGGTTAGCAGTGACAATTACTCGGGTAGGATCGTAAAGATCAGCAACGCATTTGTGTTTAAAGGGCCCATTAAAAACTACTCTATGGATTTTCCCTTTGTTTGGGACGAGTTAGAAGTACTTATCACCTATGAATCGGATGTAGAACTGGCAAAAAAAATAGTACTGGAAACAGCGGGCGAATTACTGAGCGATTACACCGAACGATCCCTGGCCAAATGGAAAGAAATGGTAGAACATTATTATATAGAAGATGCGACCATTGCCCCTACCGTGGCCATGTCACTTACCGACAATTGGATCAATTTGAACCTTAGGTATATTACAGATTACAAACTTAGACGAGACACTAAGAACAAGTTGTTCCAAGGCATAGAAAAATCATTTTTGGCAACCAACGGAAAAGTAACCTTGGCATCTACCACCCTGCAATTATTGAAAATACCAACTGTAGAAGTGCAACTAAAAAAAGAAAAATGACTACACCGGATATTGAAATCATAAAATCATCGGGGGAAAAAGCGATATTTTCTTTGGACAAGCTCAGAAACTCGCTAAAACATAGTGGCGCCAACCATGAATTGGTAGAGCAGATCGTAGATACCGTTCGTTCAGAGGTGTACCCGGGTATTTCTACCAAAGAAATATACAATCGTGCCTATGCTCTGCTAAAAAGAAAAAAATCGGTCTTTGCCTCTAAATACAAACTAAAAAAAGCCATCTATGAACTGGGTCCGACAGGGTTTCCTTTTGAACGCTTTGTGGCCGCCATTCTACAATATTCGGGTTTTTCTGTTCAGGTAGATATAATAATGACGGGCACCTGTGTAAAGCACGAAGTTGATGTATTGGCCGAAAAGAATGAAACCATAACCATTGTCGAATGCAAATTTCATAATGAAGAAGGCCTTAACTGCAATGTAAAAATACCCCTTTACATCAATTCTAGATATAACGACATAAAGAGTCATTGGTTGAGTAAAAAGAGTAACACCAAGAAACTGGATCGGGGGTGGGTGGTTACCAATACCCGATTTACCGAAGATGCACTAAAATATGGCGAATGTAGCGACCTTTATCTATTAAGCTGGGATTACCCTAAAAACAACGGCCTTAAAGATAGGATAGATAGGTTAAGCCTCTACCCCATAACCGTACTATCGCTACTTACCAATCGAGAAAAACAATTTTTACTTAGCAGGGATGTAGTGCTTTGCAGACAATTGGTAAAAGACAAGTTTTTTCTGGACCATTTGGGAATCTCCAGCACCAGAAAAGAAAAAATATTAAAAGAAGTAGGTCAACTTTGCAATCAATAAAACTATGAACAACGTTAGAATTCATTTTCTGGGAGCTTGCGGCACCGTTACGGGGTCTAAATTTTATTTAGAGACCCCAGAGCTTAACATTATGGTAGACTGCGGAATGTTTCAAGGCTTAAAGGAATTACGGGAAAACAATTGGAAACCATTGCCCATAAACGCCGCCAATGTTGATGTGGTTTTATTGACCCATGGTCATTTAGACCATACGGGTTACCTGCCAAGACTGGTAAAAGAAGGGTTCAGCGGTAAAATACTCGGCACCGCACCTACCCTGAACATTACTGAAATTATTCTTTTGGACAGTGCTAAAATTCAAGAGGAGCAAGCCAAGAAAGCCAACGAAGAAGGGTTTTCGAAACATAGCCCCGCCCTGCCCTTCTATTCTGTAGAAGAAGCTAAAAATACCCTTAGACTATTTGAATCTTGCCCAAAAAGTGAATGGATATCCCTATCGGACCACATACGCTTTAAATTTAGGTTCAACGGCCATATCATAGGGGCCACTTTTATTGAACTGGAGATATTTGAAAAAACCTTTGTCTTCTCTGGAGATGTTGGCAGGGTACATGATCTGTTATTGGACACGCCCGAGCGTCCAGAATGGGCCGATTATTTATTCTTGGAAAGTACTTATGGCAATAAACTGCATCCCCAAGAGGATGTTACAGAAATCCTCAGCACCTTGGTACAGAAGACCATTCATGAAAGAGGTACTCTTATTATCCCCTCTTTTGCCGTAGAGCGTTTACAATCGCTTATGTACACCCTTTGGCTATTGTTCAAGAAAAACAAAATACCCAACATCCCTATTTTTATAGACAGCCCCATGGGCAATAATGTACTTTCTGTTTTTGAGCGTTTTCCAGATTGGCATAAGTTGTCTTTAGACGAATACCATGCCATGCTACAGCATTTCACCATCATAACCTCATATGCCGATACCTGGAAAACCATAGACGACCCAAGACCCAAGATAGTTATTGCCGGAAGCGGCATGGTTACGGGCGGTAGGGTATTAACGTACCTAAAGCAATTAATAGACGTACCTACGACCAATGTATTATTAGTAGGTTACCAAGCAGAAGGCACTAGGGGCCGTCAACTATTGGAAGGTTGCCACGAGGTAAAACTGTTTGGTAAATATTACCCGGTAAAGGCCAAAATTCACCTTATCGAGAGTCTTTCTGCCCATGCCGACCAAAATGGTCTCTTGCATTGGGTAGATACTATTAAAAATGTACCCGAGGCCGTTTTTCTGATACATGGTGAACCGACAGCCTTAGATGCCTTTAGGGTAAAGATCAAGGATGTTAAGGGATGGAACTGCCAAATTCCAAAATTGAACCAAACACTGGAGATAGTGGTTTAGGCAAGTATCTCATTTTAAAACCGATAAGTACCTAAATGATGGATATCATATACGTTGTTTGATATTTCCCTTATTTTAGGCCCATATACCTGCAAAACCAACTTTCAAATGAAAAGATCAATCCTTTTGGCCATTATTCTTGTAACCAGTTGTTCCCCGATAAGTTTAGTTGAAAACTGGAAAAACCCCGATATAGTATTGTTTCATGCGGACAAGGTTTTATTGGTAGGCATGACACAAAACCAGGATGCCCGAGAGCATTTTGAGAACCAACTGAAAAAAGAATTCGAAAAAAGAGAGGTGGAAGCTTGGCGAAGTATCGATGTTTTTGATGTCTCTTTCACCGACTCCCAAAAAACCGAAAAAGAATTGGACGATGTAGAGCAAAGCCTTCTAGACAAAGATTTTGATGCCATTTTGTTTACTAAAATAACCGGATCTGAAAACCGGCAAAGCTTTATAAAATCCATATCCCGGTTAGAGGATCACCAAAGACGCTTTAACGATGACTACCTAGAGCACCAAGGTATTTACTACGACGAAAGTTACTACGAGAACTTTAAGGTGTACCACGCCGAAACCACTTTATATTGCATTTGCGAGGGCAAGGAAAGGTCTATGATCTGGAGGGGCATTATAGATATAACAGACCCCAGGAATATAGAAAAGGCCATAGACGATTATATAAAAATGATCGTAGTGGCCATGGAGGAGCAAGATCTGATTTTTATAAAAGAATCTGAATAGGCTCCTACTTGCAACGGACTATAACAGGGGACTAAAAATTTTACCGACACCCTCTTTCAATTTCTTCCCCCATGGTCTGTTCACAAATTCCTCATAGTTGAGCATTTTACTGGTAGCGCTATCCCTAAGAAAGTCTTCTTTTAACAATTGAGCAAAGGCCTTGTCATAAATAACGGCATTTACCTCATAATTCTGTTCAAAACTACGATCGTCCAAATTGGCGGTTCCGATGGTACTGATAGCGTCATCGCTTACAATGATCTTACTGTGTAAAAAACCGTCGGGAAAGAGATAGATCTTAACTCCTGCTTTTAAAAACGATTCAAAGTACGAGTGTACGGACCAACTTACGATAGTATTGTCGGCATTTTCAGAAACCAATAGGCGCACATCTACCCCGCTTAATGCCGCCGTCTGCAAAGCCTGTATAATGGCCTGACTCGGAATTATATACGGATTTGTAACGTACAAGTATTTTTTAGCCTTGTTGATAATGGAGAAGTAGGTTTGTTCCAACACCGGAAAATCATCGTCCGGACCACCGGAAACTATCTGCACCAAAGAATCGGAAATAACCTCCACCTCGTTCTTTGCATGTACCAACGGTTTCAACAATTCCTCGCTTACCAAATACCAGTCCATCATAAAAACTTGGTCTAGGTGATTGGCGGCAGGCCCTTTGACCTCTAAATGCATATCGTGCCATTTACCTAGCCCTATTTGACCTTTCAAATATTTATCCGAGATATTTATCCCCCCGGTAAAGGCCGTAACACCGTCGACCACAATAATTTTTCTATGGTTTCTATAATTCAAGGAAGAAAAAAACCGACCAAACTTAAACGGAAGAAAAGAATAGACCTGTACCCCTAAGGCATTGAGCTTTTTTAAATAGCTCTTACTTAATGAGAAACTGCCAATACCGTCATAGATCATTCTAACGGTAACACCTTCGGCAATTTTTTGTTCGAACAATGCCAATAATCGGTCGGCAAGTTCCCCTTCCTCAAAAATGTAATACTGGATATGAATTTGGGTCTTTGCCTTCTCCAATGCCTCAAAAATTGCGTTAAAGGTTGTTTTTCCATCTTTCAACAATTGTAGTTCATTGTTCGATGTAGGAGGAAAATGTGAGTTTTTATACAACAGCTTTATCAGTTTTTTGAATCTACCCCCAAAAGCATTTATTTGCTGCTCATTGGGTTTTGGCAATTTTGTAAACAGGTCTTGTTTAAGGCGCAATAGCTTAAGCTTTCTTCTATTTCTACCAAATAACAGGTACAACACTATGCCACCGATAGGTATTGCGAATATGGCCAACAACCAAGCTAAGCTCTTTACAGGTTTCGCACCATGCAAAAGAATCGTAAGTACTATAGATATGGTAATTAGGACATAAATACCAATAAATAGGATAGTCCCCATAGACTTTTAACTTGTATAGTTAGGTACTGCTCAACGAGCATAAAGATGAATAATGTGCACAATATAACATTTACACCGTAATACAATCGTGACAACCGTCATATTTGGGTTCGTTACGACCAGCCTATAATAAAAACGATGGTGGCCCACATATATTTACATTAATGACCGTGAACCATATGTGCATATTAAAAGCCTTTTTTTAAAAATATTCCAATACGTGACCAAAGATCCAATATAAAATAAGAAAGACGAAAAAGGTTCCAATGCAACCGCATTTACCGCCCCCAATTTTTCTGGCTCCGTACCAAGCACCAATAATCTGAATTAGTTTCTTCATATCTTAAAGTTAAACACTCTCTACGAATATCATAGGATCCATTTCTACTTTTTAATATAGACGGTTTTCTTGTTCACAAACTCCAAGATCCCCTCTCTGGAAAGTTCCCTACCATATCCAGAAGCCTTGGTACCCCCAAAAGGCAGTCTAGGGTCCGATTTGACCATATCATTAACAAAAAAAGCGCCATCCGGTATCTCCGAGATTAAACTATAGGCGGCATCGGTATCTTCGGTAAAAAGCATTGTACCCAGACCATAATTGGAATCGGAAGCTAAAGCTAATGCATGTTGCCTATCTTTTGCCTTTACGATGGCGGCCACGGGACCAAAGGTTTCTTCATCAAAAACAGGCATTCCGGGTACTACATCGGTGATAATGGTGGGTTCAAAATAAGCTCCGTTCATTGTATTTCCCATTACAAGTTTACCACCTATTTTTAAAGACCTGTCCACTTGATCCTTCAAGGTTTGCGCCAAATCTTCCCTGGCCAAGGTTCCTATATATGTTTCGGCAGCAGAAGGATCGCCCGTCTTTAATTTCTGTACGCGCTTTGTAAACCTGTCCACAAACTCATCATAGATATCGGCACATACGATAAAGCGCTTCGCCGCAATACAGCTTTGCCCTGTATTTTGCATTCTCGCCATGACCATCGTTTCTAGGTACTTATCTAAATCGGCATCCTCAAAAACGATACAGGCATTGTTACCCCCTAGTTCCAGTACCGTTTTTTTCAGGTGACCGCCGGCAACCTCAGCTATTCTCCTGCCCGCCTTTTCACTTCCTGTCAAGGTAACGGCCTTGATCTGGTCGTTGCCTATTAATTCCTCTATTTCGGTATGCCCCGCCAACACCGATTGAAAGCAGCCTTTTGGATAACCGGCATCCTCAAATAACGTTTGCAATGCCTTTGCGCAACCGGGAACATTCATGGCATGTTTCAAAATTCCCGTATTACCCGCTGTTAGTGTAGGTGCAGCAAACCTGATCACCTGCCAAAAAGGAAAGTTCCATGGCATCACCGCCAATATGCAGCCCAGGGGATCGTAACTTATAAAACTCTCATCTGCCTCGGTATCTATAAGTTCATCTGCCAACAAATCCTCTGCATTGAACGCATAAAAATCGCACACCCATGCACATTTTTCTATTTCTGCGATGCCTTGCGATATGGGTTTGCCCATTTCAGATGTCATTAGTTTGGCATACTCCTCTTTACGGTCCATTAACAAACCTGCCACTTTTTTTAATAATTTACAGCGCTCCTCAATGGGTAAACGGCTCCAATCACCTGCAATTTTTTTGTTCAATTTCAACTTTTCAGAAATAGAATTGGGGGTATCCAATTCATATTCTTTACCTGTTTCACCAGTAAAAGGATTCTTAGAAAAAATACTTGCCATAACCTTCGTTTTTATACATAGCTAAGTTACGGCTAACCTTCTATTTTACGAATGTATCCCCCAAAAAATCGTTGTCTTTTTGTCCTATTATCATTGCCGTCAACAATTAAATTATTTGAGCTAATAAGTACCCGAAAATCGTCTGACATTTGTAGTGTAAATGATGAGAGACATCATATTTTAAATCTAAAATTTGATACTATTATGAGTAATAACGGAAATACACTTTTAGCAATTATTGCCGGTTCTGCCATTGGTGCGGCCCTAGGAATACTATATGCCCCCGACAAGGGAGAAGTAACACGAAAAAGAATCGCGGACAAGGCGAACGAGACCAAAGAAAGTTTAACTGAAAACGCGATTCAACTTAAGCATAGGGTTGCGGATACCATCGCCTCTGAAAAAGAAACGTTGGACACAAGGGTAGAATCGTTGGTATCGGACGTAAGTTACAAGACCGAGGATATCATTAGCACTCTTGAAAAGAAACTGTCAGAACTGAAAGCCAAAAACAAAAAATTGCAAAAAAGTTCATAGATGGGTGTTTTTAATTCTCTAAACGAAACTTCTAACAAAGCTGTAGATTTAAGCGAACAGTATTACCAGAAGACACAGGAGTATTATAAACTGAAAGTTTTTCACCAATTGTCATTAACTACCGGAATGTTCTGTAAAATGGCCATTCTTGGTAGTTTGGGCTTTTTGGGTCTTCTGTTCTTTGCCGTAGCAGGTACTATTTATCTTGGAGAAATTCTAGATAGTTTGGTTCTTTCCTGTTTGGCCATTGGCGCTCTTTTCTTTGTTATAGTCACTATTTTATACAAGACAAGAAAAAGAATAGACAACTTTATCGTAAAGAAGTTGTCGGCAAAATTTTTTACCTAAACCATGAAAATATACGAGAATTTTGATCAAATAGAATTTGATCTGCATAAACTGGATTTGGAGCGTAAAATTGCGCTCGAAGAGCTAAAGGGGCTAAAACAGGAAGTTAAGGAAGACCTGGCCCCCTACAACTGGCTTTCTACCTCGGTATCATTGGTAAAAAAATATGGCTTTTTATATTTGATCAAGAGATTTTTGAAATAAAAAAGCTTCTTAACTATACGGTTTTTAACGATATAGACTGTTTTACGTTATTGTTAAAATCACTAGGGCTTATACCATACTTGTTCTTGAAAATTTTAGAAAAGTAACTTCTACTACTAAAGCCAATGGAATATACTACCTGAGATATATTCATATCCGTTTGGCTAATATAGTCCCTTGCGGCCTCTAACCTAACGTGGCGTATATATTCTGTCACCGTTCTGGCATACAACAATTTAAAGCCTTCCTGTAATTTGGCCTGCGACAGGCCCGTATCCATAGACAATTTTTCTAAAGTATAATCTACAGATACGTTTTTTGCAATCTTATTGGCTAGATCCCTAATGATCTTTAGCTCTCTACGTACCAAGGTTGTTTCCGGCAAGGAATTCTTGCTATCTTTTTCGTGCTGTGCAATGTGCATAGCTAAAATTTCGTACACCAACCCTTCAATTTGCATAACGCGCACCATACCGTTCTTGTTACGCACTTTTCTTAACGCCCCTATTTTGTTGGCCAATTTTAGGTTGTAAGACCCAAAATATGCGAATCTTTTTTCATGGTCCGTATCCATAAACACATGGTAGAGCTTTTTATTCAAGGACTCTACCCCGTTCAATCTTTTTCGTAAAAACTTCTTACGTGTAATCTGTACCACATTAATGGCCAATTTTACGCCTTTTGAAAAATACCCATAACTGGGGTCATTGCTATTGTTGGCTATGATTACCGATTGAAACTGCTCTAAGGTTTTTGTCTCTGAAATAGGTTGTGCCTCAGAACGATGGCCACAATAACCCTCTAAACAATAGTAAAAACGAATGGGGTTAAAATCTTCAGAATCCATGACAAGAGTAACATCATCATGAAATGTGATATTGTACTCCAACAAAGTAACGCCCCAATCAAAAGTAATGAACCTAATGTCGCCTGTGGCCTTTTCATTGTTTACCCTCAAGGTATATTCTCCCCATCTTTCCGTTATTTCACCCCCTATCTGTTCTTGGATCTGTTTAACATTACTAGCTGTAGAGCTTCCTGTAGTCTTAATTCTTATCATCGTGTATCTTCCCTCTTTTTAGACCTGCCCATGCAGTATTAAAAATACATGTTCGCCATGCCCATCTTTGGCTCACATGACGTATCGATTAATATACAAAAATTGTAATGTTGCCCTATTGCATCAATCTATAGAGCAAAAAAAAGTCCTGATAAAGGACTTTTTCTTACTACTATATTTTTTTTCAAACCTACTGCTGTTATTTCTTGGTTTCTTTTAACCACGCATCTAACATCCAGCTCACTTTTTCCAGACTTCCAATATAGCCTCCGATCATATCAACGGTTCCTTCATCACCGGCTTCCTCTGCCTTTTGTACTACTTTGGTCATTTGTTTTAAGAGTTGCTGATGATCGGCCAGAATCTGTGCTACCATTTTTTTATCACTGATCAACGAGGCGGCCTCTTTTACTTTAGACAGTTTGTGATATTCCGAAAACCTACTTTCGGGGTGATGCCTTAGTGTAAGTATGCGCTCCGCTATCTCATCTACCTTAATTCTTGCATCGGTATACAATTCCTCGAACTTTTCATGCAGTACAAAAAAGTTTTCCCCTACAACGTTCCAATGAAAACCTCTAAGGTTTTGATAATACACGTTGTATTCCGCTAAAAGAATATTCAATTCATCAACTACCGGTTCTATCTTTTTTACTTCTATGTTTAGATAACTCATAATTATATATTTACTATTAATAATTGCCTTTTAACAATTCAAAATTACATCGCAAAAACAATTGTAGTTGTCTCAATCGAGACAACACTTGACCCTAATAATATATTAGTAAAACTTTAACTCTTACAAAACCAAAGCGCTATACTTTATAAGGGTTGGGCGCCATTATAACGCTTGTAGAGACACCGCTTTAGAGGACCTAAGGATCAACACAATAGGTTTTTATATTAACGCTATCCATATGAGTTAAAGCATACGGTATTTAAGCAAAGAAAACAGGTGAGACCCCTGTAATTTTGAGATGTAGGCAGCATTGAACAAGAAATAATGCCGACCTAAACGGATGTAAAATAACCGGCATCCAAAAAACAATCGGTTTATAATTTAATACGATATATTATGAATACATACTCAGAAACTGTAGGAAACAAATTAAACGACATTCTTGAAAAAACATACGATGCGGAGAAAGGATTTAAAAAGGCTGCAGAACATACCAATAATACTGCACTAAAGTCCTATTTTAAAGATAAGGCAGCCCAACGTTACAATTTTGGACATGTACTTAAGACCGAAATAAAGTCTTTTGGCCATGAAGTAGAAGAAGGAGACAGTTTTACCGGCAAGGCCCATAGGGCCTGGATGGATGTTAAGGCCCTTTTTGCCAACGATAACGAAGAGGCCATGCTAGAAGAGGCCATAAGAGGGGAAAAAGCTTCTGTTGAAGAATACGACGAGGTAATCAAAGACGGCTCGTTACCCACTAGTACGCTGCAAATCTTAAAAAACCAAAAGACGGCCATTGAAAACGGTCTGGCCAATATTAGAACGTTGGAAGATCTTGCTTAAAAAATATCGTTGAAATTATATTTGTAAAAGAAGGGCTATACGTCCTTCTTTTCTTTTTTTATGGGTCGGCCATTTACCTGTTTTTTATAGGCCTTTGGACTACAGTTGTATTTGTTCTTAAATATTTTACAGAAATAACTTCTGCTGGTAAAGCCAATGGAATACACTACCTCAGAGATATTCATATCGGTGGTACGGATCAGTTCTTCCGCCTTTTTAAGTCGTACGTTACGAATGTATTCCCCTAAGGTGGCATCGTGCATAAATTTAAACCCAAGTTGCAATTTAGAAGGTGAAATTCCCGATTTGGCAGAAATGGCATCAATACTATGCGGTGCTTCCGGATAGTTATTGATATAATCCGTTAGCTCGGTGATCATTTCCAATTCCTTTTTTAAAAGAGTGGTCGCAGGTTGTATTCCCTTTTCCATATCTTCTTGAAATTGCTCTATCTGCTTTGCCAATATCATAAGGCAGACCCCATTAAAATAACTTAAGGAAGCGATGGAATCGGCAAATTTGGCATTCTCTAACTTCTTGATCAATTCACCGATCTCTAGATTAAATTTACCTACATGTAGATATCCTTCGGTTTTATCATATGAATCCAATAATGCGGTCAGCGTATCGCGCTGCTCCTCTAACTGATTTTTGTATTCGTTTATATTGATACGTATGCAGTTAAAAACCAAATGTTCGTCTTTTTTAAAGATCAATTTGGTCTTATGGTCTTTGTCGTTAAAAACAACCGCCGTCTGCAGTTCCTCTAATTTTGTCACTACCTGATGACCATAAAATTTATGGAAGCAATTTCCCTTTAAACAATAAAATAGGCATACTTGATCGCTTTCTACCCAATCCATTACCAATTCGTGATCCGTATTCAGGGTCAGGTCAAACTCAAAGGCCATAAGCCCTTCTTCTAAATTAACGCAGTTAACCTGTCCAGAACCTATAGTTGTATCTACCATTAAGACAGGCACGCCGCTTTCATTGGCCACCTTACCCTTCAATTTCTCGTTTAAAAGAAGTAGCTCGTGCAATGCATTTCTCCTTTTTGTCTTCATAGAAATATCTATTTTACTGATATTGAGTTTTTTCCCCAAGTAAAAGTAAGTCAAGTTTTATTTTTTGTTTATGTAAAAAGAATAAGTTTTTAACAAAACCCATATAATAACTCTTAATTGGTCTTTTTACCTACATTTATTTCTAATGAATCACCTTTTTAATTGTTTGCAACAATCCCTTTTTTGTTATTTCTCTTACTTGTGGAATATAAAGAAAGGGAAATGTATTTTAAATTATCAAATACTGCGACGAAAGAAATTCTGGAAAAATTTACCAAGGCAACGTTTAAATATCCAAACCTGTATACACCCCAGCAAGTAATAAATGGTTTACACGAAGTTTCTGTTCCAATTGTTACCATGCAAGAAAAAGATAAGATCTCTTTGTCCATATGGGGGCTACTGCCTACCAAGTACAGTGAAGACTGGAGTGTTTTTCAGTGTATTTGCAATACGCTCAACCTTCATGAAAATACCTTGGACTCTAACCTATGGTTTGCCCAACCCCTAAAAGAACGACGAGGTTTATTACCCGTTACAGGCTTTTTTACTTCGTTCTTAAAAAACGGAAAATCTTTTCCATACCATATAAGCCTTAAAAGCGGAAAACCATTTTACCTTGCCAGTATATACAATACTTTAGAAGATGGTTTTATTACTTGCGCTTTGTTGGTCGGCAAATCCACCGGTTATATAAGGCAATACCAAAACACCGTAGATAGTATGCCAATAATTATAGGAGAAGAGGACGTAGAAAGCTGGTTGGCGTACCAAACCCCTTTTGAACAGGTAAAGAGTATTTTGAAAAGAACACCTATATGCGACTTTAAGGCCACACCCATTGCCAAAGAACTCTTTAACAACGATATCTCTTACGATAGTATGTTGCTCTCCTATGAATACCCTTATTTTTAAAGTTCTTTACTGTAGCCGAACGGTAACCTCATATGAGTTAACCATTATGTGGATACCACTAAGACCAACGAACAAATATCCCGAAATTTATTCTGTAAGAAAAAGGGAGTGTCCCTTAAGTATTAGAACCTTAAAAACAATCACATTATGTTACGTTGGACAATAATTTTTATAGTACTGGCCATTATAGCCGGTATATTAGGTTTTGGAGGAATCGCGGCAGGAGCTGCTGGTATAGCCAAAATTCTATTCTTTGTATTTATAGTGCTTTTCCTTATCTCTTTAATCAGAGGCAAGAAAGTAGTATAACGCATATTATTTATAACTAAAATCATTAATAAACTTAAAACAAGAAAAATGAAAAAGTCAGTATACATGTTCCTATTTTGTCTAATGACAATAGGTGTAGCGATCAGTTGTAGAGAAGAAAAAACGGCAGGTGAGAAAATTGAGGACGGAGTTGAAGAAATCGGGGACGGCATTGAAGAAGGTGCCGAAGAGATCGAAGATGAAATCGATGATGCCACCGATGACCACCAATAGTATAGAAAAAACACTGACTGCTAAGAGGGCTTATAGCCCTCTTTTTTTATTTAAATACGTGTACCCAGTTTAAAATATGGTATCTTAATAACTTACAAACGATTCTTTTAATGAGTAGTCTCTTTTGGATAGCATATGCGGTAGTAACCCTATGGAGCATTATAAACATCATTTTTTATGGCACGCGGGCCACTAAAATGATAAGCTGGTCGCTAACGGTGATCATTATGCCCTTTTTGGGCCCTATGCTGTACTATCTTTTTGGTATCAACAGAAGAAAATTCAAGCTTTTTAAACTAAAACAGAACGAAAAAAGAAAACTATACTCGGAAACCTATAAAGAACTAAAGGGAGGTGAGCAAAGTGTTCATGAGTTTGCCGACTACAAACACAACAAAATTGCTTCGCTGATCAGAAGCAACAGCTACTTTGCCCCCTACGAAGGCAACAAGATTACCCTTCTTAATAATGGCGATGATGCGTTTGGTGCTATTTTTAAGGCTATTGAAGCGGCCCAAGATTTTATACACCTTCAATATTTTATCTTAGAAGAAGGAGACCTGCTAGACCGTTTATACGAGCTGTTCGCCAAGAAATTAAAAGAAGGGGTAGAGGTCAGAATGCTGTACGATTCTTTGGGAAGCCATGCCCTGCGGGGAAAGGTCGTTAAGCGTTTTAAAGAAATCGGGGTACAGGCCTATCCTTCGCTCCCCATACGATTTGGAAACTTATTGTTTACATTAAATTACAGAAACCACAGAAAGATTATTGTTATTGATGGAAAAATTGGGTTTACGGGAGGTTTCAACGTTTCCGACAAGTATATAAAACCTATTTCTGACCTAGGCCTTTGGCAAGATATGCATATAAAGATAGAAGGGCCTGCGGTTAATAGTCTGCAGCGGATTTTTGTAAAGGACTACCATTTTGCGAGTAACGAAGACCTGTTGTTACAGAACCGGTATTTTCCTAAAGTAAGCCCTGTTGGCACCAGTATTGCCCAAACCGTATCTAGCGGGCCCGATTCTAAGTACCCCGCAATCATGCAACAATATTTGACCATGATCAATGTAGCCGAAAAGAGCATCTGCATTGCCAATCCTTATTTTATACCAGGTGAACCCATATTAGAGGCATTAAGAATAGCGGCCTTAAGCGGCATTGAGGTGAATTTGCTCACACCAAAAAAATCAGATTCGCTTTTGGCAAAATACAGTATGTTCTCTTCTTTTGAATCGCTTTTGGACGTTGGTGTCAATATTTACCTAAGACCCGATTTTTCGCATAGCAAGGTCATTGTAATCGATGGAGAAATAGCGTCGGTCGGTTCCGGCAACTTCGATTATCGCAGTTTTGAGCATAACTTTGAAACCAATATGCTTATCTATGACAAACAAATTGTTCGAACGATCGACCAACTGTTTGGTGACCATTGCAAGAAAAACATACGTCTAGACTTCAGCAAGTTTAAAAACCGCTCTATATTGATAAAGTTTATGGAGGGGCTCGCCAAGTTTTTTAGTCCCTTGCTCTAAAACATACCATTGTAGATTACCTGCCGTAGGTTGGTATTATATACCAAAAGCATGCACCTATACGCTTATACACAAGAGTGCCAAGGCATCTTCTGTCTTGCCCTCTTGTAACCATTTTTGGGCGAGCCGATGCACTTTTATCGCACTATTTTCGGCCATTACTTCCTTTACTTCTGGCAGGGCCGCAATAGCCTCCTTGGCCTCTTGGCTCGGTAGGCTTTCCAAATTACCTAGACGCCCCAAATTATTGCCCGTAAGCACATTACTTTCACGAACCGCTATCGGCAATTGATCTACGCCAATACCTTTGTTGCGAATAGGTTTTGGAATTTCGAACAGTGAGTCTCCACTGGATCGTGTGTACCAGTTTCCGCCCATACGGCCTACCAAGTCCAATTTTTGGGTATCTAAATTACCATCGGTATCCAAATAGTCGGTATTCATATGTACCAGTTCTACCTTGGCCAAAATCAGGTTTCCGGCCCCTGGTGTATCCGCCAGTTCAATCACCTCGGTTACGCTACACTCAATGGCCACCGGAGCTTCTGCCACTCTGGGCGGTTTCACTTTGGTACTTTCTATTTCTGTAAATCCGGCTTTCTTAAACTCGTTCACCCCTTTGTCGTACGAAGTACTGGCCAATGACATCTGCTCTACCATAGGGTAGTTTACAATGTTTATAACCACTTCGGGCACTTCCAATACATTTTCATGGGTATGTTTCATAGACCCGTCCCTACCACTTCTATTGGGCGAGAATATCATTATTGGCGGGTTGATACTAAAAATATTAAAGTAACTAAAAGGACTCAGATTTACATTTCCTTCCTTATCAACAGTACTGGCAAAACAAATAGGCCTAGGTGCCACAGCGGAAAGCAGATAGGCATGTAACTGTTGTTGTGGAACATTATTGGGATCGATCGTTTTTATCATTTCTTGTTATTTAGCAGGTAGTATTTTTCCGGACACTTCACCAAAACCAATTCTAATATCATCTTTCTTGGCAGAACCCCGCATGGTTATCGTGTCGTTATCTTCAATAAAAGTGCGGGTAGCGCCATTCTTTAGGTTGATCGTTTTTTGTCCTCCCCAAGAAAGCTCTAACATAGAACCATAGGATGTTTCATCTTTGCCAGAAATGGTACCCGATGCCATTACGTCCCCCACTTGTATGTTGCATCCATTTACCGTGTGATGCGCCAATTGCTGGGCCATATTCCAGTACATATACTTAAAGTTTGACCTACACAACACCTCTTCTTCCGCATTTTGAGGCCTAATACCGACCGACAGGTCTATATCGTAATTCTTAGCACCCTCCGTTTTTAAATAAGGTAGCACCTCGGGATCTTGATCAGGACCTTTAACCTTAAAGGGTTCCAAAGCTTCCATAGTAACGATCCAGGGCGAAACGGACGATGCAAAACTTTTTCCTAAAAATGGCCCCAAGGGCACGTATTCCCATTTTTGAATATCGCGAGCGGACCAATCATTAAATAGCACCATGCCAAAAATATAATCTTCGGCACGCGATACCGGCACACTTTCTCCCAGATCGGTACTCTTTCCAACAATAAAAGCCATCTCGAGTTCAAAATCCAATCGGCCCGTAGGTTTAAAAACAGGCGCTGTGGCTCCCTTTGGCATCACCTGACCTTTGGGCCGGTGTATGGGGGTACCGCTCACCACCACAGATGAGGCCCTGCCGTGATACCCTACCGGTATGTGTTTCCAATTAGGCAACAAGGCATTTTCTGGATCTCGGAACATTTTGCCCACATTGGTGGCATGTTCCAAACTGCTATAAAAATCGGTATAGTCACCGACCTTTATGGGAAGGTGCATGGTAGCTTCACTTTGGGGCACCAAAAAACGCGGATTCTTTTTTAGTTCCGAATCCTCATCCACCAATAATTGTTGTACACGTAACCGCACCTCATTGGTCACCTTTTTTCCCAACCCTATAAAACGGTTCAGGGTAGGTTGTGTAAAATAGTCCTTTTCCGGTGCTATTAACCCGGCATCGGCCAATGCGGCCAGATCCACAATTTGGTTACCAATGGCGATCCCGGCCCTGGGAGCATCCCCGGCGACCGAAAAAACACCAAAAGGCAGGTTGTATATAGTAAAATCGGAATTTTCAGGTACCGGCACCCAAGTCTGCAATGGTTTCATCTAAAAAGCACATTAATTGTTAAGCGTTCAACCATGATCGGTAGTAATCGCCATCATCGATTTTTAGGGCATTTTCCGTTACCTTCAAGGGTTTAAAAGTGTCTATCATCACGGCCAATTCCTCTGAGCCCTTTTGACCAATACTACGCTCTACCGCCCCCGGATGCGGGCCATGTGGTATGCCCGCCGGATGCAACGAAATATTGCCCGGAGCCACCCCGTTGCGACTCATAAAGTCACCATCCACATAATACAACACCTCATCGGAATCTATATTGGAATGGTTGTAGGGCGCCGGAATGGATTTAGGATGATAATCGTACAACCTTGGCACAAAAGAACAGATAACAAAGGCCGAAGTCTCAAAGGTCTGGTGTACTGGTGGCGGTTGGTGTACCCTACCCGTAATAGGCTCAAAATTATGGATCGAGAATCCGTACGGATAGTTATAACCGTCCCACCCCACCACATCAAAAGGATGGCCTACATATACCATTTCATGGACTACGCCCTGTTTTTTCACCTTCATCAGATGTTCATCGGTATCTATAAAGGTTTCTAGGTTTTCGGGCAACTTATAATCGCGTTCGCAAAAAGGAGAATGCTCCAATAACTGTCCAAACCAGTTTCTATATCGTTTTGGCGTATATATGGGCGTAAAGGATTCCGCATAAAAAATACGGTTGTCCTCTCCATCAAAATTAATCTGATAGATCACTCCCCTCGGAATAATTAAATAGTCACCATACTCAAATGGAATCTGCCCAAAAAGGGTACGGAGCACCCCAGAACCTTTATGAATAAACAGCATTTCATCGGCATCTGCATTCTTATAAAAATAGGTGGTCATCGATTTTTTTGGGGCGGCCACCCCAATATGCACATCGCTGTTTACCAAGAGTGGTTCTCTCGCCTCTAAAAAATCATCTTTGGGCGCCACATTGAAACTTACCAGTTTTAACGACCTAATGTGTTTCTCCAATGCAATTTTCGGAGAAACATCGGTACTTTTCAATAGTTCCTTTACCATTGTCGGCCTGTTGTGATGGTACAGCAATGACGACATGCCATCAAAACCAATGGTACCGAACAGCTGTTCTGAATACAGCTCCCCGTCGGGCCTTCTAAACTGTGTATGGCGTTTTGGGGGTATATTACCTTGTTTGTGATAAATGGGCATAAACCAATGTTTTAGTTAATCTGTTCTTTCCCTTAAAGTTAGCTATTACTACACTAAAAATTATTTAAAGAACCTATAAAGTTCCCCTTAGCTCTTGCTCGCGTTCTATAGCTTCGAACAACGCCTTAAAATTACCTTTACCAAAAGAGGTCGCCCCTTTTCTCTGTATTATCTCAAAAAACATGGTTGGCCTTGCCTGTACTGTTTTGGTAAATATTTGAAGTAGGTAACCTTCATCATCGCGGTCTACCAAAATTCCCAGTTTTCGAAGCGAGTCTATGTCCTCATCTATCTTACCTACCCTGTCCGTCAGCAGATCGTAATACGTAGTGGGCACCGACAAGAATTCTACCCCCCTGTTTTTTAGGTCGGTTACCGTTTTAACGATATCATTGGTAGCGACCGCAATGTGCTGTACCCCTTCGCCTTCATAAAATTCCAGGTACTCGTCTACTTGCGATTTCTTTAAACCCGGTGCAGGTTCGTTTATAGGAAACTTTATACGACCGTTACCATTGCTCATTACCTTGCTCATCAAGGCGGTAAACTCTGTAGAAATATCTTTATCGTCGAACGATAGAATTTGGGTAAAGCCCATGACCTTTTCATAGAAATCTACCCAATAGTTCATTTTACCCAAGTTAACGTTGCCCACCATATGATCCACATATTTTAGGCCCGTATCGGTAGGTTGGTAATCGCTCTCCCATTTTTTGTAGCCGGGCAAGAAAACACCGTTATAGTCTTTTCTTTCTACGAAAATATGTACCACTTCACCATAGGTATGAATACCCGAACGTACTACCCTACCGTCTTCATCCTCTTCTACTTGAGGCTCCATAAAACTTTTAGCCCCTCTTTTTACCGCTTCTTCATAGGCATAGGTAGCATCATCTACCCAGAGGGCGGTAACCTTTACACCATCGCCATGCTTGTCTATATGTCTACCTACTTCGGTACCACTTTTTAGCGGTGAGGTAAGCACCAACCTAATTTTATCCTGTTCTACCACATACGACTCATATTCTCTACTACCTGTCTCTAACCCCCTATAGGCCAATGATTGAAACCCGAAGGCCGTTTTATAGTAATGTGCCGCCTGCTTAGAGTTGCTCACATAAAGTTCCATGTAATCTGTGCCGTTTATTGGCATAAAATCGGTTGCTTTCCCTTGTTTTTTTTCTGTTACTACTGAAGTTGACATATTTTATGTTTTTAGATTGTTGTTAATGCAACATTGTTGCTAAAAAAATATTTTTACGCTATTAATGGTTTCTCTTCAACTATTGTTGAAAGTGCTTCTAGCACTGCTTTGTTGGCCTCTCTTTTACCGAAGGAAATACGTACCATCCCAGGGGCCCCAAAGTTACCTACCGGCCGTACCATGATTCCTTTTTTCTCTAATAATGCCACTAGTTCGGTATCTGGAACAGGGGGGCGTATCATCACAAAATTACCTTGTGTGGGCCAAAACTCGATACCTATTTTCTTTAATCCGTCCAACACATATGCGCGCTCCTCTTTTACCAATTGCACCGTTCTGTCTACAAAATCGACATCCTTTAGTGCAGCTATGGCACCCTCTAGCGCCAAAGATGATAGTAAAAAGGGCTTGCATATTTTTCTGATATAGTTGCTTATGTGCAAGGGCGCGTAGCAGTAGCCCACCCTTAGCCCTGCCAGACCATATGTTTTTGAAAAACTATTGATGGCGATAATATTTTTATTCTCCAGCACATAAGGCAGTGCCGAGGTATAATCCCCGGCCTCGGCAAAATGCCTGTACACCTCATCGAGTACCACGATCACATTTTCGGGTACTTGCTCCATAAATACCGTCAATTTTTCTTTGGGAATATAATTTCCGGACGGATTATTGGGCGAAGCCAAAAATATTAATCTTGTATGCGCTGTAACGGCCTTTAATATTGCCTCTAGGTCATAATCATAGTTGGCCGTCATGGGCACATTTACCGCCTTGGCGCCCATCCATCTGGTAAAAGCGGTATAGGGCAAAAAGCAAGGCTGACTAACGATTACCTCATCACCTTCTCCCAAAAAAGCCTTGGAGATTATATCTATGATCTCTGACCCACTATTGGCGGTGATAAAATGGTCGGCGGTCAATTGGTTATCAAAATCGGACACCAAGGCTTCTCGCAATCGATGATCGGTATTGTCGGGGTACAGACTTAAATTGTTCAATGCACCTACCAACGCTTCCTTTACTTTGGGGGAATACCCCAAAGGGTTTTCGTTCGAAGACAGTTTATGAACCGTAATACCATCGGGCATTACGATCTTCTTGCCCCCTCCTTTATAGGTGCTGTCCTCTAGAATATATGGTTTATACCTTATAGACATAAGTTATCTTCGTTTTTATGTGACCTAATTAAGGTAAAACTACAAAATATTTTCAATATTGTTGCATTAACAACAATTTTAACAATTATCTCCCCTATTTTTGATACAAGAAACAGATATTATGGATAGGACCGAAGGTTTTGGCGTGTATATAGATCGAACTTTAAAAAAGGTACAACATACCTTTTTACAAGTTTTCGCCGATAACGATATTGACCTGACCATTGAGCAATGGGTAATTTTACAACGGGTGCATTTAGAGGGCAAAGAAGCCTCACAGGCAGATATTGCCAAGTCTAACTTTAGAAACAGGGCCACCACTTCGCGGGTGATCAGTGGTCTCTGCAAAAAAGGGCTGTTGAAAAAATCCAGGTTCAGGGACGACCAAAAACGCTACAAATTGGAAATGACGGAAGAGGGCCAACTTTTGATGAAAAAGGTAATGCCATTGATAAAAGATCTACGCCGGGTAAGCACCATTGATATTTCTGATGATGAATTTGAAACCTTCTACAAAGTTTTGGACCAATTGTACCAAAATTTTGATGAGTACGAAGGCTACAAAAAACCCGTAAAATAGGTCCTTTTTAAATAAGTGAATCTTTTCGTTGATTTTGGTTTTACGGCTATATATTTTTTACTAAATTTGCAGCCACATTTAAAAAAGCGATTTTTTTAATGTTGGACGGTCGCGTAGCTCAGCTGGATAGAGCATCTGCCTTCTAAGCAGACGGTCAAAGGTTCG
>NZ_LDAS01000001.1:2070519-3658768 GCF_001020565.1 Maribacter thermophilus | reverse complement strand
TCAAAGGTTCGAATCCTTTCGCGATCACCACACTCAGAAAACCATGCCCGCAAGAGCATGGTTTTTTGTTTTTGCAAAAAACCAAAACGAAAGTTTGAGGTTTTGGAAAAAACAACGGACTAGGGCGACAGCCCGTGGTTTTCTATTTGCACCGTTGATAAAAAAGGAACACCGAAGGTAATCCGTACCAAAAAGATAACACCACATACCTTACGACACTCTTTTGCCACCCACTCGATAGAAAACGGTGTTGGTTTAAGGTACATACAAGAACTATTGGGCCACACAAAGCCTGAAACAACCATGATCTATACACATGTTGCACAAAAAGATATTGCAGGTAAGAAGCCCGTTGGACATTGCCGTAGAAAAAATAACAAAAGCCGACAAGCGAGAACAAAATGTCTCGATAGCCCGGCACAAAAAAGGATAAAAGTGTAAATTAGGGGTGATATAACAAGTTAGCAGTTATTTGACCAAAGATATGGGAGCATCATTTAGAAATAGATTTTTTTTAGATATTAGAAAAGATATCAAATTAGAAAGATCCGAATTTATTGCCCGACTTGAGGGTTTAGATAGAATTCAGGTTAGAGCTGAGGAATTTGCTGATATTTCAAAAGAAAATTGGAAATTGTTTAAGGAAATTTACGCGATCAGACCTAACATACCATTCAGAATTTTTGCAGGCATTAATTTTGACATTTCTAAAATTATTCACTTTGATTTTTTGCAAAACATTACAATTGAAATTAGCGGAAATATTAAAAATTTGAAACTACTTAAATCATTTCCTGAATTGACATCTTTATCAATTATTTCAGACAAAATAGATGATTTAGAATTTCTCAAATCTTTAAATAACCTAAAAGAATTTCGCCTATCTCAAAGTTCGAAAAGAACTAAAAACATTGATTTATTTCCCATTTCGCACTTGAAGGACTTAACACTATTAAGTTTAAGTGGATATGATAAGAATTTAATGAACCTTTTTAATAACCTGAACAAGTTAGAAACTTTGCATTTAAAATCTATAAGTTCTGTAAAATCATTGGATTTTATTTCGCATATCCAGACATTAAAAAAAATAATTATCCAGTTGGGTGGTATCTATGAGCTATCTACATTAGAAAAATTAAAGAATGTTCAGTATCTGCAATTGTGGAGAATAAATAAATTAGAAGACATTTCATTTATTTCCAATATGACGAATCTTCAATTTATAAATCTGGAAACTTTAAACAAAATAGAAAAATTTCCATCAATTATTAATTTAACAAAGCTCAGAAGAATACTTGTTGCTTCTTGTAAAAATATGATTGATTTTAAAGCACTAAACTCTTCAAAATCACTAGAAGATTTTATCTATCAAAACGCAAAAAACCAACAGGTGTCAGATTTTTTACCTGTTATTACTAACCCTCAAATAAGAAACATTGGAATTGGATTTCCAAGAGTTTCTGAACAAAAGATAATTGAAAGGTTGTTTAGTGAAAATCAAAAAAGCGGAATGACACATCAATATCCATCATTTAAAGAAGAATTTATTTATGCCGAATAGAAAAAACAACTGCTAACAATGTATAAAAATAATAGCGGTTTAGTCGCTAAAACGAAAATGAAATTTATAAATTAAACGACAGTAACAAACGGAATGGTAGGTGCCTAAATATCCGCTACTATTCTTATACGAGACCGTTATCTGCAAGCTCAAAAATGACACCAGAAAGACAAATACAAATTGCCGAATCATTCTCTTCTGAATTTGCTGAAGCTGAATTGGACATCGATTTGACAGAAAGTGAGATTGGACTTCTGGAACGTGGAATTTTTGCGGACAGTATGGACGAAAAATGGAACGTATTCGTTACGAATGGATTTTTATATTGCGCACGGAGTTGGTCGGATAAGTGTATTTACAAAGCATCTTATGAAACTAATGGACCAGTCACTAAACTAACTAAGCTAAAAGTAAGTAGAGATTCGTTTGAATACAGAAGTAAGGACTTAATTTACGACACTAACTTGTTCAAGAAAATGCTTCAAATGTATCTGAATAGAAAAGATTTATATTCAGACGATAGAATTAATCTTCCGCTTATCAAGAAAACTCTTGAAAAATATAGCGGACAAAACGAGTTGACAAAAATATCGGGTCTCAAAGTAAAGAATTGAACTTATCCATCTACGATTCTCTATTAAAATCAAATTTGGACTATTTAAAAATCGTTGGACTTGAAGAACTTAAAGTGGAATTGAAAAACTACAAAGATGAATACGAGCTATTAAGTTTACACATTTTCAACAATCAAAATCCAAATTCGGCGGCTACATACTTTTTCAATAAAGAAGGGACTAAAATGCTTGGAAAAATACAAATCGTGCGGGAAAAGCCAGCAGATAACAAAGCCTAAACGTAATGCGGACTTTAGGGCAAAACCGAAAGGTCTGTGTATATTTATAAAGTCGCTAAATTGAAAATTACGCGCCAGCGAAATATTCATAATTAGCTTTGGACAAAAAAGGAAAAAGCAAAACCAAAAGATTTCGCTAAGTGCATGGCGGAAAGCAAACGCTAGTTTGCTCCCGTACTGTTCATAGCTAAACCGTTGGCAGCAATAAAAGCAAACTATATGAGAATATTATGTATCTTATTTGTTTTGAGTCTTTTTTCGTGTAAAAATGAAAACAAAGAAAATGATACAAAGAAATCTGAATTTACAGACCTTCAAATTAAACTAGATTCCCTATATAATTCTTATTTTGACAAAAATAGTCCAGGAGCAGCGATATTAGTTTTATACGACAATAAGAAAGTTGTCAATAAAGGTTATGGTTTGCGTAATCTTGAAACTAAAGAACCCATAACACCTTCAACTAATTTGAGATCGGGGTCAATGGCTAAACAATTCACCTGTCTTGGTCTATTAAAACTAATGGAGGAAGGTAAGCTTTCTTTAACTGATACAATTTATCAATACTATCCTTATCCAATATTTAAAAATGTAACAATCGAACAATTCATTTCGCATACTTCTGGAATTGAAGATGCCGATTGGATAATAGAAAATAGCACAAAAAACTCAAGCGAATATGTACGTAATGAAGATTTAATTGAATGGTATGCGAACAATAATGTAATACGTTTTGCACCAGGAACCGCATTTGAATATAATAATGGAACTTACGTTACGCTAGCTCAAATTATTGAAAAGGTGAGCGGAATGAGGTATGAGGATTATATTAAAAAGCATGTGTTTGAAAAGGCTGGAATGAGTCGAACTCAATTTATTGATGATGCTGATTCATCAAAAATTCCTGAATATGCTTATCGTTACCAAAGAGACAGCCTTGGGCAATGGCAATCGGTAGAAGGTCATCCAATGGACGAAGTAACAGGAGCTGGAGGTGTATATTTCAGCTTAGATGATTATGCGAGGTATATTGTAAACCATCGTAATAAAACAATAGTAAAAAGTGAATCAAATGAATTGATTTTTAAGCCAATTTCAATGAATATAGAATTGCATTCCGAGGATTTGAAAATATTAAAAGGAACAGAATCATCTTACGCTATGGGCTGGGAAATAACTGACTCTATGGCTTTATCTGCTGGACTTTGGTTTGGAACACAAAGTTTTGTGATTTATGAGCGAAAGCGGCCATTAACCATAGTAATGCTAGCTAACAACGATGATTTTTTTAAAAATAGACTAGTAGATAAAACCTATTCAATTGTTAACGATTATTTTAATAAAGCTGCTAAAAATGTGTATAAGTAATAGCGGATTAAGTGATAAAACGAAAGTACTAACTTAAAATCGTGGTCAGCGGTAAACTGAAAAAGTAAGAAGAAGAAAGCTGCTACTTTCTATATACCAGACCGTTAGCAATAAATAACCCCTGTCTACGTTCAAATAGCACAAATTGGATATTGCCATAACACAAAATCGTACTGACTATTTTAAAAAAATAATTGAAATACAATTAATCCATTTACTTTAAAAAAGTCAAAGCCCCATCAATACCCCAAGAAATGAAAAACTTTTATACATATTTACTACTATTTTTTATTCTCTCTTGTTCATCAAGTCAAGATGAGCAAAATCCTGTGTCTAATGTTATAGAAATTCCTATTTCAACAACTAACTATAATAGTCTGACTAACTGGTATTTTCATCCCAATCAACCTTTTAATTTTTTGAAAACTAATGATTTGGATATTGCTGTAATTGATGAAAATTTAAATATTACTTCTAACATTGAGGTTAGTAATAATGCCGATATAAATACGGGTATTGATGTGTTTTGGGTACACCCGACCCATCTTGAAAATCCGCCTACATTTCCAAGTACCGTATTAATTGATAATCAAGACACAAATTATATCGGCCTAACAATCTTAGCTCAAGGAGCATTGTTGGCAAAGTATGGTCGATTTTATGCGCCAAAATATAGGCAAGCCACACCTGCATCCTTTTTAAGTACTGTACATACAGAAGAAGAAAGGGCTGCAGGTTTACTAGAAGCCTATTCCGATATAAAGGCTTCTTTTCAAAATTACTTAGACAACCATAATAATGGCAACAAGATTATTCTTGCCGGGCATTCTCAAGGATCATTCCTTTTGGCAATGTTAGTAAGAGACCTTTTTGACACCAATCCAGAATTACGAGAGAAGTTAGTAACGGCCGCCTTAGGAGGAATGGGTTATGTTTATTCCCTTGATAATTCAACATTAGGTGGTTGGTGGCAAAATATAGGTCTTTGTAAGACCATTAGTGAGTGTGGTTGTGTTCATTACTGGAGAAGTTATGAAAATGATAAAAAGATACCGGAACCGAATACAACCTTCCCATCGTATAGCGAGACTTTAGAAAAGAGTGGATTGATATATCGTATAACGGATGAAAACAATGATACTTTTTTCCAAGATAGTTTAATTTTTGACACCCAAAGTAGCCCATTACGCTATATAACACCAGGTAATCCGTATAATTTTAGTAATGGTGCAAATTTTGTGGCTTTTGACAATATGTATACAGCTCGTTTTAAAAGAGAATCTAGTATAAGAACAGGTTTGGCAGTTAGCTACATTGCAAACACATCTGACCAAAGACCTAACGAATTAGAAGATATAGAAAGCTCCATTATCTTTACAGACGGTGATTTTCATGTTAAAGATTACCATATTTATATATGGGCATTGATGCAACAAATTGATGAAAAAATTAATACATGTTTATAGCATTATACATACGAACCCCCTAATACTTATACCATCAATTTAATGAGAACCAAACTTAAGATGTATAAAAAATGGGGCGATAAGTGCGTAATAAACAAGCTTGGGCGTATTGGTTAAGTCGCTAAATTTTTAAATTTGAAGATTTCCAATAAAAAAGATAGATAGTACAATTTAAAAACTTGGCTTGTGTTTATTCCGAAAAGTTTTCGCTTATTTTTAGGGCAACTCTTCATATACAGAGCCTTTGTGTATAATTTGAAAAGGACATAGAACTATTAATTCAAGTAAAGTCAAATTGAATATATTCTCTTATCATTTAGTCGAACTTCCCTTTTTCGTTGCGGCAAAGAGAATATTCTCGAATTCAATTTCCAAAAACACGAAAGGACTGATTTACTCCGAATACATGACGGCAATGACCCTAGGTTCACCAATTTTTTCTCCCTCTAGGGTTTTAATAGGACAAGTAGCAGTTTTTATGCAATGGGAAAATGAAACTGTACTCGAAAACTATTTGAAACAAGACCGTTTTGGAAGAATTCTAGCAAAGGGCTGGCATGTTCGTATGTCTTTTATTAGAGAATGGGGAAGGTTTAGTGGAATCAAAATACCAGACTATAAAGACAAATTGGACAGTCCAAATTCACCAGTAGTTGCGGTAACAATAGCAAGAATGAAACCCTTTGCAGTACCCAGATTTATCCATTGGGGAAGACCTGTAGAAAAACTAGTAAGAGACCATCCAGGAACTACTCTTTCATTGGCATCAGTAAAGTTTCCAAATACCGTCTCAACTTTTTCAATTTGGAAAACGGAAAAAGAAATGACCGATATGGTTCATGGTCATAGTGCGGTTGAAAAACCTAAAAGACATTCCGCTGCAATGAAAGAAAGGGATAGAAAGAATTTTCATTTTGAGTTCGCAACTTTAAGGTTTAAGCCTATGTCAGAATTTGGTAAGTGGAAAGGGCAATCAAATTTTATTCGCAACACATAAGAGTTCTAGTAAAAATGGGAATAGCGTATAAAAATCAAAGTATACAAGATTGGATTACTCAGCAATGGGTCATTGTTTTTGGGAAGAAAATTGATAAAACAGAACACAATTGGCTTTTAGGTCCTTTTGGAGACACAAATGGTATTGGTCAAAAATTTATCAAGCAATTAGCAGAAAAAGAACATTTGCTTATTGACAACAAAAAAAAGGACAAAGGATTAATTGAATCAATTGACCAACTAAACCTGACTACGAATGAATTAAACGCTTTATCCCCAGATGTGATCGACTTCTATCAAAACACATCAAATTATGACCTCCGACTAAAAGCAAAATGGAATCCATTATTTAAAGGGTTTGGTATTTTAGTAAGAATATTTTTCAGTAAAAGAATACAACAACTAAATGTTCCTATTCAGCAAGTAAAGGACGCATCGGAATTGACAAGTGAAATAATTCAACTATTAGATTCTAAAACAAATGATATCAAAAGGACAGTTTGGCTTCGCACATTTAAATCAACAGATCAAATAGTATATTCAGGTGTTTATGAAACTTGTACAATACCATCAGGCAAGACATGTATCAAGGCAATTTTTCCTTTGCCAAATGGAAATGCAACAGTTATTTTAACTCCTAAAATTGGGAAGAAGGGCGAACTCATATTAGATTCAGCAGGACAAAAAATTGGAGATAGCGGGTTCTACTTTTTACTAAAAGACTCAAAAGGGCAACTATGGGCTAAGTTCATTAAATCATTTAAAGACAAGTTAGTTGTCAGAAGTGTGGATGATAGTATTACTGCCACACAAACTTTAACCTTATGGAATTTAAGAGTTCTGAAATTCGAATATAACATAAAAAAAACTACATACAACACAACCTATAAACCATACGGGCTTCGGGCTTAATCGAAAGGTTTGCGTATTTTTATGAAGTCCGCCAAATCTTTGGGATTTTGCTTTTTAGCAGGACAAAGAAAAAAAGAAAACCAAAAAATTTCGCTATGTGCGTGGCGAAAAACGAACTTTCGTTTACACTTGCACCGACCACACGTAAACTATTGTATGTAAGATAATTAAACCTTACTTAAAAAATACTGTCCTATAAAAAATAAATCTATGAGACAGACAGTATTACTTTTTATGATTAGCTGGCTTTTCGTACAGTGCTCAAAAACAGACGATAATAGCGCAATTGATATTCCTGATTCTGAAAACGATATAAGAGTTGGGGATTTTTCCGTAAACTATGTTAACCCCGAAATTTCTCCTAGGGATAATTATATGATTTGGATAGAAATTGATACTACAAGTGGTGTGTCGGGAAAAGTCTGGCAATGTGGTATAGATCCAAACACAGGAGATTTAATTCCTTCAAATGGAAAAGGCTATAGTCCATTTACCTCGAATATTTATGCGCGTCCTGCAGATTGGGGAATAGATAACTTAGGCGTTTATTATGTCGGCGCTACAACTTCAGGACAAATAAAAATGGTACGGCCAACAAGCCCTACCACTGCATCCGTTACTAATATTGCCGCACCAATTGACAATAAAAGAAGGGTTTTCTACCCATCGCAACTTCCCAACGAAAACAAAAGATATGTAATCTACATATTAAATGATGTTATCAATGGTTTTTCTTCAAATTATCCTCAAAACAAAAAATTTCAGCTACGTCTTCTTGATCTGGACAACCCGACAAATGATTATTTGATAGAGGAACAACCGAGCGTGTATCCTCTTATTGTACCGATGGATGTCATTGTCCCGCGATGGATCAAAGGCAGTTCTTACCTTACCTATGGGTTTAAAGATAGTAATGGCATCGTTCAAGCAAAAGAATTTAATGCTTTTACGCCAACTGTTGCCGCTATTCCCGTAACAGATGATTCATCCAATAAAGTTGATGGCAATACAATGTTAAATCCATATAACGGAAACCAATATTTTATGAGTGGCATCAATGCAACAAATACGGCACATGTATATAAAAGAACATCTTTTGGCTCTATGTTCGTTAAAAATCAAACAGTTACACCAACTTCGGCAAATCTTGACACGCCTTCGCTAAACCAATCGCACGAACCTTTTATTTATAATGGTCAGCTGTATTCTGCATTTCAAATTAATAACAGTGGAAACAATTTTTCGCAAACAGCGTTTAACAGACCTGGTGAAATTTGGTTAACTACGTTAGATGATCCAGACCAACAAATGTGGCTATTAAGTGCCTTTGATAGTACTCTTAATGTATCGGAACCCGAAGTTTATGTTGGTAATGAAAAAGTATGGGTATTTTATTCTGCAGCCACATTAGATGACTCTCCTTCTTTTATAAATAGAAAGTATCAATTGAGAAGATGTGCAACAGCTATAAATCACTGATATTAAACATAATTTTTTGTATTAAAAACAATCAAGAAAAATTTATTGGCACCTATGTTCATTAAAAATAGATTGTATTTTGTTTTATAACCAATAGCGGACATGGTTTAATATACACAGCCGAAAGTTATACTTTTATGAAAGTAAATTATTGAACATTTAAACTATATAAGTTCTACCCACAACAACTTGCACAACTCATTGCTACCCTTCCCGACTTTTTAAAATTTCCTATTTTTAATAAAACAAAGGTCGAACGCAAAGATGTACAACCGGTGGCTTTCTCCGCAGGCCAGAGGCAAAGGCCAATAACTTTCGCTACTGCACCGCCCCGGCCACAACACCACCGTACCCAAGACTGTCGGCAACCATTTTAAACAGTAACTTCTTATAAACACACCGAATGATGAAAAATGACAATTAAAAAGAAAAAAATCATGAATTTCTCTATACTAATAGTCGTGCTTCTTCTAATGATCGTTACAGTAGGATATATTTTGCCTTCGGAAAGAACCGAACAACGGAGAAGTGTTTATGATATATCGCAAAAAAGACTCTTTGAAATTGTCACAAATAACAATGATTTTTCCTACAGAAGCGACTTGAAAGATCTAGTAATACTAAATTCGGAAAAAGGAATTGAAACTTGGGAAGAAGTCTCAAAAAATGGGCAGAAAATAACATTTAAGACTATTAAGAAAGTACCTTACTCCTATTATGAAATTGAAATAATAGAAGCCAACGGATTTAAGGGGTATTGGAAGAGTGAATTTAAAATAATCAATGAAAATAAAACCGAATTTATTGCGACCGAACATATCATTATAAAAAATCCGATTAAAAGACTTTTATCTTATATTTTTTTTGACATCGGAGAATTTATGGATACATTCCAGAATGATTTAAGAAAAAAAGTAGATAACATAAAAGTAAAAACGGTTGCCAACAACATATATAAAAATTAGTGTAAATCTATGCCTATACAAAGGTTTGGACATTTTTACCAAGTCGCAAAACATTAAACTTTAAAAAAAATGAAAAAATTAATATTACTTCTGTTTATACTAGTAGCTGCACCCGTATTTTCACAGGACTCTGATTACAATATACACTCATATCTTACCGAAGGAGCAAAAGCACCCAATACACATTATATAGGAGAAGCTTGGTTGAATGCCATTATTCACGATGACGAAGAATTGGGTTACAATATCACAAAAGCAACTTTTAAAGCGAACTCAACATTGGACTGGCACAAGCATGGTTCTGCCCAAGTCTTAATAATTGTAGATGGAGAAGCTTATTATCAAGAGAGAGGAAGTAAGCCCGTAATCTTGAAAAAAGGCGATGTAATTAAATGTGAGAAAGAGATAGAACACTGGCATTCCTCCACGAAGTATAATGATGTAACATACCTGGCCCTATATGGTGGTGAACAACCAACTACTTGGACCGAAGTAGTTACACAAGAGTATTATGATGAAGTAGCCGAAAAGCTAAAAAGCAATTAAAAATAGCCAACACTTAAACATCAAGACACTCTAAAAAAATGCCAACGTACAACAACACCTAAACCTAATGCAGAGTTTAGGACTTAATCGTTGAGTTTGTGTATTTTTATGATGTAACTAAATTGAAAATTACGCGATAGCGAAATATTCAATTTTAGCTTTGGACATGAAAAAATAAAATTAACCAATAAACTTCAGCTTCGTGTGCAGACGAAAACTGGCCAGCGGACCAACTAGCCCACTGCCGTGGCAAATGTCGCACCTCCGCACTACACTTGGCCCAACCCTCTGTGGTACTACTCACTTCCATTTAATGGCTTAACACAACAATACCTTTTTTACCTACATAAGAAATTTCATAAAATGGTCGTCCAATGACCAAAAAACTACTTGATTTTATACAAGCAGTCTTGGTCATATGGTTCAAATATTTAGCCAACCTTAGTGCAAAACTCTTGAATCGGTATTCTCACTTTTTTAAGTTTGGCCAGATAGTCGTTTTCTTCATCTCGGTAGCCCAATGCGAGCAAAACGACACTTTTTAATTTTTTTTCTTTCAGTCTTAATATTTTGTCAAATTTTTCAGCATCGAAACCTTCCATTGGCGTAGCATCTATTTTTAACGCTGCAGCGGCAATTAAAGCAGTTCCTAAACCAATATAAGCCTGTTTTGCCGACCAAATAAAATTTTCGTCATCGGTTCTAGCCAATAAATAATCTCTAATCGTATTCTTGAAATTCGTTAGTTCCTCTACAGGTGTTTCTCTTTCCTTGGCAACAAATTCAATATAATTATCTATGGTTTCCCCATTGATCGAATCAAAGGCGGCAAAAATCAAAAGATGTGAGCATTCGGCAATCTGTGAGTTAAATGAACCCTCACCTAATTCCTTTTTCAATGCTTGATCCTCAATAACGAAAAGTCTATAGGTTTGCATTCCAATGGAAGATGCAGAAAGGTTTATTGCTTCTACTATTTTCTCTAGATCATCATTTGCAACTTTTTTATTGCTATATTTTTTTGTGGCATATCGCCATTTTAAATCGTCTATTAATTTCATTTTTTTAGTCTTAAAATTAAAACACGAAAATACAGCCATACATGTTACTTTTAGTAACTTACGACTCAAAAGTAATAGTAACATTCGAGTAACCAAGTAACTTATCATGGAGATGGAAATAGAACCGATAAAAGAATGTAGCCAAACCATATTAGCAATCCACGATGTAATGGATTTATTTAAAGGCAAATGGAAAATGTCTATTATCGCTTGCCTATGCTATAAAAAAATGCGCTATTCTGAACTTTTAAGGGAAGTAAAAGGAATCTCTGGAAGAATGTTGAGTAAGGAATTAAAGGAATTGGAAATGAACGAACTTATTACAAGAAACGTATTAAATACCCAGCCAGTGGCCGTAGAATACGAAATAACAGAGTATGGGGCTACACTTAAAAATTTGACCAAGACAATTGCCAAATGGGGCCTGAACCATAGAAGAAGAATAATCGGAAAGTAACTATGGACACTACCACCAATACGGATAAAATTGCAGGCAAAGCCGGTTTACGAAAACTTGAATACCTCCGATGGTCTCACTGAAGTATTAAAAAATGTACTACCTGTTCCGTAACTTATTCCACCTTGTTTAATTACGATGATAAAATGTAATTCTTTAGATAAATAAAACCCTATACATTAGAAGTGTACTGAAGGATTCAAAAGGTCGAATTTTAATATGGAACAATAGCATTAACACTATACTTAAAAAAGGGTATTCTATAGCTCATTTCTCAAAAGAACAAGGAAGGTTGACTACAATAAATGAGTTTGAAACAAACATTAAAGCACAACCATGTGTTAAAACACAGTATTACAATCCGTTTTTGCCATTAAAGAAGACTTAGAAAGAAATATTTGATTTGGAGTTAAAAATTCTGGGAGCTTTGAAATATGACGACCAAAATAAAAACGTACCATTATTGGAATGGTAGAAGGTGGAGTTTAAAACGTTAATGGAACAATCATAAAAGAAGCCTGCATATAACCTATTGCCTCCGATTGTCCATTTAAAAACCCCTTGTATAGAACAAAGAACCATTTTTGTTTATTAAATTAGTGGTTAAACCCATCGTAACCACTCATAACCAAACCATTGTGCCCCTTAAAAAACCAACCATTGCCCCATGATAAAACTGTATTAAGGGAATTAGGCAAAGTTTGTATTTGGAAGAATTTTGATCGTACCTTGAATAAACCATGGGAACAAGCAACGAAAAATGAAAGAAATTGATATAGAACATAACTCCGGAACATTATCGGCAACTTTGTTTGATGACAAAAGAAGTGAAACCGTTCTGATTATTGCATCGGCAACGGGAGTAAAACAGGAGTTCTATCTTAAATTCGCCAAATACCTCGAAAATAAGGGGATTACGGTTATCACATTTGACTATAATGGTATAGGACGTTCTCTAAAAAAACCTATTAAAGAACTACAGACCAATGCTGCCGATTGGGGCAGAAATGATTTAGAAAGTATCATACGATACGTTATAAACAACTACCCAAGTTCTAAGAAGGTAATTCTTGGGCATAGTATTGGAGGGCAACTAATAGGACTTGCCGAATCATCCTATAAATTGGACAAAGTAATTTTAGTAGCCGCACAATCCGGTTATTGGAAATACTGGAAAGGAATTGAAAGAATAAAAATGTGGTTTAATTGGTATATTCTTTTTCCGATTCTTCTAAAAACTTTTGGTTATTTAAAATCCAAAAGAATTAGCGGCATGGAAAATCTACCGAAAAATGTAGCTGAACAATGGCGAAATTGGGGCAAGCACAAAGACTATATTTTTAGCGACAAATCTATCAAAGAAACCTTCTACCAAACCATAGAAGCAGATATGACCGCCTATAGCATAGACGATGACAACTTTGCCCCCAAAGAGGCAGTTCAATGGATGACCGATAAATATAAGAATGCCAAAAGAAAATCGGTACACTTAAATCCCATTGATTTTAAAGCAGGTAAAATTGGACATTTTGGAATGTTCAAAGAACATTTTAAAAACACCATTTGGCCACAAATCTTGAACGAAATAAAATAGCCGACTGCTAACGAAGACCCTATAACATGAGGCTAAGATCCTGCATTAACCATCTGGGGTCATTTATTGTAACAAGATGCAACTATAAGCAGGCCAAAAGATACATTTGTGCAACACATCGCCCATGAAATGGCAGGTAAAATAATCGAAGCTACCATGCCCAGCGAAAAATAAAAAACGACAAAACCCTCAAAACCACCGCCATATATTGTAGCTATATACCAAAATAAAACATGGATCAATGACAAATTTATAGGTGGCAAAACCTATGGGTGTTTACACAACTACATCATAGTAAAAGCCCTTGCAGTTAAGTAAACCAAAAGCAGGTTAGGCATCATCTGAGTTTACTACCACAGATTCTTTGCCAAAAATTTTTTTTCTATGATTAACACCCCATTTATGCAATTCCAGTATAACTTTTTCCAATGTTTTGGAGTGCTCCGTAGCCGCATATTCCGTTCTTACCGGAAAACCATTTAAAACAGTTCTAGTAATTAACTGGTTTTCTTCCATATCCTTTAATTCCTTTGATAATACTTTGGTACTTAATTTTGGAATACTACGTTCAATTTCCCTAAAATGCTTATTACCTTCCCAGATTGAAATTAAGATTAAAATCTTCCATTTACCACCTATTATATCCAAGGTATCCCTTACAGGTAACAAAGCGGACATACATTCTTTGTGTTCTTTCTTTTTCATCACTATTGGTTCGTGATTACCTGTAGGTTACTGGTTACCTATAGGTATCCGATTACTAATGGTTATCAAAAATAATTAAGTTTGACCTATTAATGATAACTATTTAAAATGAAAAACAAGGTTCTTACAGTTTTATGTATTCTTTTCGGATTAATGATGATTAATTCAGGTTTAAACAAATTCTTCAACTATATGCCAATGCCGGAAATGTCTGAAGAAATGATGCAAGTAATGGGCGGGTTTATGATCATAAAATGGATTTTTCCACTTGTGGCCATTGTCGAGATCGTTGGTGGAGCCCTAATCGCAATTCCTAAAAAAAGAGCCTTGGGCGCCATCGTAATCCTTCCTGTTACGATAGGCATTTTTGTGCATCATTTAGTACACGATATAGCAGGTATTACAATAGCAATAATTTTATTGGCCATCAACATTTGGGCGATTATTGCCAATTGGGACAAATACAAACCAATTATAGAAAATCGATAAAGAAAATATGATCGACTACTGTAGCGGACGATCAACTTGGCGATGGTTTAAAAAGACTAAAACCCACAAATAACCAAGTAAAAAACAAACAAATTCTTCCTAGGCACAAGACATTACCATTCTAGGCTCATTGAATAAAAAATATATTCTTTGAGCTTTTTTTAATTAAACCTCCCTAATTTTAAACAGACAATTGTACCACTATGCAATAAAGAGGTATAAGGCTTTTAAGTGCTGGTTAGCGGTCAACCACAAAGGATGGGTGCCTAAATCCTGTACAGGATAAATTTGGATAAAGGGCACTAAACTGATATCCCAAAAAAACATTGAGCCAAAATTTCATGTGTTTTCCTATTTTTATGTAATGGACGAACTGCTCAAAGAAATCAGAAAATGTACTGTTTGCAAAGATTTCTTGCCCTATGGACCAAGACCTATAATTCAAGCCAGTAAAACATCAAAAATTGTAATTATCGGACAAGCGCCCGGTATTAAAGTACATGATACAGGAATACCTTGGAATGATGCAAGTGGTAAAAATTTAAGAGAGTGGCTAAACGTGAGTGAAAAAACATTTTATGATAAAGCCCATTTTGCCCTAATACCGATAGGATTCTGTTTTCCCGGAACAGGAAAGTCGGGCGACTTACCGCCAAGACCGGAATGTGCACCATTGTGGCATAAACAGTTATTGGAGTCAATGACCGAAATAAGACTAACAATATTAATCGGCCAATATGCCCAAAAATATTACCTCAAAAATCTAAAAAAAAGAACTTTGACCGAAACAGTCAAAAACTACGAAACCTATTTACCAGAATACTTACCATTGCCACATCCTTCACCACGAAACAACATATGGCAAAAGAAAAATAGTTGGTTTAAAGAAGATATTTTAAAAATATTGCAAGAAATAGTAAAAGAAACATTACATAAAGATTGAAATGGGCAGCTCTCATAGGAAAAAAGAACCGTGGTAAAAAACAAACAAATTCTTCCTAGGCACAAGACATTACCATTCTAGGCTCATTCAATAAAATATTTACTACCAACACAGCTTATAAAACATAGAAAAACAACTACAATAAAGAAAGGTTTTGGTCTTTTTTCATACTAAGTCTTCGATCTTAGTTATTAAAGGTAATTAACACCTTATATGAATTTGATATTTAGCCATCTATAATTAAAGAAACAATGCAAAAACTGAAAGAGCAAACCGATGCCAAAATTGCCGAAGGAAGAAAAAAGAATCCTGAATTTATGAAAGGCGTCGATGATATAATTGCTAAAGCAAAAGCTTTTCAACAAGGAGAAAATGCTATTAAAATAGGGGAAAAAGCCCCAGATTTTGAATTGCCCGACCCCCTGGGCAACCAAATATCATTATCTAGTTTATTAAATGAGGGGCCACTTGTTATTACTTTTTATCGCGGCAGTTGGTGTCCGTACTGTAATTTACAGCTTAGAGCTTTACAGAACAGGTTAAGTGAAATTCAAACACTTGGTGCCACATTGGTTGCCATAAGCCCCGAAGTACCTGACTCATCAATGACGAAAAATGAAATTAGTGAGATGGAATTTACCGTATTGTCAGATCAAGATGCAAAAGTTGCCTCACAATACGGAGTTGCCTGGGAAGTTCCCGAGTTTTTATTGGAGCATATGAGAATAGACCGCAACCTTGATCTAAAAAAAATAAATAACGGAAACAGCAATGTATTACCCATTCCGGCGACCTTTGTATTGGGAGTCGACGGAATAGTTAAATGGAACTATGTCAATGTTGATTATAGAACCCGCTCAGAACCTGACGAGATAATAGAAGTTTTGAAAAACATATCAAAATAAACTATCCACAGTATATGGCGATGAAGCATAGATCTAACCATTTTTTTATGTTTCATTGCTATAAACATGGTTCTTAACACCCAAAAAAATAATTGCAAAAAATGACTAAATAGGTTTAGAAAGCATTAGGCGCAATAAGCACAATTGTCTTGATCTTATGGTCAGGTTCGCCTTTCATTAAAAAGATGAAAACTATTTCTTGACCCAAGATCATTACCTTTATAAGCTCACTGAACTAAAAAACAGGTTCTTTGAGCTTTTTTATTACCCCCTAATTTTACCTAGGCAACCATAAAAATAATGGGCATTGATCGGTTTACCCCTTTTGTTGGTATTTTTTTAAGGGCAATGTCAAATTTGACTTCAACAAACATAGATTAGACTAAAATTGTCTCATCATATGCCCCCACTTTTGTAGAAATAAAAACTACAAAAGATGAAAAAAAGTAAAACTGCATTAATTACGGGGGGAAGCAGAGGTTTGGGTAAAGATATGGCCCTTAACATTGCAAAAAAGGGTATAAACGTAATCATTACCTACCATTCGAACGAATCAGCGGCAAAAGAAGTCGTATCACAAATTATCAAAATTGGGCAAAAGGCCAAGGCAATCCGATTAGACACCGGCAACATCGAGTTATTCGATGCGTTTTTTAACGAATTAAACACGTATCTAAAACAAGAAAATGGCGACCCTAATTTTGACTTTTTGATAAATAATGCCGGTTCGGGTATTTACGCACCGTTTTTAAAAACCACCGAAGAACAGTTCGATCAAATGTTCAACATTCATTTAAAAGGAGTTTATTTTCTAACACAACGAGCATTGACCTATATGAACGAAGGTGGCAGCGTCATTAACATCTCGTCCGGTTTGACCCGGTTTACTTTTCCAAATTCTTCCGCTTATGCTTCAATGAAAGGAGCCATTGAAGTATTTACCCGATATTTGGCGAAGGAATTAGGTTATAAGGGCATTACTGCAAACGTTGTGGCTCCTGGGGCCATAGCAACCGATTTTGCAGGTGGAGACACAAAAAACAATGAACAAAAAAGGAAAATGTTATCCAGTATTACACCCTTGGGCCGCGTTGGGCAACCCGAAGATATTGGAAGCGTGGTCGCCTTTTTATGTTCTGACGAGGCGCAATGGATAAACGGACAACGCATAGAAATTTCGGGCGGGGCCATGTTATAGCACAAATTGCACAATATGAAAAACAAGAGGATACAAAAAGTGGAGACCATTTCGCAGTTTCATCAACTTAGAGGATTGCAACCTCCGCATCACCCATTGATCAGCCTAATAGACTACAGCTTAATAAAACACACGCCCGAAAACAGCAACATAAGTTGGCTCCAAAACTATTTTACTATTGGGTTAAAAAGAAATATTTCGGGAAAATACCGGTACGGACAAAAATCGTATGACTTTGACAATGGTTTAATGTCCTTTTTTGCCCCCAATCAAATTTTACAAATAGAGTATGTTGAAAATGAAACGAACAAAGAGCCCTCAGGATGGCTTTTGATTTTTCATCCTGATTTTCTTTGGGGCACGTCTTTGGCAACTAAAATAAAGGAGTATGAATTTTTTAATTATGCCATAAACGAATCGTTGTTCTTATCGGACAAGGAAGAAAAGACAATACTCGATATTTTAAAGAAAATTGAAACCGAATATAAAACCAATATCGATGCTTACAGTCAAAATATCATTATCTCGCAAATTGAATTGTTGCTCAATTATTCCCAAAGATTTTACCAACGACAGTTTATAACCCGCAAAAAAAACAATCACGAAATTTTAACCCGATTAGAAGACCTGTTGTCCGAATTATTCGATACAGAAACTACGATGAACAACGGTATACCTTCGGTTAATTTTGTTTCAGACAAATTAAATTTGTCCCCTACGTATTTGAGCAGTCTACTAAAAAATTTAACAGGGCGATCCACACAACAATTAATACACGACAAACTTATTGAAAAGGCAAAAGAAAAATTGACAACCACCACTTTGACCATTGGTGAAATCGCTTTTGAATTAGGTTTTGAACACCAACAATCTTTCAGCAAATTGTTTAAATCCAAAACAAATTATTCCCCATCAAAATACCGAGCATCATGTAACTAGACAAAACACGGTCTCCCGCAACAACCAATGGCAGTTTCACCTCGTAATTTATACCCGAAAAAAATATCTTGGGCCCGCGGGCACGCCCCCAATTACCTATGAGCACTACAATCCTGTCAACATGCCGCCCTACCCTTTTATGAGCCTTTATAAAACCAGAAACGCAACCTTGAACCATTTAAAATTCGCCAATGGGCATACAGAAGAAATTACATGACCATAAACGCCCCAAATACTACAATGCATAAAACGGCAGCGCTGCTGTTATCTCATTTTCAAACCTTTAATCGGCCATACGTTCAGTTAAAATTTTTATCCTAATTTTAGATAAAATTTTTAACTAAAAAAAACAAAAACGACCCCGTGAGAGTAGCGATAATAGGCTTTGGAAATATTGGAAAATATCTTGCAGAATGGATAGTTAACGACCCCGGTTTTGAATTAAGATATGTAGTAGCTAGAAAAGAAATTGATGCCGAAAAAATTGGTCTTAAATATAAGTCCATAAAATTCAGAAAAGAAATTACTTCAGAGCTGATCAATGATGTTGATATTATTATTGAGTGCGCAAACAAAGAAGTGGTATCACAGTTATTGAAATTTGAGGAAATAGACCGTATTGGTCTGAAACTTATCGTTATCAGTACCGGCGGACTCTACCAAAACAAAGAGGTTATAAAAAGATTAAAAAACTGTGAGATCGTTATCCCGGTAGGCGCCATTGCGGGGCTAGATGCCATAAAGGCCGTGAACGATGAAATTACCTCCATCAATCTAAAAACTACCAAACACCCCAAAAGTTTAGAAGGGGCACCGTTTTTTGACCAATCGGAGATCGACCTATCATCAATTAACACGGTCCAAACTATTTGGGAAGGCCGTGTAGACGAGGCAATAAGCCAATTTCCTAAGAATATAAATGTTGCCGCAAGTATCTATTTTGCATCTAAATGCGAAGACCTAACAATTAAAATCGTTGCCGACCCCAACACTAGCAGCAATATGCACGAGATAACCTGTGAAGGTGGTTTTGGAAAAATATATACACGTACCGAGAACAAACCGAGCCCCACCAACCCTAAGACCAGTTTCTTAGCGGTTAAAAGTGTGGTAAGTATTCTCAGAAACATGAATTCCAGTATAAAAATCAACTAAAACATAGCTTTATCAAGAACGGTAATTTTCCGTACCGCATAATTCAGGTTCTATTAAAAATAGGTGTTACCTTAGGTAACAATTGTAAATAAAGACGTGGACAGATAAATGAAAACGTTCGATATCAGCGTTGCAAAAAGAATTTGTTTTTTCAAGAGAACACCCGGTTAAAAACGGGTATAATGCAAAAAACAGTGAATGAACTAAAATTCATAAAGCAATATTACAAACCGATCCAACCAACAGTTTCGGCGAACGGTAACGATATATTCTATCAAGAAATAAGACCGAATAAGGTCATTGAAAACTTCGTTTACTGTTTTTGGCAACTTAAAACCCGTTATACCTTAAACCAAGATTATTGCTATAGAGTGGTATCTGACGGTTGTATCGATATATTTTTTGACCACAAGCACCCCAACGATAATTTTGTAATGGGATTTTGCCAAAAATATGTTCAATTTCCGATCGGAAAAGATTTTGATTATATCGGCATTCGCTTTTTACCCACGGCATTTCCTCATTTATTTGGAATCAATGCCAAAACCTTGAGCAATAAATCCGAAGAACTAAACAAAGTCACCCCCGGCTTTTCCAATTTGATCAATACACGGATTTCATCTTCCGATTCCTTTGAAAGTATAGCGCAAGTACTGAACCAACAAATAGTTGAAATTTTAAAAACCAGAACAATTCGTTACGACCAACGATTTTTAGATGCCTTAAACCTTATTTTTCAAAAGAACGGCCATTTAGATACCGAAAAAGACCTTAACACAGGATTAAGTCCGAGACAGCTCCGAAGAATTTTCAACTATTATATCGGCACAACCGCAAAATCGTTCAGTAACGTCGTGCGCTTTCAGCATATTCTAAATACCAAACCTTCAAAACAAAGTCTAAAAGAAAACAAGCTCTATTTTGATGTTGGTTTTTTTGATCAAGCCCATTTTATCAAAAATTTTAAAACATTTTATGGGGTAACACCCTCAGAAGCCTTCTGCTAAGTTTGTCCGATTTTTACAATGCCCAAGTTACTTACCGACCTAAATTTGAGGCATCAAAAACATTGACAATGAAATCATTAGTAGTAACCGCATTTGTTTTGACCTTCCAAATTTCAAATGCACAAACAACACACGAAATGAAACTTAACGCAGGAATAATTACCCACAAATTACAGGAAACCAAGAAATTCTACACCGAAGTTTTAGGCTTTGGAGTAAGTTTTGAAAATGAATTTTATGTATTGTTGCACACCCCGGGGCAATTGGCAGAAATCAGCTTTTTACAGCCGAACCACCCTAGCCAAAAACCTATTTTTAAATCGCCGTTCAATGGAAAGGGCGTTTATTTGACTATTGAAGTTGAAAATGTAGATAACGTGTACAAACGGTTAAAAGCCCAAGGGGTACATATAGAAATTGATATACGCGACGAACCATGGGGAGACAGGCATTTTGCAATCAAAGACCCCAATGGGGTAGGAATTGATATCGTCACCTACACAAAACCCGAAGAATAACGCATCTTGCACCTTTGTACACCCTTACAACAAATGCTTAGGTCAAATATCATGGCAACCCAACCTTAAGCGCACACAACCAGTATATACCTTAGGGGTGAAATTGCCTTTAAAAGCACCTATGAACAATTAGATAAGATCCTTGTTGGCATTCAAATTATTTCTCAATAAATTCACTTTATTAAAACATGGAACATTGCGCTTATAGCAAGGCGTTATATTAAACACAACCTATGAAAATAGTACTAAGTACAATACTATTGATCCTAACCTTTCATTGCAAAGCCCAAAATAGTGCCGGTGCTAAAGAAACAAATGATAGCTCTAAGGAGCATAAGCGATTAGTTAAAGATTCTAAGAAGTTGAAAACATTGGCATATAGTAAAGCTATCAAGAAATTTGGCAAGCCCTACGAAACAAGAAAAATAGAAATCTCGAACGAAACATTACGATCAATTTTTTCAGATGATTTGATAAGAGAACACTTTCCTGAAAATGCAAATAACCATATAGGATCCCATGTAATCGAAGCCAGCTGGAAAATGCTTTCGGAATCTTGGATTACGGTATGGTATAAATTGGAAAATAATAAATGGAAGCCTATAAATACTTTAACAACCATATAACAACAATGGTCTACAACAAAAATTAAACCCTATTTAAACATACGTGCCCTAATAGACCAAGTGAGAAGGCCAAACATTATGTACAGATAGCAAAAACATACATTGCAGTACCCCATTACGGGTGACTTCCATATTAAACAGAACCCGTAGAACCTAACGTTAACAACTCTATGATGAATTCTGTTCTTCAAGGCTTCAAATTCAAACATTAGTAACAAAATCAAAAAGCTCTATTTAGCGAACGGAGAACCTCCATCTATTTTCTAAATTAATTAAATTTATGTTGGTAGATACACTTGTTTTTTGTGCTACATAGTAGAAGACTTGTGTTGCAAACAAATAAACGGCCAACGGTAAGCTTATGGAAAAACTACGGTAGTGCCCCCAACAAATGCGTTAGTCAGTCCAATACATATGTATGGCTCTCTTCGGTTTTCTGTATTGTTAACCTGTGCCATGCTTACATATAAAAGGCAACCCTACATGGCTCAAAGTCCGTGTATTAATACTGGCGCCATTTTTTAATTAGTGGAAACTTATGCGATCAATACAAAAACAATGAATTTTAAAAACCAATAGGAGTACACGAACATCGTTTAAAACAATTCGCAGATTTACATTACTCGGCATGGGTCTATATTTATGCTATTGGAATGATAAATCACACATCATCGGGAAACAAATAATAAAGTATAACCATTAAAACACAATCAATAAAAAATGACTGCCAACGAGAATACCGTAGTACAATACCTAAGAATGTTAGAAAGTAGAACATCTTCTGATGAGCTCGATAATTTTTACCACCCAAATGCGGAACAAACCGAGTTTCCGAATACTTTGACAAAACAGCTTACCAATCGTACACTACAAGAATTAAAAGAAGCGGCCGAAAAGGGCTCAAAAGTACTGACTAAAGAAACGTACGAAATAAAAAACCTACTATCGATAGATAATACGGTGGTATTAGAGTGTGTATGGCATGGTACACTTGCCATACCTATTGGAAATATTGAAGCGGGCGGAAATATGAAAGCCTATTTTGCTCAAATTTTCGAATTTGAGGATGGTAAAATATACAGACAAAGGAACTATGATTGTTTTGAGGCGTTTTCTTAAATAGAAACAGAGGTTGTATATTTCCGTTTTAAACGGAAGCGAATACATCTGGCACGCAAGCAATTACCCCACTACATTCTTTCGAATATTTTATAATGGAAAAAGTAGACCAATACATCGAAAAGATAAAAAACTGGAAAGAAGAGACCATTCTGCTACGGGAAATTTGCCTGGATTGTAACCTGAAGGAAGATTTTAAATGGATGCACCCCTGCTATACCCATAAAGGCAAAAACATTGTTCTTATCCATGGTTTTAAAGAGTATTGCGCTCTACTCTTTATTAAAGGTGCTTTGCTGAAAGATACTGCACATATTTTGGTACGACAAACCGAAAATGTGCAGTCGGCCC
Source organism: Maribacter thermophilus (assembly GCF_001020565.1). GTDB lineage: Bacteria > Bacteroidota > Bacteroidia > Flavobacteriales > Flavobacteriaceae > Maribacter > Maribacter thermophilus. The sequence continues at coordinate 3,635,555 of NZ_LDAS01000001.1, read as the reverse complement.
GACAGATGCGCTTTACCGATACCCAAGAAATCATAAATCGTAAAACCGTCATCAAAGCTTATATTTTTGAAGCTATTGAAGTAGAAAATGCAGGACTGGAGGTAAAAAAGAAAAAGACGTCAGCATACAACATACCCGAAGAGCTCATACAGGCATTTGAGAACATCCAAGGTTTTAAATCTGCATTTTACAATTTAACCCCCGGGCGACAAAGAGGGTATTTGCTTTATTTCTCACAAGCCAAACAATCCAAAACCCGTAAATCTAGAATTGAAAGGTCTATCCCCAAAATATGGAACGCAAAAGGTTTAAACGATTAAATAACTTTGGTCTTATACCTAAAAGTTTTGAACTAGGCTAAAGCCCCATAAACATCTACCTCTACCAACATTGAGTCTGCACTGTATATATAAGAAAAATCGTTGCAAAGGTGAATGCAGGGCAATTTCTAATATGCCGACCAAAAATTAAGAACACTACACCCATAGTACAACACCAGAGCTTTTTTAAACAAAAATAAGTAACTTTAACTACTGATTTACAAACTATTAACAACACACAAGGTAACATTATGAAAAAGCCAACTTTAATGAATCCGATACTTGTTCTTTTGTTTTTCTCGACAATAGGAATAAAGGCACAAGAATCATGGATCGACAATTCTAAACATAGTGGTTTAATAGAGTTGAATACGGACTATCCGTTTAAAGTCTTGGTTTCAAATGACACTACGAACAACACGACCGAGACACTTAAAAACATGAACAATGCAAAACTTTATTTTGATAAAACTTTTCAAACCAATTTAAAATTTGCCGTTTTGTTCATAGAAAATAAAAAATGGAATACATACGCTTATTTTCCACCCCCTGGTTTACCACAAGCCGGAAGCGGGAATGTTATTCTAGGGTTAGACAAATCCATTGTTTCTATGGAAGTAGAAAAAATGCTAAAAAAATTGCCCGAACAGCATTTGGGCAAGCTAAAGTCTGTTTATGGAAACAACATAGATCTAGACCTATTTTATCGAGAAACACTATCAATTCATGAGCTTGCACACCTATATCATTTTAAAGAAGGTACCAAGCCCCAAAGAAAATGGTTACAAGAATTATTTGCCACAATGAGCATGTATGCTTTCATTAAGAACAACTGCAATACTTGTTACGATTTAATGGATACTTACCCTGAGTTTATGATAGCATCTGGAGACCAAATGGCCGAATTTAAAACCCTAAAAGACTTCGAAGAAAAATATGTTCAAAAGTTGACTCCCCAAAACTACGAATGGTTTCAAATGCAATTCTACAAAACTGCTAAATCAATAATTGACTCTAAAAACGATACTGTTTTATTGAAACTACTACACTTTCTAATTCGAACAGATCTAGACAAAACCCATAAACTTTCCGACATTGAACTAACAAGTCGATTAACGGAAGAAGTCGGAAAAGAAATGGGCGATATTTTAACTAACTGGAAATATAAATAGCTACCACCGAATATCATAACCTAATAAAACAAAAAAGAAATCTTACCTCAATTAAAGAATTTTGCCCTGGGCATCTACCAAATACACTATGGTATATATAAGTCGTCCTTTAAACCAAAACACCAAACAATTTATTGTAAAATTAACCTCATAAGGACTTCTTTTGTATATTGGCAGCACCTATAGTACCGCTATTTAAACCATTTAAATAATCTTTAAGAAAACTGATGAGAATATAAAAGTCGACCTTGTGCCCAATGTTTTGATCTACATTTTTTACGGGTAAAAAATCTCATACAGCATTATTTAGACCCATACTTATGAAAACCACAATTACAATACTACTATTCTTTTTAACCAAATCTTTATTCGTACAACAGTTTAAATATGTTAATGCCGAAAATGACTTTACCTATAGAGAAATTACCGACAACAACATCAACAGGCCAACATATGGCAGTAGTACCCTGGTTGCCCAAGAAACCGATATAGAACTTCAGCTTAAAAAAGGTTCAGAAAACATTAATGAAAAAGGGGCCAGAATCCAAGAAATTGAAGAAAGGCCCACAGTTAGTACCCATAGCCGACACTTAATGCCAAATGAACCGAGTAACATAATCGAGATAAAGTTTAAAGATTTTTCCCTTCAAATGGAACTGGACGCATGGGACAAAAATGGTAATCTAGAAAAAATACATGACCATACTGCTAAGGTCTATTTGGAAATCGGCGAAACCGTAGAAGGAAAAAAAGTAAAAATAAATCAATCCAAATACAGAAAGATAGAAGTTTTTCAAAGACATGAAAATAGTATCACCATAATGAACGAAGGACCACATTGCGACATGACCGAATGGAAACATTATTATTCGGAGTGGAATAAATTGGATTACAACATGCAAGAAAACACTTTTGTTTCTGACTCATACACTCAAAAAGACCGCGAAAGGTTTATAGACGTGGACATAAACGCATTTAAGAAAGCTGCAGAAAAAGAATGTGGCGTACAGTGGGCAGAACATATAAAAAATGTAAACAGTGTCGGCGAATATCCTTCGGGCGTATCCATCAGTAGAATTTATTATAAAATACTCCTTACGGACGATGACGGTATTGTGACCGAAAAAATTATTTCTTTTGAAATACCTATGGGGTGCTAAAACACCTATAACCGTATGTCTTCAACATTGTTTATAAAATAATGCGAAAATGTCTCAAACAGAACTCATAATTTTAAACTTTAATGAAATAAGAAGAAAAAGTATTACCCTTTGGAAAGGGCTTCCGGAAAGATATTATAATTGGAAACCCGATGAAAATGCCATGAGTGCAATAGAAATGATCAGACATGTTTTGGAGGCCGATTACGGATGGAACATTATCATCAACCAAGGGGATATGACAAATTACAAAACCCCTTGGCACAACAGACCTTTTACGAGTGTAATCGACGAGATTGAATTTGCAGCCCCCTACAGAAAAAACTTTTTGGACACCATTCGACGATTTTGCGATACGGACCTAAACCAGGTCACCATTGTTCATCCAGGAAATGGAAAGAAAAAAATACTGGGAGAATATTTACTTCGGATCGCCTATCACGAATCTGTTCATGCCGGTCAATTTCTATCCTACTTAAGAGCAATGAACATTGACCGCCCAACTATATGGGACTAACAATAACGCCCCAAGACCTTTTATTTTACGGATCAGTTTCCAAAAATTAAAAAACAGAAAAAAGATTTGTTCAACAAGCATTAATTACCACCAAAGTGGAGATTAATTTCTGTACTTTTAAAGAAACTATATCCATTTAAAATAGAATATATGAATACTATTTTTAAAACCTTACTTATTATTATGGTATTGGTGGGCAGTGCTACAGAAGCCCACAGTCAAAAGAAATTAGACCAACAAGTCGTTACAGATTTACAAAAGACACCTAAATATGGCTTTATACTCACCACAGAAAGGCATTTTAAAGGAGTATTGGGCATGTACGACCTACTTATTGAAAACGGCGTTACCATAGAGGATTATGAAATTGTGGTCAAGGGCAAGGTGGTTACACAATTGGTCAAAAATTCTGAACTGGAAACATTTTTTCAAAAGTATAAGGGAAAGGTAAAAGTTAGCGTGTGCAGTGTTGCCATGGAAAAATTGGGTGTATCGAAAGAAGACCTTTTTGATGGCCTTAGCGTTACCCCGACCGCCTCGGTACGTATGCTTCAATTACAGGCAAACGGTTATAACACCTTAACATACTAGTTATTTTTTACGGATTTACCGAAACATTGGTATCGGCTCTGCCTCTAAACAAAAATCCGTAGAACCGTCTTTGACAGGCTTTGGGCAATTTTGGGTAACGAACTTTAATTCTATTCGTCTGAATAAAAGACACCGTTGACCATGAATAGTATTAAAGAAAAAATAATACCTCAAATTTTTATCATTTATACGAGATATTTAATTGGTGGAACTTTTGTTTTTGCCAGCCTGATAAAAATTAAAGGACACCGCTTTACCTCTGAAAGTGGCGAATTAAATCCTATAAATAGCGCTTGGCATTTTTTCGAGACCATGTACCAATCCGGTCTATATTGGAAATTTATTGGAATAGCCCAATTGATAGCCGGTTTTTTATTGATGACACAGCGCTATTCTAAACTGGGCGCTTTAATTAACCTTCCAATTATTTTAAACATCTTCATTATTACCTTATCCTATTATTTTGCCTATACACCCGTAGTTACAGGACTTATGCTATTCGCGAATTTATTGTTGATTTTTTGGGAATGGAACGAAATCAAAATCCTATTTAATTTAACACCGACCTTTGACAAAAACATTAGATTGGAAAAAGACCCATTTTGGCAAATCATCGGATTGGTTTTATTCCTTTTTACATTTATTTATAGATTATTGATCAATAAGTATGATATCGTATTTTGGATGTTATCTTGCTTATTCATAAGCTCATTAGGGTTAATAATAGGATTATACCGAGAGAAAAAAAGAAAGATCAACATACAACATCACCTTTAGTTTATTACAACGGTACTTTAAATGATAAAAACCACATTCCCCATACTTTAAATGCGCAACATGGAAGAAATATTCGATCAGGTAAAAGTTTTTTTTGAGCTAAATCCGAAATACGCTTATTTAGTATTATCCATTATCTTCCTCATTTTCGCAATCGGTAATTTTCTTAATAAAAATTGGGCAATAGACCCCGCAAACAGTACTCAAAAGTTCAATTATAAAATTTTCGGGCATACTATTTTTAGATCAACAAAGGGGTTGCTCTATTTACTGGGTTTTATAGCTGGCCTATGCGGATTTATTATGCATTTAGAATAATCAAATTATGAAAACAATGAAATACAGAACACTCGTGCTACTGATAATATCGGCCATATTAATACCTTTAAAAAGTAATGCCATAAACCTTGGCATCCCAACAGAAAGGGAATTCAACAAAGAAAAAGACTTGTTGTTGGTACATTTTGACTGTAAAACAGATGTGGACGACCTTCATTCGGTCGCTGCATTGGTGACTTTAATGTCCCATTCCGATTTTTCTGAAATACAATATCATGCAGTTGCCGGTACGTATGGTATTCAAGAAGGCTTATACGTGCCACCCAACGATTTATTTCAACTGGCCTTTGGAGACAACTGGACAGATGCAAACGAAAATTTGTCCAATGCGGTTGAAAAAGTCAAAACCATTGCCTTAAGAACTCTTACCATTAAAGGTGATGTTTGGATTGCCGAAGCGGGTCAATCCGATTTTACAGCCAAACTGATAAGAGAAATTCAATTGGAGTTACCTAATTTAAATGTTTCAGAGCATATTCATATTGTGCAACATAGCGATTGGAACGAAAAAGTAACTTCGCCCGTAGACCTTCAATTTGTCAAAGAACACGCCGATTACCACAAAATTCCCGATGGAAACGCTGTAGGAAACGGAACACCCGGTTTTCGTACCCCAAATTTCTCTTACTGGGAAGAAAAGGTCGTAGACCCTACCTTAATGGAAGTATGGCAACTCGCAACAGACATAGCAAACAAATACAATGGAAAAGACGGGCGTTACAATAACGAGGCTATTGCCGCCGGAGGACTGGACTTCTCGGACCTTTCCGAGGTTTGTTGGATCTTGGGATTAAAACGAATAAAGGATACCCAAGAATTCTTTAATACCTATTCTTATTAATAAGACCTACATGGCCATTATGGCCACAAGAGGCAATAGGATTACGTACGACCTATTTATATGCGTTCTAAGAAATTCAAGTTCAGAAAATATCATCAAGAAAATAATGGATCAGGGTGTTATTACATTTAAAGAAAACTATCTGTTTTGCTCCATAAAACCATGTTTCCAAAGATTATTAACTCCCTTTGGGGTTCTGGTCACATTAGCCTTAAATTACTCAAACATTACACTTTAAAATAGTGTAATATGACGTGCAATCAAAGTCCATTTCACTTATAAAAAAAGTATATCCAAATAGACCTAGACAATTTATAATTGAAAGTACTTAACAAAAATGCAATTACGGCAATAATGGAAAAGACCTTTAAAGGAGACAAATCGATAATGTACCAAAATAATACAAGACATGTTATCATTTGTGCCGCAGCAAGGGCATAACTCACGAACATGGCCCCAAAAAAGAAACCTGGCTCCCGTTCAAATTTATAATTGCACACCGGGCACGTATCGTTCATTTTAGGAATGTTCAACACTATTCTTTTTCCCTTATCAGGAAACATGTTTCCTTTCTTGCAATTTGGACACTTACAATTTAAAGCATCTATAACTTTGCTCATAGTATAGAATTTATTCTACCGCAAAGTTAGGCTGCCAACCTACTTTCACCCATATATTATGTTCGCTATTTTTTGTACTTTTAGGACATTTCTATGAAGATACCCGTTCTAAATATTGGTCAGTTTAGAGAATCGGCACCTCTAAACGAGGTGTACATAAATTCTTTTTCAAATCACATACAGTTAAACAAGCATTTAATAAACAAACCCCATACCCATAATTTCTACTTATGCGTACTTTTCACGAAAGGCACGGGCATTCATGAGATTGATTTTAATGCCTATAGTATAAATCCTGGTAAGGTGTTTTTTTTAAAACCGGGACAAACCCATTTTTGGAAATTTGAGACACCACCCGAAGGATTCATATTTTTTCATTCACAAGAATTTTATGACCTAAAGTTCTTAGAACACACTCTTAATTCATTTCCTTTTTTTGGCTCGCACCAAAATCCTCCCGTATTGCAATTGGATTCCCATAAAATGCAAGACCTAAAAGTTATGTTTAAAGAAGCTTATACAGAATACTTACAGGCCAATCTTTTAAGGGAATTAAAAATTATAAATACCCTAAACTGTATCTATATCGAATTAACCAGGGTCTATACTTCTGATATAAATTTGAAAAAGCTTACATCTCCCAATTATTCCAACATACTTGAAAACCTTGAGAACTTGATAAACGTTCATTTTTATAAAGAAAAGTTCCCTAAATTTTATGCCGATAAACTTAATATAAGCACCAAGCATCTAAACAGGGTCGTAAAGCAAACTATAAACAAAACAACGAACCAATTAATTTTCGAAAGAGTGATTCTGGAAGCAAAAAGAATGATCGTACATTCCCACGATAATTTAGCCACAATTGCGGATACTTTAGAATTCTCGGATTACGCCTATTTTTCAAAGTTTTTTAAATCAAAAACAGGAATGACACCTTTGGGTTTTCGCAAAAAGTATTTTTATAAGACCAAGACCCATTTAAAATAACAATAGGGTTAAAAAACGCACACCCAACACACATACAATTGTTTATCGGCAACTTAATACATTAGTTTAAAACAAATCAATCGATTTTACTAGAACCGTATAATTACACTACAAATTTCTTGCTTCCACTTTTTTGTACTTTTTAAACAATACGATCAAAAGAATCATATTGTCCTATTTTATACACCCAAAGACTTTCAACGACCATAAAAATTACCAACAACAAAAACGTGTTTTATAACAAAGAATGGTATCTTAAAAAAGAATTTGGCTGCAATAGCATATTTCTTTTGTTCAATATTTTCTATTTTGTAGTGTTTTGCACTAGATAGGCCTTTAGTGACCATTTAAGTTAAATTTATTCTTGATGCGCAAAAAAGAACATTAAATTACACAATCATCATGCATTGTAGTCCCCTGAAGAATTTTAGATAACATGCCCAAATTCATAGAAAAAGTAGAAAACCTACTAAGTAAGCCGTATAGAATCGTCTTTGTCTCTGTACTTTTTTCCCTCTTTTTATTTCTATTGTCCGCCTGTTTTATAGAGGTGGCCAATTTTGCCTATGGCTTTACGCTGGCCCTGGTAATGCCCATTATTATATCGTACCCAATATCTAAGATCGTTTTTGGATACACGCAAAAAATAAAAAAACAAAAACAGGAACTTGTCAAGTTGGACACCATCAATAAAAAACTTTTTACATTAATATCGCACGATATAAGAAGTCCCATCGCAACCCTACAGAGTTTGGTGTATTCGATGGCCTTCAACGATTTTGATGAAAAAACAGAGAAAGAATATTTAGGGCGGTTATCTAAACACATTGCCAACCTAGATATATTCTTAACAGATTTACTGCAATGGTCACAAGACCAGATTCAAGACAAACCGGTTAATTTCACCCTATTCAAGTGCAATGATATCTTAACGCAAATTGGAGGCTTGTTCGAAGGTTTGTTATTGGAAAAACAAATAGATTTTACCATTGGCGATTTAGACAGTACCATCTATGCCGATCAACAGAACTATGCTTTTATTGTTAGAAACGTTTTGCACAATGCCATCAAATTCACTCCTAAAAATGGTAAAATACATATTTGCCTAAAGGTAGATGGTGATGAAGTGCATACGATCATCAAAGATTCGGGTGTGGGTCTGTCCAAAGAGGAAATAGATACCATATTCGGAGGCGAACAACTCTTTACCCAACTGGGTACCTCCGAAGAAAAAGGTACTGGTTTTGGTCTAAAGGCCTGTATAGACTATCTAAAGAAAAACAACGGAAGATTGGCTATAGAAAGCACTCCAGAAAAGGGAACGAAAGTGGCCATAATACTACCCAACTCTTCTCTTAAAACCAAATAGGCATAAATACGGATTGCAAGTACATTCCCCTTGATGAGCGATATAAACCCCATAATAAAAACATAAAATGTCTGTTTATAAAAAAATTGCAAAAATAGGTTCAAAGCTATTTTCAGAGCACAAGCTATTTAAGTACGGGTTCAATTATTCTCCGATGTACAAAAGAAGTACAGCCAAAATAATTGAAGTATCACCTAATTTATTACATATAAGAATTAAGCTACCCATTAGTTACAAAAACAGAAATTACGTTAGTTCCATATTCGGTGGCAGCATGTTTTCGGCCGTAGACCCGATTCCGATGGTTCAGTTAATGAATTTGATCGGGGATGACTATGTAGTTTGGGACAAATCGGCCCAAATATTTTTCAAAAGGCCGGCAAAAGAAAACCTATATGCCGATTTTGATTATTCCGAAAAAGAACTGAAAGACATAAAGAACCAGGTTTCCGAAAAGAAAGAAATAGAAATAGTGAAAACAACGCAACTCACCAATAAGAATAGAAGCGTGATATATTGCGAAGTAAAAAAAACAATTTACGTAGCCGATAAAAAATTCTATAAACAGAAGCGTAAAAACAAATAAATTTGTTCTTTATCTCAAAAACATTACGGACCCAACAATATTGACCGTATAAGTTGGTATCCATGTTTCATGTACGAATCCATCGCAAAACCTATATCGCCATGTCAAAAACTTTGTTTTCGCTTTTATTCTTTTTCATAACAAACCTAATAGTGTCCCAAAACAGCTTTGAAAGTATTTACAAGGCCAGTGCAAGGCCACACAAAGAGAACATCCAGGTATATCTGAACGATGATGCCGGAAATTCAGGTTATATACCCATATCTATTATAAAAGGCAAAAACGAAGGTCCGGTATTTACCATTATTGCCGGGGTTCACGGTTTTGAATACCCGCCGATCGTGGCTACGCAAAAGCTAATGAAAGACATTGATGCGGACAAGCTTAGAGGTACATTGGTCATTATTCCGGTGGCCAATACGGCCTCCTTTTTTACCCGTACCCCCTTTATAAACCCTCAAGACCAAAAGAATCTGAACAATGCCTTCCCCGGAAAGGTCGATGGCACCATTACAGAACAAATAGCCCATTACATAACCACCAACATTATTCCCGTTAGCGATGTTCTTTTAGATGTACATGGGGGCGATGCCTGCGAGGACCTGATTCCGTTTGTTTGCTATTACGACAACAAACAAAAACCCGATCAAACGGCATTGGCAAAAAAACTTTCGGAAAATAGTGGTTTTGAACTTGTGGTTTCCTACGGTTACTCGCTATCCGATACCGACCCGGCAAAGTATGCCTTTAAACAAGCAGTACAAGATGGAAAAACGGCCTTGAGCATCGAATGTGGCAAAATGGGGAATGTACAGGAAGAGAACGTAGAGCTCATCTTAAAAGGAGTGTATAACATGTTGGCCACCATGAATATGTACGACCTTGGCAGTGGACCACACGAAAATATAATCTATGGTACCGACCAAGTATATATCAATGCCGGTGTACAAGGTATTTTTTACAGCGAGTACAAAGCTGGGGACCAAGTTAAAAAAGATGCCGTTGTCGGTTACACCACCGATGAGTTCGGTAAAGTCTTAGAAGAATACAAATCCCCAAAGGATGGCATTATTTTGTACAAACTGGCAACACCTCCCATTAATATAGATGATACGGTAATGTGCATCAGTTCTATTATAGAAAACAAAGAATAAAAAGACAAAGACCTTTACCGAGCATGTTTTAACAACGGAGCAATATGCAAAATATAAAGCCCTTCGAAAAAAATATTTAGTTATAGACTGGAATGATCATTCCATTTGTTCTATATTTGCAACGTGAACAAAAAAGAATCCATATTAGTATCGGCTTTACATCTTCTTGTAAACAATGGCGTACACAACACACCTATGTCCGCCATCGCCAAAGAAGCCGGTACCGGTATGGGGACCATTTATAATTATTTTAAAAACAAGGATGAACTGATCAATGAATTATACTTGTATATAAAAGAAAAGGAGAAAACGGTATTTGTACCCTTTGACGAAAATGAGCCGGTAAAAACCCAGTTCGAAAAATACTATTCCAATTTTATAGATTTTTTCGTGCAAAACCCCTCGTATTATGGGCTAATCGTACAGTTACAAGCTTCACCCATTATTACGGAAAACAGCAAGGAAGAAGGTAACAAATCGGTACAGCCGTTTATAGAATTACTGCTACACGGACAAAAAAATAGAATTATCAAAAACATTCCGGCAGACGAGCTTATCTTTTTTATAGGTGGAGCGGTACTCTCTTACCTAAGATGGTATTTTGACCGAAATGAAAAACAGATTTCCATCTCAAATCAATTGCAATTGGTATGGGATGCCATAAAGGAATAAAAAATTTATCAATAAACTGGAATGAACATTCGTTCCATAAATAAATTAAAATGAAACAAAATGTATTAATTACCGGCACATCTACCGGCGTAGGGTTCGAAAGCGCCCTACTATTGGCCAGAAACAATTACAAGGTGTATGCCACCATGCGTAACCTTAAAAAAGCAGATGCATTAAAACAGCGAATAAAAGAGGAGCACCTGGACATTGCGATTCTTCCGCTCGACGTAACCAAAATAGAATCCATTACATCTGCCGTGGACCACATTATTCAAAAAGACGGAAAAATAGATGTGCTCATCAATAATGCCGGAGCAGGCTTTGCAAAAACGACCGAGCAGGCAAGCGAAGAAGAAATACGCTGGGTAACCGAAGTCAACTATCATGGCGTGGTATTTTGTACAAAGGCCGTGCTACCACATATGAGAAAACAAAAATCGGGACAAATAATTAGCATAACATCGGTGGGTGGCCTTGTCGGACAGCCCTTTAACGAATTGTATTGTGGAGCCAAATTTGCCGTGGAAGGTTTTATGGAGTCCTTGGTGACCTATGTAAGCGACGCCTTCAACATTAAGATCAGCAACATTGAACCTGGTGGCATCAGCACCGAGTTTATGGCATCCGCTATTGGTAAGACGGCTGTAAACGGAACATTTGCCACCGGAGAATACGCCCCTATTTTTGAACAATATATGGCCGGAAATCAAAAAAGGGCCAGCGAAAGTACCGAGCAGGTATATCAAACCGGTGTCGAAGTGGCACAAGTGGTACTAGAAGTGGCACAGAGCAACAACCCTCCGTTAAGAATACGCACATCACAATGGGCAGAGAATTTTTGCGCCCTAAAGACAAAGGCCGACCCCGATGGCACCAAATTGATCCATCAAATAAGGGAGAGTTTTCTATAGAAAATGAAAACATATCTATAGCGCATTGATCCCGACCATCATGGTCTTTCTTAATCTTTGCCCCACCTCTTATATATTTGGCAAAAGCATTGACCCATCCTAATTAATTCGGTATTAATGCTTTTGCCTTTTGTTTTGCGAAGAACACTTACAAACGGCAACTACCAATATTTTGGTGTTGCCAATCAGAAAAAAAAGTCCCCTGTTACACCAATTTTGACAACCATCAAAAAATCTTTAAAGAGGTCGCTGGCAGACTTACTTTCTTCATCTAAACTTAAACACAAGAAACATCTTGATACAAACTGGTGCCCCGCAACTATATTTTTTTATAATGAAAACCCATAATTCATGGCAGATCGTCTATTTTTAGGGTACTTATCGCTTTATATATGATAATGAACAATGGTGCTACCGTTAAAAGCATAACACCTAGTACCAAGGATCAAGTGAGATACACTTTTCAAAAACGAACTATTAAAAAAACGACCGAACCTTATATACCAACCACAAACCAAAATTAAAATGACACAGCAGTCCATTAGAACCATCCTAACAGCAATCGTTTTTTTTATGAGCGGCCTAAGCCTTCTGGCACAGGACAATGTACTCGAAGAGCTGAAAGAAATTGCAATTATCGACCAGAAAATAATGATGCCAATGCGAGACGGCATACGTTTGGCCACGGACATTTATCGTCCTAAAACGGACAAAAAAGTACCCATTATTTTTTCTAGAACCCCATATAACTTTAATTCTTGGGGAGACGGCAAGCAAAGAACACGTACGGCCTCTAGGGCCCTTGAAGCGGTCAAAAGAGGGTATGCCTATGTGGTTCAAAATGAACGCGGAAGGTATTTCTCGGAAGGTGAATGGGATATTTTAGGTGTACCGTTGACCGATGGGTACGATGCCTTTACATGGATGAAGAACCAACCTTGGTCCAATGGCAAAATCGGTACTCTAGGATGTTCATCTACCGCAGAGTGGCAAATGGCGGTTGCCGCCTTAGACCACCCATCACATGCCGCCATGGTACCCCAAGGTTTCGGAGCAGGTGTTGGACGGGTCGGGGATATTAACGAGCAAGGCAACTGGTACCGGGGCGGAGCCGAACAGATGCTGTTTTTTTCTTGGCTATATGGTGTAGAGCACGATAAATTTAAACCTCGTATTCCGGCAGGTGCAACACAAGAAGACCTCATCAGAATTTCAAGGTTTTATGATTTGGCGCCAGAAAACCCACCAGTGGATATGGCCCAGGCACTAAAACACCTGCCTATTCAAGATATTTTAAAGAACATAAACGGTAAGCATGAGATTTTTGACAAAATGATCCGCCGTAAACCCAACGACGAAGATTGGTTCAAAGGTGGGCTGTACCATGACAATATGGATATAGGGGTTCCCAGTTTTTGGTTCGCCTCATGGTACGATGTCTCCATTACCCCAAATATTGCCCTTTTCAATCATGTTAGAAATAACGCAAAAGACAAAGAAATCAGGGACAATCAGTATTTGGTGATCGCACCAACCTTGCACTGTGCCTATACGCGTGCAACGGAAAACACCATTGTAGGCGAACGCAGCGTTGGCGATGCACGACTTAATTACGACGAGCAGATCTATGCCTGGTTCGATATGTGGCTAAAAGGTGAGAAAAATGATTTTAAGGAAAAGACACCAAGGGTGCAATATTATACTATGGGAAGCAACAAATGGCAGGCTTCGGAAACCTGGCCTCCCGAAAATGCAAAACCAACCACTTTTTATTTAAATAGTGGGGGTCATGCCAACAGTGCTTATGGCGACGGAGTTTTATCAACTAAAAAAGCTGGTTCCGACAACCCCGATAGCTTCACCTACGACCCAATGGTACCCGTACCCTCTTATGGCGGTAATGTATGTTGCACCGGTAATGCCGTCAAAGGCGGAGCCTATGACCAGCAGCAAATGGAAACCAGAAATGATATTTTGGTCTACACTTCCGATGTTTTAGACGAAGGTGTAGAGGTTTCCGGGTTTATAGAATCTACGTTATACGTATCTTCAGATGCAAAAGACACCGACTTTACCATTAAACTTATTGATGTATATCCTGATGGGCGAGCCTATAACCTAGACGAAACCATACAACGTGTAAGATATCGCGAAGGCTATGACAAAGAAGTTTTTATGGAAAAGGGGAAAGTCTACAAAGTAGACCTGACACCAATGTCTACCAGTAATTATTTTGAAAAAGGACACCGTATCCGCATAGAGGTTTCGAGCAGCAATTTTCCACGTTTTGCAAGAAATTTGAACACAGGCGGCAATAACTATGACGAAAAGGTCGGTGTGGTCGCGCATAACAAGGTGCACCATTCCAAAGAACATCCTTCACAGATTAAATTGCCTATTGTTTCTAAATAAGACCAAAGTAGATAAAAACACTGAAATTACTTTTTTCAGCTGTTTCATAACACTTAACATCTATCTAATTTCAATATTTAAAAATCTTATGAAATCTGAAACGGTTTTAAACAAAGAAACAAAAAGACCAATATTCAAACCTATAATATATCTGTTGACCTCTATCTTCCTAATCTTGGTAAGTTGCAAAGAAAAGGAAGGAAAAATTAAAAAACCGGCCAATGTATTATTTGTCTCGATTGATGATTTACGGCCCAATATAGGCGTATATGGTGATACTGTTGCCATTACCCCCCACTTGGACAAGTTAGCTTCAGAAGGTATTACTTTTATGGAGGCCTTCAGTCAAGTTGCTGTGTGCGCACCGTCTAGAGCTAGTGTTATGACTGGCGTTAGACCCGATTCTACAAGGGTGTGGCACCTTGGAGACAAATTCAGGAACATAAACCCCGATGCAGTTACCATGCCACAGTACTTTTCAAAATTTGGCTATCATACGGTCAATATTGGAAAAATCTTCCATAATTATATGCCAGATTCAGTTTCTTGGGACGAACCGGACCTTAGGCCATCTCAATACTTAAAAAAAGATTGGATAAATAGGGATGGGGAAACTTTTTATATCAGCGAGGAGATAAATAAATCTCAGGCTAGAAAAAGAGATTCACTCTTAAAATTAAAACCCATAAGATATGCCGACGGCTGGAACACTGGTCCTGCATGGGAAGCGGCGGATGTACATGATACTATGTACTACGATGGCGCACAGACCGAATTGGCCAAGAGAACATTGGATAGATTATCTAAAATGAACAAACCGTTTTATATGGGCCTTGGGTATTTTAGACCACACCTACCTTTTGCAGTCCCAAAAAAGTATTGGGATCTATACGACCGCAATGATATACCACTCCCCAACAATCCTAACATCCCCGAAGGCGCTCCCTTACATACAATGAACTCTATGTACGAACTAAGGCACTATGATGGTTTTGGACATATTGCACACCCTACGCAACCCTCTAACATAAGTGAGGATACCACCCGTATCTTAAGACAAGGGTACTATGCCAGTGTCAGCTATGTAGACGCCTTATTAGGTGATTTGGTTTCCCATTTAAAAAAATTAGATATCTACGATAATACGATTATCGTGATTTGGGGAGACCACGGTTGGAAATTGGGTGACCATAATAGTTGGGGAAAAATGACCAATTACAACATTGATTTAAAAGTACCTGTAATAGTCAGATACCCGAACCAAGAAAAAAGAGGCATCAAATCTAATGAAATTATAGAACTGGTAGATTTATTTCCATCGCTCTGCGAACTAGCAGGAATAGATGTTCCCGACTATATGCAAGGAACAAGTTTTGTTCCACTTACCAAAAATCCCAAGTTACCATGGAAAAATGCCGCCTTTAGCCAATTTCACCGCAGACCAAAAGTTTCTGCAGACGGCAAAAGATATATGGGCTACTCTATTAACACCGTAGAGTATCACTATATAGAATGGTACGATTGGAATTCTGAAATCGGTAAAAGGGGAGAACTAAAAGGCATTGAACTGTACGATAGGATCAATGACCCAAATGAAACCGTGAACCTTTCCAAAAAGAATGATATGACCCAAGTTATAGACGATTTATCTGTACAACTGGCCAGAGGATGGAAAAACGCCCGGCCCAAATTCAAAACATAAGAACCAATAAATTTGCTTCCCGGTTTTATTTACAAATCCACAGGCCCAAAATCATTTGATCAGTACCTTTCACATAAAAGACAATGCTACCACTACATATTTCTTTATTTAAAACCTTCTATTCTATGCACCCCACCCTCTCCTAAAATTTCTTATTTAGATTTAATACAAATAATTTGGATTACTTGTGATTGGGAAATACATTTGCCCAAAATTTACACTATTCATATTAAGTCTAAATAAATCTAATGAAATATTTTATATCTAGTTTCGCATTACTATTGCTGTCGCATGTTGTTTTTTCGCAAAGCGCTCAGGTAAGTGGAAAAGTAACAGACAACTACGGAAACCCCTTAATGGGCGTAAACATTCTTGTAAAAAAGACTACAAAAGGAACACAGACCAATGACATAGGTGCGTTTACGATTACCGGCCTGGCCAACGGAGACCATGTATTATCGCTCTCTTATCTAGGTTTTAAGACCCGCGAAGTATCTTTTACCGTTGCCAATGGCCAAAATGTAGATCTTGCCGAGATTATACTGTACGAGGGCAACGAAATATTGAGCGAAGTGATCGTAGAGGCAGAACGCCGCAATAAGTTCTCTAGAAAAGAGACCGCCTACGTGTCTAAAATGCCCTTAAAGAATATAGAGAACTCCCAAGTTTACAACACTATTACCAACCAGTTGTTGGTTTCACAGTCGGTAAATACCTTTAAAGATGCCTTGTCAAATGCAGCGGGTATTACGCAGTTGTGGTCCTCTACCGGTAGAAGTGGCGATGGCGCGGGTTATTACTCTAGCCGTGGTTTTGCGGTGCAACCACAATTGGTAAACGGCGTAGCCGGTATTACAAATGGTTTTATAAACCCTTCTAACGTAGAACGTGTAGAGGTGATCAAAGGGCCTTCGGGAACCTTGTTCGGTAGCGCGGTGACCTCTTATGGTGGTCTCATCAATATTGTTACAAAAAAACCATATAGCGGCACCGGGGGAGAAATTACGGTGTCTGGCGGATCGTACGATTTTGCAAAATTGAACGCCGATGTAAACGTGAGCCCTAACGACCAATTGTCGTTACGTTTTAATACAGGGTTTCAACAAGAACACAGTTTTCAGGATGCCGGTATAAAAAAATCGGTCTTTGTAGCGCCTTCTATTTCATACAAGGTAAATAACGACTTAACCCTTAACTTTTCGTACGAGGCCTCAGAAAACGAACAGACCAACGAAACCTTTTTGTTCTTAAACAGATATGCGCCCCTTACTTTTAACTCTATCGATGAGTTGGGCTATGACACCGATCTCTCTTTTACCAGCAACGATGTTACCATAGAGAACATTACCCAGAATTACCGTGGTGAAGTGGCCTGGAAAATTTCAGACCAATGGTCTTCACAAACATTGGTATCTGGAGGTATAGCAAAATCTTTAGGCTACTACACATACTTGTGGAACGGTGCCGAAGACACCTTTAGCCTATACGCACAAGATACCGACTCTAAGACCAAGACCCTTAATCTACAGCAAAACTTTACAGGAACCTTTAAAATAGGTAGCGTACAGAACAAATTGTTGGTAGGCGCCGATTATTTGGATTACAACATCATAGACAATAGCTCTAACTGGGGTTATTTACATACCATCGATATTACTGGAGACCTCATCTATGGCGAACCGGAAATCAATGCGGAAAACTTAAGTGCCGCCTTATCGGGGCTTGGATATTTAGATAGCGATATCCGTCAGAATATATTCGGGGCCTACGTATCGGATGTCATCAATATATTACCTTCCTTATCGGTTATGGGAAGCATTCGTTACGACCGATTTGATTATCAAGGCGATAGAAAAACCGATACCGATGACGATACCGAATACACAGAATCTACCCTATCCCCAAAATTCGGCATTGTTTTTCAGCCTATCCTTAACCAGCTATCTATTTTCGCCAACTACCAAAACGGATTTTCGTATGTAAATCCGCAGTACATTACAAATTACGAAACTGGTGAGGTTACCCTACAGGCGTATGACGTTGAAAAAGCAAATCAGTTAGAAATAGGGGCAAAATCTAACTTGTTCAACAGTAAGTTAGAAGCCACCTTAAGCTACTACAACATTAATGTGGACAATAAATATTACTGGGCCACACAGACCCAAGACCTTGAGATCAATAGCCAAGGTATAGAGCTAGAGGTAAACGCCAATCCGATAGAAGGCTTAAACATTCACTCTGGCTTTAGCTATAATGATTCTGAAATTACCGATTCTCCTTCAGCGGAACAATTGGAAGGAAACAGGTACGGTGAATCAGGACCAGAGATTACCTATAACTTTTGGACGGACTACAGGTTTTTGAAAAACTTTGGCGCCGGTGCCGGCTTTAACGGTCAAACGGAATACGATACTATGGTAGATTACAAGGCTACCACCGGAAGTTTTATGATTCCCGGGTACACCATTTTTAATGCATCGCTTTATTACGAAACCAATAAATTTAGAATTAGCATCAAAGGCAATAACCTGGCCGACAAAACCTATTACTCAGGATGGAGCACGGTTACGCCACAACAAAAAAGAACCATATTGGGTACTTTTACCTTTAAGTTTTAAAATGCATTTCACAAAGGCAACCCCTATGGGTTGCCTTTAAAATTATGGGCATGACTTTTAAAAAATTCGTATTTCAATTACATAAAATACTAGGCCTTAGCACGGGCCTTGTAGTCTTTATTGTGGCCATTACCGGTTGCTGTTGGTCTTTTAAGGAAGAGATTGAAAGTACGTACGATCACTATAAAAAAGTAGAGCCCCAGAGCACCCCGATTCTAACCCCTTCACAAGCAAAGGAAATTGCCAAGAACATTTTCCCCGAACACCATATACACGGCACCCTCTATAAAAAAGCGGACGATGCCATAGAGGTTATTTTTTATGACCCCGAACCCGAGTTTTACCAAAGCGTGTTCTTAAATCCCTATTCTGGTGAGGTGATACAGGTAGACGACCATCTTAGCGGATTTTTTGCCTTTATTTTAAAGGGACATATGCGATTATGGTTACCGGCAGGTATCGGCGAACAAGTAGTGGGCGTCTCCATCCTAGTTTTTATAGTCATTATTATTTCAGGTTTTATCATCTGGCTGCCCAAAAAACGAAAAAACCTAAAACAGCGTCTTAAGTTTGATTGGAAAAAGACCACCCGATGGAAAAGAAAGAACTTTGACCTACATACCGTAATCGGTTTTTACATCTGCTCCCTAGCATTAATATTAGCCTTTACCGGCTCTTTAATGTCTTACAATTGGCTGATGTACGGGGTATATAAATCTATAGGCGGCAAAAAGGAAGTGGCTTTTACCATTCCGCAAAACATAAGCGGCCCCTTAACCGACCCAAACGCACAACCTATGGATAAATTACTTTCCAAGTTGATGCAAGAATCCCCGAACGCCGAAGCCTACGAACTGCACTACCCTACTTACGAAAACGAAAGTATCTACGTAGAAATCTCTAATAGTAAAAGTCTATTTTACGATGCCGATTATCGGTTTTTCGACCAAAACACGTTAGAAGAAATAGAAACCCCCAGTGTGTACGGCAAATACAAAGATGGTAAAGTAGCAGATAAGATCATTCGTATGAACTACGATATCCATATCGGTGCCATTGGCGGTATCGCCGGTAAGATTATAGCCTTTCTGGTAAGTCTTTTGACCGCATCTTTACCCGTTACCGGTATGTTGTTGTGGTATGGCAGAACCTACAAGAAAAAGCCCGAAAGCGTTAAAATAACCTCTAAAAGAACTGTCTGATCAATTGTTCCAACAGAAAAATTCTTACTGTTTCTTAATCGGTACGTATTTACTACATTAGTTGCTTATCTCCGAACCACCGGAAAGAGAATTTGAAACCGAAACAGATGAAAATAAAAACATGCCTGATCCAAGACAGTCCCGTTTTTTTTGATAAGGACAAAACATTGGATAAAGTAGAACAACTGACCAAAAAGTACGCACAACAAGGTTGCGAACTCATAGTTTTTCCGGAGTCTTTTATACCGGGCTATCCCAGAGGATTTTCGTTTGGCGCCACTATAGGCAGTAGAACCGACGAAGGCAGAAAACTGTATTCGGAGTTTTACAAAAACAGCATAGACATAGAAAGTGACGATATAAAAAAGTTGGAAAAGCTCTCGAGGTCAGAACAGGTATATTTGGTTATCGGCGTCACCGAAAAACAACAGGTAAACGGAAGCCTATACTGCTCTATGCTGTACATTTCACCTTCCAACGGTTTGCTGGGCGTACACAGAAAAATAAAACCTACGGGCACCGAAAGGATCGTTTGGGGCGAGGCCGACGGTGAATCTTTGGTCACCTTCCATACCGAAATAGGCAAATTGGGCGGACTTATTTGTTGGGAAAATTTAATGCCCTTGGCAAGAATGGCCATGTATAAAAAAGGTGTGGAGATCTACATTGCACCCACGGCCGATTCTAGAAAGGAATGGACCGCCACCATGCAGCACATTGCCCTAGAGGGCCGCTGTTTTGTACTGGGCTGCAACCAGTTTTTTACAAAATCTATGTACCCCGAAAAATACCGTTCTTTGGTAGCGGACCAACCAGAAAACATGTGCCCCGGTGGCAGCGTGATCGTTTCGCCCATGGGCAAGATAATCGCAGGCCCCTTGTTTGGTGAAGCCGGTGCCTTGGTGGCCGAGTTGAATTTAGAAGAGATCGGCCTAAGCAAATTAGATTTTGACGTCATAGGCCATTATGCCAGAAACGATATTTTTGACTTTAACGTGGCCAAACAACCAGAAATGGTCAAAGAAAACCCTACACCAAAAAGATAACATACAAATTTGGTGTACGGCAGCTGGCCTTGGCGGGCACAAAAACCACACCCCTTCTTCCAATAACTTTTTGTTTTTCTACCAGTTACGCTTTTCTGTAAGAAAAAATCGTAAGAATTTTTAAATTGCAAATACGGACCTTGGTCCGCTTTCCCCGCAACGCATATTAGAGCTTGATACCTAGTATAAATATAGGTGTTAATGAGATAACAATTATAGTTTTTAACACTCAAAAAATGACCTACGAATTCACGAAAAACGCACCTAAAACTCTTTCGAATGAAGAATATATTTCTAAAGCAGAAAAAGAATTTCAGTATCTTTTACACAATTCTTCTCATGACGAAACTACCTTTCAAAAATTCTTCGAACGAAACCCCTGCTTTATGCCAGGAGCAAGAGATGAATTTTCCATATTGGGACAATCTGGTCACAACCCTCACTTAAATTGTCTAATTACACAACCTCAAATAACTGGTTTAATTAAAAGAGTTCCTGATTTTATGTGGTTAGCAAACGATAGCGTTTATTTTTCTCCAATAATTATAGAAATTGAAGCTCCTTCCAAGAAATATTTTAAAAAAGATGGTAATCCAACAAGTCATTTTTCACAAGCAAGAAACCAATTAGAAGAATGGCAAACAATATTAAAAAGGCCTGAAAATATTTTAAGTTTTTATCGAGACTTTTCAATCCCTCAAGATTTAACATCTTTAACATTTAAACCTAGATTTGTATTAATTTATGGCCGTCGGGAAGAATTTACAAATGATAGAATACTTACACAAAAACGTGGTTCATTATTTGACAATGACAAAATTCTAATGTCCTATGATAGGATTAAACCAAAGTTATTTAACAACTATGTTACTTGTAAAGTGAAAAATGGAAAATATTTTGCAAAATATTTAAATCCAACATTTAAAATTGGGCCCTTCGCCGATGAAATATTGGAATTGCAAAATTTAATACAAGCTGTTGATAATACAAGTTATTTAACAGACCAACGTAAAGCTTTTTTAAAAGATAAAATTCCATATTGCTTAGAGTATTTTAAAGTAGAAAAAAATGGGAAAACCGTTAAAATAAAGAACAATGGAACTAACTATCAAACAGAAGAATAATAAAAAATCACCCCTCCACAACCCCTAAACTATCCCCCATACAAAACCAAATACCCAACCTTGCACCTATTTTTCCGTAAGCACTTTCTCAATTTTATTTACCTTGGCAAAAAAACACTAACAAACCATACCGTACTTTATGAAATACCTATTCTTTTTGGTGGCCGTACTATCTACTGCCACCTCTTTTGGGCAAGCACCGCAAAAGGTAAACCTCACCGAATACATTAGGGAAATTCAAATCTGGGAAAAAGATAATAGCCAAATGACCCTTGCCTTCTGGATCCCAAAAAGTTATTGGAAAATTTCGTTGCAAGACAATCCACAAATACCCGCAGAAACGGTAGATCAACTAGTGGCTACTTTCGAAGATTACATCTTTGTATGTGGTCTGGATGTAGCGATCCATAACAACGGCACGGCATCTTTTACAGATGAGGCCGTTTTAAGAGAATCACTTTCGCTGGTAGATGACAAAGGCGACACCTACCTGCCGTTAGAGAACGATCAGATCGCACCCGACGCCGTAGCGCTCATGGAATCTATAAAACCCATGTTCCGCCAAATGTTGGGCCAAATGGGCGATGGTATGCATTTTTATCTTTTTAAGGTACAGGACGAAAACGGAAACAATACCATAGACGAATACAAAGAGGGTAGTTTTACCGTAAAACATTCCGATAAGGAGTTCAATTACACCTTGCCATTGGTAGCCCTTTTGCCGAGCAAAAAATGCCCTGTGGACAATGCCGAAATGAAAGGAAACTGGAAATACTGTCCGTTTCATGGCAACATACTTAAATAATAACAGGTAGAAAACGGTCTTTTACGGTTATAATGCAGGTAGCAAAATGTACCAATAACCCATACGAAGGACAGGCCAGCTAATTTCTAATCTCCTGGATCCCCAATTTAAAGGCGATCTCAACATTCTCGTGTATGTTTATAAGGCCGAACAGCTTGCTCGGAGCCTCTATATTATGATCGGGCAAACGCACGTTGAGGTCTCCTTGTATTAACAGGCTATTATCTTTTTCGACCTTTACGGGCACTTTGTACATATTGGTCTCACCTGCTATCTCTATATCCAACAGGGCCTCATAGGCCTCATGATCGGCAATAGGCCTGATCTCTTTTAAAGATAAAAGTATATGGGGCTCTTCTTCTGATTTTAATATTTCTCGAAAGTCCTTATTGATACCTCTTCCGCCGCAATCAAAACAATCCACGCTCAAGACCAGCACGGTTTCATCGAACTTTATTCGATCTCCCTCCATATGATAGTCCACACGCACCGGGTTATCTATATTTTCAACATCAAAAAGACAAGAAAAGGTGTTTACATTGGTAGTTCCCTTGATGTACAGAGAACTATCGGGAGTAATGGCTACATAGGTGCTTCTAATGGTTGCACCCGTTGTAAACGCCATGATGGCCATAACAGAAAAAAACAGTGTTACTTTTTTTAATATCATAGTACCAAATGATTTAATGTTATGATAAATAAAGCAAGTCTCAAAGTAACATCCAAAAATACGAGGAAAAGAACCGGGTACAATGAGACTTGCTTTTAACCCTATTAATAATTAAAAGCTTATGACTGCTTCTAGAATAAACCCGTCAAACTGACCGTCTTCAAAGAGGTCTCCGGTAGGGTAATCGTTATATTGTTGGTTTACATATTCCGCTTTTACAAGCACGTTCTTGGTCATAAACCAACCGCCTCCTAATTGAAACCTATCTATACTTACATCATCGCCACTGGCCAACTCTGCACTTACGGTATTGTAACGCCCACCTACAAAAAGGTTTTCATCTTTACCGAACCTATAAATAACTTCACCGGCGTATTGCTCTGCATTTCTTCTATCGGTTTCGGCCAAGCTTCTTCCCGAAGTAAGTTCTACGGTTCCGAAAAACTCAAGTCCTCCATATTTTACGAACGGGTTGATCATAACCGCTGTAATCTTATTGGTAAAGCCTGGATCAAAACGGCCCGCCCTAAAGTTATCGCTGGTAGCGGAAGCATCTTGCATAACATCGTAGTACCTAGCTCCGGCCCTATCGGCAGAGTATAGATATACATTGGGTGCATACCCAGTGTTGTACAAAGATCCCGTTAACCTAAATCTTAGGTCGTCTGAAAGTTGTTTGTCGTACCCCAATTTTGCCAAGAGGGCGGCACCTCCGGTAGACCCGTTATTTTTGGTGACACTTTGGTTTAATTTACCATTGGTAAACCCTAGCATACCAAAGAAGCCACTATTGGTTCTGTAATAGAGTTCGGCCCCTACCTCGGTAGTAAAAGAATCCATGATCAGGTTACCTACGAACGGATTATAAATAGCTTGCGCATTGTCGCTTCTTCTAAAATGAGCATCACCATAGTTGTTCTCCATATGCCCGATCTTAATGGTGGCGTGGTTCATAAAATCGCCCAAGAAACCTTCACTGATAAAATCTAACTTGTCTATTTGAAAATAACCTCCCTTTACATAAGGCTCATTGTGGTGCCTAGAGGACAAGTAAGTTCTCAAGTGCATGTTTACCCCATCGTAAAGTGCTACATCCAAATCCAAATTAGCAGTCGCCAAGTTAAAATTGCTTCCTACTTCCGCCAAGGGCACCACACCTGAATTTTCGTTGTCCAAAGACTGATATTGCAAGGCAAAAGACCCCCCGATCCTTACTTTTACATGATCAAAAGTGGTAATGGTGTCCTTTGGACTCTCAAATACGTTTACACCTCTCTTATCCGGTTGCCGATAATTGTCCAGTTGCCTGTTTTGGGCCG
This sequence comes from Maribacter thermophilus, assembly GCF_001020565.1. Classification (GTDB taxonomy): domain Bacteria; phylum Bacteroidota; class Bacteroidia; order Flavobacteriales; family Flavobacteriaceae; genus Maribacter; species Maribacter thermophilus. The sequence continues at coordinate 3,610,638 of NZ_LDAS01000001.1, read as the reverse complement.
ATAAACCAACACCCGCCAAAAGGGCTCCGAACAATATGACGTTTTTAAAAATTGATCTCATAATCTACTGTTTTAATAGTTGTTTTTATTTGTTATTGAAATATGGTATTGAATTTTATGGTCACCTCGTCACCGGTGGTAATGGTGCCCAACAATGCCTTTGGTGGCTCAATATTATAATCGGTCATATTGAACGATGTTTCTCCGGTAAGCGTAATTTTATCACCACTTATCTTTAGCGAAAATTGCAAGGGTATTCTCTTTTTTACTCCGGCAATAGTTAAGTCGCCTATTACGCTAACAGCATAGTTTCCGTTACCTTTATCGCTAGTTTTGGTAACTTCTGCCAAAACAAAGGAAATGTCTTTGTACTTGCTTGTTTTAAGGGCCTTATAAGTGTTTTTATCCATACCGGATTTACCACTTTTTAAACTTTCGGCCACAACCGTTACTTGGAGTTGACCAATTTCTGCCGCCTCTAAATCGCTGAACACGATCTTTCCGTTTTGCTCTTCGGCATCTATTTCCCAATCGTGTAAGCTAGAGGTTCCCAAAACGGTCAACGAAGAGGTGTTGTTCTTTAAATCGAACTCTTGGGCCAAGGCTATATTCGATATTATCAATAAAAAAATCAGTAACCCAAAGGTTGTTCTGTACGTGTTTTTATTTGCTGTCATACTGCAGGTTTTTGTTAGGTTATGGGGCAAAACTATGACCCAATTTTTTTCTTACTTATGACTTTTATCATAAGAAAAAATGGTTTTTATTAAGTTTTTCTTAGTAGTACCAACAAGAATAGAATCCAAACCGAATGGTTTATAGAATACGGGAAAAAGGCATATTACCTAACTGGGGCCACTCGTTATAAAAACCTTTGGATATGCAAAAAACATCCTTCGCATTGTTCTATTTAAGGTTTCCTTTCATAGGTGACGCGCTACTTTTTGCAGCATCCCAAAAATTTTGTTAGATAAAACTTGGGGCTTGGTCGATACAATTGCCATGACGGTTGATTTCGTTTTATATAGATTACATTTTTTAATATCTATGTAGCGATAAATGAATACCGCTACCGGTATTATCACTAACTACAATGATCAAACAAAGTGCTTAACGGAATGTTCTGTTTTTCATATTTCAAGTATTCTTTATCCCCCATTACTTTTTACCCGTTATATGAAGACTGAGCTTCCGTTGCACTTTTATACAACTTTAAGAGTAAAAATCCATTGATGTTAAAAAATCTTTCTATCACAAAGAGGTACGAAAGCAAAACATTTTAATTTAGCCAACCCCAAATCTTGGTAAAGAACCGATCGTATTCATGAAAAAAGAAAATACCCCTAAAAATAAAATGGTCAAATTGCTCAAATGGAGTTTGCTGGTCATAGGTATCTTACTTGTTTGTTTGTTCTGTATCCCTTCCATTTTTAGCGATACCATTTCCAACGAAATCAAAAAGGGCATCAACGCCAATTTAAAGACAGAACTGCAGTTCGAGAATTCCTCCATTTCATTCTTTAGGCATTTCCCTTCTCTTACTTTTTCTTTTGAAGAGGTAAACTTGGCCAGTCCGGAACCCTTTGAAAAGGAAACATTGGTCACTGCCCAAGAATTGGGATTCGGCATCAATGTTTTTAAACTCATTTTTTCTGATAAAGTGGTGGTCGAAGGAACTTATTTGACAGATGGCAACATTAAGCTTATAAAAGACAAGTTGGGCCGAAACAACTATGATGTATACAAGGCTACCGACACTGTGACTTCTTCTGAAAAAGACAGTAGTGACCAAGGGTTAAACTTAAATCTAAGGCGATTAAAAATAAAAAACGCGACCATCTTGTATAAAGATGAAGAAATAGGCATTTCCGTAAGTTCCAACGGCCTGGATTACAATGGCCGCGGCGGATTGGTGGACGGTAAACTGGAATTGGGTTCGCGATTGGATATCGATAATGTAAATGTTGTTTTTGATAATGTAGATTACCTGAACGGAAAAAAACTAAAGGCCCGGTCTTTTACGATCTATGACACGGAAAACTTATCCATAGAACTGGACAAGAACACCATTTCATTAAACGACCTAGAGGTGAACTTCCACGGCAATCTTGATATTTTTGATGAGGGAGTGGCCTATAACCTGATCGTTAACACCGAAAACGGAACCTTGGAAGATGTGGTCAGTGCCCTACCCCCAAAATACGTGGAATGGTCCAAAGAAATGAGCCTCAAGGGCGATATGGATGCTACCCTACGTTTGGCAGGTTACGCTGGTACAGTGCCCGATGACAAGAAAATAGACCAAACGGACCTGGAGGTCGATATCCGCGATGGAGCCATAAAGCACATCAATGCCAGTCAACCTATAGAGGACCTCTATATGCAACTAAAGGGCAGTCTAAATGGTGATGAAATAAGCTTTCGTTTAGACAGCCTCAACTTTACCCATAACAATGAAATTACCCAAGGACACTTGTTTGCTCAGGGCTTTTTGGATTCGCTTTACGTGAAGTCAAAAATAAAATCGAACATAAACCTCAGTCTTCTTAACGAAACCCTTAGTCTGCCAGACCTTGCGTTTAACGGCGTTTTGGAGACCGATCTGGATATTGACGGTATCTACAGACCGGAAACATCCAAACTGCCAAAAACCAAAAGTGTTTTTAAGCTGACCAATGGGTATTTGCAGACCTCCGGCCACCCCGAACCCATTAAAAACATAGAGCTTAACGCAGTACTGGAAAATGAGGGACAGACCTATGAGGCTTCTTCACTGACCATCAATGCCCTTAATTTCTCTTTTTTGGACAACCAGTTCACGAGCAAGGCCTCTTTTAAAAATTTTGATAATCCACAATACGATATACAGGCCAAGGGAAGCATCGACTTTACCGCCCTTAACCAAGTAGTAGACCTCCCGTTTTTGATCAAGGATGGGCAACTCAATGCCGATGCCGACCTAAAAGGACGTTTGGACAATGCCCTGGGAGAAAACAAGAACAGCGGTACCTTGGGCATTAAGAACATCAAGATAAAGACCGACCTGCTGCCGTACGAGGTATGGGTAAAAGAGGGGCAGTTTTTGTTCTTGAACGATAAGATGGCTTTTTCCAAATTGGACATTGAGCACCGTTCATCACAGATAAATATGGACGGTTATTTTACCGACTATTTAGATTATGCCCTTTCTTCCGAAGGTACCTTGCGTGGCGATGTAAATTTACGCTCGCCCAATATTGACATTACCGAATTTTTCCCTACCCAAGAAATACAACAACCGATGGACAGTTTGGGCAACGGCACCACCGAAGAAGTAGTAAGCGGGGTAATACAGGTGCCCGAAAATATAGATCTGGCACTAAAATTACATATAGATACCCTTACCTATGATAAATTGGACATTACGGACCTTTTAGGAAATTTGGGACTTAACAAAGAGGGACTTTTTCTAAAAAACGGACATCTAAAAATGGTGGACGGTACCGCTTCATTGTCCGGTGTTTACAAGCCGGTATCCACAAAAAAGGCCTTGTTTACCATGGACATTAAGGCGCAAGACCTGAACATAGAAAAAGGATACAACAGTATCGACCTTTTTCAGGAACTGGCGCCTGCGGCGGCACAGGCATCCGGTATAATGTCGGTAGATTATAATTTGGCCGGCACCCTCGACGACCAAATGCTACCGGTACTTCCGGAATTATCGGGCAAGGGAACCCTAAAAGTGCACAGCGTACAATTTAACGGCTATAAATTAATGGGCAAAGTGTCTGAAAAATCAGGATTTGAGGCCCTGAACGACCCCAAGGTATCGGAAATTACCATCAACTCCAGCCTAAGCAACAATGTCTTGGACATGGAACGTTTTAAGTTTAAGGTATCACCTTTTAAACTAAGGGCCGAAGGCCAAACCACCTTGGACGGAGAGCTAAGTCTTAAAATGCGGATAGGCCTACCTCCGTTCGGACTTTTGGGCATTCCCGTGGTCATAAAGGGAAACAGTGACGATTTTGACGTAAAACTCGGTACAAAATCGCCCGATCTTGATGCTTTGGAAGATACCGAAGGCAGTTTATCCGAAGAAGATATCCAACGAATGTCAATGCTCAAGGATTCCATTCGAGAAGGTATGTCCATAGACGACATAAATAAGCTTCAGTCGCAGATCCAAAATATACAACTAGATTCTATAAAGACCCAACCTGTAGACTCCCTCAACCTACTTCATTAAATAGGTAGGAAAAACTTTCGCACCGTCCCTATAAAATTATGGTCCGACAATCGAATGCCGTCCTTGTCATATACTATCTTTGCGCTGAAAAAATATGAAACTAAAGATAGATCGGTTTGTACTCTCGGTGATAGGGGTCATTGGCCTGGCCTACCTATTTCCCCAATGGGGACTGCCGGAAAGCAAATTTCCCGTAGATAGTATAAGTGGCATAGGTATTTCGCTTATATTCTTCTTCTACGGCCTTAAATTGAGTCCGACGAAATTAAGGGACGGGATTAAAAATTGGCGGTTGCACCTTTTGGTACAGGCTTCCACCTTTCTCATTTTTCCGTTGTTGGTATTGTTGTTCCACCCCCTCGTGCAAAATGAAGAACAGGAAATTATATGGCTGGCCTTTTTTTTCTTGGCGGCCCTACCGTCTACCGTTTCCTCTTCGGTGGTCATGGTATCCATTGCCAAGGGCAATATACCCGCCGCCATTTTCAATGCCAGTATTTCGGGCATTATCGGTGTGGTGCTTACCCCTTTATGGATGGGGCTCTTTGTTAAGAACGCGCAAACCGATTTTAACTTTGCTGATATTTACATTCAATTGATTGTACAGATCATTCTACCGGTCATGTTTGGGGTTGTCCTTCAACGATTTTTGGGAGATTATGCCCAGAAATACTCCAAACAACTGACCTTGTTCGACAAATCCATCATTCTATTGATCATCTACAAAAGTTTTGCAAGGTCTTTTGAAGAGAACATATTCAGTACTATCTCTGTGGTAGATATGCTCATCCTCTTTGTGGCCGTTTTAATCCTGTTCTGGCTGCTCTATTTTTTAACGGGTTTCTTGGCCAAGAAAATGAAGTTCAATACCGAAGACCAGATTACCGCCCAGTTTTGCGGAACCAAAAAATCGTTGGTGCACGGTACGGTGTTCGCTAAGATCATTTTTGGCAATGCGGCTACGATCGGTATTATTCTATTGCCCCTTATGCTCTTCCACGCCATACAGCTCTTGATCATAAGCGTAATGGCATCAAAAATGGGCGTTAGAAACCAAGGGTAAAACACCTATCTGTACAATCGTAAATTTCAATACCCGCTACGAATCCAAAAAGTCTTTTATACTGGTTTTCCGGTATTTACTCACGAGGTTCTATTCGATACATTTATCCGTAGAAAAAATACAGCCTGTATTTTCCGTAAAACGATAAAAAGATGAACTGGAGCCCCGTAGTTACAAACCGTATTTTCTTAGGTATACTAGTTTTTTGCACCGCCATTGTAAGCGGTCAGGAAAGCCTAAAGTCCAAAGTACGTGAAATACAACTTTCGACCCCGGCTACCGTGGCCTCCAGTAAACTGACCTTTGAACAAGACATGAAGGTAATCTCCCCTAGTTATTTACAGTTTTCGGTTACGGAGACCGACGATAAGGGGCGCGCCGAAAAAAGGGAGTACGCCTTTGGACTTTCCGATATAGACCAACGCAGTGTCCACTCCTACACCTATAAAGACCGGATCTTGGTGGAAATACGTACCAAGGGAAGGCAAAAATTGATCCAACGCTCCTTGGACGGGGGCAACAAAGTAGATTATGTGGGCGACCTTACCCTATTGGCCCGTAATGCCGCCAATGGACACAGTTTAAAGGAAGCTTTGGAAGAGGCTATTCCCGTGGCCGAGGAATACGATAAGAATGCCCTAAACCTACACACCTACACCGATCATTTGGATTGGTTGGAAAACAACATCGAAAGTGTATCCCTGCCCAAGGAAAGAATAGGACAAGAACTCATGGCCGATAAAGACCGGCCGGCCTATGTGCGTTTTGAACGTATGCGCGGTACCCGAGAAGAAAGCGCGGTTTTTAACCTTTCGCTCCTCAACCCTTCTTCGTTACGATATGAAATGTCGGGTAGCGAACTGTTTTTGGAAATTTGGACCAAAAACAACGTAAACGCCATCAAATATTTTGAAGGAGATAACCCTACCGGATTTAGGGACAAGCTGGTCATTTATGCCAAGAACATGCCCCACGCCAAAAAAATACACCAAGTACTAGAGGGAGTGGTTCCCTTGGCCGAAGTACACTTTGGGCACTATAGCCCCGACATCGGCACCATACCAAAGGCGGTGGACTATATAAACCCTAGAATTGGAAACGTGGTGATGCCCGAGGGCAACACCCGTCAAAAATTAGTATTGGAAGACAACCGGGCCATTCTTGAACGAAACGAGACCCGTGTAAAGGAGGCCATAAACAATGAATATATTTTTGATATCAATGATATTGACCCTAGAAAACTAATTCTCGACAACGACAAAACCCGTTTTATTCTAGAATTACATGTAAAAAACGGGCAACCCTTTATCCGACATATAGAAAATGGAAGGGCCCTGAATTTTAGAAAATACGTGCGCCTATTCTTTAACACCATAGACGATGCCCTGTTCTCTAAAGAGGCCCTGCAAACGATCTTGGACAAGAACGAGAACAAGCTACAGGTAAAACAGAACATCGACCGGATACCTTTTTACCAAGGCCTGGAAGCATTGGGCAATACCATAGGCAAAGTAGATAGGGACGATATTTCGTATCATCAAGAAGTAAAATTGTTCAATAGGGAAATGAGTGGCATTACCTTTAAAAAGGGGATTGACGAGCCTAAAAAAACAAGGGAGCTTGTGTACGAATTCAGCACCAGGGACCTGAACCGAAACCAGATGAACATAGAAGTTTCCGGAAATCGCATTTGGGTGGAACTATTTACCAAGAACAAGCAAAAATTGGTGAAGTTGTACGAAGACGGACAAGTACAAAACTACCAATACCGCATTGACATAGAGGCTACCGATGCCGTAAACGCAAAGGATATCATCGCTCTATTCAGAAAAATCGAAGACTTGGATACCGAATAAGGGAAAAGAAAGGGAAATATCCTGAGTGGTTTAAAAAAAAGGGACCAAGTAACCCTATAAAGATTCCATAACCATATATAAAAGCGGTTCGAGCGCAGGCTCGGACCGCTTTTTGTTTGCACCTATTCCAAGCCTGTTTCCAACCATCATCTTATCCCTTTCCTAAAAAATTTGGCTTTATGTGACTTTGGTGACATTATAGGTCATAGGCCCATTGTAATCTTACAAGAAGAAAAACAACGTAAGCTGAACCTATGTACAACTTTCTATAAAAAGCAAGTACTAAAAGATGAAAATAAACGCGGAACATATAGCGTATGCAACCCTATCCACAAAATCGAAGACCTGGATACCGAAAAGGAAGAAGAAGGGTTTATGTTCTTCGTCGTTTTTTTCATTATAACGAATTCATACGGGTTAAAATGATTTCCAAGCTATTTTACATTACTTTGTAATTCTTGTTAATTTTCGTTCATGAAAAACCCCCTATTATTCATAATCTTGTTTTTTTTAGGCAATTTTGTTTCATTGGCTCAAATTCCCGTATCCGAAATACAAGCTCTAAAGGCTTTTTATGATGCGACCGGGGGACCTGATTGGTTCAGCGAAACGGATGGTGACCCTACAAACGATTGGAATTTTGTGGTCCCCATAGAAAATACAATAGTAAACAATGATTGGTATGGGCTGACCTTATCACCAAATAACGTTACACGAATTAATATGAACATTACCGGTGATATAGCCGGGAGGAACAACCTGGTAGGAGTATTACCAGAAGAAATTGCAGATTTACCTTTTCTAGAGTATTTAAATGTAGAGCTTGGAGAGCTGTCAGGGTCCATACCCGCCAGTATAACCACATTAACGAATTTGACATCGCTTGACCTACGAGGAAATAATTTTACCGGAGGCATCCCTAACAATATTGGAGATTTGTCAAATCTTACAATGCTTGACCTAAGCCAGAACCAATTAACGGGCGAGATACCGCCCTCATTGCTTTTATTGAACAATTTGACTACTCTCTCATTACGTTTCAATGAGCTGACGGGCGAGATTCCCATTGGTATAACCAACTTAATAAATCTTCGTATTCTCTATTTGGGCACAAACAATTTTACGGGTTTTATCTACCCGGAATATGCCAATCTTATTAATTTGACGCACTTTGAGCTTGAGAATAATGAGCTAACAGGAGATATACCGGAAGAATTGGGAAATCTGGTGAACATGGTGGACTTTAGGATTGGCAGTCAAGAACTGACGGGAACGCTGCCTGCATCTTTAGGTAATTTTGAAAATATTCATACTTTTAATATCAGCAGTACCCTTATAGAAGGACCTATACCGCTTAGTTACGAAAATTGGTCCGACCCCAAATTAATTGTACTTGACCGCAATAATTTAACAGGTCAGGTTCCGCCACAGTTTACAAACTTCAATAATTTAGAATGGCTTGCTTTAAATGGTAATGAACTAGAGGGGGCCATACCTGATTTTAGTGGCATATCAACACTATGGAATTTTACTATAGCAAATAATCGTTTTCAATTTGGGGATTTCGAGGATCAGTTCTATAGCTATAGCTCCAATATTTTATATTTTGTGGACAACCCCCAGGCAAAGGTCGACGAGGTAGAGAACATTACCACCTGTACGGGAAACACAGTTACCCTCGAAACTACGGTAAGCGGTTCCGCCAATACCTATGAATGGTTTAAGGACGGCGTTGCCATCCCAGGTTCCGACAGTGCCAATTTGGAACTGGACAACCTCCAACCTTCAGATTCCGGGGTCTATACCTGTGTGATAACCAGTGGTATCGTTACCGATCTGGTATTGGAAAGAAACCCGATAACGCTTACCGTAAGTGACGAAGGCCCAACCGCCAACCCCATTGAGGATTTTTATGCATGTGACACGGACGGGGACGGTATTGCAACCTTTACCTTGGACCTGGCCCAGATGGAATCCCAAGTGATCGGCTCACAGACCGGGGTCACCGTGTCCTATTTCGACGACATGGGAAACCCCTTAAACTTAACGGCATCATATACCAATACCACTACCGTCCAACAGGATATTACGGTTAGGGTGACCAGTTCCTCGGGTTGTTACAACGAGACCGTTTTTACCCTTTTTGCCCAAGAAGCTCCAGTAGCGGATACCTTCGGGGATGTAGAGCGGTGCGATAATTTCACATTGCCGTCGTTGAGCACGAACAACTTTTATTATACGGGACCTAATAAAACGGGAACACAACTATATCCCGGGGATGTCATATCGGAAACGACCACCGTGTACGTATATGCAGAAAACGGTTCGGGATTGGATACCTGTACTGACGAAAGTAGCTTTACGGTTACCATCGATAGGGTGAACGACGTTACCCTGCTGGAAGATGTGACCGAATGCAAGGGCTATATTCTACCTATCCTACCTACAAGCGAAGGCTATTTTACAGAGAGCAATGGTGAAGGCCTGCAATTGTATCCTGGAGATGAAATCGTTGAAACGCAATTGATCTATATTCGCGCGGAATCCAATGGATGTGCCCGAGAAACTAGTTTTACCGTGACCATTGACACTGCCGCCTGCGACGATTCGGAATCTTTGGGGCTTCCAAAGTTCTTCACACCCAACAATGACGGAACCAACGATTATTGGGACACTTCCATTCTTGCGAGGGGAAACAGAACCTATATTTATGTGTTCGACCGCTACGGAAAATTGTTGGTGCAATTGGACCCCAAGAACAATGCCACTTGGGACGGCACCTATAATGGTCGACCAATGCCCCCCAGCGACTATTGGTTTAAATATGTAGATCAAGATACAGGAAAAACATGGTCCGGTCACTTTACTTTAAAAAGATAGGAATAGCGCATACTTAAAAAAGAGCCACGTAATTACAAAAAATCGTAACCGGTATATAAAAGCGGTTCGAGCGCAGGCTCGGACCGCTTTTTGTTTGCACCTATTCCAAGCCTGTTTCCAACCATCATCTTATCCCTTTCCTAAAAAATTTGGCTTTATGTGACTTTGGTGACATTATAGGTCAATCTTCCATCGTAATTTTACGATTAGAAAAATGAAAAGAAGCTTAGAACATATCGAATACAAGGATGATACCGAAACCTTGGCGAAATTTGCCAAAGCACTGGGGCATCCTACACGCATTGCCATTTTAAAGCATCTTGAAAGTCAGTCTTGCTGTTTTACAGGCGATTTGGTGGACGTGTTTCCCTTGGCGCAATCGACCATTTCCCAACATCTGAAAGAATTGAAAAATGCGGGACTTATCCAAGGAGAATTGAAACCGCCCAAAATAAAATACTGTATCAACCAAGAAAACTGGAAGATTGCAAAATCCTTGTTTCAGGATTTTTTTAAATAATTTTTTTAATAATCAAATCGTCTATTGGCGATAAACAAAGAAGTTGTCATGAGTAAAACAATTAAAATTTTAGGAACCGGTTGTCCCAAATGTCAATCATTGACAGGAGTTGTCAAAGACGTTGTATCCGAAAACAACATAGACGCCACTATTGAAAAAGTAGAGGATATCATGGAAATCATGAAATACAACGTAATGACCACCCCGGCATTGGTCATTGACGATGTGATCACGATAAAAGGCCGGGTGCCCTCAAAAGACGAAGTATTGGCATTGTTAAACTAATCTTGATACGATGGACTACCAAATCAAAGCTTCCTCGATGGCCAATGACGATGCCACTATCCATATCAAGGAATCGAACATCGATTTTGAAACTACTTCAAAAACCGCTGACAGTCTGCCCAATCCGGCCGAGTTGTTCCTAGGAGCCTTTGCTGCCTGTATGCTAAAAAACGTAGAGCGTTTTTCTACCATGATGCGATTCTCCTATACCAAAACCACATTGGAGGTACAGGCCACGCGTCTTGAGAGTCCTCCTAGAATGGATGCCATCGAATACAGCTTAACGATCTACAGCGATGATGACAAGTTGAACACGGCCCTATTGAAAAAGAACATCGAAAAGTTCGGCACCATTTACAACACCGTAAAGCTTTCATGTTCCATTTCGGGGACCATAAACACTGTTACAAATGTTTGATTGGTTGCAACATTTTGCCGATTGGTTGATCTATTCGGTGTTTGGAATAGGTGCGGATACCCATTTGGGTATCGCCTTGAATTTTTTTGTCTTCGACACCTTGAAAATTCTTATCCTCCTATTCTTTATTGTTTTCATCATGGGGATAGTGAACGCCTACTTCCCAATAGAGCGATTAAAAGACTACCTGAACAAGAAAAAGCTCTACGGGCTAGAGTACTTTTTTGCCTCTATTTTTGGTGCCATCACCCCTTTTTGTTCCTGTTCGTCCGTTCCGCTTTTTATCGGCTTTGTACAGGGAGGCATTCCCTTGGGGGTCACCTTTGCCTTTCTGATTACCTCCCCGCTGGTCAACGAAGTGGCCGTTGCCATGTTTCTGGGGATGTTCGGGGTAAAGGCCACCTTGATCTACGCCCTTTCGGGAATTCTCTTGGGCTCCCTTGGGGGCTGGCTCTTGGGCAAATTGAACTTGGAACATTTATTGTCCGATTGGGTCAAGGAAATACTTGAAAACAAAATGCAACAGGCCGAATTCCAAGGGGAGAAACGAAGCTTTCGCGATCGTTTGCCTGAGATTACCCGTGGCGCCTGGGATATTGTCAAGGGCGTGCTGCTGTACGTAATCATAGGTATTGCCATTGGCGCCGCCATGCACGGTTATGCGCCCGAGAACTTTTTTAACCAATACTTGGGCGGTGGCCAATGGTGGACCGTACCCCTAGCGGTGTTGGTGGCCGTACCCATGTACGCCAATGCCGCCGGTATTGTTCCCGTTATTCAGGTCTTTGTGGCCAAGGGAGTACCCCTAGGGACTGCCATTGCCTTTATGATGGCCACGGTAGGCCTTTCCATTCCCGAAGCTACCTTGCTCAAAAAAGTGATGTCACTAAAGCTAATCGCTATTTTCTTTGGGATCGTAACGCTGTGCATCATCCTATCGGGATATCTGTTTAACCTCATCTTGTAATTTTTAGCATCCATGAAAAAAGTCATTTTTATTCTCTCTATCATCGTTTTTACATCGCAGTCTCTCTTAGGGCAGACCGTACCCACCGTACATTCCGTTGGGGCGATGAAGGATATGGGCAACACCTACGACCTTAAGGTCTGGCTGGATACCCTTCCCCAGAAATCGCACCTATACGGCATGGGACCCTATGACCGTATGAAGGGTGAAATAACCGTTGTGGACGGCAAGCCCTTCCATGCCTCGGCTTTTGAGGATGGAAAAGCCGCTGTGGGTCAGGGTTGGGATATCCGTTCCCCTTTTTTTGTGTATAGCAATGTGCCCGAATGGGAGGTGTACCATGTTGACGGACCATTGAACAGCGTTGAGGACATTCAGCACAAAGTAGCATCCCTGGCCAAAGAAAAGGGCTACGACCTGAAGGAACCTTTTGCCTTTAAGGTCGCTGGAGAATATAACGAGCTTACCGTACATATCGTTACGCCGAGAAATCCGGAAGTGGAAGGATATAAACCTGATGTAAAATCACAAAAATTCACATCCGAAAACGAGAAAGGCCAATTGATAGGCTTTTATTCGGAACAACACCAAGGAATCTTTACAGGTTCCAAAAGCTTTGTGCATGTCCATTATTTAAGGAACGACCAAACCTTTATGGGCCATTTGGATAAAATTACCTCAGGTGACCGTTCTTTTAAGCTCTACCTTCCTAAAAAGAAAAATCGCCTAAAAACGGGAATGCGGGTCAATGATACCGATTTTTCCAAGGGGCGTATAGGCCATTTTCAAGATATAGACCTTGACGACCTTGTAAAATTTCACGGTCACCTTTGCGACGGCTTGGTAGTGGGCCATCTTGCCCTGCAAGAGGCCCTGAACGAACTGTATCCCGACGGACCCATAGACCGTACCAATACCCGTATCGTAAGCCAACCCTCACCCTGCTTGACCGATGCGGCCATATACACCACGGGGGGAAGGTATCAGTTCAACACCTTTTATGTTTCCAAGGATATTGACGGCCTTTTTACCGTGCAGCGTATGGATACGAAAAAGACCGTAACCGTGCATATGAACAAAGGGGTGAAACCCGAAGAAATAGACAAGCTGGGTGCCCTTGCCATAAAAGGGGAACTGCCGGCCTGCGACTTGGACAAGCTCAAAAAAATGGAAGACGATTTTACCGAAACCCTATTGTCTACCAACCCTAAGAACAATTTTACCGTTACAGAAGCCACCAATTTTAAATGGAAGCCTGTTTTAAGGAACGATTTTATAAAGACCGACATTCTTAACAAGGACAAAGAAAAATGCCTGGAAGGCGATCAGGGCAAGTAAATAAACCGATCACCTCCCGTTTTAAACCCGGTACAATGGAAAAGGCCATGAAGCTTATTCTCGATGTTAACTAACACTAGCGGCAAGAAGAGAGGGCCCGGTATACAAACCGGGCCTTTTTTTATAGGGCAATTTTCGAATGATTAAGTCCCAATACCCCTATATTGGAGCCGCCCCACTTATTTCATGTAAACGTATTCCTAAATAAAACCATCCTCTCTTTCTGTAGGACGCAGCTAAAGGATTGAAGGGCAATTAGTTCCCTTAGGCGTTGCTTAACCGAATGTAGTTAGCTCTATATTTGTATGAAAAAGAGTACGATTTGACCCATAGCTTTAAACATATAGACTACCTAAAACATGGCAATAAACGGCAAAAAATCGCCTATTACGAGATCAAGAAATACCAAGTCTATGACAAACTAAAAAATTATGACCCCATTGTAACGGGCACCATTCCCATAGCTATCGATTTACCAGAAAGTGATTTGGATATCATCTGTCAATGCCAAGACCACAAAGCCTTCTCAAAGCACCTACAGGAACAGTTTGGTGACCAGAATGAATTTAAGTTGGCCACTATTTCCCAAAACGGTGTTCTGGCGACCATCGCAAGTTTTAGCACGCCCCATTTTGAGTTCGAGATCTTTGGACAAAACGTTCCCGTCGAAAAACAAAATGCCTATCGCCATATGCTAATTGAGCACCTTATTCTACAACAAAAGGGAAGTGAATTTAGAAAAGCGATCGTGGAGCTAAAGGCTTCGGGACTCAAAACCGAGCCTGCCTTTGCCAAACTGTTGGGCCTCCCCGGAAATGCATACGAAGAGTTACTTAAACTGAACCTCGCCTCTTTTTAACCAAACCATGATTTTCTTCCTAAAATACCGGCCTCTAGAATAAGGATATACTTATTTACTATTTTAGCCGTGACCGAAAAAACTTCCTTTATGAACGAACAATTGAAATACGACCTGGAACATCTGAAAACCCTTCTTGAAGCTGTAAAACATCAAGGACTGGACTATTTAAACCACCTTAACGATCGGCCAACATCAAAAAAAGATTCAGAACTAGAATTTTCGGAACTAAGGGAAGCAGGGATAGGTGGATTGGAGGCCCTTAACCTGTTCAATAAGAAATTCGAAAACCTGATTGTTGGTGCGCCGGGACCAAGGTATTTGGGCTATGTCATCGGAGGAACCACTCCTGCCTCGATCATGGGAGACTGGTTGGCAACCGTCTACGACCAAAACCCACAAACCATTAATGCCCAAGGCGACATCTCTATGCTTATCGAAAAAGAGACTATCCGTTTGCTTTTAAACTTATTCAGGCTTCCCGATACATTTTTAGGAGGGTTCGTTACCGGAGCGACCATGTCCAATTTTACCTGCCTTGGTGTCGCCAGACAGTGGGTCGGAAAGGAAAAAGGCCTCGATTTTGCCAAAAATGGACTCTCCGGGGATATAAAAATACTTTCGGCCGTACCCCACTCTTCTTCCTTAAAAACATTGTCGATGTTGGGAATGGGAAGCACTAATTTTGAAAAGGTCAAAGTTGAAACAGGAAACAGGGAATCGATTTGTATGGAAGACCTATTGCTGAAAATGGAACAATTGAACGGACAGCCCTTTATACTGATTTCTAGTGCCGGGACCGTGAATACCGCCGATTATGATGATTTTAAGGCAATATCAAAATTGAGGAAAAAGCATAATTTCTGGTGGCATATCGATGGGGCCTTTGGTGCTTTTGCCGCCTGCTCCCCCAAATACCAACACTTGGTAAAAGGCTGGGAACACGCCGACAGTATAACCATTGACTGTCACAAATGGCTGAACGTACCTTATGACAGTGCCGTTTTTCTAATAAAGGAGCATCATAATGTGTTGCAAATGGAAACCTTTCAAAATTCGAATGCGCCCTATTTGGGAAATCCGAAGGAAGATTTTAATTATTTGAACTTTTTGCCCGAAAACTCAAGACGCCTTCGGGCCTTACCGGCATGGTTTTCCTTAACGGCCTATGGCAAAAACGGCTACCGAGACATCGTTGAAAATTCGGTAACCTTGGCCAAGCGTTTGGGCGAAGCCATTGACAAAAGTGAAGTGTTTGAACTATTGGCCCCGGTAAGGCTGAACAATGTTTGCTTCACCCTTAACGGAAAGGAAAAAAATGAGGTAGTCGGTTTTTTGAAACGATTGAACCAAGCTGGAAAAGTATATATGACACCGACCATGTACAACAATAGACATGCCATCAGGGCTTCATTTGTCAATTGGAGGACCACTTCGGAGGATGTTGAAATCATCATCGATGAATTGCAAAAAGCCCTTACGAATGATTAGATACCTTTTACCATTAGGAGCATTTTACTTACGATGCTTAAAAATGTTCCTGAATGGAGCTATTTCCCTTTGAAGAGCGTTGGACGTATTCTCGGTCACACTAATCACCTTTTATTACAACCGCTATCATATAATAAATACCCCAATCAAAACGTTCACACTAACCCAACCCCTTTAATAAAATTAGATATGAAAGCCCTAGCCCGTATGATTTTGGCTTTGCTCATCTTAAGCGCTTGTTCCGACGATGCCAAGGAAGACGATGACCCGACCCTACCTTCTGTTGTAGATGATCTGGAAGGCCCCATTAACAAACCCACAGAAGGTTATGGTAGCGATGGCACCTACACCGTGGCGAAAATCGCATTTGAAAGTCCCACCTACGAAGGAAAAGACGTGGAAGTCTTCTACCCCGAGGAAGCAACGGGCCCCCTACCTACCATTTTCTATTCGCACCCTTATGGCGGCGAGGAAAGTGAATACAACATTGGACTTTACGAATTTATCGCCAAGAAAGGCTACGCCGTGGTCTTTGCACCCTATCCGACCACAGGGGTTTCGGTAGAGGAACGCTACGAAACCTTATGGGAAAGTTTTAAAAAGGCGGTAAGCGATTACCCCGAAGTGGTAGCTACGGAAAAAGTGGGTTTTATGGGACATTCTTTTGGAGGAGGCGCTACCTTTTCTTTGGCCTATAAAGGCTTTGTGGAAGAAGGCTGGGGCGAAAACGGTCGCTTTATCTTTACCATGGCACAGTGGTTTTCATACGACCTGACCGATACGCAATTGCAAAATTTCCCCTCTAATACCAAACTCATTACCCAGGTCTATGATGATGATGTGACCAATGACCACCGTATGGCCATCGATATTTTTAAGAACATCAATATAGCGGACTCGGAGAAGGACTTTATTTTGATCAAAAGCAGCACGGTGGACGGCTATACCTATTCGGCCGAACATAACCTTCCCAATACACAGACGGCCTATGATGCCTACGACTATTATGGCATTTACCGCCTTTTGGATGCCCTGATCGATTATAGCTTTAACGGAAATTCCGCTGCAAAAAATGTGGCTCTGGGCAATGGTTCCGTGGAACAGATAACTATGCCCAGCTACGATGGCGAGGCTTTAGAGCCTTTGGTGGTCACGGACGACCCCACCCCCTTGTATGCACAATCGAACTACTTGTTCAAGTGCGGGGCGGCAAGCAACCCGAGAAGCGCCTATTGCGAATAGGGGGACGGTCACGTAGTAAAATTCGCTATCTTCACCCTACCATAGAAGGGGCTACTATGGGGTATGAAATAGAGAAACAACCATGTTTTTGGATAATTTAGAATATATCAACATCGATGGGCAAACGGCCGATTTCCCCATGCATTTTCATGAAACTTTTTGTATTTCGTTGATCCATCAAGGTATTGAACAGATCGAGTTTGAAGACCAAAGTTTTTTTAGTGAAAAGGGCAGCATATCTATTACCAACCCATATGAGATACACGCCAATCCCTTAAGCGAATCAAAGGTTGCCTTAAAATTCGACACCATCTATCTGTCAGGCGACCTGATGAAATACCTGTTCGAAGGAAAAAACATCACATTCGAAAACCGAAAGATCAATAACGAAAAGGCCAACCTATTATTCGTACAACTGACCAAAGCCATGGATACCGGCAATGCAAAAACAATCGAACTTGCTTTGCATCGGTTTGCAAATGCCATAAAATATCATTCACAGGAAAATATGGGGACCCACGGGAAGCCGCATTTTAGCGATTTCAATGAGATCGATCTCTATATTGAAAACAACATCCATGAAAAATTCAATTTGGACGACCTATCAAGAATGGCCAACATCAACAAATATGGTTTTGTCAAAAAATTCAAGGCCACAACGGGTATGACCCCAATGAACTATATTTTGATGAAAAAGGTTTTTTCGTGCAAAGAGCTCATAGACGCACATACCGAACTTACGGATGTTGCCTATCGATACAATTTTACCGATATGGCCCATTTTTCAAAAACCTTTAAACGCTTTGTCGGTGTTTCCCCAAAAAAATACCAAACACATCTTATCGAAATTTTATAATTGCCAATATCTTACAAGTGTCTGGACGGACAGAGATTTACTTTTGGAAAAAAATAATTTCCGAATGAAGAAAACCGTCTTTTTCCCGCTTCTTTTTTTTATGGTTTCATGTATCGGCCTTGCACAATCCGTTGACGACCCTTTTTCGCAAAAAAGGATGCGCAAAGACCTTGAAGTGTTTAAAAACATACGCCTGAAGGCCAATTCGGGACTGTACAAATACCGCACCAAGGAACAAATCGACAGCATCTACACCTGGGCGGACCGGGCAATCGACCGAGCGAATACTTATGGCGATTTTTACAACATCATTTGCCAACTGACCGATTTTGAGGGCAGTTTGCACAACGATACAAGGTTACCGGAGAGATATAACCAATCGATGAAAAAGGAACAAAACGGTTATTTCCCCTATCCCGTCAAATGGATAGAGGGTAAGTGGATCATAAATTTTGACAAGGGAGAAATACCGCTTGGGGCCGAAATTATATCGATCAACACTATAAAAATGTCCGATATCATAAAAAACCTATACAAATATTACACTACCGATGGTGTAAATACCACTGGAAAACGCATAGGAATAACATACAATTTTAGTAAATATTACCGATTGCACTATGGCCTATCTCCTGTATTTGAGGTTGCGTACAGGCCCCATAATTCAAATGAGGTCCAAAACGCTACCCTAAAGGGAATCGCCTATACGGATTATTACAAAAATGTAAGGCAAAGGCACTCCATAGCCTTTGATGAGGTCGATTACAAAGATTGGGAAGAAGGGGAAACCTACAGTTACAAGGACATAGATGGAGATACCGGCATACTAACGGTAAACAGTTTTTCTTTGGGAAACAAACAATCTTCGTCACATGGCAGGTACCTCACCTTTTTAGACAGTGTGTTTACCCATATAAAAAACAAGAGGATTAAAAACCTCATCGTTGATGTTCGTTACAATGGCGGTGGTACCGACCCCAACGACCTAGTAACCTATTCTTACCTTACCCAAAGGGATTTTAAGGAAAACAAACAAGCCTGGGTCAGCTTTAAAAAGCTCCCTTATCTTAAATATGCCTTTACAAAAATCCCCCGTTTTTTAAGGCCACTGGGCGCAGGCAAGTACAATAAAATGTTTAAAAATAATTTTCCGGAAGAGATAGATGGAAAGTTCTACCAAGACGAAAACAACGAAGACCACCAGATTAGAAAACCAAGGCCACATGCCTTTACCGGAAATATCTATTTATTGATAGGTCCGAGGGTGGCATCGGCAGGAAGTCTTTTTGCCGCAATGGTCGCCGGAAACGACAACACAACCGTAATAGGAGAGGAAACCATGGGCGGTTATTATGGGCACAACGGACATACCCCGATGGGATACATTTTGCCAAAATCAGGAATGGCCGTTTTCTTTTCGGTCGTAAATTTGGAACAGGATGTACCCCAGAAGTCGAACCAGTGGTACGACAGGGGCATTATTCCTGATTATGATGTACCGCAATCGTATAATGACTTTCTGCAAAACAGGGATACTCAAATGGATTTTACAATCGATCTTATAAGGAAGAACAAAAACCGGTAAAACCGCCGAAACAGACAAAAGGCTTACCGCCCCCGAACATCCTTGGAACCCCATTGGTCCAAGCTACGTAAAATGGGCCCCAAGGATTTTCCCCGTTCCGTAAGGCCGTACTCCACTTTTGGTGGAACCACGGGAAAGACCTTTCGCGATAGGAGTCCGTCTTTCTCCAACTCCCGTACGGTCTGCGTAAACATTTTGTTGGAAATGCCCGGGACTTTCTTTTGCAATACGCCCGACCGCAAAGGCCCCTCCAACAAATGAAACAAAACCAGAGGTTTCCATTTGGTACCGATCAAATTCATCGTGTAATGTAAGGGGCAACTATTATCTTTATTCAATTATAGTTTTTATTTTATTAATATTCAATATTTTACTCGTTTTGGTAACTATACTACTTTTTGGTAAGTTATTGCCTATGAAGCAAATATAAGCTAATCTTGCCCTCTAAAAAGAAACATATGGCAAGGAATACCAATTATCCTAAATCATTTTCACATATCGGAATAACGGTACCCGATATACACAAAGCCGTTAGCTTCTATTCGGAAGTAATGGGCTGGTACATTATTATGGAACCTTCCATGATCAAAAAGGAGAGAGAGACGGCCATTGGCCAAATGTGTATCGACGTATTTGGTGAGAATTGGACAGAGTTTGAAATTGCCCATTTGTCCACCTCCGACGGCATTGGGGTAGAGCTGTTCTCCTTTCCGAACGGTATCAAGGAAGCTCCTGAATTTAATCCCTTCAATACCGGTCTTTTCCATTTTTGCGTACAAGATCCCGATATTGAAAAACTCATTGACCAAATTGTGGCCCACGGCGGCAAACAAAGAATGCCGATCAGGGAATACTATCCAGAAGACAAACCTTTTAAAATGTGTTATGTGGAAGACCCCTTCGGAATCGTTTTTGAAATCTACACCCATAGTTACGAACTTACCTATTCCTCTGGGGCCTACGCAAAATAAGGTTTCGGGGTGCGAGTAAAGTCGGATATTTTGTTTTTGGGGATGGGTACGATTTTGAAGACCTTATAAAGATTGTTAACCATAAACGATTTTAACATCCCGTTAGAACAAAAAACAAGGAAAACACCCTAAAATTGGGGACTGAATACCACTACCGGTTCTGTGAACGAGTAGTCGTAACATTAAACAGAAAGCATGAAAAAAGTACTATGGGCCTTTTTATTGATTTTAGGTACCTTTCAACAGTCAAAAGCACAATCGGATAATTTACAATGGCTAGATATTGAATTGGCCAACTACCCCTACCCATATCCGGTCTCGGTTTTGGAGCTGCGTATTCAGAACCAAGATTTAAAAATGGCTTACATGGATGTGATACCAAAGAATTACAATGGCAAGAACATTGTATTGTTCCATGGCAAAAATTTTAATGGAGCCTACTGGAAAACAACCATAGAAGCGCTGTCAAACGAAGGGTTTCGTGTAATCGTACCCGACCAGATCGGCTTTGGAAAATCGTCCAAGCCCCATCATTTTCATTACACCTTTCAGCAGCTTGCCCAAAACACCAAAACATTACTCGACTCTTTAGACATAAAAAAGACGGCCATTTTAGGGCATTCTATGGGAGGTATGTTGGCCACACGTTTTGCCTTGATGTATCCAGACACTACAGAGAAACTTATTTTAGAAAACCCCATTGGTCTGGAAGATTGGAAATTAAAAGTGCCCTATAAACCGGTAGAATGGTGGTATAATAACGAACTTAAAAAGAACTACGAAAGCATTAAAAAGTATCAATTGGTAAGTTATTACGACAACCAATGGAAAGCGGAGTATGACCCATGGGTAAATTTATTGGCAGGGTGGACGCTAAACTCCGATTACAAAACCATTGCCTGGAATGCCGCATTGACCTACGACATGATCTTTACCCAGCCCGTCGTATACGAGTTTAAGCACGTTACCGCACCTACACTTTTAATAATCGGCACAAGGGACCGTACGGCCTTGGGAAAACCATTAGTTACTCCAGAAGTAAGAAAAACAATGGGTCTGTACAACGAACTGGGAAAAAGAACCCAAAAAGAAATACCCAATGCGCGCTTGGTAGAACTGGAAAATGTGGGCCATTTACCCCATATCGAAAAATTTAACGGTTTTATAAAACCTTTGATACAGTTTATGAAAGAGTAATCGATAAGTGTCTCTTTGTGAACCAAGATCTTCCTTGGCCTCACTATTTAAACGATCGGTGGGGGTCAAAGGCATCAATATTCATAGACGTCTCTTTATCATCAACAATCTCTGAAATCAATTTTCCGGTTGCAGGCCCCAAGCTCCATCCCATCATGGCATGCCCTGTAGCAACATAAAGATTGTTCAATGAATTGCTTCTGCCAATATACGGAAGCCCATCTGGCGATACCGGTCTCAGACCACATTCGGCATTGTTTATTTCCTCTTCGGTAATTCTAATCTGAGGATAGTATTTATGGACAGCATCGGCTATGGCCTGTACCCTGCCCTTATCAATTTTATAATCGACCCCAGAAAATTCCATAGTACCCGCAAAACGTGTAAATCCGTCCATTGGTGTTACCGCCACTTTGGCTTCCATTAAAATAGCCGGATACTCAATTCCCGTAGGTCTGTGTACATTGATACAATATCCTTTCCCCCCTTGTACCTGTAAATTGATTCCTAATTTTTTGGCTAAATTACCACTCCAAGAACCGGATGCAAGTACTACATTATCTGCCTTATAGGTATGGTTCTTTGTACGGACTGCATTTATTTTGCCATCTGTAATATCGAAACCGTCTACCTCTTCCTCATATATGATATTTACCCCGGCATGTTTTAGATATTCGTACATCTTTTTCATAAAAACGTTGGGTGTACTATGTGCATCGCAATGATAATGAACAGCACCATTGGCCACAACTTCAGTATTTCCGTGCAATGCCTTTAATTGGTCCTTATCCAACGTCCCTACCTCTAAACCCAATTGTTTGGCTTTATTGGCTACGCCCTTTTCCTCTTCTTCGGAAACCTCTGTTTGATATAACATTAATAGGCCCTTCTTCTCCAAATGAAATTCTCCCAGATCGCCAGAATTTCTGATCTCGTCATACAGACCACTACTTAGAAGGTTAATGTCTTTGAGGACCGGGGCCGCCTTTACCACTTTTTCTTTGGTCGAGGATGTATAAAAAGACCATGCCCATTTAAAAAAATCAAAATCCCATCGGGGTTTTATATAAAAAGGACTCTTACTATCCATCATCATAGATAGCCCTTTGGTAATAACGCCGGGGGCGGCCAACGGAATTATATGACTTGGGGTAAGATAGCCCGCATTTACAAAGGAAGCTCCCATTCCTCCTTTTGTTTTTTCGAGAACCGTTACCTCATGTCCGTTCTTATGAAGGTAGTACGCGGAACAAAGTCCTATAACACCACCTCCCACAACTACTATCTTTTTTCCCATAACAACTATATCACTTGAAAACCAAAAGCATAAGGGTCGTCTTCATGAATCGAAATTTCATTATAACCATATTGTCTTGCCCATCCCTTTATACTTGGTATAATACCGTTAAAATCACCTATTTTACATGTTGCTTCCGGTACTCCTACAAATTTGGAACCGATAAAACTCTCATGCACGAACTCATCACCCAACCCCAATTTTCCTTTGGCAAACCATTGCGCCATTCTTGCCGAGGTTCCCGTACCGCAAGGCGAACGGTCAATAGCCTTATCACCATAAAAAACGGCATTTCTGGCCGTGGCATCGGAAGAAATGGTTTTACCTGTCCATAAAATGTGGCTAACATCTTTGATAGAAGTATTTTCTGGGTGTATGAATTTGTTCGGATAGGTTTCGTTTATTTTTTGTCGAAGTTCCCTAGCCATTTCAATCAACTGCGAAGCGGTATAATCTTGTAAGCCCGAAAAATTTTCTTGGGGGTCTACTATGGCATAATAATTTCCTCCGTAGGAAACATCAATGGTCAGTTCCCCTAAAAACTTGGACGTGACCTTTAAATCGGAAGCAGCCAAGTAAGAACCTACGTTCATCAGCTTCACCCATTCTACCTTATGGCCGTTTTGATGATAGGTAACCTCCACCAATCCCGCAGGTGTTTCCATCCTAATTTTACCAGGCACTTTTGGCGTCACCACACCCTCTTCTATAGCCATGGTAACGGTTCCTATGCTACCATGTCCGCACATGGGCAGGCACCCACTGGTCTCTATAAAGAGAATTCCAAAATCATTATTGGGATCACTAGGCGGATACAAAAACGATCCGCTCATCATATCATGTCCGCGAGGTTCGAACATTAGTCCTTTTCGGATCCAATCGTACTCCTTCAGAAAATGGAGTCTTTTTTCGCTCATATTGGCCCCTTCTAGTTTAGGGGCTCCTTCGACTATTAACCTGACAGGATTGCCACAGGTATGGCCATCAACACACTTAAAGACATGTTTCTTCATTCAAATCAGCTCTTTTTAGCATTTTCAATATAGTTATGGACCCGTCTTTCAAGAATGGGCAAAGTAACCGTTCCCTGTCCTAAAATAACGTCATGAAATTTACGAATATCAAAATCGGGCCCCAATACCTTTTCTGCCTTTTTTCTTAGTTCCCTTATCTTTAATTCTCCCATCTTATAAGATAATGCCTGTCCGGGCCATGCAATGTACCGATCCGTTTCGGTATTGATCTCATGCAACGACAAGGCCGTGTTATTTTTCATAAAATCCAACACTTGTTGCTTTGTCCATCCTTTTGCATGAATACCCGTATCTACCACCAACCGGGCTGCACGCCACATCTCGTAGGTTAACTTACCAAACTTTTCATAAGGCGTTTTGTACATGCCCATTTCGTCACCCAAAAATTCGGTGTACAATGCCCAACCTTCACCAAAGGCAGACAAATACATATTTCTTCTAAACCTTGGAATACTATCGGACATTTCTTGATTTAGGCTCATTTGTAGATGATGGCCCGGTACCGCTTCATGTAAGGTAAGCGATGGCAACACATACAAGGGCCTGCTTTCCAGTTTATAGGTATTCACCAAATAATAACCAGGCTCTGTTGCACTTCGGGAACCGGAATACCTACCACCTGTATATTTGGGGGCAAGCGCATCTGGAACCTTCTTTACCCCATATGGCTTTCTGGGCAAGGTTGAGAAATAAGCGGGCAATTTTGCATCTATTTGCTTGGCAATATTTCTAGCTTCTTTTAAAAGATCTTCTCCTTCCGTTACATAAAATTGGGAGTCGGTTCTTAAAAACTCTAGAAAATCTACAAACTCCCCTTTAAACCCAACAGATGTTATAATCTCTTGCATCTCTTTTTTGATCCGGGCCACTTCCTTCAATCCTATTTCATGAATATCATTTGCCGTATATGAATGGGTGGTGGTGAAGTAATCAATCCGGTTCTGATAGGCCTCTTTACCACCAGGTGTATCGGAAATACCCAGAGTACTTCTTGTTTGGGGAAGATATTCCTTCTCAAAAAAAGTTTTGATCTTCTTAAAAGTTGGTACTACCGATTTTTCAATAGCAACCTTCGCCGCTTCCATAATAGAATCTTTCTGCGCACCGGTAAGCGTATTTGGCAAATTTTTGAAAGGTTCATAAAACTGGTTGTCTTCTATCCTATCCGTAATATGCTGGTTATAGGTAGACTCGTAGCCATCGAAAATAACCTTGGGTTGAGATACCCCTTTTTTCAAAGAACTTCTTAAAACAACAAAATGTTCATCTGCAAAACGGGGTATATCATTAAGAACACTCAGGTATCTTTTTGCATCCTCATAACTCCGTATAGGTCTTATGCGGTAATTGAGGCTTAAATGAAATCCCTGATCCGCCTGTATCGGATTTAAATATAGGCCATGTTTAAACCTGTCTACCCTATTGGTAAGACTAAAACGAAGCAATTCTAGTGAAATACCATCTGTTTCGGACAGGTGATTTACCTGAATTTCTTCTAGCTCCTTTAGCTTCTTTTCAGCAAATACAGCATCTTTCTTGTAAATTTCCGGTAGGTACCTGCCCAAAGGATATTTACTGGAATCGTACAATTTAAATTCCTCTACCTCTGCAATAATCTTATTTAAAAGTGCCGCACTGTTTTTGCTGTCTTGCGCAGAGACATGTACCGTTATAGGCAACAGCCATAGCAAGATAAGAAGCTTTCTAATGGTCATAATTATATATTCAGGTCTTTGATTAGGCTAATACTTCGGTTAAATTAAGGTACTCGGGCAAAACCGGCCTTGATGCAACACCTTCTTTTATTATTTTCAATACTCTTTCGCGTTCCGCTCCCTGCAATGGTAATCTTGGGGCACGTACGGTTTCTGTTCCTATCCCGGTAGCAACTTCGGCCAGCTTAATATTTTGTACCAACTGCGGGTTTATATCGAGTTCTAGCAACGGCAAGAACCATCTATAAATATCCAATGCTTCTTTAATTCTACCTGCCTTGGCAAGTTTATAGATAGCAACCGTTTCTGCAGGAAAAGCACATACCAAACCTGCTACCCAACCATCTGCACCCATGAGGATACTCTCTAACCCTAAGGTATCTACCCCGGTCAAGACCTTAAGGCGATCACCGAATCTATTTCTTATTCTGGTAACATTGGAAATATCCCTAGTACTCTCTTTTACTGCCTGTATATTCTCTTCTTTGATCAGGGTCTCGAACATATCCAAAGTAACCTCTATACCATAATCTATAGGGTTATTGTAAATCATGATCGGTAATTTGGTACTTCTGGCGATTTCTTGAAAATACGTTACGGTTTCGTAGTCATTTGCCTTGTACCTCATCGGGGGCAACACCATGAGGCCATTTGCACCGTTTGCCTCCGCTGTTTGCGCCACTTTAATGGCATCTTGTGTGGTTTGCTCCGCTATGTTCAAGATTACGGACACCTTACCTTCCACAATCTCTAAAGTCTTTTTAAGCAATGTTTCCTTTTCTTCAGTGGTAAGCGTGCTGGCCTCACCTAAAGTTCCTCCAAGAATAATTCCACTTACCCCTGCTGAAACCTGCGCTTCAATATTAACCTGAAACATTTCTAAATCTAATTTACCGTCTTTTGTAAATTTTGTAGTAACCGCAGGCATAACCCCGCTCCATGAAACTGCCATATTTTATATATTTTGTTTTGATAAAATTATGTAGAAGATAGAATACCTTGGTAATGATATTTTATCATTTACCTATACTATATTGCCCTATAAAGCAATCAAAAAAGCAATTACCTATCATTATATGCTAATCAGTAGACAAATACAGAATATCTACACCCTGTTAGCGACGCTAATACATTTTTACAATGACCATACAATGTAAGGGTTCTTAAAAACAGTTATAAGCATAAGCATAACCATCTTATCGATATCAATTAAATCACACAACATTTAAGTCCAGTAAAAACCACAGATAAACAAGGCATATTCCCCCAAATATTGTATAAATGGCCTAAAAATTGAATGATTTGTATTAATTTTCCCCTTTTAACCGCACTAAAGAATACTATAAAATGAAAAATATCCTTTCTGTCTTTGTCCTCATATTTATAAGCACCACCTGTCTTTCACAAAAAGTGAATACCAAAATGCTTGAAGGGTTTTCTGAACTTAAAGTGTACGACCGTATAACCGTATCCCTAAAAAAAAGTAACGAAAACAAACTTGTAATTACCGGGGACGACAAGGATGAAGTAAGTATTTCCAATAAGAACGGACTGCTTAAAATTAGGATGGAATTCGACAATTTTATGGACGGCGACGAAGCCCATGCTACTTTATATTACAATGGAGATATAACTCTTTTGGACGTAAACGAGAATGCCAAAATAATTTCGGACGAAACCTTTAAAGCCGATAAAGTGGATATAAGGGGCCAAGAGGGCGGTGTCATCAATTTAAAAGTTGACCTGAACGAGGTTTTTGTAAAGGCCGTATCGGGCAGTGAAATTACCCTTACAGGATCAAGTAAAAAGCAAGAAATCTCATTAAATACGGGCGGAAAAGCCTATAATGAAGAACTGGACACCTTAGAGACCATGGTAACCGTAATGGCAGGCGGAAGAGCGGATGTAAAAGCTTCTGAAGAGGTAAACGCAAAAGTTAAGGCAGGTGGGTCTATCTATATATATGGAAATCCAAAAAATATTACACGTGATAAGGTCTTTGGTGGAAAAATCAAGGAAATGAATTAGTTATTGACCTAATTCACGGGCTTCAAAAGAAATTAATTCATTGTTCAGAAAGCTTGAAACAACCTCTATGGGGTTGCAACATACTTCGCAATCCTCTACATATGTTTGTTCGGATACGGACGGATCCATGAGCATAGAAATATCTTCCCAACAGTAGGGACATTGAAAAAAATGCTCATACATATAATTATCCAGAATTTAGTTTGTCCTTAATTTTTTGACAAGTTCTTCCAAAGTCATTCTTTGGACAAGGTTATCGGCATTTGAAGTAAATATTGTTCTATCTCTAAGTTTCAATCCCAAATTATCTTCTTGTTGCTCCAATAACAACTCTGAAGCACTGCCCTTCATTTCTTCCAATTGTACATCAAAACGTTTCTTTAAGGTGATTACCCCTTCTAGATTTGACAGCTCAAACCCCCAATAATCCAACAAACGCCTTACACCGCTAAAAAAACTTATGGCTATAAAAATAAGTGAGGCCACGGCAAGTTTCATCGCTAGGGTAAATACATCTAGCTCATCTCCATTTATAAACGTAAAAACTAAGTCTATAACCCCATTTATACCAATAAAAAATAGTACCAATCCCAGAATTACCGAAAATATATCGGTTAATACAGCATTCTTTGATCTTTTGACTACAACACTCTCACCATTCGATGACGCATTAAAACCAAGATCTTTAAGATATTCTAAGTTCTTGATCCTTTGAAGCTTTTCGGATATGGCCCTTTCCAATCCGGACACATCCGCTTCGGACAGCTTTCTCTTTTCTATTTCAGTTTTTAAGATTAACTGCGATTCGAAAGTTAGCATAGAATACTGCTCCAACAACTCTAAAAGCTCCTTATCCGTTTTACTACTGTACATATCTAATACTTTTAAGTTGACCTCTATATTACAATTCAACATTTAACAACTGGCCCGTAAGTTGCAACAACTGTAGCTCGGCCAATTTAGCATCATACTTTGCCAAATTCTTGTTTGTTTGGGCATTCAACAGATTTATCTGCGCCTGTCTAAACTCTATAGAAGTAATTCTACCTAATTCAAATTGTTCTTTTGACCTTTCAAAATTGTTCTGGTTGGTTACTACGTTTTGCTCCTGTATTCTGTAAATCTTCAACATGTTCTCATAAATGGCCATAGCGTTTTGCATGTCCCTATTTACTTCAAGTGCCACTTGTTTTTTTAGCAGTTCTTGGTTTTCATAGGCAATTTTAGCATTTTTCACCCTTACCGTGGTACCGCCACCATCGAACAAATTCCATGTTAAGCTAGCTCCCAATGCCAAACTATAGCTGGTTCGGTTGCTACCGGGAATTATCTGCCCCGGAAGAAAAGAAGATGGCGCACTCTGGTTTAGGTTCCACCCATACGAACCGGTAAGCCCTATAGTCGGTAAATAGCCCGATTTGCTGACCTTAATATCATACTCATTTATCTGAAGGTTCTTCTCTGTCTGTAAAATCGCCACGTTATTAGACATGGCCTCCTCCATATATTCCACCAGCTTTATTCTTGGAATGAAATTTATCAACGTATCTACCGAAAAATTCTCATTAAGGTTTTGGTTCAATACCACATTGAGGTCTCTTTTGGCATTTGCCAATTGCTGTTCCGTATTCAATAAATTGATACTATCATTGGTGACATCTACCTGTGCGTTTAAAATATCCAACTTGGTATTCTGCCCGTATTCAAAAGAATACTCGGCCCTGGTTATTCGCTGTTTTGATATCTCCAAAGCCTGCATCTGTACGTTTCTATTTTCCGTTAAGCGCGCAACTTCAAAGTAAACACTAAACAATTGAAGCATGGTATTCTCTATAGTCTCACGTGCCTGTAGTTCACTTAAACGATATTGCTCTTTCAACTTTTTATAGTTGTACAGTCTTCCCAAACCATCGAACAATGTATAGTTTAATTGCACTGCCGAACTATATGTTTGCGACTCTGCATCGTCTATTACAATATCTGCCCTTGGTTCGCCGCTTTCTTCGAACTGGCCGGGATATTCTGTGGTGCTGTTCAAATTATTGTAGTTTGCCCCGGCAGTACCCGTAAGTGTGGGTAAATACCCTGAGTTTAAAATACCCGCATTGTTCTTTGCTATATCTATTTCGTTTTTGGCTATTTCTATTCCAAAATTACCTTCTAGCGCCTTGGCCACCGCTTCTTCTTTAGAAAGTACGTTTTCTTGAGCAATGACTAGAGCAGAAAACGCTAAAAGGAAACAGGTTAATCTAAACTTTATCATTATGATTTTTCTTCTAGTTCTTTATAATTCATCAATGGTGTTGTTCGCCTTCTAAATGAGCCGATTCCCTTTTTTCTATAATGGCACGTTCCACTTCTTCTTTGGTTATTTTATGCCCAGATGCCAACATCCTGTTTTTTGATTTTAGGGTATTGCTAAAAGACAAAAACAAGGGCAACATCAACAAAGTAAGTACGGTCGCTATTCCTATACCATAAGCTATAGAAATTGCCATCGGTTTTAAGAACTGGGCCTGTCTACTTGTTTCTGCCATCAACGGAGCCAAACCGGCTATAGTGGTAATAGAAGTTAGAAAAATAGCCCTGAACCTAGATTTTCCGGCTTCGAGAATGGCATTGTCAAAGGTCATACCTTCCCTTAAGTTGGTATTAAACTTACCAATGAGCACCAGACCATCGTTCACCATAATACCTATTAAGGCTATAATACCTAAAAGTGAAATTACATTTATAGGAAAGTCATGTATCCAATGCCCCCAAGCCACGGCCGTAAAACTAAATGGCACCAAAAGCAACAACATTAATGGTTGACTAAAGCTTCTAAATGTAAATGCTATGGTAATGTAAATAAGCATTAAAATAGATAACCCTACCAGTTTTAAGGACCCTGTTAACTTGTCAAGTTCCCTGTTCTGTCCCTCGTAAGATGGTGACACCGTTGGGTATCTAGATTGGATGTCGGGCATAATCACATTTTGAATCTCGGTCATTATTTCCGTAGGACTATCCTTTGCATCCTTCAAATCTGCCGAAACCTGAATTTCCCTACGCCCTTCCAGCCTATTAATGGCCACATCACCGCGTTCTATGGTATATTCGGCAATTTCCTTTAAAGGCACTCTTTCTCCTGTAGGGGTAATGATCCGCATATCGTCTAGATTTGTAATAGAAGACCTATTCTCGCGATCATATCGCACCCAAACCCTGATCTCATCTTGTGATCGCTGAAAACGCTGTGCCTGTACCCCAAAGAAACCGGCCCTCACCTGGCTCATTACCGTACTGAGGTCCAAGCCCAACAAATAGGCATTTTCTTTAAGTTGTAAACGTATTTCCTTAATACCTGCAGGGTCGTTATCGGAAATATCCTTTAACCTGCTATTGTTCTTTAATACCGTTTTCAGCTCTTCCTTGGCCGCCTTAAGTTCTTCTATATTATTACCTAACAGGGATACCGAAACCGGAGACCCTCCAAAATTGCCCCCAGATCCATAGATCAGACTTTCTACCCCAACAACTGGCCCTACCAGCTCTTCTAATCTACTGGTAATCATATCGGCAACGATTTCGTCGGGCCTTTCCTCTCCGGGCAATAGGTTAATAGAAAGTTGTGCTGTAGAAGAACCAGGACCAATGCGCCTGATCATATTTTCGAAAAGCACTTTATCGGTACCTTTCAAGTATTTCTCCGTTAGCTCTTGATTAACTATTTCAGCTTTTTCCTCGATAAAAGTGATGATTGAATCTGTAATCTTCTCGTTTGTACCATTAGGCATCTCTAGCTCTATACTTACCTGATCACTGGCCACTCTAGGAAAAAAGGCCGTTCTTATTATTCCACCCCCGACAGAGGCAAATGTCAATATCAACGCAACGGCGAAAAAACTAAAGGTCAGTATCTTATATTTCATGGCAAAATGAAGGGCGGGCGCATATAGTTTATCTCGCATCCACGACATAAACCTGTCTCCCGTTTCATTGATTACCCTAAGTTTGGCAAAAGCATTTGCCACCCCTTCTTTGGGTTTATCATCTATTGGCTGCAATGCTTTTGAATGCGCCAAGTGCGCCGGCAGAATTATCAAAGCCTCTACAAGTGAAACTACCAATGTTAAGATAACGATTACCGAAACCTCACCAAAGAACTCCCCAATTCTACTATCCAGAAAAAGGAAGATAGAGAAAGCCAGCAGGGTAGTTATAATGGCAGATATAATGGGAGGCAACACCTCCATAGTACCATCTACGGCGGCTTGTACAGGAGATTTCCCCTTCTCGTAATGCTGGTAAATATTTTCGGCGATCACAATACCATCATCTACCAAAATACCTATAACGATAATCATCCCGAACAAAGAAAGTACGTTGATGGTTACATTAAAAAATCCGGCAAAGACGAACATCCCCAAAAATGCGACCGGCAGGCCAAAAGCAACCCAAAACGCAAGTCTTGTATTTAAGAATAGGGAAAGAAACACCAATACCAAGATCATACCCATTATGGCATTTTCTGTCAATAATTGTGTTCTTTGAACCAATGTTTTGGATTGGTCCGAAACTATGTCCAGCTTAACGTTATTATGTTTTTGGTTGAACTCTTCTATGTATTCCTTTACATTTTCAGCGGACTGTATTAGGTCTTCCGTATTTGTACTTGTTATCGATGTATTTACGGATAGCTCCCCGTCAAAATAAGTGGCATTGGGGGTTTCCGAAAAACGGTCCCTAACAACGGCCACATCTTTTAAGCGAACGGTACTCCCCGAAGCATCTGCCCTAACGATCAAGTTAGAAAGCTCATCGCCATAATAAGAACGGTTGTTGGCCCTTATCAAATATTCCTCTGCCTCGGTCTTAATATTACCACCTGTAACCAAAATATTGGCATTCCCCACTGCGGCAGCCACCTCAGTAAACGAAATGCCGTAGGCAAGTAGGCTATTTTCATTTACCGCTATTTCTATTTCCTCGTCCGGAAAACCCGAAATCTCTATTTGAGAAATACCTTCGATGGCCCTTAGGTCATTTTCTATTTCCCTACCTACACTCTTTAAAGTCGCCAATGGTATATGATTTCCACTAATGGCAAAAGAGATGGTTTGACGCACCGCTTCCAACTTTGACACTATCAACGGTTCCATACCGGTAGGAAAGCTAGGTACACGATCCACAGCATTTTTAACCTCTAAGAGCATAAAATCGATATCTCTGCCCTTCTCTATCTCTACGTTAATAGTACCGCTATTTTCCCTTGAAGTAGAGGTAACCCTATCTACACCTTCCAACCCCTTAAGGTTGTCCTCTATTTTAAGCACAATACCTTCTTCCACCTCTAACGGAGAAGCTCCGGGATAGGTAATGGCAATGGAAATATTTTTAGAATCGGTTAACGGAAAGAAAGATGACTTAAGTGATTTTGCACCAACTATTCCAAAAAGCGCAAAAGAAATTACCACCACGTTTACTGCAACATGGTACCTGATAAAATATTCTATGATCTTACGCATTATTCCTCTGAGTTATCTGGTTGGTCCTTATACACTTTTACCGCCATTCCTTTATATGCCCCTACCAAAGGCTTGGACAATATGACCTCTCCGTCGGGAACGTTTTTTAGCACCACACTTTTTTCTGAAAAGTATACCGGTCTAACATCTATAAGATCTAATACAGAATCTCTTACAACAAATATTTTATTGCCCTCAAGTAATAAGCTTCTATCTATTTCTATGGCATTTTCTTCTTTTTTGGCATCCAAATCGGCCTCTAGGTACATACCCTCCCTAAGGTTTTTGTCTTTCACCTCGATATAGGCCTTAATGGTCTGGGAAGCTTGGTCCACCCTACCATTGATCCTGGCCACTTTGCCTTTATAAACGGTGTTGTCATCCAAATTGGTCAACGCTACTGACTCTCCCAACTTTAACAGATCTGAATATGATTTGCTTATGGACACTTCCAGTTCGTAAACATCGGGATTGATGAACTCTCCTAATTTTTGACCAGACCTAACCAATGTACCTTCTGTTACCAATGCTTCTGTAAGCACACCCGTAAATGGTGCCACTATACGATACTTAGAAAGGCGTTGTTCTAGATTTTTTACACTGTAGTAACTTGTTAATATGCCCCTTCCCGTAATAAAAAAACGTTCACTTTCAGAAGACATTTCCGGTAATGGAGGTACGTTTTTGGTCATATCAAAATTATTTAGATATGCCTGCCATTTGGGATAAAAATCAGGATAATCCAAACGCAAATCGGGCATTATGGAGGTTAACTCATTATATAAATTACTTTTGGCAGACTGTACACTGGCCGCATACTCGTCCGCATCGATACTTATTATAGTTTCTCCTTTACGATAGGTCTGCCCTTCTTTGAACAACTTACTACCTCTTTTGAACACACCTTGTACCTCGGCGTATAGTTCAACTCTTTGCTTGGCAGACAGATTACCGTTGGCGGTAACGACTATAGGTACGCTTTGGTTCTTAACTTCTTCGGTAAATACAGTCTTTACTACCTTCTCAACTTTTGGCTTAAAAGTTTTTTTGCTATCAATAATGATTTGGGCAAGAAAGAAGGAAACTACAATTAATACAATACCTAGTCCGGTAAAGATGATTTTTCGCATTTTAGTTTTGGTTTTTAAACTTAGTTTTTGCCTGAAAGGAACAAATATATTTGAATGGTTATTTGGATATTTTTATAATAAAGCGAAACGTCTTATTTAATATGTGAAACGACTTTCATTTTACTTTAACTTTTCTACAACAATAGCTTTTACAAGAGCTTAATCTGCAAACTTAAGACAACAAAGCTCAAACGAAAAAAATAGATCGACACAACTAATTATCTACCAAATAGATACATTGCACCAACGGTTATAACTGGGGCGAATCTACAAAAAAACAAGGTCTGCAAAAGGTGTCCCCAAGGTTAAAAATTTCATAAAAAAACTTTTTGATTTTGAAAAAAAAAGAAAAATATAAACAAATCATATTTACCCCTTTTTACAATGTAAAAGGCTTTTACATCGACTACCCCCTATTCAAAAAACAAAAAAGAGGCGCCTAACAACACCTCTTTTTTCACCAAACTAACTAAAAGTGTAAACTACTACTCTTATTCTTCAATATCCTCAAATTTTGTATCGGCCATTCTAGTCTTACTAAACTTAAGATCTTTGTACTCAAAATCTCTTTTATCACCGTCAAAATCAAAAACCAAAAACTCTCTATTTTCAAACATTTCCAAATTCTTAAAAGAATCGAACTTGTTATTCTGTATCTGAAATACTTCTAAACTGGCCAATTGACCAAATTCTTTTGGTATTTCTCCCTTAAAGCTATTATTCGCCAAGACCAACTCTTTAAGTTTTCTTAGGTTACCCATTTCTCCTGGGATCGCCCCTTCTAACGCATTCTCGAACAAACCCAATGTTTCCAATTCTGTTAACTCACCTAACGATTCGGGTATGGTTCCTTTTAGGGCATTACTCGATAGGTTTAAGACCTTAAGTTTTTTTATTTCACCAATACTCTCGGGTATACTACCTGAAATAAAATTATTAAAAGCAGTGAGCTCCTCTAAATTGGCAAGACTGCCTATGTTAGAAGGCAGACCACCCTTTATTCTGTTCATTTCCAACTTTAGCACCTTAAGATTGGGCAAATAGGCTATTTCTTCTGGTAACTGCCCCGTTATAGAATTAAAAGCCAAGTTCAATACCTTTAAATGCTCCAATTTGGAAAGATCTGCCGGTAAAGGACCCATTAAATTATTTCTGAACAAATTTATTTCTACAACCTTATCGTCTTCTACCTTTACACCATACCACTCTGAAACGGGCTGATTTAAATTCCACTTTTTTATCCAATGCGCGCCGTTGGTACTTGTATATAGGGATAAAAGTGCCTTTTTTTCCTTTTTTGAAACTTCGGCCATAGCAAAACTTGAAGTTAGCAGGGCAACGAATAAAAGAGTGTAAAGCTTTTTCATAACTATGTTAGTTTAAATTATGGACCTGGTGTATTTTTAAGAATTCTCCTACAAATTT
The DNA here is from genome assembly GCF_001020565.1 of Maribacter thermophilus. GTDB lineage: Bacteria > Bacteroidota > Bacteroidia > Flavobacteriales > Flavobacteriaceae > Maribacter > Maribacter thermophilus. Next base: position 3,574,740 of record NZ_LDAS01000001.1, on the reverse strand, counting down.
GCATTAATAACGCCACAATGTCAAAATTTATCGTTGAAGTGATCTATTTTGTTGTAAAAACCTGAATAATTGTGGTGAAAACAAGGAAAAAGTGGGTTCTTCTACTTTAAACCCTCAATTTCTAATGTAAGGGTCTCCCATTTTTCCATATACTTTTCCAATTGAGATTTTTTAGCCTGATAATTATCAAAGAAATTAGGTTTGGCGATAGTGGCGTCATAATCTATTAACAAATCATGGTCTATTTCCTTTATCTTCTTCTCCAGGGACGATATCTTACTTTCTAAATTGCTCAACTGATTCTTAAGGCTTTTTAATCTTTTTTGCTCTTCAAAAGTATTATTGGTTTTCTCTGTCGGCTTTTCTACAACCACCTCCTGCTTTTTCTCTATACTCCTAAAGTTTTCTACCTTTCTTTGCTCTAAATAGAAATCAATGTCCCCTAAATATTCCTTTATTTTATGATCCTTGAATTCATACACCTTATTGGTTAAGCCTTGCAAGAAATCCCTGTCGTGTGATACCAATATAAGCGTACCTTCAAAATTAAGGCAAGCTTGTTTTAAAACATTCTTCGATTTTATGTCCAAATGGTTGGTTGGCTCATCCATTACCAACACGTTAAAAGGCTGAAGCAACATTTTGGCCAGGGCCAAACGGTTACGCTCCCCGCCCGAAAGCACCTTAACATACTTTTCTACATCATCTCCCCTAAACAAGAAAGACCCCAGAATATCACGAACCTTACTTCTATTAGATTCATTGGCCGCATCTATCATGGTATCCAAAATAGTTTTGTTTCCATCCAAATACTCGGCCTGGTTTTGGGCAAAATACCCTATCTGTACATTGTGCCCCAGTTTTAAATGACCTTCATACTCCAATTCTCCGACAATAATCTTGGCCAAGGTAGATTTTCCTTGTCCATTTTGACCTACAAATGCAGTTTTACTGTTTCTTTCCACTAACAGATTTATATCCTTCAGTACCTGCTTTTCGCCATAGGCCTTAGAAAGGTTCTCTATCTCTACAACAACCTTACCCGGTGTTACCGATACCGGAAACTTAAGGTTCATAACACTATTGTCATCTTCATCTACCTCTATACGTTCAATTTTATCCAATTTCTTAATAAGCGACTGGGCCATGGATGCCTTGGTAGATTTGGCCCTGAACTTTTCTATTAAACGTTCGGCCTGTTGAATTTCTTTCTCTTGGTTTTTCTGTGCGTTCAATTGTTGCTGGCGTATCTCGTCCCTAAGAACCAAATATTGCGAGTATGGTTTGTTATAATCATAAATTCGCCCCAAAGAAATTTCTATGGTTCTATTGGTTACATTATCCAAGAACATTTTATCGTGCGAAACAATTACCACCGCACCGGTATAGTTGTTCAGAAACTGCTCGAACCAAATAATAGATTCTATATCCAAGTGGTTGGTTGGCTCATCTAAAAGCAGCACGTCGTTGCTCTGCAAGAGCAATTTTGCCAATTCTATACGCATACGCCAACCACCGGAAAAAGTTTCGGTTTTTCTATTGAAATCTTCTCTGGTAAACCCGAGCCCCTGAAGAATTTTTTCAGTTTCCCCTTGATAGTTGTACCCTCCCAATATTTCGTAATGACTAGAAAGATCGCTTAAATCAACGATCAACTGATGGTAAGATTCGCTTTCATAATCCGTTCGTTCGGCTAACTGCTTATTTATGGCATCTATTTTTGCCTCTAAGGCCTTTATTTCCTCAAAGGCTTGGTACGCCTCTTCTAAAACGGTTCTGCCTAGTTCAAAATCTATATCTTGGCGCAAAAAACCAATCTTTATATCCTTCTCTATAGCAATAGTGCCAGAATCTATAGGCATATCTTTTGCCAATAGTTTTAGTAAGGTAGACTTACCAGCCCCATTTTTACCTACAAGGCCCACCCTGTTTCCGGCATTTAACCTAAATGATATTTCCTCAAATAAATATTCGCCCCCAAAAGAGACGGAAAGATTATGAATGTTCAGCATTGTTATAATCCAAATTTAAGAACCAATGGTAAAAAATAATATGGAAGCACCATTAATCCTAACTAAATTTACAGGCAAAATCACCTACATTATTTACTTTTGCACAAAGTTTTGCAAATGTTAAAAAAAGGAAACAAACTCTACAGCATTTTAACAGGAAGTTGCCCTAAATGCCATCAAGAGAATATGTACCTGGACAAAAACCCTTATCATATTTCAAAAATTTTTGACATGCACGAGCGGTGCAGCCATTGTAACACAAAATATAAAATAGAGCCTTCCTTTTTTTACGGAGCCATGTACGTAAGTTATGCCGTAGGTGTAGCTTTTGCCGTTGCGGCGTTTGTAATAAGCAAATTGTTTATAGGAGCCAGCCTTGTTAACACCTTTATTGCCATAGTGGTTACCTTGGTAGTATTCATGCCCATAATTATTCGGTTATCGAGAAACATCTGGATCAACTTTTTTATACACTACGATAAGGACAAAGCCTCTTAAACTTTTGGCAGCATTGCCGAAAACCTATTGATATCCAATTCCGGATCCAATGGTTTTCTTTCCTCTATGTGCCTATACAATTGCTCGGCAGCCCACGGAGCAACCATTATGCCATGTGACCCAAAACCATTTAAAAGGTTTATTCTCGTATGTTTCGGATGCCCGCCCACCAAAGGCCTTCTGTCTCTTACAGTTGGTCTAACACCGGCCACATGACCTTCTATATGGTAGTCTGCCAACAGTATGGCATCCAGTTTTTTTACAAGTTCATCTCTCGCGGACATCGAGGGCTCGTTATCTTTGTTCTTATTACTATACGTGGCCCCCACTTTATACAGGTCGTCACCAAGGGGAATTATAAATATGGAAGACTTTAAGGCCCTAAATTCTTTTAGTCCAGCAGATCTGATAATCAGATATTCTCCCTTTGAACCTTGCATTGGCAAATAATTAAAAAAGGGATTTTTAGTGAGCCCGTAACCTTCCGCAAAAACAATATGTTTGGCTTTTATGTCCTTATAGGAAACAGTATCGGATTGTTCCGCTAGACCCGAATACTCAAAAGTTTCGGTTCTTATCTTGTTTTCAGCCGATAAAAATTCTGCATACGAATTGATCATTAACCTGGCATCTAACCTAAAAGCCTTTAATACTTCACCAAAATCATATGGTGCGTTAATACTATTAGTGCTATTACGAACCAATTTGGGTGACAGATAGTCCTTTAACAGATTCTTGTCCGATGCCTCGAACCATAGGTTTTGTTCCTCTATAGAGCTTAGTATGCGCAAAACCGGTTGATCGTGTAGCAAGTCGACCTGCAATTCTTTGCCTAAACCTTCATAAAACTCTTTCGCCAGCGACATCAACTCATTGGCCTTCCAAGCCATGGTAAACCGCTTTAATATAACAGGGTTGGATAAGCCGCCCGCAACTACCGAAGACCTTTGGGAGGCATCGTTAAAAACAACGAAGGTTTTATTGTTTTTTCTAAGTTTTTCGCAAAAGGCGGTTCCGGCAAGGCCTAGACCTACAACAATATAATCTAACATGTTGCAAAAATAACCATAAACAAAAGCTCCGATATAATATATCGGAGCTTTAATACTTTTGAATTGGAATTTTCTAAGGCTCTAGTAAGCCCACATATCTTGCTCTCTGTCTCGAATAGTTTCTTTGATACGTTGAGCTTCTAGCAATTGAAACAGGGCATTGTCGGCAATATAATCGCTAACCTTCCTATCTCCATGTACATTATCTTCTTTATAGATAACAGCATTAAACCTTCTTGCATTCAACAGCATATCAAAAGAGATGGGTTGTGCGGAATTACGCTGATTAAAAACTTTTGCCTCGTGTAAAATTTCACGTGCATCGGGATACCAGATCCAGAACAATTCTACTTTATCGGGATTTTCGTCGTCGATAAAGTTTACATCTGGAGCAACAGGGGCAATACCTAATAAACGATATTTTAATTCTCCCTGTCTTTTATCAAAATACCACATGCCTTTAATATGATACTCTTCTATTTCCGCAGCGGTGATATTTCTACGGGTAATATACTCTTCAGAAACTTGCTCACCGGCATTCATTTGTTCGTATCCATAGTCCAAGGTATCAACAGTTTGCAAAGCACCTGAAAGGTCTTCGTACGTTCTTTTTTCCGTAAAATAGGAATCGGCGTAGGCCTCTAAATTTCCATTTTTAAGGTTTTTCAACAATACATGGTACAAAGATCTTCTGTTCTGACCTATATCCATTGTATCTGTTGGGTAATAAAGAGGAAAGTTCACCCTTTCATCCAAATCTATGGTCTCCCAAAGGGTTTTGGACCAAAGAATATCCCTATCGTCTACATAACCATATTCTAAAGGCGCATCGTTGTCCGCCTTTTTTTGGGCTTCTGTACGAACTCCAATTTCCTCAGGTTTTTTAGCGTTCAAGATATTGGCCTGTGCCATCATGGATACTGGTAACAATGTTACCGCTCCCATTACTAAAACATTTTTCCAATTCATTCTTATTAACTTTAAAATTAACCGGGCAACACTGTACGGTTACCCGGTATCATTCTATTTGTATTAATTTGTTAGCTCCACAACTACTGGAGATACTTTTTTCAACTTGTAACTTTTGTTATTGGTAATGTAAGCCTCGATATCGAATATCTGAACCACATCGCCTCTTTTGGCACGTTTAAGAGCAGACTTAGCTTTCGCATCTAGTTTACTACCTCTTACGCTAACCGTTGGTTGACCAGGTACTTTGAATTTGAAACCGCTAACCGCAAGGTTCAAGTCAAAATCAAAATCATCCAATTGAGCACTAATAGTACCGATCTCAACATTTCTTCTTGGTAATTTAACACTACCCGCTTGCTTGCTTATAGTACCTTCTGGTCTTGGAATATCTTTAATTCTGAACTCAGATTTAGAAGATATTGGCTGACCATCTGGCAAGGTTCCAGAAGCTGTAATAGTAACAGTTCTACCTTTTCCAGGGTTCATAACATATTTACTACCGCTAACCTGCTTAAGACCCGGTGCAGATGCACGTACCTTATTGTTTGGTATACCAGGAATAGAGATAGACATTGGGTTAGGTACCCCACGATAAACAACGTTCATCTTGTCTGCAGCGATCAAAGCCGAGTTTGGTTTAGAAATGGTGGCAAAAGAGTTCTTTACAGGAACTTCAATTTCTTCACCATCTTGCTTAAAGTAGATAGTACCGGCAACTTCATGGTCACCTGCCCCACCTGCTCCAATAAGCATTTTAACTCCACCGGCCTCTAACTTATAATCTTTGCCTTCTGTAAGTTTTCTTCCGTCAAGGGTCAATTCTGCCCTAACAGGAGTAGAAGAATTATCCGTTTTACTGATAATGATCTTACCATCATACTTTTCACCTGCATAGTACGCAGATTTTGAAGCTGACAAAGATGTTGCAAAGTTCTTTAAAGATACTTGGCTTGTTAACTCACCTTCCAACATAGATTTTAGAGCAGCTTCTTCGGTAGCCTTAACATCGGCTTGCAAAGAAGTCAATTTAGCTAAAGATGCTACTAAAGGATACCCTTCATAATGGTAGTTTATCCAGTCTTGCATACCGTCTTTTGCCTTTACCTTACCTTCTTCGTTACCTGTTTCAAATCTATCGATAACAGACTGTTTCAAAGAAGCAGGTACAATTGCAGCTACTTGATCTCTATACTCGGTAAGTCTTCTCATGAACTCTTCACCGCCTTCAGACAGCTTGTCGCCTTGAAAGAACTTTTGATCCAAGAAATCCGAATTATCCATACGTGCATAATCCTTTGGATCTTCTATACCTTCCATCATACCAGCCTTAAGAGTTTCTAGGTAATCATAATACTCTTGAGACATCGATTTAATTTTCTGTGCATTCTGGTACAGCTTTTCATATTTAGCTGCATCTTCAGATGCCTTGGTTTCTAGACTACTCAAGAACGCTTCGTTACTTGCGGTCGTCTTTGCGTTAGAAGTCTCTAGCTTTTCATTCATTATACCGAATGCCGCTAGCACCTCTTTACTCATGTTTAACGCCAGCATTGCGATGAAGATCAAATACATAAGGTTGATCATCTTCTGACGTGGTGTTGCTTTTCCTCCTGCCATGGTTTTTCTTTAAATTAGATTTTAATTAATACTTAAATTCGATTTGATTAAAATCCAATTAATTTCTTGTCATTGCAGATAACATTCCACCATATACACCATTCAAAGAAGAAAGGTTGGTAGAAAGAGAGGCCATTTGCTCTTTAAGCGCACTAGCATTTTGTACTACCTCTTCGTTAACGGAAGCTTGTCTGCTAGCACTTTCCAATTGTACTTTATAAAGACTGTTCAAAGACTCCATCTGAGCTGCTGCCTGAACCATTTCCTCAGAATATTTTCTGGTAGATTCCATTGCGTCAACTGTAGGGGCAATACCTTTGGCCGCACCTTCGAAGTTTTTGATACTTGTACCTAAGCTCTCCATAAGATTTGCATCTACGCCAGCTTCTTTTAATAAATCGTCTAATTTTTTAGACAAAGAAGTCTCTGCTTCTGCAACTTCGGCAGCCTGGGTTTTTCTAGAAGCACTAGCTTCTCCACCTGCTAATTCTGGGTATACCAAGGCCCAATCGTACTCATCGTCTACCGGTTCGAATGCACTAATTGCGAAGATAAGTGCCTCTGTAATAAGACCGATAGATAATAATAGACCACCTGTTAAAGGGCCGATTTCCCAGTGAAGGATCTTAAATAGAGCACCTATGATTACTACTGATGCTCCCAGCCCATAGGCCATGTTAAATAATTTCTTTGTTGATTTTGACTGTGCCATGATTTAATTTTAATTTAAGGTTTAATACTAAAGATTTGGTTAATAATTAATTTGTTAATGATATTTAATAGTTTGATGTAATTATTACTGTGTTGAATCTTCCTCACCCATATAATCCTGTACCGTTCTGAATCCTATATAACTTCTAGCAGAATCTGCATACTCATAATCCCTTGTACTTACTTGTAAGAAATAAGCAACATCTTTCCAAGAACCTCCTCTGATAACTTTTCTGTTATTAGATTGGTCGCCACCGTTAGGGTTCATTGTTGATACATATTCATAGGCGCTAGGATCATAACTGGAGTTTGTCCATTCAGATACGTTACCCGCCATGTTATACAGGTTAAAGTCGTTTGGCTCGTAAGATTTGGCCTCTACCGTATAGAGTGCCGCATCGGCCGCGTAATCTCCACGTTGTGGCTTAAAGTTGGCCATAAAACAACCTGTGTCGCTTATGACATAAGGGCCACCCCAAGGGTACGTTCCTCCTTCAATACCTCCTCTTGCTGCATATTCCCATTCTGCTTCGGTAGGCAACCTAAACTGGTTCACAAATTGTTTGCCACGACTTTTTTGATCATCGTTCTTGAACTTTGTTCTCCAGTTACAAAAAGCTTTTGCTTGTTGCCAAGTAATACCAACTACCGGATAATCGCTGTAAGCATCGTGCCAGAAATAATCGTTGTGCATTGGCTCGTTGTACGAGTATTCAAAATCTCTGATCCATACCGTGGTATCTGGATAAATCTCCAATTCTTCGTGACGGATAAAGTCTTTTCTACTTCCCTTACCTTTTTTAGCGGCGCGAGCGGCAGCCTCGATATCCATCCAGCTATATTTATATTTTAGTTTCGTAACATCTATGCTACGCTGACCATTATACGACTCTTCCTCTGGAATGTATAGGGAATCCATAACCTCTGCATAATATTCATCTGGATATTCGGAAGTATCCCAAATAAGGTCTTCATCTTTGTTAAGGGCACGACCTTCATAACCGGTCTCTCCCATACCAGAGTAGTTGTCCAGCATATATTTGTCATATACCGAAGCCCTTGTGGTATCCGCATCTTTAAATGCATAATCTCCAATACCACCATCTTCAGGTCCTATACCCAACTCGTCCGCCAAAATGGCCAACCTGGTTCTAACTATAGAATCCTTTACCCATTCGACAAATTGGCGATATTCGCTGTTCGTAATTTCCGTGTCGTCCATATAGAAAGAACGAACGGTTACTGTTTTCGTTGGAGCGTTGGATATTTTGGCTTGATCCTCTTCACTTTTACCCATAATGAAAGAACCTCTGGGTATAAGTTCCATTCCATATGGTTTTTCCGGATACCATTTCTTGCCCTGGACTCCGACTAGCTCTCCTTTAGTCTTTGACCCACAACTTGTGAGTAAAAAAACAAACGCTATAGATGATAACAATAGCTTCTTCATACTTTAGGTTAAATTTCGATTATGGTTATAAATGCAATACAATCTAATATTCTAACTTCTAAAACTAAGTTTTGATTAAAATATTGTATTGAAGTGTTTTATGCTTTAATTATTTTTTCAATTAATTAAAACCTTTCTTATAGGCTTTAAACCACCTTTCAGGAATGTTTTGATTACAAGCATCCAAATAATCCTTCTCGGTGCAAGGTAATAACGCAGGTGTTTCGTCTTTAGTATGTGAAGTGAAAATAGATGGTACCTCAACCCACCATCTTTCTGTTAAAAGACTCTTGTAGAAAACAAGTTCCCCTTCTTCATTGGGAACATTATATTTGGTAAAGTCTTCTGTTTTATTGTAGGGATCTTCTTTTATACGATAATTTATCCCCTCTATAAAGTACCATATTATCTGAGCAACCAATTGTTGTGATTGCATATTATTTTCCATCTCAAAAATTCCGAACGCGGCTACTTTCTCACTTATACCGGCATATCTGGCAATGGCACAAATCTCCCTTCCATCAAATCCGTTCGGAGAAAAATTTGGAGAAAGTCCCATCTCACTTGCTTTTATGGCCCTGGTATCCAAACTGACCATATGGGCGTTTCTAAGCACAGGCTCTGCCAAAGTTAGATCGTTTGCTATTTCACCTAGACGATAGGCATCAAAAAACAAACGTTCCATAAGATCCATTTCTTCTTGGGCATTAAAATAACTTTGGTAACCTATATTGGAAAAATTAAAAAGATTATTGGGCTTGTCGGTAATAATCTTGCTCATGTATGAATGAGAGGAGATAAGTTCGTCGTGTATGCCAAAATCAAATCGGCTATCTACCGCAACCAGATTGATCATATCCTTAATACCGTCAAAAGCCCTATACGCAGGATAGGTAATATCTTGGGTAGCACCCAAAATAAGGGGAATGATATTTTCTTCAAGAAGACCGGCCGCCACTTCTTTTACTACAAAGTAAGTGTCCTCTACTGTTTCACCTTCTTCTAAATCTCCCAAATCCACCAAGGTAACGTTCCAGTTACCCAACATTAATTTATATAGCTGCAGCCTTATCGCAGAAACATCTAACTTTTCGTTCTTTTTCTCGAATGCATTTCTAGATTCTCTCACCCCAAATATGGCCACCGTTGCGTTCGCCAAAACTGGCAGGCCGTCATTGGCCGTATGTATATATGTATTTCTGCCTATTGCCTGAGCCGGCAATAATTCGCAATGCGCAAGGACTTTATCTTCTACAGGAACTAAAAAGTCAAATGCCATATTGGTCTAGTGATGTTAATTTTGAAAATATGCAGCGAAAATTACTACTAAAATATCCTTATTTCAAAATTATACTACTTTTTTGATTTTGATTTTGCTTTTGTCTTTTTTTTGGGTGTCTTTTTTTCTATCAATGCCGAAGCTTCCTCGAGCGTCATTTTTGCGGCATCAACCGTTTTGGCCAATTCTACCTTAACCTTACCCTTTATAATGTTGTGTCTTCCCCATCGGGCTTTTTCTATTCGAATACCTTCTTCTGGCCAATTTTGAACTACTTTCTCGATCTCTTTTTGTTTCTTGGTTTCGATCAACTCAACAATATCTTCTTGTGAAAGGTTATCAAAATCATACTTCTTGTTCACGTTTATGAACATACCGTTCCATTTGATAAAGGGACCGAACCTTCCTACGCCCTTGGTAACATCTTTACCTTCATATGTGGTTATTGGGGCATCCGCTTTTTGTTTCTCCTTTATAAGCTCAATGGCCCGTTCCATCTCTACATCCATGGCACTCTCCCCTTTTGGCAACGAGATAAACTTTTTACCAAAACGCACATAGGGCCCAAAACGACCTACATTGGCCTCTACTTCTTCCCCTTCGTACACCCCTAGTTTACGAGGCAATTTAAACAACTCCATCGCCTCTTCATAGGTAATCGTATTTAAAGACTGATCGGGCAACAGACTTGCGAACAAAGGCTTGTCCTCATCATCTACAGTACCAATCTGTACCATAGGCCCGAACCTGCCCAAACGAACGGACACTTGTCTTCCTGTTTTTGGATCCGTACCCAGAATACGCTCACCACTTGCACGATCGGCATTCTCTTGCACGTCTAACACCGTAGGATGAAAATCTTTGTAAAAATTCTTCATCATTTTCTGCCAGTCTTCCTCTCCTGCAGCGATCTCATCAAAATCTTCTTCTACCTGTGCCGTAAAATTGTAATCCAGAATATTACCGAAATTGGCCACCAAGAAATCTGTTACGATCGTACCAATATCCGTCGGAACCATTTTACCTTTATCGGAACCAACATTTTCCGTTAGGCTCCTTTCTTTAATGGCATCGGCTTCCAATACCAATTGCGCATACTTTCTTTCTGTACCTTCTATAGTACCCTTTTCTACGTAACCTCTATTTAATATTGTAGAAATTGTAGGGGCATAGGTAGAAGGTCTTCCAATACCCAACTCTTCCAATTTTTTCACCAGTGAAGCTTCTGTGAAACGATATGGAGGTCTGGTAAAGCGTTCTGTGGCCGTTATATAGTTATTATACAATGTTTCGCCAACCTTCATTGCCGGCAACATTCCTTCCTGTTCCTCCGCTAGATCCTCATCGTCTACACCTTCCATGTACACTTTTAAAAAGCCATCAAAAGTGATAACTTCTCCGTTTGCAGTGAACTCCTCATTATGCTTATTGGACTTTATCCTCACATTGGTACGCTCTAATTGCGCATCGCTCATTTGTGATGCCACTGTACGTTTCCATATTAGGTCGTATAATTTGGCCTGGTCTCTTTCTAAAGAAGGAGACTGGTTGCCCATATCGGTAGGCCTTATGGCCTCATGTGCTTCTTGCGCTCCTTTAGACTTTCCGGTAAAGTTACGTACCTTACTATATTTCTCCCCATAGTTCTTTATTATCGCTTCTTTTGCAGCATTGATAGCTTCACCAGAAAGATTTACGCTATCTGTTCTCATATATGTTATAAGACCGGCCTCATACAAGCGTTGTGCTACCTGCATTGTTCTACCTACGGAGAAATACAATTTTCTTGATGCCTCTTGTTGCAGGGTAGAGGTCGTAAATGGTGCCGAAGGTGATTTTTTCGCAGGTTTTTTATCTAACTTGGCAACAGAAAAATCTGCCCCAATATTCTTTTGCAAGAAATCATTTGCCTCTTTCTTGGAAGCAAAGGCCTTATTCAATTTCGCTGTAAAAACACTTCCTGTAGTTGTTTTAAATTCAGCACTTATCTTAAAAGAGGCTTCTGGTGTAAATGCTTCGATTTCCCTTTCTCGCTCTACGATCAATCGTACCGCTACAGATTGTACACGACCCGCAGAAAGGCCGGGTTTTATCTTTTTCCATAATACCGGTGAGAGTTGATACCCCACCAACCGATCTAAAATCCTTCTGGCCTGCTGGGCATTTACCAGATTGTAGTTTATTTCTCTTGGATTCTCTATAGCCTTTTGTATCGCCCCTTTGGTTACCGAGTTAAAAACGATTCTTTTGGTCTTGTTTTTATCTAACCCCAATTCTTCTGCCAAATGCCATGAAATAGCCTCTCCTTCTCGGTCCTCATCACTTGCCAACCATATGGTTTCCGCTTTTTTGGCAAGATCCTTCAGTTTTTTCACCAAGGCTTTCTTTTCCTTGTCAACGATATACTTAGGCTCAAAACCATTCTCTACATCTACCCCTAATTCTTTGGACGGCAAATCTGCGATATGTCCAAAACTGGACTCCACCTTAAAATCTTTTCCTAGAAATTTTTCAATGGTCTTAGCTTTTGCCGGGGACTCAACTATTACTAAATTTTTGGCCATGCATTGGTTTTTATAAGCAACAAAAGTAGTCGATTTTTTTAATTTGCCTTTATTAAACGGTATATACCCCCAAAAAACACCTCTTTAAACAGAGATCTTTTCACGACAAAAAAGACATTTCCTATTCAAAACTCCTGTATTGTACCCATATTCCCTGTAGTACAGAAATCTATTTATAGGACCTACCGTTGTGCCCGGCCCATCAAACAATGACCTCACAAGACCAACTACCATCACAACTTAAAATAATACATATTAAAGCAATTGTACCTCGGTATTGTTCACCAACAGTACAAAACAGCTATTACTCGTCGTCTTCAAAACCTACCCCATACTTATACATAAAGTACATTGGCACCTTGGACAACATGGCCGTAAACAGTATCCCCACACAACATAACAGAATACCCAATTCGGCTATTAATGACACTATTATTATAAGACCGAATATGACCAACCAATTTTTATTGCCCAATGCAAAACCCGCCTTTACCACCTCTATGGCCGACAATTCTTCTTTGAACGCCAAAAATGCCGGAAACAATGACATCGGCACCACAAAATAAAGAAGCCCTATCCCACATGTCATTACTCCCACAAGGGAAAGCCCCAACATGACCAACGACACTACCAACACCTTACCAAGCCTGCCTTGTTTAAAGAAATAAAAATAGTCGCCATCCCCTGTACGACCCTGATCCTTCTGCCTACATATTCTTAAAAATGCGGCATTTAACGCCATAATAAAAGTCAGTACCCCCATGTACACTATAGGCATAATGATAGACATACTTATAACGACCATAATTGGCGGGTCTTCATTTCGCAACATATCCGGATCGGTTACCCCCATTGCTATCATCGGAATATAGATCATCACATAAAAGGGTAAAATAGTAGCAAAACCCAACAATAATATTACAAACCCCTGCAACCAAACTTTTTTAAACAGTTCTATTGTCTCCGAGAATATTGTTCCGAAATTCAAAGGAGGTCTATCCGCTATTTTTCTAAGTATGATTTCTAAGCCCATGGTCGATTTTTGATTTTTGGCAGTAAAGATAATTTATTTGAATGCTTAAAATTACGCTAAATTAAACTGTCAACTTGTCATATTTTTGAATATAATCCTATCTTTGCAAACCCGATATTTAAAGGCTAAATGGGATGAACATGGAGAAAACTATCGATGAGAGCATACAGGGATCTACCTTGAAAACCGAGGGCAAGACTCAAAACAAACGAAACTTATACATAGAAAGTTACGGCTGCGCCATGAATTTTTCTGACAGTGAAATCGTGGCATCCATCTTGGCAACAGAAGGCTTTAACACCACCCAACAACTGGCCGATGCAGATTTGGTACTGGTCAACACCTGCTCAATAAGGGACAAGGCTGAGCAGACTATCCGCAAACGCCTAAACGAATACAACAAGGTAAAGAAAACAAGGCCACATTTAAAAGTAGGTGTTTTAGGATGTATGGCAGAACGTCTTAAGGACAAATTGTTAGATGAGGAAAAAATCGTGGATATGGTTGTTGGCCCCGATGCCTATAAAGATCTTCCAAATCTAATAAAAGAAGTGGACTCGGGCAGAGACGCCGTTAATGTCATCTTATCGAAAGATGAAACTTATGGCGACATTGCACCTGTTAGGCTAAACACCAATGGCGTTACGGCATTTGTTTCCATTACCAGAGGCTGTGACAATATGTGTACCTTTTGCGTAGTACCTTTTACTAGAGGAAGAGAACGCAGTAGAGACCCACAGTCTATTTTGGAAGAAGTGAACGAACTATGGAACAACGGGTTCAAGGAAATTACACTTTTAGGACAAAATGTGGATAGTTACCTATGGTATGGAGGTGGCCTAAAAAAAGATTTCGAAAAGGCTTCGGATATGCAAAAGGCCACTGCCGTTAATTTTGCGAACTTATTGGAAATGGTTGCCTTGGCGCAACCCAAAATGCGTATTCGTTTCTCTACATCCAACCCTCAGGACATGACTTTGGATGTTATCAGAACCATGGCCAAATATGACAATATATGTAACCACATCCATCTCCCACTACAGAGCGGTAGCAACCGTATTCTAAAAAAAATGAACAGGTTACATACCATCGAAGAATATTTTAAGTTGATCGATGATATTAGAGATATCCTTCCTGAATGTGCCATTTCGCAAGATATTATTGCTGGATTTCCTACGGAAACCGAAGAAGACCATAAAGACACCCTAAAAGCTCTAGAATATGTAAAGTACGATTTTGGGTATATGTATGCTTATTCGGAAAGGCCAGGGACCCTCGCAGGAAGAAAAATGGAAGACGACATACCCGAACCCATAAAAAAAAGAAGGCTATCGGAAATTATAGCCCTTCAACGCGAACACTGCCAATATAGAACCGAACAGCATTTAGGGAAAGTTCAAGAAGTATTGATCGAAGGAACCTCTAAAAAATCTGAAAATGAATGGATGGGAAGAAACTCACAAAGTTCAGTAGTCGTTTTCCCCAAAGAACATTATAAGATCGGAGATTTTGTAAACGTACAAATAAACGATTGTACCTCTGCCACCCTAATCGGAAAAGCAATAGGGTACTCCGAAAACAACTAAGGCCTAAAGCATAGATTACAGATGGAAAGTATACAAAGTATAAAACAACGGTTTGAGATTATTGGTCAAGACCCAAAGCTCAATAGGGCTATAGAAAAAGCGATGCAAGTTGCGCCCACCGACATATCTGTATTGGTTACGGGGGAAAGTGGGGTAGGTAAAGAATCCATTCCTAAAATAATACATTCGCTATCGCACCGAAAACACTCAAAATATATCGCGGTAAACTGTGGAGCCATTCCTGAAGGAACCATAGACAGTGAACTTTTCGGCCACGAAAAAGGCGCCTTTACAGGAGCCACCCAGACCCGAAGCGGTTATTTTGAAGTAGCGGACGGAGGTACCATTTTTTTAGACGAAGTTGGCGAACTGCCACTTACGACCCAAGTAAGGCTTTTAAGGGTTTTGGAAAACGGCGAATTTCTAAAAGTAGGTTCTTCGCAGGTCCAAAAGACCAATGTACGGATCGTAGCGGCAACAAACGTAAACATGTTCGAGGCCATTAAGAAAGAAAAGTTTAGGGAAGACCTTTACTACCGCTTAAGCACGGTAGAAATAAACATTCCACCTTTACGGGAAAGACGTGAAGATATTCATTTGTTGTTTCGCAAATTCGCATCCGACTTTGGCCAAAAATATAAGATGCCCACAATACGTTTAGATGAGGATGCCGTAGAACTACTTGTAAAATATCGATGGCCCGGAAACATAAGACAGCTGCGCAACATTGCCGAACAAATCTCGGTACTGGAAGAGAACAGGTCTATTTCCGCCAGTACACTAAACAGCTACCTGCCCCATAACGTGGGCAATAATCTTCCGGCGGTCGTTAATGCGAAAAAAACTGAAGGTGATTTTAGTAACGAACGTGAAATTCTTTATAAAGTTCTTTTTGACATGAAGGGAGACCTGAACGACCTTAAAAAGTTGACTATGGAACTTTTAAAAAACAACGATTCGCAAAAGGTACAGGAAGAAAACAAAAACTTGATCCGCAAAATATATGGCGATAAAGATGAAGATATCGAAGATCACGACAGCTCTCCTTTAGAAGTCTTGCACCTACCGGAACCAACGGTAGAAAGAACCTTTACTCCCGCACCACCTGAAGACAAATATCATTTCGCCGAAGAAATTGAAGAAGAGGAAACGTTATCTTTACAAGAAAAAGAAATTGAACTGATCAAAAAATCGTTGGAAAGAAACAAAGGAAAGAGAAAAGCCGCTGCGTCCGAACTAGGAATATCGGAACGCACCCTTTACAGAAAAATAAAACAATACGATTTATAGACCCAAATAAAATTCTTAAATTGAAAACAAGGAAAGTTCTTATAGGTTTTGTCTTTTTGGCGATTACATTTTCGCTAAACGGTTGTGGCATATACAACTTTACGGGTGGTAACGTGGGGGATGCAAAAACATTCCAAGTAAATTACTTCCAGAACTATGCAACCCAAAGCCCAGGATCTACATTTGAACCTGGTATGGATCGCGATTTCACTATTGCACTGCAAGAAAGAATACGTGACCAAACTAGTTTAGATTTGGTAAACAACAACAACGCAGACCTATTGTACGAAGGTGAAATTACGGAATACAAAATATCCCCGATGTCCGCCACGGCCAATCAGACTGCTGCCCAAAACAGGCTTTCAGTAAGGGTAAAAGTGAGGTTTTACAATAAAACGGACCCGGACTCTGACTTTGACCAAAGCTTTTCTTTCTTTTATGACTATGATGCGGACACCGCTTTCTCCTCAATAAAGAGTGAAGCTCACGAGGTTATTTTTGAACGTATTACACAAGATATTTTTAATGCATCATTGGCAGATTGGTAAACTAAAATGACAGTAGCGGATTTTACATATTTTCTAGAACACCCTACCAAAGTGGTAGACCCGTTACAGACCAAACAGTTAGAGGATATTCTGGACGAGTACCCCTATTTTCAGGCTGCAAGGGCCCTTCATCTAAAAGGCTTAAAAAACCTAAACAGCTACAAATACAACAAGGCACTAAAAACCACGGCCGCCTACACAACGGATAGGGACGTACTTTTTGATTTTATAACATCAAAAGATTTTCTTCAGTACAACCCTCCCCATCCGTCAAAAGAGATCAACACCCCCACCCCTTCTATAGCTCCAGAGCCCCAAGAAGAGAAACCGTTGATAGAGAAATCGGAAGACGAACCCTTGCCACAAGACACCAAGGATGCAGAAAACATTTTAGACCCCAAACTCTTTATCTCAAAAGAACCCGAGAAGGACGAAACGGATGAACTGCAATTGGGAACCCCTCTTACCTTTGACAAAAAAGAAAAATATTCTTTTTCCGAATGGCTTCAACTAACCTCTAAAAAACCCATCCACAGAGAAAAAGAACCAGGAAAAGAAAAAGATTCCAAAAATACTTCGGCAGATAAAACCCTTCTTAAGAAAAAGAAATTTGACCGAATCGATGAGTTTATAGCCAAAAACCCTAAAATAGTCCCCAAAGAAAGCACAGCGTCACCGGTCAACATCAAAGACTCCATCAAAATCGATAAAAAAGAGTTGATGACAGAGACTTTGGCCAAAGTCTATTTAGAACAGAAAAAGTATAAAAAGGCGATACAAGCCTACAAAATTTTAAGTTTGAAATATCCGGAAAAAAGTGGTTTCTTTGCAGACCGAATTAAAGCGGTACAAAAAATTCAACAAGAAAACAAGTAAGTAAAATGAGTACATTTTCAATATTCCTGATACTGATCATCATCGTTTGTTTTTTATTGGTATTGGTAATCATGGTACAAAACCCAAAAGGTGGCGGACTTTCTTCTTCATTTGGTGGAGGAGGCAACCAAGTAGTAGGTGGTGTTAAGAAGACAGGTGACTTTTTGGATAAGAGTACTTGGACCTTAGCAGGATTATTGGTTATTCTAATTTTAGCTTCCAACATTGCACTAAAAGGTAATTTTGGAGATGCGGATTCAAAATTATTACAAGGTGACGATATAGAAACCACCGTTCCGGAAACACTTCCAGTGGAGACTACTCCACCTGCCACGAACGAAGCCACACCTTCCGACAGTTTATAATTGGAAGTTCAAAACAATATAAGAAATGCCAGCTTAGTGACAAGCTGGCATTTTTGTTTTACAATGTGTCAGTTTTTAGGCAATGGCATAATTTCTGCCCATAAAAAGCGAAACTTAAAAATCAATTTAAAATTTTAATATTATGGCTAAAGTTAACATCAAACCATTGGCTGACCGAGTTCTTATTGAGCCAATGGCCGCTGAAACAAAAACTGCGTCAGGAATTTATATTCCAGATACGGCTAAAGAAAAACCACAAAAAGGAAAAGTTGTTGCCGTAGGCCCTGGAACAAAAGACGAAGAGGTAACTGTTAAAGTTGGCGATACTGTTCTTTATGGAAAATATGCCGGTACGGAATTAAAGTTAGAAGGCACTGATTACTTGATGATGCGCGAAAGTGACATTTTAGCAATTATCTAAGTAAACCTATAGTCATTAGCACAAAACAACAAAGTTCAAAAAACAAAAAATAACAGAAATGGCAAAAGATATAAAATTTGATATTGATGCAAGAGATGGCCTTAAAAGAGGTGTCGATGCATTGGCAAACGCCGTAAAAGTAACCTTAGGACCAAAAGGAAGAAACGTTATCATCAGCAAATCTTTCGGTGCTCCACAAGTAACCAAAGACGGTGTTACCGTTGCAAAAGAGATAGAGTTGGAAAACGCCCTTGAAAACATGGGCGCCCAAATGGTAAAAGAAGTAGCTTCTAAAACCAATGACTTGGCCGGTGACGGTACTACTACCGCTACTGTTTTGGCACAAGCGATCGTAAAAGAAGGTCTAAAGAACGTTGCCGCAGGTGCCAACCCAATGGACCTAAAAAGAGGTATCGACAAAGCTGTTGACGCTATCGTTGAAAACCTTGCCAAACAATCTAAAAAAGTTGGTGACTCTTCTGAAAAAATTAAACAAGTTGCTTCTATATCGGCAAATAACGACGATACGATCGGTGATTTGATCGCACAGGCGTTTGACAAAGTGGGCAAAGAAGGTGTTATTACCGTTGAGGAAGCAAAAGGTACCGATACTTATGTAGACGTTGTAGAAGGTATGCAGTTCGACAGAGGTTACCTTTCTCCTTATTTTGTTACCGATTCGGAAAAAATGGTTACCGAACTGGACAACCCATACATCTTGTTGTTCGACAAGAAAATATCTTCCATGAAAGATTTGCTTCCTGTATTGGAACCAGTGGCACAATCAGGAAAACCTCTTTTGATCATTGCCGAGGATGTTGATGGTGAAGCATTGGCTACTTTAGTTGTAAACAAACTAAGAGGCTCTTTAAAAATTGCCGCCGTTAAAGCACCAGGTTTCGGTGATCGTAGAAAAGCAATGTTGGAAGACATCGCTATCTTAACAGGTGGTACGGTCATTTCTGAAGAAAGAGGTTTCTCTTTGGACAATACCACTATAGATATGCTAGGTACTTGTGAAAAAGTACAAATAGACAAAGACAATACAACTATCGTAAACGGTGGTGGTGTTGCAAAAGACATTAAAACAAGGGTTAATCAGATCAAATCTCAAATTGAGACCACTACATCTGATTATGACAAAGAAAAACTTCAAGAGCGTTTGGCCAAATTGGCCGGTGGTGTTGCCGTACTTTACGTAGGTGCCGCCTCTGAAGTTGAAATGAAAGAGAAAAAAGACCGTGTTGACGATGCTTTACACGCAACAAGAGCCGCAGTTGAAGAAGGTATCGTAGCTGGTGGTGGTGTTGCCTTGGTCAGAGCAAAATCTGTTCTTGCCAAAGTTTCTACCGAAAATGAGGACGAAGCTACAGGTCTACAAATTGTAGCTCGTGCCATAGAAGCACCATTAAGAACTATCGTTTCCAACGCTGGTGGCGAAGGCTCTGTTGTAATCGCCAAAATACTTGAAGGCAAAGGTGATTACGGATATGATGCCAAATCTGACCAGTATGTTGAAATGATGAAAGCAGGTATTATAGATCCTAAGAAAGTAACAAGGGTAGCATTAGAAAATGCAGCCTCTGTTTCTGGAATGATATTGACTACAGAATGTGCATTAACGGACATTAAAGAAGATGCTCCAGCTGCTCCTCCAATGGGTGGCGGCGGAATGCCAGGCATGATGTAAGACAGGCAGCGCCGACAAGCTATTATTAGCTTGTTTGCCCTACTAAAAATAAAACCGCTCTTGGAAAAATATCAAGAGCGGTTTTTTATGTTCGTACATCAACAAAAAAACCACCTTCTTTATTTACAGAAGATGGTTTCATTGTCCAAAAACGCCGGATCTATCTTATAGATCTATGCTACTACTTCTTTCTAGGAGCAGCTTTTGGAGCAGCCTTTTTTCCAGCTTTTGCCGGAGCGGGCTTCGCAGCTGGTTTCCCTGCTGATTTTGCTTGTGCCATTGATATCGAATTAAAATAAATCTACGCTAATGTATTTCAGATTTTGATCCGTGATAATTATATTGGCAAAAAATTAACTAAAATTTTTGAGCGCCCGTAAAAACCCTAACCAACTCACAGACTACATCTTATGCGTCGCGCCATCATCGGAATTATCCTCTCTGTACCTACAGCAAGGATGAACACTGTTATACGCTTCTTCCGTAGCCTTTAATTCTTTAGTGTCGTGGCCAACGGCAACAATTGCCGTTTTGATCTTCATGGCATCGGTCTTGCGTTCGTCCATAATTACGGACAATTGATGGCTAGGAATATCCCAATTGGCATATTTTACCCCCTTTACGTTCAAGGCAGCTTTTTCTATCCTCTCTTTACACATGGCACACTTGCCGTTTACATCAAATGTCAGTTTTTTATTCTTATCCTGAGCATATGTCAATACCGCAATAAACACCATCGCAATAGATAAAATCGTAGTTTTCATAGTTATTGTATTATTTATTGTTTGTTAAATTTTAATTCTGAACCCACCATAAAACATTCTTCCCATTATTGGCGCATACACGATTGCTGTATCAAAATTAGGGCCAAAAGGGTTATCCGCACCTATAACAGGGGTATTTTGTTGTACTTCACTAAGGTTTTCCCCTCCTATATATATTTCAAACTTCTCAGAAAACACCTTTGTTATCTGGGCATTCATGTGATTGTAAGGCGATGAATATTCTCCTAATTGGTATTGCACAGGGTTAGAGCTGGTATTCGGCAATCTCTTTTTACCCATACTGTGCAAGGTATAATCAAATTTCCACTGTGCCCCGTTATCCTTGGCCTTGGTTTCATACCCTAAGTTAACAAAAAATCGATGTTGCGCCAATAACGGCTTTTGCAAGTTTCCGCTTTTGTAATCGGTCGTGACATCGTAAAACTTGTAGGCAGTCCTGAGATGTAAACGAGCCAAAAGTTCATAGTTGAGTTCTACTTGAAAACTCTTGGCACTACTATCCCCTTCTAGATTATAAAAAGAGACTTCTAGCGGGTTCTCCCAATCTACCACTACCTGATTTCTGAAATCTGTAATATAATAATCCAACGAAATATCCCCTTTTTTGTTCAGAAAGGTAAACCCCTGTAAAAAGCTCACTCCGTAGTTCCATGCATCCTCAGGCTCCAAACCGTATACACTACCACCGGTATCGGCGATATTAATTACCCTTGCCGACGCAAACAACTGTTGGTTCTCCGCAAAAATATTGGCTGCTCTTTTACCTCTTCCGAAAGAACCTCGCAAACTCCCTCTTTCCCAAGGGGTATATCTAATATGAAACCTTGGCGTAACGAAAGTCCCTAACCTATTATGGTTATCCACACGAAGACCTGCCGTTAAACTTACCTTTTCAAGGTTTTCATAACTATACTCAAAAAAAGCGCCAACAGAAGCATCTTCCCTAGAATAGTCCGTCGCCGTTACCCTTTCATCATAACCATCATAGGCAAATGTAATACCCGTCTTAAACTTATTTCTGGTATCACCAATGATAGAATTAAAAATAAGGTTACTGTACAGGCTCTCATGATCAATATCGTACGTTCTAAAACCGAAGTACGAATCTTGCTTATGCAAACTATAAGAAGTCTGAAATCCGACGCTTTGAAACGGAAGTTCAGGAAAAACATATCCTAACTTTACCGATGTATCAAAACGGCGGGTATTTATTTCACTGCCCCATGCATTGGTCGTAAACTTATCGGTATCGGGGTTAAAATTTACCTGCCCTACCTGCTTCTCGTCATTTAAAAAGCGTACATTGAAGAAACTTACCCAGCCCTTTTCGGGATCTTGATACTGCCAACGATTCATGACATTGATCTGATCTGCCAACGGAGCATCTAAAAACCCATCATTATTACCATCCTCTTTTTGGGTTCTTTTGTTGCCATGAACATATAGTCCGGTACTCCACTTTTCGGTAAGCTTCTTGTTCAAATGTACATTTAGCTCATAACGTCCATTTTGATTTGCATATCCATTTACAAAAACAGCCTTATCCGTCAACGGTTTTACAAGTTCAGTGTTTATTTGTCCGGATATACTTTCGTACCCGTTCACCACACTACCCGCACCTTTGCTGATCTGAATGCTCTCTATCCAAGTACCCGGGGTAAAAGTTAAGCCATAGGCTTGGGAAGCACCCCGCACCATAGGAATATTCTCTTGGGTTATTAATAGGTACGGACTGGTCAACCCTAACATTTGTATTTGCTTGGTACCGGTTAACCCATCGGACATATTTACATCTATCGCCGGATTGGTCTCAAAACTTTCTGCCAGATTACAGCAGGCCGCCTTCAGCAATTCATCACTATTCACAGAGACTACGTTCTGCGGACTAAAATATGTTTTCTGGATAGCGTCCCGTTCTTGCTGTACCACTACCTCCTCCAACTCATTTGACGGTCTTAGACTAATGCGTAACTTCTTAGGGCCATTTACAACAAGCGTGTCGGGCTCAAAACCAACATAACTAATTATCAGCTTATTGAATTCCTTTAAATACGGTATAGAAAATTTACCATCAAAATCGGTCACCACGCCCGTCTGGGAATCTTGCCAATACACATTTGCGCCGGACAGCGGTAAGGCGTTACCTCCTTCAGAATCCAAAACCACCCCTTCTACTTTTTCCTGGGAAGAAGCAAACCAAGGCAGCGCCGTCACTATTAGTAATACTATATATTTATTCATCTATTTATTTCTTCAATTTTATTAATCAATTTTTGCAGCCCGTAACCGTAATGCATTTGCTATCACGGAAACCGAACTAAAACTCATGGCCAATGCTGCTATCATCGGCGATAACAACAACCCAAAAAAGGGAAACAGCACTCCTGCCGCAACCGGAATACCGACCGTATTATAGATCAAGGCAAAGAACAAATTCTGCTTAATATTTTTCATAACGGCATTGCTTAGGCGGTATGCCTTTACAATACCATGCAAATCACCCTTTACCAAAGTAATAGCCGCACTTTCGATGGCCACATCGGTACCAGTACCCATAGCAATGCCCACATCGCTTTTGGCCAATGCAGGGGCATCGTTAATTCCGTCGCCGGCAACAGCTACCTTTTTACCTTCCTCTTGTAAACGCCCTACCACTTCTAACTTGTCTTGAGGAAGCATTTCTGCCTTAAAACTGGATAGGTTCAGTTGCTCGGCCACTGCCTTGGCCGTATCATAATTATCACCTGTCAGCATTATCACCGATATGCCATATTTCTGAAGGTCCGCTATTGCCTTTTTACTGGTATCCTTGATCTTGTCAACTATAACCACATAACCTACCGCCATTTCACCAATTGCCAAATAGGATACTGTTTTTCCTTGTTTTTGATAGGAAACAACTTCTGATCTTAACGTATCCGGTACTGTGGCTTTCATCCGAGACATCATGTTTTCGTTACCAAGCGCAACAGAATTTCCATTGATATACCCCTTAACCCCCATACCGGTCACAGAATCAAAATCGTCTACCTTTATAAAGGCCACGTTCTTCTCTTTGCCATATTTCACCGTAGCGTCGGCCAAGGGATGTTCACTATACTGGTTCAAAGAAACAATGTACTGCAACACCTTTTTCGAATCAACATCGCCCACATTCCCAACCATTTCCACAGACGGCCTACCTTCGGTTATGGTGCCCGTTTTGTCTACAACCAAGGTGTTTATCTTATCCATACGTTCTAGAGCTTCGGCATTTTTGACCAAGACCCCCGATTGCGCCCCTTTACCTACACCGACCATTACCGACATTGGAGTTGCCAGACCTAAAGCACACGGGCATGCAATGATCAACACGGCAATAGCGTTCACCAAGGCGTACACATAAGCCGGTTCTGGCCCAAAAACAACCCAAACAATGAACGTAACTATCGCTATAAAAACCACAGCAGGCACAAAATAGCCAGAAATCTTATCTGCCAATTTTTGAATAGGAGCCTGACTTCTATTGGCCTTGTTTACCATATCCACAATCTGGGACAATAAAGTCTCGGCACCTACTTTTTCGGCTTTCATTACAAACGAACGTTTTCCGTTTATGGTTCCCGAACTCACATGGTCACCAACTACTTTATAAACCGGAACAGGCTCCCCGGTAATCATAGATTCGTCCACCGTACTTTCACCTTCCTCAATAACCCCATCTACCGGAATTTTATCTCCAGGTTTTACACGAAGTAAATCCCCTTTCGAAATTTTATCGATCGCAATGGTCTCTTCTCTACCGTCTATAATCCGCACAGCCCTGTTAGGCGCTAGTTTTAATAGCTCTTTTACGGCAGTATTTGTTTTACTATGGGCACGGGCCTCCAGCAACTGCCCAAAAAGCACCAACGTAAGAATCACGGTAGCGGCCTCAAAATACACATGTACCGTCCCCTGATCGGTTTTAAATTGAGAAGGAAAAAAATCGGGAACCAAAATAGCGAATACACTGAACAACCATGCAACTCCCGCCCCAATACCGATCAAGGTAAACATGTTCAAATTCCATGTTTTTACAGAACGGTAAGCCCTCTCAAAGAACATCCAAGTAGCATAAAATATGACAGGAACAGACAATACGAACTGCACCCAGTTCCAATGCTTTAAGCTTAAAATACCTTGAAGTGGCTTACCAGGTATCATCTCGGACATTGCAATAATGAAAATTGGCAAGGTAAAAGCAACGGCTATCTTAAACTTGCCCAATAACCTTCTATAGCTTTTCTCCTCTGCGGATACATCGGCCTGTTTAGCCACCAAATCCATACCACAAATAGGACAATCACCAGGTTCTTCGCTTACAACCTCAGGATGCATGGGGCATGTATATTCTTGGGGGCCACCGACCACCGAACCTACCTCTTCCACCAGATCCATACCGCAAACCGGACAGTCTCCGGGCTCTGTATACGTCTTATCACCTTCGCAGTGCATGGGGCAATAAAAAGTGCCGTTGCCATTTTCCGCTTTTTTAGGTTTGATAACTTCATGTTTATGTTCACCCAATTTATGAATGGAATAATGTCCGCCATCCGCTTTCATCGCTTCTTGCAAATCACCCAAAGACAACCGCTCATCCATCTCCAAAACTGCCTCGGCCTTTTCTAAATCTACCGAAACACCCTTCACTCCTTCAATATTGGACAAAGTCTGCTCCACATGCGTCCTACAGCCGTTACAGCTCATTCCGTGTATATGATATGTTTTCTTCATTACTACAATCTTTAAATACACTGCAAAATTACACCCCTAATACCCAGGGCTTTTGACTAGTTATGGTTAAGACTTATATAATTTGGTCCAAAGGTTTTCGATCCGGTTTCCGTAAACCTTTGTACTCGGTCATGGACAAACCGGTAACCGCCTTAAATTGCCTTGCCAAATGACTACTGCTTTTGTACCCCATAGTATAGGCCATCTCAGAAAAACTTAAGACATTCATCTGTATAAGCTCCTTCACCTTTTCTATTCTTAGGCCTATGACATATTTTTCTATAGAAACACCTTTCTTTTTACTAAATAGCTTACTCAAAAAAGAGTAATCCCGGTTCAGTCTTTTTGAAAGATAGACAGATACATTCTCCTCGTTGTCCTTCATTTGGGCATCTACAAAAGATAACAGTTCCGATTTTATCCTTTCTACGATAATTTCTTCCTTGTCGGTAATCAATTCAAAACCTTTACTTTCTAAAACAGTACGTACCCGCCCAAGATCCCAAGAAGGCTCGGAGGCAAGGGTAACAACACCCAAGTCCACATCCAGAAAAGAAACGCCGAGTTCCTGTAACGACTGGGAAACGATCATCTTACATCGGTCGCAGACCATATTTTTAACATGGAATTTAGTTGTCATTTGATGGTTTTTAGAAAATTGAAAACTATTAAAATACCATGGCATATAAACGCCAAAAGCACTTCAAAAAAGTGTAACAAGAACGAAACTAAAAACAAATCAAATTAGAAACACTTGGTGAAGAATATTTAGATCCTTATCCAGAAGAGGAGGAGGATAAGACCTAAAAACGGTATTCTTCAAAATAGGCTCTCTAAACAAACCTACGTAAGAACTGGTAAAGGATACCAAGAACACCTGTTGTGAAAAACTTACATCTGAAAAATTATGGGTCAAATTATCTTGACCCTGCATGGTAAAGGCCTCGTTATGGCAACAATGTTCTTTTTTTATGCCTTCGTCTTTCAAGGAAACAAAACCTATATCCGGACAACAGCTCTCCGCTTGATCGAACAAGGCGATGTCCATAATCCGCCCCATACACATATGTTTTTCTACCGTCCAAGATATAGTGGACAACAACAGCAACAATGCCATTGATACAGAAAACAATTTGTGAAGCAAATTTTTCATCGCTGCAAAGTTACAAAATATAAAAATTGGATTTTTAACCAAACCGCAATTCTTAACGAATATTTATACGCAAGGTATTGTAGATATAGGTTTTAAGCACCATTTTTGCATCAAATATAAATTTATTGCCATGTTTGATGCCTTACGCCCTCGCATAAGTTCTATTATAGAATCGAATAACGACCCAAAAACCATAATGCAGAAAATCTGTGACCTATTAAAATCTGAAGTACCACATTATGACTGGGTAGGCTTTTATTTTAAAAATGGCGACAAGCGCGAATTGAATCTAGGGCCTTATGCCGGTGAACCTACAGACCATACTACCATTCCATTCGGAAAAGGAATTTGCGGACAGGTAGCCGAAAGCAACCAAAACTTTGTAGTGCCCGATGTTAAGGCCCAAGACAATTATATAGCCTGCAGTATTACCGTTAAAGCCGAAATTGTTGTCCCTTTATTTGTAAATGGAGAAAACATTGGTCAAATAGACATTGACTCGAACACTCCAAACCCTTTTACGGAAGAAGACGAAAGCTTTTTAGAATTCGTAAACGAGGAGGTTGCCAAAATTCTTTAAAACTTTATTGTTTTTGTTGATAAACTCAGTGTTCTGCTACTTTTAAAAAAATTACTTTTGTTGCCTTAATAGTAAACTTTAAGCACCTTTAAAATGAGCAGCTCAAAAAAAGCCACTTCGGCTCTTATTTCCGTATTTCATAAAGATGGCCTAGAACCCATTGTCAAGAAGTTTCAAGAACTTGGTATCACCATATACTCTACGGGTGGTACAGAGAAATTCATCAAAGACCTGGGGATAGACGTGGTTCCGGTAGAAGAGGTGACCAGCTACCCTTCTATTTTAGGCGGAAGAGTAAAAACATTACACCCAAAGGTGTTTGGAGGTATTTTGAACAGACAGGACAATGAAAGTGATATGGCGCAGTTGACCGAGTTTGAAATTCCACAGATAGATATAGTCATCGTAGACCTTTATCCTTTTGAGAAAACAGTTGCAAGCGGAGCTTCGGAACAAGAGATCATAGAAAAAATAGATATCGGAGGAATATCATTGATACGCGCTGCAGCCAAAAACTTTAAAGATGTACTCTGCGTTTCTTCCATGGAAGATTATGCCGAGTTTTTAGAGATCATCTCTAACGGAAACGGTACTACCACTTTAGAAGAACGCAAACGTTTTGCCGCAAAGTCTTTTAACGTTTCATCTCACTATGACACGGCTATCTTCAATTATTTTAATCAAGACCATGATTTGGCCGCACTAAAAATAAGTGAGACCAACGGGAAGGTACTTCGATACGGGGAAAACCCTCACCAAAAAGGATTTTTCTTTGGGGATTTTGATGCCATGTTCTCAAAATTACACGGTAAGGAACTCTCATACAACAATCTATTGGATGTTGATGCTGCCGTAAACTTAATGAGTGAGTTTAAAAACGACGCCCCTACTTTCGCGATCCTAAAACACAACAATGCGTGCGGATTGGCTCAACGAGATACGCTACACCAAGCTTATATAGATGCCCTTGCAGGTGACCCTGTATCGGCTTTTGGGGGAGTACTCATTAGCAACAAAGAGATAGACAAGGCCACTGCCGAGGAAATTCACAAATTATTTTGCGAGGTAGTTATTGCGCCTAGCTATTCAGAAGAGGCCCTTGAGCTATTAAAAGGCAAAAAGAACAGGATTATCTTGATCCAAAACGATATCGAACTGCCTCACAACCAAGTACGCACATGCCTAAACGGTATATTGTTACAAGAAAAAGACGCAAAAACCGATACTCGCGAAGATTTAAAAACAGCGACCAAGCTTACGCCCTCGGATCAGGAAATAGAAGATTTGTTGTTTGCTTCCAAACTTTGCAAGCACACAAAATCAAACACGATCGTCTTGGCAAAGAACAAACAACTTTGTGCCAGTGGAACCGGACAAACCTCTAGGGTAGATGCCTTAAACCAAGCAATCCATAAAGCACAATCCTTTAATTTTGACCTAAAAGGAGCCGTAATGGCCAGTGACGCGTTTTTCCCTTTCCCCGATTGTGTAGAAATTGCGCATAAAGCAGGTATTACCAGCGTTATACAACCTGGAGGATCTATAAAAGATCAATTGAGTGTAGATTATTGCAATGAAAACGAAATTTCTATGGTGATGACGGGCACACGTCATTTTAAGCATTAATTTTACTACTTTTGTCGATGAATTACACCCCCTAATCCATAACCAAAATTATTATATGGGATTTTTTGATTTCTTAACCGAGGAGATAGCCATTGATTTAGGTACCGCTAACACGTTAATCATTCACATGGACAAAGTGGTTGTCGATAGCCCTTCCATTGTTGCCAGAGATAGAATTAGCGGAAAAATTATTGCAGTTGGCAAAGAGGCCAACATGATGCAAGGAAAGACCCATGAGAACATAAAAACCATTAGACCGCTAAAGGACGGTGTAATTGCCGATTTTGATGCATCTGAAAAGATGTTGATGATGTTCATCAAAAACATTCCGGCATTAAAGAAAAAATGGTTTCCACCAGCATTGCGCTTGGTAATATGCATTCCTAGCGGTATTACAGAAGTGGAAATGCGCGCGGTTAAAGAATCTGCAGAACGTGTAAACGGCAAAGAAGTATACTTGATCCACGAGCCTATGGCCGCGGCCATAGGTATTGGTTTGGATATTATGCAACCCAAGGGGAACATGATCGTAGATATAGGCGGTGGTACTACCGAAATAGCGGTAATTGCCCTTGGTGGTATCGTTTGTGATAAATCGGTGAAAATTGCGGGTGATGTATTTACCAACGATATTATCTACTACATGCGTACCCAACACAACCTTTATGTAGGGGAAAGCACGGCAGAAGCCATTAAGATCGAAATAGGATCTGCGACAGAAGATTTACAGTCTCCTCCGGACGAGAAATCCGTTCAAGGACGAGATCTTTTGACAGGAAAGCCAAAACAGGTACAGATTTCTTACAGAGAAATAGCCAAGGCCTTGGACAAATCCATTCTTCGTGTAGAGGATGCAGTAATGGAAACCCTATCACAAACTCCTCCAGAATTGGCTGCGGACATATACAATACAGGAATCTACTTGGCGGGCGGAGGATCTATGCTTCGTGGATTGGACAGAAGACTTTCACAAAAAACGGATTTACCCGTTTATATTGCCGAAGACCCCCTTAGAGCGGTTGTTCGAGGCACCGGAATAGCGTTAAAAAACTTGGAAAGGTATAAGAGCATCTTGATAAAGTAATTGCCCATTAGGAATTACCTACAATGAAAATTTAAAAGTGAATGCAACAGATTATCAATTTCCTTATTAGGTATAAAATCTTCTTGCTATATCTCTTTTTGCTTTTCGTTTCATTTATCTTCACTTTTCAATCACACTCGTACCACCAGTCTAAATTCCTAAATTCTGCCAACTATTTTTCTGGCAATATTTATGAATTTTTTGACAATACCACTTCTTATTTTGGTCTAAGGGAAGAAAACGAGAGTTTACTACAGGAAAACGAAAGGTTAAGGCATCAACTATATAACAAAAAAACAAACTTATCAGATATACCCGCGCCAATAGACTCGCTGGAAAAAAATTACTCCTTGGTAAGGGGAAGGGTTATAAAGAACAGCTTTTCGGACCTACGCAATTACATCACCATTAACAAAGGCCGTAAAGATAGCATAGAGCAAGATATGGGGGTGATAACGGCCAAAGGCATTCTTGGTATCATAGAAAATACTTCAGAAGGTTTTGCCACCGTTCAAAGCATTCTCAACGAGAAATCCAATATCAACGCCAAAATAAAAAACTCGAACCACTTTGGTTCTTTGGTCTGGGACACAAAAAACTACAACACGGTACAACTTGTAGATATCCCCAGATTAGTACCTCTTACCATAGGGGACACTATTGTTACCGGCGCCATGAGCAGTATCTTTCCTGAAAACATCCCCATAGGAACCATCAAAAAATTCGATCTGGACAAATCAAAAAGTTTTTATTATATAGACGTTTCTCTTTTTAATGACATGACAAACCTTAAGAATGTCTATATTATAAAGAACTTACACCGTCAAGAAATATTAGAACTACAAGAAGAAACCTTATCCAATGATCAATAGTTCTTTTTTTATAAATATCTTAAGGTTTACCTTGCTTATCCTGGTCCAGGTTCTTGTATTCAATAGACTAAATTTCTTTGGTTACATAAACCCTATGGTCTATGTACTTTTTATTTATTGGTACCCTATTAAAGAAAATAGGACCTCCTTTATTTTAACAAGCTTTTTATTGGGCTTTTTTATCGACATATTCTCTGACACCCTGGCCTTAAATGCTGCTGCAACGGTATCTATCGCCTATTTAAGACCTGCTATCATGAGATTCGTTTTCGGTGTAAACTATGAATTTCAAAGTTTTAAACTAAATAGCACCACCAAAGCACAACAATTCACCTTTTTAGCGTTATTAATTGTAATCCATCATGTTATTTATTTTACGCTAGAAATTTTTAGCATCGCGAATATCCTGTTAATTATTCAAAAAACTTTAACTATTGGACTCGCATCTATAATTTTGTGCTTATTGTTTAGTTCTTTATTCAGTACCAAGAAAGAATGAGAAAAATTCTTCTGTCATCTATAATAATAACCATAGGCATTACTTTTTTAAGTAGGTTGTCGTACCTTCAAATATTTAGCTTCTCACCGGACCAAGTTTTAGAGGACCCAAGTATTAAAAGGGTATATAGCTACCCTGAGAGAGGTTATATTTATGATAGAAACGGAAAATTACTTGTAGGCAACGACCCAGCCTACGATGTCATGGTAATACCACGAGAGGTTCAGCCATTGGACACCTTGGAGTTTTGCACATTGCTAGGAATAGAGAAAGAAAAGTTTATAGAGAAGTTAAGAAAGGCAAAAGTCTACTCCCCTAGGCTTCCTTCCGTTCTTGTGCCCCAATTATCGAAGACCGATTATGCTCGGTTACAAGAAAAGATGCGTAAATACAAAGGGTTCTACATCCAAAAACGTTCATTACGATATTACGACACCAAAAGTGCGGCAAATGTCTTAGGCTACATTAGCGAAGTAAACGAAGGAGACTTGGCCAAAAACAAGTACTATGTTCAAGGAGAATTAAAAGGAAGAACGGGCGTAGAGCGTTATTATGAAGATTTACTAAGAGGCAGAAAAGGTGTAAAATACATACAAAAAGACCGTTTTAACAGAGATATCGGTCCTTATAAAAATGGATCATTGGACACCTTGCCCGAACCTGGAAAACAGATAAGCATCACCCTAGACAAAACATTGCAAGAATATGGAGAGCGCCTAATGGTAGGAAAAAGAGGAGGCATTGTTGCAATAGAACCCAAAACCGGAGAAATTTTGACCATGATATCCGGCCCTACCTACGACCCCTCATTACTAGTAGGAAGACAAAGATCAAAAAACTATACCGCTCTTTATAACGACACCATAGCCAACCCAACTTGGGACCGCTCTATACATGCACAGCAACCACCAGGCTCCCCTTTTAAGACCTTAAATGCCCTTGTAGCCCTGCAAGAAGGGGTAATAGACGAAAATACCACAATAAGGTGCTATAATGGCTTCTATGTCGGAAAAACAAAAAGAGGTTGTCATTGTGGTGGTGGCCTTCGTAAATTGAACGATGGCATCTACAAATCCTGTAACGCTTATTTTGCCGGTGCCTTTCGAAAGATATTCGAAAAGTTCGACACCACCGACGAAGGAATGGATGTCTGGGAAAAGCATATAAAAAGTTTTGGATTGGGAGACTACCTTGGATACGATCTTCCTTTTGGACAAAAAGGAAGAATACCCAACAAAGAATATTACGATAAGTGGTACGGGGATAATAGATGGAGTTCCAGCTTTATTATTTCTAACTCTATTGGGCAAGGGGAAATATTGGCCACTCCCGTTCAATTGGCAAACATGACCGCCGCCATTGCCAACAGAGGGTACTACTACACCCCACATATCTTAAAAAAAGTCGAAGGAAAAGATATAACAAACCCAAAATACACAGAACCAAAACACACCACGATAGATCCCAAATATTTTGAACCAGTAATTGAGGGAATGGCCAATGTATATACCAAAGGAACCGCTAGATGGTTACAGATACCAGGTATCGAAATTGCAGGTAAAACAGGAACTGCCGAAAATTTCACCAGAATAAACGGCGTACGAACCCAACTTACCGACCATTCGGTCTTTGTAGCCTTTGCACCGGTGGAAGACCCTAAAATTGCAATTGCCGTTTATATAGAAAACGGTTACTTTGGATCAAGGTACGCAGGCCATATTGCATCTTTAATGATAGAAAAGTATTTAAAGGGCGAAATTACCAGAACAGACCTTGAAAAAAGGATGTTAGAAAAGACCTTGGAAGATGAATATGCCAAACCTTATAGCGGTAAAGAATTTAAAATAAACGAGCGTGTTTGGTAAGATTCTAAAAAGAATAGATTGGCTTACAATATTTATATACCTATCTCTTGTCACTATAGGATGGGTCAGCATCTATTCTACCACTTTTACCGAAGAAAATGCCTCTATTTTTGATTTTGGCACACTTCACGGCAAACAGCTCTTCTTCATTATAACAAGTCTGATCTCCATTTTTATAGTTTTAGGACTCGAAGCCAACTTTTACGAGCGGTTTGCTAGCCTATTTTACCTAATTTCGATTGCGCTGCTCCTGGGACTTTTTGCTTTTGGAAAAACAATTGCAGGGGCTACCTCATGGTACAGCCTTGGTTTTTTTAACCTACAGCCTTCAGAACTTGCCAAAGTGACAACGGCTTTGGCATTGGCAAAATACCTTAGCGATATACAAACAGACCTACGCAGAAGAAAAGATCAATTATATGCCTTATTAATAATTTTGCTACCTGCAATACTAATTATACCTCAACCCGACCCCGGAAGTGCCCTGGTGTTCTTTGCTTTGGTATTCGTGATTTTTAGGGAAGGTTTACCTTTATTTTATCTGGGTATAGGTTTTTCTTTAATCCTTATTTTTATCATTACCCTTATGTTCGGCACCACATGGCTCATCATAGGCCTTGCCCTGCTCATAGCCCTATTTTATCTATTAAAAAGAAAGTCGTTCAAATTACCGGTTATACCCCTTGTTCTAGGGGTTATCGCCATCATATTATTCTCTCTGTCGGTTGATTTTGTTTTTAACAACGTTTTTGAACAAAGGCATAGAGACCGTTTTAGTTTATGGTTACGTCTAGAAAAAGATCCGGACAAATTGGAAGAGATTCGCAAAACCATAGGCTACAACACCTACCAATCGGAAAAGGCCATTGAATCCGGTGGCTTTTTTGGTAAGGGTTTCTTGGAAGGAACAAGAACAAAAGGGAATTTTGTACCCGAACAACACACAGATTACATATTTAGCTCTGTAGGCGAAGAATGGGGCTTTATTGGTACGGCTACCGTTGTCTTCCTTTTTTCGATACTTTTTTTAAGGTTGATATATCTTGCAGAACGACAAAAAAATGCATTCTCCAGAATGTACGGTTATGGCGTAATTTCAATTTTATTGATTCATTATTTCATTAATATCGGAATGGTTATAGGTGTTCTACCTACCATCGGCATTCCGTTGCCCTTTTTTAGCTATGGGGGATCTGGGCTTCTTTTCTTTACCGTCTTATTGTTTATCTTTCTAAAGCTTGACACCAACAGGTTAAAAGAAAGTTTTTAGAATTTCCAATTATCAAGTGCTACACCAGACTCAAGAATCGCCTGTTTCTCTTTGTCCAATTTTTGAAAAAAATCGATTCCCGTCAATTGTTCTAAATGGTCTATCGATACTACAAATTTTTGCATGGGGGTATTTTGCTCCTTATTGGGCATTAAAAAAGCTATTGCTTTAACGGTCCCTTTATTTTTACGGGCCACTATCTTGTAAAAATAATCGGGAACGGCTACATCTTCACTCCCTATTTCTTTTAGGCCGGGCTGCAGTACACCGCCAGTAACCACATATAAAACACCATGTTTTTTTGCCCATTGCCGGGTCTTCTTCTCCAGCCTGTTCCAAAGACCGGCATTAAACTCCCTATTTTGAGGACTCACATTACTAGTATAGAAGGTTTCATTATATGCCTGTTCAGAAAACCTACGGTCGCCCGCCGGCACCAAATGCCCGCGATCATAACCAGAACCTTTATAATTTCTCCAGTCAGCAGATTTTGTCCTTACCCACGGATCTTCTATAAAATAAGGTCGCTTTCTATCGTCATAGGTCAAATGTTCTTTTTTAAGAATATATGCCACCCACTCTGCCTGCTCATAATCCTCATTATAAGAAAGTGTATAATAAGAATGGTTTACAACTTCTCCCGTAGTGGTATTCGGCAAGAAGACTGCCGGAAACTCGTTATTGGTACTTTCCTTATCAGATTCAGAATAAGTACTAGGGGTATAAAAATTATCGAATAACCAAAATCCAATAATACAAAACAGTATTAAAATGGAATAAATTGTTCTATTTTTACTAGGTATGCGCATTGTTCAAATTTAGTTCAAATTTGTAAGATTTAGACGCTTATATCGACTAAGGACTAATTCTGAAAACACTTTAAGAAAGACAAAAACATGGCTATAACTTGGAAAGATATTATTCATTATACGGTGAACGGCAATCCCGTTCCCGATAAAAGAGTTGAAAAAAGTGAAGTGGAATGGCAAGAGATATTAACTCCAGAGCAATATGGAATTACCCGAAAAAAGGGAACCGAAGCTCCACATTCAGGAGCCCTATGTAGTGCCCACGATGCAGGAAAATACGAATGTGTTTGTTGCGGTACACCTTTATTCGATTCGACCATAAAGTTTGAGTCGGGCACCGGTTGGCCCAGTTTTACACAACCCATAAAGGACAATGCCATAAAATACATTAAAGATTCCTCATTTGGAATGATCAGGGTAGAAGTACTTTGCAATAC
Organism: Maribacter thermophilus; assembly: GCF_001020565.1. Lineage (GTDB taxonomy): Bacteria > Bacteroidota > Bacteroidia > Flavobacteriales > Flavobacteriaceae > Maribacter > Maribacter thermophilus. The sequence continues at coordinate 3,539,041 of NZ_LDAS01000001.1, read as the reverse complement.
TTGTGACGCCCATTTGGGACATGTGTTCCCCGACGGCCCTCCCCCAAGTGGATTACGCTATTGTATCAACTCAGAATCTTTAAAAATGCAAAAAGAGACCACTAATGAACACTAACAACCCGGAAACCATCACCTTGGGTGGAGGATGCTTCTGGTGTACAGAAGCTGTATTCCAAAAGGTCAAGGGAGTCTCCTCGGTAATCTCTGGTTATACCGGGGGCACGGCACCTGGCAAACCCACCTATAGAGAAATATGCTCGGGACTAACCGGGCATGCCGAAGTGGTACAAATTACTTTTGACCCAAGCATAATCTCGTTAACCGACATATTGGAAATATTTATGACCACACACGACCCTACCACACTTAACAGGCAAGGGGCCGATGTTGGAACCCAATACCGTTCCGTAATCTATCACAACAACGAAGATCAACGGAAGACCGCAATAGAGGTCGTGAATAAAATGGCTTCTTTCTATCAAGACCCCATTGTTACTGAAATTAGTCCCTTAGGACCCTTTTACGAAGCTGAGGACTATCACCAAGATTATTACAAAAACAATTCGGAACAGGGTTATTGCCAAGTAGTAATCAATCCTAAATTGGCCAAATTAAGAAAACTTCATTACGAGAAATTGGCGTAAAACAATTATCGGCAACCGCTTATTGCGATCACACAAAAAACAACTTATTCCATAAGCCTAAAATTCATAGGTCATAAAAACAAAAAACCGCTCTTTCGAGCGGTTTTTTTATACGGTAACAACACTGTTTAGTTTTTAGCCCTACTGGCCAACTTAATGTTTTTAATGTTGTTCATTTTTAAATCCTCCAATACGTTCACAGCTTCCTCTACATAAATATCCTTCGCCAAATTCTTATGCCAACGATCTCTTTTCTCTCTTAACACAGAATCTTTGGTAAATAGCTCTTGCTCGTATTTCAATGACCCAAAAGTCAATTTAGAATCATATTCCGATAATTTCTTGTAATAATCCGATTGTTTTTTATCCTTTTCTTTTTCCTCTTTATAAGCGGTATAGTTTAAAGGAATCTCTGTTTCGTCTTGTTCAGATTTTATCCACTTGGCATTTTCTTCGATGAGTTTGATCTGTGGATTGTTCGCCATTCTCTTTTTACTGTTCTCTATAGTTTGCTCATAATCTATATAACCGTCCCAAGCTTCATACTCGGCAGGGGTAATCTTATCCCATTTTAAAGGGTTGGCTTGATCCTTTTCTCCTAAATCAATGTAACTGTACTTATCTGGTACAACAACATCACTCTTTACACCTTCTAACTGTGTAGAACCACCGTTGATTCGGTAAAATTTCTGAGTTGTCAATTTAATAGCTCCCAAATCACCATGCTCGTTACTTCTGAGCATATTTGCCAAGGGAATTACATTTTGTACCGTACCCTTACCAAAGGTCTGCTTACTACCAATAACTATGGCCCTTTTATAATCTTGCATTGCAGCTGCCAAAATCTCGGACGCCGAGGCCGAAAGCTCGTTCACCAATATTACCAAAGGTCCGTCCCATTGTATTCTTTCATCCTTATCATCATAGATCTCTTTTTCCTTGTTACCAGATCTTACCTGCACGATAGGTCCTTCTTTTATAAACAGACCCGCCATTTCCACGACTGTTTTCAATGATCCACCACCATTGTCCCTTAAATCCAAGATCAAACCTTCCGCACCTTCTTGTTTTAAACGCTCTACTTCCTTGGCAACATCGGTAGCGGCATTTCTTTCACTATAATCTTCAAAATCAACATAAAACTTAGGTAGGTTGATCAACCCAAATTTTTCATCGCCTTTAAGAATATAAGCCGATTTTGCATAAGATTCTTCTAGCTCCACTACATCCCTTACCAAAGAAATTTCCTCAAAGGAACCATCCACTTTTCTAACTGTCAAATCTACAACAGTACCTTGTGCTCCCTTTATTAATTTAATGGCATCGTCTAAACGCATACCAACAATGTCTATAGGTTCTTGTCCGTTTTGGCCTACTTTAACGATTTCATCCCCAACTTCCAATCTACCATCTCTCCATACAGGTCCCCCAGATATAATTTCTACTATCTTGGCCCCTTCAGGTTTCTTTTGAAGCCTTGCCCCTATACCCTCAAATTTACCCGACATACTAACATCGAATCTTTCTTTGTCTTCTGGAGCAAAATAAAATGTATGTGGATCAAACTCATCAACAATGGTATTAATGTACTGTACAAACCAATCTTTACGTTCTAGATCTTCTATAAAATCAAAGAATTCATCCAAAGTGGTCTCCGTAGATTTTCGGGCTTCCATTTCCGCCTCTTCAGGAGTGTGGGCCTCATGGTCATGGTCATCCGAAAAGTCCGATGCGGATTTTTCCAAATGGGACAATTTAGAGTCGTAAGTACCCAAGGTCGCATATTTTAACTGCTTTCGCCATCTTTCCTTCAACTCTTCCTTGTTACCGGCAAAAGGCTGTTCGTCGTACTTTATATTGATACTTTCGTTTTCATTGTAATCAAAGGGCCTTTCCAGAATTTCTTTATAAATAGACTTAACCTCGTCCATTCTTTGCATCAATCTTTCATAGACCACATTAAAGAAAGTAATATCGGTATTCTTGATCTGATCATCTATTTGAAACTTATACTGTTCAAATTCTTCGATATCAGATGCCAGAAAATAACGTTTTGTAGGATCAATGACATCTATAAAATCCTCAAAAACACTTACCGAAAAATCGTCATCTATGTCTTTGGGTTCGTAATGCCCCTTTTCTAATACATAGGTAATCAGATCTAGAAGTAACTTGTCCTTGTCGTCATTTTCAAAAGTTTTATTGGTGAAGCTACATGAGGCGACCGCTATAAGCATCACCGTTAAAACGTAGGCTAAATTTCTTTTCATAAAAATCATTTTAAATCTATTTTTCAAAATCTTGGAATTTGAAATTTCGAGGCCTTTTTACAAGCCATAATCCTCTAAGATAAAGAAAAAACCATGCCAACAGGGACACAGGAGATTAATTTTTTGTTAAACGCCGAAATCGTTCAATCCTATTTAAAAACGTATTTTTACCCTAGAAAGTATATCTGATGAAAAAACCTTTGATATTGGTCACCAATGATGACGGAATTACCGCTCCGGGAGTTCGGGCATTGGTATCGTATATGAAAGACTTGGGAGATGTAGTTGTCGTTGCCCCTGACAGTCCACAATCCGGTATGGGACATGCCATTACTCTCGACAGCACCATTTATTCAAAAAAAATGCTTGTTGACCTAAGCCATACGGGAACAGAAGAATATAGCTGTAGCGGCACGCCTGCCGATTGTGTAAAACTTGCCCTGCAAGAGCTGTTGGACAGAAAACCAGATATATGTGTCAGCGGCATAAACCATGGATCCAACTCATCAATCAACGTTATTTACTCAGGCACAATGAGCGCGGCAATAGAGGCCGGAATAGAAGGAGTGCCCGCCATCGGTTTTTCTTTGTGCGACTATAATTGGGATGCAGATTTTTCACAAGCGGAACAACATATTAAAAGTATTGTGAGAGAAGCTTTGAACAATGGCATGCCAAAAGGTGTAGTCTTGAACGTAAATATTCCCAACTTGGATAAATCACAAATCAAGGGAATTAAAATCTGTAGACAGGCAAAGGCGAATTGGAAAGAGAAATTCGACAAACGAACCAATCCAATGGGCAAAGATTACTATTGGCTCACGGGCGAGTTCGAACTACTGGACAAAGGTGAGGATACCGACGAATGGGCACTGGCCAACGGCTATGTTTCGGTTGTTCCCACTCAATTCGACCTTACGGCCCACCATGTTATACCTGATATTAATAATTGGAAACTAAATGAACACTAAAAAAGAATTGGCCATCGGCTTCATAGTAGGCGTCATCGCCAATACCATTGGCACATTGGCATATATATTGTTGTTCTCTGACATGAACATTCCAGAAACTTTTAGTGCTGCCATCGCCCAAGGTCATGTTGGAAGTCTTTTGGCTTTGGGGGCCATTTTAAACCTCGTAGCTTTTTTTGGTTTTTTAAGAATAAAAAGAGACCAAAGGGCCAAGGGGGTTCTTATTGCCACTATTTTGACCGCTTTTATAATTCTTTACTACAAGGTTTTTTAAGATGAAATATTACATCATCGCAGGTGAAGCTTCTGGAGACCTTCATGGTTCGAACCTTATAAAAGCATTAAAACTGCAAGACCCCGAAGCAAATATTAGATGTTGGGGAGGTGATTTAATGCAACAAGCAGGTGGCGACCTGGTCAAGCATTATAAAGAAATGGCCTTTATGGGATTCATAGAGGTATTGATGAACCTTAATGCCATTTTTAAGAATATAAGTTTTTGCAAGACTGACATTGCGAACTTTGACCCCGATATCATTGTTTTTATAGACTATTCCGGCTTTAATTTACGAATTGCCAAATGGGCCAAAGAAAACGGTTACAAGACAAATTACTACATCTCTCCACAAATATGGGCCTCTCGTGAGGGCCGAATCGAAAAAATTAAGAGAGACATCGATGCCATGCATGTAATTCTCCCCTTCGAAAAAGAATTCTATGAAGAAAAGCATGGTTTTCCCGTCAATTTTGTAGGGCATCCGTTAATAGATGCTATTTCCAATAGACCTACATTGGACGATGACAAGTTTAGGTCTACACATAACCTTGATCCGAACAAACCCATAATAGCACTTTTACCAGGAAGCAGAAAGCAAGAGGTACAGAAAATGTTGTCCATTATGCTTTCCATTACCTCTGATTTTTCCGATTATGAATTTGTAATTGCGGGTGCCCCAAGTTTGGATCTTGATTTTTACACTCCTTTTTTAAAGGACCAGAACGTAAAAATTGTATACAATTGTACCTACGACCTACTTACCCTAGCAAAAGCAGCCTTGGTAACAAGTGGTACCGCAACTCTGGAAACTGCCCTGTTCGAAGTGCCACAGGTTGTTTGCTACAAAGCCAATTGGATTTCATATCAAATTGCAAAACGCATTATTACATTGGAATACATTTCTTTGGTCAATTTAATCATGAAAAAAGAAGTAGTCAAAGAATTGATACAATCGGACCTGAACCATCATATGCTAAAACAAGAACTTTCTTCCATTTTAGAAGGTCCAAAAAGAGAAGAAATACTAAAAAATTACACCCTCTTAAAAACAAAATTGGGAGGGGAAGGAGCCAGTAAAAAAGCAGCTGCACACATTATAGAAAATGCCAAATCATAAACGAAATGAACAGGTTATAAAATAATTCTATAATTTTGATGTTCAAGTATAAGATACTACTTGATATACATGCGTACATTAACAGTTATTATTCTTCTTACTTTGGTTGCCAGTTGCGGAACCTCTAAAAAAAGTGTTTCAATAAAAGATCGCACGGTGTCGGTGGCTGCGGCCGACAAAGAACGCAGGGGAATAGATACGCCACCCAAAGAGAATACCAACCGAACAAAACCAAGATCCCCCAAGAAGACAAAGGCCGATGAAGTTATTAATACCGCCCTTACATTTTCTGGCGTGCGCTATAAGTTTGGGGGCACCACCAAAAAGGGAATGGACTGCTCTGGATTACTTTATGTTTCATTCGGTGAACATGACATACAATTGCCCAGAACTTCGGCTAGTATGGCACAGCAAGGCAAAAAAATAAGGATCAAAGATGTAGAAAAGGGCGATTTACTTTTCTTTAAAACCAGTAAAGGCGCCAAGCGCATCAACCATGTGGGTATGGTCGTAAAAGTAGAAAAGGACGAAATCAAATTTATTCATGCATCCACTTCAAGAGGTGTAACCATTTCTTCTCTAAGAGAAGGTTTTTGGAACCAAGCTTTTGTAAAAGCAACCAGAATACTATAAAATGAAACTACTGGCGTTCGTTCCGATCAAACTAACGCTATTACTCATTTTTGGAATATTAATAGGACACTTTTTTACAATACCCTTAAACCTATTGTTGGTCTTAACATTGGCCTTCCTTTGTTGTCTAGGAATCTTATTTAGGTTCTACGACCACAACAACAAATCTATACTGTTTGGTGCCATAGCTGCATGCACCACCATTTCTTTAGGAGCTTTTATCGGTACTTATGCACAACCTATAAACCACTCCTCTCACTACCGGCATCTAAATATTGAACAAGAAGCTACCTGGAAATTAACAATAACCGATGTTCTTAAACCCAATCAATTTTCACAAAACTATATTGCCTCTGTTATAAGTGTAAACGAACAACATGTTACCGGCAAAATTCTTCTTAGCGAAAAACCCGCTCCCGATTCTACAAGATTAAAGATCGATGACCAAGTCTTGGTCCATTCAAAATATATACCCATAAAACCCGCATTGAACCCACATCAGTTCAATTTTAAAAATTATATGAAAAAGTTGGGGGTTTACGACCAAATAAAACTTAACAACGCAAACCACTTTAAATCTGAGAATGGAACCAGAACCATTTTTGGATATGCCCAAAAAGCAAGAAATCATATTATTAAAAAGTTAAAATCGGCAGATTTCGAAAAAGAACAATTATCGATCATTCAAGCATTAATACTAGGACAAAGATCAGATATTTCCGAAGTTACCTATTCCGATTATAAAAATGCCGGTGCCGTACACATACTAGCTGTCTCCGGGCTACACGTGGGCGTTTTGTTATTATTAATTCAGTTTCTGTTGCGCCCGTTAAGAAATATGCCCAATGGTCGTACCATTATTCTGTGCTGTACGGTTCTCTTGCTTTGGGGATTCGCTTTCTTGGCAGGTTTTTCTCCCTCCATTATCCGCGCTTGCGCTATGTTTACATTCGTTGCCTACGCCCTATATCTAAACAGGCCGAGCAATACCTTTAACATTTTGGCCTTATCCATGTTCTTTTTATTGCTTTTTGTTGACCCCAACCTACTATTTCAAGTAGGGTTTCAAATGAGCTATGCGGCAGTTTTTGCCATTGTTTGGTGTTACCCCTTATTACAAAAACTTTGGACCCCAAAGAACAAGATTGTTCGTTATATATGGCAACTTTTATCGGTAAGCATTGCGGCGCAATTGGGTGTATTGCCCATAAGCCTGTTTTACTTTCATCAATTTCCAGGTCTTTTCTTTATATCCAACCTACTTATTGTACCCTTCTTAGGTTTGGTTTTAGGTACAGGTATACTGGTCATCTCATTATCACTTATTGATATGTTGCCCAAACCACTTGTATGGATATATAATGAAATGATAGGAATCATGAACAGTATAGTGGCTTGGGTAGCCGAACAAGAAGCCTTCCTTTTTACATCTATATCTTTTGACGGCGTACAACTTGTATTGAGCTATATCGCTATCGGGGCAATGATAGTTATGCTAACGAGCATAAGTTTTAAAAGAACAGTGCATTTTTTAGTGGCCGTGCTTTGTTTTCAGTCATGGACCATTTATTCAAACTACAAGGCAAGCACCACCAATGGTCTATTGATTTTTCATCAGACCAAAAATTCTATCGTCGCACATAAAGCAGGTAAACAACTGTATGTATATACTTCCAAACCTGAGCGTTCTGCTAAATTAATAGAAAACTACGCTGTTAAGGAAAGAATAGATATTATAAAATACGACGCACTTCAAAACAGCTATCATATCAACGATATATTATTTTCTAGAATAGACAGCTCTGGGTTATACCTAAAAGAAAATAAAGGGCACATTGTGCTGCTAACAGATTCTCCTAAAATAAACCTTGATCGTTTAATAACGGACACCATGCCACAAATAATAATTGCGGATGGCAGTAATTACCACAGTTATGTTCAAAGCTGGAAAGCAACCTGCCAAAAAAACAACATCCCTTTTCACCACACGGGCGAAAAGGGAGTTTATACTTTATATTGATTTTAAAAAAATAGAATCCTGTTACTTTAAGGACCTATGCTCTATTAGGCAATCTTAGTCTCGCCATCTTCCGCCCCGTGCGACAAACGTTTTAAAGGTTTTAGCAATAAAATAACCAAAATACCTATCAAGGACCATATTACGGCAATACCTGTGAATATTTCGAATTCTCCCATCTCTTGGGAAGCTTGCCCAATTAGACCGGCCACCTTATTACCTAGACCTGTTGCCGCCCAATAAAGTCCCATAATAATTGAAGCGTATTTCAACGGCGCCAACTTGGTTATGTAGGACAATGAAACGGGAGAGGCGCACAGTTCACCAATAGTATGGAGCAAATATGCCAAAATTAGCCAATACATGGCCGATGAGCCGTTTGCCTCATATTGTAATGACGCCGCACTCATAAACCCAAAACCTAATGCCATAATGATCATACCTACCGCAATTTTAAACATCGAGGACGATTCTTTCCCTTTTTTACGCCATTTTAACCAAAACGCGCCAACAGCTGTTGCAAGGGTTATAATAAAAAATGAGTTGACAGATTGAAATACCGAAGCAGGAATTTCAAACAGCCCGAAGAAATTACGATCTGTTTTTTGAGAAGCATACAGATTCATTAAACCACCGGCCTGTTCAAAAGCGGCCCAAAAAAGAATTATCAATAAAAAGGAGATCAGCAGAACTTTTATACGGTCTTTTTCTATTTTTGATAATGGTCTATCCAACAACTCCCTATCTTTTTCATTTTTACGGCTAATCAAGTTTCCTACGTGAACCAAATATTTTTGCCCCCACATATACACTGCCTGACCTATAAACATTCCAATGGCGGCAAGTCCAAATCCATAGTGCCAACTAATATTCTCACCTACATAACCACATAAGATAGGGGCTAAAAAACCACCAATATTAATACCCATATAAAAAATATAAAACCCTAAATCACGTCTTTCATCCTTAGGTTGGTAAAGTCCCCCGACCATAGACGAAATATTGGGCTTTAGGCACCCTACACCTAAAATGATAAAGAGACAACCAATATAAAAAGAAGTCTCAGAATTTAAGGCCAATACTGCGTGCCCTATACACAAGAGCGCCCCTCCAAGCATTACGGTTTTCTTTTGCCCCAATAATTTATCGGCCACCCATCCGCCAGGGATAGAAGACACATAAACCAACATGGTGTACCAACCGTACAATGCCAAGGCTTCATCGTTTGACCACCCAAAACCGGCGTTACTCGAAGTAGTTTCAGCAACCAAAAACAAGGTAAACAATGCACGCATTCCATAGTAAGAAAAGCGCTCCCACATTTCGGTAAAAAATAGTATATAAAGCCCTACAGGATGTCCAAAAAGTTGTTTTTGATTAGCTGGTATTGAATTTGTCATTATATATTTAGTTTGATTATCTAAAGATTTTTGTTACAGATTATCCTTTACAAAGTTTGTCATTTTATTAAAGAGGTGTACTCTGGTGTTACCACCATAAATACCATGGTTCTTATCTGGATAAATGGCCCATTCAAATTGTTTGTTCGCCTGTATCAAGGCTTCTACCATTCTCATTGTATTTTGCACATGTACATTATCATCTCCAGAACCATGTATCAACAAATACTTTCCTTTTAACATTTCAGGATAATTAAAGGGCGAATTGTCATCGTAACCACTTGGGTTTTCTTGTGGTGTCTGCATATAGCGTTCTGTATAGATCGTATCATAAAAAGCCCACGATGTTACCGGTGCTACCGCAATGGCCATTTCAAAGGTATCGTTTCCTTTTAATATACAGTTGGTAGACATAAAGCCTCCATAGCTCCAACCCCATATACCGGTTCTTTCCTCGTCGATATAGGGCAATTCACTTAATTTTTGGGCAGCGGCAATCTGGTCTTCCACTTCAAATTTACCCAACTCCTTTTGAGTGACTTTCTTGAAATCCCTTCCTTTAAATCCGGTTCCACGGCCATCTACGCAAGCAACAATATACCCTTGGGCCACTAAACTTTGGTGCCAGTAATCATTGGTGCCCATCCAACTATTCGAAACATTCTGAGAACCGGGACCACTGTACTGGTACATGAACAAGGGATATTTTTTTGAGGGGTCAAAATCTACAGGTTTGATCATATACATGTTTAGATCATTACCATTAACGGAAATCGTGGAGAATTCCTTAGCACTTATGGCGTAGCCCTTTAACTTATCCAATAAAGCAGAATTATCTTTGATATCCTTCACTTTTTTACCGCTCAATGCTTTGTGCAAAGTAAAAACGGGTGGTGTATCGGCACTGGAAAAAGTATTTATAAAATAGGTGAAATCTGAACTAAAAGAAGCTGAATTGGTTCCTGCGGATACCGCTAAGGCCTTTTTGTTCTCCCCATTGCTCTCTATACTATAGATACCACGGTTAATAGACCCGTTTTCGGTAGATTGATAGTATATCTTGTCTTCATTTTGATCATAACCATAGTACTTGGTCACCTCCCAATCACCTTTCGTAATCTGGTTCATTAATTTACCGTCCGAACCGTACAGGTATATATGGTTCCAACCATCCTTTTCACTCGTCCAGATAAAACTGTCATCTGCCAAAAAGGTAAGGTTATCGGTTACATCTACATAGGCCGCATCATTCTCTTCCAACAAAAGCTTTACAGCGTTTGTTTTCGCGTTCACCATATGAAGCTTTAAATGATTTTGATGCCTATTGATCGTCTGTACACTTAAAGAATTTGGATCGTTCATCCATTTGATTCGTGGCACATAATAAGCATCTCCCAAATCTATGTTCGAGATATTACCGGTCGCTACATCTAACATATGCAATGTTACCACCGCATTGTTCTCTCCAGCTTTTGGGTATTTAAAAACATGTTGTTGAGGGTACAGTTCGGTACCATATACATCCATCGAAAACTCGGGCACATCTGTTTCATCGAACCTTAAAAAGGCAATTTTAGTACCGTTGGAATTCCATTGAAAAGCTCTTACAAAAGCAAACTCTTCTTCGTACACCCAGTCGGTAATACCATTGATTATTTTATTTTTTTCACCATCGGTGGTTACTTGTTTTGTGCTATTACTTTTTAAGTCCATCACATGAAGGTTGTTATCCTTTACATACGCCACTTTTTCTCCATTGGGAGACAATGTAGGCTCTTGGATCTTTTCGTCACTGATCTTGGTCAATTTTTTAGACGCAATATCATACACATAGAAAATACCTAAGGTAGACCTTCTAAAAATAGGTTCTACTTCAGTGGATAAAATTATCTGCGATTCATCGTCACTAAACTGGTACGACATAAAATTATCTATGGCATCCAGATCTTCGGAAGAAACAATGGTCTCCACCTTTTTTAAGGTGCGATAATCGTACTTGTCAATAGATGTAGCCCTGGTCGCCCTATCAAAATTTAACACCGTATACTGCTTTCCATTGTTCATAGAACGTAGGGCTTCCATCCCTTCTGTCCTGAAGGCCCCTGCATAAATATCTTCAACGGTAACCTGCTTCTGTTGTGCAACCACTACAGGTTGAATAATCAAGAAAAATATTGCTAAAATGTATAATTTTCGCATAAATGAATGAAATTTGTTAAACCTGTCAAGTTTACCACTATTTCTGTAAAAAACCTCAATTCAGCGTAAAAAAGAGGGCAATTTTAACGATGCTTTCACGTTGATTTAGATTCTGCACAATATCCTTTATCTTTACCACTTGATACTTGTACGCTTAAATTTACAAGTACTAAAACATACCAACTTAAATTCGGAAACCTAATATAAATGACAAAGCCGATCAGTGGTTTTTCAAAACTTTCCAAAGAAGAAAAAATAGATTGGATAGTTAACAACTACACCCATAATCCCGAGCAGTCGAAACACGTTATCGAAGCCTATTGGAACTCCGATTCTCAATTACAAAAATTGCATGACGAGTTTATAGAAAATACCATCTCAAATCTTTATATGCCATTGGGGATCGCTCCAAATTTCTTGATAGACGAAAAACTTTATGCCATCCCAATGGCCATAGAAGAGAGTTCTGTAGTCGCGGCAGCAAGTAAGGCCGCTAAATTTTGGCTTAAAAAAGGAGGGTTTAAAACTACAGTGCTGGGTACTGAAAAAGTAGGACAAGTACATTTTATCTTTAAAGGATCTTATACAAGTCTATCCCAATTTTTCGACTTCGTAAAACCCAAATTATTATTGGAGACCGAAAGCTTGACAAAAAGCATGTCTGAACGAGGTGGAGGCATTCTGAATATAGAATTAAGGGACAAAACGGCCGATCTGGAAAACTATTTTCAATTGCACTGTACTTTTGACACGCAAGATGCCATGGGAGCGAATTTTATAAATAGTTGCCTAGAACAATTTGCGACCACTCTTAAAAGCGAAGCTCTCAAATATGCTTCTTTTACGGAAGAAGAACGAAACATAGAACTGATAATGAGCATATTATCAAATTATGTTCCCAATTGCCTAGTTCGTGCCGAAGTAAGTTGCCCTATAGAGGAGTTAAACATATCTACCGAGGTTTCGCCGAAAACCTTTGCGGAAAAAATGGTAAGGGCCATCGAAATAGCTAAAGTAGAACCCTACCGTGCCGTAACACATAACAAAGGCATCATGAATGGTATAGACGCTGTTGTTTTGGCCACAGGCAACGACTTTAGGGCCGTGGAAGCAGGTGTACATGCCTATGCATCCAAAAACGGTCGTTATAGTAGTCTCACACATGCAGAGATAACCAACGGTATTTTTAAATTTTGGATAGAGATCCCTCTTGCCCTGGGCACTGTAGGAGGACTCACCAAACTGCACCCTTTGGTAAAAATGAACTTAGAGATACTTCGTAACCCTTCTGCCAAAGAGTTAATGAGAATCATGGCCGTTGCCGGACTCGCCCAAAACTTTGCCGCAGTTAGTTCTTTAGTGACTACCGGTATACAAAAAGGCCACATGAAAATGCATTTAATGAACATCTTGAACCAGAACGGGGCCACCGAAGAAGAAAAAGCTAAGATCATTTCAATATTTAAAACACAAACGGTCACCCATAGAGGGGTTCTTAATGCTCTGGAAGATTTAAGAAAACAGCCATGAAAAAATTCTATAGCAATGGCAAACTATTACTATCTGGTGAATACGCCATTTTAGATGGCGCAGAAGGCTTGGCATTACCCACAAAATTTGGCCAATATCTTTCTATTAGAGATTCTGGCACAGGGGCTGTTAACTGGAGGAGTATAGACGAAACCAACACGGTCTGGTTTACTGCCGATTTTGACCTGCAAACCTTTAAAATTATAGAAACTTCCGATACAGCCATTGCACATAGATTGAGTGAAATTTTAAACGAGGCGAAAACGGCAAACCCAAAGTTTTTAGAAAAGTCAAAAGGGGTGTTCGCCGACAGCACATTAACGTTTCCAAAAAACTGGGGGCTAGGCTCTTCTTCTACCTTGATCAATAATATTTCTAAATGGGCCAACATTGACCCCTATAGGTTATTGGACGCCACTTTTGGCGGAAGTGGCTACGATATTGCATGCGCGCAGCATAATTCTGCAATAGTCTATAGCAAAAAACAAAACCAACCGTACATTCGGGAAGTAACGTTCAATCCTAAATTCAAGAATAGTATTTTCTTTATTTATCTAAACCAGAAAAAAAACAGTAGAGATGCCATTGATGCCTATCGGAAGCTTGCGCTAGACAAAGTGGATTTAATTTCGCAGATAAACCGGATCACTACCTCCATGCTCAACTGTAACAATCTTCCTGAATTTGAAAAGCTCATAGACACCCACGAATCATTGATTTCAGAAACATTGGGCATTGCCACGATCAAAGAAGAACTATTCCACCATTACCCTAATAGCATAAAAAGCTTGGGGGCATGGGGCGGAGATTTTGTAATGACAACCGGTAATATTGATAAGATGTCATATTTTAAGAACAAAGGATACACCACCATATTACCTTTTAGTGAAATGATACTATAAAAAAAGCCTCCTAAAAAAGGAGGCTTTTTTTTATATCTATCTTCTATATTTTAATAAAATACAGCTCTTTTATCCTCAATTTCAGAAGATTCCTTTAATGCATTGTACACCTCTATATTTACCCTATTAGCGGCATTGTTCTTTAAAGTATTGGCATAAGTACTATAGTTCTGCAATTTAGGCGCTTCTGTTCTTTTTGTAAGTTGGATCATGAACACACCCGTATTTCCTTCTATTAAATCTGATGTTTCCCCCTCTTTCATACCGCAAGCAGTACCTACTACAACAGGCTCACTACCCGCACCAGGAATGGTCGGTGATTTCACGGTTAACGCACTGGCAGTAGAAACGGAAACATTATTGCTTGAAGCAATGGCATCCATTGCCTTGCCCTTATTGGCCGCCATAATTTGAGCTGCCTTACGTTCTTTTCTAATTATTGGAAGTACGGTTGCCGATGCATCTTCAGGACTCATTAACCCTTCTTCATAGCTTCCCGTTACCTGAACCACGGCATAACCGTTGTTTACATTGAACCTTTTAATATCACCTACTTCGGTATCTTCGTTAAAGGCCCACTGAACAATACTACGTTGTGCACCAAGACCCGGAAGGTTTTCGTCCAACGCCTTGATCTTATTCACAGGTCTTACCAAGTAATCGCTCTTTTCTGCAATTTCAGAAAACGCACTTTCATTCTCCATGGTTTCCATTTCAAATTTAGTGGCATCGGTAAATAACTTGTTCGTAGTTTCCTCAGAAGCAATAATCTCTCTTGATAAGGTAGCAATTTGAACAATATCCTCTTTATCGTCAATTTTAATTACATGAAACCCAAAATCGGTTTCTACCATACCAATTGTTCCTACAGGATTTCCAAAAGCAAAATCATTGAACTTAGGAACCATTGTACCTTCCTGGAAATACCCAAGGTCTCCACCGTTTGGAGCAGATGGGCCATCTGAATTATCTCTTGCAAGTTCGGCAAAAACAACATCTGATTTTTTTGCTTCCCTCAACAACCTGTTCGCCTCTTCCCTCGCTTCTTCTTTTGTTCTTTTAACATCTGCACTAGCCCTTGTAGCCCCTTCGTAAGAGATAAGGATATGACTGGCCTTAACCGACCCGTTCGCTTTTCTTCCCATCATTTTAGAAATCTTATACGAACCGGCATCTTTATAGGGCCCATAAAATTCACCAACTTTCAAATTCATTAATGAATCTGCAACGCTAGATGGCAAGTTCTTTTTCGCTTTATAGATAGTATCAAATTTTACATCTGAATTTCTGTCTAAAAATGCAGCTACGTCCTTTGTATTCCTAAATCCTAGTATAGTATCGTTACGATCTGTTTGTGCATTGTACTCAACAGTATCGTCCAACAAATCGGTGATCGCTTTTTTAATGGCCAACTCATCGGCCTCAGAAGGTTTCTCATCAAAATAAACAAACCTAATATCCCTAGCGGGCTCTTGCTTGTAATCTTCTTTGTGCTTGCTTATATAATCGGCAATTTCACTTTTTGTAACCGTAATGGTGCTGTCTGGTATAGAAGAATAAGGTACGCGCACGTATTTAATATCCATCTTCTCATTGGCAAGTTTATAGTCCAATTCCCCTTCTTTTAAAGTAGCCCCTACACCTGCTTTTACAAGATTGAAATAAGTTTGCTCCTTGGCCAATTCAATTATCTCTTTTTCGGTTTCCAACCAAGCTTCATATTGCAATGGATTGTTTGTTTTCCAGTCCAGAACGGTCTGTCTAAACTTGTTAGCATCGAAAACACCGTTTTCATTTTGAAATTCAGGACTTTGAGCATACCCTGTAGTTCTTAGAAAATCGACTATTTGATCCTGTTCTATTCCTATTCCCAAATCTTCGAACTGTTCTCCTAAAATGGTATTTCTAACTTCATTTTCCCACACCTGATTCATTACTTGCATAGAAGATACCGTAGGACCTACTCTTCTAGAGGCAGTTTCTACCTTTTGCCTAAACTCATCAATGGAAATCTCATGTCCATTAATTTCCGCAACGGTAGTACCCACTTTACCTCCCGCTCCAAAATTACTACTGGTAAATACTCCGGAGATTACGAACGCAAAAAGGGCCAAACCTATAATCAGTATTAAAACCGTAGTACGTTTTCTTATATTTTCTAAAACTGCCATTCTATCAAAAAATTAAAATCAGTTGGCGAAATTACCATTTTTAATTGAAATAATAAAAACTAAAAACACTTGTAAATAATAGATAACAATGTAGTTAGTCTTCATCTAAAAGCTCTAATGAAACCAAATCTATTTTGGTGTTGGACACTTCTAAAACCATAAACTTAAAACGACCTATTACAATCTCTGAATCGCGTTCGGGTATCTCCCCTACGGTCTGTACCAGCAACCCTCCCAATGTTTCGTATTCATCACCACTAGGTAGGTTCAGTTTATAGTTTTCGTTAATATAATCTACCTCTAAACGGGCCGAGAACAAGAAATGGGTTTCGTCTATTTGTTCTTCTTTAAGGTCGGTGGTGTCATGTTCGTCCTCTATCTCCCCGAACAACTCCTCTACAATATCCTCGACCGTCATAAGGCCAGAAGTACCTCCGTATTCATCCAACACTACAGCCATACTTTTTCTTTTCTTTATAAGCACATTAAGTATATCCTGTATCAACATGGTCTCGGGCACAAACTCGACGGGCAACAGAATACTTTTAATCGTTTTTGGCTTTTTAAAAAGTTCGTAAGAGTGCACATACCCGATTATATTGTCTACCGTTTCTTTGTACACCAATATCTTGGAATACCCAGTCTCCGTAAATAGCTTTGCAAGGTTCTTTGGTGTCTCGTGCATTTCTACCGCCATAATCTCGGTTCTGGGCACCATAACCTCCCTCGCCTTAACCTCGGCAAATTCCAGAGCATTCTGAAAAATCTGAATTTCCGAATCCACTTCATCTTCTTCCTCTACGGTCTCCATCTGCTCACTTATATAATCGCCCAACTCAATTTTGGAAAAGGCCAACTGAACCTCGTCTCCCGAGGTTCTGAATATATATTTTAAAATAAAATCGGACACATAGATCACAAAATCGGAAATCAGGGAAAAAACCAAATAAAAGAAATAGGCCGGTATAGCTAAAAGTTTCAATAAACTATTGGCATAAATCTGAAAAAGGACCTTGGGCAAAAATTCTGCGGAGATTAGAATTACCAAGGTAGATATTATGGTTTGGGTAAGCAGACTAAAGTCTGTCAACAACATTCTAAACACATTGTTCTCGGGAGACAGACCAGAAAACCAGTTCATGAGCAACTCCCCCATAAAAAGACCATATACTACCAACGCTATATTGTTACCTATTAGCATGGTAGCAATAAACTTGGATGGTTTTTTGGTAAGCCTTGTCAAAACTTTCGCCAAAAAACCTATTTGTTTTTTTTCTATTTCGATATGGATCTTGTTCGCGGAAACAAAGGCTATTTCCATCCCTGAGAAAAAGGCTGAAAAGACAAGGGAGAGAACAATAATTAATACACTATGATCCACAACTAATTTTGATTATCCTTAACCCGTTGTTCAAATTTTTTACGATATTTTCTTCGAAAGAAAAACATACCCACCGAAATAACCGCAAAAAACACAAAAAGATATGCCATGTTCCTATCTGTATTCCAATCCGTAAAAATTCTATAAATAGAAAAAACAGCTACGATTAGGTATAGGTACTCGGTATATTTTAAAATTTTAATCATCTTTACTTTCTTTAATTAGCATTAAGCCATACGTTTTACGTGCATTTAAAAAGCTAAGGTCTTTTTTTATGTCCATTCCTTCACCATCCATCACCGTACCATCCTCAGGATTTGTAAACTTAAACTTTTCTTCGGTAAATGCCCATTCGTTTTCTCTATCGTAATATAATTGCGGGGCCTCTAATTTTTTTCCATCGTGCCCTTTAATTATAACATTGCCCTGTAGATCTATCAATGCCGTCGAGGCATAATAAATACCATAATCGGCCTCAATGGTCGTTTTTTTACTTTCTTCGTCAAAAATTTCAACCAACAGCCCTTCTGGAAAAGTTTGATACGGAAAATCGAGATTTTCAAAATCTTTACGCAAAGGTCCGGAAAGAACGGCCAATATTTTAGAATCAGATTCACCATCGGTCACTACCTTCTCCGGTGTTTCGGTATAGGTAAGCACAAAATTTTTAGCCACTCCCTGGGGAAAAACCTCTCTCTTTGCCTCTTCTCCGACTCTTTTATAATTGTCCTTACAAGAAAAAAAAAGCATTGCGATGGAAAAAACCATGGCAATGCCTTTTAATATTTCTAAAAAACGTTTGTTCATCTTATAAACTAGGAACCTTTACGCTACCACCTACCCAGCATGAAAAGGATACAGTTTTACCTGCCATTCCAGAACTAAAGATCATTTCTTTAGTAGGTGCTTTAGCTGAATAACTTGCCGCAGCCTGACTTGCCCTACTGCTCAATGCAGGATCAACCCTACCAGCTTGCCTTGCCAAGTTTTCAGCTTTCCAGTAAATAGCTCTCTTTTCAAAAGGAGTACTACCACAAGCATTGGCACTACTTGCATACAAACTGGCAATCAGCAAATAAGCTTTTCCGTTTGCAGGATTGGCATCTATCGCTTTTTGAGCAAAACTTCTAGCGCTTGATTTGCTTGTTTTAGCATAACTGGTCGCAATCTTATAAGCAATATTGGATTTCTTTTTAGGATCGGTCTCCAACTCCAAAGCTTTGTTGAAATCTTCAACGGCCCCTTTGGTATCACCAGCCTTTTTCTTTAAGGTACCGCCATAAACATACGCATCCGCGGATGGGTCTAAAGCTAACTGGGCTTCGAATAATTTTTTGAACATGGGGTCGTCCGTACATTCTTTGCTGAACATTCTTCCTACCGCTCTTTTTACCCAATTAACATCGTTCTTTTTCTCCTCAAAATTCTTTTCGTATAAAGGAATAAGGTTACTACAATCTGCCAAGGCCCCTAACTTAGAGTCTATACTACTGGATATTTTACCGTAGTTGACAGAATAAGAATTGTAAACCTTTAATGACCTTTTCTCTTTAGAGGTTAAAGTACCTGCCTCTTCTTTTGGAAGCAACTTGGCAATTTTATCGGTCAACTTATCATTCTCTTCCTCAATTTTACCGGTTACGTCATCATATACGTCAAACACCTCTTGCAAATCTTTTTTCCCGGCGTTGTGTAAATCTACCAAGCTCGAAAAATAGATATATAATGCCTTAGGATTGGTAAAGTTTTCTTTGTCCTTGGCAAAAGCCTCCGATAGCATTTCATACATTTCCGCATCATCGGCCATTTTATTGTCATACTTAACCAAAGCCTTGTCCACTATTGTTTCACCAAGGCTGGTTTTAGAAGAAAAGTACTTTAATTTATTATCGTACAGCCCCATTAGCTCATTAGCGTAACTTTCCTTTTCGCCTGCTCCAGCCTTCTCTATCTTATCCTTCAATATTCTTTCACCATATACATAGATGGCATTGTTAAGCTGAGGACAAGTCTCATAAGTCTTTTTCCATGGCTCATAAGCCGCATCATAGTTTTTAACTTTTGCATGTTCCGAGAAGATGGACAGATTGGTCATACATTCAGGGTTCTGTGCCTGTGCATTACTTACCCCCATCATTCCAAGGAACATTATTGCCGTGAAGTAAAGTTTCGTTTTCATTTTGCTATTTTTAAAGTGGTTAAAGTACTAAAATTTTATTAATCTACTTTTCGTTTTCGGAACCATCTGTCATTTAAAGACAAACCAAGGTTGATCTTATAGTAACTCTCCTCTATCAAATCTGCTTTGGTAGTACCTCTTCTTCCCATTTCAAAACCAATATTAAGATTTGAGAAACTACGTCCCAGTGGCAACCCTAGTCCAAAAGTTATGCCAAAGTTATTTATATCAACATCGTTAACGACCATTCCTGTCTTGTCCAAACGTAGGCCAGCCCTATAGGTAATTCTATTAAAATAACTATTAAAAGAGTTATAATTTGGCGTATAAAAACCTCCTAAAGCAAAAGAGCTTGCATCTTTATATTGCACGTTATCGACCCCCATAAAAGAGTTCTCAAAAGAGCTTAGGCCCTGATAACTGTATTCTGCACCTAAAAACCACTTTAAATCTTTACCGTACCCAAGACCAACAGTGGTAGTCGTAGGTATCTTAAGCTCGGTATTTGCAAGGTTTTGAGCATATAAATCCACTTCTATTTCTTCAATATTCACCCCGTTGACATTAGAAAAGGAACCTATTTTTCTTTCATTTTCAGAAACAAGGTTTCCTTGTGTGTTTACCCTTACCGAAGCATGCAACGTATAACCTTCTTTTATGGTAGGGGTATAATTAAGGGCATAGTTAAAATCGAAACCGTGAATTTCAGAACTTCTTCTATCAAAAGCACCAAATTGCACGTCGTCCGCTTGTTGAAGTCTTTCACTATTCAGAGTACCATAATTAAAATTGACAGTAGCCCCGATACTTAAATTTTCGATTATTTCATATCCAATGGAATAATAGACTCTATTTAACCCTCCATCACCGTTAAAATTGTTTGTAACCGTCTGACCATCAACCTCCCTTTCACTCAAAAAATTATAACCTACAGAAGAATAGGGCATAACACCAAAACCCATTCCCAGTCCTTTTCCCAAACTAAAGCCTAGTGACAAATAATCTAGTGTAGTAACTGAAGGGCTTTCTTCTTCGGTATAACTTTTTAACCTGTAATTGTTACGCGATATACCTGCAGTATACACTACCGTACCCACTTTATTTAAAACATCCATACCAAGTTCCCCATACGCGGCCGGGTTTTTTAAATTTACATGGATACTATCGGCATACATACCGATGCCCCCCATCATCTGATTTTCAACCGTGCCAGAGGCCCTAATGTCACCGATACCAAAAAAGGAATAGGGAGATATGGTGCCATTTTGAGCGCTCAAACCTAATGAGGCCATGAACACTAGTGCAATTACAATTTTTTTGATCATTTAGTGCTTGTTGTATTCCAGCAAATAATTAAGTCCTTTTAGAAGGAATTTGGAATCCGCAAAGATGGTATTTTTTAGCCGTTTAGACAAAAATTGTGTATCACCCCCTGTTAAAATAACTGTTAAATCTTCAAATCTGCTAGCATATTGTTCAATAACTCCGTTTATTTCACTGCACACACCATTGACAACACCACTGTGTATACAATTTTCTGTAGAGTTGCCAATAAGGTCTAATGGGTCTTGTTTTTTTAACAGTGGCAACCGAGCAGTTTGATCATGCATGGCATTGTACCTCATCTGTATACCAGGTGAAATGGCACCTCCTAAATATTCATCAAAATCATTGAGCATATCATATGTGATACAGGTACCGGCATCTATGACCAAGGTATTCTTATGTGGTCTACGATAGAAAGCAGCGGTTGCCAAAGCAATCCTATCATTCCCTAGGGTTTGGGGCGTTGCATAACTGTTCTTAAAAGGCACTTTAGAATCGGCGGACAATAAATGAACTTTGCAAAATAACGAAAGCACTGCCATTTCCGTTCTTTTTAATTCCCCAACGGAAGACACAATGGCCCTCTCTATTTTTGGATAGAGACCAAAAAACTCCTTTATTTTGACAACAAACAAGTCTTTTGAGAAACTATCATCAAAAACTATCTTGTTTTTTTCAAAAACCGCAGTCTTGACCAGTGTATTACCAATATCTATTACGAGATTCATACCGTAAAGTTATAAAACCAAACCTGTTTTTGCATCTATTTATCACCCTTAGTTTAAACTTCTTAGCTTTGGCGTTAACCATAAATACCCCATGCCCAAGATAAAAGCAACAAAAAACCATAGGGGATTTAATTCTTGGGAAAACTTTTTTATGGGTGCCTGCCCCGTAATATCATTAAAAAACAATTTATTATGCCTTAGCATCTTATTGTATGCCAGTGACTTCCATTCTGTAGTATCCAATACAAAATAATTCAACATCACCGTACTATCTTTGCTCGAATAGAGGGTTTGCCAACCCTTTTCTCTCGGATACGTGATGCCTTCCCAATCCTCTTTCATAATCAAACTTCTTTTTAAAGTAATTTGATACCCTTTAGAATGAATCGTCCCGGGATTTTCCGCATCCGTATTCAAGATAAATTTATAGGGTTCGTTCACATACACTGTGTAGTCTGGAGAACTAAAAGATGACGATTCTTTATATTTTTTGCCCATTTTATCTATTATAGTAGACCACACCCTTTCATACACATTGCTCTTGCCCTCTAAGACCAACTGATATGTATTCTTCAACAAACTGGTACCGAACTTACCTTTACCGTTCAACAAAACATACGCATAATTCTCTACCGGAACACCCCTTAACCGGCTATTATTAAAACGGTAGGGGTATTTTTCGAGATTACGGTCAGACCAAACTATAAACAACTCCCCCTTATTTTCTTTTTTAACATCAAAATCTACCATCGAATTTGATGAAGAAAACAATTGATCCCCTGGTTGCACAAAAACCCCCAAGCCATCTTCACTTACACTTTTTGATATCTCATTTTTTTCGGCCCTAGATAAGTTAAACAATGTAAGGTCATCCAAGACGAGTACATCGAACTTCTTTAAATTCTCTTGATTAAGCGATGCTACCGGTAAACGGTCGGTATTAAAATATTCGAACTTGTACTTTTGCTTGGTAAGTTTGCTTCTGACTACGATTTCATGTCCGTTCTCCGCCAAAAAGTTCTTTAAATACTTGGTCTCAAAAGAAGGGAACTCATTAACCATTAGTATTTTCATGACATCAACCCCTTTAACCGAGATTGGCAAAGGCTCTACATTGATTATTTTTCCGGTACTATCCTTTTCGGCAAGACTATAAACATACTTACCCTCTACTTTTAGGTTGGCCTTAAGTTGAAAAGTCTCAAATTTATTGTTCTCAAAAACAAGGGAGTCCAATCCCGATCCGCCCGAATTCCGCAACACCAATCTATTTTTTGGGGTAGGGCTTTCAAAGCGCCCTTGCACTACCAGTTCATTGCCTACCCTATTTTCCACTACATAATTTAACCTTGTAATACCTTTGGGTACTTTTGCAGCCTTGAACACCACTTCTTTGTTTCTTAATTGCCAAAGGTCATATCCCTTAAGTCCATAACCCAATACGACCACATTTGAGACGGAATCCAATGGAGCGGACAAATCCATACCGGGAAAGTATTTTATAAACTTTCGTCCCTTATTTAATTTTTTTACACTATCGAGCTGCTCTTTCTCAAAACCTTGGGTAATTAAAACGGCTTCCCCATTAATTTCTTTCTGTAAAGTAGGCTTCAAAAACAGACACAACAAAGAAACAAGTGCCACAAACCCAACTACAACGTTCACCATAAATCTTTTACCGAAACTACCGGACCACTCTTTCCAGATAAAAACAACAAAAACCAATATAGCCCCCGTTAATAGAGGCACAAGCCAATGGATATTTAAAAAATTCAAATCGCTAATCATCATTCAAGGCTTCTATAAAAAGTTCATTGATCTTATCGACCCCACTCTTTTTTGCACTGGGCAAAGGCTTTTGATCCGGCAAAACATTGTTTAACCCCCTTAATACGAGATTTATTTGCTCTACAGAAACCTTCCCCGACTCTGAAAGCCATTTAAGTTCTTGTAATGTACCAAGGTATTTTCCGGGCTGTGCAATGGCCTTTACTGCCAACTCGGACCCGGCTTTTGCAAAAAGCTCCCTATCACCGCTCACCAATACATCTGGGGAAAGACGCAATATTTCTAATCTGGCTATCGCCTTCTTTATATATGGATATGCCACATCACTTTTTAAGCTCTCGTTCTTGGTATAATTGTTTATCTCTTTTAAATCGCCCGTTAAACGTTTATCTTCCTTAATTGGAGGAGGGTCAAAACCGATGCGATGCACATATATACGAGCACTGTTCTTTATTTCCTGAATCAGTTTAAGTGCTTTGTATTGATACGGAAGTGATTTTTCTGGCTGAAAAAGTCTCAGATATAATTCGGCTTCCCACATTTCTGCCATCGCCTGCTTCAATTTACTTTTCAAAGAATTGGCAAACAGGGTAGAAGCTTCGGGGTCTTCATGATTATGTACATACGCCTCAAGAGGATCTTCTTGTTCTTCCGTATCACTATCACCTTCATGTTCATGCTCATGCTCATGGCCGTGATCTTCATCTGCCACCAGATTGTGTTCATTGTCACCATCATGATCGTGTGCATACCCGGCCAAAAGATTCCCTTCTTCCGATGACGTTTCGTTTATTTGGGCCGGCGCGGGCGCGGACTCTGACTCATCCCCCATAAATTCGCCATATTTTAACCGTAGCGCTTTTTGATCAAACCCCAGTTCGTTACTTCTAAAGTTAAATTCTTTCTTATCTATCTTAGATTTCTCGGATATCAGTTTTTCGGTATCTATTATCAATTGACGTTGACTGCGAAAATAATCGGGCATCAAATCGGCCCCCAATGTTCCTTCTACCGCAAAGAGATCGGTCACCGTATCTTTGATGACCGAGAAATAGGTTTCGGTTCTGGCGATATTTGGCTCGGGCCGTTTCGTATCGGTCGCTTCAATGTAAAAATAGAGCTCATCCCCAGGTTCCATCTTTAAATCGTGCAAGTCTAACTTTTTATACAACTCTTGGTTTTTCGAGTTCTTTTTAAAAGATGTGTCGAAACCTAACCTTTCTTCCCTAAACTTTACCGATTCTCCCGTACCCTTGCTAACCGTAGCCACAATAGCAACCTCAGACACCCCAAAATCGTCATTTAGCCCAGTACTAAACTCCAACAATTGCGGACCATCAAAATCAAAGGAGCTAAACTGCGGAAGTTCTTCTACCCTAATAATAGGGGGTTCATCTTTATAAACTTCCAACACATATAAATCGGATACATATTTATTTTCAACGGAGTCAAAAAATGTGAAGGTGTAAAAATCGGAATAATCGGGTGTTATAGAAACTGAATAAGTATTGCCATTTGAAACCATGGGCAAAGAATCACCTCCTTTTTGAAGCAACACTTGGTTTACCGTTTTATCGAACTGAATTTTCCAGTTGACCCGAGACCCTTCTAAAACCTCTATATTCATTTTAGAAGTCACCAAAGTTGATTTATTGGTATAATCGGGATATTGTACACTTACCTTTTGCTCTATAATTTTAGGAACTGTAACGGTCGAAGCAACCGAATCCAGCAATTGAAAATTGATCACCTCATCTTCTGGAATACCGTTGTTCTGAGAATTTGGCACTACAAGGCCCAATGAATACAAAAACACTCCAACAGCCGTACACCCCAAAGCAAAAAGAAACCATGAACCCAAATTATTTTTGAAGCGTACCTCCCCTTTATAATTGCCTAGTTCTTTACTTATTTTGGACTGTTGAATTTTGGCCAGGATACTAAGATCTTCTTTATTTTTAAGCAAAAGACCTGTACTGTTTTCCATCTGTGAGATATGTGCATCTACATAACCACACACGTCTTTTAAAGACATACGCCATGGTTTTGCTAGCACTAGACCAACCGCCAACAAGGTCAGTAAGACTGTAAAAGCCCCCCAAAAATTAAAAAAGATAAAATAGGACAATACGGACAGCCCTATACCAAACAAGAGTATCTCGGAGATTTTAATAGCCCTCCACTTCACTAAAAGTCGATATAGTATCTTCTTTGCCTCTGTCATTGTTTTTTCATTTTTGACAACATTCTTTCGAACAACAGCAGCAGCGCTATAAACGACCACAACCAAGGAGAAACATCCATAGTACCCATACGGACCGATGATCTATTTATATCTTCAAAGACGGGAACTATCTCTTCTTCGGCCAAAACCCTTAGATCGTATGAATCCACTAGGTTTTGAATACTATCATTTTTTAACAAGATATGAGCCAAATCCTTGGTCAGCCCCATGTCTATAGCAGATTCTATATTCAACCTTTGTGTAAGCGAGTATAAATTTTTTCTTTCTGTCGGCACTAGTAATTTGCCCGCTAAAGAATCGGGATTAAAAATAATGGTAACAGGGGTTTCTAAATGGGGGTCCACCCCCAACCACACCGAAAGGTCCATTACAGAATCAAAAGCCCTCACACTTTCCCCTTTTCTATAACTAACGATGTTTACCGCATGTCCACCATATGCCTCTACCGCTTTAAGAGCCGCTTCCATAAAGAACTTTTCTTTCTCAAAATCGGTATCAAAAAAGATACCTGCCCCAATGGTATCTTTTTTCCAAACAGGAATATTAAAGTGTCCTTTTTCCGAAGAAAAAAACAGACTATCATTATCCAATCTTTTAATTTCCTCATCAGCTTTAGAAATATTCCGTTTAGCTATATCCGTTAATCTATTATCGCTATTGACCTGAAGTAATTCCACAGAATCATTAACTACCCATGCCCCAACATATTTACTTTGTGCTTCCCCATCATCCAAGACCATCCAATTAATATGCTCAGAAATGGTAGGCCTTTTTCCTTTAACACCTCTGACCAGCCCTTTTGAGAAGACTACGATACTATCTGACCCCAACACGGGCATCTCTTGTGCCAATTTCCAATAATTTGTCTCTTCATTACCCCCACCATAATCTTCAATATCGGGAAAACCGTCGGCCAATAATTTTAAATCGGAAGACGGCAAAGAATCCAATAAAGACTTTATTTGTGCATTTTGAAGTAAAGAAGGCTCTATTAAATAAGTTATAGATGTATTATTCGACGGCGTTTTCCATTTTGGTCCGGCCATCACCAATACCACAAGTACTAGCAAAAGCAAACGAAGAATCAACAATAAAATCTCATTGATCTTTATTTTTCTAGATTGCTTTGTATCATGCTCAGAAAGATATTTGATACTACCAACTTTGAGCGTTATTACATCGCCTTGGTTTAAAAGGTGAATTATTATTGGCAACAATAACGAAAATAACCCCCAGAGATATGTTGGATGTGTAAATGTCATATCAACTTAAACGTGCTCTTTTCTTTAAAAAAAACTGCAATGCCTCTTCTATGGGGCGGTCCAATCTAAAGAGTTCATACCCGACATCTTTGGTCAAAAAAGCTTCTTTAATTTCCTTTAAGCTGCCTTGCATAGCCTTAAGGTAGGCTTCCTTTGCATTTTTTGCATTTACTTTTACCTTCTCCCCGGTTTCCAGGTCCTCAAAAACAATGGCTCCCTTATAATCGAACGCTATTTCATTTTTACCTAACACATGTAACACACAAACTTCGTTTTTTGAAGTCTTTAGGCTAAGCACCCAATTGGTCAACTCCGCATTGTTCTCGTGCATATCGGTCACAAGAAACAATAGCTCTTTTTGGGTTCTTTGATGAATTTTATCCAAATCGTTCTGATCGGAAGGCCACACCCCCCCCACCTTCATATGGATAAGTTCATGCAATAAACGATTGTAATGCTTTCTATTTGAAGAAGGAAAAAGGCTTTGCAAATTAATATTATTCAATGCAAAAAGACCCACCGAATCCCCTTGATTTTGCGATAAGTAAGCCAGCGACGCCACCAGTACACGCACATAATCCATTTTCTTAAGACCATCTTCTTCATGTAACATTGAGGCGCTGGTATCTACAATAAACTTAACAGTGACATGGGTGTCTATATCGGACTCTTTTATGTAGTACCTACCGGATCGCGCCAACATTTTCCAATCCAACAGCCTCATGTCATCCCCTGGCTGATACCCTCTATATTGGCTAAATTCCAATCCGGTACCGATCCTTCTACTTTGATGCGACCCGGCCAGAAAAGTATCTACGACCACACGGGCAATCAATGCCAAACCAGACACACTATTGATAATTTGAGGTTGTAGTAATTGCCTATAATCGTTTTTCAATGGGTCAGCGCTTAATGTTCACTTTTATATTTTCTAATAAGTTTTCCGTTACCTTATCGGAAGTTATGCCCTCTGCCTCGGCTCTAAAATTGACTATAATTCGATGTCTTAATACGGGGTAAGCCACTCTTTTTATGTCCTCTAGGGTAACTGAAAAACGTCCTTCTTGCAAAGCCCTGGCCTTTGCCGTTAATATCATTGCCTGTCCGGCTCTTGGCCCTGCTCCCCAACTCACCCAATTCTTCACAAATTCATTTGTAGAAGTTTCTGGTCTAGTAGCTCTTACTATATCACTTACATAAGCGATAAGATCATCGCTGATAGGTACATCGCGCACCAATGTTTGTAGCTTTATAATTTCCGGGCCACCGATTATCTTTTCTATTTTTGGTTTATTGGAGCCTGTAGTACTTTTTAAAATAGTGACTTCTTCCGATGCGGAAGGATAGGATATTTTTATGTAAAACAGAAAACGGTCTTGTTGTGCCTCTGGTAATGGAAAAGTGCCCGATTGCTCAATGGGGTTTTGGGTCGCCAAAATAAAAAACGGCCTGTCCATCTTATATGTTTTACCAGAGTACGTTACCTCAAATTCTTGCATTGCCTCCAATAGTGCGGCTTGGGTCTTGGGCGGCGTTCTATTGATCTCATCGGCCAGTACTATGTTCGCAAATATGGGCCCCTTGTTAAATTTAAAATACTTATTGCCAGTAGTATGGTCTTCTTCCAATATCTCGGTACCCACAATATCAGAAGGCATTAGGTCCGGGGTAAATTGAATTCTATTGAACTTTAGGTCAATAGCTTGCGAAATTGTCTTTATCAATAAGGTTTTTGCCAGACCGGGCACACCTTCCAAAAGCGCATGGCCACCTGCCAAGAAAGTAATCAACAAATGTTCAATGGTCTCTTCTTGCCCAATGATCACCTTGCCTATTTCCTTTTTTAATAACGGTAGTTTATCCGTTAATGCCTTTATCTCCTTTTCGGCCGTTGCCAAATTATTATCCATTTTATGTATTTAAGAAGTTAATGCGTACATCACAATATTTACTCCAAATCTTGTATTATCTATCTTATACCATCTTTTGTTTCTAAAGTCATAGTCCCATTCACAACCATAATCCTTATTACTGTACAAAACACCAATTCTACCCTTTACTTCAATAGCTTTCAAATATTCGTGCACCAAATCATCGCCCCAACCATTGAGTTCTTGTGAGGTCGTAGGCGGACCATCTTCAAAATCGAAGAAAACAGAATACAATTCGTGATCGTTAGGTATTTTTTTAAGAGCTTCACTACCGAACAACTCTTCCATTTGCCGCTCAAAAGACTTTGCAAAAAGACCGTCTATATCGTGGTTACAATCATCTACAAAAACAAACCCACCGTTATCCACATATTTTTTAAAATTCTCTTTTTCCTTTTTTGAAAACTGCACCAGCTTATGGCCCGACAAATAACAAAAAGGACATTTAAAAATATCGTCACTGGCCAGTGGCACTATATTCTCAACAGTGTTCACTTGCAACGTGGTATACTCTACCAAAGAGTTCAGCAGATTAGAGGGCATTCGCTGATCTACATCCCAATCGCCGGATTCGTATTGAAGACGGGTAAAAAAAAAGGCATTGCTCAACGGTATACTATTCTATTATGTTAAAAGAAAAACTGGTTACAACCATCTTCAATTGCAACCAGTTTATAAAATTACTATCCTTTAAACTGCATCAGACAAACTGGTGAATGTAAAGTCCCTGATTTTCATGTACGGTATTAGGTTACCATTGATCCTTACTTGCTTACCTAGGGTTTCCAAATTATTCAACATGATAATAGGACTTTCGTTAAAGCGGAAATTTTTAACAGGGTGTTTAATTTTTCCGTTTTCGATATAGAAAGTTCCATCCCTTGTTAAACCTGTGTAGAGCAATGTTTGGGGATCTACCGAGCGTATGTACCATAATCTGGTCACTAAAATCCCCTTTTTGGTGCCCTTGATCAAATCTTCCAATGAAGCATCTCCACCGCTCATGATCAGGTTACTTGGAAAAGGAACAGGCTCTACTCCTTTCTGCTCTGCCCAATATCTACTGTACGCCAAATTTTTGACTACACCGTTCTCTATCCAAGTAGTTTTTTTAAGAGGCTGCCCTGCACCGTTCCATGTGGAGGTCGGCACTTCGGGATGTAATGGATCGGACCAAATATTGACCCTCTCATCTAAAATCTTCTCTCCCATTTTTGTACCACCGCCTTCTTTGGACATAAAGCTACGACCTTCATCCGCTGTACGTGCATTTAAAGACCGCCCCATGTTTCTTATAAGATTTTCGGCAGCCGCAGGCTCTAAAATAACTGTATATTTACCTGGCTCTATTGCCTTTGCCTCTCTGGACATTACGGCTTTGTCTATTGCTATCTTAGAAGCTTCCGCGGCATTAAATTTGGTAACATCGTTATAATCACGGGATACCCAACCAGATCCGGTACCATCGTTGGTTCTCATGGTCACCGTAAAATCAACATTTGAAAACTTGTTATAGGCAAACAACCCTTTAGAGTTAAGCATGGCACTAAAACCATACGAATCATCTAAAAACCCTGCTGCGGTAACATCTTGTTTGGTAGCCGGCTCAATACTGTCATTGGCCACAGACGCTCTGTATTCAGGTGTAATATTTGCCGTTGCCTCCACATAATTTATTGCCTTGTCATAGGTTTGCGGACCTAAGGGATCCATAAATTCGGGGTTTTCGGGCGATAACTTTGCCAACTCCTCTGCCCTTTTTACCACTTTTTCCAAAGAGGCATCGTCAAACTCGTCAATTGTTGCCGTTCCCGATTTTTTTCCAAAACTGGACTGTACTGCCAATGTCTGGTTTGATCTATGACCCGATGTGGAAACGGAATTTCTTGCATAACGGATATTACCACTTTCACTACCGCTCAAATTTATTTCGCAGATGTCGGCTGTGGAAAAGCTTAGGGCTTTTTCCATTATTTTTCTAGCTTCTTCTTCTGTATATATTGCCATTTTCGAATTTTTTGAATTGCGTATCCTTTAAATGGAACGACCAGTATTAATTACATTAATATCATTGAATCTTGAAGTAGCACTACCGTGTGATACCGCACTTACCTGAGAAGGCTGCCCCTTTCCATCAAAGAAAGAACCAAACAAACGATAGTCGTTCTCGTCACATATTTTTACACAAGAATTCCAAAACTCTTGGGTATTGGATTGATATGCAACATCGTTCAACATACCTACGATCTCGCCATTCTTTATCTCATAAAAAATAGTTCCCCCAAATTGGAAGTTATAACGCTGCTGATCTATGGAGTAGGATCCACGACCTGCAATATATATCCCTTTTTCAACATCTTTGATCATCTCGGCAATGGAGTATTTCTCTTTACCCGGTTCTAACGAAACGTTAGGCATACGCTGAAACTGAACGTCGTTCCAGCTTTGAGCATAACAACAGCCATGCGATTCATTTTGGCCAAGAATATTCACTTGATCTCTAATTGCTTGGTAGTTTACCAAGGTTCCGTTCCTTACCAAGTCCCATTTCTTACATTTAACCCCTTCATCGTCATAACCAACCGCACCTAAACTACCTACTTGGGTCTTATCGGCCACTAGGTTAACAATCTCACTACCGTAGTTAAAGTTACCCGATTTCCATTTATCAAGGGTTGCAAAACTTGTTCCTGCATAATTAGCTTCATAGCCCAATACACGATCCAGTTCTAATGGATGACCAACAGATTCATGAATGGTAAGCCCCAAATGATTAGGTTCTAATACCAAGTCATATTTGCCTGGATCTACAGATTTTGCGGTCAGCATTTCTTTTGCCTGTTTGGCCGCTTGCACGGCATCCTCGACAATATCATAACTTTTGCTGTAAAGGGTTATTCCGGCCGGACCTTCCTTTTTTTCAGAGGCAAGACCGTCCATATACTCATACCCCATTCCCATGGGGGCACTCATGGCCTGTCGGGTCTTAAACTTACCAGCACCCCTATCTACGGCCGTAACGCTAAACGTTGGCCAGATACGATGCACATCTTGATCTATATACGAACCGTCGGTAGAAGCAAAGTATTTTTGCTCATTTACCATAAACAGGGCAGAATTCACAAAATTGGCACCACTTTCCATTGCAGCGGCATTGGCACTCAATAATAAATCTACCTTTTCTGAAACGGGTACTTCCTTAAAGTCTTTTTTAATGGGTGTTTTCCAAGATACTTCACCGTACGATGGAACAGGCGCAAGTTTCACCGGTTCTTTTTGAATTTTAGAGTTTGCCTTTGCTATTGCCACTGCCTGTTGAGTGGCTTTTTTGATTCCGTCTTCGGTAACACTGTTGGTAGAGGCAAATCCCCAAGTGCCATTGGCTATAACCCGTATACCAATACCAAAAGATTCGGTATTAACCACGTTTTGCACTTTGTCTTCCCTTGTAAAGACATATTGGTTCAAATACCTTCCAATACGGGCGTCTGCGTAGGTGGCCCCTAAAGATTTGGCTGTGTTCAAGGCAACATCGGCCATTCGTTTTTTTACAACAACATCCATCCCTGGAGCTAACAGGGCTTCTGTCGGAATCGTATTCCCCATCATGCTCGCAGGCACCAACAAGGATGCTGCACCCATTCCGGATAATTGTACAAAGTCTCTTCTTTTCATGTATTAGTATTTATATTTTGGTCAGTATTATCTAGCTTAAAACACTTTTACCAAGGTTTTCACTAGACTTTAAAATTTATGCACACTATTAATCACATGTTTCAAACAAAAAATATGATGGACATATTTCACCCGTGATGCTCTTAAAAATACAGAATTATACACATACATCATATCCGTATTTAGATTTTATTAAGAAGATTTTATGATATTCACAATTTAGAAACACTTTTAATCCGAAAAAGAAAAATAATTCCTCGAAAAAAGAACATAACCTTCTATTTTTTAAACCTCTACAACCATATACCTTAGTCTAACCCTATCTGTAAGGAACAAAAAAACATGCTTTTTTTAAATTTTAGTTGGTATATCTCAAATTTGAAATTATATTTGCAGCCGCTTACAGAGCATCTGGTACCTTAGCTCAGTTGGTAGAGCAACGGACTGAAAATCCGTGTGTCCCTGGTTCGATTCCTGGAGGTACCACAAAAAATCCTTACCTAACGGTAAGGATTTTTTTGTTCTACGGTATTCGCAAACACTATTGCTTAACTTATTACATGTTTAAAAAGAGCATCAATCCCAAATTCGTTCTACTTCGCCTTCGGTAAAACTCTTTATTTCAAGTACCCCGTCCGACAAATTTTCTATGGTCAATTTGGTATACGCACTGGTAGGAAAAATTTGATTGGTCATTACATATTGTCCTTTATTAAAAAACAGCTCTAAAGACGAGTGATCGAGTATCATGCGCACTTCTATATTACCATCTTTAAGGTTTGGAATATTCATCTCTTGTAAGCCGTCGCTAAATTTCGGACTAAAATCTGTAAGGCCGGACTTAGAACGATCCAATAACACCTTTTTATTTTTAATATCCACTGAGACCTTTAAGCTATCACCCTGTTCATTACTAAAAACCCAATTGGCATTATGTGCTCCCATATTGAATTTTATTTCCGATCTATTTCCAAATTGCAGGTCTAGCTGTTTTAGTTCATTTTTCTTTAGTGAGATGAGAGGCTGTTCATAAGACTTACCAACAATCTTATCAAAGTTTTCCAATGGATAATTGTACAGCTCCAATTGCCCATTATTTCTATGTAAAGATAATTTTCTGGGCAAGGTCATAGCACTTCTCCAAACTTTTGTAGGTGTATCGGCAGCATAATCCCAGTTGCTCATCCAACCAATAAAAATTCTATCTTGGTTCGGTACATTGTTATACGTTACCCCGGCATAATTGTCCCTTCCCAGATCTATCCATTTTGTCTCCTCTTGGTCTGTAGTAAAAGTATCCCCATCAAACTCTCCAATAAAATATTGGGTACCACTACCCCCGTTTGGGGCACCTGGATTTATACTGATAAGTAATACCCACTTCTCCTCATCATGCCCTTCTACTTTTAGTTTAAATAAATCGGGGCATTCCCAAACACCCCCATGGGCACCCTTGTCACGGCCAAATTCACTTACTTTTTCCCACTTCTTCAAATCATCGGATTCCCATATTTGCAAATGGTCTCCGGCCACCAATAACATGGTCCAATTATTTTTAATATCGTTCCAAAAAACCTTTGGATCCCTAAAATCCTTGATTCCCGTGTTTCCCACTACCGGGTTCCCCTCATATACCGTCCAACTATCGCCATTATCCAAACTATATGCAATACCCTGGGTCTGAAAATTATTTTCGCCCTTCTTCAGAAGTGTATCGTCATGGTATGTAAAAACGGCCACCATAGCCGGATTTTCCGCTGTTCCAAAACCAGAAGTATTTTCTGTATCCACAACCGCACTTCCCGAAAAAATGTACCCGTGCCGGTCCGGATATAGCGCAATAGGTTTATGTTGCCAATGTATCATATCTTCACTTACCGCGTGCCCCCAATGCATTGGCCCCCAAACAATATCTTCAGGATAATGTTGATAAAACAAATGATACTTTCCTCCGTGATATACCAACCCATTGGGATCGTTCATCCATTTCTCTTTAGGCGAAAAATGAAACTGGGGCCTATATTCTTCTGTATAATAGACCACCTCATTTTTTTTATCCATTGCCTTTTCCGTCGATTTTTCTTTGCATCCAATACTGCCCAACACAATAAAAACAATTACACTTCTTACTATATGTTTTAACATTTTATAACTTTTATCAAGGTTTTACATAAAGAGCTTCCTCTTTAAAAATACTACATTTACACCTATGTTTCGTTTTTCTTTACCCATTATTTACCTCATAGCTAGCACAGTACTATTTACGCAACCCACAGTAGCACAACGTAGTATAGAAAAAACCCTAAAAAAATGGAACAAAGAATCGGTACCCTATGTGTATCCACAAAATTTAAAAATGAATGGGCTATTAATACTATTGGACACCAGAAAAAAGGAAGAATTTGAAGTAAGCCATTTAAAAGGGGCCATATGGGTGGGGCACAAAAAATTTGACGAACAAAGGGTCCTTGATACTATTATGAACAAGGCAACGCCCATCGTTGTTTATTGCTCTATAGGGGTGCGTTCAGAGCATATTGGAGAAAAACTCTTAAAACTGGGCTACACCAATGTAAAAAACCTTTTTGGTGGTATTTTTGAATGGAAAAATCTAGACGGGGAGGTTTACAACCTCAAAGGCGTTGCCACCGATAGTGTACACGCGTATAACAAACATTGGAGCAAATTTTTGAAAAAAGGGATTATAGTATATTAAGGACACCTAATTATATACGACCAATAAAAGCATTGAACCTTTCGCAAGAAACAATAAACTAAACTTCTTTTACCTTGGGAATATTACAGACCAATAAGACAGAAAAAGACGAAAAAACGATAGATTTTACATTGGCAAGTTCTAAAAACCTATTGCTCATCTTTACCCGAAACCCAGAATTGGGTAAAGGGAAAAGACGTTTGGCGGCAACCGTTGGTGATGAATGTGCCCTGAACATCTACAAATTTCTGTTAGAGCATACGGTCAGTATAACCTCAAAACTCTATGCTGAGAAAACAGTATATTATTCTGAAGAAATTTGGGAGAACGATATTTGGAAAAATACCATATACGACAAGAAAGTACAACAGGGCAAAGATCTAGGCCAACGTATGGCCAATGCTTTTAAGGATGGTTTTGAAAGAGGATTTGAAAAAATCATTATTATTGGCAGCGACATGTACGACCTAGATCAAGAGGATTTGGAAAACGCCTTTAAACAGCTCACCCAAAACGATTTTGTAATAGGCCCCGCAGAAGATGGCGGGTATTATTTACTTGGCATGAAGAAATTAAAGCCCGAGCTTTTTGAAAACAAAAATTGGGGCACCGACAGTGTGCTAAAAGACACTCTTGCCGACCTAAAAAACGAAAAGACGGAGTTATTGGAAACTAGAAACGATATAGATTATTATGAGGACATCAAAGACGTACCCGTTTTTGCTCCTTTTTTAAAACATATAACAAAATGATAAAAGAACAACTTGAAGAATCAGTAGCATATTTAGTATCAAAAGGATTTGATAAACCTGAAATAGGAATTGTACTTGGCACCGGCCTGGGGAGATTGGTAGACGAAATCAAAAACCCCATAGATGCATATTACAACCATATTCCTTTCTTTCCATTGGCCACGGTAGAATTTCACACCGGTAAATTGGTCTTCGGTACCATAGAGGACAAAAAGGTGGTGGTAATGCAGGGCCGTTTTCATTTGTACGAAGGATACGATTTTCTAGATATTACCTACCCCATTAGAGTAATGCACATGCTGGGCATTACCAAATTATTCATATCCAACGCCGCAGGGGCCATCAACACCAATTTTAAAAAAGGTGATATGATGTTGATAGAGGACCACATTAACCTTCAAGGTGGGTCTCCATTGGCATTTAAAAATGTCTCCGAATTTGGTGAGCGGTTTGTAGACATGTCGGAGCCTTACGACCAAAACATGAGAAACAAGCTTATTGAGATAGCTAAAGATAATGGCATTTCATTAAAATCGGGAATCTATGCCTCTGTCGTAGGGCCACAATTAGAAACAAAAGCTGAATACCGTATGCTAAAGATATTGGGTGCAGATGCGGTAGGAATGAGCACCGTACCCGAAGTAATTGTGGCAAATCACCTGAACCTTCCCATGATAGCGGTATCCGTTTTAACGGACGAGTGCGACCCGGCCAATCTTAAGCCGGTAGATATTAACGAAATTATCTCCATTGCAGAGAAAACAGAACCAAAAATGGTAAAATTGTTCAAAGAATTGATAAAACAGATATAAATCAATATTGGTAACAACAATAGGTTCTAGTAGTTTTTCAATGGCCAGCATTAGCATTATTATCCCCGTACTAAATGAAGAAGCATACATTGAAAAGCTACTTAGAACCATCTTGAAACATTCAACCTCAAACCAAATAAAGGAAATATTGGTAGTGGATGGTGGCAGTACCGACAACACTTTGTCCATTGCCAAAAAGTTTGGTGTCAAAACAATATCATGCCCCTCGGGCAGGGCCAAACAAATGAATATAGGCACCCAAAAAGCTACGGGTGAAATTCTTTATTTTTTACATGTTGACAGCCTTCCTCCTTTGGGTTTTGACCAAAAGATCGTTCAATCTTATAATGAAGGGTATAAAACAGGATGCTTCCGGCTTAAATTTGACACCCAAAGCTATTTTCTAGGGTTCTTTGCTTGGTTCACAAAGATCAACCAACCTATATGCCGTGGTGGAGACCAGTCCTTGTTCATAACAAAAGAACTTTTTAAAAAATTGAAAGGATTTAATGAGGAGTTCGTAATTTATGAGGACAATGAGTTTATTCGACGTATCTATAAAGTGACCTCTTTCAAGGTCATAGACGACTTTATCGAAACTTCCACTAGAAGATATAAAAAGCACGGAAATGTAAGGTTACAGTACCATTTTGCAATGATACACCTAAAGTATTATTTGGGCAGTGGACCACAAACCTTGTTCAACTATTACAAAAAGCATATCGCCCTTTAACCTACCTTTCTTCATAATCCAGTATTACCCCTTCAGATATCCATTTGGCCAATGCCTGCCTATTGTCAGGTTCCAAAATTCTGCGTTGATCTTTCTTGTTGCGTATGTTGCCTATTTCTATAAAGGTCATGGCAGGATGTGTTTTTTTAACCAAGTACAAAGAGGTACGATCTTCAAAAGTACCCGAATAGGTCCGGTTGGGCTGATACTTTTTATATTTGGACTGAAAGGTCTTGTGAATGTTCTCGGCCAACCGTTTTCCATTTTTACTTTTTTCGTGGTGGTAGAAAAACACATCTATATTTTGCCCCTTGCTTCTACTATCTACATGGGTTACGATCAACCGTTGGTAAGCTCCTTTGTTCTTTTTATAAAGATTATTAACGATATCTACCCTTTGTCGCAATCTGGCCAATTGGTTTAAGGGTATGGTCTTGTCAGGGTAAGCAACCTCATCGTTATCCAAATCCAAAATCCGTTCTTCTCGGATACCATCGTTTTCATCCCTTATAATGATGTATACCTTAGCACCATGGGCCAACAGCTCTTTTGCCAAACGCAACGTTATATCATAGGCGTACTCGTCTTCGGCAATAGGTTTACCTTTATACACTGCCATAGCACCGGGGTCGGGACCTCCGTGACCCGAAACCAGATAATAAAC
This sequence comes from Maribacter thermophilus, assembly GCF_001020565.1. GTDB lineage: Bacteria > Bacteroidota > Bacteroidia > Flavobacteriales > Flavobacteriaceae > Maribacter > Maribacter thermophilus. The sequence continues at coordinate 3,500,718 of NZ_LDAS01000001.1, read as the reverse complement.
GGCCTCTTTTAACCGCTCACTTTTTGGTAAGACCGTCTTATGGTCCTCTCCAAAAATATCATAGGTCTTGCCTTCTATTTTCTTTATTTCCTTAGACTGTTCTTGCAAAGAACTTTCAATGGGCACGGTATCCAATGTTACTTTCGGAATCGCATAGGTTTGCCCTTCGTACAGGTGGACACTATCTCTAAGGTTATCTATATTAACATTTACAAACTCATCATAATATTGGTAAGGGTCCACACCATGTTTTCTTAACAGCGATAAAATACCGTCTCCCTTTTCTGCCGTTACGGTAGCCAATGTATCTTGAGAGCATACCACATGGATCTGCCCTAAACACAAAAAACAAATTATAAAAAGTTTATACATCACAAAAAATTGAAAACAAAGTTCATGCCGAACAAAAGGGCAAAAAATATATTATTTTTCAAAATTTAAACTCGCATGGTCTTGCAGAATACCATCTTTTAAAATATCTACCAACGACTTCTTGTCGGTCTTTACCTTAATGCCCTTTTCAGACGGGTTAGAAGACTCTTTAAAACCTAAAGTTATAACCGGAGGAAGTACATTCTTAGCAAAAAAAACACGTACCCCATCATTAAAAGAAGAGATGCCGTCTTTGGCCTCCGAACTTTTCATGGCATTTTTTCTTATCACCTTTTGAAGGTTCTTGGCCAGTTTCTCCCCTTGTTCGCTTTCATTGAAATAGTGCACCGAAACGTTCATGTTCTTTTCATTTTTAAGTTGATCTTCGAACAACAACAAGCGCTGATAACTACCATTATGCTTTATATATTTTTTATTTACGATGCTGGAATACTCCCCATACATGGTCTTTTTACTATTAGGGTCCATACTATCCCCTTCAATACTTTCTTCTAAAGGATCGTTCTCTAACACATATACCCTTGCCCCTCTCTCTAACAGATCTTTTGACAAATGTTGCACCAGACCCTCAAAACTATCTTCACCCTCTCTTTTACTAGAGTTTACCAAGTAATAAACTGTGTTTTTTAAGCTACTGTCCTTAACTTTCATCAACATTAGCCTGTTTTTATCGAATATTGGCTCTTCTTGCAAGTTATTGACCGATATTTTTATACCCATATTTTTGAACGAATCTGGGGCGGAAGGCAATAAGTACTTTTTACCAACAATCAATTCACTACCATTTTTAATATTGTCTTCGTTTAGCAGCAAGAATTTTTCGTAATACTTTACGGGGTCCATACCAGATTTCCTCAGGATAGAGAAAATACCGTCTCCTTTTTCGGCCACAATAGTATCATTAGAAAATTGGGCAGAAATGGAGTTTAAAACAAATAGAAAAATAAAAAAAGGGTGGCGAAAAATTTTAATGTACATAGTATAGTGTTCCTTATACAAATATTACCAAAAATTATATCGTCAACAAAAAAGAAACCACACTTTAAACAAATGGCAACGACCAAATACGACCATATTAATTCATGTAAGAACCATAATGTTCCTGTATTACCTGTTGTGCCGGTTTGTTCTGGGGCGTAAACCTATTATCGGAAGCACCACCGGACTTCTCATGTTTTATGAACCATTTCCACACATAACCACCAGCAAACCATTCTTCGCCCCAAAATTCTTCGAAAATCGCCTTTTTGGCATTGGTCTGCCCTTTTAGGTTAACCCCTTCCTCTTTCCTATCTACCAACCACGGTTTTTTCGCCGTATAGTCCATACTGCGATAACCGTATTCGGTAAACAAAACCGGCCTTTCAAACTTTGTAGAAATCGCTATAATCTTCTTTTTCCACGGTTGCCAACCCTCTTTCAACTCATTAACAGAGGGTGTTTTTGACTCCGATAAAGGAAAATAAGCATCTATACCAATATAATCCAGTTCTTTCCAGAACGGTGTTTTTCCGAACTCGTCCCAGTTAGAGGCATAGGTTAATTTTCCTTTATACATCTTTCGAATCTTTTTTATCAACGATTGCCAATATTCAGGTCTATTGGCAATAAAGGTTTCCAATTCGGTACCAATACAAAAAATGGGCACTGCCGTTTCATGGGCAAGCTCCGCATAACTCAATATAAATTTGCTATATGAAGACTCCAATTGCCTCCAACTTTCTTCCGATTCTATTTTTATAGCACCTGTGAATTGACCATGACCTATCCATATTTGAGGCTTTAACATCACATTTACTCCATTTTTCTGAAGCATTTTTATATACTGTTCGGCACCCTTTCTTGTTTCTCCAAACCACTGCCGTTCTGTATCAAAAATGATTTCTGGGGAATCTAGGTCTCTTATAAAACCAAAGGGCATAACGGCGGCACTGTTCGCATTTATCTTTATAATCTCATCTACATGGGACTGTGCCACTTCTTCTCTTGATGCCACAAAACTTACCCCGTTTATTTTTTTCTGTGCCTTTCCTGAACAACAAAATTGGATACAGCATAAAAAAAGAAGTCCTAACCTTTTCATACTAAAACATTATGCCTTCTAAAATAGCCTTTTTTCAAATGCCTTTTTACGACAAAAAAGAGAATACTATGTTAAACTTGCCACAAGACATAAAGGTTCAATGCAGTTCGTTTAGACTCCAATCGTACGTATAGTAAGACAGTACGCTATTTTCTGGAAGCTGTTCTTTTCTATAGAGATTGATAAAGTCTTTTAAAGAAAAGGCGTTTTTAACAAAATCATCATGGTACCATTCAAAAATTTGTGATACCTGCACTTGGTTATTATCCACTTTTATAAAATTGGGGTCATTGAGCGCCTTTACCGTTTGTTCTTGCAATTGTTCTTTTAATAATAATGGCTTGTACGCCCCACTCTTTATAGGTGGGCAACCCAACCCGGCACATACCAGAACAAAATGAAATCTTGCTTCGTCCGGAAAATTGTCTCTAAGCATTGTGTTTTCTATATCGTTCAAGGTAAAGTATGTTCCTCCCGCATTATATATTATCTTATCAAAAAAACCAGGAACGTCCAAAGGGGATTTTAGAGGGTAATTTTTTACAATACCATCAATAACCAATAAGTTATAGGTATTGATCCAGAATGCCTGATAATTGTACTTCTCCGATTTTGAAACAGAAATTACACTTGCCATTTCCAATAAGTTTAGTAACTCCCTAGGATCTTTTTTAATGTCGGCATACTTCACCCTACCGTCCTTTACATGTGTTTTTAAGAATTTATCGGCATGGTCAATATAGTCCGTTAGTTCTTGCCCCCTAACAATACAACCGATCATGAACACGCAAATACTACTACATAAAAATTTAACCATGCCCTTTAATTTAAGTTACCATTTAATTCTAGGTCGCAAATAGCCTTCCAAACCTACTTTAGGAACAAAAAAATTAAACGGTAACGTATTTAAAATCATTCTAAATAAACTATGATTGTTAAGTAACTACCTTTATAATCGACACATGATGTATTAAAATTAATCTATGGAGCACGTTCTAATAATTGGAAATGGTATATCTGGCATTACTCTGGCAAGACACGTAAGAAAGTTATCCGACAAACAAATTACGGTCATATCATCAGAAACCGATTACTTTTTCTCCCGTACGGCACTAATGTATGTCTACATGGGCCATATGAAATTTGAACATACACAACCTTACGAAAACTGGTTTTGGAAAAAAAATAGGATCCATTTGGTTAAGGGATTTGTGCAAAAGGTACATACTTCCGATAAAAAGGTGGAACTCTCCAACGGAACATTCGTTGCCTATGACAAATTAGTAATCGCAACAGGTTCCAAACCCAATAAGTTTGGTTGGCCCGGTCAAGACCTAAAAGCAGTACAAGGTCTATATTCGAAGCAAGACCTAGATAACTTAGAGAAATACGCCCCAAACAACAAGCAGTGCAAAAGAGCGGTTATCGTAGGTGGTGGACTTATAGGTATAGAAATGGCCGAAATGTTGAGAAGCCGAAAAATTCCGGTTACGTTTCTAGTGCGTGAAACCAGTTTTTGGAATGGCGTTTTACCGGCCGGCGAATCTCAAATGATCAACGAGCATATTGCCGAACACCATATAGATCTTCGATTAAACACCAATTTAAAAGAAATATTGGCTGATGAAAACGGGCAGGCCAAAGCCGTTGTTACGGACAAGGGAGACACTATACCATGCAATGTAGTAGGCTTAACCGCAGGTGTAACCCCAAATGTCGATTTTTTAAAAGATTCGAGCATCGAGATAGGCAGAGGTGTCAAGGTCAATAGATTTTTAGAAACCAATATTTCTGATGTATACGCTATTGGAGATTGTGCGGAACAGCATGAGGCAATTGGTAATCGCAGGCCTATAGAAGCGGTATGGTACACCGGAAGAATGATGGGGGAAACCTTGGCGCAGACCCTATGTGGAAACCCTATGGAATACAACCCCGGACATTGGTTCAACTCCGCAAAGTTTCTTGATATTGAATATCAAACCTACGGTTGGGTCTTTAGTGAACGTAACAAAAAAGATTATGAAGAACATTTTCATTGGCGCCACGCAAAGGAAAATATCTGTATTACGGTAGCCTATCATAAAGACACCAAGAAATTCCTCGGTATCAATACCTTCGGTGTTCGTATGCGACATGCGATATTTGATCGCTGGCTGACAGAAGAACGTGATGTAGATTATGTGATGCAACACCTTAAAGACGCCAATTTTGATCCCGAATTCTATTCGCACTACGAAAAACAGATTATTTCAAAATACAACTCGGTTATGCATACCAGCTTATCCGTTAAGAAAAAAAGTTGGAAACGAATTTTTAGCAAAGCTTAACCAAATACAAAATGAAAGCAATAAAAAATATAGGACTGGTCATCTTCTTAATAGGACTGGCTACTTTTACGGTCATTCCGGTTATAGGCACTTACCAATTAGACCAAAACACATTCGAAGAAATAATTAAGGAGAAAAACATTAAAAGTGATGCTTTTATCCAAGCTGTTGAGCAAAATGTAGTGGACAAAGAATTCAATGGCATGTTAAGTTTATCCCCTGCCATTACTACGGCCTTGGAAAACGCCAACGCCCAACACAAAAAAAACAAGGAATACAAAAAGGTAATTTACACCAGTGGTCATGATATGGCCGCCTTGGTCGGAAAAAAGTCGGGCACAGGTTTTATAGCCCAAAACAAAGGCCTAATGTGGTTCTTTACCTTTGGCCTTGGTATCATTGGAGCATTAATGTTTATTCTGCCCAATGTTATCCTACTGGGCAAAAAAGGCATCAAAAATGACGGCATCTATCATGAGAGTACCACCAATAGGGGTTGGATCGCCTGGTTGGTATTCATATTTCTGGTTTCTTTTTATTTGGTCTTATACTTTAGCCCCGAATATGCCGTAAACTGGACATTCCTGGTCGACCCCATAAGCGAAAGTCTTAGCGGCAACCCCGCCGGCCACTGGTTTGTATATGGTTTTATGTACTGTGTAGTAATGACTGTAATGGCCATACGTATGTATATTAAATACCGCCATAACGCATACCAAATGGTACGTACCACATCGGTACTGTTCTTCCAGATAGTGTTTGCCTTCTTAATTCCTGAAATAATGGTGCGCTTACAAATGCCCTATTATGATTTTAAGAACGCGTTTCCTTTAGACTATGATTTCTTTTTTCAGTGGAATCTAAAATCATTGCTCAACAGTGGCGGAATAGGATTGTTTATTCTCGTATGGGGTATTGTTCTTACCTTGGTAATTGTGCCGGTTATGGTCTATTTCTTTGGAAAAAGATGGTACTGTTCATGGGTTTGTGGTTGTGGAGGTCTGGCCGAAACACTTGGCGACCCCTACCGTCAACACTCAAGCAAATCATTATTCTCTTGGAAAGTAGAACGTTGGTTAATACATGGGGTACTGCTTTTTGCCGTGATTATGACAAGCATGACCTTATACAGTTTCTTTACCGAATCCGGTACGGTATTGGGCATCAAGACTCAAAGTGTTCAAAACACCTATAGTTTACTAATTGGCGCCGTCTTTGCAGGCGTAATCGGAACTGGGTTCTATCCTATTTTCGGTAACCGGGTATGGTGTAGATTTGGGTGCCCATTGGCTGCTTACCTTGGTTTTGTGCAACGTTTCAAATCTCGATTTAGAATTACTACCAATGGCGGACAATGTATTTCTTGCGGTAACTGCTCTACCTATTGTGAGCAAGGTATTGATGTTCGTGCGTATGCCCAAAAAGGAGAGAACATTATACGATCCAGCTGCGTTGGTTGCGGTGTATGTTCTGCCGTGTGCCCAAGAGGGGTTCTTAAGCTAGAGAACGGCCCTGAGGAAGGAAGAATTAACCCTACCGAAGTTTTGTTAGGAAACGATGTTGACCTTATGCAACTGATGAACAAAAAGTAGATTGTCATAAAAACAGAGATACGTTCTCATTTAAATTCATAAACTTTGCCCACAATTTTGCTATGGATATTCTCATGGTAAAAGGTATTACCCCTTATCAGGATTATGGTAGATATTATAGTTATTATTCCCGCTTACAACGAGGCAGATTCTATTGCCCACGTCATAAACGAACTCCCTAAAACGGTTTCCGAGATTATTGTAGTAAACAATAATTCTTCCGACGAAACGGCAAAGAACGCCCGATTAGCAGGGGCAACCGTATTAACAGAAAACAGAAAAGGGTATGGCTATGCCTGTCTTTGTGGTATGGATTATGTCGCCAAACAATCCAAACAACCCGATATTATCGTATTTATCGACGGAGATTATTCCGATTATCCAGAAGAATTAGACAAAGTAGTCGCCCCTATTACAGAAAATGACTTTGATTTTGTTGTGGGCGCCAGAAAAAAAAGTTTGCGAGAAGAAGGATCCATGACCCCGCAACAAGTTTTTGGCAACTGGTTGGCCACTTTCTTAATGCGATTGTTTTTTAGGGCAAATTTTACGGATTTAGGACCTTTTAGAGCCATAAAATACGAAAAGCTCAAAGAATTGGAAATGGAGGACAAAACTTATGGATGGACGGTAGAAATGCAATTGAAAATTTTACGAAAAAAAATGACATATACCGAAGTACCAGTGCGTTACAAAAAAAGAATTGGAGTCTCCAAAGTGTCTGGTACGGTAAAAGGTAGTATCTTTGCGGGTATCAAAATATTGGGTTGGATCTTTAAATACAGTATAAAATAATATGACATTGATAATATCTTACATCATTATTGCCATTTACAGTATTTCCCTATTGTTGATCTTTTTTTACAGCTTGGCCCAATTGAACTTATTGATCAATTACCTAAGCCAAAAAAGAAAGAATCAAACAGCTCCCAAATTCAATCTAATGGACCCAAAGGAGATTCCGTTCGTCACCATTCAACTTCCGGTATACAACGAACAATATGTAATGGAACGTCTTTTGGACAATATTGCCAAAATAGAGTACCCAAAAAGCAAATTGGAAATTCAAGTTTTAGACGATTCTACAGATGACTCCGTTGAGTTAACAGCAAAACGAATCGCGGAACTACAAGAAACCGGCCTAGATATACAACATATTAGAAGAGAGGACAGAACCGGTTTTAAGGCGGGTGCCTTAAAAGAAGGCCTCAAAATAGCCAAAGGAGAGTTCATAGCTATCTTTGATGCGGATTTCATGCCTGCATCGGACTGGTTGAAAAAAACGGTCATCTACTTTAAAGACGAAGAAATCGGAGTGGTACAGACCCGTTGGGGCCACCTAAACCGTGATTATTCTACCTTGACCAAAATACAGGCCTTTGCCTTGGATGCCCACTTTACACTGGAACAAGTAGGCAGAAACAGTAAAGGACATTTTATCAACTTTAACGGCACCGCAGGTATCTGGCGTAAAGAATGTATCATAGATGCAGGCAACTGGGAAGGCGATACATTGACAGAAGATTTGGATCTAAGCTATAGGGCCCAATTAAAGAATTGGAAATTTAAATACTTGGAAGACGTAGAAACGCCTGCCGAACTTCCTGTTGTAATCAGTGCCGCACGCTCACAACAATTTAGATGGAACAAAGGAGGGGCCGAAAACTTTAGAAAAACTGTTTGGAGCGTTATTACCGCAAAGAACATTCCTTTTAGAACAAAATTTCATGGTGTAATGCACTTATTGAACAGCTCTATGTTCCTATGTGTCTTCTTGGTCGCACTACTAAGTATCCCATCGTTATACATAAAGAATACATATGGCCACTTAGACTGGGTCTTTTCTTTACTGAGCCTCTTTACGATCAGTACGGTCATCTTGTTCATCTGTTATTGGTTTACCTATAAGAGCATTCAAGGAAGTAGCTTTGATAATTTTGTGGATTATATAAAACTCTTTTTTACCTTCTTCTCCGTAGCCCTAGGGTTTTCATTACACAATTCTATTGCCGTATTAGAAGGTCATATGGGAAAAAGGAGTGAATTTGTACGTACCCCAAAATTCAACATCAACAATTTGACCGAAAGTTGGAAAGGCAACAAATACCTAGCAAAGAAATTGTCACCGAACATGATACTTGAGTTTGCCTTGATGTTATACTTCTTGTTTGGAATGTACAGTGCGGTACCCCTAAACGATTTCGGATTGTTCCCGTTTCACTTTATGCTGTTCTTGGGCTTTAGTTTCGTTTTCTTTAAATCGTTAACCTCCAGAGCATAAATATTCTTAAAAAACCTATTAAAAAAGGATGGCACAAATGCCATCCTTTTTTTGTACATTAATTTACACCGCCCTCACAAGCAACTTACTATCACTAAGTTCTAACAGGTTGATAAAAAAGAATTCTTTCATAAAACACCAATTAAGCCCCCTCTTCAAATCAATGCCATAAAAATCGCTTAAATTCGCACACTTACATATGTAAACTATAAAATGTCTACCAGGTTAACAACGTACCTTAAACTTCATAAATTCTCCATACTATTTGTGTTGCTATCACTGGTGTTTTACTACACCCTTGCATACCGGACAGAGCGCACAGATTTTATTAAACTACTAACCTTATTTCTTGCTCTTTTTTTCTTTTACCTAAAATTGATACAATTCGAAAAATGGAATTTTAGGTTTCTCTTGGCAGCAGGTATTTTGGCCAGATTCGTGTTCTTGCCTTTAGAACCTCACTTATCGCAAGATTTTTATCGTTTTATTTGGGATGGCGAATTGGTGCGCAATTTCATAAACCCGTATGTAGAAGTACCAAACATACTGATCCAACAATCCGACCACATAATACCCAATGCCCAAGAACTATATATGGGTATGGGAGAACTAAGCGCCAAGCATTATAGTAACTATCCACCTTTGAACCAATTGATTTTTGCCATGGCAGCCCTATGGGGCGGAAAAACGATTTTAGGTTCTATAATTGCGATGAGAAGTTTTATTATTCTCGCAGATATCGGAATTTTTTATTTTGGAAGAAAGTTCTTAAAAAAACTGAACTGTTCTCCCCATCTCATCTTTTGGTATTTTCTAAACCCACTGGTTATAGTGGAACTAACGGGCAATCTTCATTTTGAAGGTGTAATGTTGTTCTTTTTCGTGTGGTCCATGTATTTACTATCCGTTAAAAAATGGCAATGGGCCGCAGTAATGCTGGGGTGTTCCATTTCTATCAAATTGGTGCCTTTGTTATTTTTACCTCTTTTTTTAAAATACTTCGGACTTAAAAGAAGTATCCTGTTTTACATGATCGTCTTAAGTACCCTGGCGCTGTCTTTTGCCCCATTTTATACTTTAGAGTTTGTTTCAAATTATTCACAAACCCTTAGTTTGTGGTTTTCTAATTTTGAGTTCAATGCCAGCCTCTACAACCTTATTAAACAAATAGCTGTTTATTTAGATCAAAAACCATGGGAGTTCATTAAGATCTATGGTAAAATAACACCCATTATTACTGTTTCTGTGATATTGCTACTAACTTTTTTTGGAAAAAACAGCACCCTTTTAGGACTCTTAAAATCCATGATGTGGGCATTGACCATTTATTATTTGATCTCTACCACCGTTCACCCATGGTATATAATTTTCTTGGTTTTGTTATCCTCTTTTACCACATATAGATATGCGATCATATGGTCCGCAGCCATCGTTTTAAGTTATTTCGCCTATTCTCAGGTAGATTTTAAAGAAAATCTCGTACTACTGGCCATTGAATATATTTCAGTGATAGGTTTTATGAGTTACGATTTTTTTGTACATCCTAACAAAAATTAAAGTTTTTGTAAAAAAAATTCCATCTATTAGGTCGGTCCAATATTATTTGTACATTTACCCCCACAATGAACGAACAAAACTACATATCAACTACTATGGGCATTTCTACTCCCGTACGTCGTCCGTTCGCACTTCGCCGCCGTCGCCCGTAAGGGTAGGGTATATTTTATGGAATTAGGTGAGTCCATTTCCGCACAAGCAAAATCAATTATTTCTTTATTTTCTTAAAATCTAAATAGCAATGAAGCTAGTTGTTGCTAACGAATCACATTTTAAATACGCACAGATTATTTGCAATACCATCGCGGAATCGGCAAAAGTACGTGGAACAGGAATCGCAAAGCGTACTCCTGAATATATTCAGAAAAAGTTATCTAACGGTAATGCCATAATTGCCTTGGACGGGGATACTTTTGCCGGCTTCTGTTATATAGAAGTTTGGGGACACGAAAAATTTGTAGCCAATTCGGGTTTAATCGTACATCCGGATTATAGAGGGCAAGGCTTGGCAAAAAAAATCAAAAAAAGAATCTTTGAACTGAGCAAAGAGAAATTTCCAGGTGCCAAGATATTTGGTATCACCACAGGCCTAGCCGTCATGAAAATAAATTATGAACTAGGCTACCAACCCGTAACCTTTTCTGAACTAACCGATGACCCAGAGTTTTGGAAGGGTTGCCAAACCTGTAAAAATTTCGATATCCTAACTAGAACCGAACGTAAAATGTGCCTATGTACCGGTATGTTACATGATCCCGAAAGAGAGAGAAAAGAAAAAAAGAGCATCGACAAGAAGTCGTTTAGAAGATTAAAAAGCATAAAAGAATCTTTGTTCTTAAAAAAGAAAAAATAGAAAAATAATCATTCTAAGGGGCATGACAACCTGCCCTATAAACCATATTCCGATTAGGAAAACAAAATAAAGCATCATGAAATTAGTATTAGCATACAGTGGAGGATTGGACACCTCATATTGCGCCAAATATTTATCAAAAGAAAAAGGATTTGAAGTACATGCAGTAAGTGTAAACACCGGCGGTTTTTCTCCTGAAGAAATTAAGACCATCGAGGAAAAAGCCTTAGAACTGGGAGCTTCTTCGTATACCTCTATAGATGCGGTGCAGACTTTTTACGACAAGGTGGTAAAATACCTGATCTTTGGAAACGTACTTAAAAACAACACTTACCCCCTTTCTGTAAGTGCCGAAAGAATTGTACAGGCAATTGAAATTGTAAACTACGCAAAAAAGATTGGCGCCAAATACATTGCCCATGGTAGTACCGGAGCAGGAAACGACCAAGTACGGTTCGATATGATCTTCCAAATCATAGCTCCTGAAATAGAAATCATAACCCCTATCAGGGACAACAAACTTGCCCGGGAAACAGAAATCGAATATCTAAAAGAAAACGGTATCGAATATTCTTGGGAAAAGGCAAAATACTCTATCAACAGAGGTCTTTGGGGAACATCTGTTGGTGGCGACGAAACATTGACTTCCGACAAACCATTGCCAGACAGTGCATACCCCAGCCAGTTAGAAGAAAAAAATCCAACGGATGTAAAACTTACCTTTAACCAAGGGGAGTTGATTGCCATAAATGGCGTAAAGGACACACCGGTAAACAACATTGAAAAATTGGAAGCCATGGCCTCTAAATACGCCATAGGTAGAGATATTCACGTAGGTGACACCATTATCGGCATAAAGGGCAGGGTAGGTTTTGAAGCGGCCGCGGCACTGATCATTATCAAAGCACACCACTTATTGGAAAAACATACTTTGACAAAATGGCAACAGTTTCAAAAAGAACAACAGGCAAATTTCTACGGTATGCTTTTACATGAAGGCAATTATCTAGATGCTGTAATGAGAAATATAGAGGCCTTTTTGACCGACACCCAAAAAACAGTATCCGGTGATGTATTCGTTACACTGTATCCATTTCAGTTTAGGTTAAACGGTATATCGTCTCCGCATGACCTAATGAACGCCGCCTTTGGAAGTTATGGTGAAATGAACAAAGGTTGGACGGCCGATGAAGCCAAAGGCTTTATAAAAATACAGTCAAATGCAGGTAAAATATATAACCATGTAAACAATAGCGATGATTAAAGCAGGAATTATTGGAGGCTCTGGCTATACCGGGGGAGAACTTATCAGAATTCTATTGAACCATCCTGGTATGCAAATCGATTTTGTATATTCCACCACCAGGGCAGGCAAACCTTTGACCTCTGCACACCCCGACTTGTTGGGCATTACAGATCTACAGTTTACAGGGGAAGTACATTTGAATGTTGATATTGTTTTTTTGTGCCTAGGTCATGGCAACTCGTCCAAATTCTTAAAAGAACACGATTTTTCATCGAACACTAAAATTATTGATCTTAGCAATGATTTTAGACTAGAGGCCGACGCCAATTTCAACGGCAAAGAATTTGTGTACGGACTGCCAGAGCTTAATAAACCACAAATTGAAAATGCCGAATTTATAGCGAATCCGGGGTGCTTCGCCACAGCGATACAATTGGCCCTGTTGCCTCTGGCCAAAGCAGGCAAACTTAATTCGGCCGTACACATCAACGCGGTAACTGGAAGTACCGGGGCCGGTGTTAGTCCGTCTGCCACATCACATTTTAGTTGGAGAAACAACAATGTAAGCTGGTACAAGCCATTTACCCACCAGCATCTTGGTGAAATAAACGAAAGCTTACACAGATTGCAACCAGATACGGGAGAACTATTTTTTCTTCCTAACCGAGGAAATTTCACAAGGGGTATTCTAGCAACTGCCTATACCCATTTTGAAGGTAGTTTAGAAAATGCGCAAAAATTGTACAGCGATTTTTACACCGACGCCGTCTTTACACAAGTCTCGGAAGACCCCGTTAATTTAAAGCAAGTGGTAAACACCAATCAATGTCATATTCACTTGCACAAACATGAGGACACCCTTTTAATAACATCGGCAATAGATAATTTATTAAAAGGAGCTTCAGGACAAGCAGTACAGAACATGAACTTGATTTTTGGATTCGAGGAAGATCTTGGACTAAACCTCAAGGCAAGTGTATTTTAACAAAAACCATTATTAACCAATACTATAAGATATGAAAATCGCAATAATAGGAGCCGGTAATTTGGGACTTTCCATTGCCAAAGGTATTTTAAATACCAATGGAGCCACCAAAATGTTCCTCACCAAAAGAAATACGGAAGCTATCTCCAAATACGAAAACTATGGTAATGTTACCGTTACTTCCGATAACCGTGAGGCCGTTTCTAACTCCGACATTCTAATCTTTGCGGTACAACCTGGCCATTTTTCGAAAATTTTGGAAGATGTTAAAGATTTGTTGAACGACAACCATGTGATTATTTCGACCATTACGGGATTTGAGATTTATAAAATCGAAAACATTATAGGGCCAGACAACTATATTATTAGAAGTATGCCCAATACTGCTATTTCGGTAGAAGCATCCATGACTTGTTTATGCAGTAACAAAAAAGGCCAAAAAAGAATTGAATTGGCAAAATCCATTTTTAATAGAATGGGACATTCCATGGAAATACCCGAAGCTCAAATGCAAGCAGCAACAGTAATCTGCGCAAGTGGCATTGCTTTCTGGATGCGACTTATAAGAGCTACTACACAAGGGGCCATACAATTAGGTTTCGATGCCAAAGAAGCCCAAGAATTGGCCATGCACACCTGCAATGGTGCCGCTAAACTCTTGATTCAATCCGGCAATCATCCCGAAGAAGAAATAGACAGGGTGACCACTCCTATGGGCTGTACCATACAAGGTTTAAACGAAATGGAACATCAAGGACTCAGCTCTTCCCTTATTCAAGGCATAGTGGCTTCGTATGATAAAATAACAGAATTCAAAAAGAAATGAAACTATTCGATGTATACCCCTTATATGACGTAACACCTGTTTCCGCCAAAGGAATCATAGTAATAGATGATAAAGGTCAAGAATATCTTGATTTTTATGGAGGCCATGCCGTCATATCAATCGGACACTCCCATCCACATTATATTAAAAGAATCTCTGACCAGTTGAACAAAATTGGTTTCTATAGCAATGCAGTCCAAAACCCTTTACAAAAAGAACTTGCTACAAAATTAGGCACTCTATCGGGCTGTGAAAACTATAACCTCTTTCTCTGTAACTCTGGTGCCGAAGCCAACGAAAACGCCTTAAAAATGGCTTCCTTCGTGACCGGAAAATCTAGAGTGATCGCTTTTAAAAACAGTTTTCACGGAAGAACTTCCGCCGCTGTTGCCGCAACGGACAATGCGACCATTAATGCTCCCATAAACAAGCAACAAGCCGTTACTTTCCTAGATTTTAACGATATCAATAACCTTCAAAAAGAATTGGAGAAAGGCGATGTATGTGCCGTAATAATAGAACCGATACAAGGTGTAGGTGGTCTGGATGAACCGACCAAGGATTTTTTTAAAGAAACGGAAACCCTGTGCAAACAAAACAACACCCTGCTCATTGCAGACGAAGTACAATCCGGTTTTGGAAGAAGCGGTAAGTTTTTCGCATTTCAACACCATAACATTTTACCAGATATCATAAGTGTTGCCAAAGGAATGGGAAACGGCTTTCCGATCGGAGGTATTTTAATTCATGAAGATATAAAGGCAAGTTATGGCCTATTGGGAACTACCTTTGGAGGAAACCACTTGGCTTGTGCAGCTTCTTTGGCTGTTTTAGAGGTACTGGAAAAAGAAAACCTTATTGAGAACGCTGCCAAAATAGGTGCCTATTTCAAAGAAAAAGCAAAAGAAATTCCACAGGTAAAAAAAGTAAAAGGCCAAGGGTTAATGCTAGGTCTTGAATTTGATTTCGAAGTAGCCGAACTTAGAAAAAAACTAATATATGACCAGCATTTGTTTACCGGTGGGGCAAAAAACAAAAAGTTATTAAGAATATTACCCGCCCTAAATATTACCGAAAAACACATCGATATATTCTTTAATGCACTAAAAGCACAACTACCGTGAACAAGCAACTCAACATAAAAGTGCGCAATGCTGTTTTAATGACCATGGCCGAACTAATCGCCGAAAAAAAACAAGCCTTAATGGTCGCAAACCATATGGACCTTGAAAAATATGAGGGTGATGACTTGGCCATGAGAGATCGCCTAAAGGTCGACCAAGCAAAAATAGAGGGCATGGTCTTGAGCTTGCAACAACTTGCGACACAAAAAGACCCATTGAGCGTGGAACGTTTTAGCTTTACCCATGACAATGGTATTCAGGTAAGCAATAAAACGGCACCTTTCGGAACCATTCTTATCATATATGAATCTAGGCCCGATGTAACTATCGAAGCGGCCGGTATCGCTTTTAAATCAGGCAACAAAATACTTTTAAAAGGCGGTAAGGAATCATTGCACAGTAATTTGTTCCTGGTGGATCTATGGCACAAGGCTCTAGAAGCAAACGAAGCCGACACGAATTGGGTCACCTACCTACAATTTAGTAGAACTGAAACACAGGCTTTTCTTGAAAAACCCTCGCAGAAAATAGATCTAATTGTACCTAGGGGAGGAGAAAGGCTAATTGCCTTTGTAAAACAACATGCCTCATGTCCGGTAATTGTTAGTGGACGAGGAAACAATTTTTTATACATAGACGATGAGGCAGATTTAGAAATGGCCGCGGATATTATTATTAACGGCAAAACCTCAAAAATATCAGCATGCAATGCTTTGGATAAAGTTCTTGTTTCAAGAAACTTACCTAGAAAACAAGAATTTTTGCAACATCTTGTAAAAGCATTGAAAAGACATAATGTCGAAATTTTAACGGATAAAAAATTGGAAGGCCTAGAAGGCACATCACTTATGGGCAGTAATGCGGTTTGGTTCGAAGAATTCTTGGATTATAAAATTCTGTTAGGCCAAGTGCCCGATTTAAAAGAAGCGATACAATTGATAAATACCTATGGAGGCGGTCATTCTGCAGCTATCATTACCAACAATAATGAAAAAGCGGATGAATTTATGACCTCTATAGACGCTGCGGCCGTATATCATAACGCATCAACGCGTTTTACCGATGGAGGCCAATTTGGCCTAGGTGGAGAACTGGCCATCAGCACCGATAAATTGCACCAACGAGGCCCTATAGGCTTACAACATTTGGTAACCAATAAATGGTACGTAAAAGGGAACGGGCAAACAAGAAATTAAAACCTTCTTTAGCTTAGATCAAAATACTATGTCTAAAAAAAGAATATTACTAAAAATTGGCTCCAATACACTTACCAAGGAAACAAATCAGATTTCTCGGGGAAAGATAGAGGATATCGGTAGGCAGATTGCCTCCCTTAAAGACGACTATGAGTTTATCATCGTAAGCTCAGGTGCCATAGCCGCTGCCAAGCAGTTTGTAAAATTGGAGCACAATGGTGAGGACATTAACGTAAAACAAGCCTTAGCAGCCATTGGACAGCCCCATTTAATGCGAATGTTTCAAGAAAGTTTTCGTGAACTTGGCCTGTTTGCGGCCCAGTGTCTTTTGTCTTACTCCGATTTTGAGAATCAGAAATCAAAGGCCAACATTAAGAACACGATAGATATTTTGATCAGCAATAACTTTATTCCCATCATCAACGAAAATGATACGGTAGCTGCAGATGAGATCCAGTTTGGTGACAATGATAAGTTGGCCGCATTAACAGCTACCTTGCTCAACGCCGACCTGTTGATGATTGCCACCAATACCGATGGTATATACACCAAAATCTCTATCGAAAAAGGACAACCGGAAACTATTTATGAAGTTCTGGGGGTCCATGACCTACAACACCAGATCAGTTCACAAAAATCATCGCACGGTACCGGGGGCATGCAATCAAAAGTTGAAGCGGCCACTATTGCCCAGCAAGCGAACATTGAAACATGGATCGTAAACGGTCTTAACGACAGCTTTATCACCGATGCTTTTAAAGGGTTGGGAAAACACACTAAGATCAAGACCAAAGACAGCCTTTAAAAAACGATTAGGACATCTAAATTAAAACAAAAATAGCCAGAGAAATAAAACAGCAATGAAGCATTACCTCTCCGTACAGGACATAGACTCATTACCTAATTGGGTAGAAGAAGCCCGAGACCTAAAAAAGAACCCTAAAAAACACAGGAACCTAGGTACCGACAAAACCATTGGGCTGTTGTTTTTCAACAACAGTCTCCGTACCCGCCTAAGCACCCAAAAGGCAGCCATGAACCTAGGCCTAGAGGTTATCGTCATGAATTTTGGTAGTGAAGGTTGGGCCTTGGAATACGCTGACGGAACCATTATGGACCAAGGCACCTCGGAACACATCAAAGAGGCCGCCCAGGTTATTTCGCAATACTGTGATATTATCGCCATTAGGGCTTTCGCCGGATTAAAGGACAAGGAGGAGGATGAATCGGAAAAAGTATTGAACGGATTTAAAAAGTACGCCTCCGTACCCATCGTAAACATGGAAAGTTCGGTAGGTCACCCTTTACAGGCCCTTGCAGATGCCATTACCCTGGCCGAACAAAACACAAAGAAACGGCCCAAAGTGGTACTGTCATGGGCCCCGCATCCGAAGGCCCTGCCGCATGCCGTAGCCAATTCATTCGTAGAAATGATGCAGTTGCAGGATGCCGACTTTGTGATCACCCACCCCGAAGGCTATGAGCTCAATGCCGAGATCACCCGAGGAACGCCCATTGAATACGACCAGAAAAAGGCATGTGAAAATGCCGATTTCATCTATGTAAAGAACTGGAGCAGTTATACCGACTACGGAAAAGTACTGAACCAAGATAAAAGCTGGACCATGACCCCGGAAAAAGTAGGCAAGGCCAAATTTATGCACTGCCTACCGGTACGAAGAAACGTGGTGGTTTCAGATGATGTGTTGGACAGCGACCAATCCCTCGTCATAGAGCAGGCCAACAACCGAACCTATGCGGCGCAGGTGGTACTCAAGAAAATTCTGGAAAACAATTAAAAACAACTAGCCATCAAAAAACTAGGGAACAAGGTATGCATTATTACGGGGGCCACGAGTGGAATGGGCAAGGCCATAGCCGAGCAGTTTTCTGCCGAAGGGGCCCAATTGGTGCTTTCGGGTAGAAACCAAGAACGGGGCATCGCACTGTCCGAACAATTGCCCCACTCCATATTCGTAGCAGGCGATGTTAAGGATGCCTCCTATAACGAAAGCTTGGTCTCCAGCGCCCTAGAAAATTTTGGAAAGCTAGATATCGTATCACTTAATGCCGGTATACTCGGATTGGGCAATGTTGTCAATCTCTCGGATGCACTTTGGAACGAAACCCTGGCAACCAATTTGACGAGTATTTTTTCACTCTCCAAGTTTGCCCTTCCCCATTTACAAAAAGAAAAAGGAAGTATATTGATCAACGCATCCATTGCGGCCTTCAAGAGCTTCCCCAACCACCCTGCCTACTGTGCCTCAAAAGCAGGGGCCGTGGCACTGATGAAGCAAATGGCCGTAGAGTACGCACCCGACATCAGGGTGAACGCCATGTGTCCGGGCCCGGTGGACACCCCTTTGCTATGGAATTCGGCACAAGCCTTCAAAAACCCGGACAAGGCCGTTGAAAATGCAGCCGAATCCACCTTGTTAAATCGATTGGGCACGCCCGAAGATATCGCCAAACTGGCCCTTTTTCTGGTGTCCGAAGATGCGTCATGGATCACCGGTACGGCTATGACCATTGACGGAGGAATCATAAATTCGTAACATGAAAAAGAAATTATCCATCATAAAGATCGGCGGCAACGTCATCGAAAACAAAGAAGAACTTTCTAAGTTCCTAAAGGCGTTTTCCGAACTGGAAGGCCCAAAAATATTGGTCCACGGCGGCGGAAAACTGGCCACCCAACTGGGCAAAAAACTCGGAATAGAATCAAAACTCATCGGCGGACGCCGCATTACCGACGCCCAAAGCCTCGAACTCATTACCATGGTCTATGGCGGACTCGTAAACAAGAACATCGTGGCCGAACTGCAGTCGCTCAACTGTAATGCGATTGGACTCAGTGGTGCCGACGGCAATACCATTCAGGCCCATAAACGACCGGTAAAGGAGATCGATTACGGCTTTGCCGGGGATGTTGACGGCGTAAGCGCCCCAACGGTATCCAAACTCTTAGAAGCCGGCCTTACCCCCGTTTTCTGTGCCATGACGCATGACGGCAAAGGACAATTACTGAACACCAATGCCGACACCATTGCCTCGGAACTCGCCATAGGTATGAGCAAAAATTACGAGACCACCCTCTACTATTGTTTTGAGAAAAAGGGGGTTTTGATGGATGTAAACGATGACACATCGGTGGTAAAACATATCGATAGCCAATCGTACCAAAGCCTACTTGAGCAAAAGATCATCGCCGACGGCATGCTTCCCAAAATGGAGAATTGTTTTCATGCCCTTCACAAAAACGTACACCAGGTACGCATTGGGGATATTGGCATGCTCGACCCCAAAGCTACCTTATTCACGACCCTTACCCTATAAAAATGGAACAAGCAGCATTAACGCAAAAAGCAATAGAATTACTAAAGGAACTGATCTCGATCCAGTCGTTCTCATCGGAGGAGGACAAGACCGCCGATGCCATTGAAAACTGGTTCAAGGCTTTCGGCATTCCGTGCAAACGCCACATCAACAACGTATATGCGGTGAACAAGCATTTTGACGAAAACAAGCCCACGCTTCTTCTCAATTCGCACCACGATACCGTAAAACCGAATTCGGCCTATACAAGAGATCCCTTTCTCCCCCATATCGAAGATGGTAAACTGTATGGTTTGGGAAGCAACGATGCCGGCGGAGCCTTGGTTTCCCTCATGGCTACCTTTACCCATTACTACGCCGAACAGAACCTCAACCACAATATTTTGATGGTGGCCTCTATGGAAGAAGAAAGTGCCGGCCCCAATAGTTTAAGGGGACTTTTACCCTTGCTTCCCAAAATTGATGTGGCCATCGTCGGGGAACCTACCCTACTCGATTTGGCCATTGCCGAAAAGGGCCTCATTGTTTTCGATGCCGTGGTAAAAGGTATGCCTTCACACGCCGCACACCCGAACGACAACAACTCCATTTACAACACCATTGAGGTTTTAGAGTGGTTTAAAAACTATAAATTCCCGAAAGTATCAGACGTTCTGGGACCTGTGAAAATGACCGTTACGCAAATAAACGCGGGAACCCAACATAATGTGGTACCTGCCAAGGTAGAATTGGTCGTAGACGTTCGGGTAAACGACAAATACACCAATGCCGAAATTGCCGAACTGTTAAAAAAGGAAGCTCCCTGTGAATTAAAGGAACGTTCGCTACGGTTAAACTCCTCGTCCATATCCAAAGACCATCCCCTTGTGCAGTCGGGGATCGCATTGGGAAGAAAGACCTACGGTTCGCCCACCTTGTCGGACCAAGCGGCCTTAAACTGCCAATCGTTGAAATTGGGCCCTGGCGACAGTACCCGTTCGCATTCTGCAGATGAGTATATTTACATTCACGAAATTGAAGAGGGAATTGACCTGTACATTAACTTATTAAAAGGATTTTTACAATAAACAATAATCAGTAAACAAAAATCGATGGATAATTGTTTATTGATCAATGCAAACTTACAATTATGAAACTCTGGGACAAAGGCTTTAGCACAGACAAAAAAATAGACCATTTCACTGTAGGTAACGACCGCGAACTGGATCTGCACTTGGCGAAATACGACGTAATCGCCTCGCAGGCCCATGCCAAGATGCTGGGCAAAATAGGATTGTTGACCGAAGAGGAAACTTCTGCCTTGGTGACAGAACTGGATGCCATTGCCGAAACCATTGAAAAAGGAGAATTTACCATCGAGGATTCCTTTGAGGACATGCACTCGAAAATCGAATACGTACTCACGGAAAAATTGGGCGATACCGGAAAAAAAATACACACCGCACGGTCAAGAAACGACCAGGTTTTGGTCGCCATGCACCTATACTTGAAAAACGAACTTTCAGAAATAAAATCAGGTACCAAAGAACTTTTTGATCTGCTATTGCAACTGGCCGAAAAATATAAAGATGTTCTGTTGCCCGGATATACGCACTTACAAATTGCCATGCCGTCCTCATTTGGCCTGTGGTTATCGGCCTATGCCGAAAGCCTTATCGACGATTTGTATTTTGTCGATGCCGCCTATAAAGTAGCGGACCAGAATCCGTTGGGGAGTGCCGCAGGTTATGGAAGCTCCTTTCCAATAGACCGAAGTTTCACGACCCAAGAAATGGGCTTTAAGACCTTAAAATATAATGTAGTGGCCGCACAAATGGGCCGTGGCAAGGTAGAGAAAGCCACTGCATTTGGAATGGCGAACATTGCCGCTACCCTATCAAAACTGTCCATGGATATTTGCCTGTACATGAGCCAGAATTTCAACTTTGTATCCTTCCCGGACGAATTGACTACCGGCAGCAGTATTATGCCACATAAAAAGAACCCCGATGTTTTTGAATTGGTACGGGGCAAATGCAACAAGCTACAAGGCATTCCCAATCAGTTGACCTTGGTCATCAACAACCTTCCCAGTGGCTACCATAGGGACCTGCAATTGGTGAAGGAAATTATTGTTCCCGCTATTCAAGATATGAAAGCGTGTTTGGAAATATTGACTTTTAGCCTTAAGGAAATGCAGGTAAACAAGGGTATACTGGAAGACCCCAAATACGACTACCTTTTTAGTGTCGACACCCTAAACGAGCTGGTACAGAGCGGCATGCCCTTTAGGGACGCCTATAAAAAAATGGGAATGGAGATTCAGGAAGGCACCTTTACCCCTAAACGCGACATCCACCATACCCACGAAGGCAGTCTGGGAAATTTATGCCTAGAGGAAATCAGGGCCAAGATGGAGAAGATTTCATAAATTAGCACAACTACCGCCGAAAAACCGATTCATGAAAAAACAAGCGCATTACCAACATTTCATTTTCTTTCTTTTTTTAATGATCGGGTTATGCTTAAAAGCCCAAGACACTTACCTAAGAAATACGTCTGCCGACGTACAGAACTATGTCTTTGGTCTTACTTTAAACGATGAATCGAACAAGATAAAAGGCGAGGCCGAAATTACGGTCGACTTTAAAAACGGTACCACCCCATTTGCCCTGGATCTCATTGCCAAATCGGGTACCTATGGTATGAACGTTTCCGGTGTTTTTGAGGGAGACCAACCTGCAAACTATAGTTATGAAGGCAATAAAATAAAAATTGTACCCACTCCATCCGAAGAAAAAAATCGGACTTACAAAGTGGTTTATGAGGGTATACCCGAGAGGGGACTCGTTATCGATACCACCAAATTCGGACAACGTTCTTTCTTTGGCGATAACTGGCCCAACTTGGCAAGGCATTGGCTTCCTTCGGTAGACCACCCGTACGACAAGGCAACAATTGAATTCCGGATTAAGGCTCCAGCCCATTACGACGTGGTGGCTACTGGCGAAAAAATAGAGGAAAGCTACTTAGGCAACGGATTAAAGCTTACCACGTACAAAGAGCCGGCCCCTGTGGCCATGAAAGTGGTGACCATCGGTGTTACGAAATTCGCCAGTAAACTGCTTGACGAGGTCTACGATATTCCTGTTTCGGCCTGGGTATACCCCGAAAACCGACTCGAGGGCTTTTCCGATTACGGGGTGGCCACCAAAGTATTAAAATATTTTATAGACAACATTGGTCCGTATTCATACGCCAAACTGGCGAATATGCAGGCCAAGACCCAATGGGGCGGACTGGAAAATGCGGGCACTATTGCTTATTTTGAAAATTCGGTCAACGGAAAAAATGAGGTAGAAGGACTGATCGCCCACGAAATTGCCCACCAGTGGTTTGGAAACTCCGCCAGTGAAAACGACTGGAACCACGTGTGGCTCAGCGAAGGTTTTGCTACCTACTTCGCTATACTCTATCAGGAAAGTGTATACGGCAATGAGAAGCGAAAAGAGGAATTAGAGCTAGACCGTAAGCAGATTATCGACTATTATCTAAAGAACCCCTCACCCATTGTAGACCCAAGCATTACAGATCCTATGAATGTCTTAAGTGTCAACACCTACCAAAAAGGCGGTTGGGTCTTGAACATGCTACGCCATGAAATAGGGGATGAAAAATTCTGGGAAGGTATACGAGCCTATTACAAAGCCTTCCGAAACTCGAACGCCCTTACCTTTGATTTTCGAAAAATCATGGAAGAGGTCTCCGGCGAAGATTTAAAAGCCTTTTTCCAACAATGGATCTTTACCAAAGGGCATCCGGAGATCAAATGGAACTGGAGCTACAACAAGAAGCGACTACAGATCAATCTAGAGCAGCTTCAAAAACACCACATATTTAAGTTTCCCTTGGAAATAGGGGTCAAAAAAGATGGAAAAATCACCATCTACCAAACGGAAATGGATGCTGCCTTAAAAAACTTTACGATCAAACTCGACGATAAACCCGATGATGTGGTACTGGACCCCGAATCTTGGCTATTGTTCGAAGAAAAATAAGATACCTAGCACCTATGGTACATAAATTTTATGTATCATATGACCGTTGGAGCCTATTTACTTGATCATCTTAAAATTGATGATTTCTTGCTCCGTTAAATAGCGCCAATGACCTCTGGGTAAATCTTTTTTTGTGAGTCCACCATACACAACGCGGTCCAATTTTACGACTTTGTAGCCCAAATGTTCGAACAACCGTTGTACAATTTTGTTTCTAGAGCTATAGATTTCTATACCTACTTCCCTTTTTGGTGCATTATCAATATAACTGATGTCGTGGACCCTCACCACTTTTTCATCAACGATGACTCCTTCTTCTATTTTTTTGAGATCGGCACTGCTCAAATCTTGGTCCAAGACCAAGTGATATATTTTTCGCAATCCGTTTATAGGGCTCTTTAGGCGCTTGGTCAAATCACCATCATTGGTAAAAACCAATAATCCGGTATCTTCTTTATCTAACTTATCTACGGGTAACAGCTTTGATTTGGACGCATTGGAAATTAAGCCCGAAACATGTCTTTTTCCTTTTTCATCCCTAATGGTGGTCGTAAAATCTTTTGGTTTGTTGAGTACAACGTATTCCTTTTTGACCGGATTCAATATTTGTCCGTCAAACTTCACCTCATCGGTCAATTTTACCTTGTACCCCATTTCGGTAACAGGTTTTCCATTTACGGTAACACTGCCTGCCGCAATATATATATCTGCATCTCGCCTAGAACAAACTCCTGAGTTGGCGACATACTTGTTCAAGCGAATTGAGTTGGGGTCGCTAGGTTGCTTTGGGGCCGTATTCTTCTTTATGGGAGCATTGCCACGCGCATAGCTCTTCTTTCTGAAATTACCTCCTTGCCTACCTGATACTCTTTTATCCTTCTTGGAATCATCCCTGCTCATAACTTCCTGATTTTATACAAAGGTAGCTTTAATCTTTGATCTCTATAGTAGATTGTCTTTCTCTATTTACGATTAACTTGGTAACATCGGGTCTTGAATAGTGACCTACAGGATCAAAATTTTGGCGTTCTGCATAAACCCGGTTAAAATCGAGGTTATGGTACAGCAAGCCTTCCTTATCTATCACAGGCTCTACCAACCATTCCCCATCCGGACCCGCTATACAGGATCCTCCATTGGCCATTACTGCCGGTGCTTTTTTTAATATTTCGTCTAAATGCGGCGTTGTTTCAGGAAAATCATCTCTCTTCATCAACGAGGAAACCGAAATTACAAAACTCCGAGACTCGCGAGCAATAAAACGTGTAATATCCTTTGTATTGTAATCGCTGCCGGGCCAAACGGCAATATGTAGATTCTCACCTTGACCATACAAGGCAGTTCTGGGCAAAGGCATCCAATTTTCCCAACAGTTGAGCCCGCCAACGGTGAACTTTTTAAGGCTATGCACTTGAAGTCCGTTTCCATCACCGGGAGCCCACGTTAAACGCTCATCATAAGTAGGCTGTAACTTACGGTGTACGGACTTGATTTTTCCATTGGCATCAATATATACCAAAGAACAGTATAAACTGTGCCCTCCACGATTTTGGGCCCTTTCTATAATTCCTAAATAAATAGCGATTTTGTTCTTTTGTGCAAGTTTACACACCGAATCCAGTTCGCCCATTTCAATCTGTATGGCATTACGGGCGTAGTGAGCGTGTAATTCTTTATTGACCTTAGTGTTCCAAGCAGCACCATCGGTCAATGACAACCAAAATGGATAACCTGGCAAAAGGGCCTCACCAAAAACCAAAAGCTCTGCATTCTCTTGCCCCGCTTCTTTAATAGCAGTTTCTATCTTTTTTAAAGTAGCATCCTTATTCAACCATACCGGTGAAATTTGAGCCATGGCCACTTTCAATATATTCTCCATTATAAAATTCTATTCAACACTAAATTTACATTAATCAATAAAATACTAAAGACGCCTACCACTATAATCAATTTTATAATATTATGTAGCCAAACGTATTGCTTCTTTGTATTGGACTTAAATAATATAAACAAGAATAAGATCAACAAAACAATACAACCTGCAAAGTAGTAATGCATATAACCTATATCGAACTTAAAAATCAACAACAAAGAGGGTATAAGAGTCAACAATATTAAAATGGTTATCAGTATTTTAGACACCCCGACCCCATAGATAATAGGAATGGTTCTATAATTCTGTGCCATATCGCCGGACATATTTTCCAAATCCTTTATTATTTCCCTCGACAAAATAAGCAAGAAGAGAAATACGGCATGCACAAAGATTACGGTCTCGAAATTTTTATAATAAACGAAAACGGCAAAAAAAGGTGTAATAGCCAAGGTCGCCGAAACAAAATTACCCACAAAGGGTATTTTCTTTAGTTTATGTGAATAAAACCAAATACCGAATATATAGGCAGAAAAAAATAATACCGCCTTAAAGGACACATAACTAGCGGCAAAAACAGCAAAAAAATTCAACACAAAATAGGTGGTCAACTTAAAACGTTGGCTCACCAAGCGATCCAACATACTTTTTGTGGGTTTGTTAATCAGGTCTTTTTCGGCATCGTAGAAGTTATTTATTATATATCCTCCGGCAATAACCAATATTGAAGCAAATACGATTACAAAAAGATCCACATCGAAAATTACCTTTCTTAGCGGTAAATGTGGTGCAAGAATATAGATAGACGCCAAATACTGGGCCAAAACGATGATCAAAAGATTGTAACCTCTTACTACAGAAAATAGACTCAATACCTTTAATAGTAAGAGTTTATTTTTTCTGTTGAGCATTGTTGGAAGATCCTAGAAGTTATACACCACCTCTAATTTATAATCTTTAAGAGCTTCTTTTGCTTTTTCAAAATCTTCGGTAAACCCTAAAAAATAGCCACCACCACCAGAACCACATAGTTTTAGATAATACTCGTTGGTTTCTATACCTTTTTTCCATAGATCGTGGAACTTTACGGGTATCATCGGCTTAAAGTTGTCCAGTACCACATGCGATAACTGTTTTAAATTTCTGAACAACGATTTTACATTACCATTCACAAAATCTTCTACACAGGCATCTGTATGTTTAATAAACTGATCTTTTATCATTTTTCTGAATCCTTCATTCTTCATTTGATCCATAAAAATCTGTATCATGGGGGCGGTTTCACCTGTAGAACCGCTATCCAGTAAAAATACGGCTCCTTTTCCTTCCATGTTTTGAGATGGAATACTGGTAGACTCTATGTTATCTTTTGAATTGATCAGAATAGGCAAGCTCAAATAACTGTTCAAAGGATCCAAACCAGAAGATTTACCATGAAAAAAGGATTCCATGTGACCAAAAATGGTCTTAAGCCTTAATAACTTTTCACGGGTAAGGTTCTCTAAGACCGTAATCTTATCTTCGGCATACTTATCATAGATGGCGGCCACCAAAGCACCACTACTACCTACACCATAGCCCTGTGGAATAGAACTGTCAAAATACATACCATTAGCAACATCTTCCTTTAAACGCTCTAGATCAAAAGAAACCAAAGTAGGTTCTTTCTCCGTTAATTCTTCTAAATATTCTGCAAAACCGGCCAATGCCCTATTAGATTCCTTTGCTTCCGGTGAGTTGTTTTTATTGCGCTTTAACGCACCCTTAAAAAAATTATAGGGTATAGAGAGCCCCTTGGAATCTTTAATGATCCCGTATTCTCCAAACAGAAGAATCTTAGAGTAAAATAATGGTCCTTTCATCTGCAAATATCAATGGATAATGATGTTTAGTACTTTAAAGATAACCAACAAAGGTGCAAATTTTACAATTTTTACCTTAAATAGTTATGCTTTTTGATTAAAAGATTACTTCAAAAACGTAATATACAAGTCTTAAGTATATAATTATACCGTTAACTTTTTTGCTCCAAATCCAATTCGGTCGCAAATATACTGTTGGTTTTGACAGTATACAACCAACTCATCCTTAATAAATTGATGAACTATTTCCTTTTCATTTTCCGGATATAGCACGTGTACGTTGGCCCCTGCATCCAAAGTAAAGCACACATGTGTCTTCGAGGTTTCCCTAAAAGCCCATATTTTATTAATAATCTCCAAAGTATTCGGCTTCATCAATATAAAATAGGGCATGCTCGTCATCATCATGGCGTGCAATGTCAAGGCTTCACTTTCTACTATTTTGACAAACCCATCCAAGTCTCCTATCTTAAAGGCATTCATCAGTTGTTCTAAATTACGATGCGCTTGCTCAAAACGTTGGGCCGCAAACGGATGGTCGTGCATTAAATTATGCCCTACCGTACTACTCACCTGTTTTTCTCCTTTATCTACCAGTAATATAGTGTCATGATAGTTGTTAAAAACTGGGTGTACTTCACGGGAGTATTTTATACCGTACAAATCTGTACTATCGGCAATACCCTTATGTTCTCCCCATTGCACTATACTACCTTCAATGCTTCTACAAGCACTACCAGAACCCAAACGGGCTAAAAAAGAAGCTTTTTTAAGAAAAAAATCATCGTCCATTTCTGGATGATGCTCCCTTTCTATCTCCATTATGCACAAGGCCAAAGCAGACATTCCACTAGCGGAAGACGCTATACCGCTACTATGGGGAAATGAATTACCGGTATTGATCACGAAATGATATTCTTTAAGAAAAGGCACATACAGAGATATTCTATTAAAAAAGGTTTCGATCTTGGGTTTAAAATCCGGTTTGGGCTCTCCTTCAAAATATAGTTCGAACGAGAATTTTTCGGTTGGTTTTCCAAGCCGTTCAAACGACATGGTAGTTTGAGTCGCACATGCATCCAATGTAAAACTGACCGAAGGATTGGCCGGAATCTGATCTGCACGCTTTCCCCAATATTTTATCAAAGCAATATTACTTGGAGATTTATAACCTACCTTTCCTTCTTTCTTTAAATCTTGATATCCTGAAAGGATAAAATCTTTCTCGGTCATTCATACATTGTTTGGTACAAAGATAGTTTTTAGCAACACCAATTAAAATAAATCGTTATTTTAGAGAATAAACAATAAAGCATTGAAAAAGAAAATAACCTATATTTCCGTATGTGTTATTACCTGCCTAATTATTGGCTTTCTATCTAGTATTGTTACCCAAAGTTCTGTCAACGACTGGTATCTAACCTTGAACAAACCCAACTTTAACCCTCCAAACTGGTTATTTGCACCTGTATGGACCATGCTTTATATTCTCATGGGTATTTCTGCAGGTTTGGTATGGGCAAAAGGATTTCACCATAAATGGGTAAAAACGGCCCTCTATCATTTTGGATTTCAACTTCTTTTAAATGCCCTATGGAGTATTGTTTTCTTTGGCCTTAAATCTCCATTTTGGGCATTATTGGTCATACTTGGGCTATTGACCATGCTTTTGTTAACTATAAAATGGTTTAAAGTAGTAAGCAAATTAGCGGCCCTTCTTTTAATTCCCTATTTAATATGGGTGTGCTTTGCGACACTTCTGAACTATAAAATTTGGGAACTAAATTAAAGCTCCTCAGCTAGGCCCGCCATTTTGGCCATAGTTCTATAATTTCTTGTAGTGGCTTTTACCTGTAGTTTACGCTCCACTAAATTATTGTTCAATTTTGCCTTTCCATATCCCTGTCCACAACACAGATAAACACAGTTTTTTGCAACCTTAAATTCTTCGTTGCCATACTCTCCTTTTTCCAATACAATCATAGCCTCTTTTGTGGGTTCTGCAAAAAGCAGCACAAAATACACCTTATTGGCACTTATATCTTCTTGATCATTATAAGGATTCTGCGCCAAGATATCCACAACCTCTGAAACCGATTTTAACAGTACCGGAACCTTAAACCCATACCTATCAAATATAGATTTGCCCATTAAAGCATTCAGTTCCTCAATGGAGCCAGCATTGCTGTCAAAAACAACATTACCGCTCTGAATGTATGTTTTTACATTTTGTAGGCCAACCCCCATTAATAGTGTTCGCAGCTCGGACATCGGAACTTTTTTCTGCCCTCCCACATTTATTCCCCTCAAAAAACCGATATACCTTTTCATCTACAACGAAGTATTGTTCAAACTATTTACGATACCCCTTGCCGATAGGTAGCCACTGGTCCATGCATTTTGAAAATTGAACCCCCCGGTAATGGCATCTACATTAATAATTTCACCCGCTAAATATAGGCCACCTAGAATTTTGCTTTCAAAAGTCTTAAAATTGATTTCCTTTAAATCAACACCGCCCGCGGTAACAAATTCTTCCTTAAAGGTGCTTTTTCCGTTTACAATAAAAACACAATTGGTCAACTCCGAAGCCAACCTTATTAGCTGATCCTTACTTGCTTCTGGCCAAGTAAGGGTGTCATTTATATCAGCAGCCCTCACTAAATTACCCCATAACCTTTTTGGAAGGTCTACGGCCTTTGTTCTTAGAATGGTTTTTTTTTCTTCCTGCTTTATTTTTAAAAATAATTGCAAAAGCCCTTCTTGGTGGTACTCTGGTACCCAATTCACTTTAATTTTAAATTGATAGTTATATGACTCCAACAGCCTAGCTCCCCAAGCCGACAATTTTAATATGGCCGGTCCGCTCATACCCCAGTGGGTTATTAAAAGTGGCCCATCGGAGAAAAGAACTCCTTGGACATTTGACCCGTTCTTAAAATTTCTTCGGGATTTATTTTTGTCCAAGATAGAAACTTCGGCATATGTACTTATACCTGGAATCTTATTGATTCTTTCGTCATTTATATTAAAAGTAAACAAGGAGGGTACGGGCGGTACAATCGTATGCCCCATTTGGCCCAACATTTCCCATATTTTAGGGTTACTGCCCGTTGCCAACAATAGTTTTTTGGAACTAAAAACATCTTTAGTCGTTTTTATCTGCCAAATATTGTTGCCATTGTTGTTCGAACGTTCTATACCGGTGACGGAACACAACTTAAAAACCTGTACTCCTAAACGTTCGGCCTCGTCGGTAAAACAATCTATAATTGTTTGTGAGGAATCGGTAACGGGAAACATTCTACCATCCTCTTCGATTTTTAGGCTTACTCCCTTTTTTTCAAAAAAATCTACGGTATCGCCACTACTAAACTGGTGAAAAGGCCCTAAGAGCTCTTTTTCTCCACGTGGATAATTGGACACCAACGCCTTTGGGTCGAATTCTGCATGGGTTACATTACATCTTCCGCCCCCCGAAACCTTTACTTTTGTAAGAACTTCTTTGCCCCTTTCTAGAATTGCAATTTTTGACGATGGTCTTTGGGCCGCAATCTGGATGGCCGAGAAAAAGCCTGCAGCGCCCCCGCCAACAACAATAACGTCGTACATTAATTTACTCTTTCGGGATAATTGGTAATAATACCGTCTACCCCAATATCTTTCATCGCTTCAATGTCTTCAGGTTCATTTACCGTCCAAACATAAATTTTTAATCCTTCCTTTTTTATTTGGTCGGCCGTTTCCAAATCAAGTTTTTTGAAATAGGGATTAATGGCCACGGCGTTCAATTCTTTAGCTATGGGTATGGCATCTATTGGATCGTCTTCTGTAAGGACCGCTATTTTAACATCAGAATTGATTTTTCTCATTTCTTTGAGCTCATCCCAATCAAAGCTGGATATTACAAAATTATCTTTCGACCATCCCTTTTTTTCTATATAATAATTCATGGCGTGGTTTACCCTGTCGGCCGTACCGCCCCCCTTTAGTTCAATATTTAGGGCCACTTTGTTGTCTATGAGCTTTAAGACTTCTTGGAGCATAGGTATCTTATGTCCTCCATCAAGGGTCAGTTGTAGCAAGTCTACATAATTATATTCTTCAATCTTTCCCGGACCATTGGTGAGCCTATCAACTGTTTCATCATGAAAAACCACAATTTCACCACTTTTCACCTTAAAAACATCAATTTCTATCATATCTACCCCTAAATCCATTGCCTTTTGAACAGATGCCAATGTATTTTCCGTTTCGTGCCCCATGGCTCCTCGGTGTCCTATAACTAATGGTTGTTTCATATTACATGAGATTAACAATATGGTGATACCCAATACTAATAAAGTTTTTTTCATATTCAATAAATTTCAAAAATATACGATTGTAACGGGGCTAGGTCAACCGCCACATGACCTTCCCTATTTATTATGTTCAACTCATTTTCTGCACCGTAAAGAGCATCTAACAACTTATATGGACCTTCCTTCATTCTCCATTCTTCTATAAGGTCTACCGGTAATTTTAGATCAAAAGAGAAAGACTCATGCACATCAAAATTAACGACAATTATCAATTTTTGATCTTTGGACCAACGCACAAACGACAGTACCCTGTGATTATAGTTCTCGGTAAGTTCTTTATTATAAAAATGGATTTCACGATAATGGCCCATCAAGGCTTTACTGTTATTGGTAAAGTTCAACAATTTTTTGTAAAAATGCCTTAAGGACTTCTCTTCCTTGCTTAATTGGCCCCCATCAAACTTTTTATTGTTTACCCATCTTTGAAAATGGGGTACTCCTATATAATCGAAGATAGATGTTCTAGAAGCACTTCCAAATCCCGCATCTTCAGCTGCGGGCTCCCCTACTTCCTGACCAAAATATATCATGGTAGGAGACGTGCTTATGGTCGCCGACACCACCATCGCAGGTTTTGCAATTTCGGCATTGCCCACAAACTCGGGACTGGCAATACGCTGCTCGTCATGATTTTCTAAAAAATGGAGCATATGGTGTTCTATATCTTGCAGTCCTTTTTGTACTACAGGAATATGATCGGACCAGCCATAGCCCTTCATAATATGTTTTAACCCGTCGTAAAAATCCACTTTATCATATAGATAATCCATCTTACCCTTATGAATATAGGTTCTATACAAATCTGGGTTATACACCTCTGCCATTAGAAAGGCTTCCTTATTTTTCATTTTGATGGAAGAGTTCATATAACTCCAAAACTCTACAGGCACCATCTCTGCCATATCATACCTAAATCCATCAACTCCAAAATCTAACCAGTACAGGGCAATGTTCTTAAACTTGACCCAAGAATCCGGTACGTCTTTGTGTTTCCAAAATTTAAAATGTTCTTCATAATCCCTTTCTCCAAAATCATGCGGAAGCAAGTCAAAATCGACACTACCATCTGGTCTTACGCCATAATTTACCCGCACGGTCTCGTACCAATCGTTCATATTGGGCTTGGGGCTTCTAGATCCATTACCGGTCCATTTGGCAGGTTTTTCTATGAAAGTGCCAATGGTTTCATTTTCTTCTCCCCCTAAAGGCTTATAACCTTCTTGCCAGTCCGGCACTTCAAAATCGGATCCAGGTATATAATAAAAGTTATTGTTTTTTTTATAGGTAACGGTAACATCATCGTCAGCACCAAAACTTTTGCCTCCTTTTGGATTTGTAATACTCTCATAGGCCCTTGACACATGATTGGGAACAATATCTATAATAACTTTCATGCCTTGTTCATGAGTTCTATCTATCAAGGCCTTGAACTCTTCCAACCTGTTGGCCGGATCGATGGCCAAATCAGGATTTACGTTGTAATAATCTTTAACGGCATAGGGAGAACCCGCCCTGCCCTTCACTATATTTGGATCGTCATTAGAAATACCATATGCCGTATAATCCCTTATTACCGCATGATGGAGCACCCCTGTATACCAAATATGGGTTACTCCCAAATCCTTTATTTCCGACAAAGCCTTATCAGAAAAATCGGCAAATTTACCTACTCCGTTTTCCTCAATGGTCCCCCAAGGTTTATTGGAGGTATTCGTGTTACCAAAAAGTCTTGTAAAGACATGGTAAACAACTATTTTACTGTTCATATTCCATTAATCCTAATTCGTAAAAAACACGATTATCTTTTGTTAATTTAATGTTTTACCTCTATACCCACTGGCTTATTCGGTGTCAATTTCACCTCTTTGCCTACTACTCTTATATCGATTTCCTCTTTTCCGGTCAACTCGAACATTAGTTCATTGGACGACACCGTAACCTTAATTATCCTGTTTCTGAAGTTTACCTTAAATGAATATAGCTCCCATTGTTTTGGAATGCGTGGTTCAAATGACAACATGCCCTTAATGACCCGCATACCTCCAAAACCTTCGACAATGCTCATCCAAGTACCGACCATAGACGTTATATGCAACCCCTCTTCCACTTCTTTGTTATAATCATCTAGATCCAATCTAGATGTTCTTAAATAAAATTGGTACGCTTGTTCCATCCTACCCAATTTTGCAGCCAAAATACTATGCACACAAGGTGATAACGAAGACTCATGCACCGTAAAAGGCTCATAAAAATCAAAGTGTTTTTCTAAATCTTCGGTAGAAAAATTTTCCTCGAAGAAATAAAAGCCTTGAAGAACATCGGCCTGCTTAATGTAGGGCGACCGTAATATGCGGTCCCAGCTCCATTTTTGGTTTATGGGACGTTGGTCTTTTTTCAAATCACTAACACGAACCAACTCTTTATCCAAAAATCCGTCTTGTTGCAAAAAGACTCCGTGCTCCTCTGAATAAGGAAAATACATATTGTCCGCTACTTTTTCCCATTCGTCACATTCTTTATGGGTAAGATTTGTTTTCCCCAATACCCTGTTATAATCTTTTGGATACCCTTCTTTAACTTTTTTAATCTGTTCTATCGTAAAACGAATACACCATTGGGCCAAATAATTAGTGTACCAGTTATTATTTACATTGTTCTCGTATTCATTAGGGCCCGTAACGCCCAGTATCATATATTTACCCTTACTGGTAGAGAAATTGGCCCGTTGATACCAAAATCTTGCTATACCGATCAATACTTCCAACCCCATCTCAGGTATATAGCTATAATCACCGGTATATCTATAATAATTATAGATAGCAAAGACAATAGCTCCGTTTCTATGGATTTCCTCAAAGGTAATTTCCCACTCATTATGGCACTCCTCCCCGTTCATGGTTACCATAGGATATAATGCCGCACCATTTGAAAATCCTAATTTTTCAGCATTTTCAATAGCTTTACCCAGATGATTGTACCTGTACTTTAACAGATTTCTGGCAACCTTCTCGTCTTTGGTCGCCATGTAAAATGGAATGCAATAGGCCTCCGTATCCCAATAGGTACTACCGCCATACTTTTCTCCCGTAAAACCTTTGGGACCAATATTTAATCGAGAATCGGTACCCAAATACGTTTGGTTGAGCTGAAAAATATTAAATCGGATACCTTGCTGGGCCTTTATATCGCCTTCAATGACGATATCGCTCATTTCCCATATAGATGCCCATGCTTCTTTTTGTTTCTGCAACAATTGTTCAAAACCCATGGTCGATGCCTTATCCAAAGCTTTATTGGCGGCATCTATCAACTTATTTTCCGGATGGTTTCTAGATACGGTATACCCTCCGAATTTTGTTAATGTAAGCTCTTCTCCGGCCTTGACCTTTTGAGAAAAGCTCATTGAAACATATGTTTCAGAACCTGTACCGAAAGTACCTTTTATACTTTGTCCGTTATAATCCAAAGAAGCCTGCATAAAGGTACATGTGCTAAAATTGGTCTTCATGGTATGGGCCTCTATAAAAGCACGGTTTTCTGCTGTAGCCATATGGGTCGTATTCCAAAATTTATCGTCCCAATTACTATCCTCATTGGTAATACCACTATCCAGATAGGGCTCAAAAACCACCGTAGCATCCGTATTTAATACATGTACTTTATAAGAAATGGCCCCAACCTCGTCTAAATATAGGCTCAAGAACCTTACTACTTCTACAGATATTTCCACGTTGTTAGGAAGCAAGGCATTGAAACTACGTTTATACCAACCTTCTTTCATATCGAGTTCACGTCTAAAATCCGATACCTTTTTACAGGTAGCCAAATCTAACTCGGTATCGTTCACAAAAAGCTTTATACCGATCCAATTAGGTGCGTTCAAAACTTTGGCAAAGTACTCGGGGTATCCGTTTTTCCACCACCCTACCCGGGTTTTATCGGGATAATAGACCCCGGCTATATAACTACCTTGAAATGACGGCCCCGTATATGTTTCCTCAAAATTGGCGCGTTGCCCCATGGCACCGTTTCCTAGACTAAAAAGGCTTTCGGAAGATTTTACCCTATCGGTATCAAAGCCTTCTTCTATAATGGACCATTTGTTCGCTTTTATATAGTCTTGATTCATTTATTATCTGATGTTCAAATTTAATCGGTCCCTTAAAGTAATGCCTTTGGGCATTATTACAGAAGTGATTCTAAAAAATCATCTCCAATTTCGGTAAAATCATTGAAATTATATTTGGCTTCGTTAAGAATATCACTATCGCCGATTCCAATACTTACCATTTTTGCATTATTTGCCGCTTGAATACCGGCCACAGCATCCTCAAAAACCACGCAATCCATAGGATCTACATGTAAGTTCTTGGCCGCTATCAAAAATACTTGGGGGTCGGGCTTCGCCTTTGACACATCGTTGCCATCAACAATGCTGTCAAAATAAGGGAGCAATTCTACTTTTTCTAAAATTGTACGGGCATTTTTACTGGCAGAGCCTAAAGCGATCTTAACGTTCCTATTCTTAAGAAATGAAAGCACCCTTGGTACATCGGGCAAAATTTCCGATTTGCCCATCTTTTCTATGTAGGCCAAGTAATCTTCATTTTTCTCCTTCATCCATTTATCGAATTGTTCTTGGTTGGCCTTTATGTTTCCGATCTCTAGTAAAATTTCAAGACATCTTTTTCTACTTACACCCTTAAACAGTTCATTTTGCTCTTCGGTAAACACAAACCCCAATTCACCGGCCAATTTTTTCCAAGCCAGATAATGGTACTTGGCCGTATCTACTATTACCCCGTCTAAATCAAATACAAATCCTTTTTTTCCCATACCAACAAAAGTACTAATTGATAGTGGATCTATATACCACCCGAATAGCTGAAATACTTGGCATAACTTACACCTTATCGCCCTTTTACGTTAACGGCTTGCCAAACGCCCAAAATTCCCCAAGAAAACATTAATGAAACTTAACGAAAGTTTAATATGTTTAAGTTAATTCCATATTTAACGGTAAAGCCTTGAATCGCAGGTAAAATAATGTAATTTTGTTTCTTCTGTTATAATTCCAACCACCTAGGATGAAAATAAAACCACAAGATATGTTTAAACGAATTTCAGTTTTAATACTTCTGTTTATTGTATTTTCATGTGCCGAAACGACAACGAAAGAAGAACCGATCATTGTAACCCCCGAAGACCTGCATACCTCTATTGATAAGGTCGTGGATATTATGGTCCATGATATATTCTCTCCACCAGTGGCAAGTAGAATATTTGCCTATCCAAATATTGCGGCTTACGAAATTGTGGCACAGGTGAATCCTGAATACCAATCTTTGGCCGGACAAGTGAATGAACTTACCCCGATTCCAAAACTAGATTCGATTGCAGGTGTAAACCCAAATTTAGCGGCCATCATAGCCCATATGAACATTAGTAAGCAACTTATTTTCTCTGAGGACAAGTTTAACGTATTTCAAGATAGCCTTTTTAATAAGTGGAAATCTACCAACGAAAAAGAATTTGAAGCATCCATGGCTTACGGTACAAAGGTTGCCGAACACATAAAAAAATGGATGAACAACGATAAATATAACGAGACCCGCACCATGCCCAAATTTACGGTGGACACCAATGACCCAGCTAGATGGCAACCCACACCACCGGCATACATGGACGGCATTGAACCCCATTGGGACAAGATCAGACCTTTTTTCTTGGATTCGGCATCTCAATTTAAACCTGTTCCCCCTCCTCCTTTTTCTATGGAAGAAGGTTCCGACTTTTACAAAGAGGTCAAAGAAATCTATGACATTAGTAACAGAATTACCGCTAATGGCGATGAATCGGAAGAAGTGGCAATGGCCAAATTCTGGGACTGTAACCCTTATGTGTCCGTAACGAGGGGACATCTAATGTTCGCTACCAAAAAAATTACACCGGGTGCCCATTGGATCGGTATTACAAAAATAGCTTGTAAAAAAACCGGTAGCGATTTTGCAAAAACCGTATTTGCCTATACAAAAACATCGATGGCCATTGCAGATGCTTTTATTAGCTGTTGGGACGAAAAATATAGAAGCAACCTTATTAGACCAGAAACGTTGATCAATTTACATATTGATGAAGACTGGGTACCCATATTACAAACCCCTCCTTTTCCAGAATACACAAGTGGTCATAGTGTAGTATCAGGTGCCGCCAGTACAGCATTGACAGATATTTTTGGTGACGGATTTGCTTTTGACGACGATACCGAAT
This sequence comes from Maribacter thermophilus, assembly GCF_001020565.1. GTDB lineage: Bacteria > Bacteroidota > Bacteroidia > Flavobacteriales > Flavobacteriaceae > Maribacter > Maribacter thermophilus. The sequence continues at coordinate 3,462,510 of NZ_LDAS01000001.1, read as the reverse complement.
TACCATATGGGCTTCCGGTACGATCTTTCCCATCTTTTAACGAAGCTGCCAAAGAAGCTGCTTTTAGTAGAATGTATGGAGGAATCCATTACCGCTCCGCAGTAGAAGTAGGTGTTGACCAAGGCAAAAATGTTGGCGCCTACCTAAACAAAAAAATTAAAATGTTGAAAAATGACCAAGTAGTTACCACCGAGTAAATATTATCTTCTTGTTCATAACATTAAGCACATGGCACTTGTATGATCTTAAAAACCAATTTATGGCTCAAAACCTATTTGTTCCTATTCATTACAACGGCGATATCTTGTAACAACTATGGGCAACTTAAGGTAATTACGGACCTACCCAAGAGTTTAAAGGAGAATTCTGGCATGGTAAGCCTCAAGGACTCTACAGTTTGGCTTATTGAAGATAGTGGAAACAAAGACGAAATTTACAAGGTTGATTTCCATGGAAAAATCGTTAAGACCTTAAAAGTAAAAAACGCAAAAAACAAGGATTGGGAAGATTTAGCGAAAGACGACCAAGGCAATGTTTATATAGGCGATATAGGAAACAACGCTAATGAACGGAAGCGCCTTACCATTTATAAGGTCCCCAATCCTGAAATTGAACCGGGAGACAAAATAGATGCAGAGAAAATAACCTTCAGCTACCCGGAACAAACAGAGTTTCCTCCCCACAAAGCTGAAAGACTTTATGATGCAGAAGCTCTTTTTCATCATGGCAGCCAACTTTATATTATTACAAAAAACCGTTCAAACCCTTTTACGGGCGAGGCATTGGTATACACCGTGCCTGATTCTGAAGGGTCTTACGAAGCCAAATTGATATCTCGCCTAAAACTATGCAACACATGGAAAACATGCCAGATCACAGGTATGGACATTTCTCCAAAAGGTGACAGAATTGTGGCTCTCAGCTATGGAAAGCTTTTTGTTTTTTCAGAATTTTCATGGGACGATTTCACCAAAGGAAAAATTGAAGAAATTGACCTAGGCACTAGAACACAACTAGAATCGGTATTCTTTATGAACGAAAACACTTTATTGTTATCCGATGAACGCTCGCACGGCAGAGGTGGCAATCTCTATTATTATAACCTCCCTAAAGAGAACTAAAAAGCAAAGCCCAGACCAAAAGTGAATCTTGCTCCGTCCACACTGTTGAACAAGGCAAGATTAACAGACAAAATATCAGAACCGTTTATAAAGAACCCTCCCCCATATGAGGTATGCCACTCATTCGATTCGATTAACGGAGACCATACCTTACCATAATCGAAACCGGCAAAAAGCCCCATTGATGTTGGCAAGATCCTAGTTTTCATTCTTCTTAGGCTATATCTTATATCCGTGTTCTGATAGTAAGCGGTTTTACCTGTAAACCTTTGGTTTCTAAATCCTCTTAATCCATCTATCCCCCCTATACTTGCAGCTTGGTAAAATTCATACCCATTTCCTATGTTCAAATGCCCTTTCCATTTGGTAGCCAATACCAGACGTCCGTTAGGTATCAACTTATAATTAAAAGATAGACTGGGAACAAGGTAACCAAAACTTTTACCATCGCCGTTGGTATTATTTTTATAACCTACCTCAATGGCAGTAGCCATTCCCATCGTCGGAAAACCGGTATTATCATAGTTTTCGTACGTATACTCACCATGTACCCCAATGAAACTGTTTACCGTTTCTGCCCCATTTTCTTGGTAAAAAGTGTTTATAAACCTGTTATCCGTTTCCTCTACCTCGATAGTTTCATATGAAATTCCTGTTCTGAACTTTGCTCCCATTTGGCTTCTCCAAACCAATGACGGGGATACTTCAAAATTTTGAATACGGACCCTATTGTAATCCATGCCCAGTTCATCGTCATTGTTTTCGGTATTATTTCCATATCCAAAAAAATTGATCGCAAAATTCGGAGTGGTAAATCTGGTTTTTAACTCTAGGTTCCAGTTTTCGAACAAATTGGCCAACTCTCCCTTATACTCGAGTTCTACACCACTGGTCGCAAAATAATAAGAAGCCTTCAATGTATGTTGTTGGGTAAAAGGATTTTGCCTAAAACCATTATAAGTATAGGTATCCATAAAACCTATCTTAATACCATCGTCGGGGTTAAACCCTATGGTAGGCAAGGCTTGGTTTGTACTGCTTCTAATGTTCAACGGATCATACGTGTTTACACCATAGTCATCCGTTAGCCTTACCTTGGCCCCCTCAACCTTATCAAAGGTGTTTTTCTTGCTCTTATAATCATAAACCACCACGCCTTTACCATTTTCAATGGTATACACATCGTTATTTTGTCCTCCTATGATGCGTACTTTCATCCCCTTATGGCCTGCTTCATTTTTAACTTCGAAAACATCATCATCGTCCAAACCGTAAATCCAGATTTCCTTTGTAATGGATCGGTAAAAAATCTTGCTAAAAAACAGCCTCTTCTTTTCCCCTTTTATAATTCTATAGACCTTCACCTCTGTCCTTTCATCATCTAAACGTGTAACCTCGAACCAGTCGTCCTTATCAGTACCTATTACCGTGGCAAATTTGTTTAAAATATCAAAGTACTCGTTCGCGGTCTCCTCTATATGGCTGGCCCTGGCAAGCAAAATCTTTTTTATTTCCCCTATACCTTCTTCATCCCTTACTTCTTCCGGAAACATTTTTAAGGCTTCGTCTATTGCCTTCTCGTCCAAATTTTCCCTTAAGAAAGAGGCTTGTTCCATCCATTCCTCCTTTGCGGTCTGGGACAGCAAGGCCAAATCTAACGCATATGTCTTTGGTGATGAATTAAATCCTTTTACACTCCTTATTTCTTCTTTAAACCCCTCCATTAAACGTAGGCCCGGAATTATTCTCGTTGCCAGCCCCATAAGTAGGCCATCTCCCATTTTAGAAAATACCTGATCACGATCCCTTGGCACCGGTCTATATATGACCTTTTTATTTTCTTTGAACTCCGCCCAACGCCATTGATCTACATGGCGGTCCCAATCACCAATTATCATATCGAACAACCTGGCTCTTATGTAGGCTTGGGCGTCTACCGCATATTTTTCATCGTCCCTTAAATTTTCTAGCATGGCATCGGAACTCTTCAACTCATTGGAATAACCAAAACTCTTTAAATCTCCATGACCATCACCTGCATGTTCCTCTATCATATATAGCTCATCTCCAAAAACATCGTTATACTTACCAAGAGCCTTTTGCTTGGGAACATAGTAAAGTACTGGATTGGTGTGGTAGATTCCGACCGCATCGGAAAGTTTACCGACCGTAAACGGGGCGTACGGATGCGAACCTGTATAAAAATCTTCCAACAACTCTTGTGTATAGGTTTCCTGTAGGTCTTCTAGAACGTATTGATCCTTAAAGGCCATTGACTGCAAATAGAGCTCCGCGCTCTTTTTCAGTGCCCTCATAACATACTCTTTTCCACTGGCATCTCGCAACCTCAACGATTTTGATTGATGCCCTCCCCCTTTTTTTACAGGAGTAAGCCCACCATACAAAGTATCTAACAATACAACTGGTGCCGTTACTTCCTTACCGTAATATTTTCTATAACGATCTCCCCAAATGGCCTTAAAAAAACCTGTTTTATCCACTGCTTCCTTGGAGTAAACAGATGCCTTTACTTTATCTGGAAAGGTATTGGTATAAACCCCATCGGGTTCTTGCGCATCTGGCGACAAAACTTCGGATGTAAAAAGAAAAACCTCTTCTCCTTTTTCATCTATTCCATAAAACCGCACTCTTGAAGAACCGTCTTTGTATACTTCTAAGGTAGCGTACCCTCTTCTTCCTGTAGAAAAACGGGAACCGTTCAACAGCCTCGTACTTCCCTCTTTTGATCCGGCCCCACTAACAATTTGAGGTATATTGTTCTCTTCTATATACTGCAACGTATGTTCGTGCCCCGAAGCAAAAACTATCTTATCTGAAGATTGGGACAAAGTGGTTACCCTTTTTATCAATTCCAAATATCTTTTGTTCTGCAAATCTTCGGTCGATGCCCCGGTGGTTTTTCTAAGAACATTTATAAACGTTCCCAATACTGGTAACGGTATCGGCAACTCTTTCGGATACAATTGTTTTCTTAAAGAATATTGCCCGCCATGAATGCCATAACTGCTCATAGGATGGTGCATGGCTATAATCGTCGTTTTTTCGCGATGGTCCTTTATGGCATCTTCCAGTTCCAAAAAAAACTTTTCCCTACTTTTTATATCACATTTATCGTTGATACCCGGTTTTTTGTTCCAATTGGTCAAATACCATTCTGTATCCAAAACAATAATAGCTATATCGTCGTTAACCTCCACCACATCAATGGGGCAGCCATTTTTAGGCAAAAAGGCATCTTTATCGTCCAGTATTTTCTGTATATATTTCTGCTCTCGCTTAAGACCTTGTAAACCATCGGTATACCAATCGTGATTACCTGGAATAAATAACTTAGATCCTTTAAAGCCCGTCAATGTATTCAATTGAGCATCTAAATGGTTCTTGGCCGTTAAATAGGCAACGGTAGAATCTTTGGGATCTGGAAAACCTGCCGGGTAAATATTATCCCCAAGAAATATAGCGGTGCTATTTTTATCGGCCTCATCAAGTCTTCTCTTAAAGCTCTTTAAAACAGGGTTCATATCTCCTATAGGGGAAAGACCAGCGTCGCCGATAAGGTAAAAGGTATGCAACACCTCTTTTTTGTTAGCGACATCAACGGCATCGCCATCATCCGCATATTTACTTTTATACGTTGCACACCCGCTAAAAAATAAAATTAATAAAATATAGGAGTAATATTTTTTCATGTAAATGCCCTAATATTCAAAATTTCGTAATTTGGCCTTTCTAACCCATTTTCCTATGCCTGATATTCTTCAGAAAACCGAGAACTACGTAGTAGCACTTTTATCGGAAAAACTCAGTCCCGATTATTTATACCATAACCTAAGGCATACTCAGCGGGTTGTCAAAAGTACTAAAGAATTATCTAATGCATATGAGTTGTCGGAACAAGAGTCAGAAGTCTTACAACTTGCTGCTTGGCTGCACGATACGGGCTATACCATGGGCTCTAAAAACCATGAAAAAAACAGTTGTAAAATTGCCACTTCTTTTTTAAATGAACAAAAATACGACCCCAAGTTAATTGCCAAGGTGAACGAATGTATTATGGCAACGGCCAAAGATGCCCAACCCGATACACTACAAGAGAAAATACTTAGAGATGCCGACGCATCGCACTTTGCCCAAAAAAGTTATTTAGAAACCTCCGATTTCTTGCGGGAAGAGCTGCGTTTATTGAATATAGCCGATTACAGCTTAAAAGAATGGATCAACATCAACATTAAAATGTTGGGATCCCAACATAGATATTATACAGATTATGCAAAGGAAAATTGGCAAAAAGAAAAGGAAAAGAATATTAAAAGGCTGATCAAGGAGAAAAAAAACATTAAGGAAATAGAAAAAAAGGAAGCCCTTAAGGCCAAGTACAAAAGTGAAAGTCCCGATAGAGGTATTCAAACGCTGTTTCGGGTAACCCTTAAAAACCATATTACCTTAAGTGATATTGCCGACACCAAGGCAAACATCCTTTTGTCCGTTAATGCCATTATCATCTCTTTGGCCTTGTCAAATCTGATTCCAAAATTGGACAACCCGTCAAATGACTATTTAATTTACCCTACTGTAATTTTTGTAATGTTCAGTGTAATATCTATGGTCTTGGCCGTATTGGCCACCAGACCTAACGTAACCAGTGGGGAGTTTACAAAAGAGGATGTAAAGCAAAAAAAGGTCAACTTACTCTTTTTCGGCAATTTTCATAAAATGAGCTTATCGGATTACCAATGGGCGATCGACGAGTTGATTTCCGACAAAGATTACATATACAGTTCGTTAACCAAAGACCTTTATTATCTGGGCCTTGTACTCAATAGAAAATATCGGTTGTTACGATGGACCTATACCATTTTCATGATAGGGATGGTACTTTCTGTAATCGCCTTCGCCGTGTCTTTTAAACTTTACGGTGCCGACAGGCAAGCAGAATCATTGATATCACAGTTGCTACTCTTTTAAGGTTTCCATAAGGTCATCAAAGGTATAGGTCTTTTCCTCCGCCTTATCAACCTTTTTATACAGAATATCGGCACGTATGGCCTTAAGACCAGACACGCCCTGTAAGCCCTCTAGCTCAACAATTTCTACCTTACCGGTAAAATACCCTTTTGACTTTAAGAACTTGATATAGCGCAGATACTCTAACTCGTCCTTTTTCTGAGAATAAACAATTGTCATTTTACCCGGTTGGGTAAGCCTTTCATTGGTACCCTTGATAAATGATTTGTCTATTCGTTTTTTGATAACCTCGTAACGGGCATTATAGGTGCCGTCCACATCGAACCGTTTCTCGTCCATTCGAAAACGAATCGACAGAGAGGTATTATAGACCAGTATCAATGAGGCCACATCAAGAGGCACCAGTAATTCGGGCTTAAGTTTATAGTGTGCATTTTCCATTTCGCACATTACCTGTAACTGCCATAAACGTAGGTTGTTCAAGTAAATAGGTTCAAACTCCAAATCACCAGCTATTGAGTCCCCTATATACATATTGTGTTCTACGCCATCGGTCTTATATCGCTCAAAATAATGTGGAAACATGGCCTGCGCATCTCGCTGTTTTCTATCGATAAGTGCCGCCAACCGTTTGTTGATCAGCATTACACTTTCATCATAATTTCTTCTATGATCGTAATAGGAGTCCGTTCCCTTGTCTATAGAAGATTCATACTCCATTATCAGATTTCGCATTTCGGGATCTATCTTTTTCAAATGCGAAAATATAGGATGGACCTCATCGGCCATAAAATCAAAAATAGATTGTTCACTATTTGCGTGGAGTATGTCTTTAATACTCTCTATATGATCATTTACCCTAAACATTAACTCTTCGTAAATGGGCAACTTTCTTTTTTGCCAAGCATGGCCCAAGACCTTGTTAGCCGCAGAGAGCTGAATCATCAAATCTCGCTGAATGGCCGCGTTTCGGGCATTAGAAGAATTTTTGATATCTATTTGCCCATACAAGGGATATACTTCTTTAAAAACAATTTCTTTAAAGGTGGGTTGTATCCCATCAAGTTCATCTTTTATAAAACGTTTGGCCTCTTCTTGAAAACGCCAATAAACAGATTCGTGCACCGAAGTACATTCATTCTGTATAATTGCATCTATAAGATTTTCCTCTTCTGTTTTTGAACGTAGCACGGCAGATACGATGTAAGGCATAATATCTTCCAACTTATTGGCATTGACACTGTTCAGAGCGTTCTTTTTGGTAGACACCAGTTCTAAGATACCCAACAATTCTTCATTATGTGCAATAGGAGCAAAAATAGCGCTCTTAATACCTTGTTCTTTTAGCCTTTTATATAACAGAGCATCAGATCTTTTTGTGTAATGTTCAATATCCGATATGGCAAAATAAGTGTTCTTTTGTAACAATTTTTCATAAGAATATCCACAAAGAATCTCTTTACAGCTTGCCGTTTCCTTATCTCTAAGAATAAAGCTGTCCATACCGTCACCATATACAGGCTCAAAACTATCGTTTTTCTCATTATAGGTCATGAAGCCTGCCCGAAGGTTCGCTTGGTTGAAAAAAGATCTAAAAGTATCTTGAAGACCTTCCATAAACCCTTCATCGTTTCTTTTTGTACTTGCGATCAAACTCGATTTTATTTCCGAAATCGAATGTTCTGTAGATACATCGAACATGTTAGAAATCACAAAACCTTTTGAGATAAAGCTATTGGGCGGAATTTTCTCTTTCCATAAATCGATATTATCAAAATTGGCCAACAATTCGTCCAAATCTTCGGTAGTAAGCTCCTTTGCCTTATCGGTTGGCACAAGCTCTATAAAATCGGCATTATAAAGAATACGATAATGTCTTATTACACCGTTGGCGTCAGGTATATCGTAAAAAATAGGGCGTTTAAAATCTAACGAAAAGCCATAATAGAAATTAAGTATCACGGCACAGGCCATTACATACATCTCATCGTGCGGCATGCTTCGCATTTCAAGAACAAAATCCTTTCCCCCGGCCTGCTCCAAAATTCTCTTAAACCGTTTAGAGGAATTAAAGATGACATCGTTGTAAGGAAGCGAAGCCGCCTTAATTTCATTATCCGTAAGTACTTCCGAGAAAACATCCTGTAAAATAATCTGAATTACATCTTTGTGCTTCTCCAATAAAGAAATATCGGTAAACCCTTCCCGAAGTTCTGGATATGGTGCTTGCGCAGCCAAAATACGACGGGCTTTACTGGCCAAGAACTCATCGTCACTTTCGGCCAACACCTCATACTTCTGCAACAACTTGTTAAAGCTAATAAGTTGCATCAATGGAAGCTCTTTACCTTTCTCTACTTTCATACCCAATATCAGTCGTGTTCTTGGGCGTAAAATTACAAAATAAATAGCCTCTCGGCAGTTAAACATCTCTTTGTACATCTTAATAAACGCTCCTCTTACCGAATTGTTTGACCCCGCCCCCTTGTATACCAATAGAATTGGCACTCCCCATAGCGTATTTTTTTTCAGGGTTACGAATAACTGTTTAAATTAGCAAACACGTTTCAATCAAAAATATGTCTTCGTCCCAAAGGTTATCAAGAGCATACGAGAATGCAAAAAAAGTTATGTTCGACGACCGATCCAAGTTTATATTATTTAGCGATTGCCATAGGGGCGACAATAGCTTTGCAGATGAGTTCGCCAATAACAGAAATATTTATTTTCATGCCCTAAACCACTACTATAACGAAGGTTTTGATTATTGTGAACTGGGCGATGGAGATGAATTATGGGAGAATATGAACTTTGAATCCATATTCGAAGCCCATAAAAACATTTATCAATTATTACGCAAGTTTCATTTAGAGAAACGACTTCATATGATTTGGGGCAATCATGATATGGTATACAAAGACAAGGCCTATGTAGAAAAGAACCTGTCCAGTTATTTTGAACCTATAGACAACACGGATAAAGAACTTTTTGAAGATATTACCTATACAGAAGCCATAATATTGCAACATAGCGAGACCCAACAAGAAATTTTCTTGACCCATGGCCACCAAGCCGATTGGTGGAACTACACCTTCTGGCGTTTGGGAAGGTTTTTAGTCAGGGTATTATGGAAACCGTTGCAAGTGTGGGGCATAGCGGATCCTACGAGTCCGGCCAAAAATTACAAGGAACTTATAAAAATGGAACGTAGGATCAAAAAATGGATCTTAAAAAATAATTTATTGGTCACCATTGTAGGTCACACCCACAGACCTAGATTTCCAGAACCTGGAGATATCCCCTTATTTAACGATGGTAGCTGTGTACATCCTAGAAGCATTACCGGTATAGAAATCGAAAATGGTCAAATTTCCCTCATCAAATGGCATATAGATACCACTACCGATGGCACCTTGAAAGTAGTAAGGGTACTGCTAGAGGGTCCTGAAAAACTATCTGACTACATACAAAAAGAACAGTAAACCTTGCTTTTTAAACAATAGCACCAAAGCCCTAAAAACACAATAAAGGCTTTCTTTCTTAGTCCTCATGGTAGATTATCGAAATCGTAAAAAACAATTCGCTATGTTACGAATCTGTAAATTATGGTATATTTAAAGCTCCATTCTAATACAACCAAAACCATATGCCACTTATTATCGTAATCATAGGAATTCTTCTTTTATTCCTTTTAGTCGCAAAGTTCAAACTCAATGGCTTTATAGCTTTTATTCTTGTTTCTCTTTTTGTTGGAATAGCGGAAGGTATGGAGCCGGTCGCCGTAGTTGAATCTATACAGAAAGGTATCGGAAACATTTTAGGTTTTCTTGTACTTATTTTGGGCCTTGGGGCCATGTTAGGAAAACTCGTCGCCGAAAGTGGTGCAGCACAAAGAATCACGACCAAACTTGTAGAGAAGTTCGGTAAAAAGAATATTCAGTGGGCCGTGGTCTTAACCGGTTTTATTGTCGGCATACCTATGTTCTATTCGGTCGGTTTCGTAATTCTGGTGCCCTTAGTCTTCACCATTGCGGCAGCAACCGGGCTACCTTTACTATATGTTGGACTTCCAATGTTGGCATCATTGTCTGTTACCCATGGTTACCTTCCTCCTCATCCGGCCCCCACGGCAATTGCCTCTACTTTCAATGCCAATATCAGCAAAACATTACTATACGGAATTATTATAGCCATTCCTGCCATTATAGTAGCCGGACCGTTACTATCAAGAACAATGAAAAACATTAAAGCATCCCCCTTAAAAGAGTTTCTAAACCCAAAAATTTTAAAAGAGGATGAAATGCCAGGAACGGCCGTTAGTATTTTTACCGCCCTTTTACCGGTAATTCTCATGGCAATTGCTGCTGCTGCCGAGCTTTTTATAACCGAAGGTTCTTTGATTAAAACAATTTTAGTCTTCGCAGGCAACCCTGTCATGGCCATGCTCATATCTGTACTGGTAGCCATTTATACACTAGGCTTGGCACGTGGAAAAAAAATGAAGGAGGTTATGAATACCGTTGCCGGTGCCGTGACCGGCATTACCATGGTACTTCTTATAATAGCTGGCGCCGGTGCCTTAAAACAGGTATTAATAGATAGCGGTGTTAGCGTCTACATAGGTGAAGCCTTAAAGGATTCCTCTATTTCTCCCCTAATATTGGCATGGCTGATCGCCACCATAATAAGGGTTTGTGTGGGATCCGCCACCGTTGCGGGCCTCACTGCGGCCGGTATTGTATTGCCCCTTATAGAGGGTACGGGTGCCAGTGCAGAATTAATGGTACTTGCCATTGGTTCTGGCAGTTTAATGCTCTCACATGTGAACGACAGTGGTTTTTGGTTATTTAAGGAGTATTTTAACCTATCTATAAAAGACACGCTGAAATCTTGGACCGTAATGGAAACTACGGTCGGCATTATGGGTTTACTGGGTGTATTGGTATTGAATCAATTCATTTAAAAACATCGAATGAAAGCTTCAGAAAAAATAAAAGAACTTGGTCTACAATTACCGCCCGCCCCTCCTCCTGCAGGTTTGTACCGGCCCATTCTGGTCATAGACAACTTTTTGTATGTTTCGGGGCAGGGCCCTGTTTTAAATGACGGGTCATTGTACACGGGCAGGGTCGGGGACGATTTGGATCTATCGCAAGGCAAGATGGGAGCAAGACACGTAGGGCTCACCATGTTGGCCACCATTACCACCCATTTTGGCGATTTAGACCGCATAAAAAGACTGGTAAAAACCTTGGGCATGGTAAATTGCACGCCAGATTTTAAAGACCACCCATTGGTAATAAATGGTTTTAGCGAGTTAATGTCCGATGTTTTCGGGCCTGAAAACGGTGTAGGTGTAAGAAGTGCCGTAGGCATGATGCTTCCCGGAAATATTGCCGTTGAAATAGAGGCTATGTTTGAACTTCACAAATAAAAAAAATGGAACAGAACTGGTATACAGTAAACAATACCGAAGAAATTATCTCCCCTTCTCTATTGGTCTTCAAAGACAGGGTCGTACATAATATTAAGACAATGGTTCGTATGGCCAACGGTCCCGATAATTTAAGACCCCATATAAAAACCCATAAAACTGCAGAGATCATACAATTACAAATGGATCATGGTATCCACAAATTTAAATGTGCTACCATAGCCGAGGCTGAACTTTTGGCTATTTGCAAGGCCCCCGATGTTCTATTGGCCATGCAGCCCGTAGGTGCTAACATGAAAAGGTTCATATCATTGATCCATACATTTTCCGATGTCCGTTTTTCTGCTTTAGTGGACAATATGGAAACCGCCGACCTACTGGGAGGTCTAGCGGCAAAAAACAATCTAAAAATACATTTGTACATTGATTTAAACGTAGGGATGAACCGAACCGGTATTGCCCCCAATAATGAAGCCCTACTATTATACAAATACATTACTGAACACCCCTCTCTAGAAATCGAAGGCTTACACGCCTATGACGGTCACCTTAGAAGCCCAAACCCGGAAACAAGAAAAAAAGATTGTGACGAGGCTTTTGATAAAGTATTGAAATTACAGCACCGTATTGCACAAGAAAATTTACCAACCCCTAAAATAATTGCTGGAGGCTCACCTACGTTCCCCTATCATTGCAAACGCAAGAATATAATTGCCAGTCCGGGTACCACCTTGCTTTGGGATGCCGGTTATGGAAACCTGTTTCCCGAAATGGACTTTCTTCCCGCGGCTGTTTTGTTTACAAGGATAATCAGCAAACCTAAAGCCGGAATTTTATGCTTTGATCTAGGGCATAAATCCATAGCTCCCGAAATGCCATTCCCTCGAGTAGATTTTCTGAGCTTGGAACATGGCAAACAGCTTAGTCAATCCGAAGAGCATTTAGTTGTGGAATACGACGATCTAAAAGCCGAAAAGGTAGGTACAGAACACTATGCGATACCCAAACACATTTGTCCGACGGTTGCTAAATATGACCACCTATCGGTAGTAGAAAACGGAAACATTACGGCCCATTGGAAAGTAGCTGCCCGCAACAATAAAATCACTATTTAAGATGTTTATTTTTGATGCCCATCTAGACCTTTCCATGAACGCCATGGAATGGAACCGCGACCTTACCCTGCCCGTATCGGAAATTAGAAAAAAAGAAAAAGGCATGGTCGACAAACCCGACCGTGGGAAAAACACAGTTTCCTTAGATGCCATGAGAAAAGGAAACATCGGCCTCTGCGTTGCTACCCAAATAGCAAGATATGTAAAACCTGGCAATAAATTGCCCGGTTGGCATTCACCCCAACAGGCTTGGGCACAGACCCAAGGGCAATTGGCATGGTACAAAGCCATGGAAGATGCCGGTGAAATGATTCAGGTATCCAATAAAAAGGAATTAACAGCTCATTTAAAAGCATGGAAAAACGATAAAGAAAACACACCTATAGGATACATTTTAAGTTTGGAAGGTGCAGATTCCATCATCGATTTATCTTACTTACAGAAATCTTATGACCAAGGGTTACGAGCTATTGGCCCTGCACATTACGGCCCGGGAACATATGCCTTTGGAACGGACTCTATAGGCGGTATCGGCAAAAAGGGTAAAGAACTACTTAAAGAAATAGAGGGCCTTCGACTTATTCTGGATGCTACGCATTTATGCGACCAAAGTTTTTGGGAAACAATGGATGTTTATGAAGGTGCTATCTGGGCAAGCCATAATAATTGCAGAAAATTTGTGGATCATAACCGTCAGTTTTCCGATGATCAACTAAAAGAACTTATAAATAGAAATGCGGTTATAGGTATGGCCTTAGATGCTTGGATGATGGTACCCAACTGGGTACGCGGCAAATCTACCCCTGAAAGCACCGGGGTATCATTACTCCATATGATACAGAACATAGACCATGTATGCCAATTGGCAGGAAACTCGCTACATGTTGGTATTGGCACCGACTTGGATGGCGGCTTTGGTCTGGAGCAATCCCCAAAAGACCTGGATACGATAGCCGATTTACAGAAAATTCCAGGGTTATTAAAAGATAAAGGGTATCGAAAAGAGGATATAGAAAATATAATGAGCAATAACTTTATTCGCTTTCTAGAGAAAAACTTACCCAACTAAGCGCAAGAAGTTTCATTAATCGATTTTAACAACCTGTTAAGTAGCAGTGGCAGGGTATTTGTTATCTTTATTCTATCAGTATAGATAATACCAATGAATAAAAACCATTATTTATTTATAGTTTTTTGTCTTCTTTCTTTTGGATGGATCAGTGCCCAAGGTGATTTACCCACCCAAAAACCCTTAAAGATCGAAACTGCCAATAAACTGGATAATAAGGGCACGTCGACTACAGGTACGGTATTAAATATACCATCGGTAATAAAAGAGCAGCCCAAATTGGATATGACCAAGGGCAATCCCGTAAAAATGCTACCGGATGAAGAATTGGTACCTGCAGGAACAGGGCTAAAGATAGACCCTCGTATTGGGCCGGGCGAAAGGTACGGAGGCTCCGGTCAATTTTTCGGGGACCAATATCTGGGAGACCTTAAAAGCAACGGAAAATTTATAGGTATTGTTTGTAGGGACCATGAATTTGTAGATGGCGATAGGGTCAAAATTTATGTGAACGATGTGGTAGTGGAAGCAAATTTATTGCTTACCGGTGCCTTCAAGGGCATCAATGTAGATCTACAACCCGGTTTTAACAAAATAGATTTTGAAGCGCTCAACCACGGTTCTTCTGCTCCTAACACAGCACAAGTAGATGTCTATGATGATAAAGGAGAGTTACTATATTCCAACAAATGGCTTCTTTCCTCTGGATCAAAGGCCACATTGATAGTCACCAAAGAATAAAACCACCTATTTTCTACTACCCGGATTGTAAATTTCTACGGCACGTTTTAATACATCTTCGCGATAATAAGCCGCATCTTTCCAATCGATATTGATATATTTTTGTGTCTGGTCATCAAAATGGGGCGATTTTGGATCTCCACTTTGTCCCCCTGCCAAAATAGTTTTTGCCTTTACCTTATCGCCAAACTCAACGGCCGCCACAAAGCTATTGCCCCTTGTGCCGTATATCTTTTTAGCGCCGGGTGCCGTATACCTTGCACCATATGCCGCCAAAGCCCCCCAAGTACCCGAAGCAAAACCTACCCCTACACTGGGCAAACTATCGTTAAAGGCTTGTTTTATATCACCGTTTAATCTTTGATACCTATTGACCTCTCCCCATGGAATTTCCCATGAACCAAAATCAGTTTCTAAATTGCCCACTACTTCTTCGAATAAACCAAGTTTTTCGCTATCGGGCGAATCGCTTCCCCAAAATTCTATCAACTCCATACTACTTAGCCCCTCTGGTCTTTTTGCCTTTTGGTAACTAATAGTACCATAAAAATGGGCCAAGGTCATGGCTACGGACTCTTTCGATGTTCTATAATCCCATTCGCGCAACACCTCAATAGGTTCCTTTAGGTTTGGTTTCTGATGAGCGTCGTACGCTTTTACCAACCCAGGAATCAGGGCCTCAAAAGCAGGCAAGTAGGGGTCGTGGGCCAATTGTATCAAACTGTCCAATGTATATCCTTGTTTATCGGTCAATAATGCTATGGCATGTACCCCCCTAAAATTCTCTTGATCACGGGACATGTAATACGGGTAATCCTCTTTTTTAGGGCTAAACTCGGCTGCCGAGGTAAACGGTGTGGAATTGCAGTTTTGAATCCAACCGTTTTCCGGATTCAACACCAAAATATTCTCATCCACCGTATGCAGCCCTTTCCAATCGGTTCTAGGGTCGCTGCCATCTACTGGCTCAGAATAGTTAAACTGTACATCTCGTTTAGGAACAAAGTTCCCATGAAAGTAGGCAATATTGCCTTCGGCATCGGCATATACCGTATTATTGGAAGAATTTGTTCTAATGTCCATCATTTCCCTAAAGCCTTTATACCCATCTTGTTTGGTTCTAATATAGGATTGTTCCAAGGCCTTTACCGGTTCCCACATCATGGCAGAAGCCGTCCATTGGCCATCTTCTAAATGGGTAATGGGACCATGGTGGGTTCGGTAAGCGGGAAAGGATTTTTCCTTTAAGGAATCTCCGTCCTTATACTTTAAAACAATTTCATATGATTCTACTTCGCGTAATTCTTCCCCATATTGATATAACAGCTTATCCTCCTTTTTTACAATGGTTTCCTTAAACTCGTCCATCACATCGGTATAGGTAGAAGTGTGCATCCAGCCGGTCTTTTCATTAAACCCTTGATACACAAAAAACTGCCCCCAAGTAACCGCACCATAGGCATTTAGCCCTTCTTCGCTTACCACATGCACCTCGCCCCTAAAATAAAACGAAGTATGCGGATTTATGAGCAACATGGTATTACCGGACTGCGTTAATTCTCCTGAAATGGCAATGCCGTTAGAACCCTGGGGCTCTTCCATTTCCTCTTTTTTCTTCATTTCCAAAAGCTCCATTTCCGGTAGCTCCATCCCACTTTCGTAAAAAGCCTTTATTTTTTTGGTAGCTATTCTTTCAATATCCCCACCAATACTGCCTTCGCTAAAATACATGGGCATCCAAGGCTCAAAACGGTCCAATAACCTGGGTTTTACCTCTGGGTGAGTGTACAAATAATAATTTATGCCGTCCGCAAAGGCATCGCAAAGCTCTTGCAACCATTTGGGACTTTTTTCATAATTGGCTTTCGCCTCTTCTTCGGTCATGAACAATTTAGCCCTTAGATCGCTGTAAATTGCTTCTTCCCCTTCTACCTCTGCCAATCTTCCGGTAGCCCATATATAATTTTGCTCTACCCTATTAAAATCATCTTCGCATTGGGCGTACAAGAGGCCAAAAACGGCATCGGCATCCGTTTTACCATATATATGCGGTACCCCAAAATCATCCCTTATAATTTCGACATTAGATGCCCGTGTCTTCCATTTTTCCAATTCTGAAGTATCATTGGTTTCGGACTTACAGGCGAAAATCAGTAAAAAAGCAAAAAAATATAGAATGCGTTTCATCGAAATGGTTTTATAAGGTTTGAAGTTACACTTTTGCGATTAATTTTACCAGCTTCCGCTAGCTCCACCTCCTCCAGAACTTCCACCCCCTCCAGAGAACGAACTAGAACTTCCACCAGAAGAACCACTACCAGAACTTAGGGCATGGGTTCCCGAAGAAGAGAATGTTCTTCTATAGTAGACCTCATCATTTTTGACCCACGATATCTTTAAATCTTCCTTTCCCTTTAGCTTTAGTTGTATTAAGGCTATTCCTGCGGCTATTCCATAAAAGGGTACTAATCCCCACCACAAATTATACGGATTGTCCATACCCCCTTCTAAAATATTATCGATATGGTTACTAGAAGTATAGACACTATAGCCAACACCCAATGGAATAACCACAAATGCCAGTGCAAATAAAGATGAGAAAGAACTGGAGATAAGCATAAAAAACCCAGGTATAACTCCTAACTTCCCCATAAAAACACCCCTGAACACCTCAACCAGCACCCTGTAACCATT
The DNA here is from genome assembly GCF_001020565.1 of Maribacter thermophilus. Classification (GTDB taxonomy): domain Bacteria; phylum Bacteroidota; class Bacteroidia; order Flavobacteriales; family Flavobacteriaceae; genus Maribacter; species Maribacter thermophilus. The sequence continues at coordinate 3,445,350 of NZ_LDAS01000001.1, read as the reverse complement.
ATAAAAGAGAAACCCGCCTACCCCTACAAACACCAATACAAATATCCCCATGAAAATAAATCCAATAATTTCTCCCTTGCGTTCACTTGCCGCGATATCATTTTTAAATTCTGCTATGGCCTCCGGATTGTTTAAAAACTCAATTATTTGATCTACACCGTCATCTATTCCCTCGTAGTAACGTTCCTTTTTAAAAAGGGGAATCATTGTATTTCTAATAATCCTCGAGGCCACAGCATCTGTAATATAGGGTTCTAAGCCATAGCCTACTTCAATGCGCACTTCTCTGTCCGATTCCGCGAATAATATTAAGAGTCCATTGTCTTTTCCACTATCACCTACACCATTTTGGTTAAAAAGACCATTGGCATACCCCTCTATGGTTTCAAAACCCAACTGCTCTATGGTAACGACCACCACTTGATTTGTGGTTTCCTTTTCAAAATCCAACAATTTTTGATTTAATCTTCGTGCTTCTTCGCTAGAGAATATATGGGCACTATCGGTGACAAAATCGCGTAGTTCGTAATACTGTTGTTGTCCACGTGTACACATGAAACTCAGCAAAAAAAGAATGATAAAGTTTTTTTTGTACATGGTCGTATGTTATAATACTGTTCCTCAAATATAAAAAACCCTTTATCAGAACATAGAATCAATTTTAAAACTACAGGAAGAAACTTTTGTTTCCTCAGATTTAAAGTAACTTGCAACCTTATTACGAAGTGCCCTATGTCAGAAAAAAAAGTTAGTATCCTTACCGCGTTCAAAACCATTATTTGGCCCAGGCGAAAGCTTGTTTTTATTGGACTTTTATTGATAGTCATTAGCAAGGCGGCCAGTTTTGTGGCCCCTGTTTCCCTACGTTACTTTTTAGATGATATCGTACCCAACAAAAACTACGATTTACTAAAAGTATTGGTAGGCGTTGTTATATTTTCTTTTTTGGTCCAAGGCATTATGTCTTTTTTATTGACGAAGGTACTCAGCATACAAGCACAATTTATGATTTCTGAACTTAGGGCCCAGGTGCAAAAACAAGTATTGGCCCTGCCCATCCGATTTTTCGACAACACTAAATCTGGAGGGTTGGTATCACGTATTATGAGTGATGTTGAAGGCGTACGAAACCTCATCGGCACAGGACTGGTACAATTGGTAGGGGGTACTATTACCGCCATCGTCTCTTTAATATTATTATTGCGGATAAGCCCCACCATGACCTTATTGACCTTTATTCCCTTACTCTTATTTGCCTTTATCGCCCTAAAGGCCTTTAAGATCATACGCCCCGTATTTAGGGAACGGGGTAAGATAAATGCCGAAGTAAAAGGTCGCTTAACCGAAACTTTGGGAGGCATACGTGTTATAAAAGGATTTAATGCCGAAAAACAAGAAGCAAAGGTTTTTGAAGAAGGGGTACATAAATTATACAAGAACGTAAAAAAGAGTTTGACCGCCACGGCAATAATGACCAGTTCGTCCACCTTTTTATTGGGACTTGCCACAACTGGCATCATGATGGGGTTTGGCGGATACAAAATGATGCAGGGTGAACTAACGACCGGTGAATATTTTGAATTTACATTTTTGTTGGCCCTAATGGTAGCGCCCATTGTTCAAATGAGCAATATTGGAAGTCAACTCACAGAGGCCTTGGCAGGTTTGGACCGTACCGAAGAGCTAATGAACCAAATAACCGAAGCCGATGAAAAAGACCGCACCATTGTTCTTGAAAATATAAAAGGTGACGTCATCTTTAAAGATGTTTCTTTTGCCTATGAGGAAGACAAAGATGTCTTGCACAACATAAGCTTTGAGGCAAAATCCGGCGATGTAATCGCCCTTGTCGGAAGTTCTGGTTCTGGGAAATCTACAATTGCAGGTTTGGCAGCTAGTTTTTTAAATCCGGATTCGGGGACCATTACCATTGACGGGCATGATCTGACCAAGGTAGACCTCACAAGTTTCCGTCAGTTTTTAGGAGTGGTTCTTCAAGATGATTTTTTATTCGAAGGCACCATACGCGACAATATTCTTTTTCCAAGGCCCAATGCCTCGGAAGAAGAACTACGAGAAGCCGTAAAGGCTGCCTATGTAGATGAATTTACCGACAGGTTCGATGATGGATTGGATACCTTGATCGGAGAACGTGGCGTAAAACTATCGGGCGGCCAGCGTCAACGTATCGCCATTGCCCGGGCCGTACTAGCGGATCCCAGAATTTTAATATTGGACGAGGCCACCTCTAATCTTGATACAGAAAGTGAAGCCCTAATTCAAAAAAGTTTGGCCGAACTCACAAAGGGAAGAACCACCTTTGTTATTGCACACCGCTTAAGTACCATTAGAAAAGCCCATCAGATTTTGGTTATTGAGAATGGCCGAATTGCCGAACAAGGCACCCACGAAGAACTGATCGCCAAAGAAGGCAGGTACTACAATCTATTTACCTACCAAGCAAGAATATAACAGGTAGCCAATAATTATTGGGAACGGTCTAAAAAGAACTTACGTATTCCTTATAATACCTAAACCCTTACAAACCGACCTTAAAGTTCTTCCGGAGCCAGCTCTACTTCGAGTCCGTCCATTTCTTCCGAGATATGTAACTGACAACCCAAACGGCTATTTTCTTTTACATTAAAAGCCTCGGCAAGCATTGCTTCTTCATCATCCGACTTTTCGGGAAGCTCATGATCCGATAAAACATAGCATTGGCAAGAGGCACACATGGCCATACCGCCACAGATACCTATGGTGCCTTCGGGAGCCAATTCGTACGAACGTACCACCTCCATAAGGTTCATGTTCATATCGGTCGGAGCCTCTATCTCATGCATTACCCCGTCACGGTCCGTAATCTTTAATTTAATATCGGTCATTTTAATCTATCGCTTTTATTACGGCTTTTGGCGCCTCTTTCTTAGTTCCGTCGAAACCACTGACCCCACCTACGGTCGTGTATTTCATTACATATTTTTTGTCGGGGAATATTCGTTGGTAAGCACTTTGGCACATTAAGGTAGCCTCATGAAAACCACACAAAATTAATTTCAACTTACCGGGATACGTATTTACGTCACCAATAGCATATATACCAGGCACATTGGTCTGATAATCGAAAGTATCTACCTTAATGGCATTTTTCTCAATCTCGAGACCCCAGTTGGCAATGGGCCCCAATTTTGGGGAAAGTCCGAACAATGGGATAAAGTTATCTACCTCCAATGTTATATGCTCTACCTCTGCAGCCGATTTTTTGATCGTTACCGATTCTAATTTGTCTTCACCGTGTAGACCAACAATTTCTGCAGGAGTAATCAGGTTTATTTTACCTTCGTTCTTTAATTGCTGTACTTTTTCTACGGAATCCAAGGCACCCCTGAACTCGTTTCTTCTATGTACCAAGGTGACCTCACTGGCAACATCGGTCAAAAAGATACTCCAATCCAAGGCAGAATCTCCACCACCGGCAATAACCACCTTTTTGTCCCTATAAATTTCAGGGTCTTTTATCATGTAGGCAATACCGTTATCCTCGTACTGGGCAAGATTCTCTAACAATGGTTTTCTAGGCTCAAAACTACCCAATCCGCCAGCGATGGCAACCACGGGAGCATTGTGCTTTGTTCCTTTGTTGGTGGTAACCACAAAAGTACCATCCTCTAACTTATCAATAGTCTCCGCTCTTTCACCGAGGGTAAAGGTCGGTTGAAAAGGCTTTATCTGCTCCATTAAATTATCCACTAGATCACCTGCCAATACTTCAGGAAAACCGGGTATATCGTAGATGGGTTTTTTAGGATATATTTCCGAACACTGTCCGCCTGGTTGCGGCAACGCATCTATAAGATGGCATTTTAACTTTAATAATCCTGCTTCAAAAACTGCGAAAAGTCCTGTGGGGCCAGCCCCAATAATTAGAATATCTGTCTTAATCATCAAAAAGCGCTATTAAATCTGGCTAAATTACTATCGGGTAGATTAAAATTTTATGATTTTTATCAAGTTATTATTCTTGAACGTTGATTACCTCTACCACTTGCGGGGCGTATTTTTTAATGGTCATTTCCACGCCACTTTTCAAGGTCATCTGATTAACGCTGCAACCCACACATGCGCCATGAAGCTTTACTTTGACCGAATTGTCGTTATCAATGGATATCAATGATATATCACCGCCGTCACTTTGTAAAAAAGGGCGTATTTCTTCCAACGCTTTTTCTACTTTTTCTCTTAGATCACCTGAAGTCATTGTCGTCATAGTTACTTCTTTTTAACGGCGGCACAGCCAGCCATTGTTGTTATTTTAATCGCCTCTGTGGGGGGTATGTTCTTATTTCTGTTTACGACCTCTTGTACTACCTTTTTGGTAAGTTCCTCAAAAGCCGCCTCGATAGGGGTCGCAGTTTGCAGTGCTGCAGGCCTACCCACGTCACCGGCTTCCCTTATACTCTGTACCAAAGGTATTTCGCCTAAAAAGGGAACGTTCAAATCTTCTGACAAATGCTTGGCCCCTTCTTTTCCGAAAATATAATATTTGTTGTCCGGAAGCTCTGCAGGAGTAAAATAGGCCATATTTTCCACAATTCCTAGGACAGGCACATTGATGGAGTCTTGTTGGAACATAGCCACCCCCTTTCGGGCATCGGCCAAGGCAACCTCTTGCGGAGTACTTACGACAACCGCTCCAGTTACGGGCATTGCCTGCATTATACTTAGATGTATATCTCCCGTACCTGGTGGTAGATCTATCAACATAAAATCCAACTCTTCCCAATGTGCATCAAAAATCATCTGGTTCAATGCCTTCGATGCCATGGGCCCTCTCCATATAACCGCTTGGTTGGGTTGGGTAAAAAATCCTATCGATAATAATTTTACGCCATAACTCTCTATGGGTTTCATCTTCGACTTACCATCAACATTGACCGCCAAGGGTTTTTCATGGGCAACATCGAACATTATGGGCATGGACGGACCATAGATGTCAGCATCCAACAAACCTACCTTGAAACCCATTTTGGCCAAGGTAACAGCAATGTTTGCCGTAACGGTCGACTTACCAACGCCTCCTTTACCCGACGCCACTGCAATTATGTTCTGAATTCCCGGAATCGGTTTTCCTTTTATCTCATTCACTTTTGGCTTGGCAGCAGGTGCATCTACTTTAATGTTCACCTTTATTTTTGCCTTCTCATAGACCTCTTTGTGGATTACCTTTAGAATCTCTACCTCGGTCTTTTTACGGGCCTGCAAACTAGGGTTGCCAATGGTAACGTCTATCTCTACCTCATCACCAAAAATCTGAACGTTTTTTACCGCTCCGCTCTCTACCATGTTTTGGCCTTCTCCAGGAACCGTAATATACTTTAATGCCTCTAAAACTTGTTTTCTATCTATCTTCATTATGTATACTCATTCTAAACAACAAAGATAGTTCTTAGGCTCGAGATTATGAAGCTATAACATTGAAATTGAACATGAATGAATAAACTAAACCTATAAATTACTTTTTCTCTAGAGTCTACAGGAAATTTTTCCTAAAAACCTTAACAAAAAAAGCCGTATTTGTAGTAAATTCGAACTTACCAACTAAACCAAATCAGATGTTCCCAACACTTAAGACAAAATATCCTGTCTTTGTTTCCTTTATTGTTGTTCTTTTAATGAGTTCATGTGCAGGAACCAATAAAAAATTTTCAAAAAAAGATGTAAAACACTCACAAAACCTTATTGGGCTATCCTTTACGGACAAGCAGGTAGATACGATCTATCCGTATCTATTAAGAAATAGAAAAGGGTTCGATTCCCTTAGAACCTATTCTTTGGACCCCAATGTTTTTCCGGCCGTAAAGTTTGACCCTTTACCGCTCAATTTTAACCAAAAACCTCAAGGAAGCATACCGGACTGGGAAATTCCGAACAATATAGAAATGCCCAACAACAAATCGGAACTTGCTTTTTATACCATACCCCAGCTGGCCTCTTTGATCAAAAACAAAAAAATAAGCTGTGTTGAGCTGACAAGATTTTTTATCGATAGAATAAAAAAGTATGATGACGTTTTGCAATCTACCATTACCATTACAGAGAAAATGGCCTTGGAGCAAGCAAAGAAACTGGATGACGAACTGGCCAATGGAAAGTACCGAGGCATATTGCACGGTATACCCTATGGCGTTAAAGATCTTATGTCGGTAAAAGGATATAAAACTACCTGGGGAGCAGCCCCTTATAAAGACCAGCAATTTGATGTAACGGCCACTGCTGTAGAAAAATTGCAGAACGCTGGGGGCGTGTTGATCGCCAAACTCGTATCTGGATCTCTTGCAAGAGGTGATGTTTGGTTTGGTGGAAAAACAAAAAACCCATGGGACACAGCACAAGGGGCCACAGGTTCGTCCGCAGGTTCGGGCGCGGCCACATCAGCAGGACTGGTACCCTTTGCTTTAGGGACCGAAACATTGGGAAGTATCACCTCACCAAGTACAAGAACCGGCATTACAGGACTACGCCCCACTTATGGCAGGGTAAGTAGATATGGGGTAATGAGCCTTAGCTGGTCTATGGACAAAGTAGGCCCCATGGCACGTTCGGCCCAAGATTGTGCTATTGTTTACAGTATTATTTCAGGAAAAGACCCTAAAGACCCTACAACCACAGATTTTTCTGTTGGTATTGACCTTAACAGAGATATAAAAACACTTAAGGTCGGGTATTTGAAGGAAGATATCGAAAAAGATTCTTCAAAATCAAAGGACAATATGGTGAAGGCTTTGGAGACATTCAAGAAAATGGGCATTGAGCCAGAAGCATTAAAACTGCCCGAAGACCTACCCTATAATAGTTTTGATGTTATTTTAAGGGCAGAGGCCGGTGCATTCTTCGATGATTTGGTGCGTTCTGGTGACGTAGATAAAATGGTGGAGCAAGACCAGCGATCAAGAGCTAATTCTTTGCGTCAGGCGCGTTTTATTCCCGCAGTGGAATATTTACAGGCAAACAGGCATAGAGCGGTACTAATAGAGAAAATGAACGAGCTTATCAAAGAGTATGATGTAGTTATTTCCCCTACTTCAGGTAACCGCCAACTGATAATTACCAATCTGACCGGGCATCCTGTAATCTCCATACCTACCGGCTTGGATAAAGACAAGCACCCTACCAGTATAACATTGGTGGGCAACCTTTATGACGAGGCCAGTATTCTTGTATTGGCGAAAGCCTTTCAAGAGCAAACAGAGTTTGATGAAATGCATCCTAGCGGTTATCTAGATTAAACTTTTCTGCCATCTAAAAGGTTGATCACCCTAGAACCATAGGCCGCATTTTTTTCTGAATGAGTTACCTGAATAATGGTAACACCGTCCTCTTTGTTCAGTTTTTTAAAGAGCTCCATGATCTCTTCGCTTTGCTGGGAATTTAAATTTCCGGTGGGCTCATCTGCCAAAATTAATTTGGGACTAGCGATCAAGGCCCTCGCCACGCCCACCAATTGTTGCTGACCACCACTTAATTGGGAAGGAAAAAGATCTTTCTTGCCCACAATGTTAAACCGATCCAATATATCGGCGACCAAGGCCTTTCGTTCAGACCCCTTCACTTTTTTGTACAACAACGGCATCTCTAAATTCTCGGCAACGGTAAGGTCGTCGAGCAGATGATAGGATTGAAAGACAAACCCTATATACTCTTTATACAAATTAGAACGATACTTCTCTTTTAGGGTATGTACACTTTCATCCAAAAAGTGATATTCTCCCTCATCAAAAGTATCGAGCATTCCGATAACGTTTAGCAACGTGGATTTACCGGACCCCGAAGGCCCCATTACCGAAATGAATTCACCTTCCTCGACTTCCAAATTAATATCCTTCAACAAGAAGATTCGCTGCCCACCTGTATTTACCCATTTAAAAACATTCTTTAATTGTAGTAGCATATATATTGTATTATTCTGTTCGTAAACTTTTTACCGGATCTGCATTGGCCGACCCAACTGTCTTTATAGCAATTATCAGAAGGGCGATAAGGATCATTGCCACACCGCTCAAAACAAAAATCCACCAGCTTAAGGCTGTTTTATTGGCAAAACCCTCTAGCCAATAACTCAGGGCGTACCATGAGACAGGGGCCGCTATCAAAAAGGCTATCAATACCAATTTTAAAAACTCTTTCGACAACAATAGGTTCAACTGAAGTACCGTAGCGCCCAAAATTTTTCGCACTCCTATTTCTTTTGTTCTTCTTTCCGTAGTATATATCACCAAGCCTAACAGCCCTAGACAGCTGATAAAAATGGCCAGACCGGTGGCCCACTTTAAAAGAATGGACGTTTTTTGTTCACTTTCATAAAAGCTTTTAATGGTATCGTCCATAAACCGATATTCAAAAACTTCCTCTGGGTAGGTATTTTTCCAAATCTCTTCAATCTTAGCCAGTGTATGGGACCAATTATCGGTATCCATATTTTTAAACTTAAAATGAATGGTCTTAAACTGTGTATGTTTTCCACTATATGACCCTCCTGTAAAAGCCATAGGTGATACTCCGTACCTTAAGGAATGTTGATTAAAATCATCCATTACACCAACGATAGGCAAATTTTGGTCACCTGACTTTAGAGATTTTCCTATTATTTTTTCCGGATCATCGATACCCACAACTTTTAAGTAGGACCTATTTACCACAAATTCTTTTACACTATCGTTTAGGGGCAACCTGCCCGCTAGTAGTTTTAAATGATATAAATTAAAATAATCGGCGTTTCCATATAATAATTGCAGGTAAGAATTCACTTCTTTTTCCCCATCGGCAAACAAAACACCCATAGACATCGTTGTAAACGAAGCAGGCGGGTTACCGGAAAGAACAGTTTTGGACAAGCCCGGTATGGTTTCCATTTCACGTACAAACCTTGCCCTCTTAACCGACGAGGTATCTTGCCATGGCGTTCTAAAATAAGCGATCGCCTCTGTCTTAAAGCCCATGTCTTTTTTCATAATATAATTTAACTGCTTACCCACCAACAAGGTGGCTATGATAAAAACCTGTGCAATTACAAATTGAAAAACAGTTAGATACTTTCTTAAGGTTCCTTTGTCCGAATTGGGTACAACCTGTTGTTTAAACACAGAAACGGGTTTGTATTTGGATAATACCAAGGCTGGATAAAAACCCGACAACAATGTGACCGACAATAACAATAGTACCATGCCCACAATTACCCAAGGATTGTAGAAAAGCTCAAAATTGAGTCCTTCTGGAATAAAGTCCACAAACAAATGCAACAACCATTTTGCCAACAACACAGAAAGTATGGCCGCCGCCAAGGTCAATAAAAATGTCTCGCCCAAAAATTGAAACACCAATTGTGTTCTAGAGCTGCCCAAGGTTTTTCTAATTCCGATTTCCTTGGCCCGTTGTATGGCCTGTGCCGTATTAAGATTAATAAAGTTTATACAACCTAGCAATACCAAAATACCTGCTAACAAAAGCAAGCTGTTTAAGGTTGCCATAGTGGTACGACTATCGTTAAAATCAAAAGTACCGTAATCTTGGTTCAAATGAAGATCGGCCAAAGGTTGAATATTGTACGTATTGCTTCTGCCGATGGCAACCATCTTGGGGTCATCGTGTTCTTTTGCAATTTGCGCCAGTGTTTCTTGAACCTTGGTCGGGTCCGCTTTTTCCGACAGTTTAACGAACAATTGCGACGCCGAGTTGGTATTGTCCCAATTTGCTTCGTTCACCGCATTGGTCATATCTTGTGTGCCAGCGGTTTTTAAAGAGATAAACTCTTCGAACACAATATCCGTTCTATCCTTAAAATTGGCCACTACCCCAGAAATCACAGTACGAATACTATCATTGTACACCACCGATTTCCCCATTATCTCGGACAACTGTTGATCAGGAAAATATTTTCGTGCCCTATTCTCTGACAATACAACGGTATTAGGTTCTTCTAAAGCAGTATTTTTATCCCCCACGAGCCAGTCGTACTCAAATGTTCGGAAATAGGATCCATCGGTATAGATTACGAACTCAGGATCCTTAAAACGACTCTCGGTCTCCTGGTTTTCTACATGAAGGGGATAGGCGGTAAAAAAAGGCGCCACCGTTTCCAATTCTTCCATCTTAAGGTCTTTGAGTGCTTGTGCCAAGGGAACCGTTACCCCTGCATTATAAAAATTGCCTTCCGGACTTTTAAACGCCGTGGTTATCCTATAAATTCTATCTCCATCCGGATGGAACTTATCAAAAGAAAGGTCATAAAATACCATGGCCCCGATAACAAAAGCGGCACTAAGACCAACGGAAAGTCCTAAAATATTTATGAGGGAAAACACTTTGTTCTTCCAAACATTACGAAAAGCGATCTTTAAATAATTACGTAGCATAGCAATCTATTTTATTCGGTTCGTAAACTCTTTACGGGATTCACCCTTGCCGCCCTAATGGTTCTCGTTCCAATCGTCAATAAGGCTATAAGTACGGCTATAGCGCCAGCAGCAACAAAAAACCAAATACTAAGTTCTATCCTATATGCATAGTTCTGAAGCCATTCTCCCATAATCCACCATGCAACGGGCGATGCAATCAAAAATGCCAACAGCACCAATTTTAGAAAATCTTTGGTAAGTATATAGGTGATAGAAGCCACACTGGCCCCAACCACTTTGCGAATCCCTATTTCTTTGGTACGTTGTGAAACGATCAACAACGACATGGCAAAAAGCCCCATACAACTTAGAATAATGGACAAAACAGAACCACTGGCCACCATTTTGGCGGTGGTCTTCTCCCTATTAAAGGTTCTATCTACATTCTCATCTAAAAAAGAACCTAAAAAAGCGGCGTTCGGCTCTATTTTTTTCCAAGTATTCTCAAGTGCCTCATACGAACTGGCCATATTATGGGGGGCAACCTTGGCAAAGGCATAAGAAAGGCCCCATTCTTTACTCATATAAAATGTGATCGGTTCAATGGCCCTATCCAGGTCTTTAAAATTATAATCTTTCACTACCCCAAGAACAGGAATATGAACTCCGTTACTTATTTCCAGTTGTGCTGATAAAGGATCTTCCTCTCCTAACTCCCGGGCCATGGCTTCATTGATGACCACTCCTAAACTATCGGAGGCATTCTTAAAATTTCTGCCCAAGACCATCTCTATGCCCAACGTTTGTACAAACTCATGATCGACTACCAAAAAATTAGTGGTCACGGAACGTCCTTTATATTCAAAACCAATTTTACTGGAAGACCTGCTGCCATCTCGTCCCAGCCCTAAATTAATATCGGCACCGCTAATAGAGACGATATCCGGGTTGCCCTTTAGCTCTTCCCGAAGTAATTCTATAACATCATTGCTATTGCGCTTACCGTTTAATGGAAAGGAAACCACTTGTTCTTTGTCGTACCCCAGATCTTTGTTTCGCATGTAATCTATTTGCCCCCACAACACCAAAGTTCCTGTAATCAACGCTATGGCGATACCAAATTGAAATACCATCAATACATCCCTTACCTTATTGTTTCCGGTTGACTGCAGTTTACCCTTTAAAGATTGAATGGTACCCAGACGGCTCATTAATATCGCCGGGTAGCCCCCAACAAAAACGGTTATGAGCATCACCATTGCCAGCAAGCCTACTAGAAATGATGGCCTTAATAACATGTCTACAGAAACCTGTGTATTAAAAATAGTCTTAAAATCATTTACAAAAACAAAACTTAAGATTACCCCAATACCCATTGATATTAAAAAGATGAAAAGACTCTCGGTCCAAAATTGGAAAAACAACTGTTTCTTTTGGGCTCCCAAGGTTTTACGCATCCCTATTTCCTTAAGCCTTTTGGCAGATTTGGCAATGCTCATATTAATGTAGTTGACACAGGCTATGAACAGTATTAAAAAGGCAACGCCCAGAATTAGATAAGGCAAGCTTCTACTAACCGACACGTATCCATTTTTAAGACTTGTAAAATGAACGTCTGCCAACGGCACCAATTCCAAGTTTACATAACGTCCATTCTCATCGGCCGAAGCCCCATCCCTTTTTAGCATTTCTATAGCGTCCTTAAAATGAAGGTCCACAAAACCCCTGCTGCCGCTTTCAAAACTATTGGAACTCACCCCTTTTTCAAGCTCTACATATACATCGTGGTATTGCGAATCCCATTGTTCTTTATTGTCAAGGTAATCGGCATGACTCTCGAAACGCCCGGCTATTTGAAAATCCAAATTGGTTTCCGCAACCATATCGTCCGCTATGGCGCTTACCGTAAAGGGAACTTCTTTTCCCTTTACCAACAGATGGAACGTTTTTCCGACAACATCGGTAGAACCGAACAGATTGTTTGCCGCTTTTTTGGTCAACACTACCGATGACAACTGCGCTAGAGGTGTATTCCCATCTCCCTTAATTATCGGAAAACTGAACATAGAAAAGAAATCTTCATCCACCCAAATGATATCCATATCTATTTCCTTATCCCCTTGTATGGCCAATGCACCATCTTGCAAGAACCTGGTTATACGCTTTACACCGGGCACTTCCGCTTCCAACGAAGGAGCCAAAGGAGCCGGCTGAACCGTACCTGCCTCCGGTCCTCTTGGGGTTTGTTGGGTTTTTACAATTTTATAAATAGACGCTCCATTTTCATGAAAACCATCAAACGAAAGCTGAAACAATGCGGCCATTCCCAATAATATGGCTACGGCAAAAGCTACCGACAAGCCTATCACATTTAAGCTAGTGTTCATTTTATCCTTTACTAAATTCCTCCAGGCAATTTTTAAATAGTTCTTAAACATGGTGTTCGCTTTTTTTGATGAATTGATGTGATTATTCTGTTCGTAAACTCTTTACTGGATTTGCTCTCGCTGCTTTTATAGCCTGAAAGCTAATTGTGAACAAGGTAATGGCCAAGGCAACCAAACCGGTCAAGGCAAATACCCACCAGTAAATTTCAATATGATAGGCAAATTCTTGCAACCATCGGTCGGATAACCAGTATGCAATCGGAAAAGCAATGACCAAGGCCAAAACCACCAATTTCACAAAATCCGTAGATAGCATTTTAAACACATTAAAAATACTGGCCCCCAACACCTTACGAATTCCTATTTCTTTTTTTCGTTGTTCTGCCATGAAAGCGGCCAAACCAAAAAGCCCCAAACAGGCCACCAATATGGCCAGACCACAGAAAATGAGCCCTACACGAATAGTCCGCTGTTCCCTTTCGTACAACTTTTCTATGTTCCTATCCAAAAAAGAATAATCAAAAACAGTTTCAGGAGCCACTACTTTAAAAGTACGTTCCAACTGATTCAAAAAATCCGGTGAATAATTACCGAACCTTACCAGTGCATATCCCTTATATTCGGTATCATTGTTAGTAAAGGCATAGGCTCCTATTGGAGTGTGCAAAGAGGTAAAGTTAAAATCGTCCACTACCCCAACTATACGAACCTCTCTATTTATAAAAACCTTTTTGTTGATCGCTTCCTCTGGTGTATAGCCCAAATAGTCAACAGCCGTTTTGTTCAGTACTACCTCTATCAACGTATCGTTCTCCTGCTTGTTTTTTGGCAAGGTAGTACCGGCCAAAAGCCGAAGTCCCAAAACATCCAATACCTCGGGATCGGATACATTGGTCTGTATGTCTAGCCCCTTTCTATCTTCCCTATCTTTAAACAATGTATTTAGACTTACCCCTGTTCCTGGAAAACCCTGTGCTAGGGCAACATCGGTAACTTGCCCCAACCCCTTAAATTCTTGGGCAACTTCATCCAATCCTGTTTGACTATTGATGCCCGCTACGGAGACAACAACAATATTATCCGGTTCAAACCCCAAATTTTGATTTCCTATAAAACGTATTTGTTGATATATTATCAAAATTCCCACAATAAGAATGGCCGAAGCGGCAAACTGTACCACTACCAAGCCTTTGCGCACCAATATAGCCGTACCGCCTTGTTTATAAGAAGGTGAAAATGCCGATTTTGGAGAAAATCCAGAAAGATACAGCGCAGGATAAGAACCTGATAATAAAGTGGTTACCGCCCAAATCACCAGAAAGGCTAAAAATGACATAGGCTCTAAAAGCAAACTGGGATCAAGCTCTTGATTTGACAAATAATTGAACCATGGGAGTGCCAATACTGCCAACACAACGCCCATTATCATGGCAATCAGGGTTATTAATGCTGTTTCTATATAAAAACGCACGACCAATGTTCTCTTTACCGCCCCCAAGGTTTTGTTGATCCCCACTTCCTTTGAGCGTTTTTGCGAACGTGCCGTTGTAAGGTTCATATAATTAATGCAGGCAATAACCAATATTAGTATCGCTAATAACGATAGGTTTTTAATCTCTTGGATATCTCCCAAACGAGCCGCATACGAATCTGAATATTCGGCTGAATATAAATGGATACGTTCTAGAGGTTGTAAGGAGAAAGAAAACCATTGATTTTCTTTTTCTACATTTTTATCCACCAATTGTTGTATTTGCCTTTCTACTTCGGGTACCGAAATATTGGTGTTAAACTGAACCAAAGTTTCGTAGCTGGCATTGCTCCAATACAAATTCTTTGCATAAGTAGCTTTGGGGGATGCAATCACATTAAACTTATAACTACTATTTTTTGGCATATCCTTATAAATGGCCACCACTTCCATTTTTTGCCTGTTGTCTATCTCTATCGTCTTTCCAATGGCCTCCATATTTCCGAAGTATTGTTTTGCCGTTTTTTGGGAAAGGGCAACACTATTTGGGACATTTATATCTGAACGGTTACCCAGTACAATTTCAATCTTTAAAAGATCAAAAATATCGGCATCCGCCCAATAGAGTTCTTTTTCCAAAAAAATGTTGTTACCCACCTTTACATTGGCATTTGTTCCAAAACCATGTTTTAAAATACGGGCCGTATATTTAATATTCGGAATATCCGTCTTCATTGCAGGCGCCAATGCATTTGGAGCTCCTGCCCATGTTTCTTGAGAAAAACTATCTCCGTCCGTA
This sequence comes from Maribacter thermophilus, assembly GCF_001020565.1. Lineage (GTDB taxonomy): Bacteria > Bacteroidota > Bacteroidia > Flavobacteriales > Flavobacteriaceae > Maribacter > Maribacter thermophilus. The sequence continues at coordinate 3,430,302 of NZ_LDAS01000001.1, read as the reverse complement.
TTCAGTAAAATTCTATATACGTTCGACTCCCCCTTATATAAATTATCAAAACTTAATTCATGGCCAATAAACAAATAGAGTACCAAGGCAATGGCCATGCCTAAAGAAAGTCCCAAAATATTGATGATAGAAAACAGGGGGTTAGCCCATAAATTACGCCATGCCACCTTTATATGATTTTTAAACATGTCAGAAAATTTTAAAATATTATTCTGTTCGTAAACTCTTTACTGGATTTGCCCTCGCTGCTTTTATAGCCTGAAAACTGACCGTAAGAACCGTTACCAACATGGCCCCGGCCATTGCCAAAGCAAAGATCCACCATTTTAAAATGACGCGGTACGGATACTCTTGCAACCATCCGTTCATTATATAATAGGCTATGGGAACCGCAATAAAGCATGAGATGATCACCAGTTTCAAAAAATCTTTGGAAAGCATGTTCCATACGTTGAATACCGATGCCCCCAAGACTTTTCTAACACCAATTTCCTTTGTACGCTGTTCGGCCACGAAGGAGGTTAAGCCAAAGAGGCCAAGGCAACTGATCAAAATGGCCAGAGCCGTGAATATGCCCGACAATCTTCCTATTCTTTCTTCGGCCGCAAACTTTTCGCCATACTGGTCATCTACAAATTCATATTCGAAGGGAATATCGGGAAAGTGCTCTTTAAAAACATTTTCAACAATTTCTAAATTTTGTGTAGCACTTTGATTCGGGTTTAAGCGTAGATTATAATAACTGCCATTGTTATACCTATCGTACACATACACCCCTTGTTTAACCGGTTCGTAGGGCGATTGTGTGATCATGTCCTGTACTACACCGATTATTTTTAAAGGCGGATTGGGATCCTCCTCATCATCGTCACGTAAAAGTTGCCCTACGGGGTTCTCCATTCCTAAATACTTCTTTGCCGTCTCGTTGATCAGTACCGCCAGCGAATCGGTCGCATAATCCCTTGAAAAATCCCTGCCCTCCATTATTTTAAGGTTCAATGATTTTGCATACTCTGGGGAAACCTCTGTCCAGGCCAAATCTTCTTGAAAACCTTCTGGTTTTCCTTCCCAAACAAAACCACTTCTATTGGACCATATTTGGGTTGTAGGGCTACTGGAAGTCGACATTTCTACCACTGCCCCGGACCCTATAAACTCGGTACGCATTAGATCGTATTTTCCATTAAAGTCTTGGCTAAACGTAGGAATCTGAATAAGCCCCTCCTTATCATACCCCACCGGACGGTTTTTAGCAAAATTGATCTGCTGCATTACGATAACCGTACCAATAATGAAAGCTACTGAAACCGTAAATTGTAGCACTACCAAAATTTTTCGTGGCAACCCTGCATATCTACCCGTTTTAAAAGTTCCTTTTAAAACGTCTACCGGCCTAAATGACGACAAGTACAATGCAGGATAACTACCCGCCAAAAGTGAAGTGAAAATCACGAACGCGAACGACAACAGCCAAAAGCTAGCATTGCTCCAAGGAAACCCTATTTCCTTTCTGGCCAAATCGTTAAAGCCGTTCAAAGAAAACAACACAATCAGCAAGGCCATAAAAAACGCAAAAACAACAACCAAGAAAGACTCACTTAAAAACTGATAGATCAGCTGTCCTCTTTGCGAACCTATAGATTTTCTGATACCCACTTCCTTGGCACGCTTTTCTGACCGGGCCGTACTCAGGTTCATAAAGTTGATACAGGCCAATAAGAGGACGAAGGCACCGATAATACCGAACAACCATACGTATTTGATCCGTCCGCCCACCTGTTTCCCATTTTCAAAATTGCTGCGCAAATGCCAGTCTTTCATTGGAAACAAGAAAATCTGCGGATTAAATTCGGCGGAGTCTTCGTTCAGGGTCTTCTTTACATCTTTTATGGTATTCGTAACCTTTTCGAACGAGGTATTATCAACCAACTGTACAAACATTTGAAAAGAGTTGTTGCCCCAAGAATCTTCGGCATTGCGTATCCATTCATTATTGGCTACGTACATATCCCACGGAATTATATATTCCGTATCGTTAAAGGAATTATTGAAAGGTATATCCTTATAAATAGCACTTACGTTTAATTTATGTTCGTTGCTTACGGTGACGGTTTTGCCTATAGGGTCTTCGTTTCCAAAAAGTGCTTCGGCAGTAGACTCCGAAAGCATGATGGAATTTACCTCCCTTAAACCGTCTTTTTCCCCTTTTATAACTTCTAGGCCAAAAAGTTCAGGGCCTTCCCTTTGCATGTAGTTTCCAGGTCTGGAAATACTTTTTTCGCCATATTTTAAGTAATGATCATTGGTCCATGAACACATAATCAAATACTTAAAGTTATCGCCATAACCATCTCTTAAGGCCTTCTCCAAAGGCCTGGGAATAGCCGGCCCCGTTCCCGTTTCACCATTAAAAGTCTGGGATTGAAACACTTGGGCAATTTTATCCTTGTTCTTGAAATAACTGTTATACGACAGTTCATCCTGGATCCAAAGTCCTATAATCAATGTTACCGCCATACCCAAAGCAAGCCCACCAACATTTATAAGGGAATACCCCTTGTTCTTTAAGAGGTTTCGCCAGGCAATTTTTAAATAGTTTTTAAACATGATGTTCGCTTTTGATGATTGATGTTTTATTCTGACCGCAAACTTTTTACGGGATTCACTGTTGCCGCTTTTATACTTTGATAACTAACCGTTACTATAGCCACGACAATGGCCAACAAGGCCGCGACTACGAAAATTTCCCATCCAATATCTATTCGATATGAGAAGTCTTCGAGCCATTTGTTCATGATAAACCAACCTATAGGCAATGAAACCAAAATGGATACTCCTACCAATTTTAGAAAATCTACTGTAAGCCGGTATGAAATTTGACTTACAGTAGCTCCCAATACTTTTCTAACGCCGATTTCTTTAGTACGCTTCTCGGCATTAAAGGCAGCTAATCCAAATAATCCCAAACAAGCAATGAAAATGGAAAGAAGAGTAAAAATGAAAAATATCTGACCCAGCTTCTGCTCAGCCTCGTAGGTTGTATTAAAGGCATCGTCCATAAAACGATAATCAAATGGTTGACCAAGAGCCATCTCATTCCACTTATTTTCTATCTCGGCAATGGTACTGGCATAATTTCCACCACTTATTCTTACCGCCATATTTTCTGCGGTATTATCCAGATACATCCCCAATGCCCCAATATTTTCGCGTAACGATTTAAAATGAAAATTCTTTACCACCCCAATAATGGTATAATACCTAGGGTTTTCAATTTCTATTTCTTCGGTGACCCTTACACCCAAAGCTTCGGCTGCCGTTAGGTTTAATATGGGCAACGTAGCCTCGTTGATAATCATGGCGGTTGAATCGGAAGCATATTGTTTATTGAAATCTCGCCCGGCAACAATATCCATCTGCAGGGTCTTTAAATAATCTGTATCTACCGCCCACTCCTGCATTTGTATGGCGTTTTCCTGATCTTTGGCCCCTTCTTGAAAAAAGGAACTGTCGGAACGCCAAGAAGGGGTTGGATAGTAGTTACTTAAGGTAACGCTCTCCACATTGCCCATTTTAAGAATCTCTTCTTTAAATGCGTTGGATTTAGTACCCAATGGACCAATTTCATTGATCAATAATACTTGGTCTTTTGTAAAACCTAAATCTTTGCTCTGTATATAATTAAGTTGTTGAAATACCACCAAAGTACTCACGATGAGAAGTACCGAAATCGAAAATTGAAAAATCACCAAAGCATTACGTACCCGGCCACTACCTACACTTTCGGCTCCTGCACCCTTTAGGGTTTCTACTGGCATAAATCTTGACATAAAAAAAGCGGGATAGCTTCCAGAAAACAGTCCTAGCACCAATGTTGCTGCCAATAAGGCCAGCCAGAACAATGGTTGTGAATACGGAATCGAAATTGATTTTCCGGTAAAATCGTTAAAAAACGGCAATGCGATCAAAGTCAATACCAATGCCGCGACCAAAGAAACAAAAGCTATTAATCCGGATTCTGTTAAAAATTGGAAAATCAAGTTTCTTTTATTAGACCCCAAGGTTTTGCGCACCCCAACTTCTTTGGCTCTTTTAAGGGAGTGGGCGGTAGATAGGTTCATAAAATTAACGCTTGCCAGAATTATCAAAAACAACCCGATAAAAGAAAGAATATATATGTTTTGAATACTGCTGGTCGCACTCATTTCATTATTTCTATTGGAATGTAAATGAATATCGGTCAAGGGCATGGTATGGTACCGAATATAATTACCGGAAGCTTCGAAAGTTTCTGCCGTCATCCCCGGAAAATACTTTTGGGCCCATGGCAGCATATACCTTTCCAACATACTTTGTAAGGGTTCCTTAAAATCCTCCGCAGATACTCCCGGTATTAATTTTATGAACGTAAAATAGTTGTTGCTACCCCATAGTTCCTCTCTTGAGGCAACATTACCCGCCATTGCCAAAAAGACACTGTAATCATTAAAATAAGAGTTCTTTGGCATATCATCCACAACCCCTGTAACCGTATAAACATCCGAATTGTCCAAGAGTAAATCTTCGCCGACAATATCTATAGAACCAAAATGTTTCTCTGCTGCAGATTTGGTCAACACCAATGAGTTTGTACCCGTTAATGCAGTTTTTGGGTTACCTGCCAATAAATCGATTCCAAAAAATTCGAAAAATGTGGAGTCGGCATAGGTTACATATGTTTCTTTAGCAGCTTTGTCGCCACCCACTTTTTTTACGTACATGCCCCCGATAGTTCTAAAACGAACCGTAGATTCTACCTGTGAAAAATCTCTTTTTAATGTCGCCGCCATTGGCGGTGCGGTTTCTGCCGCTTTTGTTTCCGCTCCTCCAAACTTAATATCCGTATCTATTCTGTAAATACGGTCTGCATCCGCGAACATTTTATCATAACTAAACTCGTCGTAGATATACAACGATACAATTAATGCCCCAGCCATACCAATAGCAAGTCCAAAAGTATTTAGGAACGTAAAAAAGGCTTGTTTCTTTAAACTCCTCCAGGCTATTTTCAAATAATTTTTAAACATGGTTCTCGATTTTTGATTGATGTTTTATTCTGAGCGCAAACTTTCTACAGGGTTTACCCTAGCTGCATTAATGGCCTGAAAACTAATGGTCAACAAAGCTATTATTATGGCAATGGCCCCAGCTATCACAAATGCCCATGCATTTATGGAAATGCGATAGGCATAGCCCTCCAACCAATTTTGCATAAGCAACCATGCAATAGGAATGGCAATGAGAATGGCCAGAAGCACCAATCGCATAAAATCTTTGGACAGTAAGCCTACAATGCCCGTAATACTAGACCCCAGTACCTTACGCACCCCGATCTCCTTTCTCCGTTGGTCTGCAGTAAATGCCGACAGCCCAAACAACCCCAAACAGGAAATGAGAATGGCCAGCAAGGCGAAAATTTGAGAAAGGCTTCCTATCAGTTTCTCGCTCTTAAACTTGGCATCGTACGCATCGTCCACAAATTCATACTCAAAAGGAAATGCAGGATTGAACTTTTTCAATGATGCCTCCATAGCGGCCAATGCAGATGCCGTTGCGCTACCCGATTTGGCCTTCACATACATAAAACGGGCTTCGCTTGGGTCGTTAAAAAATATGACAGGGTCACTAGATCCGTACATATCATCGTATAAATAATCTTTCACCACCCCGATTACGGGATAATCTTCTTCCACCGTTTTGCCAATGGCACTGCCACTCCCCATCAATTTGGCAAAAGATTCGCTTACAATGATGTTGGTGCTATCCTGGGCGGGATTTTCACTAAACCCTCTTCCTTCAATAATTTCCATTCCTGCGGTATTGAAAAAACCCGATGTAATATTCCTGACCGAAACCAGCACGCTCTCGGTATCTACACCGCCTTGCCATTCCAACCCCGATGTATTGTTACCCCCGGAAAGGATGTCCGAATTATTTAACCCGATGCTCTCTATCAATCCCGATGCCTTCATATCCTCTTCGATCGGAACGTAATTTTTGATCATATCCCCGGTTACGGGTATTTTAACCAGGTTTTCCTTGTTATAACCCAAATCGCGCCCCTTTACGTGCTGTACCTGTTGATAGACGATAATGGTACTGATGATAAACACGATGGAAACCACAAATTGCGCGGCTACCAAGCCTTTTCTAATGAACGCGGCACTTCCTTTTGTTCTACGTGCCCCTTTTAGCACCTCTACCGGCTTAAAAGAGGACAAATAAAAAGCGGGATACCATCCTGCAACAATGCCACAGACCAAGGTGACGCCCACCAAGGTCAACAGATGGACAGGATCGGACAAACTTAATTCCAGATTTTTATCAATGAGCAAATTGAACTGGGGCACCAATAATTTTAGCAGCAGTACGCTCACGAAGGCCGACAATACCGCGGTTATTACAGCTTCTACCATAAATTGGGAAATCAAGCCCTTTCTTCCCGATCCCAATACTTTTCGCACGCCAACTTCATTGGCCCGTTTTTCGCTACGGGCAGTAGCCAAGTTCATAAAGTTGATACAGGCGATCAATAAAATAATGATCGCAATTAGACTGAACAGCCTAACGTATGTAATTTGGCCACCTACATTTTTTCCTCCTTCAAAAGTTGACCTTAAATGCCAATCTTTCATGGGAAACAAAAAGGCAACAGTTTCATCGTCTTCTGTTTTCTCGGGAAGTATTTGCTTCACTCTCTGATTAACAACATCGAAATTTGCTTCAGGGGAAAGTTCCACGAAAGTATCGGAAAAATTGGCCCCATACTCCTTCATCCATTCTTTACCGGCTGCAAATCGTTCAAAAGGAGCCACCCAATCAAAACTGTAGGTCACGTTGTTCGGCAAGTCTTCGAACACCCCTGAAATGGTATAATTGGCTTCATTATTAATTTTAACTATTTTACCAATAGCTGATGTGTTTTCACCAAATAATTGTTGGGCGGTTTCTTGTGAAACGACAATGGCATCTACCTCTTTGAAAGCGGTTTCCAAGTTGCCTTCCACAAAGGTTAGACTGAACATGCTTAAAAAATCAGGGTCTGCAAACCTTCCATTCTTATTGATCGATATTTCATTTGCCCTAAATAAAAGGTCTTCTCCTTTTGTTCTGGCGGCACCTACAATACCGGGAACTTCCTCTTTCAAAACCTCGGCCAACGGACCGGGAGTAGCTTGAAAAAATGTTCTCCACTCGCCATCGTACTGCTGATTGGTGGGAACGTAATACACCACATCCTGTTTGTCAAAATTCTTGTCATACCCTACTTCATCCTCTACCCAGAGCAAGATCATGGCGGCACACGTAATACCGATAGCCAGGCCAAAAATATTTAGCATGCTGTAACCCTTATTTTTCCATAGGTTCCGCCAAGCTATTTTGATATTGTTTTTTAACATGGTTCTCCGTTTTTTGATTGATTTTTTTATTCCGTTCTCAAGCTTTTGGCGGGATTGGTCAACGCTGCCCGTACAGACTGAAAACTTACCGTTATCAGCGCAATCCCCAGAGCTATGATTCCTGCAATGGCAAATACCCACCATTGAATATCAATTCTATAAGCGAAACCTTGCAGCCAATTTTCCATAAAAAAGTAGGCCACCGGAAAACCGATCATCAGTGCGATCAAGACCAGTTTTGCAAAATCTTTGGAAAGCATTTGATTGATCTTGGCCACCGATGCGCCAAGAACTTTTCTAATCCCAATTTCCTTTTTGCGTTGTTCCGCGGTATAAGCTGCTAGCCCGAAAAGCCCCAGCGCTGCGACAAAAACAGCCAAAAGACAAAACACAATGCTTATTTGTCCTGCTCTTTTCTCTCGGGCATATAATGTCTCTAAACTTTGATCTAAAAATGTGTAATTGAAATCAATATCCGGTGCTACTTTATTAAATGCCGTTTTTAAATTGTTTACCGTGTTTACCAGGTTAACAGAATTAAAACGGACCAGCATAAATGATTTTCCTTCGGTCGGTGCATTATGAAAGGCATAGGCCCCAATGGGTTGGTGAAGGGATTCGTAATTAAAATTATCCACGACCCCAACAATAGTATACATATTCCCCATATAAACTTCCTTGCCGATGGCCTCCTCAGGGGTATATCCTAAATAATCTATTGCCTTTTTGTTAAGGAGAACCTCAACCAAAGTATCGTTTTTTGCTTTGTTCTCTGGAAGACCGGAACCTGCCAAAAGTTTCAGTTTTAGTGCATCAATTATACCTGCATCGGTAACGTTGGTCTGAATATTCAAGCCTTGTTCTTCCGAATTGTTTTTTCTTAGGGAACGGCCGCTGACATCCATGCTTGGATATCCCTGTACCATGGATATAGCAGTAACTTCAGAGAAATTCTTAAGTTCTTGTGTTAATGCATCCCTATTTTCATTACCTCTTAAGCCCCCTATTGAAATGGCCATTACATTGTCCGCAACAAAACCGAGATCTTTGTTCTGAATATAGTCCGTTTGTTGGTAAATTACCATTACCCCTACGATCAAAGCGGTAGAAGCTGCAAACTGCATCACTACCAATCCTTTTCTGATCAAAATATTACCCATACCTCGCTTAAGGGACGGGGATAATATCTCTTTGGGCAAAAACCTAGAAAGATATAACGAAGGGTACAGACCAGAGAACAATGTAGTAATTAACCATACAACAATGGTAACTATTAAAAAAGTAGGGGTCAGCAGAAGGTCTAGGCCAAGGTTTTGGTTGGTTAAACCATTAAAACTGGGAAGCAGCAGTATCGTGAAAACTATACCCAATAAAATCGAAATAGCGGCAATAAGGCCTGTTTCCATATAAAATCTGCCAACCAGAGATTTTGAGGTCGCCCCGAGTGTTTTGCTAATGCCTACCTCTTTAGACCGTTTTTGTGAACGAGCGGTAGTAAGGTTCATATAGTTGATGCATGCGATCAAAAGAATCAAAATGGCCAAATAGGTCAAATTGCGTACTTCGTTGATATCGCCAATACGCGAAGTATAGGAGTTTCCATAAGAAGCGGAATATAGATGTACCTTTTCCAACGGTTGTAACGCAAATGAAAACCATCTGCTATCTGCATCGACATTTGCCTCAAATACTTTGTTTAGTTGCTCTTGGGCTGCCTGAGATGATACATTTTGCTTTAACAAACAATAGGTCTCAAAGCTGGCATTGGACCACGATCTGCGATCATAAAACCAAGACCCGTTGCTAGAAGCCAACATATCTGCATCGAGGGTGCTATTTTCTGGAAAATCTTTGTACACCCCGGTAACTTCCAACTCATTATCATTATCCACTAAAATGGTCTTGCCTATAGGGTTTTCACCATTAAAATAGGTCTGGGCCGCTTTTTCCGATAGAATAACGGTGCCCGGTCTGTCCAAAACAGTTGCTCCATCTCCACGGATCAATGCAATATCGAATATGGAAACTAATTCCCTGTCGGTCCAATAAAGCATATCTTCGGTATAATTCTGGTTGTTGATCCGTAAAGAAGCGGGTCTACCAAAATTATGTTTTAACAACCTCGCAGCACTTTCTACATGGGTAACTTCTTCCTTCATAGCCAAACTGGTAATCGGGGGTACGGTGGCCCATGTATCAAAACCAAAATCACCATTGGTTTTAATTATAGCCCTGTGAATACGATCTTTTTTCGGGAACATAGAATCGAAGCTCCGTTCGTGGGAAATAAACAAAAACAACAACATTACGATGGTGAGCCCAATAGAAAGCCCAACAATATTAATGATAGAAAACAGTCTGTTGAACCTAAGGTTCCTCCAAGCAATTTTAATATAGTTTCTGAACATGGCCTTCGTTTTTTGATTGATTCCCTAAAACAATTTATCCGTGATTAAAGGATAAGTTTGGTTGGTTTGGTCTGGTTTTGGTTGGTTATTTGTTGATTAATGAATAAACTCCCCCTACATCATGGCCCCTATGGCCCTGTTCTGACTTTCGGTAACGATCTGACCATCGAATAGGTTTACTACTCTATGGGCATAGTGAGAATCCCTATCGGAGTGTGTTACCATTACAATGGTAGTACCTTCTTGGTTCAGTTCTGTTAACAGGTTCATTACCTCGATTCCGTTCTTGGAATCCAGGTTACCCGTAGGCTCATCGGCCAATATTAGTTTTGGGTTTGTAACCACTGCCCTTGAGATGGCCACACGTTGCTGTTGCCCACCCGACAACTGTTGTGGAAAGTGCTTCTCTCTATGGGCGATCTTCATTCGCTCCAACACCTTCATCACCTTTTCTTTTCGCTCTGCTTTACCCATTTTCAAATAGATAAGCGGCAGCTCCACATTTTCGTAGACCGTAAGCTCATCGATCAGGTTAAAGCTTTGAAAGACGAACCCTAGGTTTCCCTTTCTCAACTGTGTGCGTTGGCTTTCTTTTAGACCCCCGACTTCATGTCCGGCAAAGTTGTAACTACCTTCTGTTGGGTTGTCGAGCATACCAATAATATTCAGTAAGGTGGATTTACCACACCCGGACGGCCCCATAATGGCCACAAATTCACCATCTTCCACTTTAAGGTTCACATTGTTCAAGGCCAAGGTCTCCACCTCTTCCGTTCGAAAGCTCTTTTTTAAATTTTGGATCGTTATCATCTTGTTCTGTTTGATTTTAATGGGTTGATATAATGACACCTAAATAAGCTAGATGTGACACTTTTATGTTATTTTAATACAATTCTTTCCGCTTCGCCAAAACTATCATAGTTGCTCGTAATCACCTTTTCACCAGCATCAAGGCCCTCGAGCACCTCATAGTACCTAGAGTTCTGTTTTCCGATTCGGATCGGTCTTTTTAAGGCCTCTCCACCATCGGCACCTACTACAAAGATCCATTGACCGCCCGTACTCTGGAAAAAACTTCCCTTTGGCACCAGCAAGGCATCGTTAGATTCGCCCAGCTGCAGTTTTATATTGTAACTCTGCCCTGTACGTATGGTTTCGGGTTTGTTTTCTGTAAAGACAAGATCTACGCGAAACCTTCCGCTACGTACTTCGGGGTATACCTTTCTGACCCGCAAGGCATATTCCTTTCCATTACGTTCCAAAACGGCACTTAAGTCGCGTTTTACCCGGTCTATATAATGTTCGTCTATATCGGCTTCAATTTTGTAATCGGTCAGCACGTTGATCTGCCCTATTCGCTGGCCTTGCGATATACTCTGGCCTATTTCGGCATCAAGATAGCCCAATTGCCCGTCGGCAGGTGCCCGCACATTTAAATGATCCAGACGCTGGTACACCATACCGAGTGTTTTTTGCATACGCGCCAAATCGGTATCCAAGCCTTTTAAGGATGTTTCGCGCAGCTCATCATCGTTTTCGGTCTGCTTCTTTATTATTTCGTACTGCTTTTTCGAAAGCTCGTAATCTTCCTTTGATTTTAAATAGACTTCCCTCGATATGAGCTCATCATCATAAAGCGCTTGGTTTTGCTCAAAGTTCCTTTTTAATCGCTGAAGGTCCGTACTGGCCGTAGCCAAAGAACGACGCCCTTCCACTTGGCGCGAATCGAAGGTCAATTTTGTGGACCGTAGATCGTTCTGCTTCAATGCCAAGTTACTTTCACTGGCCAATATTTGCTCGTAAAGGTTCATATTCTCCAATTTTAGGATGATGTCCCCTTTCTTTACCATAGCGCCTTCCTCTATCAACTTCTCGGTAACACGCCCCCCTTCGTAAGCATCCATATAAATGGTGGTAATAGGTGCCACATTACCGTTGATGGTTATGTAGTCGTCAAATTTGCCGTGGGTCACCTCGGCGATCGAAAGTTTGTCTTTCTCTGTTCTAAAGGTAGCCACCGAACTGGCGAACAACAGCTGATAGCCCACAAAAAGCACCAACAACCCTATTGCTATATACCCATAATGTTTGGGACGTAACCCTTTTTTCTTTTCTAATTGTATATCCATCGTATCTATTGATCTATCTCTAATTTATGTTAAACACAGGAAGTCCTCTATAAAAGTCCAAGGTGCTTTTATTGATTTCCGCTTTAAGTCGTACTTGTAAATTCTCGTTCTGGGCACTGGCGAACAAATTTTTCGCCGTAAACAGCTCCAAGGCGCTGACCAAGCCTTTTTCGTATCGTTTTTGCGCAATGGTAAAGGCCAAGTTTTGCGCCTCTACCTTTTTATCGCTCTGTGCCAATTCTACCAATAGCGAATTGTAATCCTGTACCAATTGCCGAATGGTCTGAAAAAGCACTTGCTCTTGGGTCTTTAAATTATTTTCCGCTCTAAGCTTCTCTATCTTAGCCTGTTTTATGTTAGACCATGCCGACCCACCATTACTTATGGGAACACTAAGGCTAACACCTATATATTGCGAAGTGTTGTCCCTAAACTGCTCCCTAAAGGGCAATGTTTTACCTAGGGAATCGCGTGTGGTCTCGAAGTATCCGGTACCTACACCGGCAAAAAGGGATAGGGAGGGATAAAGCTTACCTCGTGATACGGCCAACTGTTTTTTGGCTGCTTTGGCCCTAAGTTCCTGCGCCTTTATCAACGGAAGAAAATCCCTGGCCTCGTTATACACCGAATCCGATTTTATTGCCTCATTATCAAAATCAAACGAAACATCCTCCAACGATTCTTGAATATCGATGTCGGAGGTATTCTCTAGGTTCATTTCTTGAATCAAGGTCAACTTGGCGGTCGCCAACTGATTTTTGCTCTGGGTAAGGTTCAGCTCATCGGTCAACAATAAAGATTCTGCCTCATATAGGTCGGCCCCTGCCTTTAGCCCCAACTCTATCTGTTTTTTCACCAACTCATAATTCGACTTCGAAACGGCCAACTGCTCTTGGGAAATAGCCACCAAACCCTCAAAAAACTGAATATCATAAAAGGCCTGCATTACCCTAAAGGCCAAAAGAAACTTCTGCTGCAATACCTCTTCTTGGGTAGCCTTGTATAAAAACTTCGATGCCTTTATCGAATTTATTTTTTGAAAGCCCTGAAACAGGTCTATCGAAGATTCCAACGAATAGTTATTGGTGAAAAAATCGGTGGTCACAATATCATTGGTAAAGGGATCGGTACTACGCCCAAAATTGATATAGTAATTAGAAGACCCATTGATGGTTGGCAACAGGTTACGAATAGATTGTGCGTAGGTTTCTTTATTGGATAGATTGGTGTACTCATAATCGTTGAGCTGTAAATTGTTTTGCAGCGCATAAGTAACACATGCATCCAGTGTCCATTTTTCCTGGGCGCTAAGACCGGCCCCCAGGACAAGCAGAAAAAAGAGCGATATTTTAATTTTTTGATTCATACGTAAACATTGGTATGCCAAACTATTTACTATTAATGTGCCATAAATACATATTATTGATTTACAGATAGTTACAAAATAACATTTATTACACCCCTGATACAACTGTAAAATACTTGTACAGATATTGTAAAAATATTTGACACATGTAAAATCGTGTTACTTTCTATTTGTAGCTTTATCTACAACACTTGATAATTACCTCATATCATGAACGATGCGAAAATTTTAGTTATAGATGACAATAAAAGTGTACTGAGCGCTTTAGAGATTCTTTTACAGTTCGAATATAAAAGTGTACAAACAATCTCTAACCCGAACCAGATAACATCGTTTCCCGATTTTTTGAACATAGATATTATTCTGTTGGACATGAATTTTTCGGCCGGGGTAAACACAGGAAATGAAGGATTGTATTGGTTACGGGAAATAAAAAAAAGAGCGCCCCATATCTCTGTTATAATGATGACAGCCTATGGTGCTATAGATTTAGCCGTAGAGGCTCTTAAGGAAGGAGCCTCAGATTTCATCTTAAAACCGTGGAACAATGAACGATTGCTAACCACCGTAAAAGCCGCCTATGAGCTTAGAAAAACAAAAAAAGAGGTTACCCAATTAAAAGAAAAACAAAACAACCTGAAACAGGTAATCAACCAAAACAAGAATTACATCATAGGTAACTCAAAAGCTTTAAATTCGGTGCTAAACCTTGTTCAAAAAGTGGCCAAAACAGATGTAAATGTATTGGTTACAGGGGAAAACGGTACCGGAAAAGAATTGATCGCTAGGGAGCTCCACAGATTATCGATCAGAAAGAACGAGGTTTTTATATCGGTAGATATGGGCTCTATTTCAGAAAACCTGTTCGAAAGTGAACTTTTCGGACATGTAAAAGGGTCTTTTACAGATGCGAAGGAAGACCGCGCAGGAAAATTCGAGGCCGCCAATGGCGGAACACTTTTTTTGGACGAGATAGGAAACCTGTCATTACAGATGCAAGCAAAACTGCTGTCTGCCATACAAAACAGGGTGATTGTACGGGTGGGCTCCAACAAACCCATACTTATAAACATCAGATTAATATGCGCAACGAATTGTAACTTGGACAAAATGGTGGCGGACGGACTTTTTAGGGAAGATCTATTATATCGCATCAATACCATTCGTGTAGAAGTGCCACCACTCAGGGAAAGGGACAACGATATACTGGTCTTGGCAGATTTTTATTTAAAAAAGTTTGTCAATAAATATGGAAAACAAGGTTTAAAAATGAACCAAGCGGCCCAAGAAAAACTAATGTCGTACAGTTGGCCCGGAAATGTAAGGGAGCTATTGCACACCATAGAGCGAGCGGTAATACTTTGTGAAGGGAATGTTTTAAAGCCCACCGACTTTCTTTTAGAAGTAAAAAATTCTGTTTCCGTAGAAAACGGGCCAAGTACATTGGAAGAGATGGAACTGATGATGATTACCAACGCCCTAAATCAGCATAATGGTAATTATAGCGCGGCAGCGGAACAATTGGGGGTTTCTAGGCAAACCTTATATAACAAGTTAAAAAAGTTAGAAAAATAATGGTAAGCCGTAACATTTATTTACAGTTGGTTTTTCGCATTGTGCTCATGGTATTGACCATTGTGGCTTCCACCTACTTTTTCTTTAAGGGGCAATACATTGTCTGTGCCATTGGTATACTGATCATAATTGCGCAAACTTCTGCCCTGATCAGCCATGTGAACCAGACCAATAGAAAAATAGCCTATTTTTTCGATGCCATTAAAAATGAAGATTTTACGTTGCGCTTTCCAGAAAAATTAAGCGTAAAATCTTTGGAGGAATTAAATCATAGCCTCAATATGCTCAATAGCATGATCCAAGATATCCATCTAAAAAAGCAGGCCCAAGAGCAGTACTACCAAGAAATATTAAAGCAAGCGGATATCGGTATTTTCACTATAAACGACAAAGGACATATTCTTTTTGCCAATCCGACGGTACAGCACTTATTGAATTATAGGCCCCTTAACCATATAAAACAATTAATTCAGGTAGATCAAGAGCTATACAACCTTTTTAAAGACCTGCAACCTTTTGACAATACCATTTACCAATTAGGAAATGAAAGAGGAAAGAGAGACCTAAGTTTAAAATGTACTCCCATTACTATTGAGGAAGAAAAATTATTGTTAGTGGTGGTACATGACATCCATAAAGAACTAGATCAAAAAGAAACAGATTCGTGGGTAAAATTGATACGGGTATTAACCCATGAGATCATGAATACGATTACCCCTATCACTTCCATTTCAGAATCCATTCTTAGATATTACAAAAAGGGAAACGTGTTATTAGCACCTTCAGATTTTGGAGAAGACCAAATTAAAAACACCGTAAAAGGCCTGGAGGTCATAAAAGACCAAGGATCCGACCTTATGAGTTTTGTAAAATCTTACCGTACCTTCTTAAGTGTTCCGGAACCGGACAAAGAACTGATTCCTGCCCACAAACTACTTGAAAGGGTGAAACTGTTACTTCTAGAACAAACCGACCCCGAAAACCTAAAAATCGAAATTTTGGTTGCTCCAGAAGATTTGGAACTCTATGTGGATCAAAAACAAATATCGCAAGTGCTCTTAAACCTTGGAAAAAATGCAAAACAATCTTTAGAAGGGCAAGAAAACGGAACCATCAGGCTTATTGCTGGTATTAATGAAATGAACAAGAAATTTATTCAGGTCTACGATAACGGAGCTGGTATACCTCAAGAATTGATAAACGAAATCTTTGTTCCGTTCTTTACCACCAAAAACACAGGTACGGGTATTGGGCTAAGCTTGTCTAAACAGATCATGAGACTGCACGGAGGAAATATTCATGTAATATCAGAAAAAAACACCGTGTTTACACTTACTTTTGAGTAGTAAGCACCTATAAGAAAGGGTTATTTATTTAGCTCTACAAACGGATCCCAGAAATATCTTTCCAAATGTTGTACTTGGTTGTCGATTACTTCGACACCTTCACTTTCTAACAGTTGTTGCATTAGACTGGTACCTTCAAAATGATGTTTTCCAGTGAGCAATCCTGCTTTGTTCACAACTCTATGGGCAGGTACATCCTCCTTTTTTTTTGAACCGTTCAATGCCCATCCCACCATTCTTGCACTACGGGCAGCCCCTAAATATTTAGCTATGGCCCCATATGAAGTTACACGACCTTCGGGTATCAACCTTGCTACCTGATATACTTTTTCGAAGAAATTTTCATTTTCAGGTTTCATGGTCTTCTTTACTAACGATTAAAAAATCTTATACAGGTAATTACGAACAAAAGCACCATCAAAGCACTTAAAATATAATTACTGTTTTTAGAGAATGTACTGGTCTTTTTTTCCATTTTATCAAAATAGAAGACATAAAGATACATAGCCAAAAAAGTACCGCCCCCTGCAGCAAGTATAAATACGACCTCATCCTCTAAGGCATAGGTCATAAAACCTTGCCCGTGAAATACCGTGTTCAACCCGCTATAATAAGGTATTGCCAATAAATTTATAAGCGCCAAAAAAACGCCTCTGGAGAAGCTGTTACGTTTTTTTCCCTCTACCAAAACTATTTCTCTCTGACGTTGCTTTCTTCCCTTTATAAAAAAGAAAATAGCCAGTACAAAAAACAATACGATGGCTATTTGCAGCAATACTTCTACAACATGCTGGTTTCTTAATATGTATTTTGCGATTCTAACGGCTACATAGGTCTGCATCATTACGGCGACAGCGACCCCAAGACCGAACATAACTCCGTTCGCTTTTCCTTTCTCCACACTGGCTTTGGCGGCATTCAGATTTAGTAGGCCAGGTGGTAACGATGCCAAAAAAGCAGCACCAAAAGTAAAAAAGAGCAAAGTTAGTATCTGTTGCATAAAATCAGTTTACCTTAAACTTGACATAGGTTATAGGCTTCCCTTTTTCAAGATACTGATTTTCATAGAAAGTTTGAATTTCAAGAACTTCTTTAGGACTCCCTTCGTTCTTGTACACATCATGGTTGGCATAGATAACCTCTAGACCAAGACCGTGCAAAAGTCCTAGGGTATACCCGTGCATAAACTCACTATCGGTTTTTAGGTTGACCGTTCCTGCAGGGTTCAGTATTTTTTTATACTTACTTAAAAACTCTTTATTGGTCATTCTATGCTTGGTACGTTTGTACTTGATTTGTGGATCCGGAAAGGTTATCCATATTTCGGACACCTCGTTTTCGCCGAACAAAAGGTCTACCAATTCTATTTGCGTTCTCAAAAAAGCAACATTTGGCAAATTTTCTTCCAAAGCTGTCTTTGCACCTCTCCAGAACCTGGCCCCTTTAATATCTATACCAATAAAATTCTTATCCTTGTTTTTTCTTGCCAGGCCTACCGTATATTCACCTTTTCCACAGCCCAACTCTAAAACAATCGGATGGTCGTTTTTAAAATGTTCGCGCCAACGACCCTTCAACGAAAAACCTTTTTGAATTTCTTCCCTGGTAGGTTGAATTACATTCTTAAAGGTTTCGTTTTCCTTAAATCTCTTAAGCTTATTTTTACTTCCCACTTTAGTACCGTTCTAAAACGGCAAATCTAAGAAAATTGCAGAGTGTACTTATTGTTATGTCGCAGTATTTTGGGTTTTGCTTTTTTCGAGGGTAAAGGAAAATTCAGAACCTACGTCTTCTGAACTTTCTACATATATTTTTTCTCCGTGTGCCTCTATTACATGTTTAACAATGGAGAGGCCCAAGCCAGACCCTCCTTCTTTTCGATTACCACTTGGGTCTACCCTATAAAAACGTTCGAACAAACGGTGAATGTGCTGTGCCGGAATTCCTTCTCCATTATCGGTCACCCGTACGATCACCTTGTTCTTTATCAAGTTTTCTACACTTACCTCGGTCGTACCATTATTATTACCATACTTAATGGAATTTACCAAAAGGTTGGTCAATACTTGTTGAATTTTTTCCTTATCGGCATAGACCATAATGGGATCTTTATATGCAAGATCAAAAGTCAATACTATATTTTTCTTGGCCGCCTTCATTTCCAGAAGGTCAAACACATTTTGGATCAATTCGATAATATTAAAATCTTCTTTTTGCAAGCTCAGTTCACCTACCTCTAACTTGGTAATGAGATCTAGATCCTTAACAATATAGATAAGTCTGTCTACTGCCTTATTGGCTCTTGAAATGTATTTTTTTCTAATATTCTTGTCCTCGATGGCACCGTCCAAAAGTGTTTCAAGATAACCTTGTGCCGTAAACAACGGTGTTTTTAATTCGTGAGATACATTGCCTAAAAAATCCTTTCTATACTCCTCTCTAATTTTTAGGGTATCTATTTCTATTTTTTTGTCCTGGGCGAATTTTTCGATCTCCGCAGTAAGGGTGCGCATATCTGTAGTTATGGGATCGGGGGCCAGGGAACTGGACTCCAACAAAGCTACATCATCGTAAATTTTTCTAATACGCTTATATATAAAACGCTCTATCCGAAACTGTAAAAAAACAAAAGCCCCTAGAAAAACCAGCACGGTAGCCAATACCAACAATGGCCAATTTAGGAATTGAAATTGCCATAGCAGTATTCCAAAAACGAAAAAAGTCAAGAAACCGATGAACAATGCCGAACGAAAGGCAAACCTATATGATTTTCTTGAACGTACCGCCATTAAAGAACAAACTTATACCCTACACCCTTAACCGTTTTAAAGTGGTCTTCCCCGATCTTCTCGCGTAATTTTCTAATGTGTACATCAATGGTACGACCACCAACCACTACTTCATTGCCCCAAACCTTGTCCAAGATTACCTCTCTCTTAAACACTTTGCTTGGTTTTGATGTAAGTAATGCCAAAAGCTCAAACTCTTTTCGAGGAAGAATTATTTCCTCTCCTTTGTTAATTATCTTGTACTCCTCTCTGTTGATCACAATATCACCTACTTTGGTTATATCTTCTTGTGGAGCATCACCCTTTACCATTCTTCTGAGTAAGGCATTTACCTTGCTTACCAAAACTTTTGGCTTAATAGGTTTTGTAATATAATCGTCTGCCCCCGCATCAAAACCGGCTACTTGGGAGTAATCTTCGCCCCTAGCCGTTAAAAAGGTAATAATAGAATGTTCAAGGCCCGGTGTTTTACGCATGATCTCGCAAGCTTCTATACCGTCCATTTCTGGCATCATTACATCCAATATAATAAGATGGGGCTGCTTTTTTTTCGCCTTGGCAACACCATCCGCACCATTTTTGGCCGTGATTACTTCGTAGCCTTCTGCAGATAGGTTATAACTAACAATTTCTAGAATATCTGGCTCATCATCAACCAATAATATCTTAATATCCTTCTTTTTCATGGTTTAAAGTGTGAGGTTATTTTATCAAAAGTACAGATAATCCAATTACTACAAAGTGGCTTAACATTGATTTAATGTAGTAACGTTTAGGTAACATTAATAAAATAAAGGTTTAATATGGACGTAACCCCACATTTACCTTCTACCAGTTTCTTTGCGTTGTTCAACAAACGGGTATTTCACAAATGCCCAAAACATACAATTAATGAAACTAAGTAGTAACACAATGAAAAAATTAATTTTCTCTTTATTGACAATTGCGTCATTTGCTCTCGTCTCATGTAGTAGTGATGATAATGATCCTATTATAACGGATGACGATCCAGGAGAACCTACTGGAGAAGTAATAACCTTAACTGGCGTTTTAACAGAAGACCAAACATGGGAAGCCGAGAATATTTACATATTAGACGGCAGGGTAGTTGTAGATGAAGGTGTTACTCTTACCATCGAGGCCGGTACCATAATTAAAGGTGAAGAAGGGTTGGAGTCTCTTGCATCTGCCCTAGTAATCGACCAAGGAGGTAAACTGATAGCGGAAGGTACTGCCAGTCAACCAATTATATTCACTTCTGTATTGGACGGTATCTCTCAAGGTGAGACCACAGGTACTCTAGGTACCGGCGATACCGGTCTTTGGGGAGGGATCATCATCTTAGGAAAAGCCCCTATATCAGTTAACGGAGACTTGGAAACGGCACAGATAGAAGGGTTGCCTGCCGATGAATCTTACGGACAGTACGGTGGTACGGATCCTGCGGACAACTCCGGTATCCTTAAATACATATCTATTCGTCATGGTGGTATCACCATAGGACAGGACAACGAAATCAACGGTTTGACCCTTGGTGGTGTAGGTTCCGGTACAGTAATAGAAAACATTGAAGTTGTTGCCAACCAAGATGACGGTATCGAATGGTTCGGTGGAACCGTAGATGTTACCAACGCTTTGGTATGGTCACAGGGCGATGACGGTTTCGATGCCGATCAGGCATGGAGCGGTACTCTTTCTAACGGTGTTGTCGTAATGGGCACCGAATCCGGTACAGGTCTGGAACTTGACGGCCCCGAAGGTAGTGCCACAACCGAAGGTGGATTCACTATGGAGAACATTACCCTTATCGGTGCGGAAACTTCTAGTAAGTACGCCGACCTAAGGGACGGACTAATCGCTAACCTAAACAATGTATTCGCTTACGGATTTTCAGAAGAATCAACCGTAAGTATCAGTGGTGAAGATTCAGCTACCGAACTTGCTGCCGACCGTATCACATTCTCTAACTGGGAAATGATTCTTCCGGAAGGAATGGTTATCGGTGATGTTTTTGCCGGAGATTATAACGAAGGTGACGAAACTAAGTTTACCGACAATGCTACTGCCGTAGGAACAGGAACTACAGGTGCCAATATCGATGCATTTTCATGGACTTTGGCCGCTAGTAAACAAGCAATCCCTGTTACCCCAACAGGAATCAGTATTACAAAAACAGGCGTTATCAACTCTGATGAAACCTGGACAGCTGAAAACATTTACATATTAGACGGTAGGGTAGTTGTAAACGAAGGTGTAACCCTTACCATAGAGGCCGGTACCATAATTAAAGGTGAAGAAGGGTTGGAGTCTCTTGCATCTGCCCTAGTAATCGACCAAGGAGCTAAACTGATAGCGGAAGGAACCGCCAGCAATCCAATTATATTCACTTCTGTATTGGACGGTATCTCTCAAGGTGAGACCACAGGCACCCTTGGAGCTAGTGACACAGGTCTTTGGGGAGGTGTTATCGTTTTAGGCAAAGCCCCTATATCGGTAAACGGAGACTTGGAAACGGCACAAATAGAAGGGTTGCCTGCCGATGAAGCATACGGACAGTACGGTGGTACGGATCCTGCGGACAACTCCGGTATCCTTAAATACATATCTATTCGTCATGGTGGTATTACCATAGGACAGGATAACGAAATCAACGGTTTGACCCTTGGTGGTGTTGGTTCCGGTACGGTAATAGAAAACATAGAAGTTGTTGCCAACCAAGATGACGGTATCGAATGGTTCGGTGGAACCGTAGATGTTACCAATGCCATCGTTTGGTCACAGGGCGATGACGGTTTCGATGCCGATCAGGCATGGAGCGGTACCCTATCCAACGGTGTTGTAATCATGGGCGGCGAATCCGGTACAGGTCTTGAGCTTGACGGTCCGGAAGGAAGTGCTACAACCGAAGGTGGATTCACTATGGAGAACATTACCCTTATCGGTGCGCAAACTTCTAGTAAGTACGCCGACCTAAGAGACGGACTAATCGCCAACCTAAACAATGTTTTGGCATACGGATTCTCAGCAGAATCAACCGTGAATATCAGTGGCGCAGATTCGGCTACCGAACTTACTGCCGATCGTATCTCTTTCTCTAACTGGGAAATAGTTCTTCCAGAAGGAGCTACACTAGCAGGTACTTTTGCCGGTGATTATACTGCCGGAGACGAAACCAAATTCACAGATAACGCTAGCGCAATAACAAGTGCTGCAGAAGCAAGCGAAGGTGTAGGTGCCGACCTATCGGTATTCTCATGGGCTTTGTCTTCTAGTGAATTAGAATAGTAATACCGTAAAAATTACTCAAAAAAAAATATTGTCCAAAGGCTTAGAAATAAGCCTTTGGACTATTTTATTAAATAATTGAGTCTCATAAACTTAAACAAAATGCTGAAAAAAATTCTTTTTGCAACTTCCCTTGTTCTTTCACAATGGTGCCTTGCTCAAACCGGGACCATATCGGGAAAAATGATGGACGGTGAATTTAACGATGTACTCCCATTTGCCAATGTATTAATAAAAGGCACCACCGTAGGTGCTTCTTCCGACTTTGACGGAATCTACTCTTTAGAAGTGGAGCCCGGCACATATACCGTAGTATTTTCTTATCTTGGTTATACATCAAAAGAAATTACAGGCGTTGTAGTGGAAGCCGATAAAACGGTCGAAGTCAATGTAACCTTAGAACCGGCATCTTCGCAGTTAGACGAAGTTGTCGTAACAACGACGGTAAGTAAAAATACGGAGGCTTCCGTTTTAAACCTTCAAAAAAATTCGGTAACCTTAATGGACGGCCTATCATTGGAAGCTATAAAAACTACAGGCGCAAGCAACATTGCCTCTGCTATTAAAAGCGTTCCCGGGGTATCGGTACAAGATGGAAAATACGTGTTTGTCAGAGGTTTGGGAGACCGTTATACCAAATCTATTTTGAACGGAATGGACATACCTGGACTAGACCCGGACAAGAACACCGTTCAGATGGATATTTTTCCGACCAATATTCTAGAAAATATAATAGTGCTTAAATCTGCCGCAGCAGAATTACCTGCCGACTTTACCGGTGGTGTGGTCAATATTGTTACCAAAGATTTTCCTACCCAGAAACAAATGTCCATTTCGGCATCTGTTGGGTACAGTCCTAAAATGCACTTTAACGACAATTATGTTTCCTACGAAGGTAGCGGAACCGATTTCTTAGGTTTTGACGATGGAACAAGAGAATTACCTATTTCAAAAAACACCGATATTCCAAACCCTGCCAATTCTGCAGAAAATGGTAGCTTAGAAGCCATTACCCGTTCTTTTGACCAAACATTGGGCACCGAACGCAAAAGCTCTAAACCCGATTTTAGCTTAGGTTTCAGCTATGGCAATCAGTTTAATGTAGGCGAGGACAACAAACTTGGGTTTATCGCTTCTATAGATTATAAGAACTCAACTACCTTTTATGAAGGTTTTGAAAATGGTATCTATCAAAAAAGTCCTGACAGCGATGTCTATGAATTACGATTCGACAGAAAACAACTAGGCGACCTAGGTTCTAACAATGTGTTGGCCTCTATATTGACAGGGCTATCGTATAAAACAGGAAAATCAAAGTATAAACTAAACCTGTTACATATTCAAAACGGCGAATCAAAAGCCGCCTTTTTTAATCAAGAAACACAACTTTCGAACGATATAGATGTAATTAAGGACAACTTGGAGTATTATCAACGTTCGGTATCTAACATTCTGCTTTCAGGAAAACACACTTCTGAAGACGCTTCTTTTATTACCGAATGGAGCCTTTCGCCTACCTTGGCCAATGTACAGGACAAAGATGTAAGGCTAACTACTTTTATTATAGAACCCGACGGTTTCTCTATAAGTTCCGATGCCGGGTTTCCACAACGTCTTTGGAGAGATCTTAAAGAAGTGAACGCCGTTGGAAAAATCGATTTCTCTAAGAGTTATGAAATGTTCGGAAATAGATCTATGCTCAAGTTCGGAGGCCTTTATAGTTACAAACAAAGAGAATACGATATACAAAACTACAACATTGCCTTCCGTAATTTTACCACCGCAGATCTAAACGGTGACCCTAATGCAATTTTGGCAGATGAAAATATATGGACACTAGACAACAATTCAGGGTCATATATTAGAGGTAATTTTCAACCGGCCAACAGCTATGACTCTGACCAGAATACCATAGCGGCCTACCTTTCCAACGAATTTAAATTTTCTGAGAAATTCCGTGCCATCCTAGGTGTAAGGGCAGAACAGTTTACTACGCACTTTACTGGCCAGAACAATACCGGTACCGAGATATACGACAATGTAAAGACCATAGACAAACTGGATTTCTTTCCTTCAGCTAATTTAATCTATGGGTTTAAAGAAAATACTAACTTTAGGCTCTCATATTCAAAAACTACGGCTAGACCAAGTTTTAAAGAATTATCCGTTGTACAGATTACAGACTTATTAACGGGCAGACTCTTTATTGGTAATACAGACCTGACACCTACCTATATAGACAACTTTGACTTTAGATTCGAGGTTTTCGGCGATAGGGCACAAATGGTAGCTTTCAGTAGTTTTTACAAAAGATTTAAAGATCCTATAGAGATCGTTGCCTATAGCAATGTGGCACCAAATCAAATTACGCCCCGTAACTCCCCCTCTGCCGATGTATTCGGATTTGAACTGGAGGGCCGTAAAAACTTTGGGTTTATTTCCGAGGGCCTTAGAGACCTTAGCCTTAACTTAAACATCTCTATCATAGATTCTAAAATCGAGATGGCCAAAGGAGAAGACCAAGAATATGAAACGAGACAGATTTTCGCAAGAGACGGCGAAACTATCGATGATACAAGACAATTACAAGGACAGTCTCCTTACTTGGTAAACGTAGGCCTTAACTACAACAATAGGGTAACGGGGTTTGAAACAGGATTGTTCTACAATGTTCAGGGCAAAACATTGGAAATTATTGGTTTTGGACAAAATGCAGATGTGTTTACGCAACCCTTCAACAGTTTAAATTTTAATATTTCCAAAACTTTTGGAGAGGAACAGCGTTCTAAAGTGAGCTTTAAGGCCAACAACCTGCTTGGGGACACCCGTGAAAGCCTGTACGAGTCTTATGGAGGTATCACCAACCGTTCTTCTTATAGAGACCCAGGAATGGCCTTCTCTTTAGGCTATAGCCTCTCTTTTTAATAAATACCTTCTTTTATTATAAAAAAGCCCGCCCAAAGCGGGCTTTTTCACCTTTTGTCGAAAAATTGTAAGAAAGCACTGTATCCTATTGACTTTCAGACTTTATAATTCCTATATTTGTGGCATAGCATTTGTAACCAGCTATATATGAAGCATATTTACCTCATCATTTCCTTTTTCTTTTTTTCTTTTAGCTATGGGCAAAGTACCCATAACAAAGGGGATATAGATGGTTTTAGTATGTATCCGAATCCTGTTACAAACGGCAAGGTATACATTTCTACAGCCACCAATAACCCGAAAGAAATCTTGATCTATGATGTTTTGGGTACCCTAGTATTAAAGACCACTATTCTTGGTAAAGAATTACGCCTTTCTGATTTGGATGCCGGAGTGTACGTGCTTAGGGTATTTGAAAAGGACAAAATGATTACTCGCAAACTAATTATCAAATAGTTAGCCCTCATATCTTCCACATACCACATCGATAATCGGCAAATAAAATCGATGAAACGCCTGTTCTAAATTATTGACATACAAAATTTTATCATTCACAACATTTTTGGGTACATGGTATAACAAATGGATACTTTTATGGTGTTGATCCCAAATCAATACCCAATGAAAAAACTCTACTTTATCCTACTTATGGGTCTCACCGTTTCTGTCTACGGGCAAGATTCCATCGATTTTCGAAATTTAAAAAATGAAGAGATTTCAGGTTTCAAGCTATATCCCAATCCGGTCACGGCCGACATCGTACACATAACTACAGAAAAAAACGACCTCAAGACCGTACGTATTTATGATGTCTTTGGAGAACTGGTACTCACAGATAGAATAGCAAACAAATCATTGGATATATCACGTCTTTCACCAGGTGTATATGTTGTACAGGTAACCGAAAATCAAAAATCCATCAATCGGAAATTAGTGGTCAAATAGCATGACCAAAAACGCACCTAAATCTTGGCGAGACTATGATAATTACCTTTGAATTTCTTTAGCGTTCTGTACCTTTGCTACAACTTGTAGCATACATGAACAACAAAGATATTTTTAGCATTGATTCGGAAAAAGATTTCTTGTCCATAACCATGGACACCTTTCTGCATCAATATTCCCACAATACCGTTTACAGAAAATATTGCGACCTTCTTAAGGTAGACCCAAAAAAAGTTAACGGTTTAAAAGATATCCCCTTTCTTCCCATACAATTTTTTAAAGACCATAAAATCGTTAGCGGCACCAATACTCCCGAAGTCACGTTTACAAGTAGCGGCACCACGGGAAGCACTACCAGCAAACATTTTGTTACGGATCTTTCTCTATACGAAGAAAGTTATCTAAAAGCTTTTACCAAATTCTACGGATCACCAAAAGACTATTGCATACTAGCTCTTTTGCCCTCGTATTTAGAACGTACGGGATCTTCTTTAATATATATGGTGAACGACCTAATAAAGCGATCAGAACACCCTAAAAGCGGCTTTTTTCTTAACGATTTTGATAAGCTGAAAGATTATTTGACAGCATTGAACGACCGACAAGAAAAAACCTTGTTGATAGGAGTATCTTTTGGCCTTTTGGATTTTTGCGAACAACACCGATTAAAGCTTGACAATACCATAATTATGGAAACCGGTGGCATGAAGGGCAGAAGAAAAGAATTGATACGACAAGAACTGCATGAGATACTACAGCAAGGGTTCGGTGTAGATCATATACACTCCGAATACGGGATGACAGAGCTTCTTTCACAAGCTTACTCAAAGGGAAACAGCCTTTTTGAATGCCCGCCTTGGATGAGAATTATGATGAGGGATACCGAAGACCCCTTAACTATTTTGCCGAACGGCAAAGTTGGCGGAATCAACGTAATTGATCTGGCAAACAAGAATTCTTGTTCTTTTATCGCCACCCAAGACCTAGGAAAAATATACGATTCGGGGAAATTTGAAATTCTTGGAAGATACGACCATTCAGATATCAGAGGCTGTAACTTAATGGCGCTCTAGTCTGTTACCAGACCGTAATAGAGACCTGGGCCATCACAGGCCATCCAAGTATTGGATATTAATGTATTGGAGACAAACATCAATACTTCTTTATTGTCAGCCGCACAGCTTCCTGCCAATTCTTGACCCGTGGTGTAGTTAAGCTCCAGATAATCCGTTTCATCGTTATCGTACTCCACCATTTGAAAGGTACCGCTAGCTTCAATGGCTATACTGTCTCTCACCGACCTTTTATAAAAAGAACCATCAGGATTAAAAATATAATATTCTTGCCATTCCATTTCATCCCCCATGGCAACCGAATCGACCATACTACCGACCATTTGCTGCAGCTCCCATTTTTGGCTTGTAAAACTCAACTTAGCCTCTTTCAAGACCAAATCATCGCTAGTACACCCAAACAGGACCAAAACGGCCAATAATATCAATGGTATATTCTTCACAATCGAATTTCGATAATTCAACTATAAGATACCAAAATAATTTGACAGTTGCGTTAAGTGAACGTGAAGATTTATAGCCCCAATATTTTGGCATCTACAAAAAAGGTAGAATTCACTTCCAATTCATGGTCCGACCCCAATAGTTCATCGGTAACGGTATTTAAACGCAACATAAACTCGTCTTGTTTAATATATTCCTTTAAATCTGTGTCTACCGTATCCAATTCAAGGGTGTTTCCAGCGTTCTCAGGGACTTCGTTTAAAGAAGCAATTTTAATTTCTTCCAACCCGTCCGCAGAAATAAATACCTCTATAGAATTTAAAAAACTAAAATCGGCACCTTCCGGTGACGTAATTATCAATTCCAGTTCCGTAAGTTTGATCTCTTCTATAAGATCTTTTCTTGTATCATTTACCTCAAATTTAGATTCTGAGTTGGTCTCTGTCTCTGGGGTAAATACATCAAAAGGCAGATCTATACCGGTTGAGGAAGGTATGGTTACATTTTGACTGTAGTTTATATCGAATTTTGTAAGCTCGTCCAGCTTATCACAAGCCGAAAAACCGATGATAAAAAACAACAACAAAAGAACATTTTTGTACATAGCATATTTTTAAAGTCATATAACGTGCTTAATGCAACTATATTTGACCATGAGCAAAAAATCTATGGCCTGGTAAAATAATAAGTTACCTCATCGTCGGCAATATCGGGATCATCAAGATAAACAAGTATCAATTGATTGCCCCGTACATTGAACTGATAAGCGGTATCATCGGCGAAGTCCAATATAAAACCTTGTCCGCCATAATAGTACACCCCTTCTTTTTTAAACAAATTATATTCAGAATTATGGGTAACCGTAAGCGAATCTTCTTCGGTATCGAAAAAAATATGGGTCTGGGTAAAATCTATTTCCTCGGAAAAAAAGCAATAGCACATCACATCCGACAAAACCCATTCACCTTCAAGGGCAATATCGTCCACGGCAGGGCCATCATCCTCAACACAGGCAACAAAAAGACATAACATGGCGAACAGCAATATTTTTTTCATAGGCTTTTATATAAAAGATACCTTATGCCAAAATTGGTTGCCTAACGTTTTACTTTTAAAACAAAATAGTTCTTTTTACCACGTTGCAGCAATACAAACTTATTGTTGATCAAATCATCTTTTTTAATAAGGTAATCCTCTTTTACCTTTTCTTTGTTTACCGATATGGAATTCTGCTTCAATTCACGTCTTGCTTCCCCGTTTGAGCCTAAAAAGCCCGTTTGCGCAGCCAATGCGGCTATCATATCCAGACCTTCGTCCAAAGCGGACATAGAAACTTCTGCCTGAGGAACCCCCTCGAATATGTCTAAAAAGTTTTTTTCGTCCAACCCTTTTAAATCTTCTGAAGTAGATTTTCCAAATAAAATACCGCTTGCTTTAACGGCATTGTCCAAATCTTCTTGCGAATGCACCATTACAGTGATTTCCTCGGCCAACTTTTTCTGTAGCAATCTCATATGTGGTGCTTCTGAATGCTGGGCTATTAACGAATCTATCTCTTCTTTTGACAGAAAGGTAAATATCTTAATGTATTTTTCTGCATCTTGATCAGAAGTGTTCAACCAATATTGATAAAATTTATAGGGCGATGTTCTTTCGGCATCTAACCAAACGTTACCACCTTCCGTTTTCCCGAATTTGGTGCCGTCTGCCTTGGTTATCAAAGGGCAGGTAAGGGCATATCCCTTTCCTCCTTCTATTCTTCTGATCAACTCTGTACCTGTAGTTATATTCCCCCATTGGTCGCTACCGCCCATCTGCAATGTACAATTATGCTTTCTGTACAAGTGAAGAAAATCGTATCCCTGCACCAACTGGTATGTAAACTCGGTAAAAGACATTCCTTCTTTCGCTTCTGAGGAAAGTCTCTTTTTAACAGAGTCTTTAGCCATCATATAATTGACCGTAATATGTTTGCCCACATCTCTGATGAACTCTAGAAAGGTAAAATCTTTCATCCAATCATAATTGTTTACCAGTACTGCGGCATTAGCGGCATCACTTTCAAAATCAAGAAACCTCGACAATTGCTTTTTTAGGGCCTCTTGGTTATGTCTCAAGGTCTCTTCGTCCAAAAGGTTTCTTTCGGCAGATTTTCCCGAAGGATCCCCGATCATACCCGTTGCACCACCTACCAGAGCATAAGGTTTATGGCCCGCCAATTGAAAATGCCGTAACATCATTACACCCACCAAATGGCCAATATGTAAAGAATCTGCAGTAGGGTCGATTCCTACATAAGCGGATTGCATTCCTTCCATAAGATATTCTTCGGTGCCCGGCATTGCATCGTGCAACATTCCTCTCCATTCCAATTCTTTGACAAAATTTGAAGCCATTTCGTATGAGTATTTTAAATTTAAGTGCAAATATAAAAGGAAAAATGCCGCCCATGGTCGTGAATTAATCATGAATTTATCCATCTGTATTTCCTAAATTTGATTTATGGTTCTAGTTACCGGTAGTACAGGGTTGGTGGGCGCACATCTGTTGTTCAGTTTGGTTATGGCCAAAAACAAGGTCAAGGCTATTTACAGGAGCGAAACCAAACGGCAACAAGTAAAAAAGGTTTTTTCTTATTACAGCAAAGAGGCCAACGCCCTTTTTGACCAAATTAGTTGGATAAAAGCGGATATACTTGACATTCCCGCATTGGACAATGCCTTTAAAGACGTACAATACGTGTACCACGCCGCGGCACTTATATCTTTTGACCCCCGTGATTTTAAAAAACTGAAAAAAATAAATGAGGAGGGCACTGCAAATATTGTAAACCTATGCCTTGAGCACAACATTAAAAAATTATGCCATGTAAGCAGTATTGGCACCATAGGCCGAAGTACGCTTGGCAGCGAAGCTACCGAGGACAATGAATGGACAGGGCAACATAGTAATGTATATGCGCTCACAAAACGAGGTGCAGAAATGGAAGTTTGGAGGGGATCACAAGAAAGTCTACCTGTTGTAATCGTAAACCCAGGCGTAATCATAGGCCCTGGTTTTTGGAATTCGGGAAGCGGAAAACTTTTTAGTACGGCAAACAAAGGGCACTCTTTTTACCCACCGGGGGGCACCGGTTTTGTGGCCGTATCGGATGTGGTGAATAGCATGATACAACTAATGGAGTCTTCCGTTACCAACGAACGATTCATCATAGTGGCAGAAAACCTTACCTATCAACAGATTCTAGAAAAAATAGCACATTATCTAGAAAAAAAGCCTCCTGTCAAAAAACTTAAGGTTTGGCAATTGCATATAGGAAGGTATTTCGACTTTTTTAAGAGTCTATTTACGGGTAGCCCAAGAACTATTACAAAAAACGCTATCTACTCTCTTCAACATCCTGAAATTTATAATAGCGATAAAATAAAAAACACTATACATTTTGAGTTTGAGCCACTTCAAAACACCATAAAATTCAGTTCCGAAAAGTTTATTGACGAGTGTCTTTCTTCAGATTAGAGGAAGATTTTAAGCTATCGTTCTTTGGAAGATTGTTCTTTTTTTCTACTAGCTCTAAACTATCCTTTATTTTTTTCTTTTCTTCCATTAAGGTTTTCTGCTCATCTAAAAGAGATTCCACCTGGGTATAGATAGACTCATATTCCACCGGCAAGGAAGCATAGTACCTATCACTTTCTACAAATTGGATGCTGTCTATTTTGTATTTTTCAAATATATAGGCGGTCGGTTCTATCTCATGATCCTTTAAAATACCCATATTGGTACTCTTTGCGGCATTTAGAATCGCCATATCCTTTAAGATAAGCACCATTTCATCTTTAGGGATCAGATTTTCAGGTTTATCTATCAATTTTTCTCCGCAAGAATAGAAGACAACCAATAGTACCAATAACAAGGTTATGAGCTTTTTCATCTAGTAAAGGTTAATCTTTTTGCATTTTTCTTTTCTGAATAGGTTCCGTTTTCATACGCCAAATGCCCGTTCACAAAAGTGTGGCTAACACTTGATCTAAAACCAGTACCCTCAAATGGGGACCATCCACATTTATATGCGATGTTGTCTTTGGAAACTATCCAAGGAGCCTGTAGATCTACTACGGCCAAATCGGCAAAATACCCTTCTCTTATATAGCCACGTTTTTCAATTTGAAACAATATAGCAGGGTTATGGCACATCTTTTCAACAATCTTCTCTATACTCAGCACTCCTTCCAGATGTTTCTCTAGCATAGCTGGCAGGGCGTGTTGTACTAAAGGCCCACCACTTGGTGCCTTGGTATAGACATTTTCTTTTTCCGATAGCAAATGCGGCGCATGATCGGTAGCGATCACATCTATTCTATCATCCAATAATGCCTGCCAAAGCATTTCTCTGTCATTTGCCGTCTTAACCGCCGGATTCCATTTTATCAAAGTACCCTTGTCTTTATAATCCTCGTCTGAAAACCATAAATGGTGAATACAGGCTTCTGCCGTTATTTTCTTTTCGTTCAACGGAATATCGTTTCTGAACAAATTGGTTTCCTTTCCGGTAGATAGATGAAACACATGTAATCTGGCGCCAGTTTTTTTCGCCAACTCAATAGCCCTGGACGAGGACAGGTAACATGCCTCTTCACTTCGGATCAACGGGTGATACTCCACAGGAATATCTTCACCGTATTTTGATCTATATTTTTCCAAATTCTCACGAATTGTAGTCTCATCTTCGCAATGTGCAGAAATTACCATTTCTGTACTCCTAAAAATATTCTCTATGACCGCTTCATCGTCTACCAACATATTTCCGGTCGATGACCCCAAAAAGAGTTTTATACCAGAACAGGCATTCTTGTCTAAACGCTTTAATTCTTCCAAATTATCGTTGGTACCCCCAAACAAAAAAGAATAATTGGCAAACGACGACTCTTTTGCCAGTGCAAATTTCGCTTCCAATTTTTCTATGGTCGTGGTTTGCGGATTTGTATTGGGCTGCTCCATAAATGTGGTTACGCCACCGGCCACTGCTGCCCTACTTTCAGATGCAATATTGCCTTTGTGGGTTAAACCTGGTTCCCTAAAATGGACCTGATCGTCTATAACACCTGGTAAAATATATTTTCCTTCTATATCTATAACCGTTGCCGAAGCATCGGAAATATCTTTATCGATCTTTAAAATATGATCGCCCTCTAAAAGAATATCGGTCTCTACAATAGTTCCCTCATTGACAGCTTTTCCGTTTTTTAATAGAATTTTACCCATTGCTAAAATTTGTTTTTTTGAAAAAGACTGCGCAACTTCATCGCCAAGACACCCCAAATAGCTTCACTGATAATACTGGAACTCATTTTTGATTTACCCTTGACCCTATCTCTAAATATTATGGAGACTTCTTCTATTTTATACTTCTTTAAATATGCCCTGAACTTCATTTCGATTTGAAATGCATAGCCCACAAAACGCACCGAATCCAAATTTATACTCTCTAGAACGTGCCTTCTATAACAAACAAAACCGGCCGTAGGATCGTGAACGCGCATACCAGTAATCATTTTTACGTAAAAAGATGCCCCATATGACAACAATACCCTATGCAGTGGCCAATCTACAACATTCACCCCTTTTTTATACCTGGACCCCACGGAAACGTCCGCTCCGTTCTCACATGCTTTCAATAGACGAAGAAGATCTGTTGGGTTATGTGAGAAATCTGCGTCCATTTCAAAAATATAATCATATTTTTTTTCAATGGCCCATTTAAATCCGTGAATATAAGCGGTTCCCAAACCCGATTTCTCCTTTCTTACTTCTAAAAAAAGTTGTCCGGGAAATTCTTCCTGTAATTTTTCGACTATGGCACCGGTACCATCGGGCGAATTGTCATCTACGACCAATATGTGAAAATTCTTGGGTAATTGAAAAACTGCTCTAACAATCGAATCAATATTCTCAATTTCATTGTAAGTAGGAATAATCACAACACTGTTGGACATAGAAGAAAGCTAAATTTTCACAAAAGTAATGTTTTAAAAATGGTGAAAAAACTGTCATTACAGGCTTTATGATTTTTTTTAAAAATAGATAATGCCTATAATTTGTAATTTTGTCCGAATAAATACCAAGAATGTCTAAAAAATTTCCCAAGCAATTTTATTATTTTCTTGCTGCTTTTTTTATTCTAAACGTAATTCAGTCTTCGTTCACAGAACTAATTTTTGACGAAGCCTATTATTGGTACTATAGCCAGAACATGGCTTGGGGTTATTTTGACCACCCTCCCATGGTCGCCTTGCTCATAAAGATCAGCAGTTTATTTTTTAACGGGGAACTGGGCGTACGATTTATGAGCTGTGTACTTTCTTCAGCCAACCTAATAGTGCTGTGGTTACTGGTAGACAACCCTAAAAAGAACCAATACATACCTCATTTTTTCTTATTGGCCTTCTCCATGACATTATTAAATGCCTATGGTTTCTTTACTTTGCCCGACACCCCTCTACTGTTCTTTACTTCTTGTTTTTTGTTGGCCTACAAACACTTCTTAAAAAAATCGGATTGGAGCACGGCCATTGTCTTGGGTATATTAATGGCCTGTTTAATGTACAGTAAATACCACGCTGTATTGGTAATCTTATTTGTACTACTTTCCAATTTAAAACTAGTTAAGAATAAATACGCATGGGCATCCGTGTTGATTGCACTTTTATGTTACGCCCCTCACTTTTATTGGTTGTACGCGAACGATTACGTAAGTATAAAATACCATCTGTACGAACGACCAAACGATGCATATCAATTTGAAAAATACACCCTCGGGTTCTTTGTAAACCTAATTTCTATTTTCGGATTTACCTTTCCGTTTGTTTATTATGCCTTGTTTAAGACCAAATCTACCGATCTTTTTAAAAGAGCGCTTTTGTTCTTAACGTACGGTGTTATTATTTTCTTCTTTATTTCTAGTTTCAATAGAAGGGTGCAGACACAATGGATCATTGTTATATGTATTCCGTTGGTCGTAATCGTCTACAACTTTATGCTGCAGCATAAAACGTCCTTAAAATGGATTATAAGGCTGGGGCTTGTAAACGCCGTGTTAATACTTTACTTACGTGCCGGACTCGTTTACCAACCCTTGCTTTTCAATTTTTACTACGAAAGTCATGGAAACAAAGAGTGGGTGAATAAAATTCGCCAAGAAGTAGGTGATATTCCCGTGGTTTTCGAAAACTCATATCGCAATGCGCCCATGTACGAGTTTTACTCCAATGGTATCCCGTCCTTTTCCCTAAACAACATAATGTACCGAAAAAACCAATATTCCATTGATGACTCAGAAGAGCGTGTTAGAGGTAAAAAGGTGGCTTACATATCTAAGTATACCAACAAAGGAACTTTTTCTTTTACGAAAGCCAATGGCCAAACCTACAGCGGCAAGTACATTTCTAATTTTAATTCTTACAGAAAACTAGAATGTGTTCTTGATGCAGATAAAATATCATTGAATAAAGAAGACTACTCCCTAAAGGTGGTAAACCCTTATGATTTTGACATAGACCTCTCTAAATTGAAGTTTTCGATCGCCTATTTGGACCATTATAAGAACACTATGAACTTAAAACCCGTGCACCCACGCACCTCTGAACCAAACGTTACCGTGCTCAAGGCGAAGGACACTGTCGATTATAACATAAAAATACCTTTTCCAAAAAACGAAAATGTTGGTTACATTAGGGTCGTGATCTCTGAAAATAATCTATATTCCGGACTCAATGGAAAACCCATACCGCTAGAATAATGGAACCTATTGCCCGAATAACGGAGAATGCCGATTGGATCACCCTTATTATTTTTGGTAGCCTAATACTGTTAATAGCTGCTAAATCCCTATTCTATTCGCGCTTTTTGAACTTTATGATCTTACCGTTCAACAACAAGTATATTCTTATGTACAATAAGAAAGAAAAGTTGTTCAATTGGTTTCATATTCTTCTGATGGTTTTTCAAATCATAAATACTTCTATGTTTCTGTTTCTTTCGTGGAAGGCTTACACAAAACCAGTAACGAAAGAATATGAATACACCTTCATTATTATACTGGCATCACTTTTTATTTTTTTGTTCTTAAAGATTTCCTTACAGCTGGTAAACGGCTTTATTTTTGATGCCTATAACTTGACCAACGAATTTGTTTTCAAAAAAATTTCGTATCTAAATTATGGCAGCTTAGTACTGTTTATTGCCAATATTTTATTGAGTTTCGTTTTTAAAGATTCCCTTATTTTGATCTACATAGCCGCAACCTTATTTTTAATAATAAATATTATCGGCTGGATCACAGTAATTAAAGTTCACCAAAAATTTATTGCCTCTTACTTTTTCTATTTTATTTTGTACCTTTGCACTCTCGAAATTGCACCCCTAATTATAATGGGAAGCTTTCTAAAATAGAGTACCATATGAAAGTAAAAACTATTTTGGTCTCTCAACCTGAGCCAAAAATGGAAAATTCTCCCTATTCCAGGCTTATTGACAAAGAAAAAGTAAAGGTTGACTTTAGGCCTTTTATTCATGTTGAAGGTGTTGATGCGAAAAGTGTTCGCCAACAAAAGATCGATTTAAAAGAACATACTGCGATTATCCTTACTAGCCGTAATGCTGTGGACCATTTTTTCAGATTGGCCGAAGAAATGCGATTTAAGGTTCCGGACAGTATGAAATATTTTTGCCAGAGTGAAGCTGTTGCATACTATCTTCAGAAATATGTAGTTTACAGAAAACGTAAAATATATGTTGGTAAAAGACTTTTTTCAGATTTAGTTCCTTTGATCAAAAAATATAAGGATGAAAAATTCTTACTTCCTTCATCGGATGTCTTAAAACCAGAAGTTCCTAAAACTTTGGATGAATTGGACATTAACTGGAAACGAGGCATCTTTTATAAAACAGTGATCAGCGACCTTTCTGATTTGCGTGATGTTTATTATGACATACTCGTATTTTTTAGTCCTTCGGGCATAGAGTCGTTATTGCACAATTTTCCCGATTTTAAACAGAACGATACAAGAATAGCCGTTTTTGGCAATTCGACCGTTGAAGCAGCTACCGGAGCTGGCCTAAGAATAGATATTAAAGCCCCAACACCAGAAACGCCTTCTATGACAATGGCATTACAAAAATATATTACCAGTGTAAACAAACAATAACATCTGGTCGTAAGACAAAAAAAAGGCCTTGCTAAAAGCAAGGCCTTTTTTATTATCTAAAATCCATAACGCTGTGGTCCTCCACGTCTTATCTCCTCATTCGCATAACCTTCGAATTGTTTAAAGTTCTCACGGAAGGCATTTGCCAATTTAAAGGCAGTTGTGTAATACTTTTCATCATTGTTCCAAGTAGCTCTCGGACTCAACACACTTGTTGGTACACCCGGACATTCTCTTGGTTGTGCCACTCCAAAAACAGAGTGTATATGGTAGGTATCATAAGAATACAACCCTAAGTCCCCTCTAAGTGCCGCATTGATCATTGCCCTGGTATACTTAAGCTTCATTCTTGTACCCACACCGTAGGGGCCTCCTGTCCAACCGGTATTTACCAGCCACACATTTACTCCGGCCTCTTTCATTTTTTTACTCAACATATCCGCATATTTTGTAGGATGCAATGGCATAAACGGTGCTCCAAAACAAGCAGAAAAAGAAGGTTGTGGCTCTACAACACCTGCTTCGGTACCCGCGACTTTTGCCGTGTAACCAGATATAAAGTGATATGCTGCCTGGCTTGGTGTAAGTTTGGATATCGGAGGCAATACACCAAAGGCGTCCGCTGTTAAGAAGAATATGTTCTTTACGTTCTTGCCGATCGATGGTTGCTGAATATTTTCTATGTGATATATAGGATAACTAACTCTTGTATTTTGGGTAATGGAAGTATCTGAATAATCTACATTACCATCTTTGTCCAACACCACATTTTCTAATATGGCACCGGGCTTTATAGCTCCATAAATCTCCGGTTCCTGCTCCTCTGAAAGGTTGATCACCTTGGCATAACACCCACCTTCAAAATTAAAAACAGTATTTCTACTTGTCCACCCATGTTCGTCATCTCCTATCAATTTTCTATTTGGATCGGTGGATAAAGTTGTTTTTCCTGTTCCAGAAAGACCAAAGAAAATAGCAGTATCACCTTCTTTACCAACATTGGCGGAGCAATGCATAGGCAAGGTTTCTTTATAAACGGGCAAAATAAAGTTCAATGCAGAAAATATACCTTTCTTTATCTCACCGGTATAACCGGTACCGCCGATCAAAACCACTTTTTCGGTAAAATTAAGAATGGCAAAATTATGTTGCCTTGTACCATCTATCTTGGCATCTGCCATAAAACCAGGAGCGTTGATAACCGTCCATTCGGGAGTAAAGTCTTCCAACTCCTCTTCGGTAGGTCTTAAGAACATATTGTAAGCAAACATGTTGGACCATGGATATTCGGTAATAACCCTTAAATTGAGTTTATATTCAGGATCGGCGCAAGCATAACTATCACGCACATAAATCTCCTTTTTATTTAGGTAGTCAATCACCTTATCGTACAGTGCCTTAAACTTGTCCTGTTCAAAAGGAATATTAACAGGTCCCCACCAAACTTTATCCTTGGTTATTTCATCTTTTACAATAAACCGGTCCAAAGGTGATCTACCGGTAAACTCTCCAGTATTGACCGCAATGGTACCGTTACTTGTTTCTACGCCCATCCCTAAGTCTAGAGTGGCCTTTTGAAGTTCTTCCGGACTCTCTTGATAATGAAAATTATCATGATCAATACCGTAATTTTTTAATGAAATCATTTTTTCTTTTGAAGATGAATTATTCATAAGACTAATTATTTGTACTCCAAAGCTATAAAAATTACGGCTCAAGCCCTGAAAATCAACACTTAATTAAGCATTCTACCCTCAGAAATATGAAATTGACGAAATAATATCCATATTACAGAAGATATGAAACACACTAAGGGTTATTCACTAAATAATATCTACTTATTTAACTTAATAAATAAATAATTGATAATTTTATATCATTTTTTTATCAAATTGATAAAAATCATACCGGTTTATACACTAAAATCACTAATTTTGTAATCTTTGCTGTAATGTAGCAAAACCTTTTTTAATGTAACCCGATGGTGTACATATCTACTCATTAAAAAGTATATCTACTTCTTTTTAAATCACTTTCGCCTCTATAGAACTAATAGAAATAGTTACGCCCTACTTTTTTAGATTTTCAGGAAATCCATTAATTACAATACCCCATAATTCTGGCAGCACAAAATACACAAATAAGGTAAGCACCAGGATAGATACTACATTCATTAACAATCCTTTTTTTACCATATCGGGTATTCGCAGATAACCGGAACCGAACACCACTGCATTAGGTGGGGTTGCGACCGGAAGCATAAATGCACAAGATGCGGCCACGGCTGCACCGACCATTAATACGAACGGATGCACATCTATGGACAAAGCCATTGGGGCCAATACCGGCAATAGCATAGCAGTAGTCGCTAAGTTTGACGTAATCTCGGTTAAAAAATTTACCGAAGCTATCAATATCAGCACTAAAAAAATAATTGGCAATCCGGAAAGGGAAGTCATTTGACTACCGACCCAAACCGCAAGACCGCTCACATCAAACCCTTTTGCCAGGGCCATACCACCCCCAAAAAGCAAAATAATGCCCCATGGTAATTTTACCGCCTCATTCCATTTCAATAATGGCTCCCTTTTATTTTTCGAGGGAATCAAAAACATTAAAATGGCGAAAAATATAGCAATGATCGTATCATCCAGATCTGGCAATATCTTTTGCAGCAAAAAAGACCTTGTAATCCAGCAAAAAGCAGTAGCTCCAAACACTAAACCGATCATTTTCTCCTCGTATGAAATTTTTCCCAGTTGGTTCTTTAACCTTGATATTTCAGCTTTACCTCCCGGAAACTCTACCTGCTTAAAAGTGAAAGCATATCGGGTCAAATATTTCCAACAAATAAAAATAAGGATTATAGATATGGGCAACCCGAACATAAACCATTGCATAAAGGTAATCTCATAACCATAGGTATCTAAGATCACCCCGGCCAAAACCAAGTTCGGAGGGGTACCTATAAGGGTTGCCATACCACCGATTGACGCACTATAAGCAATTGAAAGCATTAAAGATTTTCCAAAAAGAAGATTCTCGTCCGCTATGGTTTCAGGATTGTCCTTTAACTGTTTAACAATCGCCAAACCTATTGGCAACATCATTACAGAAGTTGCGGTATTTGAAATCCACATAGACAAAAAGGCGGTAGCGACCATAAAGCCCAAAATAATTTTGCGAATATCGGCCCCTATAAAGTGAATAATATTCAAGGCGATCCTTTTGTGTAAATTCCATTTTTCTATAGTGATGGCAATAATAAAGCCCCCCATATACAAAAAGACATATTTATGACCAAAAGAACTAGAGGTCGTTGATAGATCCAATCCTCCGGACAATGGAAACAACACCAATGGCAAAAGTGCGGTAACAGCAATGGGTATGGCCTCTGTAATCCACCAAATGGCAATCCAAATAGTGGATGCTAATACAGCGTTCGCCTCTTTTGATAACCCTTCGGGGTGAAAGAAAAGAAGTATCAAAATAAATGAAAAAGGCCCCAAAAACAGCCCCAACCGCTTTGTTTTGCTCATAGTCTATATCTCCTTAAACACTCGATAGCCCAAATATCCCCAAGACATTAATAAAAAGACTCCTCCTATAGGGGTAATTATTCCAATGGTCTTAAAATCGAATGTAGTAATATCGTTTAGAGCCAAAAGATAAATAGAAAATGAGAACAAGACTATTCCTATAACTACCAAGGTATATACAATTTGTCTCGTTTTTTTAGAAAGACCCGGCAATAACCCAACTACAAACAGAAAAAACGCGTGATACATTTGGTACCGTACACCCGTTTCAAAGGTAGCAACAGCGTCTGTGGTCACCATTTTTTCCAACCCATGAGCACCAAACGCTCCGAGTATTACCGCTAAAAGCCCAAAGACACTAGCTGTGATAAAAATTGTTTTTTTCATAACTTTATGACTGTATATTTTTATAAATGTAACAATTTGATACCTTAGTACCCCGTTATCTAACAAAAGTAAGTAATAAGCATGGTGCGAAAAATTTTGGTTGTAGGCGCTGGTAAATCTACCGCATATTTATTGGACTATTTATTGGAAAAGTCTTCAACAGAAAGACTACACATTACCATAGGGGACTTAACTACGGCCGCCATCGCCGAACACATTAAAAATCATGAAAATTGCACCGTTCTTACCCTCGATATTTTTAAGGACGACCAAAGAAAAAACGCCGTTAAAGCCTCTGACATAGTTATTTCTATGTTGCCGGCCCGTTTCCACATAAAAATAGCAGAAGACTGCCTTGCTTTTAAAAAACATCTGGTTACCGCTTCTTATGTTAGTTCAGAGATTAAGGCATTGAACAATGAAGTAAAGAAAAACAATCTCATATTCATGAACGAAATCGGTCTAGATCCTGGTATAGACCATATGAGTGCTATGCAGGCAATAGACAGAATACGAGACCAAGGAGGAAGAATATTACTGTTCGAGTCGTTTTGTGGAGGCTTGGTGGCTCCCGAACACGACAACAACCTTTGGAATTATAAGTTTACATGGAACCCCAGAAATGTTGTACTTGCCGGACAAGGAGGCACCGCAAAATTTATACAGGAAGGTACTTACAAATACATACCATACCATAGGCTCTTTAGACGTACCGAATTTTTTGAAGTGGAAGGCTATGGAAAATTTGAAGGGTATGCCAATAGAGATTCATTAAACTATAGAGAGGCCTATGGCCTACAGAATGCCTTAACCATATATAGGGGAACCATGAGGCGTGTTGGGTTTTCGAAAGCTTGGAACATTTTTGTACAACTAGGGGCCACGGATGACTCCTATACTATCGAAAACTCGGAAAATATGAGTTATAGAGAATTTATAAACCTTTTTCTACCCTATTCACCCACTGATTCTGTAGAACTAAAACTTCGTCATTACCTAAAAATAGACCAAGACGATAATATCTGGGAAAAACTACTGGAACTGAACCTATTCGACAACAGTAAACATATCGGTATTCCGAACGCCACCCCTGCACAGGCATTACAGAAAATTTTGGAAGACAAATGGACTCTGGGAGAACATGAAAAGGACATGATAGTTATGTATCACAAGTTTGGTTATGAACTTAATGGCAAGAAAAAACAAATAGATTCTAAATTAGTGGTCATCGGCAAAAATCGCACACATACGGCAATGTCCAAGACCGTAGGATTGCCGGTGGCCATAGCCGCCCTGCAAATTTTAAATGATAAAATATCGACACCGGGCGTACAGATTCCCATTTCAAAAGAAGTTTACGAACCTATTTTGACCGAACTACAAAGGCTGGGCATCAATTTTAAGGAGTACGAAGTTCCGTATGTTGGCTACAATGAAAATTCTGTACTGAGCTAAATATCTTTTCTATACAAAATCGTTATTTTTACTTTCATATTGAAACTCTATATATGAAATCGAATAACAATAACATCAAAATTGATGGCATTGATAAAAAAATTCTAAGATTTTTAATGGAAGACGCCCGAAAACCAGTGCTGGAAATCGCCAGAAGCATAGGTATATCGGGAGCTGCCATACATCAACGTTTACGAAAGCTGGAAGCCTCGGGGCTACTGGCCGGTTCAAAGTTCATTATCAACCCTAGAGCCATGGGATACACTACCATGGCCTACATCGGCATTTATTTGGATAAGGCAATGAGCAACCCTAAAGCCGTAAAGCAACTGGAAAGGATACCCGAAGTTTTGGAGTGCCACTACACTACCGGAAACTGGTCTATCTTGATCAAAGTACTCTGTCGCGACAACGAGCACTTAATGCATGTTCTTAACAAAGAAATTCAACAAATCGAAGGTGTTTCAAGAACAGAGACCTTTATCTCCCTAGCCCAACAGATCGACCGACAAATTCAGATATAATATTTGTATTAAATCTAAATAAGAATTATTTTTGTTCCCAATGGAACGTATTCATTCATCGCAATACTATACATTTTTTCAGTCGAAGACGGAAAAATGTTTTTACATAGACTTTGGCCAAAAAGTTGTGGGTTTTCGTTTTTGCGAACTGCTTTCACTACGCCAAAAGATATGGGCCATTAATATCGAAACCCATTTTGACGGTGCCAATATACATGGTTTCGAAATTCTTTCGCTTTGCAACAAAGAGCATTTTTTTATTTTGAACACCTTAGAAGTTTTAGACCTAAAAGATCTGCTTTCGGGTGCTTTTTACATTCTCGGTATCGGAACCCAAGACTCAGTACTAGCCACAAAAGCCTGATTCCCCTATTTTTAATCAATCTAAAATCAACTATAAATAAGGCTCTTAACTAGCCTTGTACGTACTTTTGCAATAACTTTACGTTAAGTAAAGAAAAGACAATGAAAGACATAGCGAGACAACAGATGAGTATGAAGGTCGAAAGCATGGATATGCTGAACGCCCAAATTCAAATG
The DNA here is from genome assembly GCF_001020565.1 of Maribacter thermophilus. Taxonomy (GTDB): domain Bacteria; phylum Bacteroidota; class Bacteroidia; order Flavobacteriales; family Flavobacteriaceae; genus Maribacter; species Maribacter thermophilus. The sequence continues at coordinate 3,386,927 of NZ_LDAS01000001.1, read as the reverse complement.
GAAGGTAGAGCATCTGCTTCTTATTTGGCCATGGCCTCTTGGTGCGATCAACGAGGTTATACCAGAAGTGCAGAGTTTTTGTACCGCCAATCAGCCGAGGAAAGGGAACATATGATGAAAATATTCAAATTCGTCAACGATTGTGGTGGTAACGCCCTATCTCCCGAAATTAAAAATATTGAGCACGATTTTACATCGTTGGAAGAAATTTTTGAAACAGCTCTGGCCCAAGAGATAGAGGTAACCAGATCTATAAACAACATAATCGCTTTTGCAAGGAAGAACAACGACTTTGGCGTTGAAAACTTCTTACAATGGTTTGTTAGCGAACAATTGGAAGAAGAAAAAAACATGCGCGATATATTGGACCTATTCGAACTAATGGGTAGCGAAGGCGTTGCGCTAAAACTAATAGACGAACGTATTCCGGTCGAATAAGAGAGATATTACACAAGTTTAAACAACAAAAAAAGCTGTCCATCAAAAAACGGACAGCTTTTTTTTATACCGTTTCTTTATTACTAATCTCTACTTCCAAGCACCTGAAGCCCCCAATAAACCAGGGTTGCCAAAGAACCTATGGCCGCTACCAAATAAGTTCTTGCCGCCCATTTTAAGGCATCTTCAGAACCTTTATACTCAGCCTGTGTAACCACATTTTTAGCCTTTAACCAAGCCAATGCCCTATTACTCGCATCGTACTCCACAGGCAATGTAATAAAACTGAACAACGTTGCCATACCCATCATTATCAGCCCGGCTACGGCGACCCAATATCCGAACCCTACTCCCGCAGCGGCACCTAGGGCCAAGCCCCCAAATACTACCCATGTAGACATACTAGAGGTTACACTAACTATAGGCACCAATTTAGAACGCATGGTAAGCCACTCATAAGCCTGTGCATGCTGTACGGCATGCCCACATTCGTGAGCTGCGACTGCCGCAGCGGCCGCATTTCGTTGACTATATACACCCTCACTTAGGTTTACCGTTTTATTTGCTGGGTTATAATGGTCTGTAAGCATGCCAGGGGTAGAGACCACCTTTACATCACGAATGCCATGATCCGCCAACATCTTCTCGGCAATTTCGGCACCGCTCATACCATTTTGCAAATGTACTTTTGAGTAATGCTTAAACTTACTTTTTAACCTGCTACTAACCAACCAACTTACCAAGGCAATAGCACCAATTAATATATAATATCCCATCATAGCTTTTCAATTTTTAAATTCAATAAATATAATAAAGATTCTATTTGTTACAGAATCATTAATTGAAAAGCAAAAACCCCGCCAAACCTTCTAAAATGCATAGAAGGTTCGAAGGGGTAACTTTTTACTGACAAAATGTACTTTTAAGCGAAGGCTTCTTCCCAGCCAAAAGCTTCTATTATTTCATTGTAAACCACTTTTCCAGACACGATATTCAGTCCCTTTTCTAGTGCAGTATCTTTTTTACAAGCTTCCTCCCAACCTAAATTTGCCAACTTTAAGACATAGGGCAACGTAACATTGGTAAGTGCCATAGTGGAGGTATAAGGTACCGCACCCGGCATATTGGCCACGGAATAATGTACCACATCATCTATAATATAAACAGGATCTTCGTGTGTGGTAGGCCTGGTTGTTTCTACACATCCGCCTTGATCTACCGCTACATCCACTATTACCGTTCCCGGTCTCATTTCTTTCAACATATCCCTTGTAATAAGGTTAGGCGCCTTGGCACCTTTTAAAAGAACTCCCCCAATAATTAGGTCATGTGTCTTTATATGTTTTCTAATATTAAATTCATTCGAAAATTCTGTAACAACATGTGGAGGCATCACATCGTTTACATACCTCAAACGCTTCATGTTAATATCCAATATGGTTACATGAGCACCTAGGCCCGCTGCCATTTTTGCAGCCTGAATACCCACTACACCGGCCCCTAAGACCAATACCCTACCTGGGGCCACACCAGGAACACCTCCTAAAAGTACCCCACGGCCTTTTACAGGTTTTTCTAAATATTTAGCCCCTTGTTGAATGGCCATTCTACCGGCGACCTCAGACATTGGTGTCAACAATGGCAATGTACCTTCTTCATCTTCTACCGTCTCATAAGCAATACAAATCGCCTTTTTCTTGATCATCGCCTTTGTTAGCTCTTCACTGGAAGCAAAATGAAAATAGGTGAACAAAATTTGCCCCTCTTGTATAAGCTCATATTCTTCCGCAATAGGCTCCTTTACCTTAACGATCATTTCGCTCATAGAATATACCTGCCCAATGGTATCTAAAATAATGGCTCCCGCCTGTTGATAATCACCATTATAAAAACCGCTCCCTTCACCTGCTCCAGACTGCACATATACGGTATGGTTGTTCTTTACCAATTCAAAAACTCCGGCTGGCGTCATACCAACCCGACTTTCGTTGTTCTTAATTTCTGTGGGAATACCAACAATCATGATTATTTATTTAAAATTATGGTGCTAAGTTCCGATAATTTAAACTTTAAATAAACAAATAATCGATAAAATGAGGGGTTAATCACTCAAAAAAGTGATTTTTTGAATACACACCCCCTTAAAAAATAGGGGTGTGTTCTATTTTTTTATCAAAAACTAAATATCTACCCTACAATATTTACAATCTTACCAGGCACCACGATTACCTTTTTAGGGGTTCTACCCTGTAATTGTTGTTGGGTCTTTTCATGAGCCATTACCGCCGCCTCTATATCTTCTTTACCAAGATCTAAGGGAAGCTCTAGCTTAAAGCGCATCTTACCATTAAAGGATATAGGATACTCCTTAGTACTTTCAACTAGGTATTTTTCCTCGAATTCTGGAAACGGTGCCGTAGCTATAGATTCTGAATGCCCCAGCTTTTCCCATAGTTCCTCGGCAATATGTGGCGCATAAGGTGACACCAAAATAGCCAATGGTTCTAACACGGCCCTACTGTTACATTTTTGCGAGCTTAGCTCGTTTACACAGATCATAAACGTAGAAACCGATGTATTAAAACTAAAGTTCTCTATATCTTCCTCCACCTTTTTAATGGTTTTGTGCAGGGTCTTCCAAGAATCTTTGGACGGCTCGTCCTCCGAAACTTCAAAAGCCCCATTGGCACCGGAATGGTACAAACGCCACATCTTTTTTAAGAAACCATGTGCCCCGGTTATACCAGCGGTATTCCAAGGCTTGGATTGCTCCAAGGGCCCTAAGAACATTTCGTACAAACGCAAACTATCTGCCCCGTACTCTTCGCAAATGGCATCGGGATTTACGACATTGTATTTGGACTTGGACATTTTTTCGACTTCGCGGCCTACTTTGAACGTTCCATCTTCTTCAGTTATAAATACTGCCTCAGCGTATTCCGATCTCCATTCTTTAAAAGCATTAACATCTAATTCATCAGAAGCGTTTACAAGAGAGACATCAACATGAATTGGATTAAAATGTTCCCAAGATGTTTCGCCTTGCGTCCTACCGTCTCCCTTAGATTTTGAATCCGAAAACATAGAATCCAATTCTTTAGAATAATCAAAAAGAAATCCATTATTCGATATAGCCTTTTCTATTAATGATTTAGAAACAACAACTGGTTTATCTTGATATTTTTGGGACCATACATAAACAAAAGCACTTGTTCCGGTAATCATCCCTTGGTTAATCAGCTTCTTCGCAAACTCATCTTTGGGTACCAAGCCTTTATCGAACATAAACTTTTGCCAAAAACGACTGTACAGCAAATGCCCGGTAGCGTGTTCGCTTCCACCGATATATAGGTCCACATCTTGCCAATAATTAATGGCTTCTTGAGAGAATATTTCGTCCTCGTTATGTGGATCCATGTACCGGTTAAAGTACTGCGAACTTCCGGCCCAGCCAGGCATGGTATTCAATTCTAACGGAAAAACAGTAGTGTTGTTTATGTTGTCATTCGCCACTACCTCGTTCTTTTCGGTATCCCAAGCCCATACGGTAGCATTCCCCAAAGGTGGCTCACCGGTTTCTGTAGGCAGGTATTTATCTACCTCCGGTAGTTTTATAGGCAAATGTTCCTCTGCTATCATCTGCGGCATTCCGTCCGCATCATAATACACAGGAAAAGGTTCGCCCCAGTAACGCTGTCTGCTAAAAACGGCATCCCGTAAACGATAATTTACTTTTCCTTCTCCCTGTCCTAGCTTTTCCAACTCAAAAATAGCACGCTTTACGGCCTTTTTATACGGTAGCCCGTTCAAGAAATCGGAATTGGCTATTATCGTTTTTTCCTTATCGGCAAAAGCTTCCTCGGAAATATCCACTCCCTCGAAAATATTAGGAATGGGAATATTGAAATGTTTTGCAAAATCATAATCGCGCTGATCACCACATGGCACGGACATGACCGCCCCGGTTCCATAACCGGCCAACACATAATCGCCAATCCAAATCGGAACGGGCTCTTTGGTAAACGGATGCTCTGCATATGCCCCCGTGAAGGCTCCGGAAATGGTTTTTACGTCGGCCATTCTTTCCCTTTCTGACCGTTTTGCCGTTGCTTCTATATAAGCTTCTACTGCCGCCTTCTGTTCTGGAGTGGTAATTTTTGAAACCAACTCATGCTCTGGCGCCAAGGTCATAAAACTAACTCCGAAAATAGTATCGGGCCTGGTAGTAAAAACCTCTATGGGAAATGATTCTTCTTCTGGTGTCGAGGGCACTGTATAAAATGTAACCGATGCTCCCTCTGATCTACCGATCCAGTTGGTCTGCGAATCTTTAAGGGGCTGAGGCCAATCTACCTTTTCCAGACCATCCAACAAACGCTGGGCATACGCGGTAATGCGCATGCTCCATTGCGTCATCTTTTTTCGGATAACAGGGTGCCCCCCACGTTCCGATACACCATTTACAATCTCATCGTTGGCCAAAACAGTTCCTAGAGCGGGACACCAGTTCACCTCGCTCTCTGCCAAATAGGTCAACCTATATTTTAATAATATATCTTGTTGCTCTTTGCTACTGTACGCTTTCCATTCTTCTGCAGAAAAAACGGCAATATCATCATCGCAAACGGCATCTACACCCGCATTGCCCTCTTTTTCAAATACAGATATCAGACTTGTAATGTCTTCTGCCTTATCGGTAGTTTTATTGTACCACGAATTGAACAGCTGAATAAATATCCACTGCGTCCATTTGTAATATTTAGGATCGGATGTGCGTACCTCACGGCTCCAATCAAAAGAAAAGCCCAATTGATCAAGCTGTCTTCTGTAGGTCTTGATGTTCTCCTCTGTAGTAATGGCGGGGTGCTGCCCGGTCTGTATTGCATATTGCTCCGCAGGCAACCCAAAAGAGTCGTACCCTTGAGGATGCAAGACATTATACCCTTTGTGCCTTTTGTACCGCGCATAAATATCGCTGGCGATATACCCTAAAGGATGCCCTACATGTAAACCCGCTCCCGAAGGATACGGAAACATGTCCAACACATAGAATTTTTCTTTGTCACTATTGTTCTCGGCCTTGAAAGTTTGTTTGTCCGCCCAATATTTTTGCCACTTGGCTTCAATTTCGTTGAAATTGTATTGCATGATATTCGCTTCTTTGCTGTAAGCGACAAAAATAGGTCGAATCGATGAAAGTTAAAAAGATATTGGCGATTAACGGTCCTTGGCCCGATCGCCTCAAAAAACGACACTCTTTTGCAAGAAAAACTCATCCACATAAAGAAAATTCCAAAAAATTAACTTTAGTAGTTTTCCCGGTCCTTTTTACACCTAAAAATCAGGGGTGTTTTATTTTTTTTAAGATTCATTTCACATTACTTTCCTATTTTTACAATTACGATAGACCTATATGAGCAACTCTTTTGAAAATTATCAAAGACGGAAACTAATTTCTTCCTATTTTTCCGTGGTACTGAGCATTGCCTTAGTTCTCTTTTTATTGGGTATTCTAGGGCTTTTGGTATTGAACACCAAGAAGATGGCCGATCGCTCTAAAGAGCAGATTACCATTTCTATCTTTTTAAAGGAAAACGCAAAAGAGATAGAAGTAGAGCAGCTTCAAAAAACCTTGGCAATGTCGGAGTATACCAAATCTGCCACTTATGTATCAAAAGAGGAGGCGGCGGAACAGCATAGCAAAGAAATCGGGGAAGACTTTGTAGATTATTTAGGATACAACCCATTAAAAAATTCGATAGACGTAAAACTTAACGCTGATTTTGTCACGGCCGAAAAAGTGGGCGAGATCGCTGCCGATCTAGAAGAACGAAGTTTTGTGGACGAGGTAAGCTACGATAAGGTATTGGTAAGCATGGTAGCCAAAAGCGTAGAGAAAATAGGTTTTTGGATTTTAGTGGCCAGTGCCGTTTTTACCTTTATTGCCGTACTGTTGATCAATAGCTCCATTAGACTGTCCATTTACTCAAAAAGATTTATCATAAAGACCATGCAAATGGTGGGTGCCACCAAAACCTTTATACGCAAGCCCTTTATTTGGCAAAATATTAAATTGGGAATGTTGGGCGCGTTATTGGCCCTTGCAGCCATTGCCGGTGTCATCTATTATGTAAACACCAATTTTGAGGATTTGGGACTGTTAGAGGACCCTTCCATAATTATTATCCTATTCGTAGGCGTGTTTCTTTTGGGCATCCTAATCTCTTTTTTAAGCACTTACTTTGCTACACAACGTTTCCTTAACTTAAGAACAGACGAATTATATTACTAAATTTGCCCCTATGAGCAAAAAAACTAAAGTGGAACAATCTTCAAAACAGGAGTTCATTTTTCAAAAGAAAAATTACCTATTCATGTTCATAGGGTTGGCCTTTATTGCCCTTGGCTTTATTTTGATGAGCGGTGGCGGCAGTGACGACCCTAACGTTTTTAACCCTGAAATTTATAATTTTAGAAGAATACGTTTGGCTCCTACCTTGGTTCTTATTGGACTCGGAATAGAGGTCTACGCTATTTTATTAAACCCGCACAAAAAGAAATAATTGGAGACTATAGACGCCATTATACTCGGCATTATTCAAGGATTAACCGAGTTTCTTCCCGTTTCTTCCAGTGGTCACTTGGAACTGGGAAAGGCAATTTTAGGAGACCACTCCATTCCTGAAGAGAGTTTATTATTTACCGTTGTCCTACACTTTGCTACGGCCCTAAGTACCATCGTTGTTTTTAGAAAGGATATTTGGGAAATAATTAGCGGGCTTTTACAATTTAAATGGAACGAAGAAAGCCAGTTTTCGGTCAAGATTATCATATCTATGTTACCTGCCGTATTCATAGGACTTTTCTTTGAAGAGCAGTTAGAGGCATTTTTTGGTGGCAATATCAGGTTTGTAGGTTTTATGTTATTAATTACCGCCGCGCTACTATATTTCGCCGACAAAGCAGAAGATACGGGTAAAAAAGTAAGTTTCGGAAATGCTCTTATTGTTGGGGTCTCACAAGCTATTGCCATGCTACCCGGCATTTCCCGTAGTGGAGCCACCATTTCTACTTCTGTACTTTTGGGGGTAGACAAATCAAAAGCGGCCAGGTTCTCTTTTTTAATGGTAGTTCCGCTAATATTTGGTAAGATCGCCAAAGACCTTATGAGTGGTGAACTAAATTTTAACGGAGATAACAATTTTGCTATGGGCGCAGGATTTATCGCTGCTTTTGTTGCCGGTTTGGCGGCCTGTACATGGATGATCCAATTGGTACGCAAGAGTAAACTTTCCTATTTTGCCATATATTGCCTTATTGTTGGGCTGATCGCTATTGTTTATGGGTTTGTAAACCCATAACATGCCCTTAACGTAACCCAAAATCTATGGAAAATTTGACCAAAGATGATTTTTTAAACGGTCAGTTGTTATTGATCGATAAGCCTTTGGGTTGGTCATCGTTTCAGGCAGTGAACAAACTTAAATGGGCCATTCGAAAAAAATTCGATCTAAAAAAAATAAAAATAGGGCATGCCGGCACGCTTGACCCTCTGGCAACCGGTCTACTTATCATCTGCACGGGAAAGTTTACCAAGAAAATTCCCGAATATCAAGGACAGGCCAAAGAATATACGGGCACGATCACTTTGGGCGCCACCACCCCTTCGTACGACCAGGAGACCGAGATAGACCAAACCTTTTCAACGGCCCACATTACCGATGAGCTTATTCATGAGACTACGGCGGAATTTATTGGAGAAATAGAACAGGCCCCACCCGTTTTTTCAGCTCTAAAAAAAGATGGTAAACGTTTATACGAGTACGCAAGAGAAGGAAAAGATGTTGAAATAAAAAAGCGCAATGTTCATATTCTAGAATTTGAAATCACCAAAATAACAATGCCAGAGGTAGCGTTCAGAATTAAATGTAGCAAAGGAACCTACATACGTTCCATTGCCCATGATTTTGGAAGATCGTTAGACTCTGGAGGGCACCTGACGGGCCTTAGAAGAACCAAAATAGGTAATTTTAACGTAGATAATGCCATAGACCCATTGGTCTTTACCGAAGAGTTATTACAGAAATAATTACACCCAATCGTATTTAACAAGACACAATTTGAAGATTTACTGTAATATTTTCTGAAAATAAATGTTATATATCAATGAATCTGAACAGACAACAACTATCTCTGATAATCACCATTTTTTCAATGGCGATCGTTGTTTTGGTTCTATATAATATTCAATTAGGCGCACAAACAGAAGACGAAGAGGATTATGTAGTTGAAATGGTATTGGAAGATGAGCCCGAGGAAGAGCTCACCCAAGAAGAGGAAGAACTGCTCGAAAAACTCTCAAAATCTGACCCCGTTAAAAGTCATATGGCCTATAACGAAACTGCAAAACCCAGTTTTGGCAACCCCGAACCCCTAAAAACATTGGATGAGATTATGGAAGAAAAGGCCGCTATGGCCAACGAAGAAGCTTCGAACGATCTTATTGCCGATTCAGAATATGCCGCACGTGTAAAGGAACTTGCCAAAAAACGCGAGCAAATGAAACAAATGCTTGGTGAAAAAGAAGCTCAAAAAGAAGAGTACACCAACAATCTTGCCGCGAAAAGAACCTCTATCTCCTATTCATTGGTAAACCGTAATAGTTATCATTTACCTCCACCGATATACACCTGTATAGAGGGCGGTAAGGTAGTGATCAACATAGAAGTAGATGAAACTGGAAGTGTTATCGAAGCCAACTTTAACGAAAAAAGTTCGGGCACCTCTAATGGCTGTCTGGTAGACAATGCCATAGCATATGCCTATAAGGCAAGGTTCAGTTCTTCTGACAAAGCTCTACAAAAGGGAACTATTACCTATCTATTTCAAAGAAAGTAGTTCCAATAGATCCGCTACAATACTTTGACCTTTATCTTTATTGTACCAAACCTGTAGGTCTTGTTTAAATTCTTTACTGAGAGAACCGTGTGCCGCCTTATAACTATCCACCAAATCGGTAGCATTTTTTGACCTTGGCCCCCAATCCCCGATTACCTCATTGCTTTGGGCATCTATCATAATAAGTTTGGGTATGGACATACTGCCACGGGTTAAAAATTGGTTCATTAACTCTAAGTTCTCGTCCCTTAAAACAATTTTGAGAGAAATGTTCGAGTTCAACTCACTTATCTTGTTCATAACGGGCAATGCAGGTGATGCATCACCACACCAACTTTCTGTAAGTACCAACCATATTATTTTCTTGTTTACAGATCCGATTTTTTCAATTACCGTTTCGTCAAATTTCAGTGTTTTGTCCCAACGCTTCATTCTACGATCGTTCAATTGGGTATAATCGGCAAGTGCACCGGTCTGTTCCGGACCAGTAGATTTACCCTCAACAGACAATTAATGTACTAGGTCACGATACTCTTGGTACGACATTGCCTTGTCTAAACTTTGCTTTATCAAACTATCGGAATGTGTTTCTTTTAACCCCATTGCTCTGCGTTACTATTATTATATTTCGACTTAGTTGAGCTCTTGTTAAAAACCTTACAAATGCTCCACAACTACAACGTTCATAAATCATATTTAGCCTAATGCAACCTCATTTATTATATCGACCGACATTGATATAATACCGCACAATTAACTCTACAAATCATATTCCCGATCTGCATTAGTTCTTTATATTTGATTATGGAAAAACATCGATGTGGTTGGTGCAAAGGTGATGCACTCTACGAAAAGTATCATGACGAAGAATGGGGCGTTCCCGTAAAGGACGATAAAACCTTGTTCGAATTCTTGACCTTGGAAACCTTTCAGGCAGGACTTAGCTGGATTACCATTCTGCGTAAGCGTGAAAATTTCAGAAAGGCTTTTGATAATTTTGACTACAAAAAAATAGCTCTTTACGATCAAGAGAAAATAAATTGTTTATTGCAAGATCCTGGTATCATACGAAATAAACTAAAAATAAACTCCACGGTTTCAAATGCCATTTCCTTTATGGAGGTTCAAAAAGAATTTGGAAGTTTTAGCAATTATATATGGAAATTTGTAGACCATAAACCTATTAAAAATTCTATCGTCGATTATAAGAAAGCCCCCGGCAACACCGCCCTTTCCGATAAAGTCAGCAAAGACCTAAAAAAGAGAGGTTTTAAATTTGTGGGCAGCACGGTCATATATGCACACATGCAGGCCACAGGCATGGTTAATGATCACGAGGTAAATTGTTTCAGATATGATGAAGTATAAGATAGCTCTAGTTTCCTTATTGTTTTTTGGAGGGTTCTTCGCCAATGCCCAATACAAATACGAACGCGAGCACAGAATTAAAAAAAGTCAGTTTCCCCCAGCTGCATTACAGCTTATAGAAAACAACATTAGTGATGTAAAAAGGTTTAAATATTACAAAGAAACGGACAGCATCAAAACCAGTTTTGAAGCTAAATTAAAGAAAGACAAACTATGGTACAGCATGGGGTTCGACGAAAATGGTATTCTGAACGATATCAAAATCGTAATTAAACCTGTTGATATACCCTCGGAAACCTTACAGCGTATAAACGCCTATTTAGAAAATTCATTTACAAAATACAAGGTAAAGAGGCTAATGCAACAATACCCTTATGATGCCAATGAAGAACTTGAAGCAACCTTGAGAAATGCTTTTCAGAACTTATTATTGCCTTCGATCAATTATAAATATATGGTGAAGGGTAAAAAAGAAAAAGGATACTTGGATTACGAAATATTATTTGATGCTGAAGGAAATTTTAAGAACCATAGAAAAATGCCCCCTCCAAATTTTGACCATGTTCTTTATTAATAGACCACCGTTTACGCAAACGGTTTAAGAGCATTAAACATATTTGTAGTTTTCTTTAACAACCATCTGTTTGCGCCCTTACAAACCGTTCTTTCCCTTTAACTTGGATATAAATTCTTGTCTTGTTATTTCTTCGGCACCAAGGCTGGCCAAATGATCGGTGTACATTTGACAATCTATGAACAGATAATTTTTTTGCTGTAGTTCTCTGGCCAATTCTATAAAGGCAAATTTTGATGCATTCGACCTAAGGCTGAACATACTTTCCCCGCAAAAAACATGACCTAAGTCTACACCGTACAAGCCCCCGACCAAATCGTCACCTTCCCAAACTTCATATGACTTTGCATAGCCTTTTTTATGAAGATCAAGATACGCCCATTGCATGGCCTCCGTGATCCATGTACCTTCTTGCTCTTCACGTTTTACCGTTGAACAATGTTTAATAACTTTCTGAAAACACCGATTTACGGTTAACCTGAATTTCTGGTCCCTTATAACTTTACGCATACTCTTCGATACTTTTATCTTCCCTGGATACAGGATCATGCGAGGATCGGGGCTCCACCATAAAATAATGGAATCATCATCATTATACCATGGAAAAATACCGTTCCTATAAGCAAGTAAAAGTCTCTCTGCCGACAGATCGCCCCCTACGGCCAAAAGCCCCTCTGAAGTAGCATTTTCTACCGGCGGAAAGTAAAGCTCTTCGGTAAGAAAATAAATAGGATTCCGTTGATTTGACTCTTTCAATACTTTTTGTCTTTAAGTTAACCAAATACACCTAAAACAAAAAACTTGTTCAACACTGTGGCCGAACAAGTTTTCCCTTCTTCTTATGAAGATAATATTATGATGTTACTACTTGATAATTAGTATTAAAACGGAAGATCGTCATGATCTTCTTCGTTTAAATTGTCCGCTGGTTCAAAAGCCTCCATAGGAGGTACCGGTGGCATACCTTCGGGCTGCGCCGCTGGTTGTAAATTTTCTATACGCCAACCTTGAATAGAGTTAAAGTATTTAACCTCGCCTTGTGGGTTTGTCCATTCCCTACCCCTAAGGTTAATACTTATTTTTACATCTTGGCCCACATTATAACTGTTCAACAAATCACATTTGTCTTGAACAAATTCTACCATTATAGTTTGTGGATATTGTTCATCTGTGGTAATAACAACTTCTCTTTTGCGAAATCCGTTATTGCCAAATGTCTTTGTTTCACCTATTAATTTTATTTTCCCTTCTATTTCCATCTTGTGTTCACTTTTGCTTCAAAAACCAAAAATACGCAAAATGAACGGGGTATAAAATAATGAGTTGCGATTATAGCACAACAATTATTTACATTTAGGGTTATATTTATTAGTACAAAACCATTGGATGAACTTTAGTCCTAAAAACAAAATTACCAACATCTTCCTGGTAATCGGGGCCTTCATAGTCGTGAGCCTGATTCTATGGAACACGAATAGTTTTTTTAAAAAATTTAAAGAGGAAGAACGCCTTAAAATGGAAATTTGGGCAACGGCCCAATCCGAATTTTTACAGTCATCGGAAGATGTAGATTTGGGAAGTCTACATTTAAAGGTTTTTCAGAACAACACCTCTACCCCTATGATCTTAATAAACAAGGACAGTTCCATAAGGGTAAACAACATTCCGGCAGAAATGGCGTCCGATTCCGTTTATATTGCAAAAAAACTACGTCAGTTTCAAGATGAGAACACCCCCATTTCCATAGATCAGCAAGGCGAGCATTTGGCTACGTTGTATTACGGAAACTCAGAGGTTTTGAACAAATTAAAATTCTACCCAATAGCTCTTTTATTGATCATATTTCTTTTTGGGGCCGTAATCTTCTTTTTGTTCAGAACCAACAAAGCAGCCGAACAAAACAAGCTATGGGCAGGCATGGCCAAAGAAACCGCTCATCAAATAGGCACGCCGCTATCCTCACTTCTAGGATGGAACGAATTGCTAAAGACCGAAAGTATAAACCCTGACATTACCAAAGAAATAGATAAGGATATAGATAGGTTAAAAACGATTACAGAACGATTTTCAAAAATTGGATCGTTGCCCAAATTAAACGAAGCCGATATCGTGGCCGAGACCAAGGACGCCTTTGACTATCTAAAAAGAAGAAGCTCTAAACTAATTCACTTTTCTTTTAAGTCGAATATAGAGTATGCCCCTGTCCTATTGAACAGTTCTCTTTATAACTGGACTATTGAAAACTTGGTCAAAAATGGTATAGATGCCATGAAAGGAAAAGGAACCATTGCTATTGAGATAGTTCCCCAAGGAAAATTCGTATCCATTTTAATTGCAGATACGGGTCACGGTATCCCCAAAAGTAATTTTAATACTATTTTTGCCCCTGGAGTTACTTCCAAAAAAAGAGGATGGGGTTTAGGACTATCTCTGGTAAAAAGAATTATAGAAGAATACCACAACGGTAAAATAAAAGTACTTTCTTCTGGAAAAGAAGGTACTATAATGCAAATTTCCCTTAAAGTACACCAATAGTTATGGCAAAGGAAAAACTGGTTATAATCAAAGAAGCGGACCTAAAGAACAATTGTCCCGAGTGCTTTAATCAAGACCTAAAGCTTACCTTTTATCAAAAACACAGTTATGGGCCTTTTTTCCATAAAACTACCAACGAAATAACCAATCAGATCGTTTGTAGAAAATGTAGCTCTATGATCTATCCAGTAAAATGGACAGATGATATAGAACGAATGTTCGACTATTACCAAAAGACCGTAGTGCCCGAAAAAAAATCTACGCGCCCAACTTTTTTGTTCTATATACTACTACTGCTAATTATCGCCCTAGTAGCTACCGGTGTATATTTTTACTTGGGAGGCACTATTAAAGTTTAGCGCTAATTTTCGAAGCTATCTCTTTAAATTCGGCATCCGACAACTGTACCTTTGATTGAAAGGTAGCATCTTTCATACTGTTCAAAGGAATTAGATGTACATGCACATGCGGCACCTCTAACCCGATTACGGCCATACCGACCCTATTACAGTCTATAGCTTCTTCTATAGCTTTCCCCACTTTTCTGGAAAAGCTCATTAAGCCACTATATGTGCCTTCATCCAAATCCAAAAGTTTATCCACCTCCTTTTTCGGAATACAGAGCGTATGCCCTTTGGCATTAGGATTAATATCGAGAAAAGCCAAAAAATTATCGTCTTCAGCTACTTTATAACAAGGTATTTCCCCTGCGATTATTTTGGTAAAAATGGTTGCCATGGTCTTATATATTTAAAAAAAATCCCATCAAAACAAATTGAATGATGAGATTAAAATTAGTTAATTATCTAATAACTACTCTCTGGTAATTTCTAGAATTTCAAATTTTAAAGTACCATTTGGAACCTTAATTTCTGCCACATCGCCCACACTTTTGCCAAGCAATCCTTTTCCTATAGGTGAGCTAACGGAAATTTTTCCTGATTTTAGGTCTGCCTCACTTTCGGCCACTAAAGTATATTTCATCTCCATTCCGTTATTCTGATTCTTTAACCTTACCGTAGATAGCACAAGAACCTTTGATGTATCTAACTGAGACTCATCTATTAAACGGGCATTGGCCAAGGTTTCTTCCATTTTAGAAATTTTCATTTCCAACAAACCTTGGGCCTCTTTGGCCGCATCGTATTCGGCATTTTCAGATAAATCTCCCTTATCACGGGCTTCTGCTATAGCCTGTGAAGCCTTTGGGCGCTCAACATCCCTTAAATAATTTAATTCTTCTTTCAGTTTTTTTAAACCCTCTGCTGTATAATATGATACGTTACTCATAGTGTCATCGTTTTATAAATAGCAAAATCCTCTTAAATAGCCACTTTACATGACTTTTTTTAGAGAGGATTTAACACAAATATATATAATTTTACGCACATTTGCCTATCAAAAAATAACAAACGACAATTGATTATGAGACGTATATATGCTATTTTGCTTTTATTGAATATATGTGCCTGCAGCAACGATAGCTCCAATAGAAACCCGTTCTTACAGGAAATTAATTTTCGTTTCGATGCCAACCTGAACTTACCCACCTATAGCCCTTTAAGTAACACGGGGAGTGCTGTTTGGGTACCTACACAAGGTGTTGGTTTACGTGGTGTGTTCATAATCAATGTCGGCTTTGATCAATTTAGGGCCTTTGAAGCAAGTTGCCCCAATCATGTGCCCAACGATTGCTCTACAATGATTTTGGACGGGCAGTTGGTAACATGCGCATGTGAAGATTACCAATATAGTTTATTTACAGGCCAGTTACTAAATAGGCCCGATGACGATGATGGCGACACGCGTTATTATGACATGTTAGAATACAGGGCAAGTTTTAATGGTAGCAGTGTAACCGTATCTAATTAAGGTTTAGCTCTATACCATTTTCTGTTTCTTAGTATAGCTATCTCTCTCGGATTGAACCTCTGAAACGGTTTAAAGAAACTACACAGAATGGCTCATAAAAAAGCAAGAACCCATAATTTAAATAATTATAAATCATAGGTTCTTGCTCAGCACACAAAGTCTTTATTTAGAAGTTTAAGGTGGCTCCCAACAAAAAGTTGATACCCGCCTGAGGATAGTATCCCGCCCCCTCTATGGTGGTAATTACCCCAGGATTAGAGTAATCGTCGTCATAGGTGTAAAAATATCCATTCGATTCAAATTTGGCATCGAATATATTGTTCAACAAGCCAGAAAACACAATACTCTTTAAAAACCCATTACATGGCATTTCATATTGAAAATTCAGGTCGGTTTGTGAATATGCATCTAAAATAGAAGCTTCCGAATCTATATTGCCCATATATTGTTTGCCCACATATTTAGATAACAAGGACACCTGAAGGTTTTGTGTGGGGTTATAGGTAATAATATTTCCAATAATGACTTCTGGCGAAAAAGAAATATTGGTCTCCCCTAAATCTTCTAAGACACCATCTCTTTGAAAAACAAAATCTTTGTTCTTATTGGTGCTTAGAGCCATATTAGGTCGCCACAAAAATTTATCGCCCAGAGCTACTTGTGCGTCTACCTCTAATCCTAATCTATAGCTATCGCCTACGTTGGCCCTCAAGGGAGCCCCTACATCATTTAACTCGCCGGTCAAGACCAACTGATCTTTATAGTTCATGTAATACACATTGGTATTTACCTGCACATCTGCAGAAACATATCTCCAGCCCAACTCCCAATCATTAAGTTTTTCCGGCTTTGGGTTGCCATTTTCATAATCGTTTCTATTAGGCTCCCTATTGGCAACCGCAAACGACAGATAAAGATTGTTGTTGGTGTTTAAATCATAGGTTATGCCCGCCTTTGGGTTAAAAAAGTCAAAAGTATCATCGACCAAACCCGTCTCTTCTCCGTTGGCAGAATAACCAATGGTCCTATATTGTAAGTCTCCATAAAGTGACCATTTACTATTTAAATTGTAATTGGCCTTGGCGTATATATTAAAATCGGTTTTTGTAGAGTTGTCATCGTAATAGCGATCTCTATACTCGCTATTACTGGCATAACGAGCCCAGATTACCTCTCCAAAATGATCGCCTTCATATTTGTTATAACCGCCCCCAAAAATAAGATCTAGTTTATCTTTTTTATAATTGGCTGAAAATACCGTACCATAGAAATCGTTGACCAACCATCTTCTACGGATCAAATCTGTGGTATTCACTTCTTCGCCATTTACCACTATAGGCTCAAAATTATAGGTGCTAAAATCATCATCTTCCCTATACTGCTCAAAAAACCCTCGTCCATGAGTATAATGCAATGCTATATTGGTACTCCAGTTATTTGAAATCTCTTGGTTCCAGAGCAATTGCGCATGGTTTTGCTTATAATCGTCTACCTCGTTATCGTAGGTATAATAATTATAGCGCCTATCGGAATTACGTAGGTTCTCTGCCTCGGATTCCGATAAGTAATTGTCAGCAATGAACTTTTCTATACCTGCCTCATCATTGTTAATTCTCGCCAATGGCGTTCCGTACCATGCTTGATAGGTAACTTCATGCCCTCCAAAAAACAATGCTTTAACGAGTGTATTGTCATCTTTATAGGCACCTTGTAAAAAATAGGAATCCAAATCCGATGATGCCCTATCAATATAACCATCGGATATGATTCTAGAAAGTCTTCCAGAAATCTCTACATGATCGTTCAACAGCCCGGTGCTAAATTTAAAGTTGTTCTTAAACGTATTAAAGCTTCCTATAGAAGACGAAATCTGCGCATAGGGATCTTCAGAAAAGCCATCGGTCAACAAGTTGAGACTGGCCCCAAAAGCACCTGCTCCGTTGGTAGAAGTACCTACACCTCTCTGCAATTGCAAGCTCTCGGTAGAAGAGGCGAAATCTGGCATGTTCACCCAAAAGGTGCCTTGCGATTCCGCATCGTTATAAGGTATGCCGTTAATGGTCACGTTTACCCGAGTAGCATCGCTGCCACGCACCCTTATGCTAGTGTAACCCACACCGGCACCGGCATCTGTAGTAGTTACTACAGAGGGCATAAAACTCATTAAAACAGGAATATCCTGTCCTAAGTTTCTTGTTTTGACCTCTTCTTTTGTTAGGTTCGAAAAGGTAACGGGAGACTCTTTGGTTACACGTACCGCAGAGACAAAGACCTCATCAAGTACTACTTTTTTTCCTTCCAAGGAATCTGTTGGTTGTTGGGCCCTAAGACCCATTGTTACCAGAAAGGCAACAGAAATTGTGAAAATAGTTTTCATCCGTAATAAATGTTACGAATAAAAGGGGCTATTATTCTAAGTTAAAAATTGATTTTTGCCCATCTAAGGACGTAGAAATTCCAAATTATAGCTTTCGCCTTCCCTTGGCGGCATTACCCGCCCAGGTTCATTGGGTATAATCTCAGCTTCTTCTCGATAGTTCAAGAATCGGCACCCCTTTGAGATGGCGCAAATGTAAGACACGAAAATTTATCCCACAATAGAAAAATGAAAAAGTAACCATCCCCGCCAAACAAAACATTTAACACCGTATTAAAACTATAAACACCCTATAATACGTACATATTACCAATGGAAAAACCTAAAAACAAGTTTACCCTCAAAATCATTATAAGCTACCTATTGCTACTGATATTGGCCGGTATAGCCGCCTTTTATATCTATTCGGAAATAGGCAGGTACCTCACAAAGGACCTCATCGGCGAAAACGATTCAAAGTTATTAAAGACCGGTTCACTATTGACCCAATTGTACGAGGCGGAAGGCCTATCTAAACACGCCCTACAATCAAAAAAAAGAAGGGATTTTGACAGTTACGTTACAAAAATAGACTCTATTTACGAGGATATTAAACAACTTAAGACCGCTACGAAAAACGAATATCAAAAGAACCTTTTAGATAGTTTAAAAATACTTCTGCAGAAAAAGGTAGATAATAACAGTGTGCTTAGAAAACTAAAAACCCAAGATCAAACCAGTGCCGCTATAGATCAAGCCTTAAACAAATTTGATAAGTTAGAAAAATCGCTAGGTGTAATTACCCCTGAAGGTATATCCCCAAATTTTAAAGACCTTTCGCCCAAGGCCCAAGATGTAATAAAAAAACTGGCGCAATACCTTAATGAAAATATTCCACCAGAAGAATCGGACGGACAAAATGCCGTTAAGGCCGATAGCGTTCTACAAGCCTCAAAAGCCTTGCTCAAAGAAGTACAAAAAGAGAACACCATAAACGTAAACTCGCTAGCGGCCAGAGAAATTGCCATTAACAAGACAGATATGGAGCTATCACAGCAACTAAGAAGTATACTGTCTTCGTTCGAGCAAGAAATTATAATGAACACTATAGACGAAAACATAAAAAGAGAAGCTGCCCTTAAAAGAAGTATCCGTTTGGCCATCATAGCGGCCTTACTAGGTTTCTTAGTGGTCGGTATTTTTATTTTTATCCTTAATAGAGATTTCTGGAAAGCTAACCTATTTCGTAAAAAACTTGAAAAAGAAAAGAAATATTCCGAAACATTATTAAAAAGCAGGGAACAGCTGATAGGCACGGTAAGTCATGACCTAAGAACTCCTTTAAATGCCATAACAGGTTATACCGATCTTTTAGAAAACTCGAAGATTACCCCTAAGCAGGCGCAGCATCTTTCGCATATAAAATCGGCCACGGATTACGTGAACAACCTCGTAAACGACCTTTTGGACTTTTCACAATTGGAAGCGGGTAAAATGGTACCTGAAAAAACCTCTTTTTCTTTATTCGACCTATTGCATGAAACGGTCAAAGATTTTGAAACCACTCAAAACAACGGCAAGGTAACCACCAAGACCTATATTGATGACGCCTTAAAAAAACCAATGATCAACGACCCATTGCGCATACGTCAAATTGTATCTAATCTTTTAGGAAATGCCTATAAATTTACAAAAGAGGGGAGTGTAATTTTAAAAGCTTCATTAGTATCGAAAGGCCCGCACACCACCAAGGTCAAAATTACGGTATCTGATACCGGTATTGGTATTTCACCAGAAGAGCAGCAACTTATCTTTAACGAGTTTACCCAGGCAAAAGACCAAGACATAAAAAGATATGGGGGCTACGGTCTAGGGTTGACGATATCAAAAAAACTGACAGAACTCTTAGGTGGCACGATAACCTTGGAGAGCGAAGTGGCCCAGGGAAGTTCTTTTACTTTAGAGCTCCCGATGCTGTTTTCTTCCGAAACAATATTGCAAAAAAAGAAGCCCGCTTTAAACCTACCCAACAAACCCCTAAAAATATTGGTAATTGATGATGACCCCGCCTTTTTGCACATGTTGGGAGAAATGATGAAAACAGCAAATATTGACACTATTCTGTATTCAGATTTTGAAAAAATAAGGAAAGACACGCCGCTAAAATATGATATTGTCTTGACCGACATAGAAATGCCAAATGCTTCTGGATTCGATGTTGTAAAAAGCTTATTGAATCTTGATTACGGCCATTTTCTACAACAACCCATTATTGCCATGACCGGCAGAAGAGATTTTCCCAAAGATCATTTTGTTTCCCTAGGGTTCGCAGGCGTTATAAGAAAACCATTTTCGAAACGAGAAATCTTAGATCTCATCTTTTCCTTTTTTAAGGAATACAATGTTCAAAGCGAAAGCATTAGAGAAGGTTCCCTTTTAGGTGAAGATGAAACAACCCTATACAACCTATCACAAATAAAATTGTTCTTGGGCGATGATGAACAAGCTATCAACGAATTGCTACATACTTTTTATACTGACACTAAAGAAAATAAAGAACACCTAGAAAAATCGGTACAAACAAAAAACATTAAAGAACTAAATAGGGTCGCCCATAAAATGCTTCCTATGTTTAGACAAATGGCAATTGAAAGTTGCGTGCCTATCTTGGTAGAATTTGAACTTGCCACTTTAGAAAATACTTCGTGGTCACAAATCAAATCTGACTTTTTAATCTTACGTAAAAAATTGGAGAAACTGCTTTCTGCAATAAGGGAAAGAATTATTTAAACATCCAACTTGTAATAACCAATTCTATTATACAAGGTTTTTCTGGTAATCTGCAGTAGTTTGGCAGCTTTAGATTTATTGTAATTGGTTCGCTTTAATGCTTTTATTATCCGATCTTTTTCAAACTCTTCCTTTGTCATGTTCACAGAACTTGTCTTCTGCGATGGTTCTAAAATATCGGGAGGTAAGGCAGAAGGCTGTATATCTCCGTTTTCGGAAAGTAAAACGGCCCTTTGAACAACATTTTGCAGCTGCCGTATATTTCCCGGCCAACTGTAAGACTTGAATATGTCCCATACCTCATTGGAAAAACCGTCAACTTGTTTTCCCAATTTCTCATTGGAAACTTTTAAAAAATGATCGGCAAATATGGGCAAATCTTCAGGCCTATCTACCAATGAAGGTATTTTTAACGAAAATTCGTTCAACCTGTGATATAGATCTTCCCTAAAACTTCCACGTTCCACGGCCAATTTTAAATCCTCGTTGGTGGCAGAAATTATACGTACATCGACTTTAATTTCGGCATTGCTTCCTATACGCTTTATTTTTCGCTCTTGTAAGGCCCTTAAAAGTTGTACTTGGTTTTCATAAGAAAGGTTGCCTACCTCATCTAAAAACAAAGTACCGCCATTGGCCGCTTCGAAACTACCTATCTTGTCTGAGATCGCACCGGTAAAACTACCTTTTAAATGTCCGAAAAATTCACTGGCGGCCAACTCTTTCGGAATGGCCCCACAATCAAGGGCCATAAAGGCCTTGCCTTTTCTTTTACTATTGTTATGGATAGATTTTGCGGTCACTTCCTTGCCCGTACCGCTCTCTCCGGTAATTAAAACCGACATATTTGTTGGGGCCACCAAAGAGATATATTGTTTTAATTTATCTGAAGCCTCACTAATAAACTTTAATTCTTCTTTTTCCAGAACCTCATTGCCCTCTATAGATAAGTTCGATGGTCCGTTATTTCGAACTTTATCCTTTTTTTCTGTTATATCCTCTTTTTTATTGAGAGCACTCTCGATTATGTCCAAAATTTGGTCAGGGGCAAAAGGTTTAGAAATATAATCATATGCCCCTTCTTTCATGGCCAGTACGGCCGTAGGAACTTCAGCATAGCTGGTCATAACAATTATTGGAACCTTACGGTTCGATTGCGATATTAATTTGATACCGTCATAGTCTGGAAGTCGCAGATCTGTAATGATAAGGTCAAAGATAGATTCCTTAATTTTTTTTTCACCATCCAATCCAGTAGGACTGTGGGTTACTTCATACCCTTTCTTATCCAAAAATTTGGATAGCATTTGGGCAAAAGAGGTATCATCTTCAACTATAAGGATTTTAGCCATAAAAGTCCTACGTATTCTTTAAGATTTTATATATGTAAAAATAGCACAAGACAGCTATTTAAGTTCTAAAATTATCATAAAGATAGTGCTTTGAACAGATCATATATAAATAGGAAGAGGTAGCATAATGCTACCTCTTCCTGACCAAACCAACTTGTGATACAAACAAGTTATCTTTTACATATCCAACCAATTACCTTCTTCATCGGCATATAGGGTACCTTGGGTACCGTCTTCCAAGGATACTTCCAACTTATACTGTTTTTCTTCGTTCACATAGGCCTTGTTTATGGTAGCAGTTGGGTAGTTCGTTGCTACCGCATTGCTAACCGCCTCCGGAAGATCGGAAGTTGCTATTTCTGTAAATTCGCTTACGGTCACAACAATGGTCTCATCCACCTGTGCCATATCTGCTTCTTGGGCAGTTATAGATAAACTTCCTATTGCCAATGCTCCTAATAAAAATAACTTTTTCATGTCTTCTTAATTTTGTAGTTAATAATTAATCTTTAAAATCATTTTGTATAGTAGCAAAACAGTGCCAATCTATATAATAACCACAAAATATTGACTATAAGTTATTTACATACATTTCATTATATCTTATAATGGGTAATTGTGTATACTTTGCCCATAAACGAGTAAGAATTACACAAAAAAAAGGAGCCACCGAAGCAACTCCCTTCCCAACCAACCAAAAAAAACGTTTTGTTATACTATTTTATCAAACATGCACGTAACAACTAAATAAACCATGTTCAATTTCAATTTTCGGGGAATCAAGGTATAACTAATGTTCTCGATTATTCGGCTGTTCCTTCATAGTTAATGGTTAGTGTTTCCACGAAGGTTTTTTTATTGTCTTTTACGCTTCTAATATCAACATCGCTCACATCATCATTCTTAGCTTCTATCTTTGATTCATTAATTATTACTGATGCAAATACCCAAGTACCTATGGTTATAATCCCCAACAGTAATGATTTATTGAAATGTGTCATATTCGTCTTCAAAATAAGAGTAGTGATCATAAACCAAACCGTTATAAAAACTACCGATACATTTTAAAATTCTTGCTTTACACTTATTAAGACACACATTTTTTAGATAGGTCACTCTTTGACATAAAAAAAAACCGCAAAAGCAGCTTTTTTTTAAAAGCGATTCTGGAACTACTTCCTATTCAACCAATTACCGTAAGAATCTATATAAACAATTCTTCGGGTACCACTTTTAAGTATCATTATCAACTTAAATTCCCCTTTAGAATTTTTATAGGCAGCTCCCAATTTTGATGTTGGATATTGTTTTAACAATTCTTCTACCACCGGAGGTGTTAGTTCGCTAGAGGAAATTTTTTTGAACTCATCGGTAACTATTACAGTATCTTCCATATTTATATTTCCTGAACGATCCATTGCTTTGGCACTAATTACCATGCCCAATGCTATTGTGGCAAATACCAAGTATTTTTTCATGCTTAAGTTTTAATGCTTGTTAAATATCTTTTCCTACATATGTACGAAGACGAACGGAACATGGATGTTTTATTGTATGATTTTCCTAAAATTTCCTACAAACGACAAAAGCTGCCTAGGCAGCTTTTGTTATCCAATCAACAAACTATAAAAAGTATTTACATTTGAATCCAATTGCCTTCGGCATCTGCATATAGCTCCAAGCTACTGCCTTCTGCAGTAGATACTTCCAATTTGTATTGTTCTTCTCCGTTTACATAGGCTTTATTGAGAGTGGCACCAGGATAATCTGTTTCTAAAGCCGTGATTACGGCAGAAGGAACATCCGATACGGCAATTTCCTTAAAATCTTGAACGATCAACTCTTCCATAATGCCATCATGGAATATAATAGGGGTTGCAGCGGTTCCCAATGTAAATCCTCCTATTGCTATAGCTGTGGCAAAAACTAATTTTTTCATCTTAAGTCTATTTTAGTTAAACATTCTTGACTCAACTACTGAAAAAAGGATACCATTCCTGCGCTTTTAACCAATTACCCATATAATAAACTGAAAATCAATTATTTGAAGCAACATTATTAATTGAACGCGATGTGTAATTGTGTACACAAACAAAAAAAGTGTGTAACTATTTACACACTTTTTTTGTCAAATATTCTATTTTTTAAACCTGATGTGAATCTTTTAAAAGATCTGTCACTGTTTTTACAGGATTAAAGGTAACCAATGGCACCTCTACGAATATGGTGTTCCAATGTGCCATTGCCCCGTTCCAAAGTCCTGGCAATTCCAAAGCCTTTAATTCTTTACCGTCCTTGGTCTTATCTGTTATAAACCCCTGTTTCGGATCTACAAATTTCATAAGGTCATATTTACGGCCCTTATAGTCTCTAATTCCACAGACCAAATCCACCGGATTAAAATGCGTAGCATTCTTCAAGATTTCTACCTGTGCCTTATTTTGCATATCGATCTGTGCCGATTCTACTATTTGCAAAGAGACCTCCCCTTCAGAGTTTTTTATCCAAAAAGGACCTCCGCCCGGTTCACCTTCATTTTTTACCATTCCGCAAACTCGAATGGGCCGGTTAATCTTATCCTTTAAGAAAGCTACTTTTTCTTTCTTTGTCAATTTATTAAATCCGTTATTGAACTTCACGTTCAATTTTGTTTCCAAGAAAGTGGCAATGGTAGCTATCTCTTCTTCGGTCACATCTTCTTTATCCAATTTTTCGGCATAAGAAAATGCCTGTTCTTGAACTTTGAGCAATATGCCGGCCAACACTTTTTTACTATTGGCAACAGCCTCCGCATCTTTCATCACTGAGACATTATCGATATTCTTTATAAAAATGATATCGGCGTCTTGCTCGTTTAAATTTTCAATAAGCGCCCCATGACCCCCTGGTCTAAACAATACCGTACCATCTTGGTTGCGAAAAGGCTTATTCTCCATATCCACCGCAATGGTGTCGGTTGAGGGTTTTTGAAAACTATAATCAACAGTATAGGTAACTCCCGTATCTTTTGAAACTCTTTCCCCCACGTTCTTCAATTCGGATTTGAACATTTCTTCATGCTGTTCGGAAATCGTAAAATGGAGTTTTGCCTTTTTTGACGAGCTTGCATACGAGGCACTCTCTTTTAAATGCTCCTCAAAGGGGGTTGCAGTATGTTCGCCATACTTATGAAACGGCAATAGACCTTTAGGATAAAAACCATAGTTCATGGTCTCTTCGCCCAACAGTTCTGCAACGAACATATAGACCTTCTGCCCCTTACTTTTAAAGTCTTTTGCCAATCTTTTCATGACACTCTCATAAAAGGGCATACGCTCAAGACCATCGGACAGTTTCTTAATATCGTTGTTTCCTGTACGTTCAAGGTAAGATTCCAACGTTTCTTTCTCAGGGTCATAGGCGTTTAAAAATGCAAACAAGGCCTTGAACATACGTGATGCAGCACCCGACGCCGGCACAAATTTTAAGACCTCCAGACCCTGCAATCTTGTTTCGTACAACTTGATCAATTCTTTTTCTTCATCTTCGGTAAAACGATAAATACCATTGCCAACCACGGCGGCATTTTGCAAATCGACAAACGGTATACCTTCTTTAAACGTATTGATCTGATCTAAAACCTTCTCTTTGGCAATGCCTTTGCTTGCCATCTGCTCTAGATCTTGACTTGTAAATTCTATCATTTTTTCAGCAATTTATCTATATGTTCTATTGCGCAATTGAGACGCTCTTTCTTATTCCCTTTTAAGGTAATAAAATTGCGCTCATATTTTTCTAAAGTTTCTTTAAAATACCCAAACATTTCTTCCCTTTCGTTCGGTTTGTCCCGTAAATCATCAGCTTCCCAAGGTATATCAATATAAGTAAGCAAATAAAGATCATAGGTGTTGGCAAGTGCGTATTTCTCTAAAATAGGATCACAGTCGCCTACATAATAAGCTTCGGAATACACCTTGGTCTCCAAGAGGTCGGTATCGCAAATTAAGAGGTCGGTCGCTTTTTTTGTAAGTTCGTTCTCCAACTTCATTTGTCCGGCGGCAATGGGCAATAGGTCTTTGGGTTCACAAGTCTTTCGTTCGTTGTTCCACTTGTTTTGGAGATATTCGCGCGCATATTCTGGCACCCAAACAGTGTTATAGTACCTTGCCAATTGTTGTGATAACGTAGTCTTTCCTGTAGATTCGGGCCCAAAAAGAACAACCTTTATGATATTTGAAGGTTGTTGTTTATATTTTTCTTCCATGCATTATAACCGTAAACGGCCAGTATTGTAAAAATGAGATATTGAAAACTTGTAAATGTAAATCCTTTGTAAAAATAGAGCGGTACAGAGATAATATCCCCGATAATCCAATATACCCAATTTTCCACTTTTCGTTTGGCCATAAGCCACATACCCACAAAAAAAACAGCGGTTGTTATAGTATCAACATAAGCGGTCCAACTATTCCACTTATCAAAAGCTTGATAGACCACAAAAACGAAAACTATGGTCGCAAAAAAAATAATGACCGAAATTTTATGTTCCTTTTGGGTAACTCGGGTAATCGGCGTTACATTTTCTTCGTCCACTTTTCTGGTCCAAACATACCAACCATAAACGCTCATTGAAAAGTAATAGATGTTTATAAGCATGTCTCCGATCAATCCCCATTTAAGCAAGAGGTAAACAAAAATAGAGGTGCTGATCATTCCGGTAGGGTATACCCAAATATTGTTTTGTTTGGAAAACCAAACCGACAATAGACCAAAAAATACCGCAATAATCTCCAATACCGTATCTACCGTATCGTAATCGCTATATTGACCAAAGAGATAATCAAACATTGAACTCATAGTAGCTTTTATTGGGTTGCACAAACTTCACGTATGGCAACCTTCACATAAGAACCATAAACTTGAATGTGTAAAGGGCTTTCTAAAACTGCTAAACCCAAATTTTCAAGTTTTTTTATAAAACAGATTATATTGTTTTGAAAATTATCCGGTAAAGAAGAAAAAGTAAGTGCTTCCGATATTTTCATTATTAAATTTTAATGGGCGATAAAGATATTTGTTACAAGTATCATAAACTATTTACAGCTTTCTTAATGGCATAAACACAGGTAAAATTCTCAAATTCCATAAAATTGACAGTATAGTCGGTATGATCGCCCTTGTATAGAATTTCTGCAGTGGTCTTGCCGTCTGCAAACGAAAAATCGGCAACAATAATGTGGTGCAAAAAGCTAATTCCCTGTTGACCGTAGATTTTGTAAAGAGATTCTTTTGCCCCCCAAACAATAGTAAGCTTACGAATAACAGCTTCTACATTTGCCAAACTTTTATATTCCTCAAAAGGTGTGAACTTATGTGCTATTCTTAGAATTTTTTCTCGCTGCATTTCTATATCAATACCTACCTCTTCCCTTTTACTAATGATTATTGCAGTAAAATTATGGGAATGGGTAATGGATATAAAATTTCCGTCCCTCAAATGAGGTTTGCCCACCTCATCGTAGAATAAATCATGATCCACATAACCATATAATGCCAGTAAATGCCGGATGCTCAAAAACGCCCTACGATGCATTTCAGACTTCATTCCATCATAACGTATTTGACATTTTTTACACAACCGAATACCTTTTGACAAAAATTCTTCTGTCTCCTCTACCTTCCAAATTGCAATGGAGGTATCCTTATTTACTGTTATAGTTTTATAAACCGGCATGATTACTTGTGTATTTTGTACCTTTGCAGCACAATAAAAAAAGCTAAACGCTTATAAACGAAAGTAAAAAGAAAAAAACATATGAGCACCACAACCATACCATTTGTACCTTATAAAGTAAAGGATATTAGCTTAGCGGCATGGGGCAGAAAAGAAATAGAACTGGCAGAGGCAGAAATGCCGGGCCTAATGTCTCTAAGAGAAGAATACAAAGAAGAGCAGCCTTTAAAAGGTGCCCGCATTGCCGGATGTTTGCATATGACCATACAAACTGCGGTCTTAATAGAAACTTTGGTAGCCTTAGGGGCAGAAGTTACCTGGAGTTCTTGCAACATATTCTCTACCCAAGACCAAGCGGCCGCAGCCATTGCTGCAGCAGGTATTCCCGTTTATGCATGGAAAGGTATGAACGAAGAAGAGTTTGATTGGTGTATAGAACAAACCTTGTTTTTTGGTGAAGAAAGAAAACCCTTGAACATGATTTTAGACGATGGTGGTGACCTGACCAATATGGTATTGGACAAATACCCAGAATTGGCAGCAGGTGTAAAAGGGCTTTCAGAAGAGACCACTACTGGTGTACATAGATTATATGAGCGTGTTAAAAAAGGTACATTGCCCATGCCCGCCATTAATGTAAACGACTCCGTAACCAAATCAAAGTTCGACAACAAGTATGGTTGTAGGGAAAGTGCTGTGGATGCCATTAGAAGAGCTACAGATACCATGCTTGCCGGCAAAAGAGTAGTAGTAGCTGGTTATGGTGATGTTGGTAAAGGAACTGCCGCTTCTTTTAAAGGGGCCGGTTCTATTGTTACGGTTACCGAAATCGACCCCATATGTGCGCTACAAGCCTGTATGGACGGTTTTGAGGTAAAAAAATTGGAAACGGTGATCGCAAATGCCGACATTGTAATTACTACCACAGGAAATAAAGATATTATCAGAGCCGAGCATTTTGAAGCTATGAAAGATAAGGCCATCGTATGCAACATTGGCCATTTCGACAATGAAATAGACATGGCGTGGTTAAATAAAAATTATGGTGATACCAAGGATGAGATAAAACCCCAAGTTGACAAATACACCATAAACGGAAAAGACATTATCGTTTTGGCCGAAGGCCGATTGGTAAACCTAGGCTGTGCCACCGGTCACCCAAGTTTTGTAATGAGTAACTCTTTTACCAACCAAACATTGGCACAGATCGAGTTATGGAACCATAGCGACAAGTACAAAAATGACGTTTATATGCTACCCAAGCATTTAGATGAAAAGGTTGCCAAATTACACTTATCGCGTTTAGGTGCCGAACTTACAGAACTTAAACCCGATCAAGCAGCTTATATAGGTGTTACGGTCGAAGGTCCTTTTAAACCTGATTACTACAGATACTAAGAAGTATTCATCTTATTATAAAAAAAACCCTTACATATTCGTAAGGGTTTTTTATTTTTATAAACACCTAAGAAATAAATACCCCACCATAGCTTTGAACAAACCTATTTTAACCTCTATCAAATTATGAGCATAAAAAAAGTACTACTAGGCCTTATTACGGTATTCGGACTATTATTCAATAATGCCATTGCGCAGGAAAGCACTGTAATCGAGAAAAAATATAGTAAAGAAATAGCCCGTTTGGCAAAGTCAAAAAAAGTGGAGACGGCCTTTGCATATATCGAAGAGCTAAAAGACCAAACCACAAAAGACCACATTACATTGACAGAGATTTTGGCTCCGCCGTTCAAAGAAGATCAAAGAGGGGTGGTTTTTAAGAATATGCTTAAAGAAGCAGGGGTCGACAGCATCTGGACAGATAAAGTGGGTAATGTTTTAGGCTTAAGAAAGGGTACTTCCGAAACATCGGGCTATGTGGGTATCGACGCCCATTTAGATGTAGTCTTCCCAGAAGGAACCAATGTAACGGTAAAAAAAATGGGAGACACCCTAAAGGCGCCTGGTATCGGAGATGACACACGTGCCCTGGCCAACCTTATATCAATGGTAAAGGCGATGAACAAGGCCGATATAAAAACCGAAAAAGACCTACTGATCGTGGGTACCGTAGGCGAAGAAGGTCTTGGAGACCTACGTGGAATGAAATACATATTCAACGAATCGGGGTTGGATATAGATTCTTGGATTGCTATTGACGGGGGCAGTATGGGAAGAATAAGTAATGCAGGATTGGGCTCTAAACGTTACAAAGTGCTTGTAAAAGGAAAAGGAGGACATTCTTGGGGCGCTTTTGGACTTGCCAACCCCCACCATGCCCTAGGCAAGATAATTGATGAATTTTCTGAGGCAGCCTGGAGCTATACCTCGGGCGATATTCCAAAAACAAGCTTTAATGTGGGGCGTATAGGCGGTGGAACTTCGGTAAACTCTATTCCGTTCGAATCTTGGATGGAAGTAGACATGCGTGCCATTAGCCCAAAAAACCTGGATGAGATCGAGGAAATCTTAAAAACATCGGTAAAAAAGGCCATTGCGGAATACAATGCCAGCGGGGTAAAAGGCGAAGTCACCTATGAACTTATCAAGATCGGCGACCGTCCGTCAGGTGAGCTCTCTCCTACAATTCCATTAGTACAAAGAAGTATGGCCGCCACAGAATACTTTGGCGCAACCCCATCATTGGGCAGGGGCTCTACAAATATAAATATACCTGTTTCCAAAGGTATTCCAGCCGTATGTATCGGTCGGGGAGGCAGTGGCGGAGGCGCCCACTCTTTACACGAATGGTACGTAAACGATGAGCCTGGCGACGAATCCGTTAAATTGGCGCTTTTGATAACCTTGGCACAAGCAGGACTGGAAAAGTAAAGGGTTATCACAAAAATACCCATAGCATAA
Source organism: Maribacter thermophilus (assembly GCF_001020565.1). Lineage (GTDB taxonomy): Bacteria > Bacteroidota > Bacteroidia > Flavobacteriales > Flavobacteriaceae > Maribacter > Maribacter thermophilus. The sequence continues at coordinate 3,356,172 of NZ_LDAS01000001.1, read as the reverse complement.
CATCAAGAAAAAATATTTATCAGAACCCACAATAAACATCATATCCCCATTAAAAAAAATTAAGAAACGTTCGTTTCCACCGAAAGATTCTTGATCTTTGCACCGAAGAACACAACAACAGTTTTAACCCATACTATATGATCATTTACGTGGATATGGACGAGGTAATTGCAGATACCTATGGTGCCCATATAGAGATATACAACAAAGAATTCAATGCCAACCTTACCAAGGAGGCCTGTATGGGATCTGAAGTATGGAAAATGGTTCCGGAAGCGCATCAAGAAAGTGTACGAAAACATGCTACCAGAAGAGGCTTTTTCAGAAACCTGAAACCCATTGAGCACAGTATTGAAGTTCTTTCTAAAATAAACGAAGTACACGAACTTTATATCGCCTCAGCGGCCATGCAATTTCCCAATTCTTTAGAAGAAAAAAGTGACTGGTTAGACGAATATTTTCCTTTTATCCCATGGCAAAATAGAATTCTATGTGGCCATAAGCACATCTTAAAAGGAGACGTGCTTATTGATGACAGAAATTACAACCTAGAGAGATTTGATGGTCGCAGTTTACAATTTACCTCACCCCACAATGTAAATACCAACGGGTTTGAACGTGTGGATACTTGGTTAGAAGTTGCCGAAAAACTATTGTAGCCCTAAACGCTCCAAATCATAGAAATAAAAATTCTTTTCGTCGTTCATAGCCACGAAAAGACCACTTTTAAAAGTGCTGTTCAAGGGCACTGTAACCACTTCACAACCATCGGTTTCCAAGGTACCTAAGTTTATAGCCTTTACAAAAGTGTTATCCGTTCTTGAAAAAACGTTGAACTCCCCTTTTTGTTGATTGGAGACTATTATAGCGCCCTCACCGTTCTTATAGGTTGCAATAGCTATACCCTCTATATCCTCTAAAAAATACTCGCCTCCAAAACAAGACAATTCTTCATTGCCCATAGCGGGCTCCGCATAATATTTTTTTATACAAACCCCTTCATCCGAATAGTACACATAACCAGCCTCATCATCTACAGCAATGGCCTCTATTTCCTTTTTTCCACTGAAGGAGCCAAATTTGCGTACCAATTTGGCTGTTACCCCCAAACTATCCATAGACAAGACATATTGATACAAATAATCATCGGTTGGCCCCGTTTTTCTTCCTACAATGGCGTAGATAGATGAATCTTTGGGTGATTTGTACAGACTTACCCCCATTGGCAATCTATTCTCCAATAGTTCTTCATCTTCAAAAACTGGAAAACCACCCCCATCCAACGGTTTCATATCGGGTACCGAAAACATTCTTATTTGTTGTTTCTCTCTTTCGGTAAAGACCAAAATATCGGTAGTTGTGGAATCATTTAACCGAAACCCGTACTCTACATCCACATTATTAGGGCGTTGTATGTTTTTAATCGTCTTATTCTCGATAATCTTCCCCTCCAGATCAAAAGCATATATGGCACCATTGGTTTCCTTATCGGTACCGAACACAATACTTTTAGAAGCATCCTCCGGATGTACCCAAATCGCAGGATCATCCGTATCATTTAGGGTAAACTCGGTAATGACATCGGGGGCTATCGGTGGTAATTTACTATTGTTGCAAGAACATAATACCACTAGTAAACTATATATATAAATACTATTTTTCATTTTCGTCGAATTAAGATAAAACCATTTTATTGTTACCATAAGAGTACTCTTAAAGCTTATTGTTTTTTGAACAGGTCGTACTTTAATCCGAATGTTAAACGCTGACCGTAAAACTCTACTTGTTGGGTACGTTCCTTAACTCCTTGGAAGTATCTTAAAGGTTGATTTGTTATATTATTCAAATCTGCGTAAACACTAATGTTTTTACTTATTTGATACGATGCGTTAAAATCTAAAAACAATTGGGTATCGTAGTACCTGTCTTCAAAATCGTTTCCTCCGATCTCATCTATATAACTATCGGAAAAATTTGCGGATAATCTGGCACTGAACTTTCTATCCGCATACCCTAAAGATCCATTGAACATATTTGGTGCCGTATTAGGCAGATCCAGATCATCTCTCTCATCACCATCCTCATTACGTATACCCTCTGCAGAAGAAGTAAGGTAGGTATAATTAAGATAAAGGCTAAAGTTTTTTGCAAAGCCGGGAAGAAAATCCAACTGACGCTGAAAAGCTAGTTCCACTCCAAAAATAGTGGCATTATCCCCATTTAAAGGCTGAAAAACATCATACCCCTGCGTATCCGCACCAAAAGAATCATCGGGTGCCTCGTAAATAAATGTGTATATAAAGTCTTTAATATCCTTATAGAAAAGCCCTCCAGATATGATTCCTACACTTTGAAAATAATGCTCTGCCATTACATCAAAACCCATAGAGATCGTAGGGTCCAAATCGGCATTGCCCAGTACGATCTCGCTGTCCTCGTTCACTATCTCCGCCCTTGGTATAATATCCACATAATTGGGTCTAGCCAAAGTGTTTGTCCATGCAAATCTAAGAATGGTGTTATTCGACACATCGTACTTAAGATGAAGTCCCGGCAATATATTGGTATATGAGTTTTCTCCGTTTACCCCTTCTACAATAATATCTTCCTCTATTCCTGCATCCTCGTCTTCTTCTATAAAGGTGACCCTATTGCCCTTAGAGTTAAGCTTGGTATTCTCTATCCTTAATCCGGCCAGCACACTAAACTTATCCGATAATTTTTGGTTTATCATAAAATACCCAGCCAATACATCTTCATTGACATCAAAATTACCTGGAGCAAATTCATCAACTACCAACTCTCCATTGTCACCATTCAAATCTAGGCCTCCCAACCATTCTTTCGTTGCAAAAGACCCTATCAAATACTGGCTTCCTGCCATAAAATCGGGATCGTCATAGTTCTTTACCGGCACACTGGCCAATGTAGGGTAGGCATCTTCTAGGTCATGCTCATAGAAATCATTGTCCCTTAATTTGGATTTGAATCTGCCCCGTGCTCCGAATTTGATGCTTCCGTCCCCTTTTCCGAAAATGTCTGCCGGGATTTCAAAATTGAGAAACACGTTTACATCCTCCTCTTGGGTATATTGATTTTCTTCGGTAATCTCCCCATATTCAAAATTACCAAGGGCCGCATCGTTTACATCGGCTACCGAAAACCGTGGGTATCTCGTATTATAAGTATCATTATTGACTATATATTCTGTTTCAAATTCTGCATAACGCTCATTAAGGCGTTCTTCAGAGGCTTTTGCATAGGAGGTCATCCAATCTACTTTTAAACTGCCCCATAAGTGATTTCCTCCCAAACTATAGTTCTGCATGCGTTGGTCCTCCAATCGACGGTTTTTACTCCTATTATTATCAATTCCTCCTTTTGATTGTCTTTTTACCTCTACCGGAAATCTTGTCGGCACACCGTTACTTATGGTAAAATCGCCTATTTCTATATCTTCCGCATCTAATATCTCATGCTCTAAACGAAATCTATTCTCCCTATCATCTCGCCAGTTATACATGGTTTTAAGAAAAATAGTATTGTTCGCATTAAACTTATAGTCCAAATTGGCCGAAAAACTTCTTCTTATACGTTGCACCAAATATTCTCTTTGTTCAAAAACATTGACATAAGGGTCTACGTCCACTTCTTCCAAAATTGGTTCTCCTTCTGCATCCGATACCCCCGTGTTGTACTCGAACTCGTCTGTCCATTCGGCTTCAATATTGTCCGACCCAAAGTCATTATCGTTTATGGAAGCCGAGACCATCCATCCGAACTTATCGTTCTTACTGCGGTCCCCAATTAAAAAAGAGCCATTTAAGATGGGTTTATCGGTAATAAAGTTAACTCCAGATCCCAAGGTCGCAGAAACCCTAAAGCCCTGTGGAGATGTTCTGGTAATAAGATTTACGGAACCCCCAAGCGCATCTGCATCCATATCGGGCGTTACCGCTTTACTCACCTGTATAGACTGTATCATGTCTGCCGGAATCAAATCCATCTGAACATTCCTATTATCACTTTCTGCAGAAGGAACCCTACTACCATTGAGGGTTACCGAATTTAATTGTGGAGACAACCCCCTAACAATTATATTTCTTGCTTCGCCCTGATCTACCTGCATAGTAATACCAGGTATTCTTTTTACTGCATCACCAATATTAACATCAGGAAATTTTCCTATTTGATCTGTAGATACAACATTGGTAATATTCAAATTCGTCCTTTGCGTGTTCAAAGCCTTTGATTGCCCACTTAACCCATAAGCGGAAACTTCTACACCGTCCAGCTCCATACTCTTAGGTTCTATAGAAATAACCACACTTGTGGTCTTACCAGCCTCAACAGTTACCTCTTGTGACAGATCCGAATATCCTAAATAAGATATTTCTAAAGTATAGGTGCCGGCCGGTACATCTACAATAGTAAACTTACCGTCAAAATCGGTAATGGCCCCTTTCGTCAACGACCCGATAATTGCATTGGCACCTGGAAGATACAGACCATTTTCATCGGATACAGTTCCTTGTATATTTCCTGTTTGGGCGTAAGAAAAAAACAGACCCGCGAACAGGGTCATAATTGGCAATAACGATTTCATCTTATAGTTAGTTTGGTTCAAGGCCACAAAGAAATTGGATACTTAACTAAAAGATGTTATCTAAAATTAAAGGATATATGATGTTTTGCCCGTTTTAAACAGGCTTTTTCACATTCTTTACCATTAATTAACTTTCTGGAAACAAAAAAGCCTTTGCAAATCTGCAAAGGCTTTTTAAAATATTAATTCTTATACTAAGCTTCAAAAGGCTCAATGGAAACATAAGATTTTCCACCAGCTTTCTTTTCAAACTTTACAAGACCGTCTACACGGGCATGTAATGTATGGTCTTTTCCTGCGTATACATTCTCACCAGGATTATGTTTTGTTCCACGCTGTCTTACTATAATGTTACCAGCGACTGCAGCCTGACCACCATAAATCTTAACGCCTAATCGTTTCGATTCTGACTCTCTACCGTTTTTAGAACTACCTACACCTTTTTTGTGTGCCATTTTTTTCCGGTTTTATTTTGTTATACTTAGATGGCATCGCAATTAAGCTTTACCACCGTCTAATTCGTCTTGCCATTTTTTAAGCTCGTCCCACTTACCTTCGGCAGCCAATTTAGCTTGTGCCGGCCAAGTATCGGTAACATGATTACCACGAACGTCTGCAATAATTTCAGAGATTTTCTCTGATTTAGTTTTCGCTAGGTCGGCATAGGTAGCAATACCTGATGCAACAAGCGTTTCTGCAATTTTTGGCCCAATACCTTCGATCTTTTTAAGATCATCGGCTTTTGCTGTTTTAGGGGCTGCCTTTTTTGTAGCTGGTTTTGCAGGTGCTGCTTTTTTAGCTTCTGGCTTTGCCTCTTTTTTTGCCGGTGCAGCTTTCTTAGCACCTTTGGCAACAATAGACTCAATTACAATCTCGGTCAACGACTGGCGATGTCCGTTTTTCTTTCTGTAACCTTTACGTCTTTTCTTGTGAAAGACGATTACCTTATCACCTCTAAGGTGCTTAATGACTTTAGCCTCTACTGCGGCTCCATCTATAGCCGGGGCGCCAACTGTAACGTTCTTACCGTCATCTAAAAGAAGTACATTGTCAAAAGTTACCTTTTTTCCTTCTTCTACCTGTAAACGGTGAACGTACACTTTTTGGTCTTTCGCAACTTTAAATTGCTGCCCTGCCATCTCTACAATTGCGTACATATCGTTAAAAATGTATTATTAAAACCTGTTGGATTTTTTCCAAAGGCGGGTGCAAATATACTGCTTATTAGCTAATCTACAAGGGTTTTTGAAGAAATTTCACCTACTTTCCCTTAAATTATTGGAAGTTTTAAAAAGTTGCATAAAAGACAGCGTCAACACCAAGCTTGTAGTAAACCCCATGGTCGCAACGATTAAGAAAACAATGGCCTCGAAATTGGCAAATTCATTGGCCCATTGTGCCGAAAGTTTTTCTAAAAACCCAGGATTCAACTCTGTAGAATACAAGGCAAAAAAAATGGTGAAGACCAAGGTAGCAACACCACCGGTGACCAGACCGGCAACAAAACCCGTGCTGTACCCAAAATCATTCGCCTTCTTTATCTTAAAATACTTTATGGCCTCATATATTCCAAAACCGGTAATAACCCCGTTAAAAAGACTATAAAAAATGTTGGTGTGAAGGCCCAAAAGTGATAAAAGCAAAAAATAGGCAATTAAACATCCACTAGTGGCTATTCCAAATCGAATGGGTAATGCATAATTTTTCATAATCACCTTTTTTTCAGTTATTTAAGTTAATAAATTTTTGGCAATAATGAAATTTCTGAGTTACAAAACCACCCAGTTTTTTAAGATTACACTTACAAAACCTTAAATTCGTGTAACAATTATCATAAATACCATACTATTATTTTAATGAACACTAAACACTATTTAAAATGAAGAAAAAATTATTAACGGGCACGGCTCTGCTTTTTTCTTGCCTTATTATGACAGCGCAAGAAGTAAAGTACGAAGAATATGACCTTGAAAACGGTCTGCATGTGATCCTTCACCAAGACAACAGTGCCCCTTTGGTCACCACATCGGTAATGTACCATGTTGGAGGAAAGGACAGATCTGAAGGCAGAACCGGTTTTGCACATTTCTTTGAACATTTATTGTTCGAGGGAACTAAAAATATTGAAAAAGGAAAATGGTTCGAGATCGTATCGTCTAACGGAGGCAAAAACAACGCCAACACATCGCAGGACAGAACTTATTATTACGAGGTTTTCCCTTCCAACAACTTAAAACTTGGTCTTTGGATGGAATCTGAACGTATGTTGCACCCTGTTATCAACCAAGACGGGGTAGACACGCAAAACGAAGTAGTTAAAGAGGAAAAAAGATTGCGTTACGACAATTCTCCATACGGAAAAATTCTATTCACCGTTGGAGAAAACCTATTTGAAAAGCACCCTTACAAAGACCCGAACATTGGTTACATGAAGGATCTCGATGCCGCTTCGCTAGAAGAGTTCATTGCTTACAAAAACAAATATTACGTACCTAACAATGCGGTGCTAGTGGTGGCCGGTGACTTTGATACCGACCAGACAAAAAAATGGATTTCGGAATATTTCAAAGACATTCCAAGAGGAGCGGATGTAACAAGAAACTATCCAAAGGAAGACCCTATAACCACAGAAAGAAAAGCAAAGACCTACGACGCCAATATTCAAATACCAGCGACCATAATTGCATACAGAACCCCTGGTTTTGCAGATAGGGACGCCTATGTTCTAGATATGTTATCCACCTATTTGAGCGATGGACCAACATCTAAACTATATAAAAAAATGGTAGACGACAAAAAAGAGGCACTTCAGGTAGGTGCTTTTAATATAGGCCAAGAAGACTACGGAATGTATTTGGTATTTGCCCTTCCAGTAGGTGAAACCTCTTTAGAAACCTTGAACAAATCTATTGAGGAAGAAATTGAAAAAGTAAGAACTACCCTTATTTCCGAAAAAGATTATCAAAAGCTACAAAACAAGTTTGAAAACAGGTATGTAAACTCTAATTCCAGCATAGAAGGTATCGCTGGATCATTGGCGACCAATTATATGCTATATGGCGATACTTCATTGATCAACAAAGAAATAGAAATCTATCGCTCCATAACCAGAGAAGAAATCATGGAAATAGCGAACAAATATTTGAAACCTAACCAACGTGTACAAATAGATTACCTACCTGAAGAAAAACCAGCAAATTAAAAAACACTATGAAAAAGCTATATATAATATTTTTTGTTGTCTTTGCCACTTTTACGGCACAGGCACAAGTAGATAGGTCGGTTATGCCAAAACCCGGACCTGCCCCGGAAATTAACCTGAAAGAACCACAAAGTTTCCACCTTAACAACGGTTTAAAAGTTCTGGTCGTGGAAAATCATAAATTGCCAAGGGTATCGATTCAGTTAACCATAGACAATCCTCCTATTTTAGAAGGAAAAAAAGCAGGCGTATCAAGTTTGACCGGTGCGCTATTGGGCAAAGGAACCAAAAACATTGACAAAGACGAGTTTAACGAAGAAATAGACTTTTTAGGTGCAAGAATGAGTTTTGGCCCCCAAAGTGCCTATGCAAGCTCCCTTTCCAAGTATTTTCCAAGGATAATGGAATTGTTGGCCGATGCCGCGATCAACCCCAATTTTTCTCAAGAAGAATTCGAAAAAGAAAAAGAAAAATTGATTACAGCCCTTAAGACCGAAGAAAAAGATGTTCCGGCCATAGCCGAGAGGGTACAACGAGCACTCGTCTACGGTAAAAACCACCCTTATGGCGAGTTTACGACCATAGAAACCGTCAACAATGTTAGCCTAAGTGATGTAGAAGGGTTTTACAGGGATTATTTTGTACCTGCCAATGCCTATTTGGTCGTAATCGGAGATATAGATTTTGACACCGTAAAAGAATTAACGGAAAAACACTTTACTTCCTGGACCAAAGCCGTGCCCCCAACTTTCACATATTCAACCCCACAAAATGTTTATAATACCCAAATAAATTTTGTGGATATGCCAAATGCGGTACAATCAGAAATAGCGGTACAAAACATTGTTACCCTTAAAAAGAAGGATGAAGACTATTTACCTGCCTTGATCGCCAATCAAATTTTAGGCGGAGGTGGCGAAGGACGTCTTTTCTTGAACCTAAGAGAGGACAAAGCCTATACATACGGATCTTATTCCTCTATTGGAAACGACAAATACGAAGTCTCTAGATTTGTAGCCACTGCCAGCGTAAGAAATGCGGTAACCGATAGCTCTGTGGTGGAAATACTAAAAGAAATAGATCGTATTATAGCACAACCCGTTTCTGAAAAAGAATTAAAGAACACAAAAGCAAAGTATGCAGGTAGATTTATAATGGCTCTGGAGCAACCACAAACCATTGCGAACTATGCTTTGAATATAGAAAAAGAAGGTTTGCCAAAAGATTTTTACAAGACCTACCTGGAACGCCTTGAAAAAATCACCATCGAAGATGTACAGAATGCCGCAAAAAAATACTTTAGTTCCTCCAATGCCCGTGTAGTTGTTGTAGGAAAAGGAAGTGAGGTTTTAGAAAACCTGGAGAACATTCAGTTTAAGGGAAAAACACTTCCTGTTCATTTTTACACCAAAACAGCGGATAAAACGGAAAAGCCGAATTACGAGTCAGAAATTCCTGCCGGAATGACGGCTAAAAGCATTTTAGAAAAATATATAGAGGCCATCGGCGGCAAGACCAAATTAGAAAGTATAGAATCGTTTGCAATGGATGCCAGTGCAGAAATGCAAGGAATGAAATTAGAGCTACAATTGAAAAAAACAGCTAAGAACCAGCTTATGCAAGACATAAAAATGATGGGCAATTCTATGACAAAACAGGTTTTGAACAATGACAAAGGTTATGTGGTAATGCAAGGTCAGCGTAAGGACCTCTCAGAAGAAGAAGTTCAAAAAATAAAAGAAGAGGCTGCTCTTTTTCCAGAACTAAACTTCTTGTCATCCGATACTATCTCTTTGGAGGGCTCTGAAATGGTAGGTGACAAAAAGGCCTACAAAATTAAAGCTACCGACAACAAAACAATCTTTTACGACGCAGAGACCGGCCTTAAACTAAAAGAAGTGAACGTTGCCGAAATGCAAGGTCAACAAATGCAGCAAACACTGATCTATGACGATTATAAAGAAGTATCCGGGGTATTGTTTCCTTTTAAGCTTTCACAAAGCATGGGACCCCAGAACATTGATTTTACGGTCACTGAAATAAAGGTAAATAGCGGAGTTTCTTCTGCAGATTTTGAATAATCTTTAAACAAATATTAAAAAAAGCCCACTTAAAAAGTGGGCTTTTTTGTTTTAACAACAAAACACCCTATCTACAATAGATGCTACAAATATTTATGCCATAAAAAGGCTTCATAATTTTTGTAATTGACACTTTATGACATTTTTAATATTTGGTATCTTTACCAACACAAACAATTTTTTCCTCACATAAAAGACAAGAAAATGACACCAAAAAATAAAATAGTTTCCTTCTTCTTCATTTTAGCAGTTTTGCTTACCTCATGTAAAGAACAAAAAGAAGAGAAACAAACCGAAGGCCCTACCCAAATGGAGCAAGTAATGGCCATTCATGATGAAGTTATGCCTAAAATGGGGCAGTTAGGTAAGTTAGTAGGCCAGTTAAAACCGTTTGCAGATTCTTTAGGCCCCGAATCGCCACAGGCAAAAGCTGTTAGAGATTTACAGGAGGCCAATAGGTCTATGATGGATTGGATGCAGTCTTTCGGAGATCGTTTTGACGCCGAAGAGATTTTAGAAGGTAAAGCCTTAAGCGACGAAAAAAAGGCTTGGCTGAACGAAGAGGAGGCAAAAGTAAAAGAGGTAAAAGAAAAAATAAATACCAGCATCAAAAATGCTGAAGCTATTCTTTCAGAATCTAATTAAAATCTTTCCACCATTCTTCATTGGAAATAGCAGTACTGTCCAAATAAAAGATTTCTCCTATTCTAGGGGTAGTGACGGGTACACCTAATTCTTTTGCTTTTTTAAACACTCTTTGCACGGGCTCTGTCCACGGATGCATTGCCAATTTAAAAGCTCCCCAATGAATAGGCATAATTTTATTTGCCCTTACATCTAGCCCAGCTTGGGCCGTTTGCTCCGGCATCATATGTATTTCTTTCCACAGTTCGTTGTATTGCCCACACTCTAACATAGCAAAATCAAACGGACCGTATTTTTCTCCAATCTCTTTAAAATGGCTTCCATAACCACTATCACCACTAAAGAAAATATTGGAACTATCGGATTGTATGACCCAACCGCTCCACAGGGTTTTTCCACGATCGGACAATCCCCTACCAGAAAAATGTTGCGCGGGCGTACATTTTAACCTTATGTCATCGAACTGCACTTCGTCCCACCAGTCCAATTCAACAATCCGATTTTCTTTTACTCCCCACTCCATTAAATGCGCCCCAACACCCAATGGCGTGTAAAACATTTTTACCCTATTCTTTAAGAGTTGTACAGAACCATAATCAAGATGGTCGTAATGGTCATGTGAAAAAATGACCGCATCAATTTCTGGCAAGCGCTCAATATCTATTGGTAAATTTTCGCTGAATCTCTTACCTCCCAACATAGGGTTCGGCGCAGGAACACTACCCAGCATAGGATCTAACAATATGTTCTTGCCTTGCAATTGCAAAAGAAATGTAGAGTGCCCAAACCAAACCAATCTGGCTGCCCCTGTATACCTTGCTACTTCTAAAGAATCTATTTTTGAGACGGAAACATTTTTAGAGGGAATAGCATTGGGCTGCGGAGAAAAATATCCTTTAATACCTTTTAAATAGGCATCAAACCCCATTTTCATCTTAACATCACCAAGGTTGACAAACACACCGTCCTTAAAATTATCGGACTTCTTAAACCTCTCTTTTTGAGCCTTGGTGGGCGAACCTCCAAATTCTGGGCTCAGATTTACGAACAGCACCCCAACCAATACCAAAACCACCAAAATCGCAACCACCGTCAGTACCATCTTCTTTAAAACACTCTTGAGTTTTTTCATTTAAAAAGGCAATTGACCCAGATCTACATTACCTCCAGAAATTATTACTCCTATTTTTTTTCCACTAAAAAAATCAGAGTCTCTTCTTGACTCATGGATCAATGCTGCCACCGCAACGGCACTTGATGGCTCTATTATAATTTTCATTCGCTCCCAGACCAACTTCATGGCAGCTATGATCTCGTCTTCCTTAACTCTCACAATCTTTGAAACAAGCTCTTTGATTATAGGAAAGTTCTTATCCCCCAAATTTGTTTTTAAACCATCGGCTATTGTATTTACGGTTTCATTCCCTTCGATTTTTCCACTTAACATGGACCTATAGGCATCGTCCGCTTCAAAAGGCTCACCTGCAATTACTTTACAATTACCACCAAAATACTTTGCCGCCAAGGCAGAACCCGCTATAAGCCCTCCTCCACCGATTGGACAAAAAAGCATATTCAAATCCGGTTGTTCAGCCAAAAGCTCCATAGTGGCCGTACCTTGACCTATAATCACATCCATATCATTGGAAGGGTGTAAAAAAACAGCTCCGGTTTCTTTAGCTATACGATCTGCGGTCGCCTGTCTAGCCTCTAATGTAGACTCACATTCATGAATAATGCCGCCATATTCTAAAACCCCGTTCTTTTTTACCTTCGGAGCAGACTCGGGCATTACTATATGCGCAGTCACGCCTAAACTTTCGGCCGCCAAAGAAACAGCCTGTGCGAAATTGCCCGAAGAATGGGTAACCACCCCTTTTGCCCTTTGCTCGTCGGACAATTGCAATATGGCATTGGTAGCACCCCTGATTTTAAAGGCCCCGGCCCGTTGAAAATTTTCTGTTTTAAAATAAACTTCCGCCCCTACTATCTTATTAATCAACCTAGAGGTTAAAACCGGGGTATTATGGATATATGGACTTATTCTTTTATGGCTATCCAACAATACTTTTTTATCCATAATCAACACTTTATTATTTCCACTCCAACGTCTCTATAATTCTACGCATATCATTTTGAAGGTATGCGGCTGCCGGTAAAATTGAATCGTAATTGGGCTTGGCATAAAAATATACCGAGCCGGTCAAAAAATGCTCTGTACTATCGGTAACAAAAAACTGTGATTGCGAAGCTGCGTTACCCTGCACTTCGAACAAAGCCCCATACACCTTTTTATCCGGATTTATATAGGGTTGTTCTACAATATTATCCGCCTTTATCGCATGCTCATAACTAAGTTTTTTGGCATCTATGATCAATTTATCTATGTCGCCCTCCACTTTCTTGTAGCTTAAGAAAATAGCCCCTTTCATTTCAGGATATTCTAAGGTAAAAGCACTGTTTTTATTGATATCGGCCCTGGCAAACTCGTTGTACTCAAATTTAAAATTCTCTGTTTCCAAAGGTACATTCTTACCTTCTGGGTATTCTAGTCGTATTTGCGCCTTGGGCTTAGGGATAGCTTCTTCGTTACAACTATAAACAATAGATAAAAGGCACACAAATAGTATAACTGGTCTAAGCTTCATGTGGTAATGTTACTTTAATTTGTTTTAGTCTTTTCTTATCAAAACTTTCCACTACAAATCTATAATTCTCAAACGTTATTTCTTCTCCTCTTTTAGGAAAACTACCCGCCATTTCCAGAACAAAACCTGCAATAGTTTCTGACTCTCCTTTATTGTTTTCAAAAATATCCTCGTCTTCTAATTTTATGACCCTGTAAAAGTCCTTTAAGGTAGTTTTACCTTCGAACACATAATTATAATCGTCCAATTTGGAAAAAACCAAGTCCTCATCATCGAACTCATCACTGATATCACCAACAATCTCCTCTATAATATCTTCTAAGGAAACAATACCCGAAGTACCCCCATATTCGTCCACAACAATAGCCAAATGGTTTTTCTTGGCCTGAAAATCGGCCAATAGATCATCTAGTTTTTTGTTCTCGGGAACAAAATAAGGTTCTCTTATCAAGGTTAACCAATTAAAGGATTTACGGTCTAAATAGGGTAAAAGATCCTTGACGTACAGAACACCCAGAACATTATCTATATTCTCTGAAAATACAGGAATTCTAGAATATCCGTGCTTTTTTATCTCTTCTAGAACCTCTGAAAACTTCATTTGGTCATTTAGTGAAAAAATATCGATCCGCGGGCACATTACCTGCTTGGTATCGGTGTTTCCAAAGGATACAATACCCTCGAGAATTTTTTGCTCTTCCTTGGTCGTATCACCATCGGAGGTAAGCTCTAAAGCCTGCGATAATTGATCCACACTTAAACTGGATTTTTCTTTACCTAACTTTTTGTACAAAAAAATAGTACCGGAGCGCATGGGCAGGCTCAACGGCGAAAACAAAAAGTCCAATACTTTTATGGGGTAGGCCATAAAATAAGAAAAGCTCAATCTATTTCTATTGGCATACACTTTTGGCAGAATCTCACCGAACATCAATATTAAAAAGGTAGCGACGACGACCTCCAGTAAAAATCGCACCGATACAATATTGAACAACACCTTGTCTATATTAGAGAACAAGGTGTCGCCAATAAGGTTAAAAAGTAATACGACCCCGATATTAATGGCATTATTGGCGATTAATATGGTCGCCAATAATTTTTTGGGGCGTTCTAAGAGTTTAATTAAAATACCGCTTTTGTCCGTCTTTTCTTCACGAATCTTATTTATTTCTGTGACAGACAAGCCAAAAAGAGCCACTTCAGCACCAGAAATAAGGGCAGAGCACAAGAGTAAAACTATAAGCATGGCAATATTGAGCGCAAAAGCTCCGTCCATCGCCATAAAATTTAAAACCAAACTATAGGGGCCAGGGTCCAATTATTCTTCTTTATAAAATGTTAGAATGGTAAATCGTCATCTTCCGGCTGATTTAACGGTGGGGTAGTTTTCGCGGGGGTTCTTTCTTCACCGGTATTCTGTGGCTGCGATGGTTGGGGCCCACTATTGGACATGCTCTCCTTTTTTGTACTTAAAAAAGTGAAGTCTTGTACATGTACTTCGGTGGTATACCTTGTGTTACCGTCCTCGCCCTGCCATTGCCTGTTTTTAAGCCTTCCTTCCACATATACCTTATCTCCCTTGCTCAAATATTTTTCACATATTTCGGCAGCCTTGTTCCTTACTACGATATTATGCCAATCTGTATTGGTAACACGTTCTCCTGTCTGCTTGTTCGTATAGGTTTCGTTGGTAGCTAAAGGAAACCGACCAATACTGCCGCCACCCTCAAAATAATGCATCTTGACCTCATCTCCCAGATGCCCAATTAGCATCACTTTATTTAATGTACCGCTCATAATTTTTGTCTAATGTTCAAAAGTACTAAAATTTAAATGTTTTCATAAAATCTGCAAGTAAAACAGGTACCGCATAATTGTCAAGTTCAGAAACATTTATTCCTTCTTTAAGCCTATCCGTGCCTTCTAAAACCCAAAATTTGGTATACAAATGTTGGTGCGACAGTTTGTGTACAATAAAACTATCATTGTACAATGTTATTTTATGCACCCCAGAAGTTTCTACAACTTCGCTATATTTTTCTTCTATACTCGCTAATCCTATTTCCCGATCGGATTCCAGTAATGGAAACTCCCACAAATTTTGCCATATACCTTTTCCACGCCGCTGCCTAAGCAAGGTATATCTTTCATTATTACCATCCTTATATATAGGTATTAAATAATTAAAGTATCGCTTCCTTATTTTTGTCTTTTTAATTTTAACAGGCAATTCTTTAACCTTTTCATCTTTTAAAGCAATACAACTATCGTTTAAAGGACAAGAGTTACAAGTGGGGCTTTGAGGTGTACATTGTATGGCCCCAAACTCCATAACACCTTGGTTATAGTCCCTTATATTGGTCTCATGAAGCAACTCCTGGGCCAGTTCTTTAAAATACCTTATCCCCGAAGTACTGTTTATGGGTGTTTCAACACCAAAATATCGTGCTAGCACCCTATATACATTGCCATCTACAACCGCATGTGGGGCATTGTAACAAATAGAAGCTATGGCACTGGCAGTATAATCGCCCACCCCTTTTAAGGTTATGAGTTCTTTATAAGAAGTGGGAAAAACACCATTGAACTCCTCAACGACCATTTTAGCCGCCGCATGTAAATTTCTGGCGCGGGAATAGTAACCAAGACCCTGCCATAATTTTAATACCTCCTCTTCTTTTGCTGCGGACAAATCATATACCGTTGGAAAAGCATCTACAAACTTATTGTAATACGGTATTCCTTGTGCGACCCTTGTTTGCTGAAGCATAATTTCGGACAACCATATTTTATAAGGATCTATAGTGTTTCGCCAAGGCAATTCCCTTTTATTTTGGCGATACCAAGCCAAGATTTTCTCTGAAAAAGACATCTACTTTAATACTAAGTGATAAATGTAGCAGTTTATATACTTAAAATTAGTCCTTTAGAAAGAAAGATTGAATTTAATTTATATATTTGCAACCCGAAAAAAATACAGAAAACCTAATATTGTAAGATGACGAAAGCGGAAATTGTATCGAAGATCTCAGACAAACTGGGAATTGAAAAAGGAGATGTACAGGCAACAGTAGAATCCTTTATGGAAGAAGTTAAAACTTCTTTGGAGAGTGGAGACAATGTATATTTAAGAGGTTTTGGCAGTTTTATCATTAAGACCAGAGCAGAAAAAACTGGCAGGAACATCTCTAAGAATACTACGATTAAGATCCCCGCACACAACATTCCTGCATTTAAACCTGCCAAGGTTTTTGTTGAAGGAGTAAAGAGTAATGTACAAGTTAAGTAATAATTTAAAAAAAGAACTTTATGCCGAGCGGTAAGAAAAGAAAAAGACATAAGGTAGCTACACACAAGCGCAAGAAGCGCAGAAGAGCTAACCGACACAAGAAAAAGTAGTTTTAAAAACTACTTTTTCTCTTTAATACGTTCATTGACATAGAGATCTCTAAGACAGATCTCGGCAGATTTGTACAAATCTGTTTCTAGCATTGTTTAATCAATTTATCTGCTTTTTCACAAAGTCGGATAGATATAAATACATTCAGGTGAATAGAGAATTAATCGTAAGATCTAGTTCCGATGCCGTTGATTTTGCTTTATTAAAAGACGGAAAACTCACTGAACTGCATAAAGAGGAGGACAACAACAATTTTTCCGTTGGCGATATATTTTTGGCCAAAATACGGAAACCCGTTACCGGTCTGAACGCCGCATTTGTAAATGTGGGTTACGAGAAAGATGCTTTCTTGCATTATCACGACCTAGGACCGCAGTTATCCTCAATGCTTAAGTTCGTAAAACAAGTGAGCTCAGGAAAACTAAGAGATTATTCCTTAAAGAACTTTCCGTTTGAAAAAGATATTGATAAGAATGGAGTTATAACAGATGTTATAAAAGCCAATCAATCACTTTTGGTTCAAATAGTAAAAGAACCCATTTCCACCAAAGGACCAAGAATAAGTTCAGAGCTTTCGATAGCGGGGCGTTATTTGGTTATGGTCCCTTTTTCCGATCGTGTTTCGGTATCTCAAAAGATAGCCAGCAAAGAAGAAAAAGATAGGTTAAAAAGACTCGTAAAAAGTATTAAACCTAAAGGATTCGGGGTAATTATCAGAACCGTAGCAGAAGGCAAAAAAGTAGCGGAGCTCGACAAAGATCTAGAAAACTTGCTGAACAAATGGTCAGCAATGTGTAAAAAATTATATCGTGCACAAACACCTTCTAAAGTGCTAGTGGAGCTCAATAGGGCCTCTTCTATACTAAGAGATGTTTTTAACGATAGTTTTACCGGAATTTATGTTGACGACGCCAACCTGTTTACGGAAATAAAAGACTACGTAGCTGAGATAGCTCCAAGCAAAGAGTCTATTGTAAAACATTATACGACCAATGTTCCGATTTTTGAGAAATTCGGAATCGACCGACAAATAAAAACGTCGTTCGGTCGCACGGCAACAATGAGCAAAGGTGCCTATCTAATAATAGAGCATACCGAAGCTTTACATGTTGTAGACGTAAACAGTGGTAACCGATCAAACAAGGCAAAAAATCAAGAAGACACGGCCCTTGAAGTAAACTTATTGGCCGCTTCAGAAATTGCCAGACAATTACGCCTCCGAGATATGGGGGGTATTATCGTCGTTGATTTTATTGATATGGTGAAATCACAACATAGAAAAAAGCTCTTCGAACATCTCAGGGACGAGATGAAGGACGATCGAGCAAAACACAAAATTTTACCTCCAAGTAAATTTGGTCTGATACAGATTACAAGACAACGTGTTAGACCCGAAATGAATATCAAAACAACTGAAAAAAATCCAAATAACGCTGGACAGGAGGTAGAAGCTCCTATAGTTTTGATAGACAAAATAAATGTAGACCTAGAACGTCTCTTGAAAGGACCTGCCAAAGACAATAGTATAACACTAAATTTACATCCTTTCATTGCAGCCTACATTACCAAAGGATTCCCTTCTATTCGTTTCAAGTGGTTCTTGGAACACAAAAGATGGATCAGAATTCAACCTAGAGATGCGTATACGTATCTAGAATACCGTTTTAAGAATAAAGACGGCAAAACAATATATTAATAAAAAAAGCGACTCTTAAACGGAGTCGCTTTTTTTGTTTTATATAACCATATATAGAAATAGCGATAAAATCACCATCAAAATGACCAAAAACCGGTAAAAAGCACACTTTAACAATGCAATTTTCTTAAAAATATGCAAAGCTATTTTCCTAAATCTACACTTCTATTATCTTTACTGAACTGTCATATTTGAGCGATTTAATGGGAAAAACCAAAAAAAGAAAACAACAAGCCAAAATTCTACGAGATTTTAGAAAAGTACATCGTTTAACCGGAGCATGGTTATTTATTTTTTTCTTATTTATTTCTATCACCGGACTACTTCTAGGGTGGAAAAAAAATACCAACGGACTTATTTTGGCAAATACAGAAACAGGGACCACCACTGAAATAGCTGAATGGCTTCCGTTGGACGACCTACGCCAAAATGCACAACAGATATTCGAAGATTCTATCTCAACAAAACTTTCATCGGAAATAGACCGTATAGACGTAAGACCCAATAAGGGTATTTTGAAGTTTAAATTCAAGGATAATTTTTATGGAATTCAACTTGACGGTGCCACCGGAAAACTTTTAAAGATCGAAAGAAGAAGATCCGACATTATAGAACAGATACACGATGGTTCTATTTTAGACCGTTACCTAGGCACTTCCAATACGCCCATAAAACTAGTTTACACTACTATAACAGGTCTTGCACTACTCATATTTACCGTTACCGGATTTTGGCTATGGTATGGACCAAAACAAATGAAAAAGACCTCAAAAAGCGCATGAATATGCATCGTGCGAACTATACTTTAACAGAGGCAAAAAAGAAATTGGAAAGCTATTGTGCCTACCAAGACCGATGCCATAAAGAGGTTGTTACCAAACTAAAGCAAATGGGCATGATCCCCATGGCCATAGATACGATTGTTTCTGACCTGATCAAAGAAAATTATTTAAACGAGGAACGATTTGCCAAAAGTTTTGCCAGAGGCAAGTTCAACATTAAAAAATGGGGCAAAAACAGAATCGTAAACGAGCTGAAGCAGCGCGAAATTTCAAAATACAACATTAATACCGCACTCAAAGAGATAGATGAAAACGATTATTTGGACACTCTAGACAAACTGGCAAAAAAAAGACTATCGCAGATTACCGAGACAAACAAACAAAAGAGAAAGAAGAAGTTAGCCGACTATCTTCTGTATAGAGGCTGGGAAAGTCATTTAGTGTACCAAAAACTAAACGAGCTAATAGAATAGCTACCCAACCGTAAATTATATAATTAACTGTTATATCGATTTGTGCGAACAATCGCCTTTTGGTTTTTTTCATCGATCCACTTCTGACCTTTTATTTTACGCATAAACACATCAAAAAACCTCATAAAAAGTATGTTATAAAATGCCTTTGCCAAATTCTTAGGGTTTCTTGGTATGGCCCTTAAGCTCATAGAAAAGCCGGGCGTTACATATTTCATATAATGCCAATATCCTTCGGGCATATATAAAACATCACCATGCGACAAACTGGCCTTAAATCCTTTCGCATTCTTTAAAGCCGGCCACTTTTCATAATCCGGATCAGAAAAATCGATTTCCTCATGGGTAATCAACGAATGTGGCACCTTGTATAGATATTTAGTTTCCGACTGCGGAAAAAGAATGCATTCCTTTTCTCCTTCAAAGTGAAAATGAAAGATATTTCCCAAATCAATATCATAATGCATAAAGGTGTAAGAATCTCGTCCCCCAAAAAACAACATGGGCAGTTTTTTCATAAGTTTTATACCAAAATCCGGATAGGTATAGTCTTTTTGAAGCTCTGGTACCTCCTTTAATACATTCCAAAGAAAAATTCGAAATCTGGTAGGCTCTCTCTGTAGCAGATCAATATAATCCCGCATTTTCATCTTTGCATGGGGCTCATTAAAACCATCTTCGTGCTGAACAGGTCTATCATCGTACAAGGGAACTATCTTATCACCGGCCACGGCTTTCATATAATCCAAGTTCCACTTGGTAAAAGCAGGCCAATCTTCAATAGCCCTACTTATAACCACAGGTTTTTGGGGCTTAAAATAATGCGCTATAAAATCTTCCTTGGTAATCTTATCTACCTTAGGAACTTCTGTTAACTTCAATGTACGCTCGTTTTTTGGAGCTCCAAAGTTAATTAACGTAAATAAAACATTATACTAAAATATTGATAATGTAGGACTAGTCTGTCAATTTAGCTTTTTGTTTGGCCAGCTCATTACGTTCTATCTTATGCTCTGGTCTAGACCATTTTGGCTTTTCGTTCAAAGACGTATATTCCGATTCAGAAGCTTCTACCGTTTTAGGCTGCGACACCTTGGTAAATGGTTTTTGAGGAATTAGCCCCAAAGTTTTGAACATCTCCATATCCTCGTTTACGTCCGGGTTTGGCGTAGTTAATAACTTATCGCCCGCAAAAATTGAGTTGGCTCCGGCAAAAAAGCACATCGCCTGCCCTTCTCTACTCATTTGTGTACGGCCTGCCGATAAACGCACTTGGGTTTCTGGCATTACAATTCTGGTGGTGGCGACCATACGTATCATATCCCAAATAGGAATAGGCTCTATATCTTCCATAGGCGTACCCTCTACGGCCACCAACGCATTGATCGGTACAGATTCTGGCTGTGGGTTCAAAGAAGCCAAGGCAACCAACATACCTGCCCTATCTTCCAACTTTTCCCCCATACCTATAATACCACCACTACAAACGGTTACATTACTTTTTCTAACATTGTCAATGGTCTCCAACCTATCTTTAAAGGCACGGGTAGAGATAACATCCTTATAATAATCCTCAGAGGTATCCAAATTGTGGTTGTATGCGTACAGACCGGCCTCGGCCAATCTCTTGGCCTGATTCTCGGTTAGCATACCAAGTGTACAACAGACCTCCATGTCCAGTTTGTTGATAGTACGGACCATTTCCAACACTTGATCAAATTCAGGTCCGTCCTTTACATTTCTCCATGCTGCACCCATACACACCCTGGAGCTACCAGATGCCTTGGCCCGCAATGCTTGCGCCTTAACATGAGAAACGGTCATTAAATCGTTTCCTTCAATATCGGTATGATAACGAGCCGCTTGTGGACAATAACCGCAATCTTCTGGACAACCACCGGTTTTAATGGAAAGTAACGTAGATACCTGAACCGTATTGGGGTCGTGGTGTTTACGGTGAATCGTTGCAGCCTCGTACAGAAGCTCCATCATGGGTTTATTATAAATATCTAAAATTTCTTCCTTGGTCCAATCGTGTCTTACTTCGCTCATAAATATCGGGTTATTACCAGTTGTCAAAAATAGCTGAATTCAATTAAAAAATGGGCTTAATGAATTTATAAATGCTGAAACATAAACCACCTCTTATAGTCCGTTTTATAAAAAATCACTAAATCACGGCCTTACAAAACAAGATTAAGTACTTGGCCTAGAAAGTAAAATACTAACGGCATTGCCCCCAAAACCAACAGCATTTACCATTACTGTATTTATCTTTTTTGGAATGTTTTCATACTCAAGATAAGGAACCTTGATCACTTTTTGACGGTTTAACATCAACACGGCCATTTCTATACTTAACATTCCAGAAGAGCCAAACGTATGGCCCACTTTCCATTTATTAGTGGTTAAAAAGGGTATTTCGTCTCTAAAAACCTTCTTAATGGCATTAAACTCCGTTTGATCCCCTTTAATGGTTCCTGGCGCATGCATTACGATTACATCTATTTCGGAAGGTGCCATATCTCCGAGAGCCATTTTCATGGATTGCTGAAAACATTCGGCATCGGCAGAGATAGAAACATTGTGCCTTAAAGCTTCCGTGGCATACCCGACCCCTTTTACGAGGGCCAAAGAATTTTTACTTACTCCCGTTTCCAAACAGGCCATAGAGGCAGCCTCACCGAGCACCATTGTATTTTTCGTTTTTTCTAAATCCAAGGCCATGGACGGATAACGGGATGTTTCTTTGCTATAAATCTTCAACGCCTTCATCTGGGCGATGGTAAATGGTGTTAACGGCGCCTCGCTACCGCCTACCAAAAACTTATTTGCCATTCCACTTTTTAGCCAGGCGATACCGTTCAACATGGCATGCAATGCCGTAGAACAAGTAATGGAATGCGAGAACACCGGACCCTCTGTTTGCAGATCATGCGCTACCCAAGAGGCAATATTGCCCAAAGTAGTGGTTGGGGAAGCCAATGAAGCAACCTTATTCTTTTCAAGAAACTCCGCATGGTATTTTTCAAATAATTCCGTTGCCCCACGAGAAGACCCGATATTTATTCCAAAATTGACCTTCTGATCGGTGTCTTGGATCCAACCTGCCATTCTAACGGCGTTCCGCGAAGCGAACAAAGCATAGATTACCGAGTTATCCAATTTTTTATATTTAACATCCGACCCTCTAAGTTCTTCTATGTTCTTTATTGAGCTACTCTTAAACCTGCCGACCCAAGTTTTCTCATTACTAAAATCCTCTTCTTTTAAGAAATGATTTTCATTTTGATAGCTATTCCATGATTCCTCCAATGATTCGCCCAACGGTGAAATTGATGAGATGGCGGTAATGGAAATTTTTTCATTTATCATCTTACCTATAAGCTTTCTAAAAGTTCTCCTATTACGTTGTATATCTTTTGTAGTTCTTCATCCTTTATAACATAGGGAGGCAAAACATATACGGTACTCCCTAACGGACGCAGCATTACCCCCCTTTCAAGAAAAAAATTATACAGCTGATTCCGTAAATTGCCATAACGCTCCATTTCCACCTGTAGGTCAATTGCCAAAATGACTCCTTTCGACCGAACTTCCTTTACTTTAGGATGGTTCTCAATCTTATTCTTGAAGGTTTTATGAGCTAACGCTATGTACCTTCTTCTTTCTATAATTTCATCGGAATTTAGCAATTGTAAACCTGCCAAAGCTGCGGCACACCCCAAAGGATGCGCACTATATGTGTGGGAATGAAAAAAACCCTTTGAAACATCATCGCTTAAAAAGGCATCGTACACTTTTTGCGAGCAACTGGTAATGCTCAAAGGAAACATACCCGCTGTTAGTGCTTTACTTAAACAAATAATATCTGGTTTGTTCTCTAAATAATCGGATGCGAAATTTTTTCCCGTTTTACCAAAACCTGTCATGACCTCATCGGCAACACATAGAATATCTGCCTCTTGACACTTTTTAATAAGGGCATCCAACCCTTTGGTTGAATGAAATTTCATACCGGCAGCACCTTGAACCAAAGGTTCAAAAACAAAGGCCGCACATTTATTGTTTTCGATAATAGCATTCAATTGCGCAACCACCTCATCTAGATTATCTTCTTGCGGTGTGGGTATTCTTTCCACTTTAAGCAAAAAATCTTCGAAAGGACCATTGTAAGAAGAGATTCCGGAGGCACTCATCGCCCCAAAAGTATCCCCATGAAATCCACCTTCAAATGCAATTAAGGTATCTCTTTCATCATTATTATTGTGATAAAACTGAAGTGCAATCTTTATTGCCGCTTCAACGGCAGTAGACCCATTATCGTTGAAGAATATTTTAGTTTGATTGTCGGGCAAGATATGTATTAGCTCTTCAGACAATTTAACGGCGGGCTCATGGGTGAATCCGCTAAATATCACAAAATCCAATTGTTCCATTTGTGCTGTCATGGCTGATATTATGCGTTTGTTACCATGACCATACATTGCTGTGTACCAAGAGGCGATTCCGTCAATATATGAATTACCTTCCTCATCCCAGAACAACGCACCTTCCGCTTTCGATATTCCTATACGTGACGCTGCTGTTTTGTGCTGGGTCAATGGGTGCCATAGATATTTTTCATCCCTATCGGCCAGATTTTTCTCTTTCATAGAATTTAATAATCCTCAATTTATCTATCTTGCAAAGATGAGGAATAAAGTTAAACTTACGGATGAATCATAGGGCCAGACAAAAACCATTATTAAATTATGCCTCCCTAAAAAACACAAGTGTGTTTTTGATTTTATCCTTAGTCACTTTGTTCATCCGCCTTCCCTTCTTTTTTAGGGATTATATAGACAGAGACGAGAGCACCTTTATACTGCTTGGACAATCTTGGGTAGACGGCAACCTACCGTACAGCGTACTTTGGGACCTAAAACCCCCTCTAACTTTCGCTTTCTTTGCCCTAATTATTTCTATTTTCGGAAAAAGCTTTATTGCTATCCGTCTCTTTGGGGCTCTATTGGTAATCGTTACGGCATTTTTCACTTATAAGATCGGTTTACGTATAAGCACAAAAAAAGTGTCCTTTTGGGCTTCTTTGCTATGTGTTGCGTTATTAAGCTTGTTTGGCAGCGTACAAGGGGTAATGTCAGAGCACATCTGTATGGCTTTCTTTATTCCTGCACTTTATTTAATCGCAACAAAAACCAATGGCTACTGGTTTTTAATAGCCGGAGGGTTAATGGGCATATGCCTCATGACAAAGCTAAACATGGCCTATCCTGCTCTCATACTGGGGCTGTACTTATGTTATAGTTTATTGAAAGACAAAAAAACAAATTCTTTGTGGAAAGTTTTTATGTACCTGCTAGGCATATTGATCATTATCTCACTGACTATACTTCCTTATTATTTAAAAGGAGAATCTTTACTATGGTGGAATTCTGTAATAATGGCCCCTCTGGAATATATAGAAGCAAGAAGATATTCGATCACAAAACTGGCTCCTTCTTTTATCTTGATCGGAAGCCTTATTTTTCTTGCTTGGAAAAAAGAAATTATCTCATTTAAAAACAAGACCACCTTATTATTGGTACTGTCAATTACGGGCGTAATGCTATCCTTTTTAAAAGGAGGTAGGATCAACGGACATTACTTAATTCAAGTATACCCTATGTTAGCCCTTATCTTTGTCCTGCTTGTAAAGCATTACATCACCATATACAGACCCAAAATACCCAAAGCTCTCTTTCTTCTACTTTTACTAGCGCCTGTAGAAAGTTACTTGGAGTACATTAACATTATAAAAAACAAACTAGAACAAGGTACTTTTTATAACGGGGAAGGATTTAGTATTCCTAGATACATTATGGAAAACAACCTTGAGACCAAAAATATTTTTTTTCTAGGATACCATATCGGATATTGGCCTCTTGATAAACTTCCACCATCTAAGGCGGCTACCCATCCGAGCAATATATATAGAGACGAACTATACCCTTTTTATAACACTTCTCGCAAAAATTCAATGGATGAACTTCGTTATATCATGGAAGAGCTACAACCAAAAACGATAGTCATCAGAAAGAACAAGCGTATTTTCGATAAAAAAGAAATAGAAGAGAACGAATATATTGAGGCTTACTTAAAAAAACACTACAAAGTCTCAGCAAACGTTGAAAACGCTACAATATTACAGCGTTTATAAACTCTCTAATATATGCTTAAATTTACCAGCATACTTAGCTACCACTTCTTTGTCTATCCTTGACTCATCTTCGATCCTACCTATAAGTGACACCCCTGTTTTATGAAGTATAATATTTTCTGTATGTCTGTTTTCATTTCCGTTGAACAGAACGGAAACATCATACCCCTTGTTTTGAAGCCATCCTATGGTCAGTAATGTATGGTTTATACTTCCTAAATAATGCTTGGATACAACGACCACTTTGTACTCGGGCATAATTATATCGAACATAGTATCTTCATTGTTCAAAGGCACCAAGAGACCACCGGCTCCTTCAATTACCAAATGATTTTCAGTAGCCGGTTCGTTTATATGAAAACGATCTATGAGAACACCATCGATATCTGCCGCAGCATGTGGACTCATCGCCGCATTCAACTCATAACTGCTCGGATGAATTACCGTTCTATCGTTGGAGATAAGGTTTCTTACCGTATCACTATCGGTGTTATCCAAATCACCAGATTGTACCGGTTTCCAATAGTCAGCTTTTAAGGCCTCTGTTATTATGGCCGAAGCCAACGTTTTGCCTACA
Source organism: Maribacter thermophilus (assembly GCF_001020565.1). GTDB lineage: Bacteria > Bacteroidota > Bacteroidia > Flavobacteriales > Flavobacteriaceae > Maribacter > Maribacter thermophilus. The sequence continues at coordinate 3,329,863 of NZ_LDAS01000001.1, read as the reverse complement.
CCCGTTGAGATACCTGCAACAAAAATCTTTTGCATTATGTAATTGATTTAGTGATTATTCCACAATTTAAGCACTTGTATTTTCTTTTTTCAAAGAAAGGAAAAAGTTTATAGAAAATTCCTTTTTCGTTATAATATACTTCAGATTTTGCAGCTTTACAATTGGGACAGATAACAGGATTATTATTTTTGTCCAAAGCATAGGCCCTTACATCATTGTATATTTCAATTGCCCTATCCTTGTCTTTAGAATAGACTTGTAGCTTTACCCCTCCAATAGCATTACTGATCAAAGGGTCGGAGTTCAGCGTGTTTTCGTCCCTGAGAAAAACCTGAATACCCTCAGACTCCAATTTACCCTTTAAAATCTGCACATCGGCCACATATTCGAAAGAAGCAAGAAGATAAAATTTTTCAGCCATGTCTTTAAATATAATCAGATAATAATTGTAAAACGAGCCCTAATTCCTCTTTTGAATTATAACTATGGATACAGAACCTTAATCTTTCGGCACCTTTTGGGACCGTAGGAGACAAAATCGCCTTTACATCAAATCCTTTTAAGGCCAATTTACCGGACACCAATTTTACCGTATCGTTATTTGGAAGAACACAACACTGTATGGCCGAATCGCTTTCTATAAAATGCGTGTCCAGTTTTTTCTTTTTAAGCCCTTCCTTAAAAAAAACAATATTTTCTTTTAATTGTTGCCTTTCTCTATTTCCCTCGTTCATTAAGAAATTATAGGCCGATAGAATACTAACACTACCATGAGGAGGTAAAGCTGTTGAATAAATAAAACTTCGAGCAAAATTAACCAAGTAATCCTTTAACCGATTTTCTCCTAAAATTGCGGCCCCGTGAACACCCATAGCCTTGCCAAACGTAACAAGCCTTGCAAAAACATCCTCCTGTAACCCTAATTCTTGGACCAATCCCTGACCCTTGTTTCCAAATACCCCAACGGCATGGGCCTCATCTATTACCAAACGCCATCCATTGGTTTTACATAGGTGGACCAATTCATGTATATCAGGAGAATCTCCATCCATTGAAAATACAGATTCTGTAACTACGTATATTTCAGAATCTACATGGTCAGTTTTTGAATGTAAGATGGTTGCTATTTTCTTTTTTAGGTCAGTAAGATCGTTATGTAAAAATTTATAACTTTTCGCATGGCTCATAAGCAAGCCGTCCCTGATACTGGCATGAATCCATTCATCATAAAAAACAAAATCTCCCCGCTGGGGCACAGCCCCAAAAAAACCAATATTGGCATCATACCCCGAATTGAACACCAAAGCATTTTCTACATTGTGAAATTCAGCCAACATTTGTTCCAATTCGGAAAACAACGGATAATTACCTGTTAAAAGACGTGATCCCGTTGCCCCATTTTGGGCTATATTCTTACTCAATAGAAGTTGAAAGGTCTTTGAAAACAATTCTTCATTTCTTGCAAATCCCAAATAATCATTGGATGAAAAATCGACCAATGACGTCGATTTCCCCAACTGGCGAATCGAATTTTCGTTATACCTTTTATCCAGCTTGTGCTGTAATTTATTGGGAAAATCAGACATACTCCCAAATTTAGTTTCTATTGATCCATAAATCCAATGTATTTCAACAATTTTATATAAAATGTATTTTAAAAAATGTTCGGCCGTGAAGTTTCTAAAAGAATTTATTGTAATTAACACTTAATTTTCTGGCCGCACAAAATATCTTTGTTTGAAATCCATATATTTAATTACTAATTAAATAATTTTTTTGCATGAAGGCTTACCAATACTTAATAGTCCTATTTTTTTGTTCTTTTATTGCCAAGGCACAGACCAACTCATATGTTATTTCGTTTGAGAACGCTGTTCATCATGAAGCAAACATTAAAGTAAGCTTTCCGAATGTTACATCAGACACATTGTCCGTTCGTATGAGCAGAACCTCTCCGGGAAGGTACGCCTTGCACGAATTTGCTAAAAATGTATACGGCTTAACTGCAACGGACAGTAAAGGCAAAAGACTAAAAGTATTGCGCCCAGACCCTTATCAATGGCAGATAACAGGCCATGACGGAACCATTAATATAGAATATACCTTGTTTGCCAATCGTGGTGGAGGCACATATTCTCAAATAGATGAAACCCATGCCCATTTAAATATTCCGGCAACTTTCTTATACGCCCCTTCTTTAAGCGATAGAAAAATAATGGTGGATTTTAAGGTCCGAAAAGATTTAAACTGGAAGGTAGCTACTCAATTGCCTTTGGTTTCTGGCACTACTTACACAGCGCCCAACCTGTATTATTTTATGGATAGCCCAACAGAAATCAGTGCTTTTAAGCTACGAGAGTTTCAGGTAAACGGACAAACAATTCAACTAGTACTACATGATCCAGGTACCGAAGAAGAGGCAGACACCTATTTTGAAAAGGTAAAAAAAGTAGTTTTGGCCGAGAAAGAGGTTTATGGAGAACTACCCAAGTTCGATTATAACAAATACACCTTTTTAGCCTGTTACATGCCCAATGCATCGGGTGATGGTATGGAACATAGAAACTCTACCATACTAACCAGTACACGAAGTCTGGCAAAAGGAGGAATGGAACGTAACATAGGTACTGTATCCCATGAGTTTTTTCATGCGTGGAACGTAGAGCGTATACGCCCAAAATCATTGGAACCTTTCAACTTTGAAAAAGCGAATATGAGCGGTGCCTTATGGTTTGCAGAAGGTTTCACGAGTTACTACACAAACTTGATTCTATGTAGGGCCGGTTTAATTTCGCCCCAAGAGTATATTGAAGGACTCACGGGTACGTTCAATTATGTTTGGAACTCCCCTGCCCGTCAGTTTTTTAACCCAATAGAAATGAGCTACCAAGCTCCCTTTGTAGATGCGGCCACCTCAGTAGACCCTGTGAATAGGGAAAACACATTTATTTCCTATTATTCCTATGGTAGTGTACTAGGGTTGGCCTTGGACCTATCCCTAAGAAAAAAAGACCTTAACCTAGATGACTATATGAAGTTGGTCTGGAAAAAATATGGTAAAACCGAAAAATCTTACATCATAGAAAATCTTCAGCAAACACTATCCGAATATGCGGGCGATGACTTTGCCAATACTTTTTTCAATAACTATATTTATAAAAGTGAAATGCCCAACTACAATGAATTGTTAAATTCTGTGGGGGTCACGTTGAAACAAAACTTAGAAGCTCCTTATGTTGGAGTAAGCGTGTCTTTGGACGGTGATGGTCACGGAAAAATACAATCGAACCCTAAAAAAGGCACACCCGCCTATATTGCAGGGTTAGACAAAGGAGACGTGATTACCTCCATAAACGGCCAAGACTTTCCTAAGGATATTCAATTCAATGAGTTTTTATCCCAATTTAAACCAAACGATGTAATTTCGGTTAATTTTGAACGCTTCGAAAACACAAAGACCACTGAAGTCAAGTTACTGCCCGACCCAACTTATACAATAGAATTACAAGAAAAACATGGTGACATGCCTACAAAAAAACAACTTAACAACAGAAAAGATTGGTTAAAATACAAACTATAAAGACTATGTCTTAACTAGCTGTAAAGTGTATTTATATATGTAATGACCTTTTTTATGTCCGATTCTTTGGATAAATTGATTTTATGATCACTAAGATATTTTTTAACAGCACCTTCGTTTTCTTTAAATAGTTTTATGAAAGATTTTTTTCTTTTAGGAAGTTCCTGAATCTTCCCATTTGGTTCAAGCTGAACAAAGAAAATATTTTCAGGGTCTGTAAAATATGGTTTTTTGTACAGGCCATAATTTTCAGACGGTTTTTTTCCTTCAACAAATTTCTTAATCTGTTTCTTAAACACGGATACGTTATTTCCATTTACCACTTCTACATAATAACCTGGCATTTTAACACCTTCAGAATATACTGTCTGATATGTAGTTCCTATTTCTTTTATAACAACCCTATAATCGACATGTCGATTATCCAATGATAAAAACTCATCTTTCTTTAATTGAACTTCTATTTCATCATCTTTGGCGTTATACCTAACCAAAAAAGTTTTATTATCCGGATAGATTATTGCAGGTCTAAATTTATCGTTTATATAAGGGGACCCGTCCGCTTCAAGGGAAGCTTCTTTAACTCTGTGAATAAGTCGTAAATTACCTTCATAACCATTCATAAGAGCAGGACTATCGTTATCTCCCTGAGACATTACCATAAATGAACAACCTAAAATAAAAACTAAAAAAACAACCTTCTTCATATCAAAATAATTAAACGCTCAATAAAATAAACAAAAAACACCTCAATATCAAAATAACATCTTTAGCCTATTTATTTCTTTTGATTAGGCTCTTAATATCATATTCAACTACCGGCAATAAAAAAAGCCGCACTGTAAAAATGCGGCTTTTTCTAATATTTCTAATATTGACTAATCTGCCAATACGATTACTTTGTTATCCTTAAGTTCTACCGTACCACTAGAAATCTCCAATACGGTGTTCCCACTTTGATCTTTAGTGAATTTAGAAGCATAATCCTCATCTATTGCAATATTGCCTTCCACTTTCACCTTGCCCTCTTGCAGCAAAGAAACAATAGGTGCGTGATTATGTAACATTTGAAACTCACCATTGATACCAGGTACAGTGACAGATGTTACTTCTCCAGAAAATAAAGTAGCCTCAGGCGATACAATTTCTAAATACATTTTTTTAGTATTAAGTAGTTAGTATAAAGTTTATAGCACTTTGCACTAAAATTATGCTTCAGCCAACATTTTCTCTCCAGCCTCGATAGCTTCTTCGATAGTACCTTTAAGGTTAAAAGCAGATTCTGGCAAGTGATCTAACTCACCGTCCATAATCATATTGAATCCTTTAATAGTTTCCTTAATATCTACCAATACACCGGGAATACCGGTAAATTGCTCTGCAACGTGGAAAGGTTGAGATAAGAAACGTTGTACACGTCTTGCTCTACCAACCGCCAATTTATCTTCTTCCGATAATTCTTCCATACCCAAAATGGCGATAATATCCTGTAACTCCTTATAACGTTGTAACAACTCTTTTACACGCTGTGCACAAGCATAGTGATCCTCGCCCAAAATTTCAGGGGTCAAGATCCTAGAAGTAGAATCTAATGGGTCCACCGCTGGATATATACCCAACTCTGCGATCTTACGTGAAAGTACTGTAGTTGCATCCAAGTGGGCAAATGTTGTCGCTGGCGCTGGATCCGTTAAATCATCCGCAGGTACATATACTGCCTGTACAGAAGTAATAGAACCTCTTTTTGTAGAGGTAATACGTTCTTGCATAGCTCCCATCTCTGTCGCCAAGGTAGGTTGATAACCAACCGCAGAAGGCATACGGCCCAATAATGCGGATACCTCAGAACCTGCCTGTGTAAAACGGAATATATTATCTACGAAAAATAGTACGTCTTTACCTTGACCTTCGCCGGCACCGTCACGGAAATACTCCGCAATAGTCAATCCTGAAAGCGCCACACGTGCACGTGCTCCCGGTGGTTCGTTCATTTGTCCAAAAACGAATGTCGCTTTTGAATCTTTCATAGCTTCTTTATCTACTTTTGACAAGTCCCATCCGCCTTCTTCCATAGAATGGATGAAATCGTCACCGTATTTAATAATACCAGATTCCAACATTTCGCGAAGCAAATCGTTTCCTTCACGAGTTCTTTCTCCAACACCGGCAAATACCGAAAGACCACCATGACCCTTGGCTATGTTATTGATCAGCTCCTGTATCAATACGGTTTTACCAACACCGGCACCACCAAATAATCCAATCTTACCTCCTTTTGCATAAGGCTCTATCAAATCTATAACCTTAATACCTGTAAAAAGTACTTCGGTAGAAGTGGATAAATCTTCGAATTTTGGAGCTTCTCTGTGAATAGGCAAACCATCTTTACCTGCCTTTGGTAAATTACCAAGACCATCGATAGCATCACCGATTACATTAAAAAGACGACCATATACATCATCACCTACAGGCATTTGTATTGCAGCACCGGTAGCAACTACCTCGGTACCCCTACTCAATCCATCGGTCGAATCCATAGAAATGGTTCGAACAGTGTTTTCACCAACATGTGATTGTACTTCCAAAACCAATTTTGATTGATCCTTATTGGTTATTTCCAATGAGTCATAGATTTTTGGAAGACTATCTCCTGACTGAAATTCTACATCAACCACTGGTCCAATGATTTGCGAAACTTTACCTGTAACTTTTGACATTACTATTTTGTTTATATATTACTTTTAAAATATCTTAAAAAATGCTCTGATTTTCAGGCTGCAAAGATATACCTTTCCATTTTAAACAAAAATTGTTTTTTAGGGTTTTTTAAAAAACAAAAAAGATGCACAGAATGCACCTTTTTTATTTTTTCCATATTATGGTTTTTATTGTAATGTAGGAGAATAGTTTGTAGGATAGTCCCCAACATTTACAAAATTTCCAGATGCCTCAAAATTAGAGCCATAGGTCGCATCTATTGTCTTCATAAATTCGTTTGCAATAAGAGCGTATCCTCTTGCGGTAGGGTGAACGCCATCCAAAGAAAAAGCGCCTCCAGTTACAAGACTGGCGGTCAATGTAAACTCTTCACTTGTTATACCTCCATTGGCCAATTGATCCATTAAGGCATTGGCATCAACCAAAGCCAAACCAGCCTGACTGGCAGTAGAGGCTATGATCGAATTAAAACTAGCCGTTGCATTGGCTATTTCCTCTTGCTCACTCGGAATAAGCACCCATTTATCGGCCAAGGGCAAGGTAATACCTTCTACAGAAAACTGACCTGCCAATTCTTGTGACAACCCTTGCTCCATTAAAGCCACTACAGATGAGGTATTTACCGTACCTATTACCGATGAGCTGGACAATACAAATAAATCATCTTCTGTTGCCTCTCTCGTTTGTCCGTATGTATTACCTAATAAAGTTGCTACTAAAGGAGCTGCTTCGGCAGGCAACCCAAATGTTTGAACAAATGCGGGAAAAGTGGGGCTAGCATTTAAGACTCCAGTTATTTGAGCGGATAAATCCGTTAAGGTTTCATCCCATATAACCACTTCACTGGCCTCAGTTTCAGAAAATTCGATTTTTCGTTCAGGGGCTCCCAAAAAGTCATACACTTGATTTAATTGCCCAAATATTCCATTTAACGTGGGAATTAAAGGTCCGAAAGACTCGTTGGTCGGGTCCAATGGATTATGGGGAACTGTAGTAAAATGAGGAATACTGGTTACATTCGGAATATTGGCGACCACTCCTTTTGCTCCACCACTGGTAAGTGTTGCGATCAATGCTCCATATGTACCATCGAACCCAACCCCCGGAGCACCTGAAACCGGGGTGATCGGATCTGAACCATCCCCTCCCGACAATGCATACCCTAAAACATCATTATTACCGATCCACAATGTAAAGAATGTTGGAGATTGCGCCATGGCCGATTCCAAAACACTTATATCCGGTGTTGTACCGGTCATTCTAACGAAATACGGATTTGCAAGTCCCAAACTTAGGTTTGCAAGATTTCCATATCCCGGAGCCAACAAATGAAAACTTTTTGCCCCAGGCACCCCAAGGTTATTAAAAGGCCCCGTAGGATTGTTTAAAGCAATATCGGTAGTTACGGTGACAGGTCCTACAACAGACTCTAAAGACACCGGAGCAGACCCGCCAAATACAAGCCTCGGGTCAAAACCCGGTATTCTATCGCCCGCAACTGCAAGTCCACCAAGATTGTCGTTCGTAAGTGGTTGTGTAAAATTACCACCTCCTGCCAACGCAAATTTCTGCGACAGCATATTGGGCAAAGAGTTTATTTGACCGGCTTGAAACAAAGCACCGTCGGTATACCCCGCGGTCAATGAATTTCCTATGGAAACATAGGTAGAAAAATCAGCGGAACCTGCTGTTAACTCTGGAAGTTCCTCCACTATAACCTCTTCGGCAAGATCTACATCCTCTTCATCGTTACAGGCAAAAAAACAGAACGCTGCAAAAAAGAGAACTATATATTTTATTTTTTTCATTTTAAAGCTAGATTAAATTTTAAATTAGTTATTTATGGTCCATGATAAATAGTACATCGACCCAATAAACCCAGTACCGAATGCAGTATAGTACTCCTCTCCCAATAAATTGCTGCCTCCAATTTTAAAGGTAGATTTAATACTCGGCACAGAATAGTTAATTTGGGCATCTACAACGTGAAACTCTGGAATTACGCCATTACCAAAGGTAGCCTCCCAATAATAATCATCACTAAATCTATAATTTATATTGAAGCCGAAATTTTTAAAAAGTTCCTCATTTCCAAAAGATGCTTTAAACTGATGTTCTGGAGTATTGAACTGCACTTGAAAATCTGGATTCGCGGCTCTGTCAAAATCCAATTTTGTAAACGTATAGCTACCTCCTAAATCAAAATTGCCCAACACTTTAGCCCTTAACCCAATAGAAGCTCCATAAGAATTTATGTCCGCATCAGAATTTGTATAGGCCTGATAGACTTTATAATCACCATTGGCTATGGCCGCCAATGAAAGAGACCCGTCACCTACCGTTCCATATAATGGTGCCACTACATTTTCAGGTGATTGAAAGCCATCATACATATTATAGTAAGTACTAAAATCTATGACCAACTTATCTACCTTACCGCGATATCCTATTTCAACAGAAGTAACCTGTTCCGGCTCTACCAAACCAGGATTTCCTATCTCTAGATCTGCAGGATTTTCTGTTTCGGCAAAACGTAGTACTGATTCTGCCGAATATGAATTGGTGTAAGCTGCCCTACCTGTTTGTGTAATGCTTTCTGGCTGCCCCAATAACTGGCCACCACCACTCACAGTATACTCTCTGGAGTAACGATCCAAATTATCCGGTGCTGCACCAACCAAAATTGCACTACCTGCATCCAATCCAATAAACAAGTCTTGTGTGGTAGGGTTTCTAAAACCTGTTTGTACGGAAGCCCTTATATTATGATCTCTGTTAATGGTATAACCTGCAGACACTCTTGGAGAAAAGAAACCATCAAAAAAATCTTGCTTGTCATATCGTATTGACCCCGTAAGTTTAAGACTTTGGTCTCCTTTTAGGTCTATTTTCTTTTGCACCTGTGTATACAAGCCATATTCCGAATAATCGATAGCACTATCAAAATCGGTGTATATAGTACCAAATGAATTTAATTTATATTTTCTGTAAGAGCCTCCCACCTGTATTTCTGCCCAATCTATCAATTTGCTGAAATTATAATTGGCATCTGCATGATAATACTTGGAGGCATCCCTAAATTGCGAGCCTTCAGAAAGGTCTGGATTTTTTATTACACGCTCAAAAGCAGATTTAAATTCTGGCGACCCTGGTTCATACCTACCTGATTCTGCTTGTGCCCTTGCTGCAGCATGTGCCTCTTCATCAGTAGCCCCGGCCAATGTCGCCTGTACATAGGTTCCGGTATACTCACCAAACCAAGTGCTATCATCTTTCCAAGCTCTATTGATATTTATTCCGGTAAACACCATATCATATGAGTCACCCGCTTTATCGGCAACTAAATATCCTCTTACAAAAAAGTTGTCGTCCCTAATCTCCAACTTATGCTGTTCTTGAAAAAAGTTGGCTATGTTATATCGATTGGTCCCCTGATAAATCGTATTTCCGGTACCTATCTTACCTACATATGAAAATTCTAGGTTACTACCTTCTATAGGTCTATAATAAAGACCCCAATCAGATTTAATACTCCTTGCCGTATAGTTGGTAAGATCCCTTTCGTTATAACCGGTTCTACTAACATTAACAGATGGCACCAAAGCATTTGCACCCGCTGGCAATATCCCTAAGCCTTCTAAAGTAAGGGCTACATCCTTAATATTGGTGACCACTTCGTCTCCATATACGTTAATACCATTATAGTCCAAATCTGCCCTAGTTCGGGTTGGATCAAATTTATCTACTTCACTGGTAGCGGCCCAATCGGTACCATCTAAATAGCCAAAGTTCCATTTTATAGCGAATTTATCATTGAACTTATGTGCCGTCCTTATACCGATATCTGTATAGGAATTGGTACCCGCGGCTTCTTGAGAAGTAACCCCTTGTTTTACCGATACGCTTATACCCTGATAATCGAACGGATTTTTACTGCGCATAAATAAAATACCATTAAAGGCATTTGCACCATACAATGCGGAGGATGCCCCTGGCAATAATTCTACACTAAGCACATCTGGTTCCACCAAACCTACCAAATTTCCTATTGGAAAGTTCAAAGCAGGAGTAGAATTATCCATTCCGTCTACCAATTGCATAAACCTGGTATTGGCGAAGGTTGCAAAACCTCTGGTATTTACCGATTTAAATGTTAAACTGTTCGTGTTTACATCTACTCCTTTTAAATTTTCCAGTCCACCATAAAAATCGGCAGAAGCCGTGTTCTTAATATCCGAAAGACCAACTCTTTCTACCGTAACCGGTGATTCAAAAATTCTTTCGGGTGTTCTTGAAGCCGATATGACAACTTCATCCAAAAAGGTCTCGGACTCGGCCAACACTACGGTAATAGTCTGGTTATTGGATGTAATGTTTTCTAGACCATCCGTATAACCAATACTGGTAATGCTCAACTGAAAAGGGGGCTCTTCAGATGTTTGCAACACAAAATTACCATCAAAATCTGTAGTTGTGCCTATTGCCTTACCTACAATTACAATATTTGCTCCGGGAATGGGTTCGTTGTTCTGGTCAACAACATGCCCATTAATCGTAGTTTGAGAAAAACCTGCGGTCCCGAACAAAATCAATGTTATCAATAATAATGCTCTCATTCTAAATTTAAGTTAAAGTTTGTTTGGTCTCAAGTTACAGATAATTTTTGTTCAAAAATAGTAATTTGAAAAAAATTATGCATGCATAGTATTATTATGGCAATAATAACCAACAAAAACAACTATATCCTCAAAACTAATCAACAAAAAAAGGGATGCCTTAAAAGACATCCCTTTGTTTATTTAACTTCATCTTAACTTTATTCCACAGTAACCGATTTTGCAAGGTTTCTGGGCTGGTCTACATTACAACCCCTCATTACTGCAATATGGTACGATAATAATTGAAGTGGAATTGTAGTTAACAAAGGTGTTAAACTCTCTAAGGTCTCAGGAACCTCTATAACATGATCCGCCAATTCGGTCACTTGTTCATCTCCTTCTGTCACAATTGCGATAATCTTTCCTTTTCTAGATTTAATCTCTTGGATGTTACTTACCACTTTCTCATAATGTCCTTTTTTGGTAGCAATCACGAAAACAGGCATCTGATCGTCGATCAAGGCAATTGGACCATGCTTCATCTCAGCTGCCGGGTACCCCTCGGCATGGATATAACTGATCTCTTTTAATTTTAAAGCTCCTTCCAATGCCACAGGAAAGTTATACCCTCTTCCTAAATACAAGCAATTTGTAGATTCCTTATATACATCGGAAATAATCTCAATTAACGGATTTGATTCCAAAGCCTTTTCCACTTTACTCGGAATAGTTTCCAATTCAGTTAAAAACTCATGGAATTGGGTTTGTGAAAAAGTACCTTTCTCTTTTGCCAATTTTAACGCCAACAAAGTCAATACAGTAATTTGTGTAGTAAAGGCCTTGGTAGATGCGACCCCAATTTCAGGACCGGCATGCGTGTACGCACCTGCATGCGATTCTCTTGCTATTGAAGAACCTACCACATTACAAACACCGAATACAAAAGCTCCTTTCTCTTTGGCCAGTTTAATTGCTGCCAATGTATCGGCCGTTTCTCCAGATTGCGAAATGGCTATTAAAACATCTTTATCGGTTATTACCGGGTTTCTATATCTAAACTCAGAAGCATATTCTACCTCTACAGGTATTCTGGCCAGGTCTTCAAAAATATATTCCGCGACAAGACCGGCATGCCAAGAAGTTCCACAGGCAACTATAATAATTCTATTGGCATTCATGAATTTTTCTAAATTCTGATCGATCCCAGCCATGCGGATCAAGCCCTGCTCTGCCAAAAGTCTCCCCCTGTATGTGTCTTTAATTGCCCTAGGTTGCTCATATATTTCCTTTAACATAAAGTGGTCGTACCCTCCTTTTTCTATCTCCTCAAGATTCATTTGCAATTCCATGATTCTTGGATATGCAACGGCATCGTTCTTTATTTTTCTTAATTTTATCTCTTTACCTAGTCTAACAATGGCCATTTCTTCATCTTCGAGGTACACGGCATTATTGGTAAATTCTATAAAAGGTGATGCATCGGAGGCTATAAAAAACTCATTTTCCCCTATTCCGATCGCCAAGGGACTCCCCAATTTGGCAACCACTATCTCATCTGGTTTATTTCTATCGAAAACCGCTATAGCATACGCCCCTACAACCTGATTCAAAGCTATTTGAACCGCTTGCCCCAACTTTACATCTTCGGTCTTTTTGACCTCTTCAATAAGGTTTACCAACACTTCGGTATCGGTATCAGAAGTAAACGTATACCCCCTTTTTATCAATTCTTTCTTAATGGACTCATAATTTTCAATGATCCCATTATGTATAATAACCAAATCTCCGGAGTTGGAGTAGTGCGGATGAGAATTCACATCATTAGGTATACCATGCGTAGCCCATCTTGTATGCCCTATTCCGATTTTACCTTCTTGAGATATATTCTTGGCCTTATTTTTTAAATCTTCCACCTTACCCTTGGTCTTGGCTAAATTAATGCTTGTTCCATCAAACAAAGCAATACCGGCACTATCGTATCCACGATACTCCAAGCGTTGTAATCCTTTTATTATAATAGGAAAAGCGTCTCTATGACCAATGTAACCTACAATTCCACACATATTATATTGTTATTTAGGGTATTATATTAATAATTAAAGTGTAAAAATAGTCTAATATCCAATAACTATACACTTCTTTGGATGTAGAACGTATAAAATCCTTGAATTGTATAAACGGTAAGAATTTGATATTACAATCTGATCTAAATTAGTCGGTTTTGGTATAACTGATCTCCAACCTTAATCTTTTATCATAATTGGGGTCTCCCTCAGGAATATTACTCCCATATAAAACAGTACCAAGAGGAGTAATGGTAGAGGCCGTAGGAATATCTTTTTCCCCTTCGGTCAACAAAGCATTTGCTACACTTATATTCTGAATATCAGAAGTCAACGTCAATCCTAAAGTACTGTTGACAGAATCCCTAACGATCATATTATTTAAATGTTCCGTAATTCTAACGGTATACTTAACGCCCTTGTCGGATTCTTTTTCTATAACACCCCCGTAATTTAAAAACAAGCCGTATAGGTTATCGGCAGAGCTTTGCTCGGTATTCACATTGAACAGCTGTTCATTTGTCTCAGCATTGTAAAGGTACAGTCTAGGTGGCTCGGCAGCACCTTCAGACATACCAGGATAATCACGATCAATATAAAACACCAACTCAGCTTCATTGATGATCCAGTTTTCGGCCCTTATTTGCTCTATTATATCTTCTCCGTTATCAGGTTCAAAAAGATTTATATTGGCCGTAATACCAGCACCTCCTTTGAGATAAATTCGCGAAGCATCCTCGCCATTGTCCAAAGATTGTGCAATATTTGCCGGATAAGCTTCATTAATAAAAGTATTTACGGCATTTCCGGTATAACCTGTTGTACTGGAACCTGTTAACAAGTTCAAAACAAACTCTCCTTCTTTCTCTTCTATTTCGCTATCTGTAGTATTGTAGGATTGATAGGTATACGAAATTGTAATATTTGCCTGCGTCAAATCAAGAAGAACCATTATATCTTCACTACTCACCGATTCCAATGACAAATGGATACCACGTATAAATTCTATAAAATTAGCTTGGCTCAAAAGCTCAGAACTTCCCTCCTTGTCCAAAATATTCTGTTGAAAGAACTCTTTGTTCAAAGGGATCCTTATTCCCGGACTCAACTTGGTAAAGGTCAAAGACTCATCCACATCCTCTGTTGTATCGTTGTCTTCGTTCGGAATCAAAATTTCTTTATTATCTATGGTAATATTTCCATCTACCTCAGAATCGAATAGGACATCAGAAACAAACGACGGGGAAAATTCCTGCGAAGAAAAATATTGTTGAGATTCTTGAAAATTGGTGTTTGGATCTAAATCTCTTAGGTAGTAAGTAGAACGCTCCACTTTAAGTTTAAAGGCCGGAGCCTCTCCTCCAAGTTCATCGTAATTTTTTCCGTTTACATAAATACTATCCAAATCTACCTGCTTAGCAAAGTTGTTAGTTACAATGGTAACATCATCCGTATCGTTTATACCATCTCCATCCGCATCTACACTATTAGAGTCTAAAGGATCTGTCCCTGCTGCAGTTTCCAGATAGTTGGCAACACCATCGTTATCACTATCGTTGGTAGGGTCTTCAGGATCTGAATCGAACTTATCTTCAACTCCATCCGCATCCGTATCCCTAGATCCACTTTCTGTCAAATAGGGAATATAGAGGTAGACCTCTTTAACGGTTTCATTCTCTTCTATGGTACTTTCACTGTCATCGGTGTCGGCCCCATCTTCCACACTTTGTCTTAATGCCCCAAAAGTAGGGTTTGCCGTAGACAATCTTATCTGCGAGGTAATTGAAGCCTCTGTTTTTCCGTATACCGGATCATTAAAAGTACCCAACTGGTAAACAGGTAGTTTATTGGTTCTAACAGCTTCAATGTTCTTATTATAAGCATACACATCGTACACTTTTTTTCCAGTGCTAAAAGTATTTCCCTTTACGACACCGGAACCGACCGTGGTTAAATCCTCTTCACAAGAAGAAAAAAAAACAAACATAAAAACCAAACCCAATACCGTGGGAAAAGCGCCTTTTTTACAAATACTCATTCAGTTTATTTTAAAACTTCGGTGTTATAAAAATTAGCATATGCTTCTTCGAATTCTTGCACAGGAACATATGGTAACACTGGTTTTTGAAGGTTGGAAATATGGGTCGTAATTTCTTCTGGAATTTCCTCCGAAGCTAAAATAATGGCATCCGAATAATCCACGGCCACTTTTAACAAATTATTATAGGTGGGGTGCGCCAAGGGCGCTATTTTTTCTTCGGGGATTCCATCGAAAGCAATTCTTTTGATCATATCCTTGTCCAACTCACCGTCAAAAGTTTTGCCGTAAACGGATAAAACAATTTTACTATCGGCAAAAAGAGGTTCGTCCGCATAGTACTTTTTCAAATACAAAGGCAACAAACTTGCCATCCAACCATGAACATGGATAATATCTGGAGACCAATTCAATTTCTTTACCGTCTCCATTACACCTTTCGCAAAGAATATGGCTCTTTGGTCATTATCTGGAAACAACTCTCCTTTTTTATCGGTAAAGGTGGCTTTTCTTTTAAAATACTCTTCGTTATCTATAAAATATACCTGTATACGCTCTCTAGGAATGGAGGCCACCTTTATAATCAAAGGCATATCCATGTCATTGATCACAAGGTTCATGCCCGATAACCGGATTACTTCATGCAACTGATGCCTTCTTTCATTGATGTTACCATAACGTGGCATAAAAATCCTGATTTGCCCTCCATTGCTGTTAACCATTCTGGGGGCCTCATATGACATATGTGAAACTTCATTTTCGGGGAGGTATGGAACTAATTCAGAAGATACAAACAATACCTTTTTACCATTCATAAAAGCTATTTTTTATTTTTCGCAGAAACGCAGATGCAAAATTACAAAAAATATAGAGATTACCAGTATTTATAGTAAGTTTGCTCGCTAATTACAATTATACATGCACGCAATTAACACCAAAAAGGAGCTTATTGAAAGGTTAAGGGACATAAGGCCCTCCAATAGCTTAGGACTTGTTCCTACAATGGGCGCCCTGCATAAAGGCCATCTGGAATTAATAAAAAAAGCGGCTTCAGAAAACAAATATGTGGTTGTAAGTATTTTTGTCAATCCCACGCAGTTCAACAACATAGACGACCTTAACAAATACCCAAAAACCTTGGCAAAAGATCTAGAGCTTATAAGCAAGGTAGATATGGATATTCTTGTTTTTGCCCCTTCTGTCGAAGAAATCTATGATGATTCGGTAAAGGCCAAAAACTATGATTTTGGTGGTTTGGACAAAGTTATGGAAGGTAAATTTAGAGAAGACCACTTTAATGGGGTAGGAACCATTGTAGAACAATTATTTTCCATAATAAAACCAAATCGTGCCTATTTTGGCGAAAAAGACTTTCAACAATTACGAATTATCGAAAAATTAGTTGAGTCCCAGGATATACCCGTTCAAATCGTACCATGCCCTATAGTGCGCGAAGACCACGGATTGGCCATGAGCTCCAGAAATGAAAGGTTAAGCAACGAAACAAGACTAAAGGCCGGATTTATCTATAAAACTTTACAAACTGCCAAAGAACAATTTGGCACGAAAAGTGCTTTAGATATTAAAGAGTGGGTAAAAAACCAGTTTCTAGAAAATGATGATTTTGAATTGGAATATTTTGAAATTATGGACGTTGAAACGTTAACACCCATAAAAAGTAAAACAACAAATGTAAAATATAGAGCATTTGTGGCCGTTTATGCCAACGAGGTAAGACTTATTGACAATATAGCGCTCAATTGATTAATTTTGTCCCATGCAAGTACAAGTAGTAAAGTCTAAGATTCATAGAGTAAAAGTAACAGGAGCAGACCTAAATTATATAGGCAGCATCACCATAGATGAAGATTTAATGGATGCCGCCAATATTGTACAGGGTGAAAAAGTGCAGATCGTGAACAATAACAATGGTGAAAGACTAGAAACATATGCCATACCCGGACCAAGAAAAAGTGGTGAAATCACTTTAAACGGTGCTGCAGCCAGAAAAGTGGCCGTCGGCGATGTCTTAATTTTGATCACCTATGCATGGATGCCCATAGAGGACGCTAAAAAATTTAATCCTGCCTTGGTTTTTCCAAACGAGGAGAACAACTTGTTGAACTAAGACCATTGCCATAGCTTCGAAATTATTTTCCCATATCCTTAATAATGACAATAACTTGATTAATTTCGGTGTCAAACATAGTTAGTTTATTGTGACCTATTCATTAAAAAAGACGCTCAAATTAATTTTACCTATTGCCATTGGTGTCTTTTTGGTTCTTTATTGGTACCACAAAACATCTCCGGCAGACAGAGAAGACATTCTTTTTTACATAAAGGAGGCCGATCTTTTCTGGGTAACACTATCACTTTTACTAGGAATCATAGGTCACGTCTCAAGAGCTATTCGATGGAATTATTTATTGGAACCGCTCGGGTACAAACCAAAATTAACGAATAACATATTTATGATATTCATGGCTTATTTGGCCAATTTGGGCGTACCAAGAACAGGTGAGATCCTAAGGGCAACTGCCTTGACCACTTACGAAGGAGTACCCTTTGAAAAAGGTTTCGGAACCATTGTTACAGAAAGGGTGGTAGATGTGTTTATGCTGCTAGTTGTAGTGGTTATAACGCTCTTGCTACAGACCGATATTATCATTTCTTTTTTTGAACAAAGAGGGTTCGACCTAAACGGAATTCTTCTTCTATTGGCCGCGGGCCTCATTGCCGTGCTCATCTTCTTCATTTTCGTAAAAAAATCGAACTCCTCCATTGCATTGAAAATTAAGCATTTCATAAAGGGCCTTATGGACGGTGTTTTTAGCATTTTTAAAATGAAAAGAAAATGGGCCTTTGTCTTCCACACCCTACTCATCTGGGTATGCTATATCGGAATGATGTGGGTCATAAAATTCACGGTCCCCGAAACGGCCAGCCTTTCCCTTAACGAAATTATGGTAGCCTTTGTCTTTGGGGCCTTTGCCATGGCGACGACCAATGGCGGTGTAGGCCTATTTCCAATCCTCGTAAGCAAGGCCTTGGTACTTTTCGGAATTAGTTCTGTTTCTGGAGATGCCTTTGGGTGGATTATGTGGATCGCACAAACCTTGATGAACGTCGTTTTTGGTGCAATATCTTTTCTCCTATTACCGTTATTGAACAGATACAAGTAGTACATCTACTATTTAAATTCAAATTTATGCGCCATTTTCTTTTTCCATTGACCCTGTTCATGGTGTTCGCTATAAAAGCACAAACTACCCAAGAAATTTTCGAATCTTTTAAATTACAGGAAAGACGTGATGTTCAATATTACTTTCCGCCAGAACTCGACGAATCTAAAAAATACCCCCTAATCGTTGTACTGGACGCAAATTATCTTTTTGACCAAGTGGTCGCAACTTCTAAATATTATAGTCGTTTCCACGGAATGCCCGAAAGTATAATCGTAGGCGTCAACCAAAGTGAAAACAATATACGATACGAAGATTGTGCCTTTGACCCAAATAGCGGTCTCCCCAGTGAAAAGGGCAAAAAATTCTATGAGTTTATTGGTATGGAACTTATTCCGTACCTAGACCTAAATTATAGTACCGCCCCTTTTAGAATGATATTGGGATACGACATTACCGCCAACTTTCAGAATTACTGGCTGTTTAAAGACAACTCCATTTTTGACGCCTATGTGAGTATTTCGCCCACTCTTGCCCCAGAAATGGAGAGCAGGGTACCAATGAGACTCAACTCCTTTGACAAACAAATGTTCTATCAGTTAATTGTGGAAGGAGAACAATCTAACGACACTAAAAAAATTGCAGCTCTTGATAAAGGCATCAAAGCCCTGGACAAGGAAACCCTTCATTATTTCTATGACGAGTATCAAAAGGCAGATCATATTTCTGTAGCCACTTACGGAATAGGAAAAGCATTTGATAATGTTTTCGGCATATTTAAACCAATAAGCCCCAAAGAATACAGAACACAGATATTAACTTCGGAAGAACCCGTTTATCAATACCTAGAGAACAAATATCAAGGAATTGTAGATCTTTTCGGATTTAGTAAACCCGTAGCACTGAACGATATTATGGCAATCTATGCGGCATCAAGAAAAAAAGAGGATTTTGAATCATTGAAACCCTTATCAGACCTATGCAAAAAAGAATACCCCGAGACAATGCTCGGTTTCTACTTTGAAGGTGAGTACTACGAGCAACTCGGAGAACCAAAAAAAGCTTTAAAAACTTTTGAAAAGGCTTTTCAGATGGAAGAGATAGATTTCTTGACAAAAGAAATGGCATTGGAAAAAATCGATGCCTTAAAAGCCGATTTCGGATTTTAAAGGACCCCAAATCCCTATATTCCCAAAATCTTAACCTAACCTACATTATTATGATCAAAGGCATTTTCAAGTACTATGTTTGCGCTGGTATCTATTTTACATACTATGGCCTAAAAGGTGATCTGGCACTTGCCCTAAGCGCTCTTTCGCTCTTCTTGGCATGGGCCTCTTTCTTTCTTGCCATACTTGAGTATAAAAAGAAAAAATCGGAATAGATATAACATATCAATAAAATCGTTGCCCAAAATTTTTGAAACTTCTTACTACCTTTAGCACAAATCTGAAAAGCTAAAGATGGCCAAAACTAAAACCGCTTTTTTTTGTCAAAATTGCGGAACGCAATATGCCAAATGGGTCGGACAATGTTCTGCCTGTAAAGAATGGAATACCGTTGTTGAGGAAGTGGTTCAGAAAGAAGAAAAATCTAGCTGGAAACCTTCATCCGACAGAACAAAAAGGATTTCAAAACCATTATTGGTCCATGAGATAAGTACCGAGAAAGAAATTAGGATAAACACCTTTGACCAAGAATTCAATCGGGTCTTAGGTGGTGGTTTGGTGCCGGGGGCGCTTGTTCTCTTGGGGGGTGAGCCTGGTGTCGGAAAAAGCACCTTACTATTACAGATCGCCCTAAAACTACCCTACAAGACCTTATATGTTTCTGGAGAAGAAAGCCAGAAACAGATTAAGATGAGGGCCGATCGTATTCACCCGAACAGTGAGACCTGTTTTATTCTTACTGAAACAAAGACCCAAAACATATTTAAACAGATAGAGGCCACAGAACCCGATATTGTCGTTATAGATTCTATACAGACATTACATTCAGATTATATAGAATCCGCAGCAGGAAGTATCTCACAGATCAGGGAATGTACGGCAGAACTAATCAAATTTGCCAAGGAGACCCACACACCGGTCATACTCATTGGCCATATCACTAAAGATGGCTCTATTGCCGGCCCCAAGATCTTAGAGCACATGGTAGATACCGTTTTACAGTTCGAAGGTGACCGTAATTATGTATACAGGCTATTAAGATCTTTAAAAAACAGGTTTGGATCCACTGCCGAATTGGGCATTTACGAAATGCAAGGAAGCGGGCTCAGGGAAGTAAACAACCCATCTGAAGTACTTATTAGCAAAAATGATGAGGGCTTAAGTGGTACGGCAATTGCTTCGACCGTTGAGGGCATGCGCCCGTTACTGATAGAAATACAGGCCTTGGTGAGTACTGCAGTTTATGGCACCCCTCAAAGATCTACGACCGGTTACAATGCAAAACGTCTGAACATGCTTTTAGCCGTTTTGGAAAAAAGGGCCGGTTTTAAATTAGGTGCCAAAGATGTATTCTTAAATATTACAGGTGGCATATCTGTAGATGACCCCGCTATTGACCTTGCCGTAATTGTCGCTATACTTTCCAGTAACGAGGATATCCCGATCGAAAAAGGAATCTGCTTTGCCGCCGAAGTTGGTTTAGCTGGAGAAATAAGACCCGTACAACGGGTAGAACAACGTATTGTTGAGGCTGAAAAATTGGGTTACACCACTATAATTGTATCCAAAAACAATAAAATTGGGCTTAAAAACACCAAAATCAATATTCAATTGGCGTCAAAAATAGAAGATGTAGTCGCTAGCCTATTTGGTTAGCGCCTGTCTCTCATAATCCTGGCAAAGACCAATATGATCACTATAACCAAAATGATCAATACCATTTGCCAAAAACCTATTTTAAGAAAAATCAACGATGTTATGCTCATGGCGCGGGATTTGGATGTTGGTTATGTATATTCTCTATGCCCTTTAAAACCTCATCGGACAGCGTTACATGTATACTTTCTATATTTTCCTTTAACTGTTTCATACTAGTGGCCCCTATAATGTTACTGGTTAAAAAGGGTCTTGAATTCACAAAGGCCAAAGCCATCTGAGCCAAAGAAATATCATGGGCCATGGCCAATTCATAATATTTCTGTGTTGCCTCTACGGCTGTTTGTGAACTATATCTTTTATAATTGGGAAACAAAGTGATTCTAGAGCCCTCTGGAGACCTACCCCCCAAATATTTACCGCTTAACACCCCAAACCCTAAGGGCGAATAAGCCAATAGACCTATCTGTTCTCTCATCGATATTTCAGAAAGTCCTACTTCGAACAATCTATTAAGTAGATTATATGGATTTTGAATGGTAATGGCCCTGGGCAAGGTAGCATGCACTTTGCTCTCTTCTAAAAATCGCATTGTACCCCAAGGTGTTTCATTTGAAATGCCCACATGTCTAATTTTTCCTTCCCGAATCAAATCTCGCAAGGTTTCCAATACTTGATGTATGTTGTCTTCCCAAGGATCGGAAATATCGTGCGTGTATCCCCTTTTGCCAAAATAATTGGTGTTACGCTCTGGCCAGTGCAATTGATAAATATCTATATAATCGGTTTTCAACCTTTTTAAGCTACCTTCTACCGCCTCGATAATGGATTCTCTACTAAAACCAGTAGTTCTAATGAATTTGCACATTTCCGCCCTTCCTACAATTTTTGAGGCCAGTACAATCTTATCCCTATTTCCATTTTTTTTGAACCAAGTACCTATAATCTTCTCTGTAAGCGAATGCCGGTCCGGATGGGCAGGTATGGGATACAATTCTGCCGTATCAAAAAAATTGACCCCCTGATCAACGGCATAATCCATTTGCTCATGCCCTTCTTGCTCTGTGTTTTGATTTCCCCAGGTCATTGTGCCAAGGCAAATTTTACTTACTTCGATATCAGTATGTGGAAGGTAGGTATATTTCATTTAATAAGGCGTTTAAAAAAAGGCGAAATTACAAAAATAAAGGTGTTTCTATTTTGCCTAATCTTTAAGTTCGAGTAAAATCGGACAATGGTCGCTATGCTTTGCTTCGGACAAGATTACCGAACGCTGCAAACGCTCTTCTAAAGACTCGGCCACCATACCATAATCCAATCTCCACCCCTTATTATTATTCCTCGCATTGGCCCTATAGCTCCACCACGTGTAATTATCCGGTTCTTTATTAAAATGACGAAAACTGTCTATGAATCCGCTCTTTATAAAATTTCCTATCCACTCTCTTTCAACGGGTAAAAATCCGGATACATTTTTTAAACCTACGGGATTATGAATATCTATTGCTTGGTGACAAATATTATAATCACCCAAAACAACAAGGTTCGGACTCGTTTTTCTGAGCTCATCGGTATATTTTTGAAAGTCTGACATATAGGTTAGTTTATGCTCTAACCTGGCCAAATTGGTGCCTGAGGGCAAGTACATACTCATAACGGAGATATCCCCAAAATCGGCTCTGATGTTTCTTCCTTCAAAGTCCATATAATCGATACCCGTTCCAAATGCAATGTTGTCGGGCTCTTTCTTTGTCAGTATGGCCACACCACTGTATCCTTTCTTTTGGGCACTGTACCAGTAGCCATAAGGATATCCGGCCTCCTCAAAAAGGGAAAGTTCCAATTGATCTTTATTGGCCTTTATTTCTTGAAGACATACCACATCGGGGTCAACCGCCTTCAACCATTCCAACAAACCTTTTTTTATAGCGGCTCTTACACCATTTACATTATAAGAAACAATCTTCATTGGGTCTATGTTTGGTCCAAAAATAGAAAAGGACTACCTAAAACCAGGTTAAGTTGCTTATTAATATCCTAATTTTGTATCCTTGGAACAAACTTTGTATTGATTTTTATCAATCATCAACAACACAAAATGAAAAAGCCTTTTATCTTATTATTTATTATCATCTCCTCTTTTAAACTCACCGGGCAAGCCTATCCCAGATTAGAAAACGACCATGAGATAAAGTTCAATATCGGCCAGTTTTTGGTTACTTCTTCCGTGGAGGCGTCCTACGAATATTATATAAACGAGGACACCAGTATTGGAGGAACCATCTATGCGGACAATGACGCTACGGACTATAACGGTAACTTTGGAATTGGGCCAAACCTACGCGCCTATTTCGGATACGCTCCGAGAAGTGGCTTTTTTGCCGAAGCCTTTGGCCTGTATTATACGGGAGAAGACGAATTTGATTCCGATGACTTAGGAACTCGAAACAATGACTACAACACTATAGCTCTTGGTTTGGGCGCAGGTGCCAAGTGGGCAACAAGGAGCGAACGTTTTACCCTAGAAATAAACGGTGGCCTTGGACGAAACGTAAATCCGAAAGATTTTCAAAATATGTTCATGTACAGGGCCGGACTCTCTATAGGGTTTAGGTTTTAAACCTTAAATTTGACATATTAACACTCTTCAATGAAATACATCTGGATATTATTAGTCTTTGCCTCCCTACATTCTTTTTCTCAAACAACCATAAACAAAGATAGCATCACACAATTGGAAGAGGTTATTCTAATTGACGCACTTAAAAGCAAGGCTGCTACCGGTATTACCCCTTCAGAAGTTATTTCCGCAAAGACATTTCAAAATTACAGCCCTGTGGACATGGTCTCATCCATCAACCAGATTCCTGGTGTATATATTCTATCGGGTGCTTTAAATACCAACAGAATTACCATACGGGGCATTGGAGCAAGAACACTTTACGGTACCGATAAATTACGAATGTACTACAACAACATTCCGGTAACCAATGGTACTGGATCTTCTACCATAGAGTCATTCGATTTGGAGAACCTTGCCCAAATAGAGGTAATAAAAGGCCCCAAAGGCACTTCATACGGGGCAAATTTGGGCGGGACCATTATTTTAACAGCCAAAGAGGCCTTAGGCAAATCCACTAATTTTTCAAACAACTTTACCCTCGGCTCTTACAATATGATTAAAAATAATTTTTCCTTTAATCATAATGACGGAAAGCTTAAAATGAACCTTCAATATGGACATCTAGAAACTGATGGCTACCGAGAGAACAATAGTTTTGAAAGAGATGGTTTTCTACTGAACACCTCTTACCAATTAGATGAAACAAACAAAATCTCCCTTTTATTAAACCATATAGACTACACGGCTCAAATACCTAGTTCTCTGGGGATATCGGACTTTACCGAAGATCCTGAACAGGCTACCTATACCTGGAGAGCATCCCGCGGTTTTGAAACAAACAACCAAACCCTTGTAGGCCTCTCTTTAGAACACAGATTCAATGCAGGTCTTAAAAATACTACCAGTATTTTTTATAATTATTTGGATAAACATGAAGCCCGTCCTTTTGGTATTTTAGAGGAAATAACCAAAGGCTATGGTTTCAGAACCAATTTTGAAGGTTCGCTACATATAACAAACAAAGATATCTTATACACCTTTGGAGCCGAACTATATAAAGACGAATATGATTGGGACGAATTTGAAAATCTATATGAAGAGAATAACGGCAACGGCAGTTTAAAGGGAAGTTTATTTGCCCGCAACAAGGAGTTTCGAAGCCAATGGAACGTATTTACTACGCTACTCTATCCTATTACGAACCACTTTTCCGCACAACTAGGCCTCAATATCAATAAAACAGACTTTGACCTGCAGGATCGTTTTAACCAAGGCGACCTTAATAAAAGCGGAAGTAGAGATTTTAATGCCATATTGCTACCCAGTTTAGAATTAAACTATAGAGTTAATGACAACCAAGAATTTTTTGCCAACATTAGTAGAGGGTACACCAACCCAAGCCTTGAAAGAACATTGACACCGGAAGGGGTCATCAACCCCGACATTAAACAAGAAACAGGAACCAATTATGAGTTTGGCACCCAGTTATTTCTTCTTAGAAACAAGAACTTAAAATTTGGAATTACCGCGTACCAAATGGATATTAGAAATCTTTTGATCAGGGAACAGGTAGGAGAAGATCAGTTTATAGAAAAGAATGCAGGAAAATCAAAACATCAAGGCCTAGAAATTGCAACGGACTATAAAATTTTACACTCTTCTTCCCGTTTTCAGATAAGCCCCTTTATCAACTACAACCTTAACCATCATAAATTTGTTGATTTTGTAGATAATGGAAACGACTATTCTGGTAATGAACTAACCGGGGTACCAAAACATAAAATTACGGCAGGACTACAAAATCAGCTTTTTTCGAACTATTATATAAATGTGGTATACCAGTATGTAGAACAAATTCCCTTGACAGACTCAAATGACCTTTACAGTGATGCTTATAGTTTGGTAAACTTAAGGGCTGGCTACCGAAAAAAAATGTCCGATAGATTTACCCTTGGCTTTGATTTGGGCGTAAACAACATTTTCGATGCACTATACGCACGATCCGTACTTATAAACACCACAGGTTTTGGAGGTTCGGAACCACGTTATTATTATCCAGGCAATGGAATAAATTACTACGGAAGCTTTAATATCGCCTACGCCCTTTAGGCTCTTACACTTAAATCTTCTTTAACCAATTACGCATATCTACGGCATCGGAAATAATTCTCCTAAGATCCGATATTGAAACACGTTCCTGTTCCATTGAATCTCTATGGCGAATAGTGACCGTTTGATCTTCTTTGGTTTGATGATCCACCGTTATACAAAATGGTGTTCCGTTCGCATCTTGTCTGCGATACCTTCTTCCTACGGCATCTTTCTCGTCATAAGTAACATTGAAATCCCATTTTAAATCATCTATAACCTCTTTGGCTATCTCTGGCAAACCATCCTTTTTTACCAAAGGCAAAATAGCTGCCTTTACAGGTGATAGTACAGCGGGTAATTTTAAAACCGTTCTTGTAGTACCGTTTTCCAATTCTTCCTCTTGCAAAGAATTAGAAAAAACTGCCAAGAACATACGA
The DNA here is from genome assembly GCF_001020565.1 of Maribacter thermophilus. Lineage (GTDB taxonomy): Bacteria > Bacteroidota > Bacteroidia > Flavobacteriales > Flavobacteriaceae > Maribacter > Maribacter thermophilus. The sequence goes on along the minus strand of NZ_LDAS01000001.1, from coordinate 3,303,705 downwards.
TCAAGACCTATAGAGGTTTCCAATACATATGGGACATAGTTTCTATTGGTCTCATGGTCAAAATATTGCAGTTTCTTACCAGAAAATTTTTCGTGGCTACCTAAATCAAAATCGGTTCTAGAGTGGATTCCTTCCAATTCTTTAAAGCCAAATGGAAAACGGAATTCTATATCTGCCGCGGCATCCGCATAATGTGCCAACTTCTCATGGTCATGGAATCTGTAATTATCCTCTCCCATACCTAAAGAAAGGTGCCATCGCATTCTATTTTCTTTCCAATGCTCATACCACTCTTTCTGTGTTCCTGGCTGAATAAAAAACTGCATTTCCATCTGTTCAAACTCACGCATTCTAAAAATAAACTGTCTTGCCACAATTTCATTTCTAAATGCTTTTCCTGTTTGAGCTATGCCAAACGGAATTTTCATTCTCCCAGATTTCTGTACGTTCAAGAAGTTTAAGAATATCCCTTGTGCAGTTTCTGGTCGCAAGTATAGATCCATGGCATTTTCTGCACTGGCCCCCAACTTGGTTCCGAACATTAAATTAAATTGCTTAACGTCCGTCCAGTTTTTTGAACCCGACATGGGGCATGCAATATCTAACTCCTCTATTAACGCCTTCACATCCGCTAAATCCTCTTTTTCCAAGGATCTTGCCATACGGCTTAATATAGACTTGCCTTGCTCTTGGTATTCAACAACCCTTTGGTTGGTCTCTAAAAATTTTTTCTTATTAAAAGAGTCCCCAAAACGTTTTTCGGCCTTTTTAACCTCTTTTTCTATTTTGGCATCGATTTTGGCAACATAGTCCTCTATTAGAACATCTGCCCTATATCGTTTTTTGGAATCTTTATTATCTATCAAAGGATCATTAAACGCATCTATATGACCTGAAGCCTTCCAAGTAGTCGGATGCATAAAAATTGCAGCATCAATACCAACAATGTTGTCGTTGAGCTGCACCATGGCTTTCCACCAGTAGTCACGAATATTTTTCTTAAGCTCCACCCCGTTCTGACCATAGTCATAAACAGCGCTTAAACCATCATAAATTTCACTTGATTGGAACACATATCCGTATTCCTTTGCGTGGGATATAACCTTCTTAAAATTATCTTCTTGATTCGCCATGTGGCAAAAATAGAATTTTAGCCTAAAAGATAGGTAATTATTTTAATTGAAATTCTGAAGATGTGATAAGGCGTTCATCCTCAAAAACATTTAAGGTATAGGTGCCTTCTTTCAACGAACCTTCTGGTACCGTAACCACCTCACAAACCGAAGTTTCTACCCCTGTATACTCAAACTCAACTCTTTTACTGTAAACATTACCGTTTACCGTGATGGTATTGGCATTATCCTCCACAATTTGTTTGTCCGGATCTAAAAATTGCAGGTATATCACCTTTTGTGATTCTGTGACATTCGGATCCGCCAAGACCGTAACACAACCTCTCAGTTTTTCTATGGTCGAAGCTTTATTGGTACTAACCGGGCGCGTACCCCTTAATCTAAAACCTCTACCTTCTGAATAATCCAGTTTTAGGTAATTTTTGGTTTTGAGCCGTTGGTTCAATTCCAATATTTTTTTGCGCTGTAAGGCCTCGGCTTCGGCCAACGAATTTCTATTGGCCCTAAGTTCTTCTATTTGTTTACGTGCCTCATCGTATTTATCGCTCAACAGCATATTGTTGTAACGAAGAAAATTGTTCTTTAACTTAAGACTATCATTTTTGGCCTCCAACCTTCTTAATACGGTCTTAAACTCCCTTAATCTAGCAACGGTGAAATTTAATCTTCCTACCGAATCTTTCAATTGTTGTACTTCGAACTTTGCATCTTGAAGCTCAATATCGTTCATTTCGTTCAATGCAGACAGGCGATCCAATTCTGCCTTCATAATAGTAAGATCCTTTACCAAAACCTCTTTTTGCTGTTCCAAAAAGTTGATTTCGGTCTTAGACTGGGCATAACTATAATAAAAGGCAATAAGAATCCCTATTATAACAGCGGCCAAAGCAGCAAGTATAATTTTATAATTGAATTTAGTATCTTGACTCTCCATCCAAAGAATTGGCCATTTAGTAGGTTAATATAATAAGCACAATATTGTTACTCACTAAGCTTTCAAATATAGCAAACGATATAAACACCCTCCTATTGCCTAGGGCATGTTTTGGATGTAATGCTAAAATAAATAGAGGAGAGAAGCTTTTGTGTACCGTTTGTCGACATCAATTGCCACTCACCGAATATAACTTTAACGTAGAAAACAGTGTCGACCGTATCTTTTATGGTAGAATTAACATAAAAAAAGCCAGTTCGTTCTTATATTTTGCGGAACAAGGAATCGTAAAAACCCTAATTCATAATCTTAAATACAAAAACCAAGAGCAGATCGGGAGTTTTTTAGGTAATTGGTACGGACAGTTGATAAAAGAAAACAACCACCTTCCACCAATAGACTATATTATTCCTGTTCCATTACACAAAAAGAAACTAAAGAAAAGAGGATACAACCAAAATACACTGTTCGCAAAAAAATTGGCATATCATTTACAAAGTGACTTTTTAGAAAATATTCTTGTTAAAACGGCGAATACCAGAACCCAAACAAAAAAGACAAGATTGGGCCGTTGGTACGACAATAGATCATTATATGAGGTTAAGAATAAAGAAATACTCACCAATAAAACTATTTTATTGGTAGACGATGTGATAACAACGGGGGCTACCATAGAAATCTGTGCCCAAGCATTAAAAAATATTGAGGGTACCGAAATATATGTTGCAAGCATGGCCATAGTTGCCAAAATTCTATAAAATATGTCGTTTCTTTGCTCTAGATATTTAAACCATGTTACGTAGATTTCTAGCTTATATTTTTGTTTTTATTATTGTTTTCTCATGTTTTCAATGTGCTAGAAAAGGCAGCCCTACAGGTGGCCCGAAGGATGTTACACCCCCTGTCTTGACCAAAGCGGAGCCAGAGAACATGTCTACTAATTTCAAGGCCAATAAAATTAGGTTGTATTTTGATGAGCTAGTGAAATTAAAAGATGTTCAAGAGCAACTCATTGTGTCTCCCCCTTTAAAATACCAACCGACATTAACACCACAGGGTAGCGCAAGCAGGTATGTAGAAATTACGCTAAAAGACACTTTGTTGGAAAACACTACCTATACCTTAAATTTTGGTCAAAGCATAGTGGATAATAACGAAGAAAACCCTAACAGCTTTTTTACCTATGTATTTTCTACGGGCAGTTATATAGATTCTCTTGAATTAAGAGGGGTGGTTAAAGACGCCTTTAATAAAAAAGCAGACGATTTTATCAGTGTTATGCTATATAACATAGATTCTACCTATACCGATTCTACAATTTTTAAAAGGCCACCCAATTATATTACCAACACCCTGGACAGCACTATCATCTTTAATTTAAAAAATCTAAAAGAAGGCAAATATGCCTTATTTGGACTAAAAGACGCTTCTAAAAACAACATTTTCGACCAAAAATCGGATAAAATCGCGTTTATAAAGGACACTATCAACCTTCCTACAGATTCGATATATCTTCTTACCCTTTTTAAAGAAGTACCCGATTATGCTGTTAACGTACCCTCATTGGCATCAAAAAACAAAATCAGCTTTGGTTATTATGGAAAAGGTGAGGAGATTAAGATATCCCCCATTTCAAAAATTCCAGATACGGTAAAAACTACTATTCTTAAAGAGCGCGATAAAGACACGCTAAATTTTTGGTTTACACCTTATGAAATGGACTCTATCGTTTTTACGGTAACCAATGAAAATTTAAAAGTCATAGACACATTTACGATCAAAAACAGAAAAGCGGGTATAGATTCACTTAAACTTAGCCCGACTCAAAAAAGCACGTTACATTTTGAGGACAAGGTATCCATTGTCGCAAACACTCCCCTAGTTTCTATAGATAGTTCTATGATAGATATTATGAACAAAGACTCGCTATTGATCGATTATAGCGTTTCTTTAGATTCCATAAAAAATAAATTGGATTTCGATTTCAAGGTGGAGCCCAACCAAGTTTATCAAATGCAACTATTACCTGGTGCGGTACTCGATTTTTTTGGTACTACCAACGATACCATCAATTATTCCCTGGCAACCAAGAGTTTCGCCGATTATGGTGATCTAACGGTAAATTTAAGTGGCAACAATATAGCCTATCCTCTGATTGTTCAATTGACCAATGACAAAGAAGAACTGCAAAGAGAGATATTCGCCAATGAACCCCAACTGTTTGAATTTAATAATTTACCTCCGGGAAATTATATGATACGGGTTATTTTTGACCAAAATAACAACCAAAAATGGGATACCGGTAACTATCTAAAAAAGATACAGCCAGAAAAAGTATCTCATTATCCGAACATTATAGAAATGAGGGCCAACTGGATAGAAAACGTAACTTTTAATATTTTAGATTAAAATCATCCCTATCTTCCAAAAACCTTAATTTAGACCGGATTTCTTTCACGTAGGTTTTGCTTACGGTAGTTTCAACAATCCCCTCTTTTTCTGAAAATGCCTGCCTTTCTCCCAAAGGATCGTATACCGCCGAGTGTCCGTCATATTCAAGTCCTTTTTCATCCGTTCCTATTCTGTTAACACCAACACAATATGCCATGTTCTCAATGGCCCTTGCTTTTAGCAAGGCATCCCATGCCGTAATTCGTGGTTTAGGCCAATTGGCCACATAAACAAGAATATCGTACCCACTTACATTTCTACTCCAAACTGGAAAACGTAGATCGTAACAAATCAACGGAGTTATTCGAAACCCTTTGTAATCGATGGTTTCTATGCTTTTTCCAGAAGTATATTTTTTGTGTTCTCCCGCCAAAGTGAACGTGTGTCTTTTATTGTAACTGGATACTTCACCATCGGGTTTCACAAAAAGCAACCTATTGTAATACTTTTCATTTTCATAAAAAACACTACTGCCTACCAAAGCCATATTCCTACTAACAGCTTCGTTCACCATCCAATCCACCGTCTTCTTAGATTGGTCCGCACCCAGTTTTTCAGGCGACATCGTAAACCCCGAAGTAAACATTTCGGGCAAGATTGCCAAATCTACATCATTTGACACTAAGTCCAATTTCTTTGAAAAATGTGCCCTGTTAGCTTCTGGGTCTTCCCAAACCAGCGATGATTGCACTAGGGCAATTTTAAGTATTTCCTCCATTATTTATTGTAGAACGATCTTATGACCATTGTGAACATTACTCTATGAACAGTTCAATTAATTCGGGGGCTTCCTTAAGCTTTGCATGATCTAGGGCCGTATTTCCCCTAGCATCCCTAATAGATTTATCCGCCCCATTGTTTAAAAGCACACGGGCAATTTCATACTTGCCGAACATGGCTGCATATATAAGTGCCGTAGCTCCCATTGTGTTTTTCTCGTTAAGATCGGCCTCGTTTTCTATCAACATTTCGGCCAGTTCTTTATACCCTTTAAAGCAAACGCCCATTAAAGGCGTGTTGCCAGCACCGTCCTTCTGATTTATATCTGCTCCTTGACTTAACAAAAAAGCCGCTATATCCCCTTGGTTATAATAAGTGGCCAAAATAAGTGGAGAAGACCCTCTACCATCTTTTATATTTACGAAACCCGGAGTTTTAGCCAATATCTCTTGAACTTGTTGAAGATTTCCGTTTCTTATGTTTTCGAACAGGTCGCCCATATTCTTCTATATTAAATTATATGGAAATATACTCTTTCATCCATTAATTTTCAAAATTATATCTGGATTCCCCCGTATTGGACATTTTCTTCATATTAAAATACTATCTTTATTACAAACACTATTCCATTTGAAGACCATGTCCTTAGAATCTTTTATAAAGGGTTCCCCGCACGCTATCGCCATTTTAGATCCAGAGCTGAGAGTAATGGCCAGTTCAGAAACATTACGATCCAATTATATTACACCAAATAAAGACATAATTGGTGAAAAGTTTTTGGATGTCCTGAACGACGTTCCTTCGGAGCTAAAACAAGACCTTGTTCTTAGTTTAAAAAAAGGAAGAATCGTTAATACTGGAATTAAATATTTTCTTAAAAACAACCAACCAAAGTGGTTAAAATGGAGTCTTGACCCATCAAAAAATGATGATGGCACCTTTATAGGGCTCATGGTACATATAGAAGATATTACAGACCAAAAAAGAGAGCAAGAGCTTTTTTTAAAAGCGGAAGAGGTATCCAGAACAGGGAGTTGGGAGCTAGACCTATTGACCAACGATGTATACTGGAGTCCCATGACCAAGAAAATTCATGGTGTTCCCCCGGATTATTCACCCATTCTTGAAAAAGCATTAAATTTCTATAAGGAAGGAGAATGCAGGAACAAGATAACCAAGGCAGTAAACAATACCATCGCTACGGGTGTTCCTTGGGACCTAGAGCTGATTATCGTAACCAATAAAGGACAAGAACTTTGGATAAGGGCAAGGGGACAGGCAGAAATGGTCGACGGAACATGCAAACGCCTCTTTGGTACTTTTCAAGATATAGACAGAAAAAAGAAAGCCGAATTAAAATTTAGAGAAACTTCGGAGCGTCTTAAGATTGCGACAAAAACGGCAAAAATAGGCGTCTTCCAGTACGACATTCATGAGAAAAACCTTATTTGGGACCAAAGCATGTATGACTTATATGAGATACATGAAAACGAATTAATGGCCGATACCGATTTTTGGATGTCTATGTTACACCCCGAGGATAAGGATTACATGATTCAAGAAGTGACCCTGACCCTTAAAGGGCAAAAAGAACTGGATGTCGAATTTAGAATAATATGCCCCAACGGAACTACCAAACATATCAAAGGCTATGGCATAGGCAAGAAGAACGAACAGGGTGAAGTAGTACAAATTGTAGGGGCAAACTTTGACATTACAGAATTAAAAACCACACAGTTAAACTTAAACCAAAGCGAAGTATCTTTAAAAGCCTCGTTCGATAATTCCGTTACAGGAATGGCGATAGTAGGTGCCGATCAGCGATGGAAGAAGGTAAATATAAGTCTCTGTAATTTATTGGGATATACGGAAAAAGAGTTGTTACAATTATCTATTAAAGACATAACCCACCCAGACGACATGGATAGCCTGACCTTGCTGGACAAAGCCCACAAAAGCAAGAAGGATAGTTTTCAAACAGAGAAAAGGTATGTTCATAAACTGGGAAAAACAATACATGCCATATTAACCGTGACCATTGTTAAAGAATCCAATGGGCAGGTCTCCCATTTCATTGCCCAGTTAATGGATATTACTCCAAGAATAGAAGCCGAAATTAAATTAAAAGAGGCTTCCCACCGGTTGAACGTTGCAACCAGGGTCGCCAATGTAGGGGTATGGGACCTAAAAGTACCTGAGAACATTGTTTTGGTCAATGACAACATGTACACCATGCACAACATACCCAAAGAATCATCTAACTTATTGGAAGATTGGCTGTTAAGAATGCATGAAGACGACAGGGAAGCATTATCCGAAAAACTGGATGCCATCGTAAAAAATGGTGATACTTTTTCTACCCAATTTAGGGGCTATAAACCTAATGGTGACGTTATTCACCTACTTTCCTTTGCAGAAGCCCAAAAAGACCGGGATGGGCGGGTAACCAATATAATTGGCGCAAACTTTGACATTACAGAATTAAGGCATGCCAAGCTTAAATTGGAAATAAGCAAGGAATCTTTTTCTGAAACCTTTGAAAATTCGGCAATCGGCATGGCGTTGGTGGGCACGGATTATCACTGGAAAAAAGTCAATAAAAGTTTATGTAAAAGTTTAGGTTATACAGAAGCGGAGTTGCTAAAGCTATCTATTAAAGACATTACACATCCTGATGATAAAGACAGCCTAACTCTTTTAGAAAAGGCACGTAAAAACAACCAGGACAGTTATCAAATAGAAAAAAGATATTTTCATAAAAACGGCGGAATAGTATATGCTCTTATCGCTGTTACCATAGTCAGGGATATCGACGGAAACATTTCACACGCCATTACACAAATTTTAGATTTAACAGATCGTATAGAAGCTTCAAAAAAACTCAATACCCTAGTGGAGGTTACAAAAAAGCAAAATGAAAGTTTATTGAATTTTGCCCATATCGTATCACATAATTTACGATCACATTCTACCAACATGGCCATGCTTACCAATTTTTTGGCCTCTGAAAAAGATGAACAAGAACGTGATAACCTTGTAAAGATGCTCATGAATGCATCTAATGGCCTTACCGACACCATACATCACCTTAATGAGGTTGTACAGGTTAAAACGGGCACTTTTGAAGAGATGCAAAGCATTAGCATTCTTAAAACCATTACAAATACTCAAAAAAACATTAAAGGTTTAATAAATGAAAAAGAGGTTATTTCTAAAATAGATGTGCCTAAATCGCATTTTGTAATGGGTATACCTGCATATATTGAAAGTATTTTCCTTAATTTGTATACGAATTCATTGAAATATTCTTCGCCAGAACGAAAACCTATCATCGAAATCTCTTCTAAGATAAAGAACGACACCGTTATAATATCTTTTAAGGACAACGGTCAGGGAATAGATTTGGAAAGACATGGAGACAAAATTTTTGGTATGTACAAAACCTTTCACAAACATAAAGACGCGAAAGGAATAGGATTGTTCATTACCAAAAACCAAATAGAGACGATGGGAGGAAGCATTTCTGTAAAAAGTAAAATAGACAAAGGTGCTACCTTTTTTATAACCTTAAAAAAAGCTTGAAAAAATGGTCAAAAGAAAAATAGATAGTTGTTGTATCATAGACGATGACCCAATTTTTATATATGGCACTAAGCGTATAATGAAAGACGTTGATTTTTGTGATTCCATTCTTGTATATAACAATGGCCAAGAAGCGTATGACGGACTTCGGGAAATTTCGGACCAAGGAAAAAAAGTGCCCCCCATTATATTTCTTGACTTAAATATGCCCATAATGAACGGATGGGAATTTCTTGACATGTTCACTAAAGTTCCTTCGAACAGTAGTGAAAATACCGTTATTTATATTATTAGTTCATCGGTAGATCCCAGAGACTTGGAAAGGGTAAAAAATTATAAGTCGGTTCATAACTATATATTAAAACCTATTACCCCCAATGATCTAGAAAATGTATTAAACGATATTCTAAAATAGGCCATATTCCACAATATATCTTTTAACACATAAAAGTACTGAACAACACATTTTTTGAAAAGATTCTAAACTTTCAACATTCAAGAAAAAACCATCGATATTACATTACTTCTCTCCAACCAATAAGAACTAGTTTTATTTTTCAACTTTTTTGTATCAATTAGTAATAATTGATATTACTTTCGTACCTAATTATTATAATCAGAATAAAAAAATTTCATGAGTAAATTTGAGAGTTGCTGCATAATTGATGACGATGAGTTTTTTGCTTTTAATTCCAAAAAACTAATGAAAGAGATGGATTTTTGTGAAAATGTTCTTTGGTACTCAGATGGGCAAGAAGCCATTGACAGCATTGTAGGCCTTTTGATCGAAAATATAAAAATCCCCGAAATAATTCTTTTGGATTTAAATATGCCAAAAAAAGATGGCTGGGCCTTTTTGGAAGAGTTTAATAAAATTCCGGAAAATCAAAGATCGGGTGTAAAAATTTTTATCGTTAGCTCTTTTATAAGCCCTGAAAACATGGCAAAAGCAAAATCGTTTACAATGGTAGAACAGTACATGGTAAAACCATTGACACAAGAATCATTGGAACAAATCAAGGAAACTACAAAAGGTAGCTAAAACTTACCTAATGCCGGGTGTAAAGTCTGCAGGGGCCTCTTTTGGAGCGTTAATAGTACCTTCTGACCCCGTATCATTATAAACAAGCCATTCAGAAAAATCATATGTAGCGTTGGCAACAGCAATCTCTATTTTTCTCAATGCCCTACCGTCCTCAAATTCATGGTCCGTACCAGAACCCTTTTCGCCAATAACACCGAATGTATCTATTACCGTACCAAAAGGGTCTATTAATTGTAGGTTATCATCCCCATTGGAATCGGCCGGCGAATTTGTTCCTACAGCTATATCGGGAGCAAAACCATACACCCTTTCAAATTCTTCTTTGTTCGGTGAAATCACCAAGGTACTTTCTGCCCCAATGGTATTTCCGGTCAAATCTATGGTAGAACTTATTTCTGAACTAGCGTTTGTATATCTTACCAATTTCCATCCTTTTAAAGAAAGTGGTTCTTTAGCTACATTATATATTTCCACAAATCTTGCCCCTGCGTTGTTGTCAGGGTCGGCAAGTTCGGTTAAGAGTATGGATCGGGAAGTAAACTCATCTACAAAATCTTCACACCGCTCATTTTGCAACTGTATGTCATTCAAATTACGTATTACCAGCTTATACCCATCATCTTTGGTCAAAATACCTGTAATATTTCCGCTTCCCTCCGGTAACAATTCGGACCAAAAGTCCGAATAGCCACTATTGACCAATAAAAGCTCATTATCGTTACAGTCCAATAAGGTCCGCTCGGTTTCTTCCTCTTGTTCCGCAAAGGTTTGGTCCAGATATTCTAATGAAAATTCCACTTCTTCGATTTCGACCAACGTGTTTACCATTTCATCTTTCAGTCCTGTAATCGATGTTCTTGTGGGTATTATTTCCCCCTGGTTGTCGCATGACACAAGAATATGTTCAAAAACGGTTTTTGACGGAATTCTTCCTACCGATAAATTCCCAAAAGAATTAAATACCCCTCCTAGTTTAAAAACTTCCTTTGTTTTTCCAAGATATAGGCCTTTGAGCCTAACTAGCACCTTATCACCTACACTATAGAATAAATGCGAATCCCTTAGATCTATTTCAATCCGAAATCCATCAGTAGGGTTTTCCAGTGTATTCTGAAAAAAAAGTACACCGAAAAAATTACCTTCCCTATCCGATGAACCTATGTACCCCTCAATAATCAAATCTTCTTGTATCTGAACAGTTTTGTTGTCATACAAACGTTTTACTTCTGCAAAGGTGGCCGTTGCCTTTATTTCGTCTTCACATACTATTTCTGGAATTTCAAAATTTTTATCTTTTACACAACCTTGCAGCAGTATAATAACAAGAAGGGGCATTTTTAAAATAAACGAACTTGTTTTTATATGTGATGAAATCATTTTTAAAATATTTTAAAAGCTAATGGCCACGTTCAAAAAATAGGTTCTGCCATAGCCGTACCAATATTTTGGTGCAAATGATGGAGAACCGCTTAGGTTATCCTGTTTTAATTGCCCAAAATTTCCATTTCTACTTTGTTCGTAACCTCCCGTTTTAAAACGGGTATCAAAGAGATTGTTGATACTGACAAAAACACCTATATATTTTCCCTTTTTTAACCAAGATTTACCTCCTATGGCATTAAGTAGGTAAAAATTGTCCAACTTTTTTTGCGTTAGAACCTCCGCCACATTCTCTGGTGTGGCATCTAAAAATCTTGCCCCCGTTTCGGGGTCTAACAAAAAGCTACTCGTTCTGGTTATAGTGGATATATTGGCATAATTGTTCGCTATATAATTAGCGGTCATACCTACCCACCAATATTTAGGGGCACGGTATTCGATACCAAAAGCCATTGCTTTTTGCGGACCCTGGGCCAGTTTATAGTCTTTGATCATGGCTGGCCCCAAATCCTTTACCCCACTTATATCTATTAAATCGTCCTCTGCAGAAGCGGTATCGAAATTGATGGTCACCAAAGGATTACTGGCATATAGGTACTTTCCAACAGATGCAACGGCAGATAGTTTCACAGAAGGTGAAAGTTGGTACTCTAACCCTAACTCTATACCCATGTGCAACTTATCCAAATCTGTCAGAACTTCTTGTACAAAATCTGAACCTACCCCAGCATCCACAAAGAAAAAATTAACATCCGTCGTATTCTGAAACCTTGTGTAAAACCCTGTCAAACGTCCGGTAAGTTTTGGCATTCTTAAAAAGTAATTTAAATCGACCGTGGAAATGGTCTCATTTTGTAGGTCGGGTACAACGGCATTGGATTCCCTTGGGTTAACAAAGATGTTCTGTAACACTGGAGGTCTTTTCATATACGCCGTATGTGCAGTAATCCAATGTCTCCCTGTAACCTTATATGTGAGCCCCGCCTTAAGACCCAAATTAGAAAACCTTATCTCTTCTCCCTTTCCATAAGAAATATCCGGAAAACGCTCGTTCATGAACAGACCGTTCCTCTGAAACGAATTTGAACTATAATACCCTCCTATAAAACCTTTCCATTGGTTCAGATTTACACCAAGCTGGGCAAACACCTTGTATTGTTGTGCGATAAACTCATAATTATAATTAAAAACATCCCCTTCTCCTTTGTTTATATTGCCATCAACATCATTTTTGGTGTTTGAAAACGTATCTAGGTCTTCATGAAAATCGGCACCTAACAGATCATTTATTTCTGCATAGTTCTTAGAGTTTAAATACCTTCCCATAAGACCAAAATCCATTTTAAAAATATCGGAGAACCTCAGATTAGCATTAACGTTACCGGTTATCTGGGTGTCTGAAACAGTATCGTCATATAATACATAGGCCGCCTTGCCATTTTGTGACACAGCAGTATTAGCGGTGTATATCTTTTGCCAATTCACTTGTGGATCGTTCAAAAAACTTGTCTTGGCAACTTCTGCGCTAATAAAATTTGCCCCTATCGGACTATTGATATAAAAACTTGGTAAATATCTATAATAGGTTGGATCTGGATTAGGAGCGTTATAATATCCCAATCTACTTTTAGCATATTTTCCGGTCTGGTAAACAACACCTACTGCCAAATTAAACTTTTCAGTTTCATGAAAATAGTTCAACATTAACATTGGCTCGGCAATGGCCCTTTCACGCGAATTTCTGATCTTACCGCCCTGTTTTCCCCAATACGGGTTATAGTTGTTTCCTATTAAATTATAAACTTCCTCAGTAAGTGCCGAGGATCTACCCCTTCTGTTAGAAGCAAATATCGATGTTAGAAGTAAACTGTTTCTTTTGTCCATTTTATATTCTAAGGCCCCATAGAACGAATAGGCATCGTACAGGGTTCCATCTATATACCCTTCTTTTGCCCAACGTCTGGAGGTTGAGAACATATAGGCCAGTCCATTTTTCTGCATTCCAGAATTATAGGTTGCCATTATTCTTCCTGTATACGTTCTATTGGAAGCAGATGACGAAACGCGAAAACCCGGGCGTAGACCCGAGGGTCTCAAATCAATATTCGTATTGCCCAGTATACCACCGAATGTATGGTTAGATGAAGCTAGCCCATTTGTAAATTGTTGATTTCTTACCACGTCGTTTAGGCCTCCCCAATTGTTCCATTGAGGTCGGCCATCTACGATTTTGTTCATTAAAATTCCGTTTATTAGTACCTCACCGTTTTTTGCATCGTAGCCACGTACCCTAAAAAATGCCTGTCCAAAATCAAATGCCGCCCTATTTAGATAAATATCCCTTGTGGATTGTAACAGACCTAAAGAATTGGCATTGGCCCCATCGTCTAAAAGTTCAGCCTCTGTTAACGTAATAAGATTATTTTGCTTCTCTAAAGAAATATCGTGCTGTAAGTATATTTTACCTAATTGAAGTGAGACGTTATCCACACTTATAGGAATACGCTTGATGCCATAATCTTGAAATGAAACTCTTAAAATGAATTCATTTGTTAAGTTCACATTTAATATAAAATAGCCCGAATCGTTAGTTTTAGTTTCAAGGTTTTCTCCCTCGATCGTAATTATGGCCCCTGAAATAGGTATTCTATCCAATGCGTTTACAACAACTCCCGAAACAGGAGTAGTCTCTTGGCCAATACATACTTTAAAACATAGAAAAACGAGTATAAATAGAATTTTTCTATGCATACAATGGTTAGTGTTCTCTATTAATGGTATTGTAATATATTAAAAAACAACAACTTATACATTCGTTTAATCTAAAAAATCATATATTTCCATTATGTTGAAACCCATTATCTATTTGCTGATTCTTCTTAGCCCTTTAATAATACAGGCACAAGAGAAGAACAAATATCAGGTGCGTACGATAGCCTTTTATAATCTAGAGAACCTTTTTGATACCAAAAACGACACTTTAATATTTGATGACGACAGAACACCAGAAGGAAAAGATGGATGGACACAAGAACGGTATTTAAAAAAAATAGAAAATCTGTCGAAGGTTATAGTGCAAATAGGTAAGATTAACACCAATGCTACGCCGGACATTATTGGTGTTTGTGAGGTTGAGAACAAGAGTGTACTTATAGATTTGACAAACCACCCCAACCTAAAAGAAAAGAATTATGGTATTGTGCATTTTGATTCTCCCGACGAAAGAGGTATAGATGTTGGCTTACTATATTCCAAATCAGCTTTTATACCAACCTCCTTTGCCAGTCATAGACTATTATTGTTCAATGATGATGGTGAACGAGATTATACTAGGGACCAACTAGTGGTCGAAGGTATGCTAGATACTGAAAAGATGTATTTCATCATAAACCACTGGCCTTCTAGAAGTGGAGGAGAGCTTCGTAGTAGACCTTTTAGGTTAGAGGCTGCCAAGTTGAACAAAAGAATCATAGACTCTTTAAAAAGATATGACCCCAATGCAAAAATTATCGCGATGGGAGATTTTAACGATGACCCTGTAGATCATAGCTTCAAAAAAATTCTTAAAGTCAAAGGAAAAATAAAACAACTTGATTCTATGAGTCTTTTTGGACCTATGGAAAAAATGTATAAAAAAGGAATGGGTTCTTTAGCGTACCGCGACAAGTGGAATATCTTTGACCAAATCTATTTTACATCCAACTTTGTACAACCACCCGAAGGTTCATATGCCTATTGGAAAGCCGGTATATACACGCCCTCTTATATTATTGACCCAAAAGGCAAATACAAAGGCTACCCTCTAAGAACATATGCCGGAGGCAATTATGTTGGCGGTTATAGCGATCACTTTCCCGTTTATATGCACCTTATAAAAAAGGTCTACTAAAAACTATTGTTAATCTAATGGTGTCAGCATTATATTTTTCCACTTTACCTTTATACCTCCACCATCGTGGATCTGAAGTAAAATAGCCCCTTCTCCCTTACCTATTATCTCATCTTTCAGGGCAATCATTTCGGTACCATTTAGCCAAGAGGTGATATTATCGCCATCTACCTTTATTTTCATATGGTTCCAGTCCCCAAACTTCAGTGCTTTGTCCTTTTCTTCTTCAGGCTTAATCAGCCAATGACGTCCATAGGATTCGTACACCCCACCGGTATAATAACCTGGCGGCGCCACTTCTACCTGCCATCCGCTTACGGTAGTACCTTCTACCGACGACCTGATGAAAACACCGCTATTTCCATCGGCCTTTTGTTTAAAATCCAACTCTACAATAAAGTTCTTGTAATGTTCGTCGGTTGCCAAATAACCGTAACCCGCATCTGGTCCACTTTCACAAATCAAGAGACCATCTTCTACATACCATTTTTCGGTTCCGTAGATTTTCCATCCATCTAAATTTTCTCCATTGAACAGTGCCTTGGTCTGGGCTTTTACTCCAATCATTAAAAGCAAGGTAAAAAGCAAGTTTATACTTTGTTTCACTATAACTTGCTTAAAACCATTGGCTCCATGGTATTCTACTTAAGATCAGCACCAAACCTACACCATAGAAAATGGCTATGCTCTTAAATTTTTTGTCCCCTTCAACAAATTTCTTATGTCTAGACCAACCAATAGTTATCGAAGCAATTGCCAATATGTTTATAAATGGGTGTTCTACAGCCAACAATCTGGCTGCGGAGGTCAGCCCTCCCATACCAAATTCCTGTATGGCGTTTAACCCACTTGGCGAGACGAAATATAAAACAAGACCGACCAACAATTGTATGTGACAAAGAATTAAGGCAAAAAGACTAATTCTTAAATCTTTGTCCATAGTAAAGATTCTTTTACCCACTAATCCTGAAACAGCGTTTATTACGGCTATTATCAGCATTGCCAATGCTACATAGGCCAAATAGGAATGTAGCACCTGAATTGTTTCGTACATAATATCGGTTTTAATTGGTTTTAAAAATAGTGATTTTTAAGCATAAAAAAGCCCTGATGTTACCATCAGGGCTTAAATATTTAATTCTGTTATGGATTAGAATTTGTAGCGTAAGCTAAAGTTCCATGTGGTTCCATTACCAAAGTATACATAATTACTTGTATTGATACCTTTGTATGTATCATCACCTGGAGCAGCTTCGATATTAGAAGTCATTTTAGAAATATACTCCTCATCAAGTACGTTGTTTACGTTAAATCTGAACAATAGAGACTTATCGTCATTTTTACCTAATAGCATTCTGTAGCTAACACCTGCATCCAACAATCCAAAGCTTGGTAATTCGATGTTGCTTTTTACAGCACCTACATCTGCATAAAGTTTATCATAATATCTGTAGTTTGCATCCAAGGATACTCTTTCTACAAATTCGTAGTCAAATCCTAATCCGAATGTTGTTTGTGCGGCACCACCTACTTCTCCACCATCAACATCTTCAACGTCGGATGAAAGAACATTTCTATCCTCATCTCTTGTAGTAGTGACAGCATCACCTACATATTTCCAATCACCTACAGACAAGAACCCTGTAAGTTTTAATGTTGGTAAAGGCCTAGCGTCCATTGATAATTCTACACCACTGTGCAATTGTTCTACTCCCTCATCGGTTTCAAAGGTAATCGCTCCAAAATCATCGGTATCCGATGAACTTACGACCCTGTCTTTCCATGAAGTTCTATAAACGTCCAATCTAGCACTAAAGTTAGGTGCACTAAAAGTATAACCTGCTTCTAAACCAAGAATTTTTTCGTTCTCTGTTAATGGGTTTACGTCGTTCGTATAGTTCAAATAAATGTTATCATGGTAGGGTTGACGAGAATAGTAACCGGCATTAACATAAAACTTGTTTTGATTGTTGATAGCGTAGCTACCACCACCTTTAATATTGAAACCTGTATTGGTAACTTTTTCTGACTTTTCTTCAGCCTCTGTATACTGATATCTGTCCCATCTTTGGTGGCTTTGGCTAGATACTGAACCTTGCATAAAAAGAGATACGGCGTTTTTAACATACTCTACCTGTCCAAAAACACCACCATAGTTGATTCTCTCGTCATAATCATAATCTATTCTCTCATCTTCATCTGCATAATTGAACAAAGAAGACCAACCGCTAGGCTTAAATGTAGAGCTAACGATATAACCATCAGGATACTGTAGGCTTTCACTTTCATCAAAACCATTCAATCCCAACAAGTTAACAAGTTGCCTGAAGTGTGTTCCTTTATAAGTTCTTAAATCTGCCCCAACATTAAATGTAAGGTTTTCATTTAACTCGTTGCTATAATTGGTAACCAAACCATACCAGCCATGGTTGTTGGCAGAAGCTCTAATCCCTGAACCATAATAAGAACCACCAACACCTATACCATCTGTAATACCTTTATTATACTCAACAACGGCATTCCAATCAATTAAACCTTCATTAGTAATACTATTAGGGATGTAACCAGGTCCATCACCGTAGCTACCCGTTCCACCTCCACGGCCCCAAGAAGCGTAAAGCACTGTAGAAAGGTTAGAAGACTCATTTATTGTCCAGTCCCAGTTTAAGTTGGCAACTGGTTTATGGTAGTAGTTAGTTCTTTGGGAAAGATACTCTCCATTAAGAAAACCGTAGTTACCGTTATAAAGCATTCCATATTCTAAATACTCAGAAATTTTTTCTGTGTAATGTTGGTCGTGAGTCTGTGGTGCACCGGTAACCAAAAAGTTAAAGTTGTGGGCATCGTTAAGTTTGTACCCCAAAGAAATAAAATAAGTCTGACCTTCGCCAAAGGTACCATTACTATACCCATCACCTTGCCAGTGAGACAACATTACTGTGGCACCAAAACCTTTTTCACTTACTCCAGTACTATATCCTACTGTAGTTTTTAGATAGTTGTCATTTGCAATACCTGCAGAAACAAAACCACCCTGTCTCATATCAGTAGTTTTTGTAACAAAGTTAACCGTACCACCCACAGATGAAATAGCAAGTTTGGAAGAACCTAGACCTCTCTGAATCTGGATACCGTTAGCGATATCAGAAATACCAGACCAGTTAGACCAGTACATTTTACCATCTTCCATACCATTGATCGGTTGACCGTTTAAAAGGAAAGCCGTGTTATCTTGCTCAAAACCACGAACCCTAATCTCCGTATCACCAAAACCACCGGATTGACCAGCAACATATACAGAAGGTGTATTTACCATAGTCATGGTAACATCCTGCGCCCCTACTTTCTCTTGTATTTCCGCTACCCCTATAGTAGATACCGCTATGGGTGTTTGCCTGTCGTTAGCAAGGTCGATAATTCCAGACCCGACCACAATAACCTCATTTAATTGTTCAGCGTCTGGCTGTAAAGAAATAGTACCGATACTACCAGCACTTGTAAAAGGTACATTTTTAGATATATACCCCATATAAGAAATAAGTAAGGTTCCCGAACCTTCTGTTACATTTAGAGAAAAATTACCGTCAAAATCTGTTGTGGTACCCTTTGTTGTACCTTTAACAACAATACTAGCCCCTGGCAGTGGGTCTCCCGTTTCCCCATCTTTGACCACACCGGTAATTGTCTCTTGTGAAAAAGCCGTTACGGTCATTAAAAATGCCGCAATTGCGAAATAGATGTTTTTCATTTTTTCAAGTATTTGTTAGTTTTTTAACCTTCTGCAAAAGTCCTTCATTTTTGGACCTTGAACGTTAAGGTAACGTTAAATCAATACTGCAAAAATACCTGAATTTTTTTGAAAATAGAACTGAGAATGAATGTGTTATACCTATTTTTAATAAGTTTATAAATATTCTAAATTATTTCTTAAAATATTGAAGAAGTCGCAATGTGGAGCTATCGTGATTTCCAATATTCTCACTTTCAATATCCTTTAATATAGCCCCGGCCAGTTGTTTCCCAAGCTCTACACCCCATTGATCATAACTAAAAATGTTCCAAACCACACCTTGAACAAATATTTTATGTTCATACAAGGCAATTAATGCCCCCAAACTTTCTGGTGTCAATTTATCTATCAATAACGTATTTGTAGGCTTGTTACCATCAAAGACTTTGTAAGGCGCAAGTTTCTCTATTTCTTCATTAGAGGCCCCTTTTTCTCTCAACTCGGCCTCTACTTCCTCTTGGGTCTTTCCGTTCATCAAAGCTTCGGTCTGTGCAAAAAAATTGGCCATCAGCTTATTATGATGGTCTTGATCACCATGCAAAGAATACTTAAACCCGATAAAATCGGTAGGAATCAATTTTGTACCCTGATGTATCAACTGAAAAAAGGCATGTTGAGAATTTGTTCCTGGTTCTCCCCAGATTATAGTACCCGTTTCGTAACTCACCTTATTACCGTTACGATCCACGCTTTTCCCATTACTTTCCATTATCCCTTGCTGCAAATAGGCAGAGAATCTACTCAAGTATTGAGTGTATGGAATTATAGCTTCTGTCTCCGCACCATAAAAATTGTTATACCAGACACTTACCAAGGCCATTAATACTGGAAGATTGTCCTTAATATCGGTATTTTTAAAATGCTCATCCATATTATTCGCGCCTTGCAACATGGCTTCAAAATTTTCGTAGCCCACGGCAAGTGCAATAGAAAGTCCTACGGCGCTCCATAGAGAGAATCTACCTCCGACCCAATCCCACATCGGGAATACATTTTCGGACGCAATACCAAATTCTGCTATTTTTTCGGTATTCGTAGATACCGCGGCAAAATGCTTTGCGATATCTTCTTGTGTTCCATAATTTAAAAACCATTTTTTTATGGTCGTTGCATTGCTCAATGTTTCTTGCGTAGTAAACGTTTTCGAAACAACTACAAACAAAGTAGTTTCTGGATTTAAACCCTTTAACACCTCGTGTACATGGTCACCATCTACATTACTTACAAAATGCACGTTCAAATGGTTCTTGTAAAACTTTAATGCTTCGGTCACCATGGCAGGCCCTAGGTCGGAACCCCCGATACCTATATTTACAACATCTGTAAACGGTTTGCCGGTATACCCTTTGCTTTCTCCTTTTATTATGGCTTCGGAAAATTCTTTTATATGTTTTTTTACCTCATAAACCTCTGCAACAACGTTCTTACCATCAACAAAGACCTCATCGGTTTCCTTCGCTCTTAAAGCAGTGTGCAAAACAGCCCTACCTTCTGTTCGGTTTATTTTGTCTCCAGAAAAATATTTTTCAACGGCATCTTTTAGCTTTACCTCGTTTGCCAAATCTATTAGTAACCCCAATGTTTCGTCCGTAATTCTGTTCTTGGAAAAGTCTAACAGAAAATTGTTCCATTTCTTACTGAACTTCTCAGCTCTTTGGTCGTCCGAAGAAAAAAGCTCTTTTAAGTGAAGGTTTTTAGTGTTCTTATAATGCTCGGACAATTTTGCCCAAGCCTCGGTTGTTGTAGGGTTAATATTATTTAGTGCCATCTATTTCATTAAGTGTTAACAAATCTTCTTCAATTTTCTCTGGATAGGCTATGCAGTCCAATTGATCTTTTAAAGGATTGATATATGCGAAATAATCAGGTCTCAACTTTTCGTCAAGCGGCTCTGCCAATGGCAGGTCTTCCTTTAAAGGGTCTACCTGTTTTCCATTTTTCCAAAAACGGTAACAAACGTGCGGCCCCCCGGTATTACCCGTCATGCCGATCCAACCAATAATGTCGCCCTGTCTCACATAGTCTCCTTTTTTTACGTTCTGCGCCTTCATATGCAAATATTGAGTAGAATACGTACCATTGTGCCTAATCTTAACAAACTTTCCGTTTCCTCCCCTTCGGGTAGATTCAACCACCGTTCCATCTGCCGTTGCCATGATAGGTGTGCCGATCGGTGCGGCATAGTCCGTTCCCTTATGTGGCCTAACTTTATAACCGTAATAACGAATTCGTCTTTTAAGGTTATAGCGAGATGATATTCTACTGAATTTAACCGGGGCCCTTAGAAAAGTTCTCCTCAAATTATTGGCCTCCTCGTCATAATAATCTATTACCCCTCCTTTTAAAGAATCGTTTTCATAGGCAAAAGCGTATACCGGCCTTCCGTTATGCTCAAAATAAGCGGCCTCTATAGGTCCTGCGCCTGCATAAATAGAATCGTTTATATATTTTTCTTTGTATATGACCTTAAACTTGTCCCCTTTTTGAAGTCTAAAGAAATCAATGGTCCAAGCGTATATTTCAGACAGGTTATTAGTAACGTTATAATCTATACCTTGATCTAAAATAGCTTCTGACAAAGATGTTTCTATAACACCCGAAGCCTCGCGTTCTACATATTTTACTTCTTTCTTTCGCTTGTAGGCCAAAACGCTGTCCCTAAAATCTACCACCGTATAATTTATAGGGTCGTTTTCATATATAAAAACTTCTGCCTTCTCTGTGGTATCCTTTGATTTTAATATCAGATAAGGTTTGCCCACCCTTATTTTTCTTACATCAAAAGTGTCTTTGAAATCTTCCGATATTTTTGCGATTTTCGGATAATCTACCTTGTTCTCCAACATTAATTCTCCAAAACTATCGCCCCTTTTAACGGTATCTCTCTTAACTTTAAACTCGTCTAGGTTAAAACCGAAATGTGTAATCACAGGGGTTTCTACCTGAGCTACTTTCGCCTCTTCATTTTGCACCAAAGTGCTCTTATCTTCTTTACAGGCCCCTAAAAGGACCAATGCAAATATGACGCCCCAATACTTTTGCATTCTTATTCTATATTTACTTTGTTAGGATTATAAATGTGGTCTACCCATTGTTTGCCCCATTCCTCTTTTTCTTTTTCGCTATATATGTTCGGAAAGAAAATCACTTTCTGAAAACTTGGCGGAAGGTACTCTTTCCAATTGGTACCCCCTGTGGCCTCTATATCTCCCGTATCACGGCTTAAATAACGATGCGCAGACCCCATATGCATCAACGGCCAATTTACATTAGCGTTCATATCCATCGTTTTCATCGCCTCTATCAACTCTTTGTTCTGCCGATGCCCTAGAGGCAACCCTAAATACTTATGATAGATGGTATTGTTCTTTAATTGTTTGGCTATACGTATAAACCTTGGTGTATACCTATATTCAAATTGCTTTAACGTAAGTGTTTTTTCGCCCGTTGCCATATCGGTGGCGCCTCTTTTCCAATAGATATGTTCGTAAAGTGTCTCTATATCGTCTTCGGAAGAAAATTCTTCTCTTTTAGAAGCGTGCACCAAATTCTCTAACGGTGTGGCATAAATTTCTATCATTCTGTACTGTGCCGACTGAAAACCACTCGCGGGCAACAATGCCATTCTATATTGAAGAAACTGCTCTTTCTCCATTCCCTTTATCATGATGCCAAAAGAAGAAATCAGAGCGGTATAGTAACTATTTATACGCCTTAGTTTTTCGATAAAAAAATCAAGATCTTGCGATTTATCGTCCACCAACTGCTTTTGCTCGTGTAGTATAAGCTTAAAGTATAGCTCGGTGATCTGATGGTACATGATGAATATTTCCTCGTCCGGAAAATGTGTTCTTGGAACCTGTAGGCTCAACAAGGTATCTAAATGAATATAATCCCAATAGGTTAAATAACGTTGGTATAAAAGCCCGTCCAAATATGAGCTAAGGTCTTGGCCCGAATTTTTATACTTTTCCTCCAGTTTTGAAATCTGCGATTTGACCCGCTCTTTATCCGTCATTATATCTAATCCATTAATATCTTAAATTGATGCTTTAGACCATTGTAACCATCAAGATCCGCCTTTATAGATCCTACGGCCAAATCTGCCTTTATACGAATGGGTATTCTGTTTTCATCATTGGATACCCATAGAGACAGGCTTTCCTCTTCTTTGAAAACCCGTCCGGACTGTACCAAAGGTCTAAATTTAAGACACTCTACCTTACCAAATTTTGTTTTAACTATTTCTTTGCCAAGATACTTTAGTTTAAAGTTAAAAATACCATCGTCATCATATAGCATTTTCAAATTTATGGACTTGCCTACTTCTAGATCTTTTGGCTCATAGTTGTTTCTAAGATAGTAAAATGCAGAAATTAAATCCTGTATACCGTCTTCAAGGGTAAAATTAAGCTTTTTCTTGTTTTTTTTATCATTTAGATAAGCTTTGTCCTTTTCATAGTCAAAATTTATTTCAACATCCTTTTTATAACCTCCTTCATTTATTTTTCTTATGAATCTATATGGTCGCCCGTCGGTTTTATCAAAATAGCTCTCATAAGTATCGTCGACTTTAAAGAATATACTTGCAAAACCTGTTGTTTCTCCATGGCCCACAACATGATAAACCGGTGTATCACCTATTGTAGCATTCTTTACATGAAGCGTTGCATAGCTCGCATTCAGAAAACCATAGTGCATTCTAAATTTTAGCCATTCTCCGGTTTTAAAGGCAGACTTCTTGTTTTGGGCAAAAAGATTACTTGCAACCATTAAAAAAACAACAATAAAAGTCTTTTTCATAAACCGGATTTTAAATCTAAAATACCATAAGATTCTTTACAAAAAGCCATCTTACAATATCTTAAACAAAATTTGTTCCAAAGTATTGTATAAAAAAAGCCCAGTCTTATAACTGGGCTTTTCCTAAATAACCAACCAAACTTTAAATTATGAAAAACCAATACTTAAAGCTGTAAGGGAACCACCCCTTACATGGACAAAATTAATACATACTTTTATTTTTCATATAGCTTTTAACTTACTTTAACTTACTACTTAACAGTAATTCACACTTACACGATTTAATTAGCAATTTCTTAAGAATTATACGTTTTCTTAAAGCATTTTTTTGTCTCAAAACCAATAGCCGATACTGAAGAAAAATCTAGAATTATCATTTTCTGGAGACCAAGAATACATTACCTGAACAGGGCCTATAAATGACTCCCAACCGTAACCTATACCATACCCCGAAAAATTCGGGGACGTAAACCACTCTCCGGTCCTGAACAAATCGTCATCTACATTGGCAAAGTTTGCCGACAGCAATAAATGGTTCTTTTTGGCAAATTCATAATCCAACCTACCATATGCCTTTACATAGCTATTTCCTGGAAGGCTCAAAAAGTCGTACCCTATGAACGGAACAAAATTATTGATCAGATCCGTACCATAGCCGCCAAGCACAAAATCGAACGTAGTTACGTTGGAAGTTCCTAATTTAAAACCACCTTCTGTTTCCAAATTGAAAGAAAGTTTGTTCGTAATCGGCAAGGCCAACCCTGCCCTGAGCTTTGACACCGAAAAGTCTTTAAAATTCTTGTTATAATCCGAGGATAAAAGGTAATAATGTAGGTCTCCCTCAAAAAACAATCCTCTGGTCGGAAAATATTTATCGTCGTAAGTATCCAACTTTAAATTCGAAAAAACACTAAAATAGCCACTTTTTTCAAAGAAAGTTCTTCCGTCCGAAACATTTGAGGAGGTGCCCGAGTCTGAATCTGAAAGATCGCCCAGGGTAGTAGTACTATACTTTAGATATTTATATTCGGCACCTATGGTAAACGCAAACTCTTCTTGTAAAACGGTCTGCAAATAAAATTGATTTGTAAAGTCCGATATATCAAAGTTTATGGTCTTAAGGCTCTCTGTTACCGAGACATCAAAATTGTCTCTTATCACATCAAAATTTATATCCTTTTCAAATGAGTTAAACCTAGAGTTTAATCCAATGCTCCAGTAGCTTCCCTTATCTATAAAATATTTAAAATTATACCTGATATTATCACCAAGAATAAGATCGAACGAGACAACATCGTCTTGAAAGGCCAGATTCTTTTTTGTCAGATTAATGATTGCGGCACTTTTATAAAGATCGTCATAATGGGCCCCCAACTTAATAAAGGAGGTATTGGCAACCTCATCTAGATTAAGAATCAAGTCTTCTCCAAGCCCATTGGAAACCAATTTATACCTGTTCGTCGAAAAATTACCTGTAGCCGTAAGGTTACTTATACCTTGTTGCAACTTTTTAAATGTGATGGGCTCCGCAAGTTTAAACCTTAATTTTCCTTTTACATATCCTCTGGTGTGTTTATGGTTTCCGTTTATTACCAATCTATTTATGGTAATGGTATCATTAAGGCTTACCGTGCTTATAGGTTTTTTTAAATACCTTGGCATGGTGGCCACTTTTTGCAGTTCTGCGAATTTTTCTTTGGCAGCGATTTCTCCCTTTTCTATAATTTCATCGGTCTTATCAAACTCTATTACCGTATAATTTTCTATATCTGGCTTGATATAAATATCGGTTTTCTTCGATTTTTCCTCCATATCCTTTACGGTCCTATAATTATTGATCTGTAAAAGAATTTCAGTTGCCGACAACAGGGCATCACGACTGGAAAGCCCGTGCTGCACGTCTACACCAATAACTATATCAGCCCCCATGGCCCTAACTTTATCAATAGGATAATTGTTTACGATACCACCATCTATAAGCACTTTATCCCCTATACTCGATGGTTCAAAAAGAGAAGGCAAGGTACCGCTTGCCATAATGGCCTCTGGCAGATAACCAGAATCCAACACCACCTCTTGACCTGTCTCTATATCGGTAGCAATACACACAAACGGAATGGGCAATTTAGAAAAGTCGTTCACGTCCTTTACATGGTACAAAAGGCGAACCAATTCGTTATAGACGTTCTGCCCCCCGGAGAAGGCCCGTGGAACACTTACCTTGAAATTATCGAAAGGCAATGTCAACGCATATGTTTCAGAATTTTCCTTTTCATAAAAAGTCTTGGCGCTTCTTGGTAGGTTGTCTTGAATTAGATTTATAAAATCTGTTGCCCTAAAAATAGAATCAAGCTCTGACCCAGAATAACCGGCGGCGTACAATGCCCCAACAATGGCCCCCATACTTGTTCCACCGACATAATCTACCTTTACGCCCGCTTCCTCTATCACTTTTATGGCCCCAATATGAGCAAGGCCCTTAGCCCCACCACCACTGAGAACAAGGCCTATTTTTTTATCCTTTACCTCTAGGGTAGCCTGTGCATTGACTTTTAGAAAGAAGAAAAACAAACTTATTATTGCAATGGCAAACCTCATAATTTTAAAACCGAGCTTATATTTAATGAAATGAGTCATATATCTTTTTTGCCTTGGACAAACCTACCACTTTGCTAAGATCTTCTATAGCTGTCTCTTTAATTCTTTTCACCGACTTAAACCTCTTTAATAGTTCTTTTGCCGTTTTTTCGCCGATACCGTCTATACCTTCCAGTTCTGAGTTGATAGCTGCTTTGCTTCTTTTGTTTCTGTGGAATGTTATTCCAAAACGGTGCGCTTCGTTTCTTAGGTGTTGAATTATTTTTAGACTTTCTGATTTCTTATCTAGATAAAGGGGAACAGAGTCTCCCGGGAAATAAATTTCTTCCAACCTTTTGGCAATACCAACAATGGCGATCTTACCCCTCAACCCCAGAACATCAAGACTTTTTAGAGCAGAGGACAACTGACCTTTGCCCCCATCTATAACGATCAACTGCGGCAATGGCTCGTCTTCTTCCAAAAGTCGTTTGTACCTTCTAAAGACCACTTCTTCCATCGATGCAAAATCATCAGGGCCCACCACCGTTTTTATATTATAGTGCCTGTATTCTTTTTTACTGGGCTTTCCATTTCTAAATACAACACATGCCGCGACCGGATTACTCCCTTGAATATTACTATTGTCAAAACATTCTATATGCCTTGGTTCTTTAGACAACCTTAGGTCTATCTTCATTTGGGCCATAATTCTATTGGTGTGGCGGTCAGGGTCCAATATCTTGATCTGATTAAACCTTTCTTGTCTAAAAAACTTGGCATTACGTTCAGAAAGCTCTATCAATCTTTTTTTATCGCCAAGCTTAGGTATTGTCATTTTTAGGCTAGGATCTACAAGTACCCTAAACGGAAGATAAATTTCTTTGGAATGGGAATTAAAACGTTGTCGTATTTCTACAATCGCCAACTGCAGCAACTCCTCATCTTTCTCGTCCAATTTCTTCTTTATCTCCATCGTATGCGACCTAATTATAGAACCGTGCGAAAGCTTAAGAAAATTTACATAGGCATAGGTGTCGTCCGATACAATGGAAAAAACGTCTACATCATCTATCTTGGGGTTTACTATCGTAGATTTTACCTGATAATTTTCCAATACCTCTATTTTTTCCTTTATTCTTTGCGCCTCCTCATATCGCATCTCAGAAGCCAATGCCTTCATCTCGTTCTTAAAGTAATGAAGAGAAGATTTAAAATCACCTTTTATAATTTCACGAATTTCAGAGATTTGACGATCATAATCCTCTGTAGACTGCAAACCTTCACATGGCCCTTTACAATTACCTAAATGATATTCTAAGCACACCTTATATTTACCGTTCTCTATTTTCTCTTTTGAAAGGTCGTAATTGCAAGTTCTTAAAGGATATACACTCTTAATGATCTCTAGCAAGGTCCTCACCGTCTTCATACTAGTATACGGACCAAAATACTCAGATCCATCCTTTATAACCCTTCTTGTTAGAAACAACCTCGGAAAACGTTCGTTCTTTATACATAACCAAGGGTAAGATTTATCATCTTTTAGCAATACATTATAGCGCGGCCTATACTCTTTGATCAGGTTGTTCTCCAACAAAAGAGCATCTGTTTCCGTAGGAACTACAATATGCTTTATTGAATTAATTTTTTTAACCAAAACCCTCGTTTTACCGTACTCATGGTTTTTGTTAAAATAAGAGGACACCCTTTTCTTTAAATTCTTGGCTTTCCCAACATACAATATCTTACCGTCCTTATCATAGAACTGGTATACACCAGGACTATTAGGAAGAGAGCTTAATTGAATATTTAAGGGAACTTCGGACATTCGTGCGGAATTTTTTATCAAAAATAAGACGATTCAAAATACTTGTTTTTGCCAAGAACACTAAATATTTTATAATTATTAACTAAAAAAACAATCTTTCTATTGGTTGCCAGGGCATGTAGAGAACGTTAAAAAAAGAGTATATGCGACCTTTAAAAATAAAAAGTACAAAAAAAACAGACTAATCAACTGATTATCAGATAGATAAAACTATACTAAATTTCAAAACTTTCCTTTGTATGTTAATTTTTACATAAAAAAGTGCTTTTTAACGATAAAAGTGTGCTTTTCATGGATAATTAATGATTTTTTTACTTACATTTAACTTGAATCTAAACCCCGGATATTATAATGGAAAGCTATATCATAACACTTGGGACATATTTAATTCTAATGCTATTTTTCAAGGTTTTCTTTGCGGTTGCAGGAAAAGAGTAATTTAAATACCTATATATTAACCTTATCATTTTTCAACAATGTTGAAAAAAGATTTACGAGAAAAATACGCCCTGCTCAGAAGTGAGCTTTCTTTTAGCGAACTATCATCTAAAAGCCTTTCCATTTCAAACAAAGTTTTAGGCCTTCCCATCTGGTCAAAGGAATTTTACCACATTTTTTTACCCATTGAATCAAAAAAGGAAATCGACACCATTAATCTATTGTCGGTTCTTCAAGGTAAAGACAAAAATATTATAGTTCCCAAAGTACACGGAGATACCTTAAAGCATTATCTTCTTACGGATAATACAAAATTCATTAAAAGCAAATGGGGCGTTCCAGAACCTATAGATGGTATCACCATAGAACCCATTAAAATAGATGTTGTGTTCATACCCTTATTGGCCTTTGACGAAAAAGGCAACCGTGTAGGTTATGGAAAAGGGTTCTACGACAACTTTTTAAAGCAATGCAGGACCGATGTTATTAAAGTAGGATTAAGTTTGTTCGAAGCGGAAAAAGAGATTTCGGACGTCTATAAAAATGATATTCCTCTGGACTACTGCGTAACGCCGAAAAAAAACTACTCTTTTAAAGATTCTTGATTTTCTGTCTCCTCAACCGAACCCGAAGCCTCTTCATCGTGGTGCTTAAAAGCTTTTTTATTAAAAACCAATAAAATACCCACCCCTGTACTTATAGCCGTATCGGCTATATTGAAAACAGGTTCAAAAAAGCGAAAATTGTTTCCTCCAACAAATGGGACCCAATCTGGCCATGTGGTATCTATCAAAGGAAAATAAAGCATATCCACCACTTTACCATGAAACAGGCCTCCATAAGGCTCACTGGAGAACAACGTAGCCACCTCGTTATAACTCTCGTTAAAAATTAACCCATAAAAAACGGAATCCAATATATTGCCCAAAGCCCCGGCAAAAATCAGCGAAACGGCAACTATTAATGTTTTTGAAGATTTCTTTTTTATAACATCATTCAACCAATACCCTATTCCAAAGATTGCGAACAACCTAAAAATGGTCAAGATCAACTTACCCGAACGATCGGTTATAGGAAAAATATCGCTCAACTTTGCCCCCCAAGCAGCACCTTCATTCTCTATAAAGAGAATCTTGAACCAATTGAACACATCGACCGATTCGCCCAACACAAAATTGGTCTTTATATATATTTTGCTCCATTGATCTATAACAAGTATCAAAAGAATTAATAAGGCAGACTTTTTTAAATTCATATATTTTGTCAAAGAGTCAAAAATAGAAATATTATTCGGTTTTATGTAGTTCGATATTTCCGGTAACCGAATGTAATGTATACCGGTTTAAACCACCGGAAATGGGATTGTCACTCAACTGACCATATTTGGTTCGTGCGATTATTTCTGCCCTATCGGCATTAACAACGATATTACCGCTCTGTGTCTTTACTTCTACATTCTGCGAAACGTTGTTAAGCTCACATGTCCCATCCGAAAGAACCACATCTAAATTGTTATAATCACCATAAACAACCACCCGTGCATTGGTGCCATAGACCTCTACATTCTTCCACATTGGCACTATAATATCCAAAGCTATGGATACCACTTTGTGGGCACTAAGTTTATCGTTAGGATTTATGAATATTGGCTGAAACCCAGCTCCTAATACCAAGGTATTACCGGTTTCTGCCATTGTAAGTTCCAAATCATCGCTATACTCACCATCCATACGCGCATCTACTTCAACCATATTTTCTTTACTGGTATGAAGCATTATTACATAGCAATTGGTGGCATCTATCTGTATGGCTTTGATAGATTGGTCCAACACTGCTTTTTTTACTCTTTTCTGTGCAGTTGCACCAAGAGTTATAAATAACACTATTAAGAAAGAGTATACCCTCAAGCTTATCTATTAAAAAACGCCCCTAAAGGCGTTTTAATTACTTTTGCATGTTCTTGGCCTCAATACTCAAGGTAGCATGCGGAACCAATTTTAGCCGCTCTTTATTTATAAGCTTACCCGTAACACGACAAATTCCGTATGTTTTGTTTTCTATTCGTAAAAGGGCGTTTTTTAAATCCCTGATAAATTTCTCCTGTCTTATGGCCAATTGGGTATTGGCTTCCTTACTCATGGTTTCAGAGCCTTCTTCAAAGGCTTTAAACGTTGGCGAGGTATCATCCGTACCATTGTTACCATCGTTCATGTAAGAACTTTTAAGTAATTCTAAATGACTCTTTGCTTTCTCTATTTTTTCTTCGATCAAGACTTTAAATTCAGCCAAATCCTTGTCCGAATATCTAACTTTTAAATCTTCTGCCATCGTGTTAATGTTTTTGAATAAACAATTTAGTGTTCACCTCATCAAAGGCAACTTTTGTACCATTTTCCAGAGTTTCTTCAAAACTAAGTTCGGCCGTCAAGGTTTCAGTTTTGATATAGCTAAGGTTACTTGTAACGGCCTGCTCCACAAAGCCGTCCTTTAGCATTTTTATATCTATCCTGTCCGTAACGTCGAACCCAGATTCTTTTCTCAAGTTCTGGATCCTATTTACCAGCTCTCTGGCGATACCTTCTTTTTTAAGGTCTTCGTTGATCGTTACATCCAGTGCCACCGTAGTTTTACCTGAAGTTGCAACCAACCAACCTTCAATATCTTGAGAACTGATCTCT
Organism: Maribacter thermophilus; assembly: GCF_001020565.1. Taxonomy (GTDB): domain Bacteria; phylum Bacteroidota; class Bacteroidia; order Flavobacteriales; family Flavobacteriaceae; genus Maribacter; species Maribacter thermophilus. The sequence goes on along the minus strand of NZ_LDAS01000001.1, from coordinate 3,272,454 downwards.
ACATCCTGTAACTGTAAAATAATATTTTTATTTTCAATTTGAACAGATAATTCGCCTTCTTGTTCAATTTTTTGGATATCCTCTTGATTTAGAGCATTTACGGCATTGGCTATTTGTTTCATATCCTTACCGTATTTAGGGCCCAAGGTCTTAAAATTAGGTTTTATGCGCTTTACAAGAATACCAGAGGCATCATCCAAAAGTTGAATTTCCTTTACATTTACTTCTGATTTTATCAGTTCGGATACTGCTAAGATATCCGCTTTGTCTTGATCGTCCAATACCGGTATCATGATTTTTTGCAGTGGCTGCCTTACCTTGATTTTTTCTTTTTGGCGGATAGATAGTACCAATGAAGAAATTGTTTGGGCCTTGCTCATTTTTTTCTCCAGACCGGCATCGATCAAACTAGTGTCCACTACCGGAAAATCTGCCAAATGAACACTTTCAAAAGGTTCTCCTTTCGTTGTCGCCATCAGATCCCTGTACAGCTGATCCATAAAAAACGGTGCTACCGGTGCAGATAATTTAGATACTGTTACCAAACAAGTATATAGTGTTTGGTATGCGGCTATCTTATCTTTCTGATAATCGCCTTTCCAAAACCTTCTTCTACATAGGCGAACATACCAGTTACTTAAATTTTCCTGTACAAAGTCAGAAATTGCCCTGGTGGCCCTTGTAGGCTCATAATCGGCATACGCCTCATCTACCAAACCAATAAGTGAATTGAGTTCAGATAAGATCCAACGGTCTATCTCTGGTCGTTCGTTCACAGGTATGTTTTCTTCTTTATATGCAAACTCATCAATATTTGCATAAAGGGCAAAAAACGAATACGTATTGTACAAAGTGCCAAAAAACTTTCGCTTTACCTCGACAATACCGTCCGTGTCAAATTTTAGATTGTCCCATGGGTTCGCGTTGCTGATCATGTACCAACGGGTAGCGTCGGCCCCATGTTCTTTCATAGTATCAAAAGGATCTATGGCATTGCCAAGACGTTTCGACATTTTCTTCCCTTCTTTGTCGAGCACCAAACCGTTGGAAACCACATTTTTATAGGCAACAGAATCAAATACCATAGTGGCTATGGCATGAAGCGTATAAAACCAACCTCGTGTTTGGTCTACCCCTTCTGCTATAAAATCTGCAGGAAAAGTCTTGCCCTCATCGATCAGGTCTTTGTTTTCAAATGGGTAATGCCATTGTGCATAAGGCATAGAACCGCTATCGAACCAAACATCGATCAAATCACTTTCGCGCTTCATGGGTTTACCGGATGGTGACACCAAGGTAATGGTGTCCACGATATTCTTATGTAAATCTATTTTTTCATAATTCTCCTCCGACATATCACCTACCGAAAAGTCTTGGAAAACATCTTTTTCCATAACCCCCGCATCAATGGCCTTCTTTATTTCCGATTTAAGTTCGGCCACCGATCCGATCATCAGTTCTTCTTTTCCATCCTCGGTTCTCCATATAGGCAAAGGTATGCCCCAATATCTAGAACGCGATAGATTCCAATCGTTGGCATTGGCCAACCAATTACCAAAACGACCCTCTCCGGTGGCTTTTGGTTTCCAATTTATTGTTTGGTTCAATTCAAACATCCGATCTTTTATATCGGTCACTTTTATGAACCAAGAGTCTAATGGATAATACAGTATAGGCTTATCGGTACGCCAACAGTTAGGGTAACTGTGCATATATTTTTCAACCTTAAAAGCCTTGTTTTCTTCTTTTAGTTTAATGGCAATTTCAACATCTACCGAACGTTCTGGAGCCTCCCCATCTTCATAATACTCATTCTTTACGTACTTACCGCCCAATTCTCCCAATTCGGGCCTAAATTTTCCTTGTAAATCTACCAAAGGCACAAGGTTGGCATTTTCATCTAGCACCAACATAGGTGGAACTTCCGGTACCGCTTGTTTGGCCACAAGGGCATCGTCCGCTCCAAATGTCGGGGCGGTATGTACAATACCTGTACCATCTTCGGTAGTTACGAAATCACCTGCGATAATTCTAAAAGCATTTTCCGCATTTTCATAAGGAAGTACATAATCCAATAATTGCTCGTACCGTATTCCGACCAGATCTTCCCCTTTAAACTCTTTGCCTTTAACTATATAAAAAGGAATTTTCTTGTCTCCTGCCTCATAACCGATCAAATCGGATTTCTCGTCTACCTGATAATATTTACCAGAGAACTGTTTGCCTACCAGACTTTTGGCAAGCACTACGTTCATGGGTTTATAGGTATACTGGTTATATGTTTCTACGAGTACATAATCTATTTTTGGTCCAACTGTTAATGCAGTATTCGAAGGTAGGGTCCAAGGTGTGGTTGTCCATGCCAAAAAGTAAATGGTTCCTTCGTTCTGCAAAAATTCCGGCAACGTTTCCTCCACTGCCTTAAATTGGGCTGTTACCGTTGTATCCGTAACATCTTGGTAAGTACCCGGCTGATTTAATTCATGCGAACTAAGTCCGGTACCGGCCTTTGGCGAATATGGTTGTATGGTATAGCCTTTATATATAAGGCCTTGATCGTAAATCTGTTTTAGCAACCACCAAACAGATTCCATATACTTGGATTTATAGGTGATATATGGATCGTCCATATCTACCCAATACCCAACCTGTTCGGTCATTGCGTTCCAGACATCGGTATACCTCATTACCGCCTTTTTACATGCGGCATTGTATTCCTCTACCGATATTTTAGTACCAATATCCTCTTTTGTTATACCCAGTTCCTTTTCTACCCCAAGCTCAACAGGAAGACCATGGGTATCCCACCCGGCCTTTCTTTTTACCTGAAAACCTTTCATCGTTTTATATCTCGGAAAGATATCTTTTATGGTACGGGCCATTACATGGTGAATGCCCGGCATACCATTTGCCGATGGCGGACCTTCAAAAAAAACGTAACTCTCTTTACCTTCTCTGGCGGATATACTTTTTTCAAAAATTCCTTCTGTTTTCCAGTAGTTTAAAACTTCTTCGGCAACTTTTGGTAAATCTAATCCCTTATATTCTGCGAACTTCATACGAAATGCTTATGGTACTGGGTTTTAAAGGCTGCAAAATTATAAAATTTAGTTTGATTTGGAGACTAATAGGGCTACGGAAATACCCCCAAACAAACTTATCCGTTAAAAATAATTTAGTTTTTCACATCCATTTGCCAATTTTCCTCGTATATGACTGTATAAACAAACACTAAAAATTAACAAAAATGAAAAAATTAGTACTAAGTTCAATTCTAATGCTTGCCCTAAGTATCTCATTTGTTTCTTGTAGAGAAACCGCGGACAAAGCAAAAGACGCCGCTTCTCAAGCAGGTGAAGCAATAGAAGAAGCAGGTGACGATCTTAAAGAAGCAGGTTCTGAAGCTATGGATTCTGCCAAAGAAGTAGTTGATGAGGCTGCAGATGCCACAGAAAATGCTGTCGATGCAGTTAAAGAAACCGGTGAAGACGCTATGGATGCCGTTAAAGAAACAGGTGAAGATGCCATCAACAAGGCCAAAGAAGCAGGAAAAGATGTAAAAGATGCTACAAAAGAAGCAGCTGACAATGTTGCCAAGAAGGCAAAAGCGGTAAAAGACTCTATTAAACTATAAGGTTTATAGGTTTTTTTTATTTTTTTCGAATGAACAAGGTCCTTTTTAAAGGGCCTTTTTTTATTAAAAATAGTACCCCAGTCCCAATACCAGATTTCTACCAGCTGCCACTATGCCCGATGAATAAGTTCTATATCGCTGATCTGTAATGTTTTCAAGACTCAATGTAGCATTAAGATTATTGGAAATCGTATACTGAGAGCGTAGGTTTAGGGTATACCAAGAAGGTGAATAGGGATTACCGTTTTCGTCCACCGCATACATATAGTCCTTAGACTGTTCGGACAAAGCTAGATCTGCATTGGAAACTTCACCGTTATAATTGACAAAAAGGTCCATTTTCAATTTCTGGTTTTTCCATTTTACATGAAAATCGCCAAAGGTCGGGGCAGCATGCCTTGCCGAGGTATCGGTACCATCATCCTCTTCTTCAATACCTTCGGTTATGGTCAGATTGGAAGATAAAGACCAATGATCGTCCAAAAAGGCATCGGCCCCAAATTCGAAACCGTACACATAGGCTTTTGCGGCATTTTGTATGGCCTGTACATTGCTTAACTCTCCCTCATACTCTATTTCGGACATGCCATTGAAACTAAAATCCCTTCTGACCAGTGCATCCACCAAATACGTGTAAAATGTAGCCCCTTTTAATAGTAACCTATCATTGTAATTTTTTTGAACCCCCAATTCTATATTGTAGGCATATTCAGATTCTAAATCTGGATTTGGCACTACTACAGAGCCTGGTTCCGAATCAAAAATCTTACCTACATCATCAATGTTAGGCGCCCTAAAACCAGTGGAACCATTAAGGGTAATTTGAAGGTCTTCTTTAGGGAACCAACTAAAACCAAGGCTACCCGTTAACGCACCCGTGCTCAAATTAGCATCGTTAAAAGGGAAGGAATAAAAGGTTTGATCAAATTCTGCATCGATCCAAACATGGCTGTATCGCAAACCGGACATTAGAATAAAATTAGGTTTTGCCTTATATTCCGCATTTATGTACCCGGCCAAACTTTTCCATGTAGATCCATCGGGATACCTAGACGCCGCATTTGCCAAATCTCCTGTTTCTATATTTAAGTCGCTACCGACAGAGCCTACCTTGTTGTAAATAAATTCGCCCCCATAATACAGTTTAAAGTTACCGATTTTCTTGTTTTCCAAATCAAGATTAAAGTTAAGCGCATCCACTTTTTCCTCGGTACTGTTCAATACCACGTCCTGAAAATCCCTATCGTGCCTACTTTCCTCAAAATGTTGGTAAGCAGCCGTCAATTTTAAACCGTCATATAATTTTCCCTTTCCCTTTCTCTTTAGTTGGGCATTTCCCATAAACCACTTTTGGGGACCATAATACCACTCGGCAGATCTTAATCCTTCGCCATCACTACTGGGCCTTATTAACCTGTCGTACCTAGAGTAATCAGAAGTTTCTGAATAGTAGACCCCTAAATTTAAGTCCCAAACAGCGTTGGGACTATAAAGAAACTTCTGCATAAAATTTATCTGATCATACCCTGTGGTCACCTGTTTCTTGGGATCGCCGTTAACCACCAGTACATCTTCGCCATCTATTCTTTGCACATAATTGTTTCGTAAATAAGAATCGGGGCCATGGCTGCCCATTTTCAAATCTTGAAAATCGTTATACGAAAAACTGGTAAGGGCCGCCCAATGTTCTTTTCCATAATTTATATCCGCATGAACGGTATTTTCTGTATTGGCAGAAGAAAAGCGATAATTTGCACTGCCCGAAACGTAAGCCTCTTGGTTTTGGCTCAAAATAGGTGTTTTTGTATAAAAGTTCATAACCCCACCTATGGCATCACTCCCGTAAATAACGGAACCCGGACCAAAAATAATTTCTGTATTCTTTACCGTGAAGGGGTCTATGGATATTACATTTTGCAAATTCCCCCCTCTAAATATGGCATTGTTCATTCGAACACCATCTACGGAGAGTACCAACCTATTGGTCGCAAAACCCCTTATCATAGGACTGCCTCCACCTAACTGACTTTTTTGAACAAACACTTGTCCGCTACTTTGCAAAAGATCGGCAGAGGTCTGGGGAGCGTTCATGAAAATCTCTTTGGCAGAAATTGAAACGATCTTATTCGGAATTTCTTTTTTTTGTTGTTCCCATTTAGAAATAGACATGACCACTTCGTTTAATTCCTCTGGCCTTATCTCTAGATATACTTTTTGCTTAAGCTTTAAAATTTGAGATTTGCCAATACTCTTAACCTCGTAGCTAATATGCTTAAAGGTAATACGGTCTTGGTCAGAAAAAATCGATGCGTCAAAATTACCTTCTAAATCCGTTAAGGCAATTTTTGTTTTGTCCGAATTAAAAACGGCAACATTGGCAATAGGTTCACGGGTGTCCGCATCCAAAACGGTAACCTGTTGAGACCACCCTAAAAAAGAAAGAAAAAGAACATTAAGCAACAATAATTTATGCATACTAACTAAAAACTTCATTTAAAACCGCAAGTGATTTAGGTTTTCTAAACCCCTCTAGGTGTAATTCATAATAAAGAACAAGAGATCTTAGCAACTCTTGCCGGTTGGTTTTTTTCATTTTTATTGTATGTATTGCCTCAAAATTTATGCCCAAAAACGATTTAAAGAATAAAAGATTCTCTCCACTAATAATCGGGTTCAATGAAGCGGCGGACACAAATTCCCCTTCCAGCAAATCAAAAAAGGGTCTGTCCGTATTATTAACATCGGGATAAAAACCAAAATACTTGGTCAGTACCAATAAAAAATAAAGATGAAAATTAGCTATTTCGGTATGTATGTCCAACCATTGTAGCGAAGCTTCCAAAAAATTGAACATTTCTTTATTGGGTTCTTCCTCATGAATACTGTTGCTTAACATTTCTGCCAAGAACATGACCATGGCGTTCTTGGCAATATGGGTGTGCATCGTTTGGTAATTATAGCTTACCTTGGCTTCTTTTATACTTTCCAAGGTGCCTTTGTTTCTATGGTTGCACACTAGCTCCAGTTGGGTCAATGGCTGAAAAAGTGCTTTTTTTACCTTTCCCTTTTTTGAGGCCAAAATTCCTCTGAGCAAATATGATTTTAACCCGTCCGATTCGGTAAATGCCTTTACGATCAGATTGGTATCCCCATATTTAATAGATGTAAGAATTATCGCCTTGGTGGTTACCTGCATTAAATAAACAAAGTTTCAACAAATATAGTTGATGTAAGCTTTTGAATTCATCTATTGTACAGGTAAAACAAAAGTGCGCAGTATTTGAACAAATACTGCGCACTTAACTATACTAATTTAGAAATTTCTAAATGACCCCTTGGGCCAACATGGCATCGGCAACTTTTACAAAACCGGCAATATTTGCGCCTTTTACGTAGTTACAATATCCATCTTCTTCTTTTCCGTACGCTATACAAGAATCATGTATATCGGCCATAATACCTTTTAAGCGCTCATCGACTTCCTCACGAGTCCAGCTGATACGCAAAGAGTTTTGAGACATTTCCAATCCTGATGTTGCAACCCCGCCTGCGTTGGATGCTTTTCCGGGAGCAAAAAGAATTTTTGCCTGATGGAATGCATGTACTGCCTCTGCGGTACAGGGCATGTTCGCACCTTCTGCAACACAGATACAACCGTTGTTCAGAAGTTTTTTGGCGCCTTTTTCATCAAGCTCGTTCTGGGTAGCACAGGGTAATGCGATATCACATTTAACATCCCATGGTGTTTTGCCCTTATAAAAAGTAGCTGAAGAATATTTATCCGCATATTCAGATATACGCCCTCTTTTGTTATTCTTTAAATCCATAACAAACTCAAGCTTTTCGGCATCAATACCTTCTGGGTCATGTACATAACCACTAGAATCTGAAAGGGTAACGACCTTACCCCCTAACTGTATTACCTTTTCTGCCGCATATTGTGCCACATTTCCTGAGCCGGATATTACCACGGTCTTTTTGTTAAAATCCTTTTCTTTTGTTTTCAACATACTTTGTGCAAAGTATACCGTTCCATACCCTGTTGCTTCCGGGCGAATTTTTGAACCTCCCCAAGAAAGTCCCTTTCCGGTAAGTACCCCTGTAAACTCGTTTCGGATCTTCTTGTACATACCAAACAAAAAGCCTATTTCTCTGGCTCCAACACCTATATCTCCGGCAGGCACATCTGTATTGGGCCCCACATGTCTGTTCAATTCTAACATAAAGGCATGGCAAAAACGCATAACCTCATCGTCGGATTTACCTTTTGGGTCAAAATCGGAACCTCCTTTTCCTCCCCCCATTGGCAGTGTAGTCAAACTGTTTTTAAACACTTGCTCAAAAGCCAAAAATTTAAGAATACTCGCATTTACCGTTGGATGAAAACGCAATCCTCCTTTATAAGGGCCAATGGCTGAATTCATTTGAATCCGGTATCCTCTGTTCACATGTATTTCACCCTTGTCATCTACCCATGCTACTCTAAAAGATATAAGCCTTTCTGGCTCTACCATTCTTAATAGAATATTTTTGCCATTGTATATTTCATTTTTGGCAATGTAGGGAATTACGGTGTCGGCCACTTCTTGTACCGCTTGGATAAATTCTGGTTCGTGACCATTTCTAGCCTTCACCTCATCCATAAATGCTTCTATCTTTGCTTTCATAGAACTAATGAATATCTATTCGATTTATTAAATTCAAAATTTATCTGCAAAAATATGTCATTAATATAATTTAAACCTTCATTTTATTATAATTCATCAAAAAATTACGTTTTTAATGACGTTTTTTTAATTTCATCGAAAAATAAATATGCTTTTAGCCCAAACCATACAATAATCTCTCTATTTCTCAAGTGATTGCTCTAAATCTTCAATTAGATCATCTACATCCTCGATACCAACACTTAATCTGATTAGGGCGTCTACAATTCCACTTTTCTCCCGTTCTTCTTTGGGTATACTGGCATGCGTCATACTCGCCGGGTGGCCCGCCAAACTTTCAACACCTCCCAAAGACTCCGCTAAAGTAAAAATCTTGAGCCTTTCGACTATCTTAATGGCATCTTCGTAACACCCTCCTTTAGGAACAAAAGAAATCATAGCACCAAAACCGTTCATTTGATCCTTGGCCACCCCATGGTTCGGATGATCTTCAAAACCAGGCCAAAAGACCTTGTCTACTTTTGAGTGCTTCTTAAGAAACCGGGCTATTTTTTCTCCATTCTCACAATGTCGCTGCATACGTACATGAAGTGTTTTTATACCTCTTAACACCAAAAAACTATCCATTGGCCCACTTACCGCACCACTGGCATTCTGTATAAAATAAAGTTTATTGGCCAGCTCTTCTTCTTTTACCACCAACGCCCCCAAAACAACATCGCTATGCCCCCCAAGATATTTAGTGGCCGAATGCATGACAATATCTGCCCCCAAGTCTAAAGGGGTTTGAAGATATGGAGTAGCAAACGTATTGTCTACCGCCAACAAGACCTTTTCTTTTTTCGCTATGTTTGAAATGGCCTTGATATCAATAATGTTCATCATCGGGTTGGTAGGTGTTTCTACCCAAATCAATTTTGTATTGTCGTTAATATACTCCCTAATATTATTGGCCTCTTGCATACCAATAAAACGAAAAACAATGCCGTAGCCTTCAAAGACCTGTTTAAACAACCTATAACTACCCCCATATAGATCATTGGTGGAAATTACCTCGTCTCCAGGTCTTAATAATTTTAAAACCGCATCTATAGCAGCCAGACCACTGGCGAATGCCAGACCATATTTTCCATTTTCTATACTTGCCAATGATTTTTCGAGTGCCGTTCTAGTCGGATTTGCACTTCTAGAATACTCATAACCCAAGTGCTTCCCCGGTGAGGTCTGTGCATATGTGGATGTTTGATAAATTGGAGGCATCACAGCACCATATGCCTTGTCCGGTTGCTGACCTCCGTGTATGGTTTTACTATTAAACCTTAAGTCTTTGTTATCCATAAAAAATAATTATGAACACAAATGTATCGTTATCTTTTTGGTATTACAACGAAGCCGTACTTTTGTAATAAATGCATCCTACCACATGAAAGTTAGATTTTCTTTTCTGATTCTTGTTTTGTTTTTTTTGAGCTGTGAAAAAGACACCAAAATTACCTTTGAACCTTTTTCCCTTAAAAAAGAGACCTGTGAAGAATGTCCTTTGATAGAAGTATCCATACCCAAAGCAATAGGAAACACCAAGCTAGACCAAGTCATTAATACCGCACTCAGGGAAGAGATCATTTCTATATTAAAGTTTGATGATGAAATCAATGTGGCAACTATTGAGGAAGCCATTGCTTCTTTTGAATCTGAGAACAAAAAATTAAAAGAAAAATTTCCTGAAGAAACTACACAATGGGAAGCCAAGCTCGAAGGCGAAGTCACCTACGAGGACAAACATATTTTAACCATACGTTTAAACTCTTATTTGTTTACGGGGGGCGCCCATGGTTACAGTACCGTAAGATTTTTGAATTTTGACAAGTCAAAAGCTATAGAACTAGAGCAATCCGAACTCTTTAAGAACATGGCTTCTTTTACAGAATTTGCAGAAACAAATTTTCGTTCCCAAGAGAACATACCTAACAATGCTCCCATAAACAGTACAGGTTTTATGTTTGAAAACGATGCCTTTTATCTTCCTGAAAACATAGGATATACAAAAGAAGGGTTACAATTGTTTTACGAACAGTACGAAATCGCCTCGTATGCAGACGGACCAATAATTATTACCTTGGCCTACCCCGCTGTACAAAAATTTTTGGCCAGGCCCATTGAACCATAAACCTAATTTTTCAACATTTTTCTTAGCGATATAATCGCTGCCATATGCAGGCCTTCATGGTATAGATTAAAACTAATGGCATCTTCTAAACTATTTAGGTAGAATCCGGCACTTGTCTTATACGCCTTATAGCCCTTAAAAAGCCCCGCATCAAGATCTTGCCCGGTCCAATCCACGGTATCTATCAACAAATCTGAAACAATCTTGATTTCTTCATCCGTAGCGGTACCATCGGGCACCGTGCCTTTCATAAACTTAGCGACCATTTCATCAGGTATGCGCATCTGTAGACCTCCAAATTTATAAACCAATATTTGTTGGGTGACGACCACATGGGCAATATTCCACCATACATTATTTCTGAATTCCTTAGGAATCTTCAATAAAGATTCTTTATCCATCGAGGTTAAAACATCCTGTAGGTTCTTTCTACTCTGAAGGGTCAGTTCTAATTGGTTTTTCAAAATAACAGCTTTTTAATGAAGCCTAAAAATAGCACATTTAAAGAGATTTGGGTTTCTTTGTGCTTTAATTTAAAGGCGCCCGTCATGAAAAAAATATATCATTTAAGTACCTGCAACACCTGCCAAAGAATTATAAAGGAACTACACCCATTGCAAGGTTTTGATTTACAGGACATAAAAACACAACCGATTACCGAAGAACAGTTAGAGGAAATGAGAACTTTGACAGATAGCTACGAATCATTATTTAGTAGAAGGGCCATGCTCTTTCGGCAGCGGGGTTTAAACAAAAAAGAATTAAACGAAAAAGACTACAAGAATTTGATCTTGGAGCATTATACTTTTTTAAAGCGCCCTGTTATCCTCTTCAATGACAAAATATTTATTGGTAACAGCAAGAAGGTTGTTGAAGCGGCCAAAGAAGCCATTCATTCGTGAATAAAAGAACACTCGCCATACTTGCCGCTTTCGGAGCTACGGCCATCTACGGCCTAAACCATACCATTGCGAAAGGTGTTATGCCCAATTACGTACAGCCTTTTGGCTTTATAATGCTTCGTGTCTCGGGAGCGGCGTTGTTGTTCTGGGTTTTTTCTTTTTTTGGACCAAAGGAAAAAATCGAAAAAAGGGACTGGGGCCGTCTTTTTATTTGCTCTATTTTTGGTATGGCCACGAACATGTTGGCCTTTTTTAAGGGACTTGAATTATCGACCCCCATAAATAGTGCCGTGCTGGTGACCATGACGCCTATAATTGTGGTCGTACTTTCCGCACTATTGATCAAAGAGAAAATTACATGGCAAAAAGCATGTGGTATTCTTTTGGGATTTATAGGGGCTGTTTTATTGATTTTACTTGGATCCGAAGTTCGGCAAGATGCCCCTAACATTCCTTTGGGAAACATTCTTTTTATAGTTAATGCATTCTCTTATGGGGTTTATTTGATATTGATAAAGAAACTTATAGAAAAGTATCATCCATTTACCTTGATGAAATGGCTGTTTACTATTGCCATCATAATAAACTTACCAATTACCTATCATGAACTTATGGCAATCGAATGGTCTAATTTACCAAAAGATGCCTACCTGGCTATTGCATTTGTTATTGTCGGCACCACTTTTCTAACCTATCTGTTCAATGCGTTTGCCTTAACGCAATTAAAGGCTTCTACCGTAAGTGCCTTTACCTACATGCAACCTCTTATAGGTATTCTCTTTGCCATGTTAATGGGAAAAGATCAACTAAGCTTAACCAAAGGGTTTGCCGCGCTTTTGGTGTTCGCCGGGGTATATTTGGCCAGTAGAAAACCTTCGCCCCCCAAATTAAAAACCAAATAGATACCTAAAAACACATTTTTTCTAACCGAACAACGATTTTTTACAATTCGCCAAGTGTTCGTTCATTAAAGAGACCGCCCTGTTAACATCTCTTTGGTGAATGGCAGAAATAATATTCAGGTGTTCTTGTAAAATATCGTTTAAAGGCCTTGTTGGGGCCACAAGATCCATAATAGACCAAAAATTGCCCTTCTTGTATAGGTTTAACAATGTCTCATTACCACAATTAGTTACTATTATTTCATGAAAATGTCTGTCAATTTTTTGAAATACGTAACTGTTTTTGGGGCCTTTTTCAAAGGGAACCATTAAATCGCGAAGATCATCTATTTTTTGTTGTGGCGCACGAAGGGTAAAGAACTTTACCGCCGAGGTCTCTAAGGCTATTCTACAATCCAAGATATCAATAACTTCACTGGTACTTACTTCACGTACACTTACACTTTGATCCGGTTCATAAACGATGAGGCTTTCTTTAGAAAGCCTTTTGAAGGCATGCTCCAAGCAATCGTCCTTTGCCCTTAATTTTCGGGAAAGTTGTTCTTGATCAAGTGGCTCCCCCCTCTTCAGTTCCTTTGTTAATATTAGCTTATGCAATTGCACATAAACTTCTTCACAAGATTCTTTTAATTGCTCAGAGTAGTACATACTATTTTTTATAAATTGTATAAATAAACAGGGGGAAGCAATATCTAAATAACTTACAGGTCTTTGGGTGTTTTTGAAAATTTTCGTGTATCTTCTTTTGTCAGTACACGAAAGTTCTTTCCTTTTTCGACATCCGTAAACATTTTAAGAAAATCATCGGGCAAGCCAATAAGCTTTCTGGTTTTTAGATCCATCCAGGCCCCCATCATCTCACAATGTGCAAAATTTTCCCCTTTGTGGTTGTAAAAATTGTGATGAAACTCAAAGAACTTACCATCTTCGCTCATTCCCATTATCTCCATAGAGACCTTAACAGGTTTGCCCGGAAAAGCCTCCTTAAAGTAATACATATGCTCATAAAAGACCACAGGTCCTATTTGATGTTGTGCCAATAACCTATGATCAACTCCTATTTCCATCAAAAAGGCCATACGGGTATGGCTCATATAATTAAGATAAGCAGAGTTGGCCAAATGACGGTTTGCATCAACGTCGCTCCATCGTATTTCAAATTCTTTTAAATACATCGTAAATCATTTTTTTGCTATGCATGCATAATACTTAATAAAAATAGCATAGTTTTGAAAAAGCAAGTAGCTTTTTTAATGTTTTTTTACTTAAATTATTAACTCAATATTCTGCACCATGTCTACCAAAGCATCTTTTATAAACAACCTTTCTCTTCCTATTGTTGCCGCCCCAATGTTTTTGATATCTGGGCCTCAACTAGTTATAGAGTGTTGTAAAAATGGCATTGTAGGAACTTTTCCTGCATTGAACCAACGTACCAGTGAAAGATTTGAAGAATGGCTTATTGAAATTAAAACGGCCTTGTCGGATTTTGAAAAGAAAACAGGAAAAAAACCGGCACCCTTTGGTGTAAACTTAATAGTACACCCAACAAACCCCAGATTGGAGGCAGACCTAAAACTTTGTGTTAAGCACAAGGTTCCATTGATCATTACCTCTTTAGGTGCCGTATCTCAAATTGTAGATGCCATACACAGCTACGGCGGATTGGTATTTCATGATATCATCAAAAAAAGACATGCAGAAAAAGCGGCAGAAGCCGGGGTAGACGGGCTTATTCTTGTTGCTGCCGGTGCAGGTGGCCACGGGGGCACCATTAACCCCATGACCCTAGTTGCTGAAATTAAAAAATTTTACGACAAGACCATTCTTTTATCTGGATGCATTAGTACAGGACGCGATGTTGCTTCCGCCCTACAAATGGGAGCCGATCTAGCCTATATGGGCACACGCTTTATCAATACAGAAGAAAGCAAAGCCACCAAAGAATACAGGCAAATGATCATTGATGCAGGCGCTACCGATGTCGTATACACTGCCTCTATCTCTGGGGTTCATGCCAATTTCTTGGCTGCCAGTCTAAAGGCTGCAGGAATAACCGAAGAAGATCTAAAAAAAGACACTAAAATTGATTTTGGTAAAGAGTTGAACACAGAGGCCAAAGCATGGAAAACCATCTGGTCTGCAGGCCAAGGTGTTGCCACGATAGAAAATACTTTGCCCGTATCGGAACTAGTTTCAAATCTAAAATCGGAATTCAAAAATGCTATAGAACAACAAACAAAAGTATTGGAAGTTTTTCCTAAATAAACAGACCGCATGCCTCTTGTAAGTTCTAGTTACAAACCTCCCGTATTTTTTAGATCGGGCCATTTTTCTACGGTGTACTCCGGTCTTGTACGCAAAATAGAGGGGGTACAACAAAAAAGGGAGCGACTTATACTCCCCGATGGTGATTTTTTGGACTTGGATTGGAGTTTCTCTCCCGAGGTTACCAAAAAAGTGGTCATTATAATACACGGACTGGAAGGTAGTGCCCAGCGTGCCTATATTAAAGGTAGCTCCAAAGTTCTTATCGCAGATGGTTACGATGTCTGTTCCATTAACCTAAGAGGCTGCAGCGGAGCGCCCAACAAACTATACAAATCATATCATTCAGGTGCTACCGAAGACTTGGATGCGATTGTTCAACATATCTTACAACAACAAAAATATAGTCAGGTCTTCTTACACGGCTATAGTCTAGGAGGCAACCTTTTATTAAAATATCTAGGAGAAGATAGGTTATTGCCCACAGAAATGGTTGCGGCAGTAGCCGTTTCCGTGCCATGCCAATTGGCAGATTCGCTTCAACAATTAATGAAGCTCAAAAATGTGCTATATGCCGAAAGGTTTCGCAAAAACCTGGTCAGTAAACTAAAGATAAAACAACAACAATTTCCAGATAAAATATCGACCCAAGACATAAAACGGGTAAAGACATTAAAAGACTTTGACGATATTTATACCAGTAGGGCACATGGCTTTAAAGACGCCATGGACTATTACCAAAAATGCAGTTGTTTACAGTTTTTGCCCAACATTAAAATTCCGAGCTTAATAATAAATGCCAAAAACGATTCTTTTTTAGGAGAAGCTTGCTATCCTATCAAAGAAGCGGAACATAACAAAAATCTATTTCTGGAAACACCTAAATATGGTGGGCATGTGGGTTTTTATGGGCCTGACAACATCACCTATACAGAAAGTCGTACCGTTCAGTTTTTCAATACCATAAATTAGTACTCTTCATTATTAAAAAGCAATGCCTACGGATAAATTTTTATATCTTAGTCTCTCCAATTTTATTCAAGATTAAATTTAAAAAAATGCAAAAACTATTCACCCTGTTATTTCTAGGCGCCTTGGTGGTTGGCTGTGGAGAAAAAAAAGAAGAAAAGAAGGAGGGTTTTGAAATGAACCGTACCAAAAAAGAAGTTAAAGCGGCCGCCTCCACCGAAGGTGTTCCAGTTGACTTGGACAACAAAGGAGTAGGGCCTTTTAAAAATGTTGATTTTGGAGATGAGATCGATGATGATTTGGCAGCGGCCGGAAAAGAAAAATTTCAAGCTATCTGTACGGCTTGCCATATGGTAGACCAGCGTATGATAGGTCCGGCATTAAAAGGTGTGTATGAGCGTAGAAGTCCTGAATGGGTTATGAACATGATCATAAACCCTGATGTAATGTTAAAGGAAGATCCTATCGCCAAGGCATTATTAAAAGAATATAACAATGCAATAATGCTTAACCAAAATTTAAGCGAAGAAGATACAAGAGCTGTCGCAGAATATCTACGTACCTTATAATTGCCATATTATATAATCTTTAAAAAAAGCCCTTTCAAAAATTGAAAGGGCTTTTTTATTCCGATGATGGTACCGTAGTACCCAATAACACATCTAAAAGACCTCTAATTTTTTGACTGTTCCAATCTGAAGCTCCTTTTTCCTTAACAACGATTTTTCCTTCTTTGTCTATAATATAATTGGTAGGAATGGTTCTCTCAAATAGGTCGTAGGGTGCATTCATTCGAGCTACATATGCCGGAATATCAAATTGCTTCTTTTCTAAAAAACCGGAAATAACTTCGGGATCTTCGTTTGATATAAGCAAAAAGTCTACCTTATCTCCATAATCCTCATACAAACTCTGAATACTGGGCATCTCTGCAATACATGGTGGGCACCATGTTGCCCAGTAGCTTATAAAAGTAATGTTGCCTTTCCCTATTTCTTTTTCAATATATGTCCCATCCAGTGAGGTCAGCTTATAGGTGAACGGTTCTAATTGATCCTGTTTCTCCCTACCTAAAACAGCAGGCGAAAACACCAGTACCCTAACTTTGTTGATCGCGACCATAATAGGACTTCTGGTCTGGGGTACAATCATTAAAACTATAAATACCCAGAACAGTACGTTCCCTATTTTTATTTTTTTGTAATCCATTTGCCTAAAAAAAGAAGCATTTGACTAAATGGCAATGTACGAATTATACATACACCTTTTTTCTTTAGACCTTATCTACGGCAACCTTATAGGTAGGATCTTCCATAACGTTTACATCTATGATCTTGTCCGCATTTTTTAATAGACGAATACAGTCTTTGCTCAAGTGTCTTAAGTGGACTTTTTTACCAACCTTAGAATAGCGTTCGGTCAATTTATTCAATGCTTCTATACCCGACATGTCGGCCACACGGCTTTCTTTAAAATCGATAATAATTTCATCGGGATCATTTGTTACATCGAATTTTTCGGCAAAAAGAGCCGTTGAGCCAAAAAATAATGGTCCATAAATCTCATAATGTTTCACCCCGTTTTCATCAATATGCTTTCTGGCTCTAATACGCTTTGCATTTTCCCAAGAATATGCCAATGCCGATATAATCACCCCTAATAAAACAGCGACCGCCAAATTGTGTGTAATGGCCGTGATCAGCGTTACCAATACCATTACGATCACATCAGATTTAGGCATTTTACCAAATGTTTTAAAACTTGCCCATTCAAAAGTCCCTATGGCCACCATAAACATTAGCCCTACCAATGCGGCCATAGGCAAACGTTCTATTAAACTAGAACCGAACATGATAAAAACCAAAAGCATAATAGCCGCCGTAATACCCGATAGGCGTGCCCTTGCCCCAGCCGAAGTATTGATCAAACTTTGCCCTATCATTGCACAACCGCCCATACCCGAGAAAAAACCTGAAAGAATGTTCGCAGTACCTTGAGCTACACATTCTTTGTTGCCACTACCACGGGTATCGGTAATTTCATCTATAATGTTCAGGGTCAACAAACTTTCTATTAATCCAACACCGGCTACAATAGCGGCATACGGAATTATTATTTTAAATGTTTCTAAGGTAAATGGTAATTGAGGAATGGATAAAGGAGGGAAACCTCCTTTGATACTCTCACCCTCTCTCATAGTATCGGCCACGGTCAAAGTATCTATGCCAAACCCTAAAACTATCGCGGACACCACTATAATGGCCACTAACGAAGAGGGTACTACCTTTGTTAATTTTGGTAGCCCCCAGATAATGACCATGGTCAATAACGTAAGTCCCAACATAATATAAAGAGAAGATCCGCTTAATAAAGTATCGGTTCCCTTTTCATAAAAATTAGGAAACTGTGCCATAAAGATAATTA
Organism: Maribacter thermophilus; assembly: GCF_001020565.1. GTDB lineage: Bacteria > Bacteroidota > Bacteroidia > Flavobacteriales > Flavobacteriaceae > Maribacter > Maribacter thermophilus. The sequence continues at coordinate 3,254,521 of NZ_LDAS01000001.1, read as the reverse complement.
TGGCCAAGCCGTTCACAAATCCGAACATGACCGGGTGGGGCACCAAACGAATAAATTTACCCAGGCGTAAAATGCCTGCTATTATCTGTAATATACCCGCAATAATAACGGTAGCGAACACATAGTTCAGAATGGTTTCTGGCTCTATTCCGGGGAAGTTTCTTTTTAATTCCAATATCAGCCCAATATATATAACCGCCACAGCTCCGGTTGCTCCGGAAATCATACCAGGGCGACCTCCTAAAATAGAAGTAACCAAGGCCAAAACAAAAGCGGCATACAGTCCCGTTAAAGGGGAAAAACCTGGAATAAGAGCAAATGCAATGGCTTCTGGCACCAATGCAAGAGCCACTGTCAACCCAGACAAAATTTCAGTTTTGTAATCTACTTTTTGTTTAAAATCGAATAAATTAAAATACTTGCGCACAGCTCTTTTATTTTAAGGGCGCAAAAATAGTACTATTTCCTCTACACCACCAGAAAGTAGCGCATTATTAACGATTTCATATATTACCAAGGTTTTAGCCCTAATAGTCTCTCTCCCAGTCCATTTAATTTGGCTTTTTCATATTTTGTCTGCTCCCAATTTCTAGGATCGCCAGGAAATGCGTACCCTTCCGGTGCTACACGGTTTTCCCAAGAATTGATACGCCACTTTCTCAATGCCTCATTATTCTCTTCTGCCGGCATCATAGATATGTATTGAGCAATACGCACCTTATCTACCGATTTGTTGGGGCGTATGCCATGTGGTTGTGTACTATTGAAAATAAGTAGGTCACCGGCCTTCATCTTTACCTTTACAGTTTTATCTTCTAGGCCAGTTATATCTGGCTGAAAATGATCCCGGTCTTGAGGCTGGGTCAATTTCCATGTGTCATAATTTCTATATAACCATGGTATACACTGAAAACCACCCATATTTTCATCCTCTTGATCTGCCAAGGCCAACACTCCCTGCACATTTTGCGGTCGTGTCTCCGGATCATAATCCCAATGGATAAATCCTTTTTTATCAACTCCGGGAGGTAATGGGAAATTTAAATTAGCACGATCAATGGTAACCCATAACTTCTCTGTTCCCCAGACATCTACAAAAGCATCGTACACACGTTGTGCCTGCCTATTGTTCCATAAATATTGATGATTGTATACCTCTACCATTCCCGTACCGGTCAATTCTTTCATTTTCATCTCGGCACGTGGCGCCTTGTACCACGTACTTTTATCATTTGGGTCCTTTTCATCGAACTCCCATAAAAAATCGGCAGTTTCTTTTGCTTGTTCTGCAGGTATTGCATTTTTAATAACGATATAACCATTGTGCATCCAAAACTGCCAATCCTCTTCGCTTAAAACACGTAAAGGTTTACCGTTCGAACGGTCGTTCAATTTTTGTTTGCTACTAGTTGCCGTAGAAGGATTCCCCGGAATTTCTGTATGTGCCTTATTGGCCATTTCTACTTTTTTAGATATTTTTTGCATGGCTTATAGTTTTATAATATTTAAGTTATAACATTCCAAAACTAGAAACTAACTGAAGTCACGACTACCGTAATATTGACCTATTTTTGAACAATATTAACTTTATAACACTTTATGTAGCACATTAATATCAATTTAGGTAAATTTATACCCCAATCAACATAATCGATAGGGTTTTATTAAAAACAAAATGAAAGTAGAGTTAGAAACCATATTGCCAGAATCTAAAAGTCCTTTTAGGCTATTGCACAACCCCAAACTAAACCATCTATTTTATTGGCATTTTCATCCAGAATTGGAGTTGGTATATATAGAGGGCGCCAATGCAAAAAGGCATGTAGGGGACCATATTTCCAATTATGAGGAAAGTGACTTGGTATTGATAGGCTCAAACATTCCACATTTAAATTTTGACCATGGGGTAACCACCACTTATAGAAAAGAGGTGTTACACATAAAACCAAGTTTTAAAGAAAACGTTTTAAACGATTACCCCGAACTAAAACAATTGGACAGACTTTTGGAACTTTCGAAATACGGTGTGGCATTTTATGGGGAAACCAAAAAAGAAGTGGGCGCGCTTCTAAAAAAATTACACACTTTACAGCCATTCGATTTTTTTATGAGCGTTATGAATATACTTAAACGCCTATCGCAAAGCAAAGAGTTTGAGTTGCTGCATAAAACACCGTTCGTAAATCGGTTCAAACAAAAAGAACAGGAACGAATCAGAAAAATATATGCTTTTATTGATGAGCATTACCAAGAGAAAATAGCATTAGAGGAAGTATCGGAAATCTGCAACCTTACAAAACCCGCTTTTTGTCGGTATTTTAAAAAAGCTACAGGCAATACTTTTGTTTCCTTTTTAAATCAATACCGTATCAGCCAAGCAAAAAGACTCTTATTAATGGGTAAAAATGTAAGTGAAACAGCCTTCGAATGTGGTTTTGAGAGTCTTTCTTATTTTAACAGGAGCTTTAAAAAGATAACAGGCGAAAACCCATCAGCTTTCAAAAAAAACTACGTGTCCGTGTAAGACACCTAAATCATCATCTACAATAATCCTTGTTATTGCACACATTTACGTATAATGGTTTAATGCCTATTTGAAGAACAAAAACCGCCAAGATTTGTTTCTTGACGGTTTATTAAACTAACTCAAACTTTATTTTTCCCTTTTTCGAACCACATTCATGGTAGGGTTAGAAGATTTTGTCCGTTTTTTGTCCACCGTACCCTTAGACGACTTTAAATATTGTTGATAGCCCCTTCCCCTAAATTCATAAACAGTACCACTAGCTGGATGATATAACTCTATGGTAGCATCGTTAATGACATACAATTCGAAATAGTCGTTCCCAAAAAAGTCATAATCTAAAGTCAGTGCTTTCAACGTTTCATCGTTAGGTATATCATATATTTGGTAATCCCCTTCAAAATCCCATTGCAAGTTTGCCAACGATGTACCGGGAGCGTCTATGGAAGACCTAAAAAATGAATATGAAAATTGTAAAAAGTTTTCATTGTCAAAATCGTTCAATGCCCCCTCTATACTAGTATATGATTTTTCCCAGGCATCGTATTCCTGAATAAAATAACCGATGTTATCGTAAAATACCTGGTCATAATCAAAGTTGTTACGTTGATATCCTCTTAAGACATACGACGTATCTGAACTGGTATCATAAAGCTCTATGGTTCTTCCGTCCAACGCATAAACTTCCAACAACCAATTACCGTCCACATCATGATCTATCTCTACCTGCCCTCTGTAAGTATTATAATATCCCACATCTATTCCCAGGCCGTTGCCCGTTTTACCTATACCCACAATATTGTTGTTGGCATAAAAAACACCTTGATCGAACGAAACTGTAAACGCCCTTTGTAAAAAAGGAACCTCCCCATTTCCACGGGTCTCATTTATATCTACATACCATAGTTCATATGATCGTAGCACTTGATCGGTATTGAACGCAGAGGTTTCTATATACTCATCATCCACGATTACCTCCGCATAACAAGAAACCAACAAAGTTGCCATAAGGGTATATCCAAAAAGTAGTTTTACAGTTTTCATATCTTTCGGTTTTATATTCCCTTTGTAGAAAACAAGCACCATGCCACAAAAGTTAACATACTGGTTATAAGCAAATAACATCGTCCATTTTATTTGGTAATTTTGTATCTATATTTTTACCATAATGAACAAGAAAGTGAAATTTGCTGTGTTGGGTGGCGGAAGTTGGGCCACGGCAATTGTTAAGATGTTGACCACCAATCAAGAAGAGGTGGGCTGGTATATGCGCAATTCTGATGCCATAGGTTATCTTAAGATCCAAAAACACAACCCAAATTACCTTACATCGGTAGAGTTTAAAACAGAACAACTGTTCTTAACAGATGACATCAATGAAATTGTTGCTTACGGTGATATTCTCATTTTCGCCATTCCATCTGCCTTTTTAAACAGTGAACTAAAAAAGCTTAGTGCGCCATTGACGGGCAAAATTATATTTTCGGCCATTAAAGGTATTGTGCCAGAATCGGGTAAGATCGTTGGACAACACTTTCATGATGAATACAACATACCTTATGAAAATATCGGGGTTATTACAGGACCGTGCCATGCAGAGGAAGTTGCAATGGAAAGACTTTCTTATTTGACCATTGCCTGTTCGGATAGCAAAAAGGCGAAAATGGTAGCAAAAAACTTGTCCAGCAATTTTATAAAGACCAAAATATCAAAAGATATCATAGGCGCGGAATATGCCGCAGTGCTCAAAAACATCTATGCTATTGCGGCCGGTATTGCACATGGTCTAGGATATGGTGATAATTTTCAAAGTGTTCTGATGAGCAATGCCATTCGTGAAATGAAACGTTTTACCAAACGCATTCATAATATAGACCGTAATATAAACCAGTCTGCCTATCTAGGTGATCTTTTAGTTACCGGATACTCTACTTTTAGTCGAAATAGAATGTTTGGCAATATGATAGGTAAAGGGTATACCGTAAAAAGTGCACAAATGGAAATGAGCATGGTAGCAGAAGGGTATTATGCCGCCAAAAGTGCCTATAAAATCAAAGAAAATTTCAAAAAAAAGGTAAAAACACCGATTATCGATGCGGTTTATGAAATTTTATATGAGCATAAAAACCCTAAAAAAGTATTTGCTGCCTTAACGGAAAAACTGAATTAAGACCTAGTCAGTGAAAAATCAGAATGGTCCTTGATTTCATTTTCCAATGTTTCTTTCCATTGCAAAACCTGTTCATCGTCCGATTTAAATACGCGTTTAAATTCATTTAGAACAGGTTCCATATAGGTTCTAACAGCGTCGATATCAAAATAAAGCCTTCCGGTTCTTCTTATAAAGAAATCCATAGGGGTAAGAACCATTTCATACTTAATACCGTACTCTAACTCCGCCAACACCAATTTAACGGCATTGTCGGGCTCGGTTCTGTTTTGATAATAGTCTAAAATAGTTTCGGTCTGCTCACCATAGTTGGTAACCAAAAACCAGGCATCGTGCTTATCAAAACCATCTGCCCTAATGCGTTCATAGATTTCCTTAATATACTTTTTAACGTTTTTAAACTTTTTAAAATCGTTATTCCCACAAAGAAATATTTTCTCGGTATAACAATTCTTTACTTCCGTATCGTATTCTTCTTTCAGCTTTTCGGCAATTTTGTTCACTACGCGTTCGGCCATTTTTCTATAACCTGTAAGTTTACCTCCTGCAATACTTACCAGTCCCGTATCAGAAACAAAAATCTCATCCTTTCTGGAAAGTTCAGAAGCCGATTTACCCTCTTCATGAATAAGAGGACGTAGACCCGCCCATGAAGAAACAATGTCGTCCAACTCCAAATTAATATCGGGAAACATATTATTTACCGCTGAGATAAGATAAATGGCATCGGCAAGATCTGTTCTTACCCTGTCCTTATTATCATTATAATTGGTATCGGTAGTACCGATATAGGTAACCTTGCCCCTTGGTATGGCAAACATCATACGACCATCGGGAATATCGAAATAGACAGATTGTTTAACAGGTAATTTTTGGAACGGAAATACCAAGTGTACTCCTTTGGTCAAATGCAACTGTTTGCCTTTTTTAGAATTGTTCAAGCTTCTTAGTTCATCTACCCATGGCCCGGCCGCACTAATTACATATTTGGACTTGATTTCAAATTCATTATCCGAAATAACATCTTTCACCTTAACTCCGGACACTTTGTTATTAGTATATAAAAAGTCTGAAACCGATGCATAATTTATGGCCTGGGCCCCGAACAACAAACTTGTTTTTATGTTTTCGATAGTTAAACGGGCATCATCTGTACGGTATTCTGCATAATACCCGGCACCATTCAATATGTTCTTGGGCAATAACGGCTCTAATTTAAGTGCTTCCTTTTTTTTCAACATTTGGCGTTTGTCCTCGCCAGTAACCTGAGCCAGAATATCATATACCTTAAGCCCTACCGATGTTAACCATTTACCATAAGAACCGTTTTCTATCAAGGGCAAAAGCATTTTTTCGGGTAATACCAAATGAGGCGCCAATTTATGTACTATGGCCCTCTCGGAACCCACCTCTTTTACCAACCAAAAATCGAACTGCTTTAAATAGCGAAGCCCTCCATGAATAAGTTTTGTAGATTTACTACTGGTACCGGACGCAAAGTCGTTCTTCTCCAACAAAGCCACTTTTAACCCTCTAGATGCGGCATCCAAAGCTATACCGCCCCCAGTTATACCTCCTCCGATAACAACAAGGTCAAACTTCTCTTTTTTTAGCTTTTCTATAGATTTGGCCCTGTCTAAATTGGTAAACTCTATGTTTTTCATAACTCATTATTCTTATGCAAAGGTATTAGGTCGTCTCTATCTATCCATATCAATAAAAGAGAAATTAACGATAAAATAATGAGAACTATTCCTCTTCCCAACCTTTTGACCGTTCTACGGCTTTTTTCCATTTGGCATACAAACGTTTTCTCTTTACACGGTTAAAAGTGGGTTTAAAAATCCGGTCCATAGGCCTATTCTGATCAATATCGGCTTGACTCCAAAGACCTACCTGAATACCTGCAAGAAACGCCGCTCCCATGGCCGTAGATTCTATGACCTCTGGCCTATGTACCTCAGTATCCAATATATTGGCCTGAAACTGCATTAAGTAATTATTGGCACATGCACCACCATCTACCTTTAAATCTTCTAATTGAATACCCGAATCGTCTTCCATCGCCTTTAATATATCTTTGGTCTGATATGCCAAAGATTCCAATGTTGCCTTAGCCAAATGGGCTTTTCCGGTATCTCTGGAGAGTCCAAAAATGGCTCCTCTTGCATACATATCCCAATAAGGTGCCCCCAAGCCCGCAAAGGCGGGAACAACGTATACCGAACTATCGCCCTCTACCGAACCTGCCAAAGCTTCTGTTTCTTCCGCACTTTCTATCAATTCCAGACCATCTCGCAACCATTGTATTGCAGCACCGGCAATAAAAATACTTCCTTCAAGAGCATAGTTTACTTTACCATCCAAGCCATATGCTATGGTCGTTAACAATCCATTTTTAGAAAACTGAGGTTTTTTTCCTGTATTCATCAACATAAAACACCCAGTGCCATAGGTGTTTTTGGCCGTTCCTTTCTTAAAGCATCCTTGCCCGAACAGAGCGGCCTGCTGATCACCTGCAATGCCAGCTATGGGAATACGGACCCCATCTATCTCATAATCGCCAAAATGATAGGCCGAAGGTTTTACTTCGGGCAACATAGTTTTAGGAATGTCCAAAACCTCTAAAAGTCTTTTGTCCCACTTAAGGTTAACAATATCGTACAACATGGTTCTAGAAGCATTCGTGTAATCGGTATAGTGATTTTTATCAGAGGTCATATTCCATACCAACCAAGTATCTATGGTACCCATGAGCAAATCTCCTTTCGCCGCCTTTTCTTTTGCTCCTTTTACATTGTCTAATATCCATTTTACTTTAGTGCCGGAAAAATAGGAATCTATAACCAATCCGGTTGTTTGTTTTACGTGTTCGGTAAGCCCCTCTCTTTTAAGATGCTGGCAAATATCAGCGGTACGTTTGTCTTGCCAAACAATGGCATTGTAAACCGGCTCCCCTGTTACTTTATCCCAGACCACCGTAGTTTCCCTTTGGTTGGTAATACCTATTGCCTTAATATCTGAAGGGTTTACATTGTTCTCTAAAATCAATTGTTTTAAAACGTCCAGTTGTGAATCTAAAATTTCTTTTGGATCGTGCTCCACCCAACCTGATTTAGGAAAAATCTGTTTGAATTCCTCTTGCACCATTCCTTGGATCTTTCCTTTGTCATCAACTAAAAGCGCCCTTGAGCTGGTTGTTCCCTGATCCAGGGCAATTATATATGTTCCCATAAGTAAAATTGAATATTGCAGGTCTATACTGTTACCAATAGACTACATTTTCTAAGTAATATAACCTGATCTACCGAGTTTTCAAAAAAACAGGCTATTTAAGCTCTTGCTATACCAAGATTAAAATTCCCATGAATATTCTCGCTCTACACAACATATTCTAACATGGTAATAGCTATACCAATCTTTGATTCCCTTAGATTGCGCCACTAAATGTTGAGAGTTGTTCTTCCAGGCAGCTATAGCCTCTAGGCTCTCCCAATAACTCACCGTAATACCTATATCTTGCCTTGCACTTTCTATACCCAGATATCCGGGTTGGTTTTTGGCCAATTCCACCATTTCTTCCGCCATGGCTTCATATCCATTGTCTCCTTCCCTTCGTTTAGAAGTAAATATTACGGCATAATAAGGTGTATTGTTCATCTTATTCTATAAATTCCTTTTCTAAAAAATACTCTACGATCGCCTCTTTCATCAAAACTGTTTGTTCTCCGGCCTTTAAAGGGGGCAACGCTTCTTTAACACTGTAATGGGGCCAACCTTCCTCGTCAAAAAACTCGAACTTATAATATCCGTATGGCTCCAACAGACGACAAATGGCGATGTGCATAAGGTCTAACTTGTCGTCTTTCTTATACTTTCTATGATATTGTCCCAATTCCTGTACACCTACTAAATATATAATGGCATCCAATTCTAATGGATCCCCGTCAGAAAACCGTTGAGACAACTTTTCTACCAAAACCTCCCATCTTTCTTTAAGTTGTATATCTCTTGCCATAATGCTATATCGTTCTTCGCCTGATATTTTTTACAGGTATAAAGGTACTAATCAATGTTCTATATTTGTCAAAACACCCATGAAATGAATATTTTGGATATTGTTATTGGAATATTGCTGGCCTATGGTCTTTGGAAAGGTCTAAAAAATGGTCTTCTCGTAGAAATAGCTTCCATAGTTGCATTGATCGCCGGTATCTTTGGGACCATTCACTTTTCTTATATAACGGGCAATTATCTTTCGGAGCGAATGGACTGGAATGAAAAATACATCAATATCACTGCCTTTATAATCACTTTTTCAATTATCGTAATAATAGTACATATGGCAGGTAAATTGTTGACGAAAATTGCAGATTTTGCCATGTTGGGCCTTTTGAACAAAATAGCCGGAGGTTTGTTCGGTGCCCTTAAAGTAGCCGTAATCATTGGTGCCCTTTTGATCTTCTTTGAACGATTGAACGCCAATTTAAACCTAATAAGCGAAGAAACTAAAAGCGAATCGTTGTTTTACACACCACTATCAGAGATAGGATCTTTTGTTTTCGAAAAAGTGCTGGAAAGAAACGCAATAAACGAGGAAAATATTTGATGGATTAATGACAAAAATCATGGTTTAAAAATATTATTTTCATAAAAAACAGGTATTTTGTCGAAAAAAGATAAAATTTTACCGACATAAAAATCATTTTTCATTATCATTACGGCGTCAATTCCCCAATTGACATAGAACACATAAGATACCCCAATCTTATTCTTTCCTACGAGTGCTGTTAGAACGGCCTACTTACAAATAAGACACTATATGAAAATGAGATTACGTTACGTAGTCCCTGTTTTATTTGTAATAGTTTTAGGTTCCTGTACCAGCGAGTCTCTAGACGAAACAACGGCACATGAAGCGGAAAATGTATTTACAGTAGAACAGGAGCTTTTGGAGATTGTGAACGATTACAGATCGTCTGTGGGTGCGGTTCCATTGAAGTTTAGTGAAATAGCTTATAAATATGCTAATTCACATACCGATTACATGATTGAAAAAGGAAGTATAAACCACGATAATTTTAGCGCTAGGGCCTCTAGCATTAATTCAGAGGTCGGGGTAGAAATAGTAGCCGAGAACGTAGCCAAAGATTACGATACTGCCATGGAGGCCTTTAACGGGTGGTATGATAGTAATAACCACAAAAAAACAATGGAAGGTGATTTTACCCATACGGCCGTAAGCGTAAAAACAGACCCCTCGGGCAATTTTTATTACACTCAATTGTTTTATAAGGAATAACCAGACCAATTATATTCAAACCAATAAAAAAGCCTTTGTATTCCAAAGGTTTTTTTATTGGCCCTATTCAAGCATAAGATCGTTGTTTTTTATAACTTTCGATAAAGTTATAATATGAAAATTAGAGCACCTTTTAACCTCAACAAATGGATCCAAGAAAACAGGGACACCCTAAAACCCCCTGTTGGCAACAGAAACCTATATAAAGATGCCGGCGATTATATTGTCATGATCGTGGCCGGACCAAATGCCAGAAAAGACTACCATTACAACGAGACCGAAGAACTTTTTTATCAACTAGAAGGAAATATCGAGGTACATATACAAGAAGATGGGCAAAAAAAAACAATGAAACTAGGGCCTGGCGATATGTACTTACACCCAGCCAAAGTACCCCATTCCCCTGTAAGGCACGAAAACTCCATAGGGTTGGTTATAGAGCGTAAAAGAGTGGATTTAGACGCTAAAGATGGCCTGCTCTGGTTTTGCGATAACTGTAACAATAAACTATATGAAACCTATTTTAAACTGAACGATATAGAAAAAGACTTTTTGGGCCATTTTAAACATTTCTATGGTTCAGAAGATTTAAGAACATGTGATAAGTGCGGCACTGTAATGCCGGTCGATGATCGCTTCATAGCCAAAGAAGAATGATCGTGCTCGTACTTGCCAAAATAGTTAGTATCATAGTCGCCTTAATGCATCTATATTTTCTATGGCTAGAAATGTTCGTATGGACCACGAAAGGGAAAAAAGTTTTTAGAAACTTTCCCGAAGACCTATTTGAACCTACCAAAAGTATGGCGGCAAATCAAGGTCTTTACAATGGATTTCTTTCCGCGGGCCTTATTTGGTCCGTTCTAATAGATGACCTCTTGTGGGCCGCCAATATTTCATTGTTCTTTTTAGCCTGCGTTCTAATGGCTGGAATATATGGAGGACTGTCCGTCTCAAAAAAAATATTCTTTATTCAAGGTATTCCTCCGATCATAGGCATAATACTTTGGTTAACAATAAGATTAACTTAAAACCACGTGGTTTGTATTAAGCAGGTTATTCTTTGTATTTTTGTTTAAATATAACAATTTGGTTTAAAAAAGTTACAAAATGTCAAAAATCGCTATAGAATTTGGAATAGAAGAAGCTTTGAAAGCTTTAGGTATTAAAGATATTAATGACGGGTCTTCCACTGGGTCCTATAGTTTTTCATCCGGTGAAACTATAGAATCATTTTCTCCCGTAGACGGATCTTTGATCAGCAGTGTTAAAGGTACTACAGCATCAGATTACGAAAAAGTAGTGCAAACTGCCCAAAAGGCATTTCTAACATGGCGCAAAAAACCCGCTCCACAACGTGGTGAAATAGTACGTCAATTTGGAGAAAGGTTAAGAGAGTTAAAGGAACCCTTAGGCAAACTGGTTTCCTACGAAATGGGAAAAAGTTACCAAGAAGGTCTAGGCGAGGTACAGGAAATGATAGATATCTGTGATTTCGCGGTCGGTCTTTCGCGTCAATTGCACGGCCTTACCATGCATTCTGAGCGTCCTGGACATAGAATGTACGAACAATACCACTCTTTAGGAATCGTAGGAATCATCTCTGCATTTAATTTTCCCGTAGCGGTATGGGCCTGGAATACGGCTTTGGCTTGGATCTGTGGAGATGTATGCATTTGGAAACCTTCTGAAAAAACTCCTTTGTGCGGAATAGCCTGCCAAAATATAGCTGCAGAAGTTTTCAGAAAAAACAATCTACCCGAAGGTATTTCTTGTCTAATAAATGGAGACTATAAAGTGGGTGAAATGATGACCCACGATAAACGAGTACCCCTGATTTCTGCGACCGGTTCAATTAGAATGGGAAAAATCGTTGCCCAAGCCGTTGCCGCTCGCTTAGGCAAGTCGTTACTGGAACTGGGAGGTAACAATGCGATCATAGTTACCCCCGATGCCGACATTAAAATGACCGTAATCGGTGCCGTATTCGGTGCAGTAGGTACGGCTGGCCAACGTTGTACTTCTACCAGAAGGTTAATTATTCACGAATCTATTTACAACAAGGTAAAAGAGGCTTTAGTAGCCGCTTACAAACAACTTAGAATAGGAAACCCCTTGGACGAAAACAATCATGTGGGTCCCTTGATAGATACAGATGCCGTAGCCCTTTACGAACAAGCATTACAAAAAGTGGTAGAAGAAGGAGGCAAGATCATTGTAGAGGGAGGCGTACTCTCTGGAGAAGGCTATGAAAGTGGATGCTATGTAAAACCCGCCATTGCAGAGGCACAGAACAACTTTGAAATAGTACAGCACGAAACTTTTGCTCCTGTACTTTACCTTCTAAAATATAAAGGGGATGTCGAAAATGCCATAGCCATTCAAAATGGAGTAGTACAAGGGCTTTCATCCGCCATTATGACAAACAATTTAAGGGAAGCGGAGACATTTCTTTCCGTAGCCGGCAGCGACTGCGGTATTGCCAATGTGAACATCGGAACCTCAGGAGCTGAAATCGGGGGAGCCTTTGGTGGTGAAAAAGAAACCGGTGGTGGCCGTGAAAGTGGCTCAGATGCATGGAAAGTGTATATGAGAAGACAAACCAACACCATTAATTACACTACCGACCTTCCCCTTGCCCAAGGCATTAAATTCGATTTGTAATATTTACTACCAAGAAACGGCCTAAAACCTACAACTTTAGGCCGTTTTTTGATTTGGGTTTTCAGTGGTCCAGCTTCCGGTCACCAAATTCTGCAAACCAAGCACAACTACCATACATAAAAACCGAAATAAACTAAGTATTTTCTTTTTTACAGTTTTCATATTCTTATGATTCTACAATCAAGATAAAGCATAGTTGCCAAAAGAGGTCTCTATTCTGTATATTTCGTTTTAAAAACTGTACGAACTGTATTCTGATATTCTACCCTAAACCGTCGCAAAGAAAAAGCTCCATAAATGTATTAATGGAGCTCATTCCTAAAACCAACTAACTCAAATTTTTTAACTATGCCTATCTCAATGCCGGAACTTCGTCGGGAGAGATAGTAAGCTCTTTTATTTGTCCCTGCAATTTCCTATTTAATATCCTTAAAGAAAAATCGATTTATGTCTACTATACCATAACCTGTATAAATGACATTGAACCTTGTATAACTGGATATCGTTTTTACCTGATTATTAGCAATTAAGACTCATTTTTTATCATAATTTTAAGATTTTTTTAATACATTGTACGCTAAACACTAAACATATATGAACAATGACTAAAACAACAACAAATCTACTGCTGATGTTGATTACCATTCTGGCAGGTACCTATTTCTACATTACCTGTTGTAGTGAATGTGGAGACAGCACGGTAGAAGAACCCCCGAAAGAAGTGGCCACCCCCGTTGTTCCCGAGACAACATCCTATCCCTTTGCCCTGCAAGACGGCTCATTTTCTTACAACACAAATGACAATTATAATTTTAACATTTCATCTTCCGATATTCTAATGCCATTGGCAAGCAGCTTGGAAACTGGCATTGATACCTTAAAATCGTTTTTTCAGGTAAATCCAGCAAAGGTAGTGGATATAACAGGTTACTACACCAGTGAAGAAACCAATACCTCCGCTTATCCAAATCTTGGTATCGCAAGGGCAAATGCGGTGAAAAATAACTTTGTCTCAAAAGGAATATCTTCTGCAAGTATTAACACTTATGGTAAATTGATGGACGAAATGGTACCGGAAAACAACATTTACCTTGGGCCCATTACTTATGCCCTTGGTGAACAAACGGAAAATGCAGCGGAAGAACTTTCTGCCCTGTATGAAAAAATAAAAGCCGATCCTTTAGTACTATATTTTAACACCGCGGAAGCATCCATTAACCTAAATTCCGAACAACGCCAGAAAGTGGCCGATATATCTAGATATCTGGATAAGGTCGAAGGTGCCGCCGTAAATGTAATCGGACATACAGATAATACCGGACAAGCCGCCACCAACATGAACTTAGGGCTGGACAGGGCAAATTTTGCGAAGAACTATTTGATGCAAAACGGCATCTCCGAAACAAAAATAAATACTTCTTCCAAAGGTCAAACAGAACCTATAGCCGATAACTCAACAGAGGAAGGAAGAGCTCAAAACAGACGAACTGTAGTAACCCTTAATTAATTATTAAATAACAATTAAAACAGTAAAAAATGAATTTTGAAAATATGAACATCTGGTGTTGGCTTATTCCACTTTTAGTTGGTGTAATTTGTGGAATCTTAGGGTACCTTATCGGTAAGGGAAGTAGTACCACCATTGATAATTCTGCCGAATTAAATATATTGAAGGACAAAAACTCAAAATTACAAGCAGATTTGGATGCCTGTAACAAGAAAGTTTCCACAAACACAAACCTAGGTGCTTCAGCAGCCTCTTTTGCCGCCGGAGCCGTAGCAGCTTCTATTCCTTTTGATGGCGCTGCAGCAAAAGCCGTGTTCGGAAAGACCATAAAACAAGACGACCTAAAAGTGGTAGAAGGTATTGGACCTAAAATTGAGGCAATGTTCAAGGAAGCAGGTATAAAAACCTGGAAAGCTTTATCTGAAGCCTCTGTCGCCGATTGCCAAAAAATACTGGATGGCGGTGGAAAACGTTACCAAATACACGACCCTGCATCTTGGCCAATGCAAGCTAAAATGTGCTACGAGGGTAAATGGGAAGATCTTTCGAAGTGGCAAGACGAACATGACCACGGTAAACTATAACCAATAACAAACTGACCAAACGAAAACCCCGATCTATGTAAGATCGGGGTTTTGCATTTTTATAGATAAAATTTAATTTTTATAATGCTCCATTAGGTTCAACCCATTTAAAATGGTATTGGTCTTCAGGAAACTTCATGCGTTCCGCAATACGTTCTAACCTAGCAGGAAGTTTTAACAGATAGTCGCGCGCCTTTTCAGCTTCCTCGCTCAAAGACCTAATAGTCTCTAGCTCCCAATACGTATTTAATTTTCTTAGTATATCAACATAATCCTGTGCAGTATACACCCCTAAACGCTGGGCACAATTGGAAAAATTCTCAAATGCCGTACCTATGGTACCTCCAGATTCGCGTAAGAAATGTGCCGGCATTACAATTTTTTTCTTCATCATGTCGGCAAAGGCCAACATCATCCCAGAAGGATCCTCGCCGAATATTGTTTTAACAAACTCCCTATAGGCCAAATGATGCCTCATTTCATCACCTGCGATGATCGTACACATTTTACCCAATAAGGCGTTTCCTTTTTTCTTGGCCATCTGCCCCACACGCTTATGTGAAATGTTGGTGGCCAGTTCTTGAAAAGAAGTGTACACAAAGTTCTTATAAGGGTCGCGGTCGGTACCAATATCAAAACCATCGGAAATTAAATGTTGGGTCGTAATTTCAATTTCCCTCATATTTACCCGTCCGGACAAGTATAAATATTTGTTCAACACATCGCCATGTCTATTTTCCTCACCTGTCCAAGCTCTTACCCATTTGGCCCAACCATTGGTTTTATAATCCCCGTGCTGGTCAATTCCAACAACATCCATTAACCATGATTCATAGGTGGGCAGTGCTTCCTCGGTAATGGTATCGGCTACCATGGTTACCCAAAAATCATATCCCAAATCTTTCGATTCTTCCCGTATTTCCTTTACCTTTTCTATAAAATCATCCTGTTCAGAATCTGGCAAAAAGTCACTAGGTTGCCAAATCTTTTCTACAGGAATAAGAAAAGAATCCATAAAACCAGCTACTTTAGGTTCTAAGGCTTGCATTACCTCTAGTCTTATATTTTTTTCTGCCATAATTATATTTTTAATCAAAGTTCGCCAATAATATAATGAATTGAACTTAAATAAATCTCTTTTTTTAATTTCTCCCTGTTTCGCCCGGATAATAAGTATGTACGGGCTCGCTCTGCCAATATTCTTTTGTATCTACATTCATTGCCGTTAATGGCCCTTTAAAAGCTGCTCCCGTATCTATGTTCCAAACATTTGCAGCATTTTGCGGGGTGGTTTCCCCTATGCGGGTCACCGGGGTATGACCAATATATATTTCTTTATATAAAGTTAACCGTTTTGGATAGATAACGGCATCTTTCTTTAACTCTGGGTTTAAGGCCAGGGCCAACTCCCAAAGGGTGCGATCCCAATAAAACGTTTTGGTAAAATATTCATGATCAATACCCTTTAGATTAGTGAACCCTGCATGTAAAAAAAGTCTGTTTTCATCATCCAAATAATAATTTCGGAGATTTTTGTAAAAGGCGATATGACCTCTTTTTGTTGCTTCGTCAATGTTACTGTACGAAGCCACCGTGGCGTTGCCCCCGTGCATAAACCATGTGGGGTTGTCTTTGCCCTTGGCAAGCCATTCATAACACAACTCATCATGATTGCCCCTTAAAAAAATGCAATTATGGGATGATTTTAACTCTATTAGAAAGTTAATGGTTTCAACGGCATCGCTCCAACCATCTATATAATCTCCCAAAAATATGAGTGTATCCGTTTCTGTAACACCAACTTTTGCCAATAAATCTTGTAATGCCTTTAATCCCGAATGTATGTCTCCTATAACAAATGTTCTATCTGAATTCATTTAGCAAAAATCGCAATTACCCCAATTACAACAATAATAAAAAGGATTAAAAAGAAGATTTTCCAAAAAGAATAAGGTCTGCTTCCGCTTACTGCACCCGTTTGTCCATTGATATAAAAATTAAACTCCTTTCCGTCATATCTGTAAGAACTAATGTAAACGGGCAGCAACACATGTTTAAAAGTTTCATCGGTGAGTTTAATATCCGCGTTGGTTATACGTTGTGTGTCTCCCCCTATATCTTTCCTAATCCAATCATAGGCAATATTCTTAGCTTTCTGAAACGATTGGCGATGCCCCTCCTTCAAGGAAACCGTGTATTTTTCGGTCACAAAGCCTGATAAATATTTTGAATTAAAAGGCACTAGATCTTTTAAATTCCAAAATGCGATCTTCGTTGGAATAAGGTTTCTTTTTCTCTGTGAGGCGTTGACCAGAATATCATCGACAAAACCATTTACATTGCCCGAAGCACTTGACCATCTTGTTTTTCTAACTTGCCTTGTTCGTTTTCCTTTACTGGTATTATAGGTTTGTGTTTCGTAATAATAATCTCCTCTCTGCCCTTGGTACGATGCAAAAAGATTCGCATCAAAAGTCCAATATGGCAGATACAACCCATGCATTCCTTCTGGATCTAAGGCAGCTCTTTTTAGTTTATTGGGCGCAAACCAAAGATTACCTACCCATGTCTTGAATATGTTTCGCGCCTTTTTAGCATCTAACTGAAAAGGAACCAAGGCACCAGGCAGAATCCACCCCTCTGTTTCCGCATCTTCAAGAATCAAAGGTTCCCCACAGTATACACAGTCCAATGATTTATAATGCTCTTCAACATGTTGGTTGGCCCCACAATTCTTGCAATGCAATAATTCTATGGTATTGGTATGGGCATTTTCTCCTACCACTTTAAGATAATGCTCTAACTCCAGCTCCTCAAAACTGCTTTTAGATTGCTCTATAAATTCCTCATATCCACAATATTCACAGGTAAGTTGATTTGAACCAGGTTTAAACTTTAGCTCAGCGCCACAATTGGCACAGGCTTTCTTCTGTTCTGATGCTTTAATATCTTCCATAGAAATAACTACCACCTTTACACAAAGTGAACAACTTTCTTGCTTTTATATTTATTAAACCGTTGGCAACGGTGGTGGTGTATTGCCTCCCAAAAAGGATTTTAGTTCCTCTATGTCTTTTAAGGCACTCCAGTTGGCCATGCCTTGTTTCCAAATTAAAGAATCTCTATTTATGGTTCTACTCGCAAAAAGTTCTTTTAACCTTTCAAAGGATACGGGCCCCATTTGTTGCCCGTTTACGGCATAATAATAATTTACCTGGACAGGAACCGGGGGAGGTGCCATAGAAGCTTGTTGAGGTTGCGTTGGTTGCCCTATAGCTTGGCCTCCCATTAAACCGCCCATTTGTTGGGCCAAGACAAAGCCCATACCCATGCCCATACCTGCACCTGCAGTTCCGCCTTCGTTCTTGGCCGCAGCTTCCATTGCTTTTGCCGCTTTGAACTGGGCTAGCTTGCTCATATCCAACTTGTCTAAACGACTATACTCGAAAATTTCCTTTTTAAGCTCTTCCGGCATCGATACATTCTCTATATAGAATTTTTCCAGTTCTATACCTACCCTGTTAAATTCTGGCTGCATCACCTCTTGGCAGGTTTCAGAAAGTTCGCTTGTGTTGGCGGCATATAACTCTATAGGTAGGTTTGCCTCGCCCACAGTATCCGTAAAACGCGTAACGATCAAACTTTTTAAATGTTCGTTTATTTCAAAATTGGTGAAATTGCCATCCGTTCCAACAACATCTACGATAAATTTACCCGGATCGTTAATTCTAAAACTATACGTACCAAAAGCTCTTATCTCTACCAAGCCAAAACGGTCATCGCTTAACATAAACGGGTTTTTAGTTCCCCATTTCTCATCGGTAAAAAGTCTTGTGTTCACAAAATAAACTTCGGCCTTAAAAGGGCTGTCAAAACCATATTTCCACCCTTTTAAAGTCGTAAGTATCGGCAAGTTTTTTGTGTTCAATGTGTAGGTGCCAGGTTTAAAGACATCTGCCAGTTGGCCTTCGTTTACGAAAACGGCCATTTGACCTTCCCTTACAATTAACTGGGCATTGTTCTTTATTTCGTTCTGATATCTTTCAAATCTATGTACTATTGTATCGTTCGAGGCATCCAACCATTCTACGATATCTATAAATTCATTACTTAATTTCTTCTTTATCTCATCAAATATGCTCATTTTTCTATCTTTTTTAATTGTCCTAAAAAGGTAGGGAATTCCATCATACCCAACAAAAAATGTGGTTACCAAACCATTAAAAATAAAATATCCCCACTATTCGAATATTTAGACTTCCAATAATCCACAACAAAGTTTATATTGGCCCTTTTTTCTGATTATCTTAGAAAATCTAATTTTACCTTTTGTATGAAAAAAGTCTTTTGCATTGGAGAGCTGTTGATCGATTTTGTTGCCGAAAACCAAGGAAAAAATTTATCTGAAGCCAAAGAATTTACAAAAAAAGCCGGCGGTGCACCGGCAAACGTTGCTTGTGCCATTAGCAAGCTAAACGGCAAAAGCGCCTTTTTAGGATGTGTGGGAAATGATCCGTTCGGTGCTTTCTTGCTTACTATTCTTAAAAATGAAAATGTGGATATCTCTTCGGCACAGCTTTCGGATACTTTTACGACCCTAGCTTTTGTTTCTATAGACGAAGATGGGGAACGAGACTTTGTCTTTAGCAGGGGGGCCGACAAAAAACTAAAATATGACCCTGCTTTGAAAAAAGAGTTTCACAACAATATTGTTCATTTTGGTGCCGCCACGGCCATGCTCGGTGGAGAGCTGGAAGAGGCCTACGGCAGGTACTTGTTCGATGCACTGACCCAAAATTCATTTATAAGCTTCGATCCCAATTATAGAATGGACCTCTGGAAGAACAAAGAAGAATTGTTTATAAAAAAATGCACCCCTTTTATTGAAAAATCACATTTATGTAAGTTCAGTTTAGAGGAGGCCCAATTACTATCCAACAAAGAAAACTTGGAAGAGGCCTGTAAGGTATTTCATGAAATGGGCGTACCTATAATCGTTGTTACCCTTGGAAAGGAAGGAACCTTGTTAAGCACCCCAAAATTTTCAAAAACAATTGAGAGCATACAGGTGAACCCTGTGGATACCACGGGTGCCGGCGATGCTTTTATTGGGTGCTTGCTTAAACAATTTTCCATGCACGATAATCTTGACAAAGTGTTGGAAGACGAAAGCCAACTTACACAAATGATCGCCTTGGCCAATAAAGCGGGCGCCATTACCACTACAAACTTTGGTGCCATAGAGTCTCTACCGACACCCGAACAATTGGAGGCTTAACACGGTAAGGCCGTAAATAAAAATGGTCGAAGGCTTAGTTATATTTTACCTTTCTTAAAACCCTTAAAGCCTCTTTCATAGAGCTATATGTTTCAGGAAATTTTTTCTTGGTCAAATTTTTGGCAAGTTCCATCTGGGACTTGGCCTCTTCGAACCCGTTTAGGTAGCATATGAGATAGGTATCCGCCATATGTTTCATGTCTTCCTTTTCCCTCGGTTTTAAAGGTATATTGGTTTTTATTTTTGCCAAAAGGGAATTGTTGTTGTTATAGACATGGAACAAAGTTTTTTTGTCATATTGAGGCGCCTCGAACAATAACTCCGATTCTATCTTATAAGTGCCGTTATCTTGAAAGTTAATGACTACTTTTTCTAACGGAAAATATTTCTGTTTTGTCCCCAAGCCCAATTGCACATACTCTATGGTTGTAAAAGAATCTTCATCAAAGGTAATTGTAACCTCATCAAGGTTAGAGTAAAAGAGTTTTACCTGTTCGTTTATAAGCTCTATATCTACCCTGTAATAATACGTTTGATCTTTCACAGTTTTAGTATTGCCTGCCCAACAAACTACGAACTGCTCTTTAAAAACTTTATAGTGGCTGTCCAGATCCCTATGTCTGTTATTCAAAAAATCTATGACACCGTCCAGTGTAAGTTCTATATTATTTCTGGCATGCTGTTCTATGGTGGCTACAGTTTCTGAATTGAGGTCCTTTAATTGTATACCGTAGGCTTTTGGCAAACTTATACTGCCTTCCCTAAAGAATACCATGCCCCCATAGTATTTCCAAATATTCTTGCGCAGGGCACAAACCTTACCTATGGACCTAATGGTAACCAGCCCTACCACCTTACCTTCGGGTAAATGCGGAAAGGGTATGTTCTCATATGAAATTAAGGGAGGGTTGTCCAGATAGGCATTTACCAAGTTCTGGATCTTACTGTCATCAAAAAAATCTACGCCAACAATTTTATTGTCCTCGTCCTCTACCCCCACCACAATAAAAGAATTATTGTCAGGGTTACTATTGGCCAAGGCACATACGTGTTTTAAAAACTTGGCTTTTCCCTCTTTCTCGCCGATAGAGATAAAACGTTTTTTGTCGTAAAAACTATTTTCGTCATTATGGGCGAGCAAGTTTTTGACAAGAAGACGTTTATTGATCATACCTTCTTATTCACAATTGTTGAAGAGGCCTGTGCTGTAGGCATTACCACTAAATCGGCAATATTCACATGGTATGGCCTGGTAACTACAAAATAAATAACATCTGCAATATCTTCTGGTTTTAACGGTGTAAAACCTTTGTACACATCATTGGCCCGTTCATCGTCCCCCTTAAAACGAACATTACTGAACTCGGTCTCGACCAACCCCGGGTTTACGGCACCAACCCTTATTCCATATTGATTTAGATCTATACGCATGCCTTGGTTTATGGCATCTACCGCATGTTTGCTTGCACAATATACGTTTCCTTTAGGGTATACTTCTTTGCCAGCGGTAGATCCAATATTTATAATATGCCCCTCTTTTCTTTTTATCATTTGTGGCAAAATTGCCTTTGAAACGTATAACAAACCTTTAACGTTGATATCAAGCATGGCATCCCAATCATCTAGATTGCCTTCTTCAATTGGATCAAGACCATGGGCGTTGCCAGCATTATTTACCAGCATATCGATCTTGGAAAACTCTTCGGGCAAAGAAGCCACTGCCTGTTGAACGGATGCTTTGTTTCTCACATCAAAGTTCAAAGTAAAGACCCTAACCCTTTTTTCCAATTTGTTCTTAAGATCGTCCAACCTTTCTTGCCGCCTACCACATAAAATAAGATTTATGCCATTTTTAGCAAAAAGTTCTGCCGTAGCTTTTCCTATACCACTGGTGGCCCCTGTTATAAAAGCAGTTTTACTCATACTCAAAATATTTTAAGGTACTTCATGACCATTGCTTGCCTCTAACAACAAAAACCAATCTTCCAATTCTAACTGTAACATAGTGGACCTTATAGCGGACTCTAACCTCTTGGGAGTGGTCGTACCTACAACAGGATATACCTTGGACGGATGTCTTAATATCCATGAAAGCAACAATTGATCCTCTGTTACGCCATATTTGTCACATAGTTTATGAAGTACGGTTTTTATTCTTTTGGTCTGTTCGGTATTTTCTTTAAAATAAACTCCCAACGGACTCCAAGACATTGCCAATCTATTGTTTGACATACAATCGTCTAACGTGCCATCGTACATTACAGAGTTGGAAGTTAACGAATATTCCACTTGGTTTCCTTCGACCGGCACGACCGTTTCTAAGAGCCTAATTTGCGATGGCGTAAAATTCGACACCCCAAAATGCCGGATCTTTCCTTCTTTTTTTAATCGGGTAATTGCTTCCAACACCTCATTGGGATCCATTAAAGGGCTGGGCCTATGCAAAAGCAGCATGTCCAAATATTCTGTCCGTAGTTTCCGCAAAGACCTCTCGACAGACCAAACAATATAATCTTTGCCGTAATCATAATGCTTTACCTTGTTATCCCTGGTTTCAGCTTTAAATTGAATACCGCATTTACTGATCAATTGAATATCTTCCCTTTTAATGCCACTTTTAGAAAAAGCGTTCCCGAACTGATCTTCATTGGTATAATCACCATATATATCGGCATGGTCAAAAGTGGTAACCCCTAACGCCAAACAGTGGTTCATAAGGGATATCATCTCTTCTACCGAAAAATCTTTGCCCCATTTGCCCCAAGTCATGGTGCCAGCTATAATTCGCGAATACATAGAGGTTCTTTCCATAAAGAAGTTAAATTAAAAATAAATCCCTTAAATACTTCATAAAAATAAGGGACTTTGGCTTTTTTTAACCAATCGTTAACAGCGACTCAGTGAATTAATTTTCAATTTGCGTAACTGTTAATTTTTTAAGCTAAATTACGCCAAAAACAAGCTGATACATGGAAGAAAATACTACTGTTGATATAAGTGCGGTAAATGAGAAGATTGCTCAGGAAAGCGCATTTATAGATTTACTTGTTCTTGAAATGAACAAGGTCATTGTTGGTCAAAAGCACATGGTCGAAAGATTGTTGATCGGGCTTTTGGGCCAGGGCCACATACTTTTGGAAGGTGTTCCGGGTTTAGCTAAAACATTGGCAATTAATACGTTGGCCAAAGCCGTAAAAGGAAGTTTTAGTAGAATACAATTTACACCGGATCTTTTGCCTGCTGATGTTGTGGGAACGTTGATCTATAACATGAAAGAAAATGATTTCTCCATTAAAAAAGGCCCAATTTTTGCAAATTTTGTCTTAGCGGATGAGATTAACAGAGCCCCTGCCAAAGTACAATCGGCTTTATTGGAAGCTATGCAGGAAAAACAAGTTACCATCGGCGACGAAACTTTTGTGTTGGACAAACCATTTCTGGTAATGGCAACCCAAAACCCTGTTGAACAAGAAGGTACCTACCCATTGCCCGAAGCACAGGTAGACCGTTTTATGCTAAAAACGGTTATAGATTATCCCAAAATGAACGAGGAGCAACTTATAATGCGCCAAAATCTTTTGGGGACCTATGAAACCGTAAAACCAGTGGTATCGCTAAAACAGATTCTTAGTGCACAAAAGGCGGTGCGCGAAGTTTACATGGACGAAAAAATAGAAAAATACATTCTTGATATTATTTTCGCTACCAGATATCCCGAAAAATATAATCTAGAAAATCTAAAACCCCTAATAAGTTTTGGGGCATCTCCACGTGGTAGTATCAATTTGGGTACGGCCGCAAAATGTTATGCTTTCATAAAAAGAAGGGGTTATGTGGTTCCGGAAGATGTTAGGGCCGTGGTACATGACGTGCTAAGACATAGAATAGGCATTACGTACGAGGCCGAAGCGGAAAACATTACCTCTGAAGAAATTATCAATAAGATCGTTAACGAGATAGAAGTGCCATAAATCAGTTCACAGTTGTCACTAAAGGTTCATGACCCGTTCAAAGAATAGAAGATGACCTTCTCACCGACTTCTGCTTGATAATCACTGTTAACTGAAACAAATGGATACCAAAGAATTACTCAAAAAAGTTCGTAAGATTGAAATTAAGACACGCCGTCTGTCCGACCATGTATTTGGTGGGGAATACCATTCTACGTTCAAGGGTAGAGGTATGACATTCAGTGAGGTGAGACAATATCAATTTGGCGATGATGTACGTAGTATAGATTGGAACGTTACCGCCAGATATAATGAACCATATGTAAAGGTTTTTGAAGAAGAAAGAGAGCTTACCATGATGCTAATGGTAGATGTGAGCGGATCGGAATTTTTTGGTACCAAAAACCAGTTTAAGAACGAAATTCTGACCGAAATATCGGCAACCCTAGCCTTTAGCGCCCTACAAAACCATGACAAGGTAGGGGTCATCTTGTTCTCTGATCAGGTAGAATTATTTATTCCACCTAAAAAAGGAAAAACCCACGTTCTTCGAATAATACGGGAACTATTGGAGTTTAAACCCGTTAGCAATAAGACCAATATAGCAGAGGCCTTAAAATACCTCACCAACGTAATGAAGAAAAAAGCCATTGTTTTTATGCTGTCCGATTTTATTGCTTCCGATTACGAACGAACATTAAAGATCATTGGAAACAAACACGATGTTACCGGAATAAGGGTATATGATGAACGCGAAGAATATATTCCCAATCTTGGAATGGTTCAGATGATGGATGCCGAAACGGGAAAATTACAACTGATCAACACCCAATCTAAAAAGGTCCGCAACTCGTACACAGAGTTTTATCGTGAGCGAGTTGATTATTTTAGGGATACCTTTACAAAAGCGGGATGTGGCGTGTTGGATTGCAGAGTGGACGAAAGCTATGTCAGAAAACTTTTAGGGTATTTTAAAAGAAGAGCTTAATGCAAATTAAAAGAGTACATTTTAAAGTCAATACCATTTTACCTTCTGTAAAATGGATACTTATGACGTGCTTATTTCTTTTTTCACTTGTAGGTTTTTCTCAACAAAAGCCCATCATCTCCACAGAGATAGACACTACCTATATTAGAATTGGAGAACAGATTCACTGGAAAGTTTTGGTGGATGTAGACTCTACCGACCAAGTTATTTTTCCTGAGGGACAAACATTCTCCCCTCTAGAAATGGTAGAGGCATTTGCTACCGATACCACCCGAAAAAAAGATAGACTCACCCTTCATAAAATATATGCCCTTACACAATTCGATTCTGGCGCATACAAACTTCCCGCACAAAGAATAGACATTAATGGCATCGGTTATTTTACGGACTCTATGATGATCAATGTAGAAACCGTACCGGTAGATACCATTGCCCAGAAAATGTATGATATAAAACCGTTCATCAATGTGGACAAGGTGCCTACAGAAAGATGGAAGTATGTAACCATCGCTTTATTGGCCTTATTGTTATTGGGCGGCATATTTTATTGGTTCTTTATTCGCAAAAAGCCTTTAACACAAGAAGAAAAAGAAGCCTTATTGCCCCCATATGATCGTGCCCTCTTAGAGTTAAAGCGATTGGAAAACTCTAAATACTTGATCCAAGATGAATACAAGCAATATTATTCAGAGCTAACCACCATCGTAAGGTCTTATTTGGAAGAAGACGTCAATGTATCCGCCTTGGAAAGTACTACAGGACAGCTAATAGAAAAGCTAGAGTTACTAAGTGATTCGGGAGAACTGGAATTGGAGAAAGACACGATCAATCAATTCAAAAATATCTTACAAACAGCAGATTTGGTAAAATTCGCCAAATCAAAACCTTCTACCTCTAAGGCGGAACAAGATAGAAAACTGGTAGAACAAATTGTCGTAAAGACCCATGATGCCCTGCCAGAACCTACAGAGGAAGAACTTCTGCAACAAGAGGAATACAAAGAAGAACTGAGCCGCAGAAAACAAAAGAAAAAGCTTATCATAGGGCTGTCCTCTTTGGCAGGTATACTTGTCCTCGCCATTTTGATCGCAGGACTAAAAATAGGTTTTGCACAGTTAAAGGACACCGTTTTCGGACATCCTACCAAAGAATTGTTGGAAGGTGATTGGATATCAAGTGCATACGGGTATCCGCCTATTATATTGGAAACCCCTAAGGTATTGGTAAGAAACGAAGTAAAATTGCCTCCCGAGGCCAAAGCAAACATTCAAGAGATTCAAGCTTTTAGCTATCGAAGTCCCGAAAGTTTGTTCACCGTGGGAACGACTTCCATTACCATGAACCAAGAAGCCCAGGCCGCCTTTGACCAAACTATTGAACAGATAATTGAAGGGTTCGAAAAACAGGGGGCCAAAAATATTATTACCAAACAAGAAGAATTTACCACTATTGGTGGCGTAAAAGGCATCAAGGTATACGGTAGTGGAGATTTTGCCGTTCCCGACTCCGAAGAATTGGTCAAAGGAAAATACACCGTTTTATTATTTGGAGGAAAAGGCTTTCAGCAAAATGTAATTATTACTTGGTTAGATGAAGATATGTACGCACAAGAAATGGTAGATAGAATTTTAACCAGTGTTGAGGTAAAAACCGATGTTTAAATGTTAGAGAATATATCATTCGCAAATCCTGATTTCTTTTGGCTATTTCTCTTATTGCCATTGGCTATCCTTTGGTATATCTTTAAGAATAAAGAAGAAACCGCCGCCCTTAGGATCTCTACCCTTCAGGGTTTTCGGCACAATAGTTTGTTACCCAAATTAAAACCTGCACTGTTCTTGCTCAGGTTGCTGGCCCTAAGTGCCATTATAGTCGCCATGGCCAGACCACAGACCGAAGATATTTCTACCCGTACCAAAACGACCAAAGGTATAGATATTGTTATGGCCATCGATGTATCTTCAAGTATGTTGGCCCGTGACTTAAAACCAAATCGGCTCTCGGCCCTTAAAAAAGTGGCATCCGATTTTATCAAAAAAAGACCCAATGACAGAATAGGGCTCGTAGTCTACGCAGGTGAAAGTTATACAAAAACACCGATAACTACCGACAAAGGCATTGTGCTAAACGCATTACGTGATATTTCATATGGCCAATTAGAAGACGGTACCGCTATTGGTATGGGACTGGCAACCTCGGTAAACAGACTTAAAGAAAGTAAGGCCAAAAGTAAAATTATTATTCTTTTGACCGATGGGGTAAACAACTCTGGTTTTATAGAGCCCCAAACCGCCGCAGACCTTGCTACCGAATATGGAATAAAAACATACACCATAGGCCTTGGCACCAATGGCAATGCCCTTACACCCATTAACTATAATGCCGATGGGTCTTTTAGGTACGGTATGCGCCAGGTAGAAATCGACGAAGAACTGTTGGAAAGTATAGCAGAGGTGACCGGGGGCAAATACTTTAGGGCCACCAACAACGAAACATTGGAAGAGATCTATGACGAAATAAACAAGCTGGAGAAAACAGAGATAGAAGAGTTTAAATATTACAGATATGAAGAAAAATTTAGACCTTGGGTTTTATTGGCCGGGGTATTTCTTCTATTAGAATGGGTTTTGCGAAATACCTTATTTAGAAGTTTTATATAGTTATGATACAGTTAGACGAAAAAATATATTTCTATTTGCTGTTCATCATTCCGGTGATAGTGGTGCTATTTCTGCTTTTATTGATCTGGAAAAAGCGTACCCAGAAAAAATTTGCCGACAGCACCTTATTAAAAAGGTTAACGCCTACGAGGTCCTATTATAAAAGCACCTTAAAACTGATAATTTTTCTATTGGGCCTTTCGTCTTTGATCATTGCCTTGGTAAACCCAAAAATCGGCACAAAATTGGAGACCGTAAAACGAGAAGGCGTAGATATCGTATTTGCCGTAGATGTCTCTAAAAGTATGTTGGCGGAAGACATTGCACCCAACAGATTAGAAAAGGCAAAACGTATCGTCTCTGAAATAATCAACCAATTGGCAAGTGACCGTATTGGTATTATCGCCTATGCCGGCCAAGCATTTCCACAATTGCCCATTACTACAGATTATGGGGCCGCAAAAATGTTTTTGCAAAGCATGAATACCGATATGCTCTCGTCACAAGGTACCGCCATTAACGAAGCCATAGAACTGGCCACGACCTTCTATGATGATGAAGACCAGACCAATAGAGTTCTTTTTATCATCTCTGACGGGGAAGACCATTCTGAAGGTACTACCTTGGATGCGGTGGAAGAAGCGGTGGATGAAGGCATAAAAATTTACACCATTGGTGTAGGTAAACCAAAAGGTGCTCCTATTCCAATCAAAAGAAACGGTATCTTGGAAACCTTAAAAAAAGATGCCCAGGGCGAAGTGGTTATAACAAAGCTCAACCCAGAAGTATTGGCAGAAATCTCAGAGGAGGGCGAAGGCCTTTACATAGATGGCACCAATACCGAAGAAGCCGTATCTATCATAAAGGAAGAATTGCTTCGAATGGACAAAACAGAGTTCGAGGCCAAGCAGTTTGCAGAATTTAAAGATCAGTTTCAATGGTTTCTTGCCGCAGGTCTCTTGTTCTTATTTTTAGAAATCTTTATCTTGGACAGGAAGACAAAATGGCTAAAAAAATTGAATTTATTTAATGACAAACAGCCTGAGTAAATGAAAAATATAGCAATCACATTTTTTTTTCTTTTTATTACGGGCTTAAGTGTTGCCCAAGAAAAAAAAGAGGCCAAACAAAAAGAAAAAGCTCTTAAAGACGCTACGAATCTTACATGGAACGGAAACAAAAACTTATCGGAAGATAATTTTGTTCAAGCCGAGGTAGATTATAGAATGGCCATAGCCAAAGATCCAGAAAATGCGATTGCCCCATACAATCTGGGCACTGCTTATTACAATAAAGAAACCTTCAGCGAAGCTTTCGGAAGATTCAAACAGGCTGGTGAAACTGCCACTACCAAAGATGAAAAACATAAGGCCTACCACAATATGGGCAATGTTTTCATGAAACGTAAAGAATATGCCAAAGCCGTAGAAGCATACAAAGAAGCCCTTAGAAACGACCCCACTGACGAAGAGACCAGGTACAACCTCGCCCTTGCAAAAGAAATGCAAAAGAAAGAAGACCAGAACAAGGACCAGAACAAGGACGATCAAAATAAGGAAGACCAAAAAGACAACAAAGACCAAGACAAGGAAGGCGACAATAAAGAAGACCAAAACCAGGACAAAAAAGATCAAGGGGACAAAGGGGACAAGGGCGATGAAGGTGATGATCAAAAAGACGAGAACAAAGAAGGTGATGGCGACAAAAAAGAAGAGCAAAAGAAAAAACCCGAACCAGGGGACGGAGACAAACCCAAGGATCAACCTGAACGAAAACCAAACCAGTTAAGTAAACAACAGGTAGAAAATCTTTTGAGGGCCATGCAAAATGCCGAGAAGAAAGTACAGGAAAAAATTGATGCAAAAAAAGTAAAGGGGGCTAAAGTAAAGAATGAAAAAGATTGGTAACATATTCATGAAGAACAAAAAGCTCTTCTTATTAGGGCCACTTTTGTTGTTCGCATTCATCTTACATGCTCAAGATGAGGATGCGGTTACTTTTGAAATGCGATTGAGCAAACCCAAACTGGGACTTAACGAGCGATTAAGAGTTGATTTCACCATGAATAAGGATGGGGACAATTTTAACCCTCCAGACTTTGAAGGTTTCAGGGTTCTTATGGGGCCATCGCAATCCATTAGCTCTTCATGGATCAATGGCGTTAGAAGTTATTCAAAAACATATTCATATACTTTGGCACCAACTGCCAAAGGAAAATTTACCATAAAGCAGGCCACTATTGTCATAGATGGGGTCACCTATAAATCATTACCTAAAGAAGTTGAGGTTACTGCTGCCGTAGACAAGCCCAGTGATCAGATGACAGCCGACGATATCGCAGATGAAAACCTTCACTTGGTCGCAGAGGTATCAAAGACAGACCCTTATCTAAATGAAGCTATAAGCGTTGTTTATAAATTATATGTAAGTCCCAACATCAGTGTTTCAAACTATCAACCACTGGACAACCCCAAATACAATAATTTTTGGAGCCAAGACATAAGGGTGTCCAGATTAAGTGCACAAAATGGAACATACCAGGGCAAACCATATAGATATGTTGTACTAAAAAGAGTAGTTCTATATCCGCAGAAAACAGGAAAACTGGAGATAGAACCACTTTCTTTGGACGTTACCGTAGATGTACCTACCAACAGACGAGACTTTTTTGGAGGAAGAATCTATTCACAAACCAACAAAACGGTTTCTGCAGGTAAACGGACCATCAATGTAAAAAGTCTGCCCACAGCCAACCAGCCAGCTAATTTTACTGGTGCCGTAGGTGATTTTGACTTCTCTGTCACTACCAGTAAAACCAGTTTAAACGCTTCGGAATCTTTACAAGCGGTTGTTGAAGTTAGCGGCAAGGGAAACTTAAAGTTGTTTAAATTACCAGAACCTGAGCTTCCGAGCTCTTTAGAGGTATTTGAGCCAGAATTTACTGAAAATGTACGTACAACTTTAAGTGGTATGCAAGGCAAAGTGAGCAATAGCTACACCATAGTACCGGCGTATAGGGGAAAATACCCTGTTCCTCCCATATCGTTCAGCTATTTTAACCCTGATACAAAAAAATACCACACCCTTAATTCCGATGAAATTCTAATTAACGTATTGGAAGGCCCTACGAGTGCTTCTAACACAATCTCCAATAACGGTGTGGTCGCTAACAAGCAAAAGGTTATTGCCAGTGGAAACCAGTTCAATTTTATAAAATTGAAACCAAACCTATCATCAAAAAGTATTTCTTACTTTTTTGGTTCCGACCTTTATTATCTGTTATTGCTAGGACCGTTACTTCTAATCCCCTTAGCTATATTCCTCAGAAAAAAGAGAGATGCCATTGCAAGTGATGTCATAGGTAACAAAGTTAAAAAGGCGAATAAGTTGGCAAGAAAATATCTTTCGGCAGCCAAAAAGCAACTTGGCGACAAAGATTCTTTTTATGTTGCCCTTGAAAAAGCCCTGCATAACTATTTAAAGGCAAAACTGAAAATAGAGACCTCGGAATTTAGCAAGGACAAAATTTCGGAATTACTTATTAAAAAGGAAATCGAAGAAGCTACCGTAACAGATTTTATAGGTCTTTTACAAAATTGTGAAGCGGCAAGGTACAGCCCCTTCTCAGATGTAGAAATGCAACGTGATTATGAAAAGGCCAGTGAAGTGATTTCATTAATGGATAAAGAATTATAGCCATGATCAAAAAGTTCACTTTAATTCTAGGTTTGCTATTTATGTTCATTGCCTCTGCGCAGAACGACAAATTATTCGATCAAGCCACCGAAGCCTATAACAATGGCGATTTCGAAAAGGCCATTGAACTATATAATTCCATACTGGAAAGTGGCGAGCATTCCGCCGCCCTTTATTATAATCTGGGAAACGCCTATTATAAATTGAACAATATTGCGGAAAGCATCTATTACTACGAAAAATCGTTACTTCTAAACCCAAACGACGAAGAGGTAAAGACAAATCTAAGTTTTGCACAAAATATGACCTTAGATGCAATAGATACGCTTCCCCAAACCGGATTGGCCCGTATTTACAAAAATGTGACCAGTGTACTAACGTTTGATCAATGGGCCTACATTTCCATTATTTTCATGGTTTTGTTCGTATTGCTGTACATTGCTTTTTATTACTTTAAATTCTCCACTAGAAAAAGATGGGCGTTCATCAGTAGTCTAATCGCCTTGTTCCTGTGTATTATAAGCATAACGTTCGCCGCCATAGGCAAAAGGGATTACAACCTAGACAACCCTGCCATTATATTTGCGGAAGAAATTGCGGTAAATACCGAGCCAAACAATACTAGCGAAACTATTTTTACCTTACATTCGGGCACAAAAGTTAACGTACTGGAAACCCTGAACAATTGGAAAAAAATAAGGCTTTCGGACGGAAAAACAGGTTGGGTTCCCCAAACAGAATTAAAATTGTTAAAGGATTTTTAAAAATACATTAACAATTTTTGAAACAATGAGTTGTATATTTGTGTTTCACATTGCAATATGAAACAATTTGCACGTTTTACCTTGTTATTTTTGTGGCTTTTTGCAATTGTTGCACCAAGTGTGGCTACGCTGTGCAATCCAGACAAACCTATTGTTGTTACAAATCTTAACGAAGAAGAGCAGCAAGAGTCTGGCAAAAAATCTTTTTGTGAAGAAAAATTTGTCAAAGAAAACCTTTTAAACTTCTCCCTGATCTGTTTCATCGACAAATCAAAAACAAATGATTACCAAGGTATGGCTTGTTTTGACCATACATTGGAAGTTTTATCGCCTCCCCCAGAACGCACCTGTTAGTTTTTTCGGTTTTTATTTATTTCAATCAACTAACACGTGTTGCATTTAGATGCAAGACATAACACTTTATTATTATGTTTAAATATATTAAAAACGATATTCCATCGAGTATCGTAGTTTTCTTTGTTGCCCTTCCTTTATGTTTAGGAATAGCACTTGCAAGTGGGGCCCCCTTATTTTCTGGTCTAATTGCAGGTATTGTCGGTGGTATTGTTGTTGGAGCTTTAAGTGGTTCCAAAATCGGCGTAAGTGGACCCGCCGCTGGTTTGGCGGCTATAGTACTTACCGCCATTGGTGCCTTGGGAGGTTACCAAAACTTTTTGGTCGCCGTTGTTCTAGGTGGAATTATTCAGCTAATTTTTGGGTTCTTAAAAGCCGGTGTTATCGGTTACTACTTTCCTTCATCGGTAATAAAAGGAATGCTTACGGGTATAGGTATCATTATCATTTTAAAGCAAATACCTCATTTTTTTGGTTATGACCCCGATCCAGAAGGAGACTGGGCCTTTTTTCAAGTAGATGGAGAAAACACCTTTTCGGAAATACTCAATACCATTAATAACATTAGCCCTGGAGCAACCTTAATAGCACTCATTGGCCTTTCAATACTATTGCTATGGGACAAGGTTCTCTCTAAAAAAGGGAAAATATTTCAACTTGTACAAGGCCCCTTAGTGGCCGTGGCCGTAGGTATTATTTACTACGTGCTAACTAAAGACAATGAAGTATTGGGTATATCACAAGAACATTTGGTCAGCGTTCCGGTACCGGAAGATGCCGCTTCGTTTTTTGGTCAATTCAGCTTTCCAAATTTTGCAGCTATTAGCAATCCCCAAGTTTGGGTTACCGCATTTACGATCGCATTGGTCGCCAGTTTGGAGACCCTGCTGTGTGTGGAAGCGACAGATAAGATCGACCCACATAAAAACGTTACACCCACCAATCGTGAATTATTGGCCCAAGGTACAGGAAACATTATTTCAGGAATGATCGGAGGGTTACCCATCACGCAGGTAATTGTTAGAAGTTCAGCCAACATACAATCTGGTGGTAGAACCAAGCTTTCCGCTATTATTCATGGTTTTTTACTACTCATCTCCGTGGTCCTAATACCTCGGTTGTTGAATTTGATTCCGTTATCGGTCTTAGCGGCTATTCTATTTATTGTAGGCTATAAATTGGCAAAACCCGCTCTCTTTAAAAAGATGTACAAACTTGGTTGGAAACAATCAGTTCCATTTTTTGTTACGGTAGCTGGAATCATTTTCACCGATTTATTAGTAGGCATAAGCCTAGGTCTAGCGGTAGGTATCGTTGTCATACTTTTAAAGAGTTACCAAAACTCGCACTTTCTTCATATTGAAGACAATAGCAATGGCAAACATAAGATTAAAATGACTTTGGCAGAAGAGGTTACTTTTTTTAACAAAGGAGCCATCTTAAAAGAATTAGAAAACTTGCCCAGAAATACTTATCTAGAATTAGATATTCTTAAAACAAGATACTTGGATTATGATATAATCGAAATTTTAGAGGACTTCGCATTTAAGGCGAAAGAAAGAAATATTGATATTAAGCTACTCTCAAAACGTGGAATAATTGAAAATCCCCCAAGTTTTACTGAATTCTTTGAGCAGAGACCAAAATCAAAATTGAGTTTAAGCTAGTCTTTCTTTCTGGTATATCAATAATAAAAAAACATCGAGATGAAAAAAGACAAATATAAAATAGTAATATTCTCGCATTCCACGAAATACCTGGACAAGACACTCAAAAGCACCGTTAATCTCGCCAATATAGTTAACGGGGAAATTACCCTGTTCCTTATTAAGAAACCTTTTGATGTCGTTAGAGAAGAAAGCCAATTATCGGCAATTCGGGCCCTGAGCCATGAATACATAGAAACCGACAAAAAAATCAGGGACATTATACATGAATATTCCAAAGATTTTGGGGTACCCATTTCATATTCCTGCTCCGTCGGAAACATAAAGAACGAGACTAAAAAATATATAAAGGATAATTGTCCCGATTTTGTAGTTCTTGAAAAAAGAAAATCCACAATGTTCGATTTTCTTGAGGATAATGCCATGAATTGTGTTCTTCAACATCACAGAGGCTCTATCTTTATAGCCAATAATGATATAACTCTAGAATCAAAAAAGCTATCAATGGCATTCTTGAACACAGGTGAAAAAATAAAGGATGTTCAATTTGCAGATAGTCTGCTCACGCACACCCAAGAACCTATTAAAATGTTCACTATCACTAAAAACTGTGACGAACTTGACTCCCATAACGTATTCAAGGGAACAAAAACGATTGACTTTGTCTTTGAGAAACGAGACGATTCTTTTAAAAATTTATCGAATTATCTTTCTATAAACAACGTAAACCTTCTTTGCGTTAACAGAACAAAAGATAATTTCAATAAAAAAAACAAGCATTCTACAGAGATGTTGAATGTTAAGGATATTATAGCTAATCTGAACGTTCCCATGTTATTTACCAGCGAACATAACTATACATCATAACAATCCAACAATTAAAATAAAAATACAATGAAAGCACATACAAGAGAAACACAAGCAACCATGACCCCCGAAAAATCGTTACAATTCTTAAAGGAAGGTAACGAGAGGTTTCAAAACAATCTAAAGGCAAACCGTAATTTACTTGAACAAGTAAACGATACAAGTGACGGACAGTTTCCTTTTGCGACCATATTAAGCTGTATAGACTCCAGGGTATCCGCAGAATTAGTATTTGACCAAGGTTTAGGCGATATCTTTAGTATACGTATCGCCGGAAACTTCGTAAACGAAGATATTTTAGGAAGTATGGAATTTGGTTGTAAGCTGGCTGGCACTAAATTGATCGTAGTGCTGGGCCACACCAGTTGTGGCGCCATTAAGGGAGCTTGCGACCATGCGAGATTGGGCAACCTTACCTCATTGATAAACAAAATAGAACCTGCAGTAGCAGCAGTCAAAGAGCCTACCGATGAGAGTTTAAGAAATTCTAAAAACTTAGAATTTGTAGATTCCGTAGCCGAAAAAAACGTTCAAATGACACTAGAAAACATTAGAAAAAGAAGTAGTGTTTTGGCCGAAATGGAAGAAAAAAAGGAAATTATGATTGTTGGGGCCATGTACGACATTTCAACCGGTGCAGTAAAATTTTATGAATAAAAGTAATATTGGAAAAAAGCCGTTGTAAAACAGCGGCTTTTACATCATTTTATAACGTATTATAGCCTATCATTAAAATGCCCTCCATAACTTTACCCATTAGTTCATTTATAATGATCAATCGAAAAAAATAGATTTAAAATTATTATTGGTTACTCTAAGATTATGAAAAAACTTTTCTCAAACTTCAAAGGTGATTTGTTTGGTGGTATTACGGCAGGTATTGTTGCCTTGCCCTTAGCCTTGGCTTTTGGTGTAAGTTCTGGAATGGGACCAAGTGCGGGCCTTTATGGAGCTATATTTTTAAGTTTTTTCGCAGCATTGTTCGGTGGCACCAACACTCAGATTTCTGGCCCTACGGCACCCATGACCGCCGTAAGTATGGTAGTAATTGCAGGTTTGGTGGCCGTAAACGATGGAAATTTGGAAAAGGCATTGCCCAGTATTCTTCTTGTATTTCTTTTAGCTGGTCTAATGCAAGTGGGGCTTGGGTTGTTGGGAATAGGCAAATACATAAGATATATACCATATCCCGTAGTATCTGGTTTTATGACCGCGATCGGGGTCATTATCTTAATAACACAAATATTACCTGCCATAGGTTATTATCCAAAAGAGGATCTGGATTATGTGAACGAGTATAAACCGATGGCCGAGGAAATAATTCTGGAAAACATCTTAAAAGAAGAGGCGGGCGAAGGTATTTTGGTCTTGGAGGATTTTAAAGAAACCATTGTAAGGGCAGAAAAAATTACCGAAGAGGAAATTCTCAAAGAGGCCAAAACGCTTGCCAACACAAATGCCTCTGGAGTTATCGGTGCAATAAAAATTCTACCAAGAGCTTTAAAAAACATAAATTGGTTAGAGTTGTCCCTTGCCCTTTCTACCATAATAATCATTTACGGATTTAAAAGAATAACCACCAAAATACCAAGTGCCCTAGTAGCGTTGGTCGTAGTTTCAGGAGTCGCCTACGGTTTTGGATTGGACTATAGACCCATAGAACAAATACCCAGCGGTTTTCCTGTACCCAACCTAAATATTTTTACAGAATTTAAATTAGGAGCCATATCACCTTATGTATTTACAGCACTTACCTTGGCTTTATTGGGTGCAATAGACTCGCTTTTAACATCGGTAGTTGCCGACAATATGACCAAGACCAAGCACAAACCCAACAAAGAACTGATTGGCCAAGGAATCGGAAATAGTATGGCCGCTATATTTGGCGGTCTGCCCGGAGCAGGTGCTACCATTAGAACGGTAGTTAACATCAATGCCGGCGGTAAGACAAAATTATCGGGTATGGCCGCAGGTGTTCTACTCTTAATAGTTTTATTGGCACTTGGGCCGATCGCATCGCAGATTCCTGCAGCTGTATTGGCCGGTATTTTAGTAACAGTAGGTATTGGTGTAATGGATTATAAAGGACTAAAAGCCATTCCTAGCTTACCAAAGGATGTAAGCCTAGGCCCTGTTAAATTTAGTTCGGAAGTGGTTATAATGTTGGTTGTTCTTGTATTGTCCTCTGTCTGGAACCTTGTTTATGCAGTTGGTATAGGGCTGGTAATAGCGTCTCTAATGTTCATGAAAAAAATGGGAGACCTTACGGCAGAACGTTCCGATGTTAAATCTTTGGAAAAAGAAGCCAATTGGCCAGATGAAGCAACATTTCCCCAGAACCTAAAAGAAGAGGTTTTTATAAAACACCTAAAGGGCCCACTATTTTTTGGCTCGACCAGCGAATTTCTACAATTGGCCGATCAAATACCGAGAACGGCCTCTACAGTTGTCATTAGAATGGGGCGTATGCAATATATGGACCAATCTGGCCTATACACATTAGAAGATGTTTTAATAGACCTAAAAAGATCGGGAATCACCGTATTATTGGTAGATGTATTGAAACAACCAAGATATATGATGGAGCGTGTAGACGTTATACCCGATTTAATACCCGAAGAACATATTTTTAAAACTTTTAAAGAATGTCTGAATTGGATAAAGGAAAATGTAAAAGACAAGTTCTAGACGGTACAACAGATCAAAACCGACAAAAACATCCCCCTACCTTTTTTAAAAGTTTTAAATTTGCCTCTTTAATCAATTCTGATGATAGATAAGATAAAGGAACATATAGCTGAAGTAGAAGCTTTTAACGCAACTGATTTAGACGCAGTAGAAGCTTTCAGAATTAAATATTTAGGAAAAAAAGGAATCTTAAACGATTTTTTCGCCGAGTTTAAAAATGTTCCGAACGAACAAAAGAAAGATTTTGGCCAAACTATAAACCAGTTAAAAAATGCAGCCACCGAAAAGGTCGATCAATTAAAACGATCTCTAGAGAACAGTAGCTCTCAAGAAAAATTATTCGGTGACCTCACACGTCCGGGAAATCCTATAGAACTTGGCGCCCGACATCCTATTTCTATCGTAAAAAATAAGATTATAGATATTTTTTCTCGAATAGGCTTCAATGTCTCCGAAGGACCCGAGATAGAGGATGATTGGCATAATTTTACCGCTTTGAACCTTCCGGAATATCACCCGG
Organism: Maribacter thermophilus; assembly: GCF_001020565.1. Classification (GTDB taxonomy): domain Bacteria; phylum Bacteroidota; class Bacteroidia; order Flavobacteriales; family Flavobacteriaceae; genus Maribacter; species Maribacter thermophilus. The sequence continues at coordinate 3,216,338 of NZ_LDAS01000001.1, read as the reverse complement.
CAAGGGATATGCAAGACACTTTTTTTGTTCAAACAAATCCGGATATACTTTTACGTACACATACATCGTCTGTTCAAGTGCGTTACATGGAAAACAACGAACCTCCCATTAGAACCATTTCTCCGGGAAGAGTTTATAGAAACGAGGCAATTTCCGCTAGGTCCCATTGCTTTTTTCACCAAGTAGAAGGTTTGTATATTGACAAGGATGTTTCGTTTGCCGATCTAAAACAAACACTTCAATATTTTACTACAGAGCTTTTTGGGAAATCGAAAATTAGACTTCGCCCTTCCTATTTCCCATTCACGGAACCTAGTGCCGAAGTTGATGTTTATTGGGGACTGGAAACAGAAGCCGATTACAGAATTACAAAAGGTACTGGATGGTTAGAGATAGGAGGTTGCGGTATGGTAGACCCAAATGTACTTACCAATTGTAAAATAGATCCCGAAGAATACTCTGGTTTTGCCTTTGGTGTAGGAATAGACCGTATTGCAATGCTTCTATATCAAATAACCGACATACGCTTGTTGAGCGAAAACGATGTTCGCTTTTTAGAACAGTTCAAAAGCTCTTTATAAGGGGGGATGAATTGAAAAATTCGAAAAATTTTGAAAAAAGACATAGATATACCAGTTTCTAAAGACGTGTATGTGGCATTGGTTCTAGAATGGAACGATGAATTCTTATCCAAAGATTGGAATGCCTACATCATAAACAATAGAACAACACCGATAGAAATGGTATTAATTGTCTCTAAAGGTTATGATGAGAAGGTAAAAACTTCCACTATGCGCCATGCCATAGGCGTGGTCGCTGCCAAATCATATGAAAAAATTGAGTTGGTACAAGAGGATGTTCTTCGCCTAAACAATGAGTTTTACGTCACTTATTACGCTGATAATAAACTATTTGAAAGAAAATTCATTTTTAAAAAACATTCCGTTAACGAGGCAAATACAATTACAATACCCATCATAGAAAAGGATGGGATTTTCGCAAAATAACCCCTTTTTTTAACACTCTAATTGCGATATTGACAATTATAATCATCAATTAATTCTCAATACCTATTATAACTATCTGATTTTTACATTATTCAGATAGGTTTTTGCGTTCTCTGGTTTTACTTTTAGTAACTATAGCAATTAAACCAGAAGAACTAATGGAAACAAGTAAATTAAATCGTAGGGATTGGATACGAACAGGACTACTAACCGCAGGTGGAATTACGCTATTGCCGCATTTGGGCATTGCGGAGACCACGAAAGCGTCTATACCATTAGATATGGACGGAAATGCCTTGTACAGTCCCTTCTTTAAAGAATATCTTCCCGAAAAATTTCCTGAAGAGTCAAAATTATTGGCAAAATTGAATGCCAACGAAAACCCATACGGTCCTTCGCCAAAAGCTATTGATGCCTTAAAAAAAGTAGCGACAAAAGGAAATAGGTACGCTTGGAAAGAACTTTTTGCCCTTATTGATAAAATTGCGACAAAAGAAGGCGTAGAAGCCAAAAACATTATGATGGGCCCTGGCTCTTCCGACCTATTGGAAAAGACCGCCATGGTTCTATTTATGGATGGTGGCAATGTAGTCTCTGCCGACCCTTCCTATATGTCCCTAATTCGTGTAGCAGAGGCCACCGGAGCTAACTGGAAACCCGTTCCTCTAAAAAAAGATTGGTCGCACGACCTTAAAGGTATGGAAGCTGCCATTGATAAAGACACCAAGCTAGTTTATATATGTAACCCCAATAACCCTACCGGAAGCCTAACCGATAGTAAAGAACTATTGGACTTTTGTTCCCGTGTTTCAGAAAAAGTACCTGTGTTTGTAGACGAGGCATATCTAGACTTCTTAGAAGACGCAACCAAACAAAGTATGGTCGGATTGATCAATGAGGGTAAAAATGTAATCATAGCCCGTACTTTCTCAAAAATTCATGGTATGGCCGGTTTAAGGGTAGGGTATATTGTGGCACAAGAGACTACCTTAAACAAAATACAAAAAATTACACGTGGCGGTATGGGTATCTCGTATACTTCCATATATGCGGCATTAGCCAGTATGGACGATCCTGATTTTCAAAATTCCTCTAGATCCAAAAATGCCGAATCACGGGAATATGTCTATAAAAGCTTAAAACAATTAGGCTATGACTATGTTACCTCTTACACTAGTTTTATCATTTTTCCCATAGAAATGGACGGCAAACTATTTTTGGAAAAAATGACAGAAAAAAAGGTAGGGGTTAGAGCATTCGAGTTTATGGGCAAGAATTGGTGCAGGGTAAGTATGGGAACCATGGACGAAATGAAAATTTTTACGGCAGCGTTAACCGACGTTCTTGCATAAGATGGATCTAACCCTACAAAAGACAATTACCTTTATCGTTTTTATTGGTATCGGTTTTCTTTTAAAAATAAAGTTCAACTCAAAAGAGGAGCTTTCCGGTATCAAGAAAATCATACTCAACCTTGCCTTACCGGCAACAATATTTATTGCATTGATAGGGGTTAAGATAGATGGTGCTTTACTTTCTTTACCATTTTTGGCACTTACCTTAAACATTATTCTTTTTTCACTGTTTCCGTATTTAATGCCTCTAACGGGCATTAAACATAATTCACCAGAATATAGAACAGCAAGGCTACTCGTGCCTTCTTTAGCCCCCGGTCTTTCATGTTTCCCTTTTGTACTGGAGTTTTTAGGAGAAGATTATTTGGCAAAGGCGGCAATGGCAGACTTGGGCAACAAGGTATTTGTACTTATCATCTTATATCTGGTGGCCATGAATTGGTTTTATAGCAAGAGAGCTATTAAAGCCAAATCAAAAGCCGGAAAATTAAAATCCCTAACAGTGGCAATGATCTCCGAACCTGTAAATATCTTTATAGTCATTGCCTTGATTTTGGTATTTTTCGGTTTTAATATGGAGTCATTGCCATTATTTATCAGCGATACCATTACTAGACTAAGTGTAATAATGACTCCTTTGGTGCTTCTTTTTATTGGCCTTGCCGTAAAAATCAAAAAGCAACAGATCTATAAAATATTTTCTCTTTTGTTCTTAAGGGCAGGGTTTGTGGCCATGCTTTCAGGGATTTTTGTCGTTATGGCAAATATTACGGTGCAACAAGACATCCTGGTGCTTCTATGTTTTGGGCTCAGTGCTTGTAGCTTTTGGCCGTTTTCCCATATATCTGTTGTCGATGCCCAGGAAAAAGGTATAAAAAAGAAGAAAAAAACTTTCAATTCAACGTTCGGGGTAAATATTCTTGCCCTTTCCTTTCCCCTATCTACCATATTTATATTGGCCATCCTATCCAGTGGAGAGTTATTCTCAAATGGTTACACCATAATGGCATTGGGCTCTATTTTTCTTTTAGTGGGAACTACCCCTTTCGCACTGAAAAAGGTATTTCAATTAAAAAAGAAAGAACGTGGCAAAAAACCCAATTTAATTCTCTACAAAACCTCAAGTACCGAAACCTCTTAACTTCATTAAAACTACCCCAAATCAAAAGCGGCACTAAACGGGTTCTACATCATATAAAACAGACTTGATCCAACACTTTTTATAAGATAAAATCGGATAGTTTCTATTATATGACAAAACAATTTTAATATCCTTTAATAAAATTTAAGTTCTTTTGGTTTGTTTATTTCCGAACTAACTGTACCTTTGTGTCTTCAATTATTTCATAATTATGAATAAAGAAGAAGCCAAACAGCAGTTAATAGAAGAGCTAGGGGTTCATTTTGAATCGGAATATTCCCTTCCTCCATTGGCTGCAAGAATTTTTGCCAATTTGGTAATTACTGAAGAGGACGGACTTACTTTTGAAGATTGCCTAACAAAACAATGTGCCAGTAAAAGCTCGGTTTCCACATCGCTTAACTTACTGTTACAAATGGATTTTATTAAATATTTTACCAAGTCGGGAGACAGAAAAAGATATTTCAAGATTGCCAACAAAGACGCTTTTTTTATCGGAAAACTGAATGCCGTGCTCAAAAAATTGGAAAAAGAGTTGGAAATGATAAAAAAGGTTGAAAGCTATAACATAGTACATAATCCACAAAAACATGAAGCCAACAAAGAAAAGAAGAAGATATACATGAAATGCGTTGAAGATACGAAAGCAATATATAGAAAGGCTATTGAAGATTTAAAGAATACACAGGAATAATTTTTTTGTCTTTATAGTTCGTTTATTTCCGAACATTCAGAATTAACAAAACCTTAACAGATACATATTAATCAAATACAAACATCCATCTAAAAAATGAAGAAATTATCAATCATAGGACTATTAAGTGCAGGTCTTCTTTTAAGTTCCTGTTTTGGAACCACCCCTGAAAAGCAGGCAGGAGCCGCTGCTCCACCGCCACCAAGTTTAAAGGTGGGCGAACTGCAAAAGAAGGACATCACTATCTATAACGAATTTGCAACAACTCTAGAAGGCAAGCAAAATGTTGAAATATGGCCAAAAGTAAGCGGCTTTATACAAGAAGTATATGTTGAAGAAGGTCAGAAAATTAAAAAAGGACAATTGCTTTTTAAATTGGAGACCCAAACCCTTAACCAAGATGCAAACGCTGCCAAAGCAGCGGTAAACGTCGCCCAGGTAGAGGTAGATAAACTTAAGCCCCTCGTTGAAAAAAACATCATCAGTGAGGTACAACTGGAAACGGCGAAAGCACAGCTCGCCCAGGCCAAGGCCAATTATGAGAGTATTGCATCTAACATTGGCTATTCGCGAATTACCAGTCCGGTAGATGGTTACATCGGTGAAATTCCCTATAAAACAGGAGCTTTGGTAAGTTCAACTATGACCCAGCCCTTAACTACCGTATCGGATGTGAGTGAGGTACGTGCTTATTTTTCATTGAACGAAAAAGAGCTTTTGGCCCTAAAGGAGTCTATGCCAAAAAACGAGAATAACGGTATTGACCTTAAAAACGCACCCGAAGTAACCCTTGTTATGATCAATGGTCAAGAATATCCCGAACCCGGAAAAATAGCCATGATCAATTCTATAATCAACAGCACTACCGGAAGTGTAACGGCAAGGGCCGATTTTAAAAACAAAAACAATTTGTTAAGCAGTGGTAGTACCGGAAAGATCAAGATGCCGGTTGTTTATGGAGGTGCCTATGAAATTCCACAGGAGGCCACCATAGACCTTCAAGGCAAAAAACTGGTCTATGTACTAAAAGACGACAATACCATCACTACAATGCCCATAAACATAGTGGCGAACACCCAAAAAGGGTTTATTGTAGAAAAGGGAATTGAGGAAGGAACCAAAATAGTTCTTGAAGGTGTTGCCAAATTAAGGGACGGAATGACCATAAACCCTGTCCAATAACAACCACTACATACATTCCATAATCCATAAATAGAGAACAATGTTTCAAAAATTTATAGATCGTCCCGTACTATCTACGGTGATATCGATCATTATTGCCATTCTGGGTATTTTAGGACTGACCTCCCTACCCGTTGAACAGTATCCTGAAATTGCACCGCCTACGGTACAGGTTTCAGCTACCTATACCGGTGCAAACGCCGAAACGGTGCTCAATAGTGTTGTTACCCCATTGGAGGAGCAGATCAATGGGGTAGAAGGCATGTTGTACATGACTTCTACCGCCAGTAACGATGGATCCGCCAATATAAACGTATTTTTTAAACTGGGTACCGACCCCGATATTGCCGCCGTAAACGTTCAGAACAGGGTGGCCCGCGCCAATAGTGTACTGCCAGAGGCCGTAATAAACACCGGGGTAATTACCCAAAAGGCACAGACAAGTGCCCTAATGTTCTTCTCCCTATTTTCGGAGAACGAAAACTACGACGCCACCTTTGTCGAAAACTATGCCCGAATCAATTTGGTGCCCAAGTTGCAACGTATAGAAGGGGTAGGAAACGTTACCGTGTTCGGTGCCAAGGATTACTCGATGCGTATTTGGTTGAACCCCGAAAAAATGGCGGCCTATAAACTTATGCCATCCGATATTCAAGCGGCATTGCGCGAGCAAAACCTTGAGGCGGCCACAGGTAAAATCGGTGAAAATGCCGATGGTATTTACGAATACGTACTTAAATACAAGGGCCGTCTTTCCGAAGAGGCCGAATATGAGAACATCATCATCAAAGCACAGGATAACGGACAATATTTACGTCTTGGTGATGTGGCCGAAATTGAAATGGGCGCCTACAGTTACAGTACCCTGAACGAAGGTATGGGAAAACCCGGTACCGCCGTGGGTATCTTTCAGACCTCGGGTTCGAACGCCAACCAGATCATCGACGCCATCCAGGATATCCTACAGGAAAGTAAGGAGGATTTTCCACAAGGAATCGACTATGTAATCCCGTACAACACCAAAGACTTCTTGGATGCCTCTATCGATCATGTGGTACAGACCCTTATCGAAGCCTTCTTGCTAGTATTTGTCGTCGTGTTCCTTTTCCTACAGGATTTTAGGTCTACCCTAATACCTGCGATTGCCGTGCCAGTGGCCATTATCGGTACTTTCTTCTTCCTCTCGCTATTTGGGTACTCCATCAACATGTTGACCCTTTTTGCCATGATCCTAGCCATTGGTATTGTGGTAGATGATGCCATTGTGGTGGTAGAAGCGGTACATGCCAAAATGGAAGAAGGTGCGGAAAACGCCAAAACGGCTACTAAGTCGGCCATGTCGGAAATATCCGGAGCCATTATATCCATTACCTTGGTTATGTCGGCGGTATTTATTCCCGTATCCTTTATCAGTGGTTCTTCGGGTGTGTTCTACCAACAATTCGGTATTACCCTGGCCATTGCCATTCTTATTTCCGCGGTAAACGCCCTAACCCTGAGTCCTGCCTTGGCAGCACTTTTCCTTAAGCCCCACAACCCGTCGGAAGAACACAAGAAAAAGGGGATTTCGAAACGTTTCTTCACCGCATTTAATACGGCATTTGATGCGATGACGGATAAATATATCGGTTCTGTAAAGTTCTTTTCAAACAAAAAATGGTTAACAGTTTTATCCTTGGTTGTCTTTTCTGCCATCGCCGTAGCCCTATTTAGGTCTACACCAACCGGTTTTATACCGAATGAAGATCAAGGTATTATCTTTACCGACGTATCATTGGCTCCGGGTACCACTTTGGAAAAAACCCAGAAAACGGTTAAGAAATTGGATTCTATTTACCAATCCATGGATGTTATCAAATCTAGGATGAACATTGCCGGTAGAAGTTTCTTGAACGGGGTAAACGGTGGCTCATACGCCTTTTCCGTACTAAAACTACAGGACTTTGATGACCGCAAAGCCGATTCTCTTTCGGTAGATGCGACCATTAAAACCCTATTTGCCAAAGCATCGGCCATTAAAGAGGCCAACATTATCTTTATCGCCCCGCCCAGTGTTCGAGGTTTCGGAAACTCCGCAGGTTTTGAACTTAATCTACAGAGTAAGGATGCCGACGATTGGCTGACCATAGGGCAAACCACAAACGAATTCTTGGCCGCATTGAACGCAAGACCAGAGGTACAATACGCCATCACGTCGTTCAATCCGAATTTCCCACAATACGAATTGCAGGTCGATATCGAAAAAATAAAATCGGCCGGATTGGCCGTTACCGATATTTTCAACGCCATGCAAGGATATTATGGTGGATTGTATACAACCGACTTTAACAAGTTCGGTAAGCAATACCGTGTCATGATCCAGGCCAAACCCGAAGATAGGGCCAACGAAAATTCGTTGAACCATATTTTTGTAACCAACGGCAATGGCGAATCGGTAGCTGTATCGCAATTCGTATCCTTAAAGAAAATTTACGGTCCAGAGGTGGTAAGTAGATTCAACCTGTTGAGCTCGGTGAAGATCAACGGTGCCATGAACCCAGGTTATTCTACGGGTGATGCCATTAAGGCCATCGAAGAAGTTGCCGCCCAGGTATTGCCCACCAATTACACCTATGAATATTCCGGGCTTACCAAAGAGGAAAACAGTGCAGGTAGCCAAACCGTACTCATCTTCCTGTTGAGTTTGGTATTCGTTTATTTCTTGTTAAGCGCCCAGTACGAATCGTACATATTGCCCTTGTCGATCATACTGTCGCTACCTATTGGTATTGCCGGGGCTATCGGATTTATCAACCTGGCAGGACTTGAAAACAACATTTACTTCCAGATCGCCTTGATCATGTTGATAGGTCTGCTTTCTAAAAACGCCATTCTTATCGTAGAATTTGCCTTGCAGCGTAGAAAGCATGGCATGTCTATCATCGACTCGGCCATTGACGGTGCAAAAGCGCGACTTAGACCTATATTAATGACGTCTTTCGCCTTTATCCTTGGTCTATTGCCATTGGCCCTATCATCGGGTATCGGTGCCGTAGGTAACCGATCTATAGGTATGAGTGCCGTTGGGGGTATGTTAATCGGTACCGTGTTCGGTGTCTTTGTTATACCGGCATTGTACGTTATTTTCCAATCCATTCAAGAAAAGGTGAGCGGTGCTCCCCAAGAAACAATCGAAGAAATAAAGAACTAGAGAAATCATGAAGAAATTAGCTATAAATAAATTCTTGTTGGTGGCCATGCTTCCGCTCTTGTTAGAATCTTGCTTTACGGCAAAAACCTATGAGCGGCCGCAGGTCGAAACCGAAAACTTGTACCGTACCGACCAACTGCCCCAAGACAGTATCTCTTTTGCCTCGGTATCATACAAAGACCTTTTTACCGATCCCTATCTGAAAGGTTATATCGAAAAAGGTTTGGAGAACAATCTCGACATCCGTATTGCCCTGCAGAACATCGCAGCGGCAGAGGCCTATGTAAAACAGGGGAAAGCAGGTTACCTGCCCACCATTAACGGGGCGGCCACGGCAACCAGAACGGCAAAAACCAGTAAAAACGGTCAGTTCGGAAGTATTTTTTCACAGCCCTATAATCAATTTGAAGCCTCGGGAACCCTATCATGGGAGGCCGATATCTGGGGAAAAATAAGAAGTACCAAACGGGCAAGCGACGCCAGTTACTTGCAGACAGTGGCCGCACACAAAGCGGTTAAAACGAGCTTGGTGGCACAAATAGCGTCCATATACTACCAATTGTTGGCCCTGGACAAGCAAATTGCCGTAACCGAGGAAACCATTGAAAACCGTATGAGGAGCTTGGAGACCATTACCGCCCTGAAAGAGGCAGGGCAGGCGAACCAAGTCGGGGTAGATCAAACGGCCGCACAGTTGTACAGTGCCCAAAGCCAGTTGTTAGACCTTAAAAACTCGCTTTTTAAGACCGAGACCACCTTGAGTATTCTTTTGGGAGAGCAACCACAGACCTATACCCGTGGTTCCCTTGACGACCAAGACTTGGCAAGCGATATGCAACTGGGGGTTCCTGCGCTATTGTTGCGCAACCGACCCGATATTATGCAGGCCGAGTTCGGTTTGGTTAACAGCTTTGAGCTAACCAATGTGGCCCGTAGCAACTTCTACCCTTCCATTACCCTATCGGCCCAAGCCGGTTTTCAAAGTCTGGAGATCGACAATTGGATCGATGCCAGTTCTGTTTTCGCCAACCTTGTAGGTGGCCTTACACAGCCCATCTTTAACGGCCGTAAGGTCAGAACGGCCTACGAGGTGGCCAAGGCCCAGCAAGAGCAGGCGCTCCTTACCTTTAAAAAGACCCTGCTTACTGCAGGCAAGGAGGTTTCGGATGCCTTGAACGAATACAACACAGCGGTTGAAAAAGAAGCCTATATTACCAAGCAAGTGGTCGCCCTAAAAAGGGCCGAAACCAACTCGGAAGAACTATTAAATAGTGGATACTTAACCTATTTGGATCTGTTGACCGCAAGGGAAAACTCATTGAACGCCGAACTTAGCTTGGTAGACAACAAATTGTCCCAATTATCTGCTACAGTAGAGTTGTACCGTTCCCTAGGTGGTGGATGGCACTAATATAACGACCTATGTTCAACAAGGACCGCTTTTTGGAATTTGCCCTTTCGAAGTTTGCAATATTTGGAAGCAAGCGCTTTACGCTGGACGACCTGGCCCAAGAGCTCGGTATATCAAAAAAAACGATATACGAGAACTTTAAGGGCAAGGAAGAGATTATTCAGGAAAGTTTGGCGGCTCTTATGAACAAGTTAAGGTCTGAAATAAACGACTGTGTAGAAAAGGAAAAATCTGACCCTATCCGAGCTGTAATAGGTATTTACAGGATAGGGTTGGATACCTTTAAATCTTTCAGTCCCAATTTTTTGAGAAGCCTAAAAAAATACTATCCCAATGTCTACCGTGTGTTCAATGATTTTCGTGAAAAAGAGGTTTCCGTTCTTGTGAAAGACCTGCTATTAAGTGGGCAGGAGAAAGGCCAGATCAGAAAAGACGTCAATATTGACCTTACCTATGAACTTTATTACAATCGTATGGAATACATTGTGCACGCCGAAAACAAGAACTTCTATGAAAAATTTACTCCCGAAGAGCTCTTGAACCATATCATAATCAATAATTTAAGGGGTATATCTACCAAAAGCTATCTAGACCAAAACGACTCGGCCTTTCAATTGTAGGCTACCACGATTTAAACGGTTTTTTACCCAATTGCGAATTGTAGTATCTTACTTCGCCCGTTACCTCTTTCCCCAACCATTCCGGTTTTTTAAAATTTTCTTCCTCTTCCCGTAGTTCCACTTCGGCCACGACCAAGCCTTCATTGTCGCCATAAAACTCGTCTACTTCAAAAATATGTTGCCCCACGGGTACATTATAGCGCACCTTATCGATAACGCCTGGTTCACAAATAAGCAATAACTGTTCGGCATCGGATATTGGAATCTCCTTTTCCCATTCAAACCGTATGGTTCCGGCATCGTTCGATTTTCCCTTTACGGTTAAAAAACCTGAATCTGCCTTGATCCTGACCCTAACCGTTCGCTCCGGATGCGTATTCAAAAAGCCTTGAACTATTCGCTCTTTCGAAGTGGCCTGTTCTTGATACGCTGAGGAGGTAACCAAAAATTTACGTTCAATCTCTATCACCTGATGCTATTTTATGTATTTTGTCCGATTCTATGATCGGTCTTGTATACCCTGTATTCGCTACCATTATCATAGCTTTTGCTATGGTCTCCGGGTCTATGGAGCGATATTTCCGCAAGGGGCCGGCCAAGACCAAATTTACACCTTTCATAAGTTGTTTGAACACCCATTCACCCAAACGTTTTTCTTCACGTTTGCCCCCTATCAACGAAGGTCTAAAGATATAGGTGTTCTTTAGGTCTTCACGGAGTACCGCTTCTTCCATTTCACCCTTTAAACGATTGTAAAAAACGCGGCTCTTGGCATTGGCACCCATTGAAGATATCACCAAGAAGCCCGAAATACCATTTTGGGCACAGAGCTTGGCTGCCGCTACGGGAATACCGTAATCAATCTTGCGGTACATTTCTTTTTGTGGTGTTTTCGACTTGGTGGTACCGATGCAACAGAACACCTCATCACCGGTAAAATCGGCTTCAAATTCTTCCAATTGCATCAAATCGCCCAAATGCTCCTCTATCTTTTTATCTACAAGGCCCATGCTTGAACGGGAGAACAATTTTATCTTTTCATAACGATCGTCCTGTAACAAAAGCCGTAATAAAATACCCCCTGTCAACCCGGTCGCCCCAAGCACTATCGCCGTTTTTCTTTGTGTTTCCATCCAACTAAATATACCTTAATTTTACAGCATGTCCAACGATTTTCCAAGACGAAAGATCATTCATGTAGACATGGATGCCTTCTACGCATCGGTTGAGCAGCTAGACCATCCGGAACTGCGCGGAAAGCCCATTGCCGTTGGAGGAAGCTCAAAGCGCGGCGTAGTAGCCGCCGCCAGTTACGAAGCACGAAAATTTGGGGTCAGGAGTGCCATGAGCAGTGTTATCGCCCAACGCAATTGCCCCGAACTCATTTTCGTAAAACCCCGTTTTGATCGTTACCGAGAAATATCACATCAAATCAGAAACATATTCTACGAGTATACCGATCTGGTAGAGCCCCTATCACTGGACGAGGCCTATCTAGATGTAACGGTGAACAAAAAGGGGAACCCCTCGGCCACTTTGATCGCCCAAGAAATACGCCAAAGGATTTTCGATACCACGGGCCTGAATGCCTCTGCGGGTATCAGCATCAACAAATTTATCGCCAAAGTGGCCAGCGACGTGAACAAGCCCAACGGACAAAAGACCGTAAACCCAGAGGAGGTTCTGCAATTTCTGGAGGACTTGGAAATCAGAAAATTTTATGGCGTGGGAAAGGTGACCGCTGAAAAAATGTACAAACTGGGCATTTTTACGGGCAAAGACCTAAAACAAAAAACAGAACAGTTTTTAGAAGAACACTTTGGCAAAAGTGGCCGATACTATTACCATGTGGTCAGGGGCATACACACCAGTCCCGTAAAACCGCACCGTATTCCCAAATCGGTAGGGGCCGAGCGCACCTTCAGCGAAAACCTGAGCAGCGAAATCTTTATGCTGGAACGGCTGGACCACATTGCATCGGAATTGGAACGACGCCTAAAAAAATCGAAGATTGCCGGAAAAACGGTCACCCTTAAAATAAAGTACAGCGACTTTACCCTGAATACACGAAGCAAGACCCTGCCCTACTATATTGCCGAAAAAGGATTGATCCTCGAAACCGCAAAGGAGCTTCTATACCAAGAAAAACTGCAAAATTCGGTGCGCTTGCTGGGCATTTCCCTGGCCAACCTCAACACCGAAAAAGACACAAAAACCCAAAAAAAGGAGACCGTTTCGGTACAGTTGAAATTTGATTTTTAACTAAAAAAAGCCACTGGGGTACAATTATTCCAGCGGCTTTAAAGACTCCTATTTTAAAACTATTATTTTACTGTTAATGTATTATCTGTAGCCGTTGGATTCAAAGGACAAAAATAAACATACTCACCTTTCTCCAACACGGTAGGCTTGGAGGATTCTGTTTTACCCGTCTCAACCTGTTTTTTTACATAGGCTGTTTTAATATGATTCTCGGGCTTCGAAATATCCTGTCCTTTTTTTACCAAAACAAAACCGACGTTGTGCCCTACATTATTATTGGAAATCTCAAAAATGTACGTTCCTTCAGATACCGTTATTTGTTTCTGGGTAAACTCTCCCGGTACCTGCTCTAGCGCAATAACCTCTGTAGAACCTTTCATTGTTTTGTCTTGAGCGTTCGCTGAGAATATCGCCCCTATTACCAATACCATTATTATAACTAATCTTTTCATAATTCTTGTTTTTAAAATTTGTTCTCCCACTATTGGGACTAATGTTATGTATTATTTGTTTTTATCTAGAATGTCTCTACTGTTTCCAAAGGTTTTGCTTCTGGAAAATCTACCGGTACGTTGGTAGTTTTATGTAGATAATTTGATATGGTCTTGTCGCCCACCAACACAATGGTATCCACTAAATTTTCCTTGGTCCAACCGGCTTTCAAAAAATTATCTATAACCGATTGATCCGTTGCTCCTCTGTTCTCCGTGATATTTTTGGCCAGTTTGGCCAATGCATCCAACTGGGTATCAAAAGAGGCATGCCCCTTTCTAAGTTCCAATATTTGGTCGTCGGTAAAACCGTTCATTTTTCCTATTGCCGTATGTGCTGCCAAGCAATAATTACAATCGTTTACTTGGCTTACAGCCAGGTTCACCACCTCTTTCTGCTTTGCGCTAAGGGATGTTTTTGCATTACTCAATGCCAAATAATTTGCCAATGCATTCTCAGAATGTGCATAGGTGGCATATAAATTTGGAACAAAGCCTACAGCTTTTTCAAGATTGTCGAAAATTTCCTGGTTTTCGTTTGATACTTCTTCTCTTTTAGGTACATTAAATATGCTCATAACTGTTTTTTTGATTATAATGATATGTATGGCTTTTCTGCATCACAGTAAAAATCGTGATGGTGCTTTTGCTCGCAATGTGTTTTGGCACTTAAGGTTGTTTTTACCTCTTTTTTAGACTGCCCGAATATTTCGATTAAATTGAAAATAGACTTGATATGTGTCTTCATCTTTCTTTGTTTTTAATTACACTGCAAAGATGCGACCGTAAGAAGGGTATTTGTTAGGAGCCATTGCCCGACTACTTGTACAATTTTCCCTTTATGAACCTAACACTTGTGTTTGTTTGTATTTAGAAGGAGAATAGCCCGTCATTTTTTTGAAGAATTTGCTAAAATGTGCCGGGTCGTTAAAACCTAATTCAAAAGCTATTTCTTGATGTTGCTTGTCGGTAAAGCTAATAAGTCGCTTTGCTTCCAATGCCAAACGTTCCAAAATAATTTGTTGTGGAGATTTTTGGTTATAGATCGCAAAAAGATTGGAGAGGGTCTTAGGACTCTTAAAAAGAAGCTCGGCATATTCGCTTACCTTTCTTTTTGTTTTAAAATGGGTATCCACAAGAACATTGAATTTTCGCATTATTTCTATCTGCTCGTTATTCAAAGATTTTAAAAAGTGTTGTTCTTTTGCCAAACGTGTACATATAATTATTAAACGCTTTAATAGCATTTGCAACATATCTCCCTGTATTTGGTCCGATGTGTCAAATTCCTCTTTAAACACTTCAAATAGTATAGTAAACTTATGCTCTTGTTCTGGTGGAATAGTTATGATCGGCAAATCTTGGGTACCAAAAAACAGTATCCCATTACATGAAACCTCACTGTCGTGATCATTGATGCAGTAAAAGGCCCTATTAAAAAGAAAACTTATCAAAGGAGCTTCCGTATTCGAGAAACTTACATGTTGTAAGTATGTAGTAGTCACAAGTTGATTTGGCCGTAAAGTAATGGTAAGACCATCTATACACAAAAATACCGGTACCTTGTTCCTATTCCAAAGAATTTGTATGTTCCCAGAATTGATAGAAAAGCTATTTTGATACTTTTTAATATCATCGGTAAACCCAAAAAGAGATCCCAATTTGGGATCATGAAATTCGAATTTCATATTCTTTGTTTCTTTAATTGGCCTTGTTCTATTCTTTTAGTCTCCGTTCCTGTTCATCCTTTACAAGCCAAAAGATATTTTATTAGCCCTTTTGTTAAACAAAAGAGTTAATCGATATTAAATATTTTAATCGGACCTTCTATTTTTATAGTTTTATGGTTACTAAGAAGTAACGTGTTCTATGTCTGACCTGATTAATTACGATGCTGCCGTTGATAGATTTCAAAAGACACTAAAAATCAACACCCTACCTTTAAACTCTTGGGATTTTTACGGTACTTGTTTCGATAAAATTTTAAACTCGAACAATGATATAAAGTTGCTGTTAAACCTGGCCGAAAGCAATCGCTGGAATTTTAATACCTTAAATTTTGAAGAAGAGCTAATAGATAAAGAACATACTATCGTTGTAACGGATGTTGATTTGCATATCGTGTATGCCTCTCAAAATATATGGGAAATGAACAGATACAGACCTGAGGAAATAATAGGACAGAAACCAAAAATTTTTCAGGGAGAAAAGACCTGTAAAAAAGCGCTTAAGGTTGTATCCGATAGTATAAAAAACCAAAAGCCATTCGAGGTTATAATCGTAAATTATAGAAAAGACGGTACTACCTATAATTGTCATATTCAAGGACAGCCCATATTTAACAAAACCGGAAAGATCATAAACTTTATTGCCTTTGAAAAGGAAGTCGCCTAGTTGGACACAAATAAAAACAGAAAGACCCACTTAAAATTAAGTGGGTCTTCTATTTACAATAGATCGTACTTTTTTAAAAATTACAGTTTTCTATCTCAGAAACCCTTAAGGTGTTTACCATGCCTTTTTCTTTTATTGGCATGGCCGCTAGACTGACCAACATATCACCTACCTCTAAAAAGCCTTTTTTACAAGCAATGGCATTCACGTCTTCTATAGTTTGATCTGTAGAAACAAACTTATCGTAATAAAACGCTTGCACTCCCCAAAGTAAATTTAGCTGGGTAAGAATTCTTTTGTTAGAAGTAAATACCAAAATATGTGCACTGGGCCTCCATGCAGAAATTTGAAATGCCGTGTACCCACTATTTGTTAAAGTTGAAATGGCCTTGGCCTTTATTTCATTGGCCATTAATGCCGCATGATAACAAATAGATTTGGTAATATACCTTTTGGTGCGTACATGTGGCGGTTCGTGCGGAACCTTAATAAGTTCCGATCCCTCTACACTTTCCAAAATACTTGCCATTTTCTCTATAACCTGTACAGGATAGTTCCCCACAGAGGTTTCTCCAGAAAGCATTACAGCATCGGCACCATCCATTACCGAATTGGCGACATCGTTCACCTCTGCCCTAGTTGGGGTAAGACTTGTAATCATAGTCTCCATCATTTGGGTGGCTATAATTACAGGTATTCTCGCTTTTTTGGCCCTAAGAACTAATTTTTTCTGAATTAAGGGTACTTCTTGCGCTGGAACCTCTACCCCTAAATCACCCCTGGCGACCATTAATCCATCACAATAGGCAACTATCTTGTCTATATTCTCAACTGCTTCTGGTTTTTCAATCTTTGCAATGATAGGAATCTTGTGATCTGAATGCTTTTTGATAATATTCTGAAGATCTATTAGGTCTTGGCTGAACCTAACAAACGAAAGTGCGATCCAATCTACTTCCAATGAAATTGCAAATTCGGCATCCTTAATATCTTTGGGAGTCAGTGCCGGTAATGAAATATTGGTATTGGGTAGGTTAACCCCTTTCTTGGATTTTAAGGGCCCGCCTTGAATTACTTTTGCTTTTACCTCGGTTTCACCGTTCGTGGATATGGCCTCGAACATAAGCTTACCGTCGTCTAGAAGTATACGCTCGCCGGGCTTTACATCTCTTGGAAACTCTTTGTAATTCATATAAACACGTTCGTTGGTACCTTCAAAAGGCTCACCGGTAACGAAGGTTATTTCGTCGCCAGGACTCACAACAACCTCTCCGGCCATAACACCAACCCTTAATTTTGGTCCTTGTAAATCGGCCAAAATAGAAGTGTTTATTTCCAATTCTTCATTCAATTCACGAATCATTTTGACCCGTTCCTTTACATCTTCATAATCGGCATGGGAAAAGTTGATCCTAAAGACATCTACTCCTGCCTGCATCATGCTTCTTAGCACGTCTTTCTTACTTGTAGCCGGCCCCAAGGTCGCTACGATTTTTGTCTTCTTGTTAGTTGGCATTCTTAAAAAATTAAATTATTCTTCGATTTTAGTTTGTCGGCATCAACTTCATATGCCGCCATTATTCTTGGCATACCCAATAAAAGTTTGATGATCTCTTCGCAATCGATACTTTCGTCATCCTCGATCTTCAAAAAGTAATCCACCTCTTTAAGTTCTGGAATAAGACGGGGAGTACTGTAAGTAGATTCGTTCTGGAACAAATCGTTCGTATTGGCCACCAATTCTTTTTTTGTGCTGTGATTAGCAACTAACGCCCAATAACGATCGTTAAGTTCATCTTGCCATTCATAAAAAGGGAATGAACTGTTCTTTGCCAATTCAAAGTTCACTTTGGCCCTTTTTAAGTTTGATTTTAATACACGGTTTAATCCGTATGCGATTGCGTAATCCTCTAAAGTGCTATGCAAAGCAATTAAAAAAAAGGAGTCATCGTAAAAATCATCGTTTATTTTATATACTGATGCCATAAGCACGGAAAAACCGTAAATATAGAACTATTAAAGAATAAAGCCTAACAAGGAAATAAGTTTAAGATATCCTTATTGTTATCAAAAAGTTAGTCTTTTGTTTCAATTATAACTAAACGTTATTTTATTTTGTCTTGAAGGGCAAAAAATGCTCTTTTTGAGGCTCTTTCTTCTGCTTTCTTTTTAGAGGTTGCCCTGGCCTTTGCCACTACATTGCCCCCGATCGACAGTTTTACCGCAAAATGTTTTAGGGTATCGTTACCTGTATCTTCATAAACATTATAATTGAAAGTCTTCTTCTGTTTTTGACACCATTCTATAATCAAGCTTTTATAGCTGATTACCTTGCCTTCCAATTGTTCTATATCTACATAAGGTTCTATAACCCGTTTATTAATGAACTTTTCGCAATAGGCATATCCCCTATCTAAATAAATAGCACCTACCAGGGCCTCGAAAACATTACCATGAATGTTTTCTCCAAAGTGTGTTTTAGGAATCCTACTTTCAACAAATTTTATTAGTTCCAGATCCTTGCCCAGCTCGTTCAAATGTTCTCGACTGACTATTTTAGACCTCATCTTGGTCAAATAGCCTTCATCTCCTTCAGGTACTTCGTTGTAGAGGTATTTGGATATAATGGTCCCCAACATAGAATCTCCCAAAAACTCCAGTCTTTCATAGTTCATAGGATTTCCATTCCCGTCCTTTTGATTCATGGACCTATGCAGGAAAGCCTTTTTATAAAACTTGATTTCTTTGGGTTTAAATCCTATTATTTTTTTGATCCCTAAAAAAAAATCCCCATCCTGTTTAGAATGGGAATTGAATATATTCTTAGGAAATGTCATAAATATCTTAATCTATTTTTTTAAAGACAACACAAGCATTATGTCCTCCAAACCCGAACGTATTGCTCATGGCCACTTTAACATCTCTTTTCTGCGCCTTGTTTAAAGTAAGGTTTAAACTCGGATCAATATTTTCGTCCACCGTGGCATGGTTTATCGTTGGCGGCACAATACCATGTTCCATGGCCAATATCGATGCTATCGCCTCAATGGCACCGGCGGCGCCCAAAAGGTGCCCGGTCATTGATTTTGTAGAGTTTATATTGATATTCTTGGCGTGCTCACCAAAAACTTCTGAAATTGCCTTTAGTTCTGCAACGTCACCCAAAGGCGTAGAGGTACCATGTGTATTAATGGCATCTACATCTTCTATACTTAACCCGGCATCCCGTAAACAATTTTCCATTACTTTAACCACCCCTATTCCATCTGGGTGCGGAGCTGTCATATGATATGCATCACTTGAAAGGCCACCTCCTGCGACCTCGGCATATATTTTTGCTCCCCTGGCCTTTGCATGTTCGTATTCTTCCAATACCAATGCTCCCGCGCCTTCACCAAGTACAAACCCGTCTCTGGTAGCATCAAAAGGTCTTGAGGCCGTTTCGGGACTATCGTTTCTGGTCGAAAGTGCATGCATTGCTCCAAAACCTCCCATACCCGCAATGGTTACGGCCGCCTCACTACCGCCGGTCACGACTACATCGCAATGGCCCAGACGTATATAGTTAAGAGCATCGATCATTGCGTTGGCAGATGATGCACAGGCTGAGACCGTTGTATAGTTAGGCCCCATAAAACCGTGTTTTATAGAAATGTTTCCTGGCGCAATATCAGCAATCATTTTAGGTATAAAAAAAGGATTGAAACGTGGTGTACCATCTCCTTGGGCAAAGTTCATTACCTCGTTTTGAAATGTTTCCAAACCTCCAATACCTGCTCCCCAAATAACACCTACCCTGAACTTGTCAACTACATCCAAATCCAATTTGGAGTCTTTTATAGCCTCATCGGATGAAACCAAGGCATACTGCGCAAACTTATCCAGCTTACGGCCTTCCTTACGCTCAAAATAATCCTCTGTTTTGTAATTTTTTAGCTCACAGGCGAATTTTACCTTGAATTTTTCAGTATCATAATAGGTAATAGGTGCAGAACCACTTTTGCCATTTACCAAACCGTCCCAATACTCCTCAATATTATTACCGATGGGTGTAAGTGCACCCAATCCTGTAACCACAACTCGCTTTAATTGCATTGAACTTATTTTTAGTTTAAATAAAAACCGGATGTAAATTAAAAAAAATTATCCATGCGGAGAATTTACCACATGGATAATTTGAATTCTATTTAAGAAATAATCAAATTACTTTGCTTCTTCTATATAGCTAATGGCCTGGCCAACTGTTGCGATGTTCTCAGCTTGATCATCAGGGATCTGAATATCGAATTCTTTTTCGAACTCCATAATCAATTCAACAGTATCCAATGAATCTGCCCCTAAATCGTTGGTAAAGCTAGCTTCTGATACCACTTCGTTTTCATCAACTCCTAATTTATCAACAATGATAGCTTTAACTCTTGATGCAATGTCTGACATAATAATATTGGTTTTAAAAATTTAAATTGAAGGCAAAAATAAAAAACTTTGGATTAATTACACTAAATGTCGTTAAAATGTACCGTAATTTAATAAAATTAAACACAGGTTTCCTTATTTCAGCTTAGAAAATTTCAGGGTTGGTCCAAGAATTTTGTTTTATTCTTTTACCGTAAAACCTTTGGCTATTCCTTAATTTCTATTTTCTTTTGCCCTGTATTTGTGAGGTAAACGGCTTATCTAACTTAAAATCTATTTCTTTTGAACACCAAACGAATTGTGCTTTTCGCATCCGGTTCTGGCTCTAATGTTGAGAACATTGTAAACTATTTTAGTGACAAGACCCATGTTACGGTCACCGCCGTACTTACCAACAAAAGAGATGCCAAAGTACTGGATAGGTGCAACAGACTTAATATTAGCGGGTTGTTTTTTAACAGACACTCCTTTATTAATAGTGATTGCGTTCTAAACATTCTTAAAGGTCTAGATCCCGATTTGATCGTTCTTGCCGGTTTTTTATGGAAAATTCCAGATTCCATTATCGAGGCTTTTCCAAATAAGATTATTAATATACACCCGGCATTGTTACCAAAATACGGCGGCAAAGGCATGTACGGCATGAATGTTCACCAGGCGGTAAAGGACAATAACGAGACCGAGACCGGTATCACTATACATATGGTCAACTCTAATTATGACGAGGGCGCCATTCTACACCAAGCCAAAACAACAGTACTGCCAAGCGATAGCCCTGAAGATATTGCCGATAAAGTACACCAATTAGAATACGAGCATTTTCCTAAAGTGATAGATAAACTTTTGTCGTAATGTAATGGCCAAAAAGCAAAAATTTTATGTGGTTTGGAAAGGCAAAAAACCAGGTATTTATGATACTTGGAAAGATTGTAAGGCTGCCATTACCGGTTTTAAGGGAGCCCAATACAAGTCTTTCGAAACTTTTGATATGGCAAAAAAAGCCTATAACGGAAACTTTGAAGATTTTAAGGGAAAGAAAAAAGAAACAACAAGACTTTCTTCTGCCGAACTTAAAAAAATTGGTCAACCTAATTATCATTCCATTGCGGTGGATGCCGCCTCTAGCGGTAACCCGGGAGTAATGGAATACCAAGGAGTAGACACTAAAACAGGCAAAAAACTTTTTAAACAGGGCCCTTTTGAACAAGGCACCAACAACATTGGTGAATTTTTGGCCATCGTTCACGGCCTAGCGTATTTAAAAGAAAGAAAAAGTGACCGTATCATTTATACCGACTCACGTACCGCAATGAGCTGGGTGAAGAAGAAAAAATGCAATACCAAGTTAGTGGAGACCGAAAAGAACAAAGACCTGTTCAACTTGGTGAGGCGAGCCATTGATTGGCTAAACAAAAACCATTACGACACCCCTGTTGTAAAATGGGAAACGAAAGCTTGGGGAGAAATACCCGCAGATTTTGGAAGAAAATAATACTTGGCATCTATTATAGGACACAACTTCCCATTACCTTATACCTTATATAATTATTAAAAACCAAGGAGTGGGCGCAACTTGTGAAAAGTATTTATAAACACCAAAAAAACTAGTTTTCAATGGGCAATGAAAACCTTATATTTGCAACTTCATTTTTATACACCGTATGGGTAAATTAGTTATAGTCGGTACCGTTGCTTTTGATGCTATAGAAACCCCTTTTGGGAAAACCGATAAAATATTGGGTGGCGCCGCCACGTTTATCGGTTTGGCCGCTTCACAGTTTCAAGTAGATTCCGCAATCGTATCTGTCGTAGGAGAGGATTTCCCTCAAGAATATTTAGATCTTCTTTCTAAAAGAAATATTGACATATCGTCTCTTGAGGTGGTAAAAGGAGGAAAAACCTTTTTTTGGAAAGGAAAATATCACAACGACCTTAACTCTCGGGATACCTTGGCAACAGAGTTAAACGTACTGGCAGATTTTAATCCGGTGGTGCCAAGCGGGTACAAAAATGCAGAGGTAGTTATGCTGGGCAATTTGCACCCGAATATTCAAATGAGCGTTATAGACCAAATGGAGAAACGACCCAAACTTATTGTGTTGGACACCATGAACTTTTGGATGGACAATGCTTTGGGCGAACTAATGGAGGTCATTAAAAGAATAGATGTTCTTACCATTAACGATGAAGAAGCTAGACAGCTTACAGGGGAATATTCTTTGGTAAAGGCAGCCCAGAAAATATTTAAGATGGGCCCTAAATATGTGGTCATAAAGAAAGGGGAGCATGGTGCTTTGTTGTTCCATGAAGAACAAGTTTTCTTTGCACCGGCCTTGCCCCTGGAAGATGTATTCGACCCTACGGGCGCCGGAGACACCTTTGCCGGAGGATTTACGGGATATCTGGCCGCATCCGACAATATCTCTTTTGACAATTTGAAGAAAGCCGTTATACATGGATCCAACCTGGCCTCTTTTTCGGTCGAAAAATTTGGCACAGAACGAATGCTGGACCTTGACCGAGACGACATTAACAGTAGATTACACCAATTTAAAGCACTAACCCAGTTTGAAATTGAATTACAATAACCCCACGCCCCTTTCTTGGGGTTTTTTTAATACCTATAATAATGAGTGACGCTATTAAGCACGAGTGTGGTATCTCCGTTATCCGATTGCTCAAGCCCCTTGAATACTATAAGGAAAAATACGGATCGGCATTTTATGGAGTAAATAAAATGTACCTAATGATGGAAAAACAGCACAACCGTGGTCAGGATGGTGCCGGTTTTGCCAGTATAAAACTAGACGTAGAGGCCGGACAGCGTTACATAAGTAGGGTAAGATCTTGCCAACAACAGCCTATTCAAGATATTTTTGCCCAGATAAACGAACGTATCAACTACGAGCTAAAAGAACATCCGGAGTACGAGGATGACGTTGACCTACAAAAAAAGAATATTCCCTACATAGGAGAATTGCTCTTGGGCCATGTACGCTACGGTACCTTTGGAAAAAACAGCATTGAAAGTGTTCATCCGTTTTTAAGACAGAACAACTGGATGCACCGTAACCTTATTGTTGCCGGAAACTTTAACATGACCAATGTCAACGAACTGTTCGACAACCTTATTCAGCTAGGCCAGCACCCTAAAGAAATGGCGGATACCGTGACCGTTATGGAAAAAATAGGTCATTTTTTGGACGATGCCGTTGCCAAATTATACAAACAGATAAAAAAAGAAGGCTACACCAAACAACAGGCATCTCCTTTAATTGCGGAACGATTAAAAGTTGCCAAAATATTAAGAAGGGCCGCAAAGAACTTTGATGGCGGTTATACCATGGCCGGCCTTCTTGGGCACGGTGACGCATTTGTTCTTCGTGATCCCGCCGGTATTAGGCCAGCATATTATTATAAGGATGAAGAAATAGTGGTGGTTGCCTCAGAAAGACCCGCCATACAAACGGTCTTTAACGTTCCTTTTGAAAAAGTACAGGAACTTGAACCAGGTAATGCCATCATAGTAAAGAAAAACGGAAACACCCAGATCAAACAGATCTTAGAGCCTACAGAGCGCAAGGCATGTTCTTTTGAACGTATCTATTTTTCTAGGGGCAGTGACAAAGAAATTTATCAAGAAAGAAAAAAACTGGGCAAACTGGTATTTCCGCAAATACTTAAGGCCATTGACAACGACATAAAAAATACGGTTTTCTCTTATATTCCAAATACTGCGGAGACATCCTTTTTCGGAATGGTCAAAGAAGCCCAAAACTATTTGAACAAGAAAAAGGAAGAGCAAATTCTCTCGATAGGCTCTAAAATAACAAGCAAGCAATTGCACGAGATTTTGGAGGTTAGGCCCAGAATTGAGAAGGTTGCCATCAAAGACGCTAAATTAAGGACCTTTATTACCCAAGACGACAGTAGAGACGACCTTGTAGCCCATGTATACGACATCTCTTATGGATCTGTAAGAAAGGGCGACAATCTTGTTATAATAGACGATAGTATTGTCAGGGGCACAACTCTGAAAAAAAGTATTTTAAAAATTTTAGATCGCCTGTCTCCGAAAAAAATAATCGTAGTCTCCTCCGCTCCACAGATTAGATACCCAGACTGCTATGGGATAGATATGGCCAAGCTAGAAGATTTTATAGCTTTTAAAGCGGCACTTGCCCTACATAAAGAAAATAATACGATGCATGTCATAGAGGATATCTACAAAAAATGTATTGACCAGGTCAAAACAAAAGATAAAGATGTCATTAATTATGTAAAAGAAATATACAGTCCGTTTACGCCAGATCAAATATCTGCGAAAATTGGTGAACTTTTGAGCCCTCCGGACATTAAAGCCGAAGTGCAAATTATATACCAGAGCGTATCTAGCTTGCACGAAGCTTGTCCTAAAAATCTTGGCGATTGGTATTTTACTGGAAATTACCCCACCCCTGGAGGAAACAGGGTCGTAAATAGGGCGTTCATTAATTTTTATGAAGGTAAAAATGAACGCGCCTACTAAACCACAAAGTACCTTTCAACGTATAAATCGTGAACTTCATCGACAAAACAGGTATTTCATCGATGAAACAAATCTTTAGGCCCACGGTAACCATATTTTTAGGCTTGCCATAGCATAAGTAGGTTAAGTTCATGGTAAGATTTGGGGAAAAAAGGTGGAGCTTTGCTCTGCCTTTTTTATTTCATATTCCTTTTTACAGAAAGCACTTCTTTCCTTATTTGTAAGAGAATAAAACAACTAGGGTATTTCAACCAAGGTTTAAGTCTTTTGGCTAATACCTTTTTGCCTAGGACATACAAGCTATATCTTTGAAGGACCATAGCATAAGTAGGTTAAGTTCATGGTAAGATTTGGGGAAAAAAGGTGGAGCTTTGCTCCGCCTTTTTTATTTTAATACTAAACATGCCTACATTCAGATAGTTACATTATTAAACGAAAATATCTTCATTAGGGAAAAGGAATTTTTTTTAACATTTCTTTTTTTATTTCCCACAATACCAGTATTTTAGTATCGCCATAGCATAAGTAGGTTAAGTTTATGGTAAGATTTGGGACGAAAAGGGTGGAGATTTCTCCGCCCTTTTCTATTTTCCTAGAAACAAAAAAACCACCTATAGATTTCCCTATAAGTGGTCCTTTTCCTGTAAAAGATCAGGGTTTTACAAATATTCTATTATTTGTTCTCCGCGTACAACCTAGAAACTTCGTCCCAGTTAATGATATTAAAGAACGCACTAATATAATCTGGTCTCTTATTTTGATAATTTAGATAGTAGGCATGTTCCCATACATCTAGCCCAAGAATAGGTTGGCCTCCACAACCAACACCTGGCATAATTGGAGTATCTTGGTTCGGTGTAGAGCAGATTTCCAGTTTACCGCCTTTATGAACACACAACCATGCCCAACCAGAACCAAATCTAGTAGCTGCCGCAGCGCTAAATTTTTCTTTAAACCCTTCAAAAGAACCAAAGGCGCTATTTATGGCATCTGCCAACTCTCCTGCCGGGGTTCCTCCTCCATTAGGAGATAACATGGTCCAGAACAAAGAGTGATTGTAAAAACCACCTCCATTATTTCTCACCGCACTGTTGCTCATGTCCAATCCGGTTAAAATATCTTCAATGGATTTTCCTTCCAATTCTGTTCCTTCAATAGCGGCGTTCAGTTTAGTGGTATATCCATTGTGATGTTTTGTATGATGTATTTCCATCGTCCTTGCATCTATGTGCGGTTCTAAAGCATCATATGCATAAGGCAATTTTGGTAATTCAAAAGCCATAATTTTATTGTTTTTAGATTAATAATAATTCCAACTCAAATTTAAGTATTTTAACATTTATATTAACCCAATAATTTGTTAAGAACTGTTGTATAATCCTTATTTTGCAAGTAAAAACCAGTGCGAGAAAGTTCTTTTAAGATATATAACGCATCTGCCGGATCCGGTAAGACCTATGCTCTTTCCAAAGCTTATCTAAAGATTGTACTTTCTTCTTCGAACAGCTTTAGAAGAATTTTGGCCATTACCTTTACAAACAAAGCGGTAAACGAGATGAAAAGCCGTATTCTTCAAAATCTCTTTCAGTTTAGCCAGGTAACGTCATTGGAAAAAGCCCCTCCCTTATTCAAGGAAATTATGAGCGATTTGAACCTGACCGATTCTACTCTAAGAAACTTGAGCAAAATTCGGTTAAAGGAGATTCTTCATAATTATGCTTTTTTTGACGTCTCTACCATAGACAAGTTTACACATAGGGTAATACGCACTTTTGCCCGCGACCTTAAAATACCTCAAAATTTTGAAGTGGTATTGGATGTGGATCTCCTCTTGGACGAAGCTGTATCAAGGGTCATAGCCAGGGCCGGTGAAGATATCGAGCTCACAAAGGTTCTGATGGACTTTGCCCTTGAAAAAATAGATGATGACAGAAGTTGGGATATTACCTATGACCTAACGAATATTGGAAAACTACTGTTCGATGAGAACAATGCAAAACATATACATGCTTTCTCGGATAAAACTATTTCCGACTTTCAGAAATTGCAGAAAAAGGTTTTGTCAAAAATTAAGGAAACTGAAAAAAAAGCCACAACGACCGCGGAAGAAACACTATCATACATCTCCTCTACCGGTCTAGATGACACCGATTTCCCAAGACAAACATTGCCCAATCATTTTAAAAAAATACGCGATGGCCAATTCTTGCCCTCACAACTATACAACAACAACCTAGAAGAAAATCTGAAAGCACAAAAAATTGTCAAGGCCAATGTTTCGCCCCCTTCCGAAGATATAGCCGTTAATTTATTGCATTACTACCAAAACACAAAAAAACTTATATATACCAGAAGTTTCTTTCAGAATATTTATAGAAACCTAGTTCCCTTAACCTTATTAAATGAAATAGAAAACGAGATAAAGAAAATACAACAAGAAAAAGACCAGCTTTCCATTTCCGAATTTAACGCAATTATCTCAAAAGAGATCAAGAATCAACCCGCACCATTTATATACGAACGTTTGGGCGAAAAATACCGTCATTATTTTATAGACGAATTTCAAGACACCTCCGAAATGCAATGGAGCAACCTTTTACCCCTTATTGGTAATGCCCTCGAAGGGGAAGATGAACAGGGAAACACTGGTTCTCTATTTCTGGTAGGCGATGCCAAACAAGCCATTTATAGGTGGCGAGGCGGAAAAGCAGAGCAATTTTTAAATCTAGTCACCCAAAGCTCACAGCCATTCTCAATAACGGCGGACACCCATATTCTACCAAGAAATTATAGAAGTTTTGATGAAATTGTTCGTTTTAACAACAGTTTTTTTCAAAGTGTAAGTCCATTTTTAGAGAACCCTGTTTATAGGGCTTTCTTCGAAGAAGGAAACAAACAAGAGACCAATCAAAAAGAGGGTGGTTATGTAAAGCTTGCTTTTTTAGAAGAAGAAGACGATGAGCACTACGCCTTAAAGACATTAGAGGCCATCACAGAATCTTTGCAAAATGGTTTTAAATATGAGGATATCTGCATCATCATCCGCAAAAAGAAACATGCGGCCATTATAGC
Source organism: Maribacter thermophilus (assembly GCF_001020565.1). Classification (GTDB taxonomy): domain Bacteria; phylum Bacteroidota; class Bacteroidia; order Flavobacteriales; family Flavobacteriaceae; genus Maribacter; species Maribacter thermophilus. The sequence continues at coordinate 3,188,575 of NZ_LDAS01000001.1, read as the reverse complement.
GGATTATTTGATGAAGAATCAAGTTCCAGTGATCTCTTCCGAATCACTATTACTTTCTGCTAGTCCTAAGGTTCAGTTTTTAATATCACTTTCCCTACATGCCCTATTTCCCATGGAGGCAGAATATAGTTATCAAATTCTTCGTTTCCTATCCGACAACACAGAAACCGAACATGATTTTATAAATAAGAACCTAGGCAATGTAGATAGTTTTCTAGAAGAAGGATACAACTTTAACCTCAAAAAATTTATGCGTAATTCTGTGCTGGATGCCATGGAATATGCCATTAAAGCTTTTGAATTAGGGATAGACTCGGATGCCCACTTGCTTTCTTTTATGGACTTGGTTTTTGAAGTGGAACAACAGAAAGGGGCCGATATACAATCTTTTCTAAATTATTGGGAAAAGAAGGGTGACAGTCTAAGCATAAGTACGCCCGACAATGTTTCGGCCGTACAGATAATGACCATACACAAGGCTAAAGGATTGGAATTCCCCGTGGTGATTTTCCCTTATGCCAACTCGAACATCTTTGAAGAGATCGACCCCAAACTATGGATGCCCGTAGACCGCGAAACTTTTTTAGGTTTTAAAGAATTATTGATAAGCAAAAAGAAAGAAGTGGCCGAATATGGCACTACAGAAGCTTCTTTATTCAGCGAAGAACATAATAAATTACAGTTAGACGCTTTTAACCTATTGTATGTGGCATTGACCAGGGCCGTTCAATCCCTATACATTATAAGCTTTAAACATCTTAGCAAGGATGGTAATTACAAAACAGATTACTACTCGGGTCTTTTTATACATTTCTTAAGTGGCCTAGGGCTCTGGAACCCTAATAAGTTAGAATATGAATTTGGTGCTGTTCCCGTAAATAGCTCCCAGTCGACAAAACAGACATCCACTGTTGATATACCTTATATATACACCCACAAAGACAATGCTGATTTTAGAATACACACAAAAGCCGGTATGCTTTGGGACACCGAAAGAGAAGAGGCCATAAAACAAGGGAACATCATACATTATATATTAAGCGACATTAAACAAGAACACGATTTGACCCCTGCCATGGACAAAGCTGTACAAAACGGTATTCTTAGTAGCACAGAATATAATATAGTACAACAAAAACTTTTAAAATTGGTGCGACACCCAAACTTAAAAGAGTATTTTTCCGCTGGTTATAATGTATTGAACGAAAAAGACATTTTAATGCAGGATGGAACTATCTTGAGACCGGATAGAGTAAATATCAAAGACAATTTAGTTTCTATCATAGATTACAAAACAGGTCAAAAAAACAACAAATATTACGAACAATTAGACTCTTATGCCAACGCTTTTATGGATATGGGTTATGAAATTCGCGATAAAATCATAGTTTATATTAATCAAAACATAACAGTAGAATCAATCTAAAATGTACGGAAAAATCAAGGAGCATTTACAGCAAGAGCTGAACCAAATCAAAGAAGACGGTCTTTTTAAGGAAGAACGCATCATTGTTACACCACAAGATGCCGTAATTAAAATATCTACCGGTGAAGAAGTGATAAATTTTTGTGCCAATAATTATTTGGGACTTTCCTCTCACCCAGATGTAATACAGGCCGCTAAGGATACCATGGACACCCATGGTTTTGGCATGTCATCGGTGCGGTTTATATGTGGCACACAGGATATACATAAAGAACTGGAAAAAAAGATAGCCGAGTTTTACGAAACAGAGGACACCATATTATATGCAGCTGCCTTTGATGCCAACGGCGGTGTCTTTGAACCTTTATTGACCGCTGAAGATGCCATTATATCAGATTCTTTAAACCACGCTTCTATCATAGACGGGGTTAGGCTTTGTAAGGCAAAACGCTATCGCTATGCCAATAGTGACATGGCGGACCTGGAAAAGCAATTGCAACAGGCCAATGCGGACAATGCCCGTTTTAAAATAATTGTTACGGATGGTGTCTTTTCTATGGACGGCCTTGTAGCTCCATTGGACAAAATTTGTGACCTAGCGGACAAATACGATGCCCTTGTAATGATAGATGAGTGCCATGCCGCAGGTTTTATAGGCCCAAAAGGCAAGGGAACCTTGGAAGAAAAAAATGTTATGGGCCGTATAGACATTATAACAGGCACCTTGGGCAAAGCCCTTGGCGGTGCAATGGGCGGATATACTACTGGTAAAAAGGAAATAATAGAACTGTTAAGACAACGCTCAAGACCTTACCTATTTTCAAACTCGCTGGCTCCCGCCATAGTTGGTGCCTCTATCAAGGTTTTTGACATGTTATCCAACGATACCTCTTTGAGGGACACCTTACAGAAAAACACCGAATACTTTAAAAAAGGCATGAAAGATGCCGGCTTCGATATCATTGATGGCGACTCGGCAATAGTTCCGGTAATGCTATATGACGCCAAACTCTCACAAACAATGGCGAATAAACTTCTAGAGAAAGGTATTTACGTTATCGGATTCTTTTACCCCGTAGTTCCTAAAGGTAAGGCACGGATAAGAGTACAACTCTCAGCCGCTCACAAAAAGGAACATTTAGATGCCGCGATCAAAGCTTTTACGGATGTCGGAAAAGAGTTAAAAATCGTTTAAATGCATGTTTTACAGCATTAAATGCGTTAAAAAAAATAGGAAATTGATTTTGTTAATAATATTTAACAACTTACATTTGCAGCTAATAAACACTTAAACTTAAAAATTTGAACATGAAACATCTTAGCAAATTATTAGTTGTTGTCCTACTTGTAGTAGGTTATAACAACATACAAGCGCAAGACGAGAATAATCCTTGGCAAGTACAGTTCGGGGTTAACGCTATTGACGTATATCCAACTGGGGATGTAAGTTCTTTCGGTAATGAATTCTTCAATGCGAACGATCACTGGAACATTTTGCCTTCTATCTCTTATGTAGGAGTTTCTAGAAGTGTTGGTGAAGGATTTTCTATAGGAGCAAGAGGTTCCTTGAACAAAATCAGCAAATTAGGTGACGTTAGCGTTGATGACCTTTCTCACTATGCTATAGATGGTACAATAAAATATGACTTCATCAAGAGACATACTGTTATCGATCCTTTTGTTGAAATCGGTGGTGGTTATACTTGGATCGATGAAATCGGTGCCGGTACTGTAAACGGTGGTCTTGGTTTGAACATCTGGTTCACTGAAAACCTAGGTCTTACCCTTCAATCTTCTTACAAGCATGCTTTTGAAGATTACGGTTATCAGCATTTCCAACACTTAGCCGGTATCTCTGTTAAGTTTGGTGGTACTGATACTGATGGTGACGGTATATATGACAAAGACGACGCTTGTCCAGAAGTTGCTGGTCTTGAAGCTTTCAACGGTTGTCCAGATTCTGACGGTGACGGTATAGAAGATAGCAAAGATAGCTGTCCTAACGAAGCTGGTTCTAAAGAAATGAACGGTTGTCCAGATGCTGACGGTGACGGTGTTGCCGATAAAGACGATGCTTGTCCTAACGAAGCTGGTCTTGCTGCCCTTGCTGGTTGTCCAGATGCTGACGGTGACGGTGTTGCCGATAAAGACGATGCTTGTCCTAACGAAGCTGGTCCTTCTGAAAACAAAGGATGCCCATGGCCTGATACTGACGGTGACGGTGTTCTTGACAAAGATGATCAATGTCCAGAAGTTGCTGGTACTGTAGCCAACGCTGGTTGTCCAGAAGTAACTGAAGAAGTTCAAAAACAATTGAACGACTATGCTAGAACTATCTTGTTCGATACTGGTAAATCTTCTATCAAAGCTGAGTCAACTTCAGTAATGGTTGATATCATCACGATCTTGAAAGAATATCCAAACGCTAAGTTCACCGTAGAAGGTCACACTGATAGCGTAGGTAGTGCTAAATTAAACCAAAGTCTTTCTGAGTCTAGAGCTCTTGCTGTAAAAGAATTCTTAGTAGAAAAAGGTATTGAAGAGTTTAGATTATCTGCTGTAGGATACGGTGAAGATAAGCCAATAGCTACTAACAACACTAGAGCTGGTAGAGCTCAAAACAGAAGGGTAGAAATCAATTTAGTAAAATAAGAGGACAAAACCTTAAGTGTTTTAATAAAGTAAAAGCTCCGCAAATTGCGGAGCTTTTTTATTTTTACACAATGCAAAGTTTTCTAGAAGAAGTTATAGACGATCTAATAGGGCAAAAACGTAATATAACAGAATATATTTACGTGCTTCCCAGCAAACGCGCCGGTACGTTCCTTAGAAACGCCATATCAAAAAAACTTGGCAAAACAATTATATCACCAGATATATACAGTATAGAGGAGTTTATAGAAAAAATTTCCGGCTTATCGTATGCTAGCCAAACACAACAAATATTCGAACTTTACAACTCTTACCTAAAGGCTGGTCCTGAAGAAAAAGAACCGTTCGATTCTTATCTAAACTGGGCACAGACCCTGTTACAAGATTTCAATGAAATAGACAGGTACCTAATAGACGCTAGTGATTTATTCTCTGGCTTATCGGCCATTCAAGAAGTAAACCATTGGTCATTAAAAAGTGAAAAAACGACCCTAATGGAGAACTATCTCCATTTTTGGAAAAACCTCAATAGCTTATATACACACTTTAACAATAACCTATTAAGCAAGCGATTAGGTCACCAAGGTTTGGTATATAGAAAAGCGGCAGAAAATATAGATTCTTACGTAAAACACGAAAAACAAAAACACGTTTTTCTTGGTTTTAATGCCCTTAATACTGCTGAAAGTAAAATCATACAAACAATTTTGACATCCGGTGGTTCTCATATATACTGGGATATAGACCCCTACTTTTTAAATGATAAGATACATGACGCAGGGTTTTTCATTAGAAAACACAAGACTACATGGTCATATTTCGCTTCCAACGATATTAAGGGCACGAGCCATCATTATCTTTCTAAAAAACACATTGAAATAGTCGGTGTTCCCAAAAATATAGCCCAAGCAAAATATGTAGGATCGTTACTTAAAAAACTACAAGCAGAAAAACCGGAATCTCTTAAAAATACTGCAATAGTACTCGGGGATGAATCATTGTTAAACCCGCTTATTAATTCTTTACCGTCAACTATTCCGTCTGTTAATATAACCATGGGGCAAAAACTGGCCCTTTCAGGTTTGGCCAGCTTTTTCGATTCTTACTTGGACCTACATCTGACGAAAACCTCAAAAGGATGGTTCTATAAAGATTTTATATCCTTTCTCTCCCACTCCAATACCGGCTTGCTCTTAACCCATGTTGGCATAGAAACCAACAAATTGGTCACCACTATCAATTTAAAAAACTGGACCTATATTAAAGACATCCATTTGGATATCTTATTTGCAAACAATGAGGAAATTAGATCCGTATTGTTCGACTCCTACCAAAACCCAAAGCAATTGATCGATCGGTGCAACTATCTAATTGAAAACTTCAAAGATGAGTTCATGTCCACTTCAAATAAAATAGAATTAGAACACTTGTACAAGTTTCACAAATTGTTCAACCAAATAGAAGAACTCACCACACAGTACCATTTTTTGACCACGTTAAAAGCTTTTCATAATCTATACAAACAATTGCTTTCTACCGAAACAATGGATTTTCAAGGCGACCCCCTCGAAGGTCTACAGGTAATGGGAATGCTCGAGAGCAGAAATATAGATTTTGAAACCATTATATTAACCTCGGTAAACGAAGGTATTCTACCCTCTGGAAAATCGAACAATTCGTTTATACCCTTCGATTTAAAAACCGAATACGGCCTACCCACGTACAAAGAAAAAGATGCGGTGTATACCTATCACTTTTATAGACTATTACAACGGGCAAAAAACATATACCTACTATATAATACAGAACCCGATGTTTTAGAAGGAGGCGAAAAAAGTAGGTTGATCACCCAATTATTGACGGATGAAAACCGCACTGATATTGTTGAAAAAATAGCGGCCCCCAAAATAGCGGTCATACCTACAGAAAAACAAAAAATAAGCAAAACACCAGATTTAGTGGAGCTTATAAACAGTTATACCCTAAGAGGTTTTTCTCCAAGTTCTTTGAGCAATTATATTAGGAATCCGATAGATTTTTACAAACAAAATCTAATGAATATTGCCGAAACCAACTCGGTAGAGGAACATGTGGCCGCAAATACCTTTGGCACCATTGTACATGATACCTTAGAAGAACTATATACTCCCTTTATTGGTAAGGAACTACGTATAGAAAACTTACAAAATGCCAAAAAACAAATAAAAGGACTGGTCAAAATAAATTTTGAAAAGACCTACTTGGACGGCAATATAACCACAGGAAAAAACTTGATTGCCCATAATGTCATCATAAAGTATATCGAAAATTTCATTGATGCCGAGATCAAAGAACTAAAGACCCAAAATATAAAGATCGTTGCCCTGGAAGAGAAACTGAAAGTAGAACTGCGTATACCCGGCATAGAGCAAACAGTTATACTTAAAGGCAAGTTGGACAGGGTAGACATCGCCAACGGCATTACCCGAATCATAGATTTTAAAACCGGAAAAGTAGAACGTAGAAATGTAGAAGTAACAGATTGGAATACATTAATTGATGATTATGGTTACAGCAAGGCGTTTCAGCTACTCTGCTACTCGTACATGTTTTTAAAGACCCGAACAGATACAAACGAACTAAATGCGGGAATTATAAGCCTTAAGAACCTGAAATCAGGACTATTACAATTTGCTCAAAAAGAATCGTCTCGTAGTAAAAAGAACATACTTATTAACCACGAGACGATAACTCTCTTCGAGGAAAAACTCTTTTTGCTCATCAAAGAAATTTGCAACGCCGATATTCCGTTTATAGAAAAAGAAGTTTAACCTATTTCTTATCTGGTCTGGTAGGTCGCACCTCAATCTTACTAGGTAAGGTTCTTGGATGCATTTTTAAAAGATCTAGCACCAATTCACCTATATCTTCGGGTTGAATTTTCCACGCATCCTTTTCATCGGGTATATGGTGGTTAAAATTGGTAGCAACAGAACCTGGCATAATGGTAGATACCTTAATATCATACTTTCTTAAATCTAGCATAACGGCCTGCGTAAAACCTACTACTCCAAATTTAGAGGCATTATACCCTGCCCCTGAAGCAAAAAAATTGGTTCCTGCCAAACTTGCCAGTGTCATATAATACCCTTTCGTTTTTTTAAGCTCCTCTACAGAGGCCTTTAAAGTATGAAACGCACCGGTAAGGTTGGTATCTATCATTTGATGCCAAGCCTCTTCCGTCATCTCATCAATCGGAGCAAAATTACCGACCCCTGCATTCGCCAATACAACATCTAGCTGTCCCCAAGTTTCCACAATTCTTGAAACGGCTTTCTTCTCCTCTTCCATTTTGGCCACGTCGGAAACGATACCCAGAACCGAATCATCGTTGAAATTCTTTAAGGCTTGATCCACACTTTTTTGGGACCTTCCGCTAATAGCCACTTTCATACCTTGTGACAACAATGTTTTAGCAACGGCAAAGCCAATACCTTTAGTGCCACCTGTAATGTAGGCTACTCTATTTTTCAAATCTTTCATAAGTCCAATATTAAAATTATTGCAAGTTACTACTTCTTCAATTTTAATGTTGTTGTTATGGATTACAAATTAACGGATATGATTTACTATATTTAAGACACACTAAAAACAAGCAACATGAACAGAATAGTCCTATGGTCCATTACGGTAGCTTTGGCCGGTTTTTTATTCGGATTTGACACCGTCGTAATTTCTGGAGCAGATAAACAACTACAGGCCCTATGGGACAGTTCAGATTCTTTTCATGGTTGGGTGGTTATTTCCAGTGCTTTGTGGGGCACTGTACTTGGGGCATTGTTCGCTGGTATACCTACCAATAAATTCGGCAGAAAAAACACCCTTATTTGGATCGGTATTCTTTTTACTGTTTCGGCCATAGGATCTGCCTTGTCCAACGACCCTATAACCTTTGCGATTTTTAGGTTTATAGGTGGTATAGGTGTGGGTGTATCTACCATAGCGGCTCCTGCCTATATTTCTGAAATATCGCCCGCAAACAAAAGAGGGAAATTGGTCGGTTTTTACCAATTTAGTTTGGTTTTCGGAATTTTGATCGCGTTCGTTTCCAACTTTATGCTTAGTGGTCTAGGAGAAAATGCATGGCGATGGATGGTAGGTGTAGAAGGCATTCCAGCCATTATATACACCCTATTCGTACTCACCGTACCAAAAAGCCCCCGATGGTTAATTACCCAGGGCAGAACTGAAGAAGCTAAAAAAGTGCTTCGTACGATAGATCCCGACGAAGATGTGGATGCCACGGTAGCCTTGATCCAACAAGACGATAAAAACAATGTAAGTGGAGAATCTATTTTTATGAAAAAATATAGATTTCCCTTAATATTAGCCTTCTTAATTGCCTTTTTCAACCAAGTTTCCGGTATTAACGCATTTTTATATTATGCTCCCCGTATATTCGAAGAAGCAGGTTTAGGAGAAAGTACCGCTCTTTTAAGTAGTGTAGGTATTGGGATTACCAATATGTTGTTTACTCTTTTGGGCATTAATCTTATAGACCGTTTAGGGCGTAAGCAGTTAATGTATATAGGCTCTTTTGGCTATATAATTTCATTGACCTTGGTCGCCTGTGCCTTCTTTTTGGAATGGGAAGGATTGGCGGTGCCTATTTTCCTATTTATATTCATAGCCGCACATGCTGTTGGCCAAGGCAGTGTTATCTGGGTGTTTATCTCTGAAGTGTTCCCCAACCATCTAAGGGGAAGCGGCCAAGCATTCGGGTGCTCTGTGCACTGGATATTGGCGGCGGCCATACCAGCGGCAATTCCATTCCTGTTTTCTACAATCGGGGCCGGAACAGTATTCCTCTTCTTTGCCATTATGATGGTATTGCAACTTTTATGGGTGCATTTTATGATGCCGGAAACCAAAGGGGTGTCGTTAGAGGAACTGAGTAAAAAATTGGTGAAGGAGTAGTTTTACATTTTGCACTAAATGGACAGGAAGCTATTACCCAGCTTAATGTCCTGTACCAAGTCTTGAATTCTGGTTTCTTTTAACCTTTTTACAAAGTCATTTTTAGAATCACTAACTAGATTATGTAAAGGGCAAGGATGTTTTGCATCACATTTATGTAGTGAAAGTACACACGTCTCTAACCTATATCCCCCATCAATTGCCGTAATAATATCTATTAAAAACCTATTACATTCTTCCTCGGTCATATAAAACCCGCCGTTGGGTCCACGTGTGGACGAAATTAAATTTTCACGTGTTAATTCTTGCATCAATTTGGAGAGATACGCCTTTGGCACACCTGTCTGCTCACTTAAATCTTTGGCCAATATTTTATTTTCTTCCGAAGAGTTGGCAGCAAGATACAATACAGCGATCAATGCATACTTGGCAGAATTAGAAATCATATTACAATTTTATCAAATTTAAAAATCTTTCCCTTTATCAATAATTAAAGATTAAAAGACTTTTTTATCCTTAATATGACTAATGTCATATTTAATCGTAATCATGGGAGATAAATTTGTTGTTATTAATTCGTAAATAACAATCCCATGAAAAAAGTCTCAAAAAGTATATTGGCAATCCTTACCCTAGTTCTACTAAGTTGCGGAGGTAAGGAAGAAAAGAAAAAAGAAGGTTTCAGCGTTACACGTGAAAAAGCCAAGACCGAAAAGCCGGCCGAAGCTACGCCAACAACCAATACCACAACAGCATCTGAACGTATCGATTTAGACAACAAGGGTGTAGGCCCCATACAATCTGTGACATTGGCTCCAGAGATTGATCAGGATCTCGCTAAAAAAGGTGAAGAACTTTATAATCAAATGTGCTTGGCTTGCCATAGACCAAACAAAAAATTTATTGGTCCAGCACCCACTGGCATTTTAAAAAGACGTAGCCCCGAATGGGTCATGAACATGATTCTTAATCCTGAGGTTATGGTCAAAGAAGACCCCTTGGCAAAAGACCTTATGGCAGAATTTAATGGTGCCCCAATGTCTAACCAAGGTCTGACCGAAGAACAGGCAAGAAGTATTCTAGAGTTTTTTAGAACACTGGATCAATAAATAAGAAAAGTCCAACTATAAAAACTGTCATCGACAGATATAATAACCACAAATACAATTCCAATGAAAAAATATTCAATTTATCTAAGTGCTATCCTAGGGTCGCTACTGACTCTTTCGGGATGTGGCAACCAAGACGGAAAAACGACGTCGAACGGAGCTCTCGCTTCAAATAATGCGGAAAAAGTATATGTTGCACCAGGTGAACAAGACGAGTTTTACGCCTTTATGTCCGGAGGATATAGCGGTAACCTCACCGTTTACGGCCTTCCATCTGGGCGAATGTTCAAGGAAATTCCTGTTTTTTCGCAATTTCCAACTTCTGGTTATGGCTATTCTGAAGAAACCAAACCCATGCTCAACACCTCTTTTGGCTTTATTCCCGCTGATGATGCCCACCACCCCGATATTTCACAGACCGACGGAGAACTAGATGGCAGATGGATTTTTATCAACGGTAACAACACCCCTAGAATTGCCAGAATAAGCTTGAGTACTTTTGAGACCGAGGAGATTATCGAAATACCAAATAGTGCGGGTAACCACAGTTCTTCTTTCATCACCGAAAATACCGAGTATGTAGTGGCCGGTACTCGTTTTTCTGTACCGATTCCCCAACGAGATATGCCGATTAAAGATTACAAAGGTAATTTTAAAGGATCTTTATCTTTTATCAGTGTTGATCCGGAAGATGGTAGAATGGACCTTAAGTTTCAAGTATTGATGCCTGGTTTCAACTATGATCTTTCGCATCCAGGCCGTGGAAAATCTCATGGATGGTTCTTTTTTACAACCTATAATACGGAAGAAGCAAATTCTCTGTTAGAGGTTAACGCATCTCAAAACGATAAGGATTTTATTGCCGCCATTAACTGGAAAAAAATTGAAGAATATATAGCAAATGGAGGCGGTACGACCATGCCGACAAATTACGCCCACAACGTTTACGACGAAACAACGCATACAGCTACTTCTACCATGAAAAAAGAGGTGTTGACCATAGATCCGACAAAAGTACCGGGTGCCGTATACTTTTTACCTACACCAAAATCTCCTCATGGGGTAGATGTTGACCCAACGGGAGAATACATTATAGGTAACGGAAAACTTTCTGCCGACCTTACCATTCACTCGTTCGATAAAATGATAGTGGCAATTGAGAACAAAAAATTTGATGGCGAGGCATACGGTATTCCTATCTTAAAGTTCGAAGATGTACTTGCCGGAACTGTAAAAAGTGGAGGATTAGGACCCTTACATACAGAATTTGATGGCGAAGGAAATGCGTATACCACATTCTTTATCTCTTCTGAGGTTGTTATGTGGAAACTTGGAACTTGGGAAGTTATTGATAGAAAACCAACATTCTATTCCGTAGGACATTTAATGATTCCTGGTGGAAACTCTAAAAAGCCCTTTGGTAAATACGTAGTGGCAATGAACAAGATTACCAAAGACAGATACTTGCCAACTGGACCAGAATTAGAGCATTCTGCTCAGTTATACGATATTTCAGGCGATAAGATGGAGCTTATTTATGATTTTCCAACTCACGGAGAACCACATTATGCTGCGGGTATTCCTGCATCACTTTTGGCTCCTAAATCACAAAAAATCTATAAACTGGCAGAAAACGAACATCCATTTGCAGTGAAAAATATTCCGGATGCAAAAGTCGTAAGAGATGGTAATACGGTTCATGTATACATGGCAATGATCCGCAGCCACTTTACCCCTGACAATATTGAGGGCATTAAGGTTGGCGATAAGGTCTATTTTCATATTACCAACCATGAGCAAGATTTTGATGTACCACACGGCTTTATGATGATCGGTGCCAATACTTCAGGATTGTTGATTATGCCAGGGCAGACCAAAACAACCCTTTGGGAACCCAAACAAGAAGGTGTATGGCCATTCTATTGTACCGATTTCTGTTCCGCTTTGCACCAAGAGATGCAAGGTTACGTAAGAGTTTCTCCCGCCAATTCCAATATAGATCTTTCATGGTCTGTAGGAGAATAGTTTAATGGGGTTATCTATAGACCCAACCAAAAAGCAGGTCGCTTAAAGGACCGGCCTGCTTTTTATTCTCAACAAGGTATTTCGAAAGATTTAATTTTAAGATAATTTAAGATGAAAAGGGCTAGTATAATAATGATCGTGGGTTCTTTATGTTTATTGGGGTTGTTTGCATTTCCTCTTTGGAACATAATGTTGGGAGCTCCACAATATCCCGACCCCTTAGGTATGAACATTCATATTACGGGTATTCAGGGAGTTTCTGAATTTGACCTACAAAATATAGATGGCCTTAACCATTACATTGGCATGAAAACCATCCCCAAAGCCGATGAAATGTGGGAGTTCAATGTTTTCCCCATAGTAATTATCGCAATGGTCATTTTAGGCCTATTACTAGGTGGCTTGGGATTCATTGGTAAAATCGATCATAGGTATTTTCTAGGTTGGTTTGTATTAATGTCGGTCTTGGGAATTATGGGGATGTATGATTTTAACCTCTGGTTAACCGACTATGGATCTAACCTAGACCCACATGCCATCATAAAAGTAATTAATGAAGATGGAACCCCTATGACCTATAAACCGCCCCTTTTTGGTTACAAAAAGTTGCTGAATTTTGATGTAAGTTCAATGCCCGCTACAGGAGCATGGTTAATGTTCATAGGTATGACCCTTACCCTAGTTGCATTTTTTATAGGGTGGAAAAGTAAACAGTCCAGCTCATCCGACACAAATCATAAACCGGCAACACCATGAAAAATTCAACAATCATTATAGGTATTCTGATCTTTCTCATGTTGGGCGCCTGCAATAATGGGCCCAAACCCATTGACTACGGGGCCGAAGGGTGTCATTTTTGTAGCATGACCATTGTAGATAAACAACATGCCGCACAGTTCGTAACCAAAAAAGGCAGAACCTATTCGTTCGACGCCTCTGAGTGTATGTTAAACCACTTAAAAGAAATAGATCGCACGACAGTAGCTCAATACTTGGTAAACGATTATAGCCATCCAGGTACGTTCGTAGATGCCACTATCGCCACCTATCTGATCAGTAATAACATACCAAGCCCTATGGGCGAATATCTAACCGCTTTCAACAGCTTAGAATCGGCAAGCAAAGCAAAAGAAGACAACGGCGGAGAACTGTTTACCTGGCCACAATTGTTAGCTAGGTTTGGGGTAACAAATTAAAAAATATCTTGCTATTGTTCCTTAAGGGTTCAGTAATCGCAGATGCTGTTTTTATGGCAACAATGGCCATAAGCTATTATTTCAACTCCCGTAAAATACGGCAGCCCCTATAAATGGCACTCAAATATTCATAAAAAAGACCATTTCAGATGAAACTCATAAAATTACATATTACAACCATACTATTTTTATTGTTTACCCAAATAGGTCTATCGCAGACACACTCTTGCACCCATTGCAATATGGTTATAAAGAATAAGGCGTTTAAGGCCAAAATAGAAACCAAAACAGGTAAAACCCTGCATTTTGATGCGATTGAATGTTTGGTCAATTATCTCAACTCTAAAAATGAAAAAACATTTAACAAGTTGTATGTAACCGATTATGACCAGCAACGGTATATCAACGCTGAAAATGCCTTTTATTTAAAAAGTGACGCCATTAAAAGCCCCATGGGAGCCAATCTTTCCGCGTATGGATCTTTAGAAGAGCCGACCAAAAAACAAGAAGAAAAAGAGGGAGAAATATTCACTTGGCTGCAATTAAGAGAGCGTTTTGTTTCTTCTGGTTTGGGTGCTACAAACCATTTGCACCATCATAACGCCAATTCGTATGCTCCCGTAGGTATTATGGGAGACCACTTGCATCCTCAGGGAGGTCTAATGGTATCATTACGATACATGAATATGAATATGGACGGTAACCGAGAAGGAAGCGACAAAATTTCCAACGACGCCATTTATGAAAATTATATGGTGGCACCGCAAAAAATGACCATGCAAATGTATATGCTCGGGATCATGTATGCTCCTTCAGATAACTTAACGTTGATGCTGATGCAAAATTTCATATCCAAAAATATGGACCTTACCGCCCAAATGACAATGGATAACGGCATGCCAATGCTTACCGATTTTTCTACCTCATCTTCTGGTATTGGTGATCTAAAAGCAGGCTTTTTATACGGCCTTATATCTCATGAAAAATTTTCCTTACACTCCAACTTCACCCTTAATATTCCAATAGGTGATATCGAAAATAGGGATGATACCCCAATGATGGTTGATGCAAAACTACCATATGCAATGCAGTTGGGTTCCGGCACTTTTGATCTTACTATCGGTGCTACCCTTAAAGGAAACTTCGGTGATTTTTCTTGGGGGATACAGCCTCTGGCAACTATTAGAACCGGTGAGAATAGCCAAGATTATCGGTTTGGGAATCTATTTGAGCTCAACAGTTGGTTAGGATATGGTTTCTCTAAAACCATAAGTTCCTCATTAAGGTTGAGCGGCAGTACGGAAGGTGAGATTCACAATGTCGATTCCGACCTAAACCCTATGATGGTGACCACAGCTGACACCAATAATTATGGCGGTGAACTTGTTAGGGGAGCGTTGGGGCTAAACGTTCTTTTATTAAAGAGCAAATTGGTGTTTAGTGCTGAAATTGTTTCGCCTTTGTACCAAAATTATAATGGCGTGTTCATGAACGAAAAACTAACCCTAAATGGTGCGTTGAAATATACCATATTATAAACGATAACGACCATGAAACAAGTAGTGTTCTTATTAATTTTGATTTTCAACCTTCTTTCAGGGGTGTCGCAACAGCCAAAAAGAATTACTGTATGTGAAACTTGTGAATTAAAATCTATTACCGAGGCAATTAAAACAGCTTCCGACCACGATACTCTTGTTATTAAAAAGGCGACCTATAAAGAATATAACATCTTGGTAGATAAACCGCTGACCATTATTGGGGAAAACTACCCCGTGATAGATGGTGAGGACAAAGGGGAAATTATTCGCATAGTGTCGGACAATGTCACCATAGACGGACTCTTCATTATCAACGTAGGTACAAGTTACACATCAGATTATGCCGCTATACGCGTGGTAAAGAGCGAAAACTTTGTGATACAGAACGTAGTGCTCGAAAAATTGTTTTTCGGCATCTATCTAGAAAAATCCAACCACGGTAAAGTGTATCACAACAAAATTGTTGGTGATGCCCAAGATGAATATAATTCGGGCAATGGTATTCAACTTTGGTACTCCCATAATATTGAGGTAAGCAATAACATTGTTCAAGGCGCAAGAGATGGTATCTACTTGGAATTTTCCCATAATGTTAAGATCCATAATAATAAAAGCACCGATAATCTACGGTATGGTCTTCATTTTATGTTTTCAGATGATGATGTCTATACGGACAATGTCTTTGAGAACAATGGGGCCGGAGTGGCCGTAATGTTCTCTAAAAGAATTACCATGAAAGGCAATACTTTTAGAAAAAACTGGGGAACAGCTGCCTTTGGTGTATTGCTAAAAGAAATTAACGATGCCGAAATAATCGAAAATACGTTTGAGGAAAACACTATTGGCATCCATATAGAAGGCTCTAACCGAATCACTTATAAAGGAAACAATTTTATAAAAAACGGATGGGGCATTAAAGTGCTTGGGGCCTGTTATACCAACACCTTTAGTGCTAATAATTTTCTTTACAACAGTTTTGACATCTCTTATAACAGTAAGTTGAACGACAATGTTTTTGATGGTAATTATTGGAGCAATTATACAGGTTATGATCTAGACAAGAACGGTATTGGCGATGTTCCGTACCGGCCAGTAAAACTTTTTTCCTATGTAGTAAACCAAACCCCCGAAGCTATTATTTTACTACGGAGTCTATTTATGGACATCATAGATTTTTCTGAAAAAGTTTCTCCCGTTTTTACCCCTGATAATTTAATGGATATTAACCCCCTAATGACAAAAGTACAATGATTCATATAAAAGGTTTATGTAAGAAGTTTGGTAAAAACAAGGTGCTTTCCGACCTTGACCTAAACATAGAAGAAGGTGGTGTTTTTGCCGTTCTTGGGCCCAATGGTTCTGGCAAAACTACCTTGATCAAAAGTGTGCTGGGCATGGTGGTACCAGATAAGGGCCGTATTTCTGTAATGGGAGAACCCATTAAAAAAAACTGGAAATACCGCAAAAAAATAGATTATCTGCCGCAAATAGCAAACTTTCCGGGCAACCTAAGGGTTAAAGAACTAATACGAATGATCAAAGACCTTAGGCAGGGCGAAAGCAATGAAGAAAAGCTAATAACCTTGTTTAAACTAGAGCCTTTTTTAGACAAAAAACTTTCCACCCTTTCTGGTGGTACCAAACAAAAAGTGAACATAGTTTTGGCCTTTATGTTCGATAGTCCTTTGCTTATACTGGACGAGCCCACTACAGGGCTGGATCCCGCTTCCTTGATACACCTTAAAGAATTGATCCGTGAACAAAGACTAAAGAAGAAAACTATTTTGATCACCTCTCATATTATGCAGTTCGTTGCAGAGGTTTCTGATATAATCATCTATTTGTTAGAAGGCGATATCTACTTTAAAGGAACCATTGCCGAACTAAAAGCAAAGACTGCACAAACCGATTTAGAACATGCTATCGCAAGCATAGCAACTACACCAGCCCATGTTTAAAATATTAAAATATAGTTTTTACGACCTTATACGTAGCCGTTGGAGCTATGTATACTTCCTCTTTTATCTATTATTAGGTTTTGTATTGCTGTTTTTGAACAACGATATTTCTAAGGCAATCATTACCTTAATGAACGTTATTATTATTCTAGTGCCCTTGATCAGTACTATTTTTGGCATAATGTATTTCTACAATTCAAAAGAGTTTACCGAGTTGTTACTGGCCCAACCGATCAAACGATCCTCTATTTTCTTGGGGCAATATTTTGGTGTAGCCGGTTCTTTAACATTAAGTCTTGTTTTTGGCCTCGGTATTCCGTTTGTACTATATGGTCTCTTTAAAAGTGATGCCATTTTCGACTTTACCCTCCTCTTGGTTACCGGAGCTTTCTTAACCTTGATCTTTACGGTATTATCATTTAATATTGCCCTTTCTAATGAGAATAAGATTAAAGGTTTTGGGTATGCCGTTTTGTTATGGCTATTTTTAGCGGTAATATATGATGGTCTGTTTCTTATGTCTTTAATCGTTTTTAAAGAATACCCTTTAGATGGTTTTTCTTTGGCGGCAACTATGTTCAACCCCATAGATCTTTCTAGAACCCTAATTCTTTTAAAATTGGATATTTCTGCCCTTTTGGGATATACCGGAGCTGTTTTTAAAAAGTTTTTTGGTACGGACCAAGGTCTTTTTATTTCTATGTTCATGCTTGTTTTATGGACCGTTCTACCTATTTGGCGATTGGTGATAATCTCTAAGAAAAAAGATTTCTAATTTAGTACCCATAAAATGGTAAGACATATGGTACATCTTAAGAACCACACCCGAACGGCGCTGGTGTATTTTGTCTTGGCCGCTTTTCTTGGTTGTGTTCTAAGGTTTTTTAGAGTCTTGGAAATTCCCGTAACCTATAAGTTTATTGTTCATACCCATTCGCACATAGCTCTGTTAGGCTGGGTATACATGGCACTAACCACATTGCTCTACAAACTCTATTTAAGCAAATCGGGAGTTGATAAAAAATACAATAGAATTTATTGGTTTACACAGCTTACCATGGTTGGCATGCTACTGACCTTCCCTTTTCAGGGATATGCTTTTTTTTCCATTGTTTTCTCCACTCTTTTTTTATTTGCCTCCTATTGGTTCTCTTGGTTTTTTTATAGAAACATCCCCGCGAATCTTAAATCTTCCAAGTCCATAAGGTGTGCCATGGCCGCCATATTCTATTTACTGATCTCTAGTATTGGCCCGTGGGCATTGGGGGCAATTATGAGTATTCTTGGAAGCGAATCTGTCTGGTATCGCTTGGCCATTTATTTCTACCTTCATTTTCTATATAACGGATGGATGATCATGGCATTGGTAGCCATCTTTATCTTCATTTTAGAAAAACACCGTATTAACATCCCTACAAAGAGATTCAACCGATTCTTTTGGTTATTAAATATAGGAATTGTTCTCTCCTTTTTTCTGTCTACCTTATTCGCCGAGCCTTCTATAACCTATTATATTTTTGGTGGTGTGGGAGCTCTTCTACAACTATTGGCATTTTACGATTTATTGCAGTTTATAATGGGCGTTCGTAAACAATTTACCGTATTATTTTCTAGGTTTCATCAAAACACATTAAAGTTGGTTGTTGTATTGTGGGGTATAAAAATGCTCTTGCAATTATTGACGGCCATACCATATTTTACTCATTTGACAGTCACGTATCTAGATTTTACCATCGGCTATTTACACTGGACATTTTTAGGGGTGGTTACAATCTCATTGATGTTGTTTTTAAACCGATGTAAACTTCTGATTCTAAACAAGGGCTTTTTTTATTTGTATGTGGTAGGTTTTGCCTTTACAGAAACATTAATTTTCTATAAGGCCATTACATCTTGGTTATCTACACCCTTGTTTTCTTCGTACTATTTGATTTTGGCCCTTGCGAGTACACTTATTCTTGTTGCTCTTTTTGGATTATGGATAAAAAATAAACCAAACACGATACTTAATAAAACTTAAACGTCCTCAACTATTGATATACCAAAACCTGAGGACGTTTAAACTAATGACCCAAAATATCATTGTACCTGAAATTGCTTTAAATCAGGTATACTATGATAATTAAAGCACTAAAAAGTAAGCTTATCAATAAGAGATTAAACGTAATTTTAGACTTTAACTGGGCCAGTACCGTAGCATTGTAGGCCATGCACAAAATTGTTACGAAGAAAACCAATATCATTTTAAAAAGATCTTGCATATTGGACATAAGTAACAGCATTGCAGCAGCCGAACCTAAACAGCTTTGTGCAATAATGGCTATTGTAGAGTATCCGGTCTGCCGGCTTTTAAACTCTTCTAAGAGATTATTGTACACCTGAACTATTTTACTCCTTTTCCGATTTTTGTCGGAATATTCTATGGAATGCGGTGCCGATGTTTTCATGACAATCAATTTTCCGTTTTTTTTGATGCTTAAAAAGAATAGGCTTTGGTGTTTAGACCATAGCCTTCATTTGTTTTTCCAATTCGTTCGCTTTGGTGAAAAGTATGTTGTTCTCTAGGTGAATGTGACGGTGCAGGTCTTCTTCAAACTCTTGTAATAACGAATATGCAACCTTATAAGTGGTACAGGCATCCGCTGGTGGAGTATAGTCATTGCTTAATTCTGCAATCGTCCTAAAACGTTCTCCTTCGTGATCATGTTCGTCCATCATAGTTTGGATGGGGTTTAAAACACTTCCAAAACGGGGTGTTCCCAAGTTTTGTCTAGATTGTTTGGCCTCTACCATCTTACGTATAAAGGGGAAGAGCACCAATTCTTCTTTTTTCATATGCATGGCAAGTTCCCCTGCAGAAATATTAAAAAGGTCTCTGATCCTAAAAAGTTCAGGATGTTTTTGCCCATGAACCCGACAAAGCTTGTCTAAATATTGTTTTAATACAGTGCTTTGTTTTTCAACATATCTATGATGTTTTTTCTCAATATAGTCAACAAGAAGGTCTAACGACCATGATTTAAAATCAATGGCGTCATTTGCCCGTTTTTGTACAACAGCATTCAATTCATTGATCAATGTATCTACATTTAGATTGTTTTTTGTGGCAACCTCTTCGAGTGTGCGGTTACCCCGACAGCAAAAATCAATTTTGTGATTTTTAAAAACTTCGGCAGCTCTATAATCTTCAGCTACTATTTCACCTATGGTCTGGGTCTCTCTCATAATCTGTCTATTTATTGTTAGTACATAAACTAGGACAATTTTGTCCGATTTAATTTTAAATTTTTTTTAGCGTCGCAAATAGGTTAGTCCTTGCTCTAGCCCCATGGTCATATCATATAAGGTGGTGCTTTCCAACATATTCTTTAACTCGGCACGAATCTCAACAAACCTATTGTGAACAGGGCAAGGTTCTTTAGCATTACATCTCTTGAGTCCTAGCCCACAACCTTCGTACACATTGTTACCGTCTATGGCATATACAATTTGAGAAAGTTTTATACGTAAAATATTATTTTTTGAAATCTCAAAACCGCCAGACGATCCCTTTACGGACTCTATAATTTTATTTTTAGATAACTGTTGTAAAACTTTGGCCGTAAAAGCCACTGGAGAATCAATTTTTTCGGCAATTTCCTTTAAACTCACACGTGTACCCTCTAGCGATTGTGATGCTATATAGATTGATGCCCTAATACCGTACTCACATGCTTTTGAAAACATACATTCTCTAGGTTTTACATTACAAAGATATACTATTTTTTAATTCGGACTAATTTGTCCTAATTAATTTTAACATCGAACTCATTAAAAAATATCTATCTCGATCCCAAAACAGCATCAAATCTCGTTTGTGTAAGCGCCCCCTTTTCAGATATAATTTATAACGGCTTGTACATAATATAGGTGTCTACCAAGCCCAGTGTACTATGTCTAAATCCATTGGGTGTAGTTCCTATAATTTTAAAGCCATACTTTTTCCAAAGTTCGACGGCACTTTTATTGGTGCTTACTACAATGTTAAACTGAATGGCCAAAAAGTTATTCTCTTTGGCAAACTTCAACGAATGTTCGCATAATTGTCTTCCTATTCCTTTTCCTTGCGCATTGGGGTGTACCATATAACTGCAATTGGCAATATGGTTTCCTAGATCTATCTGATTAGGTTTTATTATATAAGTACCCAAAATTTTGCCGTTCTCTTCAAATACGAACGTATTCATATAATCGGCAAACCAATGTTCCTGAATATCTTTTTCAGCGGTGTCAGGGCTAAATACATAGGTGTCACCAGTAGCGATCACCTGCGAGAATATTTCCCATACTGCCTTATAATCATTTCTCGTCGCCTTTCTTATCATTGTGTAAGTTTTTTTATTGTAGATATGATAACCGTGAATAAAACAATACAAAACGGCTCCGACCACAACAGACATGGCGCCTATTGCAAAACAATATACATAACACTGGAAATAAAGTGCCATGTTCTTAACTTTATAATGTTCTTATTGGATAAAGCATATAAAGCAACGCCAAGAGCCGAAAAACCAAATAGATTAACCATTCTTTAAATGAATTAAAGTTCTGTCCTTATAATTCGATTCGGCGATAGCATTCTCTATTTTATCCAATTGGTCAAATATATCAGTATTGTTATCCAACAGTTCTTTAATTGTTTTTTCTCCGGCAAACCAAACCTTATCGAGCTTGGGTAATTCTTTTTTCGCTTTTGTCGTAAGTTTAAGTAACTGTATTCGGTGGTCTCTTTTATCCGTTTCGGCTTTTAGGTAGTCTTTCGCCTTCATCTTGTTTACAATTTTGATAACCCCAGGTTGTGATATTTTAATATTCTCCGCTATTTCGGTAATCGTAAGGGTGTTTTTTTCTTTAAATAAAAGAAATACCAAGTGCCAATTTGGTTCTATTTCAAGGTTCAAGGTTTTGTATAGGTCCTTTGCTCCATACAGTAAACTGTCACTTATTCTTTTTAGACGTGCTGTAAAAGTTAGGTATTGATATTGTTCCATATTTACATAACTGGTTATGTAAATATATAAATTTATAATAAATAATTAACCGGTTATGTTTTTAAGTCCTAATTAATATCTCTCTTTTTGTTAAATTATAGTATTAAAGGATAAAACAGCTAAGGCAGGTCTACTATAGATGTTGATACGAGAAATAAAATAAATAGTCTTGTTTAAAACGAATATACTGTCTTATAAAGTGTATGTGCAACGAACAAAGACAAAACAAAAAGGCTCCCAATTTCTTGGAAGCCTTTACGTGGAGAATACCGGATTCGAACCGGTGACCTCTTGCCTGCCAGGCAAGCGCTCTAGCCAACTGAGCTAATCCCCCTTTTTTTGGAACGTCAAAGGAAATACATTTTTTGAACCTATCAAAATACATCTTAATCTTTCTTCGTACTTAATATCAAAACGGGGATGGGTACAGAAAATTCAGATTTTAAAATGGTGCTCTTTTCCCAAAGTTTTTTGAAGAAACCTCTCTTTCTTCTAAACACACATAACAAATCTGGTTGTTTTGATTGAAAATGTTCTAAAACCCCTAAATAGGTAGTCGCATTTTCAGAAATGGTAAGTTGAGAACTTATATCCATCAATGCCGTATTTACCTTTAGGTCGTCATCTGAATATCCAGGTGTTTTAACTAGTAATAAGTTGACCTCAGATCTATGTTTTCTTGTAATGGACACCAATGGATCCAGTATTCTCTTTCGTTTCAAAATACCCGATTTAAAGGCCACCAATACATTTTTAAAGGTGGTATATTTTGTGCCTTTTGGCACTACAAGTGTTGGTATGTTGGTTTGTTTTACAATTCGACCAGATGTATATCCTAAATACAGTTCTTCTTGTATATCATTGCTTCTAGGGGCCAAAATAATTAAATCGATACCTAGGTTTTTATCTATGTCCTTTAGCCCATCTACCAGCTCCCCGTTAAAAGAGGCTATTTTAATCGCTATTTTTTTAGGGTCTATCTCATTTATGACCTCTTTAAGACGTTCCTTACCGCTAGCTGCTAGTTTTTCTGAAACATTGGACAGGGTTCCTGTTTTTGCCGTAGCGTTAAATACTTCCATTACATACACATTTGCCCCAAAATCGGTTGCAAAATCAACAGCATATTGAAGGGTTGCTTTGGCTTCTTTAGATGTTCCTATTGGTACAAGAATATTCTTCATGATAAATTTGTTGGTTATTACTCTAAATTTACAATTTTAAAATATTATTTTATGATTAGGCCTGCAAAGTTGTCGGAAATTGAAGACATTTTATTAGTTACAGATGCATGTAGAAAACATATGGAGTCTAAAAACATCTACCAATGGACCACTTCATATCCCTCTAAATCGAAATTTATGATTGATGTTGAACGAAATGAACTATATGTTCTGGAACATGAAAACCAAATTATAGGGGTTATCGTAATCTCCACATTAATGGACGAGGAATATAAACATATCTCATGGTTGACCCCAAATCTTAAAAACATCTATATTCACAGATTGGCGGTGCACCCTTCTTTTCAAGGCAAGGGTTTTGCCCAACAGTTAATGACATTTGCAGAAGATTATGCAATAAAGAACAATTTTGTTTCTGTTCGGTTGGATACCTTTAGCCAAAATAAAAGAAACCAAAAGTTTTATGAAACCAGGGGCTATCAAAAACTGGGAGATGTTTATTTTCCCCAACAGAGCAAACACCCTTTTCATTGCTATGAACTTATAGTCTAGGCCTACATTGAAAACTACCGTAAATTTTAAAAACATAAACAACCTGGCCATACCTGCCACTATTGCGGGCATAGCGGAACCATTGTTATCGATCACAGATACGGCCATTGTTGGAAATATTCCCGTAGACGGACTGGAGTCTTTGGCCGCGGCCGGTATAGTAGGCTCTTTTCTATCTATGCTAATTTGGGTACTAGGCCAGACCCGTAGTGCTATTTCGGCAATTATATCGCAATACCTCGGAGCAGGCAAACTAGAGGAAGTAAAAACCCTGCCCGCCCAAGCCATTTTCTTGAACATTGCCCTGAGCATTCTAATATTGCTATCGACCGTTTTTATTATCCGTGAGATTTTCGAGCTTTTAAATGCTACCGGGAAAATTCTAGAATACTGTATCAGTTATTATTCCATTAGGGTATGGGGCTTTCCGTTAACGCTATTTGTTTTCGCCGTAATGGGTATTTTTAGAGGGTTGCAGAACACCTATTGGCCCATGGTAATTGCCATTACCGGTGCTGTATTAAATGTACTCTTTGACCTTATATTGGTGTACGGCATAGAAGGTTTTATAGAGCCCTTATATTTAGATGGTGCCGCTTATGCCAGTTTAATTTCGCAAGCGATCATGGCCATTATGGCCTTTTGGCTTCTATGGAAAAAAACGGATATAAGCTTGGTGCTTACCTTTCCGTTGCACCCAGAACTGGGCAGACTTGTTGTTATGAGCCTGAACCTTTTTGTACGGGCCTTGGCCTTGAATACCGCTCTTATCCTCGCTGTTAGAGAGGCAACGGCCCTTGGCGAAAAATATATCGGGGCACATACCATAGCTATAAACCTTTGGCTCTTTTCCGCATTTTTTATAGACGGGTACGGAGCCGCAGGAAATATCATGGGAGGAAGACTTCTTGGAGAAAAAAATTATGACGGTCTCTGGCTCTTGGCTAAAAAAATAGTGACTTATGGGCTTTATGTTAGTCTCGTATTAATGCTCACTTCATTTATATTCTACAAGCCCATAGGAGCACTATTTTCTAATGAAGATGTAGTACTAGAGACTTTTTATGGTATTTTCTTCATCATCATAATAGGGCTTCCGATGAATACCATTGCTTTTGTCCTAGATGGTGTTTTCAAAGGACTTGGAGAAATGAAATACCTTAGAAACACCTTATTGGCGGCCACTTTTTTAGGCTTTGTCCCCACCCTGTTCCTCGGTAAATATTTACATTGGGGGTTAACGGGTATATGGGTCGCTTTTACCATCTGGATGTTGATCAGGGGAGGCGCATTGGTCTGGAAATTTAGGAGAAAGTTTCGACCACTTTTACAAAACACTTAATTTTGAATAAAATAAAAGTACATGGGAACAGATAGAGATAACGGTAGCCTTTATACAAAAATCGAGGGTAAGGTGGCAACAATAGAATTTGGCCACCCTGCCAGCAATTCTTTTGTGTCCGAACTTTTGGACAGGCTTACAAAAGAATTTGAAAAACTATCTGACAATGAAGAAGTAAACCTAATTGTTCTTAAATCTGAAGGGGACAGGGCTTTCTGTGCCGGCGCCTCGTTCGATGAGCTTTTGGCAGTATCTACTTTTGAGGAGGCAAAAACATTCTTTAGCGGCTTTGCCCATGTCATAAATGCCATGCGCCAATGCAAGAAAATTATTGTGGGCAGGGTACACGGCAAAACCGTTGGTGGCGGAGTAGGCCTTGTAGCGGCTTGCGACTATGCATTCGCCAATGTAAATGCCTCCATTAAACTTTCTGAACTTAGTATAGGTATCGCCCCATTGGTAATAGCCCCGGCAGTTGAACGAAAAATCGGTGTAGCCGCCCTAGGAGAACTGTCACTTGCACCTACAGAGTGGAAAACAGCATATTGGGCCCAAGAAAAAGGTCTCTTTGCAAAGGTTTTTGAAACAACTCAAGAGCTTGACAAAGAGTTGGACTTCTTTACCCATAAAATGAGCAGTTACAACCCCGAAGGACTAATGGAATGGAAAAAAGTGCTTTGGGAAAATACCGATCATTGGCAATCGCTACTTACCCAACGGGCTGCTATCACTGGTAAACTCGCCTTGTCCGAATTTACCAAAAATGCCCTGTCTAAATTTAAAA
The DNA here is from genome assembly GCF_001020565.1 of Maribacter thermophilus. GTDB lineage: Bacteria > Bacteroidota > Bacteroidia > Flavobacteriales > Flavobacteriaceae > Maribacter > Maribacter thermophilus. The sequence continues at coordinate 3,162,820 of NZ_LDAS01000001.1, read as the reverse complement.
ACAAACAATAACCGAAACAGCTGGTCGTTCTGTTTCTAAATAAATTTTATGGAGTTCTTTCAATTTTTAAACGGTAATCTAGTTTTTCCTATTCTAGCACTTTTTGTTTTGGTCATCTACTTTGTAAACAGGATAAGGGCCAGACGAAAATATAAAAGGTAACCCGTGAACGTACGCAACTTTTTAAGTTTCGTGTATCTTTATATAAACAATTACATGTTTGCACGACTCTCCTTAACGCTACTTTTTCTATTCATAATGGCCTGCAATGGCCATAAAGAAACTGTGCAGGAAGAATGTGCAATGGTCGTATGCACAGAAATTTACGTTACCCTAACCGTTTCTATAAAAAACACCTCAGGAGATATTATTGCACTCGATAGTTTTGAAGTAATAGATACCACAACGGGCAAAAACCTCACGGTAAACCACAACGATTCTGAGTATCAATATTATAAAGAACAGGGACTCTACCCTATTTTTAGCGACAAGTACCGGGAGCAATATCAAAATTCGGAAACCACTATTTCTTTTAAAGGATATATTTCTAATAAAGTCGTTGTAGACCAAAATTTTGCAGTAGGTGCAGATTGTTGCCATGTAAAACTAATTTCAGGGCCAACCGAGATTGTTCTAGATTAACTTCTTCCCTATAAATCCTTTCAAAGTTTCGCTACCTTTGCCCCATAATTAAATGCTATGAGCAAGATTCGTATTACGAAGCAGTTCAATTTTGAGACCGGACATGCTTTATATGGTTATGATGGAAAATGTAGAAATGTACACGGGCATAGTTATAAGCTTTCTGTAACGGTAATAGGCAAACCCATAACAGATGTATCGCATGTAAAGTTGGGCATGGTAATAGATTTTGGCGACCTTAAAAAAATCGTTAAAGAAGAGATCGTGGATGTCTATGACCACGCTACCGTATTCAATAAGAACACACCCCACATAGAACTCGCCAAAGAACTTACGGACAGGGGGCACAATGTGATTTTAGCAGACTACCAACCCACTAGTGAAAATATGGTCATTGATTTTGCGGCCAAGATAAAAGCACGGCTTCCAGAGAACATTCAGCTTTTTTCACTAAAACTACAGGAAACCGATTCCTCTTTTGCCGAGTGGTTCGCCAGCGACAATTAAGGGTAACATTTGCTATCTTTATCCACCATGACTACAATAAAACTCCCAGAAGGAAAAAAAGTATATTTTGCCAGTGACAACCACTTGGGAGCGCCCACCATGGACAAAAGTTTTCCGAGAGAAAAAAAGTTTGTTGCATGGCTAGAGCAAATAAAGTACGATGCCGGTGCAATCTTTTTGTTGGGCGATCTTTTTGATTTTTGGTTCGAATACAAAACTGTAGTACCAAAGGGTTTTACCAGAACCTTCGGCAAATTGGCGGAATTGTCAGATGCAGGAATCCCTATTTTCTATTTTGTGGGCAACCATGATCTTTGGATGAACGGCTATTTTGAAGAAGAACTTAATATCCCCGTATTTCACAGACCACAGCAATATCTAATTAATGGAGTCTCTTTTTTTATTGGCCACGGTGATGGCCTAGGGCCCCATGACAAGGGTTACAAAAGAATGAAGAAAGTTTTTACCAACCCAGTCGCCAAGTGGTTCTTTAGGTGGCTTCACCCAGATCTGGGCGTACGATTGGCGCAATACTTCTCTGTTAAGAACAAATTGATTTCCGGTGATGAAGACGCCAAATTCTTGGGGGAGGATAAAGAATGGTTGGTACAATATGCCAAACGAAAATTGGAAACGCGGCACTATGACCATTTTATCTTTGGGCATCGCCATTTACCTTTAGAGATAAACCTTTCTCAAACATCAAAATACACCAATACCGGCGATTGGATACATTATTACACCTATGCCGAGTTTGATGGACAACAACTTCAACTAAAGAAATTCGAATAATGGCTTCCTAAATAAAGGCTTCATTTCAATCAAATAACTTGTAATCCTTTTCTTACAACATTTTCAAAGGCTTTCACAACATTAATGCTATAATTCACTATTTAGCATCTACCTTTAGGCTATCATAGAGTTATTATTTATACTTATTTAAAAAGTATTTGGTTATCCAAATCTTAAATTACCTACTTTAAAAAAAGACCCCTTAAAAAGGGGCTTTTTTTATGTTGCAAATATTTTGTTATTCCTCTGTCTCGTGTTCCTCTACATCTTTCTGTAAATCCAACTTTCTAAAGGTAGGCGAAGAAAAAGCGGTAATCCCCACAGTCAGCAAGGTCATGCTTCCTCCAAACACTACCGCGGTAACCGTTCCCATCAATTTGGCGGTAAGTCCACTTTCAAAAGCCCCAAGCTCGTTCGAAGATCCTACAAACATTGAATTTACCGAAGCTACCCTTCCTCTCATATTATCGGGTGTCTTTAACTGAAGGATCGTTTGCCTAATAATCATTGAAATGCCATCAACGGCCCCACTTATGAAAAGGGCCATCACCGATAACCAAAAATAGGTAGACAGGCCAAAGACAATAATACAGATTCCGAATCCGAATATGGCCCACAATAATTTTTTCCCGGCATTTTTATGCAACGGAAAACGGGTAGACCCTAACATGGTAATAGATGCCCCGACCGCAGGTGCTGCCCTAAGAATGCCAAAACCCTCGGAGCCCACGTGAAGTATATCTTGTGCAAAAACAGGTAATAAAGCCACGGCACCGCCAAAAAGAACGGCAACCATATCCAAAGTCAAGGCGCCAAAAACCGCTTTGTTGCTAAATACAAAATGGATCCCCTCACGTAAACTTTGAAAAATAGGTTCTCCTATCTTAGGGTTTAGAATTGGTTTCTTTGAAATTTGAAAAAGTGACACCAAAGCCAAAACAGAAAAACCAAAAATGACACACATAGACCAATGAACACCAATAATACTTATAGAAAAACCTGCGAGCGCAGGACCTAAAACCGACCCTAATTGCCATGTAGAACTGCTCCAAGTAGCTGCATTTGGGTATATTCTCTTAGGTACGATCAACGCTATCAAGGAAAAAATCGTAGGGCCAAGAAAAGCTCGTACAAATCCACCTAAAAAAACCAAGGCGTATATACCATACAATATTGTTTTGGTCTCCAATCTGGTATCCATAGAAGGCCAACTTAAGACAAACAAGCCAAAACTAATGACAGAGAACCCAAAAATACATTTTACTAACAGGTTTCGTTTTTCTTTCTGATCCACGATATGCCCTGCAAAAAGAGCCATACTTACTGCAGGTATAACTTCCATTAAACCGATGATTCCCAGAGAAAGAGGGTCTTTGGTCAATGAGTAAACCTGCCACTCTATCACAATAAACTGCATAGACCACGCAAAAACCATGGCAAAACGAACCAGTAAAAATATATTGAACTCTCTAAACCGTAAAGCCGCATACGGATCAATATTTTTATTCATATGCTAAATGGTAATTTCTATTCTGTTTGCTTCGGGATCCAGTACTACGCTTTCATAATAACCGTCACCTGTGGTTCTTGGGTTACCTGCTACAGTAAACCCATCGTTTCTTAATTGTTCCGTTAAGCTATCCACCCTTTCTTTAGACCCCACAGAAATTGCAAAATGGGCCAATCCAGACAGCTCTTTGTTCGTCTCTAGAGCCTTAAAAATGGAAGGTTTGTACATGAGCTCTAACCTTGCCCCTTTATCAAAAGCTAGAAAATAAGAGGTAAATTCTTTTTTACTGTTATGGTATTGTTCCCCGGAAATAGCATTAAAATACTTCTCATAAAAATTTCTCATCATCTCCAAATCCTTAACCCAAATAGCAATGTGCTCTATTTTCATTGAATATCTTTAAGTTTAAGCTGAATGCTTACATTACCCTGCCACTCATTTTCATCAATGGAGAATACGGCATTAAACGGTTTTCTGCCTGTTACCAATGGCAATTTATGCCCCAGATTAAAACCTATGGCATTTATCTTATGGCTATCATGTTGGGTGACCGATAATTTTAAGTGCGCCCCTTCTTGCCCCACTGTTTTTCCGTAACCTGTATCGGTCAAATTTTCCGCCATAAACACAGGAGACATATTTCCGGGACCAAATGGGGCGAACTGCTTTAAAATACGTAGTAGCTTGGGGGTAATATCCTTTAGTTCTATAATGGCATCTACGGTTATTTCGGGCGTAAGAAGAATAGGGTCTATGGTTTTACGCACTACTTCTTCGAACTTGGACTTAAAAACTTCGTACTGTTCTTCCAACAAAGTGAGTCCTGCTGCATATTTATGCCCTCCAAACTGCTCTATACAATCAGAACAGCCCTCAAGAGCATTGTATACATCAAAACCTTTTACCGAACGTGCCGAAGCTGCCAGCTTATCTCCACTTTTGGTAAACACCAAGGTGGGTCTATAGTACGTTTCCATTAACCGTGAAGCTACAATGCCTATAACCCCCTTGTGCCAGTCTTCTTGAAAAACCACCGAAGTATAACGCTCTTCTTCTTGGTTTTTTTGTATCTGGTGCAAAGCCTCCTCCGTAATTTCTTGATCTAATCCTCTTCTATCGGTATTGAATTTTTCTATCTCAGCCGCAAATTTTGAAGCTTGCAGCATATCTGTTTCGGTCAAAAGATTTACGGCATGTTGGCCATGTTTCATTCTTCCGGCCGCATTGATCCTCGGTGCAATTATAAAAACAACATCGGTAATCGTTAACTCCGACTTGTTTATTTGGTCAATAATGGCCTTAAATCCTGGTCTTGATTGCTGATTGATAACCTGTAGGCCATAAAAAGACAATATTCGATTCTCCCCAGTTATCGGAACTATATCTGCGCCGATAGCAGTAGCCACTAAATCAAGGTAATAAATAATATCATCTATTGTTTCGCCCCTATGGGCACCAAGCGCCTGAATTAATTTAAAACCGACCCCACAACCACATAATTCATTAAACGGATAAGTACAATCTTCCCGTTTTGGGTCTAAAACCGCTACTGCATTCGGTAATGTTTTACCGGGCCTATGGTGATCGCAAATGATAAAATCGATTCCTTTTTCCTTCGCATAGGCCACCTTATCGACCGCCTTAATACCACAATCCAATGCAATGATCAAGGAAAACCCGTTATCCTCGGCAAAATCAATTCCTTTGTAAGATACCCCATACCCTTCATCGTAACGATCGGGGATATACGTGGCCACATTGGGGTAATAAGATTGTAGGTATGAGGAAACCAGGGCAACGGCCGTTGTGCCATCAACATCATAATCGCCATAAACGAGAATATTCTCATTATTGGCTATTGCCTGTTCTATTCGTGTCACGGCAATATCCATATCTTTCATTAAGAAAGGGTCATGTAGATCGCTTAACTGTGGCCTAAAGAATTTCTTGGCTTCTTCGAAATTGGCAATTCCTCTTTGTAACAATAACTGCGCTATCAAATCATCAACCTGTAGCTCATTGGCCAAAAAGTCGATGTCCTCTTGTTTTGGTTTGGGTTTAATAGTCCAGCGCATGCAATCGACTACTAATTATGGTGAAAAATGGTCTTGATATCCAGTTCTGCAAATTTTCTGAACATTTCCATAACACCACAATATTTTTCTACGGAAAGATCTACAGCTCTCTGAAGTTTTTTCTCGTTCAGGTCCTTACCATGAAAATGGTATTCTATTGCCACTTTATCATAATATTTAGGGTGCTCATCGGTAAGATTGGCAATGGTCTCGATATGAAAATCTTCCACATCCAGTTTCATTTTCTTGATAAGCGCTGCCACGTCTAAACCAGAACAACCCGCCAGTGCCGATAACATCAGTGCCTTAGGTCTGTAACCACTACCATCCCCTCCGTCTTCTTTGGCTATATCTATTTTTAATGAATGTCCAGATGGGTTGTTGCTTTCAAAAGCCATGTTGCCCAACCATTTCGTGCTGATATGATTTGTTGTACTCATAATTTTTTGTTTCTTGTAGGTTACAAAAATACTACAAATACAATCTAAAAGCGCATAATATGGCATTGGTAACACCTCTAGACCCGAATCATGATCCAGAAACCAAGAAATTGGCAGAATTCTTTAACGAAACACTTGGGTTTTGTCCCAATTCTGTTCTGACCATGCAGCATAGACCTGCCATTTCAAAAGCTTTTATAAACCTCAACAAGGCGGTTATGGCGAACGAGGGCCGGGTTACTTCTGCCTTAAAAAGGATGATCGCATGGGTCAGTAGTAACGCTACAGGTTGCCGATATTGCCAAGCCCACGCCATACGGGCGGCGGAACGTTACGGAGCTGAGCAAGAACAGCTGGACAATATATGGGAATACAGAACGCACCCCGCGTTCTCAGAAGCAGAAAGGGCCGCACTGGACTTTTCTTTACAAGCTTCGCAAGTACCAAATGCCGTAGATGCAGAAATAAAAGAGCGCCTTTATAAATATTGGGATGAAGGTGAGATTGTTGAAATGCTTGGGGTTATCTCCTTATTCGGATACCTTAACCGTTGGAACGACTCTATGGGAACAAGCATAGAAAAAGGGGCCGTTGAAAGTGCCGACCAATATTTGGGAAAACATGGATGGGAAAAGGGCAAACATGACGGGTCTGTTTATTAGCCAAGTCAATATCCTCTTTTTACAGATGTTAATCTAGTCATAAAACCTGTTATATTCTGTTTTAGGCTACTTTGTTAAGAATCAATTCAAAGGCTATTATAAATCGTTTTTCATTAGGAAAATTTTAAAAAAATACAAACCTTTGTTATGTGAAAACGGCAGCGATCATATTGTCTTTATTCTTGTTCTCCAAGCCATTAATTCCATTTATGGAGTATGTCGCTTTCTACGATTACATTAAGAACGAACTTTGTGTAAACAGGGAAAAACCCGAGTTAGAATGTAATGGAAAATGCTATCTGATGAAAAAATTGGCAGAGGCTTCCGATTCCGACTCCGAAAAGGGCAATGAAAAAAATCATTCTATAGCTACGGAATATTCCATAGTTTACTTTCAAGAAATCAACTCTGACTACATTTCACCTTTCTTAAAAGAACAAAAGGAAAAAATAGCATTTCCGTACAACGAACTGTACAAGTTCGATTATATGGGCTTTGTTTTTCATCCCCCCCTCATTTAATTCCTATTCAGAAAATAGAAGTTTTACAAGCCGCCGTAAATGTGTTTTGCCGAAGATTACTTTTGGTCATATGCGCTTATATACGCTTGTGATAGGCATGTATTAAAAATATATGTATGGTAACCAGACCATAGCGTACATCTGCTTAAGTTTTATGGTGACTCTTTGTAGATTTTCTATTTCCATTTTGTAGCGGTAAAGACAGTATTTTCAATCATTGCCGTCGAAAGGCCCGAACATCCCATTTATTTCTAAATGGGCACTGTTCCCGCACTTAACGCTACCTTTTTTTCAACAGTTTTAATTAAACAGGCAATAGATGAGACTTTTACACTTGTATGTAATTGCAGTGTTTGTTGTGGTTGCTTCTTGCACCATAGACAAAACGGATTATGAGGCTGAAATAAGTACAGAAACCACAGAATATATTGATTTTAAAGAAGTAACCTCTATAACCAGTGGAGATTACACCATTAGTATAGAGGCATTGAACGGTTCTTTATATAAGGGCTATAACGAGATTCACTTAAAGATTACCAATACACAGGCCAATGGTGACCTCGAAAATTCGGAGGTTACTTTTTTACCCATAATGACAGATGTCAACGGCAATAAGGTCTCTTGTCCTCATGAATACAATTTGCCCTATGATGCAACAGAGGAATATTACAAGGGGTATGCCGTGTTTACCGATGAGAGCGATTCAACGGTAAGTTGGCAATTGTACATTGGCTTTGTAGACAATGATCAATCGTACATGATCGATCATACCATCACTGTTGAGGAACAAACGAACCTGAACCTGAACATGACGGCGTTTACGGGCAATGACAACGAGCAATATTTTATTGCCCTGATCTCGCCCCAAAGCCCAAGTGTTGCAGAAAACGACTTGGTTGCCGGTATCTATAAATACAACCCACCCACGGATCCCGCCGGAACTTTTCCCGACCCATCGCAGTTTTCATATTCCATAGTACAAAACCACACCTTACTGTTAGATCCTAGAATGCCGGAACCTTCGATGGGCAACCATTCTTCGCCCAACAATGTGGACCTAACACAACAAAGTGATGGTTTATATCACGGGGTCGTGAACTATACCATGACAGGAAACTGGACATTGAACTTTATTCTACAGGATGAAGATGGACAGACCATCAAAGGTACCGAGGTTTCTACCGAGTTTACTCCAGGCATCGAGGGAGAGAAAAGTGAACTATATATCGACATATTATTTTAAGCAATGAAACGAATAATACTGGCTATATTTTTATTGGGACTATTCGCAAATGCTCAAAATACGCCGATAAAAAAGGACACCTTGAATGTGGCCTTAGATGAAGTAATTGTTATTGCCGCCAAGAAAAAGAAAATTGAAACGGAAATGAAAATGGCCGTTTCGGTCGATGAATTTTTGGCGTCTTCCGACAACATAAGCTTTATTAAACGCGGTGCCTATGCGTGGGAACCATTATTGAACAACATGAGTACCGAGCGTTCTACCGTGACCATTGACGGTATGCATATTTTCGGGGCCTGTACGGACAAGATGGATCCCGTAACCTCGTATGTAGAAAGTAACAACCTTTCCGATATAGACATAAAGTCTGGTCAAGAGGGAAGTATGCACGGGGCGACCGTAGCAGGAAGTATCAACCTTAAAAGGAAGAGTACTTCATTTGGGCTCAATAAAAAATGGAACGGTGGCTATCAGACCGGTTATGAGTTTAACAACGACCAATTTTTTAACCTTGGTAAACTCTCCTACTCTGGCGATAAGCTGGTTGTGGACGGTAGTGTCTCTTACCGAAGGGCGCAAAACTATACCGACGGCAACAACGACGAAGTAGAGCACTCTCAATACAAAAAATTCAATGCGTCGTTGGGGGTGGCCTACAAGACGAGCCCATTGTCATCTGTAAGGGTAGATGCCATTTTTGACAAGGCCAAAGATGTTGGTTACCCTGCACTACCAATGGACCTATCGCTATCAAGGGCGCTTATTACCTCAGTGGCGTATAAGCGTTTTTATGAGGACGGACCTATAAAGGTTTGGGACACCAAAATCTATTTCAACGCCATTGAGCATTATATGGACGACACCACACGGCCAGAGAACCTTGTGCACATGGACATGCCAGGATGGAGCACCACGTACGGCCTTGTTTCCAAGGTCAACTTCAAAAAAGACGATTATGCCTCTGAAGTACAATTAAACGCATACAACAACTTGTCTATCGCAGAAATGAGGATGTACCCTCAAGACCGAAGCGAGCGCACCATGTTCGCCTATAGCTGGCCTTGGGTTACAACAAGTTATGCCGGTCTTTCCATGAGCAATTCACTGGATGTCTCCAACATAAGCCAGTTAAATTTTGGTGGTACCCTTGGGTTAAATTACAACTATTCGAAATATGTGGAATTCAATTGGATTTTTCATCCGGGCGCTCCACAAAAAAAGACCCGATTTCTACCAAATATTTATGCCAGCTATCAACTGAATATGAGCGGTTTCGACTTTTCTGTCGGTGGCGGATACGGGCATAGGGCACCTTCGGTATCGGAGGGGTACGGTTATTATATCTACAACAGTTTTGACCGTTATGATTATATAGGTGATCCGGACCTGAAAAATGAGGTTTCTTACGAAGTAAATGCCAGTGCCGGTTTTAAGAACAAAAGAGCAAGTATACAGGCCAAGGCAAACTATTTCTATATACAAGATTACATTATAGGAAGAATTTTAAGTACAGGTAGCCCCATGAACTACCAATCGGTGGGTGTAAAAGGATACACTTCTTTAGACCACGCCACATTATTCAATTTTTCACTGAACGGTAGTTACGCCATTTTACAGGATTTGCACTGGAAAGGAAGCTTAACCTATGCACGGGGGTTGGATGAGAACAAAAACAACCTACCCTTTATACGCCCGCTAAGCTACCAGACTTCCCTACATTTTTCTTATGGAAAATTCGGGTTTCTAACCTCCTTGAACGGCGATTTAAAACAGGTAGACTACAGTCCGGAATATGGGGAAGATGAAACCCCGGCATACACTAACTGGAATGTGTCGGCCGATTATACTTTTCACATCAAAGATCATAAAACCGTACTACAGGTAGGTGCCGAAAATATATTCAATACTTACTATAGCACTTATGCAGACTGGGGTAATATCCCAAGAATGGGGCGTAATGTTTTTACATCCTTAAAAATCGATTTATAAACATAGATAACAAAAAAGAACAATTATTAACAATTAAAAATCAAAACAATGAAAAACTCAAGAAGGTATCTTTTAATATCCCTTATAGTGCTCGGCTTTATGTCTTGTAGCGATGATGATGTTCCGGTTGCCAATAATGTAACCTTGGAATTCAACAACACTTTTGAGGATAATACAATCGTTCTGGGCGATGCCACTTCATCAGAAGCTACCGTACACACTTCCGATGCAGGTCAGGTACACCACTTTTCAGAATTAAAATATGTAATAAGCAACATTCGTCTTATAAAAGAAGATGGTACCGAAATACCTTATAACGTAAACGATTTGGATAAAGGTGCTACTGTCGTTGACCAATCTAAAGAGGCCACGTTGCAATATGTTTTAAGTGATATTCCTTCTGATGAATATGTTCAGATAAAATTTGGATTGGGTGTAAAAACCGAGTTAAACAACTTAGACCAGGCCAGTTTTCCCGATTTTTATGCCGTTGCCGGAGCGAACGATACCCAAATGCACTGGGAATGGGGAACAGGGTATCGTTTTACAAAAATTGAAGGGTTTTATGACACCGACAACAAAGAACTTTCTATACATACCGGTAGTACCATTGAGGGTGAAGAAGGAAGTTATACCCAAGGTGTTGATGCTTATAGGGACATTACCTTGGATCTTCCTACAAACGCTATTGTAGGTAGTGGTTCTCCCAAAATTAAGATCAAAGCGGATTTTGATTATTTGTTGAGCGGAAATAGCTATACGATCACATTGGTTTCTACAACCGATATTACCAACAATGCCACCCCAAGTGCACATACGGCCACAGAGATGATGAAGTTTGTGGACAACATAGGCGGTAACGGTGATACTGATATTACTGGAATGTTCTCTATAACCGCCGTAGAAAACTAAATATAAATGAAGGCCGTTATGGGCTAAGCTCATAACGGCTCTTTATAGTGGTTTCCAAAATAGATACCCAATGAAAAATTTAATAAGGACTGTTGCTTTTGTATTACTATTGGCATCTTGTAGCAATGATGACAATCTTGAGCTTGTTGCTTTCGACAATCCAGAGGTGTCATTGAATATTCCGTCCGATTTTCCGGAACTGAACAGTGCGGTATATAACAATCTACCAACACAATATGGAATTGAATTGGGCGAGAAACTATTCTTCGACAATAAATTAAGCGCTGACAATACTATATCGTGTTCTACATGCCATATACAGAAAAACGCCTTTTCGGACCATAATAAAAAAGCCATCGGAATCGAAAACAGGATAGGCCTAAGGAATGTTCCCCCTATCCAAAACATGGCGTTTATGCAATTTTATAACTGGGACGGAAGTAAACTTAAGTTAGAAGACCAACCATTGGTACCCATTATTACGCACGAAGAAATGGATTCTTCCATTCTTGAAGTGATAGGCAAAATTGAAGATGATGAAGATTATATTGAATTATTCTATAAGGCCTTTGGTGACGAAGAGATTACCCCTGATAGAATCTACAACAGTATTGCCCAGTATGAATATACATTGATATCTTCCAATAGTAAATATGACAAAGTAAAAAGGGGAGAAGGTGAAACCTTCACCGAAGAGGAAGCCCAAGGGTATGCAGTTTTTAAAGAAAAATGTATCAGTTGCCACAGCACAGAACTCTTTACGGACCAGAGCTTTAGAAATATTGGTTTTCCATTAAATTCGAATAGCGAAGAGGCTGGTAGAAGCAGGGTTACAGGAGACATAAAAGATTATATGAGTTTTCGGGTACCTTCATTACGCAACATTGAGTATACGGCCCCATATGGAAGTTTTGGACAGTTCGCTACCCTAAAAGATCTGTTGGACTATTTAAGCAATGGTGTTCTCGAGGCGGATAATCTTGACCCCATTCTTAAAGATAACGATAATAGAATATCATTAACGGACGAGGAGAAAAATAACCTCATCTCATTTTTGAAAACATTGAGTGATAAAGAGTTTATTGGTCAATAACAATCTTTACTTATTTCCCCCAACAACGATTACTATTTCTCCTTTTGGAGGCTTTTCGGTATAATGTTTTAAAACCTCTCGTACCGTTCCCCTAATTGTTTCTTCATATAATTTGGTCAATTCCCTTGAAACGGAAATAGGACGGTCCGCACCAAAATACTCTTCAAAATTGGTAAGTGTCTTTACCAACTTATGTGGAGATTCGTAAAAAATGATGGTCCGAGGTTCTTCCGCCAATAATTTTAATCGTGTCTGACGTCCTTTTTTTACCGGTAAAAACCCCTCAAATACAAACTTATCGTTGGGTAATCCACTATTTACCAAAGCAGGCACAAAAGCAGTGGCACCAGGAAGGCATTCTACCTCTACATCGGCTTCTACACAAGCACGTGTCAATAAAAATCCAGGGTCGGAAATAGCAGGTGTACCAGCATCTGAAACCAAGGCAATGGATGCGCCTTGTTTTAGTTTATTTACGATATTGGCAACCGTTTTATGCTCATTGTGCATATGATGACTTTGCATGGGAGTACCAACGTCAAAATGCTGAAGAAGTTTGCCGCTGGTTCTTGTATCTTCCGCAAGAATTAGGTCTACTTCTTTTAAAATACGTATGGCCCTTAAGGTAATATCCTCTAAATTGCCTATTGGTGTTGGCACCAAATATAACTTACCCATAGTCTTTTGCTAAAACTAAAAGCCCAACACTTGGTGTTGGGCCTATTTATATTCAAAACTTATACCCTATAAGAACCTCCGTTCTATCAGTTCCATAAAACGTTGTTCATACTCTTCTTTGCCTTCCCAATTATTATAATCGGGCTTAACCATGTTCTTTATGAACGCGACAGAACGCTCATAAGTATCTATGGTATTTAACTGCGATAATACCCGGTTATAATCTTCTGTACTGCCGTTGAACAAATGTTTAATAAACCCTAAACGGTTATTCAAGTCTATCTTTAAATCTTTGTTTACCAAACGGTCGTTCAAAGATTTGGGAGTTTCTGTTTTTACATCTGCCTTACTGGGCGTAAAAAGCTCTTTATCGTTTTTTATCAGCTCAGGTTTGCCCATAAACTCCGTCAACACCTCTTCTAAATTATCGGTACTTGGCATTTCTGACACTATATCCTTAATAGTATCCATACCTGGAATAATAATATCCTCCTCATGCGGATTGCTTTCCGGAACGGTGGCGTTTTCCCTTAACACGGCATTCGCCATTTTTTCAAATTTATCGGCAATTACACTCTTGGATACATCTACTTCAATGTCGTTCAGCTCTTCCTCAATAAATTTAAGAACCGCAATTTTCTCATACAGCCCTTTAGCGGCCTCGTACAGTTTAGCAATGTCACTAATGTCTTCGGCGGTAATTATATCAGTCGACATTTTAACCAATTCAGCCTTCAATTTTTTCTTCATACCTACAAATTAGTTTATTCATCTCTATTTCAACACCTTTTTTCAATAACTTTAAGATTCTATAAAGAAGAACGAAAAAACCTCTTATTTTCGTCTAAAATTACAAAATGTTTCTCGAAAATACCGTTAACCATAAGGAACAATTCGGCTGGATAGAAGTCATTGCCGGCTCTATGTTTTCCGGTAAGACAGAGGAATTGATTCGGAGATTGAAAAGGGCTCAGTTCGCAAAATTAAAGGTCGAGATCTTTAAGCCAATGGTAGATACCCGTTATGATGACGACATGGTCGTCTCCCATGATGCCAATGAAATTAGGTCTACCCCTGTACCTGCGGCTGCCAATATAAGGCTCTTGGCAGACACTTGTGATGTTATTGGTATTGATGAGGCCCAATTTTTTGACGATGAAATTGTTACTGTCTGTAACGATCTGGCCAATAAGGGCGTGCGCGTTATAGTGGCTGGCTTGGACATGGATTATAAAGGAAACCCATTTGGCCCCATGCCCGCATTAATGGCCACGGCGGAATATGTCACCAAAGTACACGCCATCTGCACTAGAACCGGAAACTTGGCCAATTACAGTTATAGAAAATCAAATAACGATAAATTAGTAATGTTGGGAGAAACCAATGAATACGAACCCTTAAGTCGAGGGGCCTTTTACAAAGCCATGCTAAAGGAAAAAGTAAAGGGTATGGATGTTGATGCCAAAGAAATAAAAAACACCAAAGAAGATTCAGATGCGTAAGGCCAAGGAAACAGTTCTGGAGATAGATTTAAAGGCCTTGGAACATAATTACAATTATCTACGTTCTAGAATACGCCCGGAGACCAAATTTCTAGGTGTGGTAAAAGCCTTTGCCTATGGTAGCGATGCGGCCACCGTTGCCCTTAAATTAGAACAATTGGGCATTGATTATTTTGCCGTTGCCTATGTAAACGAAGGTGTGACATTACGTAATGCGGGCGTTACCAAACCTATTTTGGTATTGCACCCCATTGCGGCCAATTTCGAGACATTGGTCAGCAATCGGTTAGAGCCCAGTATCTATTCCCCCTTTATATTAAGTCAGTTTACGGAAACTGCCCAAAAAATGGGTGTGAAGAACTACCCAATTCATATAAAATTCAATACCGGTCTTAACAGATTGGGTTTTACCGAGAATGATATTACCTATTTAGGGGAACAGTTGTTAGGGCAAGATCAACTGAAGGTGGTTTCCATTTTATCGCATTTGGCAGCTTCCGAAGACCATAGCGAGGCCGAGTTTACTAAAAAGCAAATTTCTTCCTTTGATAAAATTGTTTCCCGGTTTTCTGAAGTCTTTAAGTATAGGCCTATTTGCCATATACTTAACACTTCCGGTATACTGAATTATCCGGAAGCACACTACGATATGGTCAGAAGTGGTATAGGTTTGTACGGTTATGGCAACGAAGCTAAATTTGACGCTCAATTAAAACCTATAGCTACGTTAAAAACCATTATCTCTCAATTGCACAAATTGGGACCAAACCAGAGTATAGGCTATAACAGGGGTCATATTACCCAAGAAAATACTGTAACCGCCACTTTGCCCATTGGACATGCAGATGGTATCGGAAGACAATATGGAAAAGGGAAAACATATGTAATGCTCCACGAACAAATGGCTCCTATAATAGGGAATGTTTGTATGGATATGATAATGATAGACGTTACGGGCATTGAGTGTAAAGAGGGCGACGAGGTTATTGTTTTTGGTCCTCAACTATCCGCTCAAGAACAAGCCGAAACGGCAAATACCATTTCATATGAACTTCTTACGGGCATTTCGCAACGTGTAAAACGAACATATATAGACTAAAAACGTCAATTAACATTTCATTAAGACTCTTTTTTTTTCTTACATTGCGACCACATATTAATTTTAATTTTTTTTTAAAACACTAAATCATGTTAAAAGAGTTTAAGAATTTTATTATGACCGGAAATGTCATTGACTTGGCAGTTGCGGTAATTATGGCTGGGGCCGTAGGTCTTGTAGTCAGTGGTTTTGTCAGTGATATTATGATGCCTATCGTAGGTCACTTTGCAGGTGGTCTTGATTTTGCCGATATGAAAATTGTATTGGACGAAGCAGTCTTGGCAGCCGATGGAACTGTCGAGAAACCAGAAAACGCCATCATGTACGGTAAATGGGTAAACGCTATAATCAATTTGATTACAGTAGGTTTTGTTCTGTTTATGATCGTAAAGGCTTACAACAAAACAAAAACTCCACCAGAACCAGTAGAAGAAGCTCCAAAAGAACCTACTGCCGAAGAATTATTGGCAGAGATTAGAGATGCTTTAAAAAAGTAATTTAAAACATACCCTTTCCAAGGGAACCGTTGCACTGCAACAAATTTCAACTTAAACCGTCAACGCTGTTTCGCTAACAACGTTGACGGTTCTTTTTTAGTTCAAAATTGAATAAACCCTTAAATTGTTATTTTTATAACTTTTTGTTATATTTTATTTATTTTGTTGTTTTTATCTTGTCCAACAGACTGTAATAGCTATTTTTGTCCTCAATTTAATTTTAACCATAAATAGATGAAAGTAGCAGTTGTTGGTGCCACAGGAATGGTAGGTGAAGTGATGTTGAAAGTGTTGGCCGAACGTAATTTCCCCATTACGGAGCTATTATTGGTAGCTTCGGAACGCTCCGTAGGTAAAAAACTCTCTTATAAAGACGAAGAACATACCGTTATAGGCTTATCGGATGCGGTTGCCGCTAAACCTGATATTGCCATCTTTTCGGCAGGTGGTGACACTTCCTTAGAGTGGGCGCCAAAATTTGCAGAAGTAGGTACTACGGTTGTAGACAATTCCTCTGCATGGCGAATGGATCCTGAGAAAAAATTGATCGTTCCAGAAATAAATGCGGACTCCCTCACCCCCTCGGACAAAATTATTGCCAATCCCAATTGTTCTACCATTCAGATGGTAATGGCATTGGCTCCATTACACAAAAAATATAAAATGAAAAGGGTAGTTGTTTCTACCTATCAATCGGTATCGGGGACCGGTGTTAAAGCTGTGCAACAACTAGAGAACGAGATTGCCGGAGTTAAGGGTGAAATGGCGTATCCTTATCCAATAGGTAGAAACGCCCTACCTCATTGCGACGTTTTTCTTGAAAACGGCTATACCAAAGAAGAAATGAAATTGGCGCGCGAGCCACAAAAAATATTGGACGACCGTTCATTCTCCATCAGTGCCACAGCCGTTCGTATACCTACGGCAGGTGGACATTCAGAATCGGTAAATGTTGAGTTCCATAACGATTTTGAACTGAACGAAATACGTCAAATATTGAACAATACACCAGGGGTAACGGTACAAGACAACCCAGATACCAACACCTACCCTATGCCCATATATGCGCATGACAAAGACGAGGTTTTTGTGGGCCGTATACGAAGAGACGAAACGCAGCGCAACACTTTAAATATGTGGATCGTTGCCGATAACCTTAGAAAAGGCGCTGCTACCAACGCAGTTCAGATAGCGGAATATTTAGTGGATAAAAATTTGGTATAAACCTCTTATCCATGAATGTTAAAACCTTCAAAACAGGTCTGTTTTGAAGGTTTTTTTATGGTATTTTTATAGTCACCAATTAAAAAGACCATGAAAAGACCATCTTTATACGCGCTTATTGCAATAACTGTAATATCGTGTGAAACTAAAAACAACAAAGAAACTATTACCGTGAATTACCCAACTACTGCCAAAGTTGATACCGTAGACACCTATTTTGGTACCAAGGTCAGCGACCCTTATCGTTGGTTAGAAGATGACCGAAGCCCAGAAACCGAAGCATGGGTAAAAAAGCAGAACGAAACCACTTTTGGTTATCTAGAAAACATACCTTTTAGAAACGACCTTAAAAACCGATTGGAACAACTTTGGAACTACGAGAAATTAGGAGCTCCCTTCAAAGAAGGAGATTACACTTATTTCTATAAAAACAACGGTTTACAGAATCAAAATGTACTCTATAGAAAAAAGGGTGACGGAGAAGAAGAGGTTTTTCTTGACCCCAATACATTTTCAGAAGATGGTACTACCTCATTGGCCGGCCTACGTTTTACCAAAGACGGTTCATTGGCCACGTATCTGATATCTGAAGGAGGAAGTGATTGGAGAAAAGCTATTGTAATAGACACGAAAACCAAAGAAGTAGTTGAAGATACTTTGGTAGATATTAAATTCAGTGGTGTTTCATGGAAAGGAAAAGATGGTTTCTACTACTCTAGCTACGACAAGCCAAAAGGAAGTGAGCTTTCTGCCAAAACAGACCAGCACAAAGTTTACTATCATAAACTTGGTACGCCCCAAAAAGACGATCAACTCATTTTTGGCGGCACTCCTTCCGAAAAACACCGATATGTTGGCGCCAGTGTTACCGAGGACAATAGATATCTTATCATCTCGGCATCGGTATCCACTTCGGGCAACAAGCTATTTATTCGCGATCTAGAAGACCCTAACGGAACTCTAGTTCCGGTTGTTGAGGATACAGAATCTGACAACTCCATCATAGAGAATGTAGGTTCAAAATTATATATTGTCACTAACAGAAATGCCCCCAACCAAAAAATAGTTACCGTAGATGCCAAAAATCCTACACCGGAAAACTGGGTAGATTTTATCCCTGAAACGGAAAACGTACTGAGCCCCAATACAGGAGGCGGCTATTTCTTTGCACGCTATATGGTAGACGCCATCTCTAAAGTTTTTCAGTACGATTATGACGGTAATCTAGTTAGGGAAGTAAAACTTCCCGGGGTAGGAACCGCCAGTGGTTTTGGCGGCAAAAAAGAAGATAAAGAATTCTATTTTTCGTTCACCAATTATAACACCCCTGGATCTTCTTACAAATACAATGTAGAAACCGGCGAATATGAAGAATATTGGAAACCGGATATAGATTTTAATTCGGACGACTACGAATCTAAACAGGTTTTTTACTCTTCAAAAGACGGTACCAAGATCCCTATGATCATTACCCATAAAAAAGGCTTGGAGCTCAACGGTAAAAATCCTACTATCCTATATGGCTATGGCGGTTTTAATATTAGTCTTACCCCATCTTTCAGTATTATTAATGCCGTTTGGATGGAACAAGGTGGTGTTTACGCCGTACCTAACTTAAGGGGAGGGGGCGAATATGGTAAAAAATGGCACGATGCAGGCATCAAAACAAAAAAACAAAATGTGTTCGATGATTTTATTGCAGCGGCCGAATACCTTATAGAAAACAACTATACCTCTAAAGAATACTTGGCCATACGTGGTGGATCTAACGGCGGCCTGTTAGTAGGTGCCACCATGACCCAAAGACCCGATCTAATGCAAGTAGCACTGCCGGCCGTTGGTGTAATGGATATGTTACGATATCACACTTTTACCGCTGGTGCCGGTTGGGCCTATGATTACGGAACCGCCGAAGACAGTAAAGAAATGTTCGAATACCTTAAGGGCTACTCTCCTGTACATAATGTAAAAGAAGGGGTCTCTTACCCTGCTACTTTGGTAACTACCGGTGACCATGATGATCGTGTAGTACCTGCACATAGTTTTAAGTTTGCTGCAGAACTGCAGGCAAAACAGGCAGGTAATATGCCTACTTTGATCAGAATAGAAACAAATGCAGGTCATGGAGCAGGAACCCCGGTCAGCAAAACCATTGAGCAATATGCCGATATTTTCGGGTTTACCCTTTATAATATGGGCTTTGAGGAGTTACCAAATCAGTCCGTTCTCAAAGAATTCAAAGATTAAGGTTTTTACACATCAATAAATAATTGAAAAATCCGTTCCTGTTTAAGAACGGATTTTTCTTTATTTTAATCCTTCAACTTTTCTTTATGCTTAGAGTAGAAAATGTTTCGTTTACCTATAATAAGACTCCGGTACTAGAAAATATAGACCTAAGGATTCAACGAAGGGAACATGTTGCCATTATAGGAGAAAGTGGATGCGGTAAAAGTACTTTGCTGAAAATCATATATGGACTCATGGATTTGGAACAAGGAGAGGTGTTTTGGGAAGACGAGCCTGTACTCGGACCCGCTTTTAACTTGGTGCCCGGAGCTCCGTACATGAAATATTTGTCCCAAGATTTCGATTTGATGCCTTTTACCACGGTATCTGAGAATATAAGCCAGTACTTATCGGTTTTCTATCCAAAGGAATTAAAAGAGCGTACACAAGAGCTTCTAGAAATGATAGAGCTTACCGAATTTGCCGACAAAAAAGTGAAAACCTTAAGTGGGGGACAACAACAACGTGTTGCCTTGGCCAGGGTACTTGCCCAAAAACCTGAAGTTTTATTACTGGACGAACCATTTAGCCACATAGATAACTTTCTAAAAAACAGCCTACGAAGAAACATTTTCAAATATTTAAAGGATAACGGTATTACCTGTATCGTAGCCACCCATGATTATAATGATGTACTGCCATTTACTGACAAGGTGGTCGTTATCAAAGAAAAAAAAATTATTGCACGAGGACGGCCTATAGACCTATATAAAAACCCAAAAAGTCTCTACGTTGCGTCCCTTTTCGGGGAGGCGAATTCCATCGCCATCGACGTTCTAAAATCATACGCAAATACCAAAAGAAAAATAATCGTCTACGCACATGAGTTTAAGGTGTCGGAAACTTCGGGTATTCCTGTCACCGTAAACACTTCATACCCCATGGGCAGTCATTATCTGGCACAAGGTATAACGGACGATGGGGAATCTATTTTCTTTCACTCCGATTCAGAACTGGCATTACATAAAAAAGTTTTTCTGAATGTTTCTTTAGAAACGATCAACCAAAGAATACAACACTCACCAACCATATAATATCAAAGCCTACTATTATCTTGTGCAAGCTTCCCCTATACTTTACTTACCTTTGGGAACAAAGCATTACCATTGAACAAAGAAATTATACTTAAAGAACTTCAATTCAAGGCCGTTAGAAGCAGTGGCCCAGGAGGCCAACATGCCAATAAAGTATCTTCTAAAGTAGAACTCAACTTTGATCTCTTCAATTCCAAAGGTCTTTCGGACACAGAAAAAAAACGGATTTCACTTAAACTAGGCTCCAAACTTACCAAAGAAGGTCTTCTATTATTACAGTGTGATGATGCCCGCAGCCAGCATAAAAACAAAAGTTTGGTGATAGATCGCTTTTTTGATCTGTTGGACAAAGCATTACTTGTTCATAAAAAAAGAAAACCCACCAAGCCCTCCAAATCAGCTATTGAAAAAAGACTTCGGTCCAAAAAAATGTCCGCCGTCAAAAAAGTAAATCGAAGAAGGCCCGAAATCTGATTTGTAAATTAGAACACGATAGCATTAGATATATAGGTAGGCTTAGGCGAAAAAAGAATAAAAAACAAAGACCGTTAAAGCCCCTACCGCACCCAAAACTCCACATCCAAGACTAAACAACCTATACCCGGTTTTAACGTTCATTCCGCTCATTTGGGTGACTACCCAAAAAAAGCTATCGTTAGCGTGGGAAACAACCGCAGACCCTGCACCAATTATCACCACGACCAAGGCTTTTTGAATGTCGGTCTCAAACCCGAGCGATGACATCATGGGCATGATTATGGATGCTGTGGTCACCAAAGCTACCGTAGAGGATCCTTGGGCCGTTTTTAATGCTGCGGCCAGAACAAAGGGTAAAAATATACCAATGTTATACTCTGTCAATAATTGCCCTAAGGTGTCCGCTATTCCTGAATTTTGTAGGATTTTCCCAAAAATACCCCCAGCTCCGGTTATCAAAATAATCGAAGCGGCATCTTTTATAGCCTTACCTACCCAACCCGACGACGAAAGCATATCGTAATTCAGCTTTTTAGGCAACAACAGGCACAAAAAAACACCTATCAACAAAGCAATTACAGGTTCGCCCAAGAAACCGATAAGATCCACAAAAGAATTGTCCAGACCCGTTCTTTTGGGGTTTAATACCGATTTAAGTACAATCAAAAGAATAGGAAGCAATATGGGAACAGATGATTTTAAAGCACTTGGAGCATTTATCAATTCCTTCTCAGCCTTGAGGGCATCCTCCACATCAGGTTCTATTTGCGTTTTAGAGGCATATTTTTTAGCGAAGATAATACCGGAGATCAAGGCAATTATACTTGCCGGAAAACCAAATGCGATTACCAACCCTAGATCCGCATCTAAAATACCGGCCGCGGCAATAGGTCCTGGAGTTGGCGGTACCATAGTGTGCGAGGCCATTAAGCCCACACCCAAGGCTATGGCCGGGCCCGCAATTGAAATACCCGCCTTTTTAGACAAACTTTTATTTAAAGGATGAAGCAACATAAACCCACTATCGGCAAACACAGGAATGGATACCACATACCCGATAATTCCCATAGCCGTGGTAACTCTTTTTTTACCGATCAGTTGCAACACCTTTTCCGCAATGGCAAACGCACCGCCCGTATTCTCTAAAAATGCACCGATTATGACCCCTAGAACAATGATCAACCCTATTTTTCCCAAGGTATCGCCAAACCCATTATTTATGGAAGAAATAATCTCTTGGTAAGGCATACCTGCAAAAAGACCATATAAAATAGAAACAATAAAAAGAGCGATAAACGCATGCACCTTTAACCGGGTAGTCAAATAAATGATGGCCAATACGGCGACCAATAAAAATAATAACTCCATAACCTATCGTAAAACCTTTATAATTTTTAGTCAGGTACAATCTTAAAGCCAAGGCCTATTAATACAAATACCCTTAACCCGTACTTTTTATCAAACTATTTGTACACCAAATGTTTAAGGTAACCAAAAAATTGGAAAACGTGTTCAATAAACCGCTACGATACGGTGGGTCTTGCCGTTAAAGGTAAATTCATCATCTTCCTTTTTGCCCAAAAGTAATTTCCCTACAGGGGTCACTGGAGAAATACAATATACCACCTCGTTACCCATCTTGAATTCACCTGCGGATATTGCGATATAATACTTAGCCTCGGTGGTATACACCAAAGCCCCTAAAGCAATGGAAACTGTAGGGGAATCTAAACGAACTTTGTTCAGTAAACCTTGCATATTTTCGGCATTGGCGAGCTGAACCCCGATTTTCTCCCGTTCTAACTGCAACATGGCCCTACCAGTTTCATGTTTATCTCCTGCACTACTTTTGGTCTCGGATGTAAGTGCCGTCTCTATCTCGGATATTTGCCTTTTTAAACGAGATATTCGACCAAAAACAAACTCTTTGCAATAGGTAAAAGCGGCTTCTTTAATTTCTTTATTATTTTTCAACGTGATATAAATCGGCAAGTTTATAGATCAGAAAGTTAACCATTTGATCCTTACTCTCCCCATTACCATACATTTTTTGAATTGCTTCTCTATTTTCCTTCTTAAAATATGCTAGGTCACCTGACCGGTTTTCACTAAAGATATTCCAAGATTTTAATCCGCTGAGCATTGCTTTATGGGCTTTATACTTTCTTACAACCTCTTCTTTGTAGTTCTTGGATGATGTATCGTCAACAGAAATTTCTTTCAACATATTATATTCTGCGGTAATGCGCGCATCGAGTTTTTCAGCCTCTGTAATAATCTTAAAATATGCCCTGGAAACTAGGGAATGGTACTGTTTTTCGAATACTACACCATTATTAACAAAAGAGTTTTCAGGTTCCAATACAATGGCGTCATCGGCACTCGCATACATAGTGTTATAAACACCTTCTTTTTCGTTGTTCAAAGATTCTTTCCAAACTTGAGATTGAATAATCTCTTTCCATATATCATTATATCTAAGCTGATATTTTGTTTTGCCACTGGAACAAGCTGTAAATAAGATAAATAAAAAAACAAAACTCCCAAACCTCCTTTTCATATTGTATGCTACTCGTAATTAAACACTTTACAAGCAAAGAAGTAGGAATAAAAATTTCAAGGTCTGGGGAACCTATCTTATAAATAAGAAAAACAATATAGGAAGAAAATAGCGGTCTATATATTGTTTTAACATAATGGTTAGAAAAATTGAAAAGAGCAGATTTTTTTAAAAAATATCCGCCAATTGCTCACCCACCGAAGCTCCTATGGCAACACCCATGCCACCCAGTCGAACCCCGCACGCCACATTGTTGGACAGTTGTTTTATGATTGGTCTTTTCTGTGGCCCAACGCCCATTATGCCACTCCATCCATAGTCAATTTTAAAAGGTGTACTTGGCAATATCAATGTAGATAACAATTGTTTTAACTTGTGCCTTACCAAAGAGGTCTGACCAAATTCAAAGGTTTCTTCGGTCTTAAAGTCAAGGTTTCGGCCACCTCCCAATAAAATTCTATCATCTATATTCCTAAAGTAATAGTATCCTTCCTCTAAATGGAACGTCCCTTTTATATGTAGGTTCTTTATAGGTTTGGTAATGATTACCTGTGCACGCGCCGGTCTTACATTCTCTTTAAACAGCTGTTGTGCAAAACCATTGGTAGCCACCAAAAGTTTATTTGTACTAAATTGAAAGCCCTCACATCTGACCTCCACACTATTTCCCGTGTCCAAAAAAGATTCCACCACGGTTGAGTTCAAAATATTGATATTGGCCTTCATTGCTTTCTCCAATAAAGATTTCATCATTCTTCCCGTATCTATTTGTCCCTCAAAAATATGGGTGATATAGTGCTGGTTAACTCCCTCAAAACCAAATTTATTATTAGAAATCTTGAAAGGTTCTTTCTGAAAAACGGGACTCAACAGTTCATTTATGTCACTTATATTATCGTAGCAGTATTGAAAACGATTTTCGTCCTTTTGTAAAAATATTTCATGTCCCCCATTATTTTGATACCCAATAGTCGTGTCGCCCAATAAGCTTCGAAGTAATTGAATCCCCTTCCATCTTTGATCTACCAAACGTACCAACTCCTCTTCTGAATGCTCTTTTAAATCCGCCAAGATTTCTGAAATACTTCCAAAACAAGCAAAACCGGCGTTTTTAGTACTTGCCCCTTGGGGCAATACTCCTTTTTCCAATACCAAAATACCTGCCTTCGGATACTTCTGCCTAAGCCTTAATGCAGTAGTAAGGCCTACGATACCACTTCCTATTACAGTATAATCAACATTGGAAAACCACGATTTATATTCCCAGTAACTTAAATTCATTCCTCTCTTAAAACAATTAAAGGTAAAATAAGTATTATAAAGGTTGTTTAAAACAAAGAACCCTAACATTTCTGTTAGGGTTCTTTGTTTTATTCTTTAGGTGGAGGATCCATCTTAAAATCGTTCATAAAGGCAGTGGTATAATTGCCTGCCAAATAATCGGGATCGTCCATTAACTGTCTGTGAAAAGGAATCGTGGTTTTTATACCCTCGATTACGAATTCGTCCAAAGCGCGTTTCATCTTATTGATGGCTTCTTCTCTTGTCTGTGCCGTTGTGATCAACTTGGCTATCATAGAGTCATAGTTTGGCGGAATACTATATCCGCTATACACGTGTGTATCCATACGCACCCCATGGCCTCCCGGTGTGTGCAAAGTAGTTATTCTACCTGGAGATGGCCTAAAGTTATTATAAGGATCTTCGGCATTGATCCTACACTCTATGGAGTGCAGTTTAGGCAAATAATTTTTTCCAGAAATCGGAACACCCGCGGCCACCAATATTTGTTCACGTATTAAATCGTAATCTATGACCTGCTCTGTGATGGGATGCTCTACCTGAATACGGGTATTCATCTCCATAAAATAGAATTTACGGTGTTTATCCACTAAAAACTCGATTGTACCGGCACCTTCATATTTTATATATTCGGCCGCCTTGACCGCAGCTTTCCCCATTTCTTCCCTTAATTTATCGGTCATAAACGGAGAAGGAGTTTCTTCGGTCAGTTTTTGATGGCGTCGTTGAATAGAGCAATCACGTTCAGAAAGATGACACGCCTTGCCATATTGATCACCAACGATCTGTATTTCTATATGCCTAGGCTCTTCGATCAGTTTCTCCATGTACATGCCACCATTACCAAAAGCAGCAGTTGCTTCTTGTACGGCACTTTCAAAAAGCTCTTCCATCTCATCTTCGCCCCACACGGCACGCATGCCTTTTCCCCCTCCACCGGCAGTGGCTTTGATCATTACGGGATAGCCCATCTTTTTGGCCACTTTTTTAGCGTCTTCAACATCTTTCAACAAACCATCGGATCCAGGAACGCAAGGTACCCCGGCCTTTTTCATGGTTTCTTTTGCCGTAGACTTATCCCCCATACGATCTATTTGATCTCCTGAGGCACCAATAAATTTTATGTCGTGCTCTGCACAGATCCTAGAGAATTTTGAGTTTTCAGAAAGAAAACCATATCCAGGGTGTATGGCATCGGCATTGGTAATTTCTGCCGCAGCAATAATATTAGGTATCTTCAAATACGATTCACTACTTGGAGCTGGCCCTATACACACGGCTTCGTCCGCAAAACGTACGTGAAGACTTTCTTCATCTGCCTTACTGTAAACAGCTACGGTCTTTATCCCCATTTCCTTACAAGTACGGATAACACGTAAAGCGATTTCTCCCCTATTTGCAATCAATATTTTTTTAAACATCTCTTGATATTTTAGTGTAAATCTTAAATTCTGGACATTGGCATATGACCAATGATCTGGGTTAAACCAATTTAAGCTGGGTCTACCAAGAATAATGGTTGATCAAACTCTACAGGCGAGGCATCATCGACCAAGACTTTGACAATAGTACCAGAGACTTCAGATTCTATATCGTTGAATAATTTCATTGCCTCGATAACACAAAGTACATCTCCTGATGAAATCTTGTCACCGACCTCTACAAAGGCAGGTTTGTCAGGTGATGGTTTTCTGTAGAAAGTTCCAATTATAGGGGATTTGATAGTTAT
The DNA here is from genome assembly GCF_001020565.1 of Maribacter thermophilus. Lineage (GTDB taxonomy): Bacteria > Bacteroidota > Bacteroidia > Flavobacteriales > Flavobacteriaceae > Maribacter > Maribacter thermophilus. Next base: position 3,136,043 of record NZ_LDAS01000001.1, on the reverse strand, counting down.
ATATTTGGAATCGTCCTCTTTCTTTTCCGGCTCAGTAGATTTGGCTGGAGCCGAAGGTGCCTCTTGCGGAGGAGCTGCGTGGGCTACCGGAGCTTGGGCCATAGGTATAGATTGAACATAAGTTGGCTCATTATTACCAAGACTACCCGTTCGTATGGTAATCTTTATCTCATCGGTTTCCAATTTTACTTCGCTGGCTCCAGATTTTGCGACAAATTTAATAAGGCTTTGTATTTCTTTAATATCCATGGTTAAATATGTTTTTCGTTGGTTGTCTAATTAATTATAGGCCCATTTTAAATAAATGGACCCCCAGGTAAAGCCACCTCCAAAGGCAGCAAAAACAAGATTATCTCCTTTTTTTATTTGGTCTTCGTAATCGTTCAACAATAAAGGTAACGTTGCCGAGGTAGTATTACCGTAACGTTGTATGTTCATCAATACTTTAGAATGGTCGAGTCCCATACGGTTTGCCGTAGCGTCGATAATACGCTTATTGGCCTGATGCGGCACCAACCAAGAAACATCTTCATCTGTTAAATTGTTTCTTTTCATTATTCTTTCTGCAACATCCGCCATATTGGAAACAGCGAACTTGAACACTGTTTTGCCATCTTGAAAAATATAATGCTTTCTATCTTTTACGGTCTGTTCGGTTGCCGGCATCAAAGAACCTCCTGCTTCCATACCTAAGAACTGCCTGCCCGATCCATCTGACCTTAAATATTCATCTTGAAGCCCTAGGCCTTCCGTATTCGGTTCGAACAATACTGCCCCTGCACCATCTCCAAAAATGATACAAGTGGTACGATCCGTATAATCTATAATAGATGACATTTTATCCGCTCCTATCAACAAGACTTTTTTGTACCGTCCGGACTCTATATAACTGGCCGCCGTGGACATGCCAAAAAGAAAACTGGAGCAAGCTGCCAATAGATCATATGCAAAAGCATTAACAGCACCTATCTCTGACGCTACAAAAGCGGCCGTAGAGGCAACCATGCTGTCTGGTGTTGCCGTTGCAACCATAATCAAATCTATTTCTGCCGGATCTAATTTCTTTTTTTCGATTAATTGGGTAGCAGCCTTAATTGCAAGATATGAGGTACCTTCCCCTTCTTCCTTTTTTAAGACTCTCCTCTCTTTAATACCCGTTCTGGTAGTAATCCATTCATCATTCGTTTCTACCATCTCCTCCAACATTTTATTGGTGAGGACAAACTGGGGAACATAGCCTCCTACAGCTGTAATCGCTGCCGTAATTTTGGTCATATTTTAATTGCATTCAGGTGAAAACGTTCAAAAACACGTCAAAAGTGGTGAAAATTAGTGATTTTAGTCGACTTTTTTCCTCAAAACAACGGGTTTTTGAAAAATTTAATCCCTTTATGTTAAAATTGATTGTAAAATTTAATGGTCGCCCTATGGCTAGATATAGGTGAAAAAAAACTCCCTACTTCTTGGAAGTGGGAGTTATATATAAGGTCGTGAAGCTATATTAAGCTTCTATTTCTTCGGTTTTATCTACCAATACTTGGCCTCTGTAGTACAATTTACCTTCGTGCCAGTGTGCTCTATGGTATAAATGCATTTCACCTGTCGTTGAATCAGTAGCCAATGTAGGTGCAACTGCTTTATAATGCGTTCTTCTTTTGTCTCTCCTAGTTCTGGAAATCTTTCTTTTAGGATGTGCCATTTATAACCTTATTTATCCGTTAATAGTTTTTTTAATTCGTCCCACCTGGGATCGTTATCGTCTTTATTATTTTTTTTGTCCTTTGGTTGAAGCTCATCAAGCTTGTTCAACGCTTCTGATTTTAATGTGCCATCTAAAATACCGGGGTGAACTCTTTTTTGGGGAACCGCCAGTATAATCATTTCATAAATGTATTGGGCAATGTTCACCTGATGTTCGCCATGCGGCAATATTAATATCTCATCATCATCATCATTGTATTCCTCACCAAACTTTACTACCAACTGAAGCGTTCCACTTATAGGTTGGTCGTACGGTTCGCTCGTAAGATCACAATTAACGTTCACCGTTCCGGCAGCGTCAAAATCTAGCTCCATCATGGTGCTGGTTTTGTTCAGCACAACGTTTAGCTGTACATCTACTGCATCAAATTCGTCGTAACCAAAAGATTCAAAGAACTTATTCTCGATTTTATAATTAAAGTCGTGCTTCCCCTGTTTCAATCCCGAAAAAGGAATGTTGAACTCCTTTTGCTTCATCACTTACAACTCTTAATTTTAAATCATTACCATAAAAGGCGGGTGCAAAGATACTATTATTTTAATAACCGCCAATAGTTATCAACTATTTATCTTCATAACTTATTTTGCAAAGAAATAAAATGGTATTACCGTTTTACCCGTTGCTTTTTTAAGACATTTTTCGTCAGTTCCAAATATTCTGTCCTGTTCTTATAAATTTTTAAGGCCATAAACACCGCTTCTTTAAAAGAGCTATGGTCGGCCTCCCCTTTGCCTGCTATCTCGTAGGCCGTGCCATGGTCTGGGGAAGTTCTCACTTTGTCGAGACCTGCCGTAAAATTAACTCCACGACCAAAAGAAAGGGTTTTGAACGGAATTAAGCCTTGGTCATGATACGCGGCCAATATGGCATCGAAGTTCTTATAGGCATCCGAACCAAAAAAGCTATCGGCCGAATAGGGCCCGAACACCAAATGTCCTGTATTTGCCATTTCTTTGATGACCGGCTTCAACACCTCATCATCTTCTTTTCCGATTACACCATTGTCGCCACTATGGGGATTAATTCCCAATAGCGCAATTTTTGGTTTTCTAATACCAAAATCCATCATCAAGGATTTTTCTATGGTATTAATTTTGTCTCTCACCAATCTGGGCACGATGGTCTTAGATACATCCTTTACCGCTACGTGGTCGGTAAGCAAACCAACCTTAAGTGTATCGGTTACCATGAACATCAGGCTTTCGCCTTCAAGTTCTTGCGCCAAATAATCGGTATGGCCCGGAAAGTTAAATTCTTCCGATTGAATATTGTTTTTATTTATCGGCGCCGTTACCAAAACATCTATATCTCCTTTTTTTAAAGCGTCAACAGCGGCCTTTAAAGACCGTATGGCAAATTCGCCCGCTTCTTTCGTCGCTTGGCCAAATTGAATTTTAGGTACTTGCTTCCATACATTTGCAATGTTCAGCTTGCCCTCTACCACCTTTGATGCATCATGTACTCCATTAAAGGCAATATTAAGTCCCAAAGCCTTTTGTTGCCCTGAAATAGTCTTGTTGGAAGCAAAAATTATTGGAGTGCAAAAATCCAACATTCGGGCATCCCCAAAAGTTTTCAATGCTACTTCACAGCCGATACCGTTCAAATCCCCGATGGAGATACCTAACCTTATTTTCCCTTTTTCCTCCATTATATCTTGTACCTTTGTAATCAAATTTCAATCATCAAAATTACTTAAATTAAACGACACATGTTCACCGGTATCATTGAAACATTGGGCAAGGTTACTTCTATTGAAGCCCATGGAGGTAATTTGGATTTAACTATTGAAGCCTCTATTACCCCAGAACTCAAAATTGACCAAAGTATAGCCCATAACGGTGTTTGTCTTACGGTAGTTGCTATATCGGGCAATAATTATACGGTTACGGCAATCGACGAGACCTTAAAAAAAACCAACCTTGGAAATTTAAAGCCAGGAGACCCGGTAAATCTGGAGCGTGCCATGATCATGGGGTCCAGACTGGATGGTCATATTGTACAAGGTCATGTGGACCAAACAGGTGAATGTATTGGAATAAAAGAAGAAAACGGAAGTTGGATCTTTTCTTTTAAGTATGATGATGCTACCGGAAACCCCACTATCGAGAAAGGCTCTATTACTATTGATGGTACCAGCCTTACGGTAGTAAATTCAGGAAAAAACACCTTTGATGTAGCTATTATTCCGTACACTTACGAACACACCCGATTCAACACATACAAAAAAGGTACTATCGTAAATCTAGAGTTTGATGTCATAGGCAAGTACGTTGCCAAATTAATGCAACGCTAGGTATACAAAACTTTTTGGTCTCTACACTTTTATAAAGATCTTTTTCTTATAAAGTACATAGGCCACCAAACTATAAAAGGCCACGACGGTCAAACCATATAGCAACGATGACAGCTCCATTGAAATGGTATCGTGCACATATATAGTTTTAAAAAGCCATCCGTGCAACGACGTATCCCCCACTTTTATCTGCCCCATTACCTTGGCAATAAAACTAGAAAGAAAGTATACCACAATGGCATTGGCCCCGGCATACCTGAAAATACTTCCAAACTCTATTTTTCTTATATCCGTTAAATAATATATCAAGGCAAGTATAAGATTGGCCCACCCTGCAGTTACCAGCACAAAGCTGCTGGTCCACAATGCTTTGTTTATTGGAAACACCATATCCCACAAATGCCCTATTATTAAAAAACTACCCCCAATACCCATTAAAATGGTAGCTTTTTTTTCTTGTTTTGAGGTCAGTATCAATCCAGTAAAAATTCCTAATAAAGAACTTACGATAGAAGGAACGGTGCTTAGCAAGCCCTCTGGGTCGTAATCGGGCTTATAGTTATGTGAACCAAAAACCTTAACATCCAACCAATTGGCCAAATTATTAGGGGCTCTTTCCAAAGTGGAAGCGACACCATCCACTGGTATCAATGTCATTAATATCCAATATAAAATTAGTAAGGTAATGGCAATACCTATTAGTGTTTTCCATTTAAAATTGATAAACAATATAGAGGCAAAGAAAAAGACTACCCCGATTCTTTGGAGCACTCCCGGAAAACGTATGCTCTCCCAAGCTTTTATAAAAGGAAACCTTATTAAAAAGGCCCCCAAGAAAAGTCCTAGCCCAATTAGCTTTAGGGTTCTAATGAGAATCTTTTTATAAGTATCATACCCAACCTCCCTATTTTGATAAGAAAATACAATAGAGGTGCCAACAATGAACAGAAAAAACGGAAAGACCAGATCGGTAGGCGTGTATCCATGCCAATCGGCATGCAAAAAAGGAGCGTACACATTAGACCATGTACCAGGTGTGTTCACCAATACCATTAATAAAATGGTAGCTCCCCTGAAAATATCTACGGATAGGATTCTTTCTCTCATCACACAGACATTTATTATAGGATATCTTCTTTCATTCTGCCCCAAGCCTTAATGAGCAAAAAGCCTGACACCAAGGCTATTGCCGAAAGAACCAAGGCACTGGTGGTTCTTCCATAAATCCAATATCCGGTTGCGAACATGATGGAATAAATAAGTGTAACCCCCAACAGCATGGCCGAGACACCGGAGGGTACGCTCCATTTTTCCCCAGGTTTTACAATTTCTTCCTGTGCCTTTTCTGCATCGGACACTACTTTTTGCCAACCCGGGCCTCCCGGTTGAATTTTTCTATAAAAAGACCGTAGGGTCGCATCGCTTTCCGGAGGGGTTAAAAATGTTGCCAACATCCAAATAGCCGTAGTTACCACCACAATAAACGGGTAGTTTGCCCACTCGGGAAACACCCCTGTTTCCGGTGCAAAAAGCATATCGCCTAGGCTTGTTTTGGCCAACAATATTACAATAATCCCCGAGGCGAACATGGCCGTAATTTCACTCCAGGCGTTTATACGCCACCAGAACCATCTAAGAATAAAAACCAATCCCGTACCTGCACCAAACTGTATCAACAGATCAAATACCTCAAAGGCATTTTGCAATGTTAGTGCGAACAGGGCACTCAAAACCATAAGTACCACCGTAGATATTCTACCCACGGCAACCATTTGTTTTTCCGTGGCATTCGGATTTACCTGTCTTTTATAAAAATCGAAAACAATATAAGAGGAACCCCAATTCAATTGGGTAGAAATTGTACTCATATATGCCGCTATCAAAGAAGCCAAAACCACCCCTAAAAGACCGCTCGGTAATTTTGTCAACATAGCGGAGTATGCAAGGTCATGGCCCAATTTACTTTCTGCAACATTTGGAAACGCCTCTGCAATACTGGCTATGTCCGGATATACCACCAAAGAAGCCAAGGCCACCAAGATCCATGGCCATGGACGTAATGCGTAATGCATAATATTAAAAAAGAATGTGGCCCCAATGGCATGGTTCTCATCTTTAGCGGCCAACATACGTTGTGCTATATACCCGCCACCACCGGGTTCTGCTCCTGGATACCAAGAGCTCCACCACTGTACTGCGATAGGGATAATAAATAGGGTTATCAATACTTCGGTATTATCAAAATCGGGCAAAATATTAAGCTTGTCCACCACATTTTCATTTGCCATTAAAGCATGTATACCACCCACCTCAGGAATGTTTACCAAATAATATGCAGCACCCACCGCACCGGACATCGCCACAAAGAACAGTAAAAAATCTGTATAAACCACACCCTTGAACCCCCCAAGGGCACTAAAGATAACGGTTATTAACCCTGCTCCGACAACAGTTTCCCAAGGTTCCAGACCCAACATAATACCTCCTATCTTAATAGCTGCCAAGGTAACCGAAGCCATGGTAATTATATTAAAAAGTGCCCCGAGGTAAATGGCCCTGAATTTTCTTAAAAAACTGGCGGGCTTGCCCCCATACCGCATTTCATAAAACTCTAAATCCGTATTTACGTTCGATTTTCTCCATAATTTGGCATATACAAAAACCGTAAGCATACCGGTAATTAGAAAACACCACCATACCCAGTTACCGGAAACACCATTGCTTCTTACAATATCGGTAACCAAATTGGGAGTATCGGTAGAAAAAGTTGTGGCCACCATGGACAAACCCAACAACCACCATGGCATGGTTCTTCCAGAAAGGAAAAACTCCGATGAGTTTTTTCCCGACTTCTTCGACACATAAACGCCTATTCCTAATACAATTGCAAAAAAGACCACAATAAAACTGTAGTCGAGGGTACTTAATTCCATCGTTTGGTTGTTTGTTAGCTTCTAAAGATAAAATAAATTAGGATATTTTTGTTCTTTCATGACGAAACCTATTTCGTCTTTAACAATATAAATGGAAGTTTCTCTCACATCTTGGATATTGGCAAGCTTGGCCGCATTTGTCATTGGTATGTCCAAGGCCGGCATTAAAGGAATCGCGGTAATCAATGTTACTTTTATGGCCTTGGCCTTTGGTGCCAAAGAGTCTACAGGAATGGTGGTACCCCTACTTGTTTTGGCCGATGTATTCGCGGTGATCTATTACCATCGCCATACACAATGGAGCTATGTATTTAAGGTATTGCCATGGATGGTCGTTGGCTTGATCATTGGTGTGTTTACAGGAAAAGACCTTCCAGAGGACGTTTTTAAAATTGGTATGGCCACCATCATTATCATTACCGTATTTATGATGTTTTGGTGGGACAGAAAAAAGGTTAAAACCGTACCTTCACATTGGACCTTTTCAAGTTTCATAGGTATTATTGCCGGATTCACCACTATGGTAGGAAACCTGGCCGGTGCTTTTTCCAATATTTATTTTTTGGCCATGCGATTGCCAAAAAATCATTTTATAGGTACGGCCGCTTGGCTATTTCTAATCGTTAATATCATAAAGCTTCCCTTTCATATTTTTGTTTGGGAAACCATTTCACAGGAATCGTTGGTTCTAAACTTGAAATTGTTGCCCGGTATATTTTTAGGTTTTTTTGTAGGTATCCGTATCATTAAGTTGATAAATGAAGTCTTTTTTCGCAAAATGATTTTAGCCCTTACCGCTTTGGGTGCCATATTGATCATGACAGGATAAAACATTTTCAAATTTTCGCAATAAAAAACCCATCAGCTCCTGATGGGTTTTTCACTAATATAGTAGCAACAAGATTTTTTTAACCTTGATCCTATTTGTTCTTACTCTGCGGCACCTTCGTAGATTGTATTAAAAATTAATTTATACGTGCCTCTAGGCTGTGCCCTAAACTGTGGCCTAAAAGCAAAAAGTACTACGGAGCCTTTTCCGTATTTTGCCTTCACCATGGCAGGCTTTTTGGCTATGTATTTGTTTTCACCCATAGCCCATCCGCTCATTAATAAGTCTTTGGGTGCGTAAGTGGCTATTACTTCTACCTCTGGGGCAGGGGCATCTTTAATGTCCTCGTCTCCACCTTCTCCTTTTTTACGCTGTTTATCTATAACGAACGCACGACTTTTGTTGAACGATACGGCAACGGTATCTTGCATACCAAAAGCCAACGGGTGAGAGGTGTCTATTCCCGTTTTGATCAATGAACCGGGAATAAAGAAACTTTTACTGCCAACCCCTTCTGTTGCATCTTTTAATGGCAATCCAAACTGCTCTATTACATAGTTGCTCGCCTCGTCAAAAGCCATTAAAAGCCCTCCGTTCTTCACATATTTGCTCAAAGCCAAAGAACCTTCCAGGCCTATGCCTCCCGTAAACTTTTCCGGCATTTGTAGTACAGAATGGCCGTGCAGTATAGATTTAGCTCTCTGGGAAGGAAGTATGATTACATCGTACATAGACAGATCTGCCGTTTGAATGTCCCTATCGTGCAAAGTATCCATCTCAAAGGCATATTCATCCATTACAAAACGGGTCCAGCCTTCATCCATATTGGCGACCCAAGATTTATAAAGACCCACCTTTGGCATGTGTAATTTTGTCAACGCTGCCTCTGGTTTAGATGATACTCCCTTAAACTCAAGACCATACTCCTCGGAAAGTGACTCTATTAATTCCTTATCTCCAGAAACAATAAAGGATCCGGCAGCAAATGTTGTTTTGCCTACCTTAAAAGATTCTTTACTCTTATAAGCAGTACCACCGGCCTTGAGTATTTTATTGGTCGCCGCTACCGAAGCATTGGTATTTACACTAAGGGCATACCCAAAAGAGGCATTTCCTGCCACTTCGCCTTCATAGTAATCTGCCAAGGAGGTTACTTTTTCAGTTGAGACATTGAACGAGTCGCCTATTTTATCTACAGAAACACCCATTTGCATAGGTAATGTCCAACCTGCCAAATCGTACGGTGTGTCCGGTGGACCTCCAGGATATTGAAAGCGGGTAGGATAATTTTGCTTTTCCAACAAATCCATCAGATAGGGTCTAAAAGCCTGACCTCCATATATGATATAAGACCCTTTTTCGTACTTCTTGTCATTTACTGTAAAGCTTTTTGTAGCCTTTTCTATCTCTATTCCACCTTTTAGTAGAACATTTACCAAGTTTACGGCCTCAAAAGAATCCCATTGATCCTTTCCGATTATATAGGCAAAAGGACCTTCGGTCTTCGCTTTTTCAATTGCGGAGGCACCCATTTTATATATGTTGTACAAGTAGTTGCTTTTTCTATCAGCGGCCAGATCCAATGTCGCCCAAGTAGCGGTAAGCATATAATCTACGGCATCCCTAAAATGAGATTCACCACCCTTCCATGGGTCTGGATACATAATATCTGTGCCATCCGTAGGGGTACCACCAGCTACTGTTTTTGGTAGCTTTTCGGGGTCATAGAACCTTGGGGTAGGCGAAGTATGTCCTGTTTCCGTTAGAATACCGATCATGTTATGGTAATAAGGAACCGTACGCCCTCCACCGTTCCAGAACATGGTGTAGAAATTGTCGGCTATGGCGCCTGGCATATTCTCCAAAGAAAACCTTTTTGTCATCGCAGAACCAACCTCACTTACTCCTGCTGTTATTGCTGGGTGAATTCTTGGGTTTACGGGATCTGCGTATGGTGGCAATGAGATTTTGGTCCATGATGGTGAAGATTGGTGATGGTTATAAACAATCTGTGGGTACCACTCATTATACAGTATCTTGGTAACATGGTATGTCTCTGGCATGGTATTCATAAACCAGTCCCTGTTGTTATCATGTCCCATATAGTAATGGTACAATATGGGGGGACGAGAGGTTTCATAAGGAGTCCCAAGATTTTTTTTGTACCAATCCACAACAATATCCAACCCATCGGGGTTCATTACCGGCATTAATATGGTAATTACGTTTTCCCTGATTTTTTTCATTTCGGTAGACTCCGATGTAGCCAAGGTATATGCCAGTTCAGAGGTCATTTGGCCATGCGCCAATTCGGTAGAGTGCATTCCGCCATCTACCCAAACAACTGCTTTGCCTTCTTCCGAAAGTTTAACCGCTTCACTATCTGAAACTTGAACCCTAGCAAGTTTGGTGCTTATATCCTTCCATTTATCGAGTTGGGCCAAGTTATTCTCGCTTGAAATGAACAACACGTACATCTTTCGTCCTAGAACCGTTTTACCTATTTCAACCATTTTTACCCGATCAGAAGCTTTGTCCAGCTTTGTCAAATAATCCTCGATCTGCGAATAATCGGCCAATTTGTAATCGTCTCCTACCCTAAAGCCATACACATCTTTTGGGGAAGGAACTTGTTGCGCCCAACTCATATGAACGCATGCGAATGCCATCACAAGAGCCACAAGGGCCACCTTGTACCTTTTTGTTTTTGAAATCATTTTTTTGAATTAGTTTGAATTTGATAGAAAATTAAGCAATAGTCAGGAAGAAAATAAATTCTAAGCAAAAGAATTTAGCGTTCGAATATTTTTTTATGAGTTTATAAATTGTAGATCCAATTATCATTGATTTGTTAATATCAATGGTTGGTCAAAACAAATTAGGGTTAACATCATTCACTTAATTATTACTCCTATATTTTTGATACCAAAAATTATTTAAGATCTTGCCTAGCTCAAGTTTTATATACCAAAGATGGATCTACCATGAATTCTACCGAAGATAAACTTAAGGAACGCATCAAAGAGTTGACCTGCTTGTACGATGTTACATCGATTATTGTAAACGCCGATTACAACCAATTGGAAACCTCGTTGCGAGCAATTGTACAATGCTTAAAAAAAGCTTGGTTACACAAAGATGATGCCGAAGCTTATCTCTCTTGCAATGCCTATGAAGTAAAAACAGATGCATATAAACCCACTATGGTCTCTTTAAAATCGGACATTAAGGTGTTCAATAAAATAGAAGGGTACATCAAAGTGGGGTATCCGAAAGAAAAATACTCACAATCCGATTTTCTGGAAGAAGAACAAATACTGCTGGCAAGTGTAAGTTTAGCGGTAGGCAATTTATTGGAAAGAAAACAAATACGGGATAGCGAAGCTGCCGTAAAACGGCAAATGGAACATACGGACAGACTTTATATACTGGGTGAAATTACCGCTGGTATCGCCCATGAACTAAATACACCCCTTGCCAATATTTTAGGTTTTGCTGAACTATTAAAAGAGCGGATGGTAGATAAACAGGCCATACAAGATCTTGAAAAGATAGTGGACAATGCCATTTTTAGTCGTGAAATTGTAAAAAAGCTAATGTTCTTTGCCTGTGAGATGCCACAAGAAATGCATTCTTTACACGTAAATTCGAACGTAGAAAGTGTTTTAGAACTATTGAAACCCTCGCTACATGAGAAAAACATAAAGGTAAATACATCTTTCAGCCACGACGACATACAATTAAGGGCCGATACCGTACAACTTACTCAAGTGCTTTTTAATATGATTATGAACGCCATCTATTATTCTCCAGAAAATGGGGTCATAGGCCTAGACATACAGGAAAAGGAAAAAAATATAGAAATCAGTATTTCTGATCAAGGAAAGGGAATAGACCCCGAAAACGAAACCAAAGTATTTGAGCCTTTCTTCACTACTAAACCCCATGGCGAAGGTTCTGGTCTGGGCCTTAGTGTGGTACATGGTATTATTACCAGTCATAAAGGAACCATAACACATAGGCCCAATACTCCAAAAGGAACTATTTTTATCATAGATTTTCCTAAATTATAAACATGGCCCTACATAAAGAAAATATTTTATTGGTAGATGACGACATCGATATTCTAGAACTCTTGCAAAGGCATTTGCAGTCTATGAACTACCATACTTACAAGGCCGTTTCGGTAAAGGAAGCGATCTATATCTTAAAGGATACTTTCATCGACTTATTGATAACCGATATTCAAATGCCGGAAGTAGACGGACTTCAATTGTTAAGGTTTGCAAACGAACATTATCCAGAAATGCCAAAGCTGGTAGTCACAGGCTACCCATCGGTAGGAGGGGCCCTAGAAGTTATTAAGTCGGGAGCTGCCGATTATTTAACAAAACCCTTTACCAAAGAAGAGCTTAGACAAGCGGTACTCAAGGCTTTTGAACTCGGTGCCAAACGAAAATCAAGAACATATGAAACAACGGCGGCTAAACCCAATTTATATGCCGATATGGTCGGGGCATCGGATGCTTTTCGAAAAGTCACCAATATCGTTGATAGGGTTAAGGACAATAAAGCTACCGTTTTGATCAAAGGGGAAAGTGGAACCGGAAAAGAGCTTGTGGCAAGGGCCATTCATTACTCTGGCAAATACTCGCGTGCCCCTTTCATTGCCGTAAATTGTGGTGCCATTCCCGAAAATTTACAAGAGGCCGAGTTGTTCGGTTACCTCAAAGGTGCTTTTACCGGGGCCAATGAAAATAGAAATGGTTTTTTTCAGGCGGCAGAAGGCGGTACCTTGTTCCTAGATGAAATAGGAACGGCTTCCTTGGCAGTACAGACAAAAATGCTCCGCGCACTGCAAGAAAAAGAGATTACCAGAGTAGGTTCTAGAAAGACCGAAAAAGTGGACATCCGTATTATTGCCGCCACCAATGCCGATTTGTTGGAGGACATTAAAAACAATACATTTCGCGAAGATCTTTATTACCGTCTCACCGTGGTGGAAATTAATGTTCCCCCTCTGCGTGAACGCAAAGCGGATATCCCGCTCTTGGTAGAAAAATTTATACGCAAATATGGTGTCGAGTACAAAGATCGATTATTGCATATATCACCGGATGCCCTTCAAATTTTGACCAATTACCACTGGCCCGGTAACATAAGGGAGTTAGAGAACGCCATACAGCGTGCCGTTATCATGAGTGATGGCACCATAGGGGTGAAAGACCTTCCTGAGCACCTTAAATTTCAAATAGATTTTCCCGATTCGGAATTTAGGACCTTACAGGAAATGGAAAAGGAATATATTCAACGGGTTCTTAACCATACTCAAGGAAACAAGAGCAAGGCAGCAGAAATACTTCAAATAGATAGGAAGACCCTACGATCAAAATTAAAATAAAGTGCCGGACAATAATTACTCACTTGGGTAAATTTTCCCCAATTGCCAAAATACACTTTCACTACGCTTATATTTAACTTACTGTATATCAGTATATTATAAATTTTATCTTTTCTTTAAGAATTATGGGCATGTCATTTGCCTTAATGGCACAAAGCTTTTAAGGATCGCGATCCCTAAAGCAAAATTGTATAACTATAAACATTTAAGATATGATCAAATACGCAATTACCTTACTGTTCTCATTAAGTACATTAATGGCTCAAAACATTGACCAGACATCGAAGAATGTACAAGTGGGCGATGTTTTTGAAATAGGAAAGCCCGAAGCAAACAAATACAAGCATATAAACTTCCCTAGGGCCAATTTTATTATCAAACGGGGAGGAATAGCAAATTATAAAAGTGTAGAAAAAAATACGGTGGTGGTCACCTCGGTAAAAGAAAAAAAGGACGGCAGCACAGAAGTTAAAATAAAACGTAAAGATGGAGGTAGGTTTTTTGGAAGCCATACCGTAGTCTCGGTTGATTTTGATGAAGCGCTACAAGCTGGGGAACTTCAAGAAAAATAAAAATTTAGTTGGTTGATGTAAATCTGCCTGGCTTCCAGAAACTCTAGGTTTGTTCAATGTTTGGGGATAAGGGTCAGGTAGGTTTTACTCGTTTTATAGGTCTTATTCCATTAAGAGATGATTTATCCAAGAAGCATTTGCAGTACATGTAAACATCGCATAAAATGCGTGTTGACTACCGACAAAACAAGAATAAGTTCTTGTAGCGAGTATCATCATATTTATGATAAAAATTCGAATACCCTAAACTACAGGAGGTCAAAAATACCAAATTATAAAAGTAACCGTTAAAAAAAGAAAATTTAAAAACGGTTTCATTTTAATACCAAAACTATGATTGCAAAAACATCTGCACCCAAAAAACAAAGAAAGCAGGGCATGTTGGATAATGTCATGAGACAATTTGACAATGCGGCTGATATAATTGGGCTTAATCCTAATATTAGAAAAATATTAGAGGTAACAAACAATGAGCTTGTAGTTCATTTTCCCGTACGTATGGACGATGGTGAAGTGGAGATCTTCACGGGCTACCGCGTACAACACAATAACTCTTTAGGCCCCTACAAGGGTGGGCTTCGTTACCACCCTACGGTAGATATCGATGCTGCAAGAGCCTTGGCCATGTGGATGACATGGAAAACTTCTTTGGCAGGTTTGCCCTATGGTGGAGCTAAAGGTGGAATACAGCTAGACCCCACAAAATATTCGGATGCCGAGCTAGAACGTATTACCAGAAGGTTTACCTATGCTCTTGGTGACAATATAGGGCCAGAACTGGATATTCCGGCTCCGGATGTAAACACCAATCCGCAGACAATGGCATGGATCCTAGATACTTTTATGTCTACAAAGTCTCCATCAGAACGTTCTACCAATATGCATGTGGTTACAGGTAAACCCATTGGTGCAGGGGGGTCTCAAGGTAGGGACAGGGCCACAGGATATGGGGTTTTCTTAAGTATAAAATTTTGGGCCGAACACAAAAACATTGACCTAAAAGACAAAAAATTTACGGTACAAGGTTTTGGTAACGTTGGTTATTGGGCCGCTCATTTCTTAGAGCAAGAGGGTGCTATCATGACCGCGGTGCAAGATGCTTACGGTAGTATTGTTAACGAAGAAGGTATTTCTGTAGAAAACCTTTTGGAATATACCAAGGCCAACAAAGGTAGTATTGTGGGGTTTGCAAAAGCAAGGTCTATAGACAACAGTGAATTTTTTGGGTTGGATTGCGACATCTGTATTCCTGCAGCCTTGGGCAACCAAATTACCGAAAAGAATGCTTCTAAGATAAAAGCATACCTCATTGCAGAAGGTGCCAACGGACCTACCGATGTCAAAGCAGAACAAATATTGCTTGAAAAAGGGGTGGAAATTATTCCTGATATACTTTGTAATTCTGGCGGGGTAATCGGTAGTTATTTTGAGTGGTTGCAAAACAGAAACGGAGAAATCTGGCAATTGGAAGAGGTGATGGCAAAGCTGGAAAAGAAACTTAGAGAGTCTTTTAACAAAGTCATGGAAACTTCTAAAAAACGAAATGTAGACCTAAGGTCCGCCGCATTTATTATTGCAATAGAAAGATTAGAGGAAGCTTATGTACAACGTGGAATTTTTCCATAATTAAAATCTGGTTAAAATGAAATATGGTGTATTGGTCATAGAAAAGAAAGAATATGTACTCTTAAAAAAGTTAATGAACCTGTCGGGGTACTATAAAGATAGTACCCTTGGCAAATCTGTTCAAAAACTTGTGGGCGAAATGGAGACCGCCAAAATCTATGACGAAGCCGATATGCCTGCCGATGTTATTCGTTTTAACGCTACCGTAACCATAGTCTCTGAAAATGGTTGGCGGAAACAGTTTAAGTTGGTAATGCCCAGCGATAGTGATGTAAAAAGTGACAGAATATCTATTCTCACCCCTATGGGGGCCGCAGTAATAGGTTATAGCGAAGGAGATACCATTGTTTGGGAGTTTCCTTCCGGAGAGCAAAGACTCACTATTGAAAAGGTAGATCAAGAGAACGAGCGTATCAATTTAAATATGGTCTTATGAACGGGCTTACACCTTTTTATAACCATGAATCCGACGATAGAATCATGGTGAAAAAAGATACGTTGGAAGTCCGTAGTTGGACTCATGATCTAGAGTATATCAACGAAGAGCTCGATTATTTACTGGATATTGAGGATTGTATGCTCAATAACATTGAAATATACGTACAGTTACATACTATACGAAGAGAAAATACTATAAGATTAGCAACGTTGTACCGCTACCAAGGCACTATTAAAAATGCCATGGAATGCGATACCCTTCAATGCGATTCTTATTATCTAAACACTCACGAAAAAAATCGTGAAGCTTATATCTCGCATATTCAGAAATATCGAGATATAAAATCAAAGGTTTTATCGAAAATTTTATTGCATGCCAAAAGATAATGAAACAACATAAGGTCTAGGACTCATAATGTCGGCGGCCATAAACTAAAACTAAGCCATGGGAAAAAATATATTATTGCCGACGGATTTTTCAAGAAGTTCATGGAGCGCCATTCAATACGCCACAAAACTTTTTGAAGATTGTGATTGTGATTTTTATATATTGAATACCTATGCAAAAGAAACCCACGGTCTAGACAACTTAACGCTTTTAGATCCTGATGAGGCTTTCAATAAAATGTCGGAGAAAAAATCAAAAGAGGGGCTGGGCAACACCCTGGCCCGTCTTACCTTGTCAAACAACAACATAGACCATCGCTTTCACGTATTATCTAAATCTAACTTGTTTATAGATACCGTTAAAGATGTTGTTCATGACCTTGCCATAGACATGATCGTAATGGGTGCCAAGGGCGCTGGTAACAGAAGGGGAAACAACTATGGTAAAAACACCTTGGCGGTTATAGAGAACATAAGAAAGTGCCCTATTCTGGTGGTTCCGAAAAATGTTTCGTTCAACTCTTTAAAAGAAATAGTTCTGGCCACCGACTTTAACACCAATTTTAACCGTTACGAAGTAAAATGTTTGGCAGAGATTGCCAAATTAACGAACGCAAGTGTGCAAATATTAAGTTTGACGGATGCCAAAGAACTCTCTTTTGAGCAAAGAAAGAACAAAATTTTGTTGCGAAAATTTCTACACGGTATAGATCATGCCTTTAATGTATTGCACAATGTTGAAATGCCTACGGCCATAAGTTGTTTTATAGAGAGCAGAAAAAGCAACATGGTAAGCTATATCGACAAAAAACCTTCTTTCTTCAAAAAACTAGGTTTCGGCAAGCCTACCTTGGGCAAACTAGGGTTTTATAAGCATGTGCCCGTATTGGCCCTACATGCATAGAGCAAAGATTGTCCCTTTTGCCGCCACATTCCCTAATTTTATGTTATAACTACCGGTAATAAACTATAATTGCCGTTCTTGATGTAATTTTGCGCTTTGTTAAGTTCAAAACAAACCACCATGAATAACGGACTGTCGCGACTTTTATATCACTATCTTTTGGAAACAGGTATGAGCGAAAAGCTTGCTTCATACTTGAACCTATTGGTTTTATTGGTTGGAGGTTTAATTTTAGCCTTGTTTCTAGACCTGGTCATCTGGAAAGTTTTACGATCTGTATCGCTGCGATTGGCCAGAAAATCTAAGACCAATTATGATAATTTTTTAGTGACCAACAAGGTACCCAGATACCTAGCCCATATTCTTCCGTTGTCTATCTTGTTCGAGTTGCGCCCTTACACGTTCATAGATTTTGAATATGCCGGCAACATAGCAAATAAAATACTTCAGATTGCCTTTGTGGTATTGACCCTTTTGATCGTTAAAAGTGTTTTTAGAAGCACCAACGACTACCTAAAGACCAAACGTAGGTTTCGCGATAAACCAATGGATAGCTACATACAGGTGTTCATGATCTTTGCATGGTTCATTGGCATCCTAACCATTATTGCCATCATCACAGAGGTACAGATATGGAAATTTTTTACCGCCCTAGGGGCGGGCTCGGCCGTAATTCTACTAATATTCAAAGACTCTATTCTTGGGCTCGTGGCCAGTATACAGGTAAGCATCAACGATATGGTACGCATCGGCGACTGGATCACTTTTGAAAAATATGGTGCCGATGGTGGTGTGATCGAAATTACCCTTGCTACGGTAAAAGTGCAGAATTTTGATATGACGATTACCACCATACCTACCTATTCGTTAATATCCGACTCTTTTAAAAACTGGCGGGGCATGCAAGAAGCAGGGGGAAGACGTATTAAACGCGCCTTGATTATTAGCCAAAAGAGTGTCCGGTTTTTAACAAGCGAAGATGTGGAGAACCTTAAAAAAATTCAACTTATACAACCCTATCTTACCACAAGAAACGAACAGATACAATCGTATAACACTACAAACGAAATAAATAAAGAATTGGAGATAAACGGTAGAAACCTTACCAATATAGGGGTCTTTAGAAAATATGTGAACGATTATCTACAGAGCCATTCTGCGGTTAACAAGAGTATGACCTTAATGGTACGACAATTGGCACCGACGTCGCAAGGTATACCCTTAGAGATCTATGCCTTTAGTTCCGATAAAAGATGGGAAAATTATGAATATATCATGGCCGATATTTTTGACCATCTTCTGGCGGCATTGCCTTATTTTGGACTAGAAGTTTTTGAACTACCTACTTCTTTACCCAAAATACCACAGGCCTAACCATTTATCTTTTAGACAGGGGGGTAACGGCGGTAATACAACACCTGCTCAATGGGCCGATTGTAGTTCTGTAATGGTACCTACACTGTTCTTTCCTCCTTCACTAGATAGGTACAACGTACCGTTGGGGCTGAACGTAATACCTTCTGGCTGCGGAAATAATGTATCGTCTAATGTATATACGCTTTTTGCTTTTCCGTTTTTGTCTAAAATCAGCAATTTTGCATCCGCCCCGTCTAACAGATATATTTCTTTAGTTTGGGGATGAATGGCCATATCAGAAGGGCGAAAGGTTTTGTGAAGTTTCTTTTTTCTGTGATGTTTTAAGACCTCATCGGCCATATCGATCTTAAAAATCGGTTTTTCATCAAGTACTTTATCCTTTAAAGAAAAGGCATAGACCCCTTTATATCTATCCGAATCAACTCCGCGCTCTTTTGGTATTACCAACAACCGGTCGTGTTCGTTATCAAGCTCCAAACTCTCCATATCGTTCTTTACACTAAATATGGTTTTATACTCCGTTAGTGTTCTATTCTGGCTTTTGTAATTCTGGATGATAGAAATTTTACCATTGCTCTCCAACACAAAGGCGTTGTTATCGTTAATCGCCAAGCCTTCATAGTCACCGGCACTTCCAAATTCGATTTCCTGCACGACCTTTTTTTTAAGTAGGTCATAAATAAAAATGATCCCTTCCTCATCTTGTACCGCGGCAATACTAGTATCATTCAGCCATTCTATAGCGGAAATCTCTTTAAGTTGTTCAGGCAGTTCCCAACGGCCCGCCACTTCATACCGTACTTTGTCCACCGCATCATCGGGGCTCAAACCCTTAAAGTTCGCATAAAGAAAAACCGACCCTATAAGTAGTGAGGCCAAGGTCCAAAACTTCACTTTCACCATATTCAAATTATAGCATTTCTCGTTCATTTTTTAATCTTTTGAATCTTCTGTGCAGGTTGGTTGACTTAAAATTAGGCTCGAAATCTGTAAAGACTTTGGAATTAAGTCAAGAAGTAGCCTTTTATCACATTTTTAACCTATATGAACCTAAGGCAGAGCCCTAAAAAAGCCCTTTTTATAAAATTTATAGCGCTGGGTCAAAGAATAGACCATCCCGGTCTCCCCTATAACGGTAGACACCGTATTTTTCTTTTTAAATGCCCTGTAGTTTATACCCTACCCCATACACCGCTTCTATTTCAATGGCGGCCCCGGCATCCGAAAGTTTTTTGCGAAGGTTCTTTATTTGAGAGTATATAAAATCGAAACTATCGGCCTGATCTATATGATCGCCCCATACATGTTCTGCCAAGGCCATTTTAGTTACCAAGCGCGTTTTATTAGAGATCATATACAGTAGAATATCATATTCTTTGCGGTTAAACATGGTTTCTTTACCACCTATGCTTACACTCCTACTCTCAGGATCAATAACCAGATTGCCTATTTCTATATGTTTATTGCCTTCAAAACTACGTCGGCGTACAACCGCCTTAACGCGGGCATGTAACTCGGCCATATGAAAAGGTTTTGGCAAGTAATCATCCGCCCCTAGGTCAAGGCCCTTTATGCGGTCGTCTAAAGAATCTTTTGCAGAAACAATAATTACTCCATCCTCTTTTCCAAGACTTTTTAGTTGTTCTAAAAGGGCCAATCCATTACCATCGGGCAGGGTAATGTCCAATAAAATACAATCGTAATCGTACACCCCTATTTTTTCTTGGGCCGTAGTGTAATCAGAGGCGGACTCCACAATATACTTTTCTTGCTCCAAAGTCTGGCGCATATTCTCTAGCATCTGTGGCTCGTCTTCAACTATCAAAATCTTCATCGGTATCCCGTTTTATGACAAAAGTAGGATAGAAATCTAGAAAAAAATGGGAATCCCTCACTTTAGCCAAATGAAAGAACACCCAAAATGATTGTTACCGATAAAAAAATCCTGAATAGACATAAACCAACCTACATTAAGGTGTATGTACTCTTTTTATAAATTATTAATGCGATATTGTTGCAATAAGAAAAATTCTTCTTAAGTTTGACAAATCTATTTAAGACCGGATGATAAAAAATTGGAAAGAAATTTATTCCCCAACAATAAACAAAGTGCCCTATACATATAAAAAGGCGTAAGGACTTTGTTCTCAAAATAAGACACAGCCTTCGGACAAATACCTGTCACGCTACCCAGAAACTTTTAGTAAGAATACATTAAACATAATAATGAAGATAAAAAATCAAACTTTTGATATAATTGCGTTAACCAGTTCGTTCATTTGCGCCGTTCATTGTGCGGCAGTGCCCATTTTACTCTCGTTTTCATCTTTATCGGGGCTACATTTTTTGCACGACCCTATTATAGAGTGGTCGTTTATTGCGCTGGGTATATTGTTCGTCTTTATTTCTCTTTGGCCAAGCTACAGAAAAACACATCGCAGATCCAGCCCTTTGGTTATTGCTGCCGTTGGCTTTATTCTAATTGCCATAAGCAGGTTTCATTTTAGTGAAACCTGGGAAACCGTAAATACGGTAAGTGGAGCACTATTGGTTTCATCGGCCCATTTTGTAAACTGGAAACTATTACGCTCTAAAATACATCATGGACATTGATTTTATGTTCGATTCTGATTACCCACGTAAAAAGCTATCATAAACATAATAATGGCTAATGTAATTTTATAATGACGAACGACCCCCAGTTGACCATGAATCCGTTATTCGTTAATTGGTCAGAAAGTGCCGAACCGTCCTCCCTAGAAAGTGATGGTAGCTCTTATTTAAAATCTTTAGAGCTGGCAACACCCTATAAAGAAGAGGTTGAGCAATTATTTGTTTCCAATCGCATTCTTTTTCAGCAGTTGAAATTTAGTAAGCGCCAACAAGCGAAAATAAGATTTGCATTACAAACCCCTAAGGGACTCATTAAATTTGGGAAATGAGGTGTGAAGGAGGTGGTTTGTTATTTAAATGGCTGTTGTAGTTCTTTTAAGATACTCCGGCTTTTGGTTGAGCAATTCGAATATTCGTTTAAAAAGCCATTTCCAACTATAACACTCCTAATAGTCTCACATAGGAATATTGTTAAAAAATGTTCACAACTGATGCTATACCCTCCACAAAAAAGATATTACGGCATTGCAAAAAGATATCAATCTGATTAAACTTTTACTAAAAATTAGAACTCTTTAACTTAAAAATAGTCCTTAAATCTAACGATGGAAAACTCTTTTGAAATTATAGATAAACGATTAGAACGTATCGAGTTATTGCTTGAAAAACTGTTTCAAAACCAACAACAAAATAACATATCAGAAAAAACTGATTGCGAAACTAAAATGCCTAGCCAAGAGGAAATGGATGCATATATTCTGAAAAGGTTTTTTAGCGATAAGAAATATGACTAAATACAATTTTATTAAAACATAATTATGGAAAATCCTTTCGAAATTATTAATGAACGGCTAAACCGGATTGAAGCATTGCTAGAAAAGCTAGTATTACAGCAAGAAGGAGATATAGACAAAGCCCGAAGTAAACCCATGACAAGTTTAGAACTCAGCACTTATTTAAATCTGTCAGTTTACACCATTTACGGTCTTGTGCATAAACGTTCCTTACCTTTTATTAAAAAGGGTAGGCGTTTATATTTTGAAAAGAAAGAAATTGACAAATGGTTAATGCAGGGTAGGCAAATGACTAAAGATGATCTTAACCTAAAGGTTGATGAGTATCTAATGAGAAATCCTCGTTAAGGAATTACCACCATATTAATGAAATAATCTTTTTACTATACTCTTCTATGTAAAATGTGAAGTTTCATACACAAAGATCATACTTAAAATGCTCATAGATCATGACCATGGCCAAAGTATCCAATTCGCAATATTTCAACAAGGCGTTGGTGATTTCATCACGTTCTTTTTGGTCCATGTCGGTGTATTGTAATTTGGCATAAGCCGTTAAAGCCGCACCACCATCGGCAATACCTTCCAATTCGGAAATGGTGTCATCCAATTCGAGCATACTCCAACCCTCAAACAAAGGAGGTAACATTTTATACGGATTAACAACTCCCTCATTGTTTTTTTGGAGCCAAACATGATCCGGTTGAAAATTGGTACTACCGACTCCTATTGTTCCAATAGGTTGGCTATACTTTTCCTGTAAAAAAGTACTGGTGTCCAAACTAGCGGGCAAAACGGCTTTAATGCTATTTGAGCCTTTGGTCAACGGATTGTAATAATAGTCTTTGACCACTTTGTTCAAATCCACCATGCTTCGCCCACCGACCCATTGATCCACATTGTTTTTAGTCGAAGTAGAAATGGATTTTAAAAAGGCAATTAATTCGGTGGCGTCTTCCTCTGTACCTGCCTGTAATTGGGATATAATAGCATTGACAATTGTGTTTTCATGAGCTGCGAACCTGAAAATTGTCCCTTCATCTTCGGATAGGGCTTTTTTCAGAGCACGTGCAAATTCGAAATTGGGAAATTCCCCAGGGGTGTTATTGATGTATTCATTTCTATGCTCAATACTTCCGTCTTCGCGTAATTGATGATGGGAGAATTGGAAAGCTACTTGCTCATACGGATTTCTATCTTTGGTGAAAGGCAAGGCTACGGTACTGGTTTCAAAATCTATGAAATGCAATGGAAAATTCCATTTAGCCATTTCTTCTTTCAGTTCCTCTCTTAAAACAAAAATGGAATCGTCCTTTTGTTGGGCTTTTTCAATTTGGACCCACTGCCGTTCGGAAGATGATAACCTTCCCGCTTCCACTTTTATATTGATGTCTTCCTCGGTAAGTTCATCCATCAGCAGGCGGTTTTCTTCAACAAGGTTCTTGCCCCTAAAATTCCATATCTCAAATGCATTGGATTTTTCAAAGTCCCGATCCTGCCATTGATGTTGTTTTTTAAAGCAATATTTAAAACCGGATTTCAACCCCTCCCTTTCCTGCTCTGGAGTGGTTTTAAATTCACAACCTTTACAACTGCTGAAATTCGTAGGCCAATTTAAGTACTCATTATTTTGGTAGGCGTCTTTAAACAAAGTAATGGATTCCAAAAAAGAAAGGTTGTCAAAATAAGGGTGTTCGTTTGCAATAATACCATTGATTAGGGCATCCACATTGATTTCCGAAAGCACGGAGCCCCCAATTTCGTCTATAGTAGATATACCACTAACCACATCGGTTCTTGGATTTCCCTCTTTGGGTATCCTAAATAATTGATTTAGGCCATTCACTTTGGCGGTTTTTGTTTTGTCCGCCATCAAGAGATAGGCTTCAAAAGTAAATTGGGGATACGCTTTCTGTGCCACATACTTTTGAAAAGCCAAATCGAAAAGGTATGATTTCCATCCTTTATTGATTCCCCCTCGTTTTCCCAAGAATAAATATTCATCATTGGGGTCAAATGATTTAGCCTTTACCTCAATGAGCTTAATATGGTTTTCTCTTTTTGAAAGAATGTCCGTTCGGATAAAAAGTCCTTCGTGTTCAAAGGCCGCTTCGTATATGGAAATAGCATCTTTTCCCAGTTGTTCACGGGTAAGATTTATTGCCCGGTCATATTCATGGTTTTCCGTATCAATAAATACGCCTTCCGGGTAATGTAAACGCGCCAAAGCCTCTACCTGAAATCCTCCTTTTGCCAATGCCAACAAAAACGAATCGTCAAGACTTTGATTCGCATATTCTTTTTTTGATGTAAAATACAGTTTGTTAGGGCATTCCAGTCCAAGTTTAAAACGTGATTTGGTTAGGGGTTTCATACAGATTTAATGACCTTTCTTACATTTAGACATGGCTTCATTTTTTGAATATAATCAGTTTCTATTTCTTGAAGATTATCCGTTTCAAAAACCTTGCATTCAATCGAAAAGTTAGAGCATATGAACTCTTTGGTTTTTTCCCTTAAAATTTTATTTTTTTTATCTTTTACATCAAACCCCAAATACAAACCTATCTTTCTAACAAACGTAGCTCCTTCAAAATTTGACCAGCCCATTTCTTGCCTTGCTCTTTTTCTTAGATCACTTGTTTTTGTTAGGTTGGCTTTTCCTATATAGGCGATATTGCTGGAATATCTATAATCCAAAACCGAACAAATATCTTTCAAAACTTCTATATTTAATGGCTTAATGAGATAGATTCCTTGCTTGTTTTTAAAATTAGACAAGTATAATTCAATAGATTGTTCCATGCCTAGTCTTAGTTGCTTTTGAATCTTGCAATTTCAGTATTCAGAAATTTTAATCTTTCTCCTATTCTTCCATTAAGTATCATCGATTCCGAGCTAATCTTACTGGAAAGAGGGAGAAAGTATTCTTTTCCACCAAGTATCAATATTTCATGCTTTTTAAAATCTGTATATTTGGACAGTTGCTTTAATACTATTTTACCCCATTCTTGTTTGTCTTTTGAACTCAATATTTCTAAAGAAGGGTCTTTCTTACTAACATTGCTAAGAGTCGTATTGTAGGGTTCGATAATGTCATCAAGCTTTACTAAATGATGTTTAGCAGAAAGTATAAAGATATGTTCAGGGTTCAAGAGTTTAGCATATTCAAGACTCTTTCTAAACAATGGGCTTATATAAAGATTTTCTGCCTGAGTAGCAACTTTACCCTTCTTAGAAGAACAGGAAATCAGTATAATTTTTCTCATAATTTATTAGTATTTATTTTAAGGTTAAACTCTCCAAAACCTCTTGTAATTGTCCACTCCAGAAGAATTGTTCGCCATCTTCTTTTCTATAAAGTGAAAAACCCATTAAGAGGTGTTTTTTATAATATAATTTAGTGACCCTGAAATCTTTCATGGCTACCACCGTATTCCATTTTTTTGAATACCCGTTTTTTATTCGTTTAAAATAACGTGTCTCACATAAATGATATAATCGCAGGTCCGAAAAACCAGAACTATCAATGCAATACATATTTTCCATAAACGGCATATCATTTTCAGTGTTGGAAAATCCGTTCAAAATTTCAAATTCCTTGGGGGAGATAATGGAATTTTTTTGTTCTATGATTCTCTTCACTACTTTATGAACTATAGAAATAGAAATTTCATCTGTATACTTAATTGTAGTGGCCTTCTGAATCAGTTTTTTATAGAACGGTTTCATTTTTAAATTTAGTACATGGTGCCCGTATAAAATTCCTGCTAATCTTTCATTTTCAAAGATTACATAAATGTTCCTTATCTCATTTTTATCATGCAGGTCTTGTATACCGAACAAATGGATGAGCATTTCTTTAAAATCTTGACCGATACCTCCGTTTTCTTCAATAAAACGTTTGGTATTCGCTTGAGTGATATCTTGAAAATCAATAACCTTAATTTCTTTTAAGGAGTCGTATAATAATTTCCACATGTGGTTATTTTTTAAGTTTATAAATAACATAAACCAGAATAATTGGCCATAATAAAATATAAACGACTCTGTCGCTATTTGTTATTTCTATATCATCATCTTCATCATACGAGGGCATATCATTGATTTCAGAAGTCAGAATAGTCAAAGACAAACCAATAATTAAGTAAATAGAGAAAATTTGCATAGGGTATCTATATTAGGTTAATATTCAATTGTTCGGAGAAAATGTTATCCTATGAAAATGAATATATTGGAAGGTTTTTAGATAAAAAATACATTATTTAAAAAATAGCTGAAAAAAATATTTTATGTTAAAAATTCGCGCGTGTTATCGATAAATCACCTGTCGAAAGACATTATTAAAATCTAAAAACAGCTATTTTATTTCCCATGAAAGGTATGTCTGTGAAATACTTAAATTTTTAATTTCCCGTAAATTTTTATGTTCACAGGATATGGGTTTATGGTTTAATTCAAAGTTCTATTTAAAAGGAATAGATTCTTATTACCGAAAAAACCATCCTTAAATCGAAGAATTTTGGAGCTGGGCTACCCTATTCCTATTTTCGCTTCAGAAATACATCAAGAACCCTCAATGGGTGCCAACCGAGCACAAAAGCCGCGGTGGTTCAGAATGTGGACAGTCTGTCAAAATAAATGATTTCAACTTCATTTATATTCTGATCATGATGCATCAACCTTAAAAAGGATGTGTTATGTACTATTTGTTTATTTCTCCAAATGGAAGCTCTGAAACTTTTAAAAAGTTCATAGAAGGTCCTAAATCGCTACTTATCAAAACTTCACTTGCCCGACATATCGGACAAGTTGATATTTATACTATCGACCTAAGAATGCAAATCTTAAAACTCCTGGTTCTTCGAAAGACATTTTTATAGTACGGAAGTATTTTACCCATATAGCAATCAGGATTAATGATCATTGGACATACATAATTAAACATACAGGAATATGAATGCAATAAAAGAAAAAAGTAAAAATGGTCTTCAAGAATATTTTACGGTCGGGACCACAAAAACTTTCCAGATGGATATGGACAAGGCCCTAAAAACCATGGAACCTACCGAGGTGTTGCAAGTGCTTTTAAAATATGATATCGCTTCTAAACCCGAAGGAAAGGAGTTCTTGGAAATTTATTCCGAAATGATGAGCGGGTGGCAGAAGGAAAACCAAGGGTCAAAGGTGGTTAGTGAAGTAACAACATCCAAAAGTCGATGTAGTGCCTGTTTCTTAGGGAAATGTATGACCGTATATGAATTTGAATACAAACATTCAAAAGCACACGTACCCTATAACCGTGTCATTTATCGTTATGATTTCGGAATGATGTACGATGTTCGTGATGGCATATTGTACGATCTTACCATCTGCAATTCCTTTTTATCAAAGGGTGAGTTGCAGGAATTGAATAAACCTTGCTAAAACAAATAAAATAGTTATCCTAATCATAAAACCTACTACTATGTACAAACAATTGTTTTTCCTTTTAATAATCCTAATGGTTACCCCTCAAATTTCAAAGGCACAAAAAAGTGATAGTCCTATTTGGGCGAAATTCACCATTACAAGAGCAATAACAGGCAAGAAGGATTCCTCGAAAGAATTAGTCAAGGCCGGTGCATATACTGCATTTTATACCAAAAAAAATAACGATTCACTTTATATGGCCAATGTTTTCTCAAAGCGAAGTTCTGAAAGTTATGGCCCCATTGAGAATATTAAAATCATTCAGAAAAGCAACTTAGAAGAATATAAATATGAAGGAGTTCATATGTCCTTCAAGTGGCATTATAAAAACTCCTATGATGACAACCAAGGCATAGCGAAAGTCAGTGTTATTATGGTGAAGGATAAACCAAAAGGTTCTGCTTTTATCATGAGGATACTTGCCGATAATAATCAATTTTTAGAGTATGAAGGTGAAGTAGATGGTGTAATCAACGACCGACTATTCGAATACCTTGAAGAGAAAAACCATAGTGCTGAAAATCTATAAAGCGTTTAAACATCCCCCAGATCAGCTAAAGTTCTTTGGGTTTCTCCTTTTTCCAATTAAACATACATGGATTAACCCCTATTGGTTTTGCCGTTTCGGTAAATGATGTCTCTAGGTTTAAAAGAAGAATAGAGGCGTTTGGTTTTCAAACCAATGGCATCAACAACTGGTTGAGAAAAAAAACAGAGCCCAAAGAGTTTCAATGTAATTTTATAATGACGAACGACCCCCAGTTAACCATGAATCCGTTATTCGTTAATTGGTCAGAAAGTGCCGAACCGTCCTCCCTAGAAAGTGATGGCAGCTCTTATTTAAAATCTTTAGAACTGGCAACACCCTATAAAGAAGAGGTTGAACAATTATTTGTTTCCAATCGCACTCTTTTTCAACAGTTGAAATTTAGTAAGCACCAACAAGCGAAAATAAGATTTGCTCTACAAACCCCTAAGGGACTCATTAAATTTGGGGAGTGATGTGTTAAGGAGGTGGTTTAACCGCTTGTTAAAATAGAGATTGGTTATTGCAGGAAGTATCTTTTTCTTTAATGATTCTTATAATTAATTGTTTTTTTACTAATTACTCAAGTTTATACACTGATGCCGCACCATAATAACTATCTGTAACTTCTAAAATGCATTCTTCACCATAGCCTGCATATCCATAATAACCAATAAATGTCACAAATAAATCCGTTCCTTTTATTTCATATAAATCTCCTGGGCCATCAGTTATCTCTATTTCATATAGACCCTCATCTAAATTCAAATCTGTTTTAATAAAAATAAAATCAATATCATCGCCATCTTCATCTAGACTTTCAGAATCCAATTCTACTTTCTTATAAAAATCATCTACGGTATATGATTCTAAGTCATCAAGATTTTGTGCTTTGATACTTTGTGACATTAGTAATACAACACCTAAAAAAAGAAGCTTTATCATATCTTAATTTATAATTTAACTCGCTTGACCATCATATAACCTAGCCTGAAACCCAATAAAAGTTTCTCTAATCGATTTAATCTCCCCCAATTCTCTTTTGGCGTCCGCTATGGCTTTGTATTTCAATTCCAATAGTTCTGGAAGCTTTGAATCGTCCAACTCGTCTACACCTTCTTTTACGTATTGATCCAATACAAAATTCAAAAACTCCTGTTGCTTGGGGTTGTAGTCGTCCAGCTGAATTTTTGCTTTTTCCGCACGTTCCAATCTTAGTACAAGCTCTTTGTGATAGGCCACATAACCCAATACATCAAAAAGATCACTGTCTTCTCCGTGTATTAAGTTCCTTAAATCTTCCAGTTGACTTTCGGTATAGCCTTTATCCTTTAATTCTTCCAATAGTTTTTTTCGGGTACTAGGTAAACTCCAAATTTTACGCAATTCTTCCTCATCTTTAATGATTCCGGTAATGTCTCCAAATAACTGCTGCATAAATTCTTCTTGGCTAATTTGACTACCGTCAGAGCCCCAAAAAGTAGTTTTTACCGTGGCATCTATTTCACGTTCTTTACCATCAGACAACTTCACCTTTACTATTTGCCTTGGTGGTGTTTCGCAAACACAAGGGTCGTTTTCACATTCAGGACAAGGTTCGGAGTCCGGTTTTTTGCAAACGCAAGGTCTTTTTCCACAAACATTGCAAGGTCTTGGTGTTCCCCCTGTCGGTTCTTCTGGTTCTAAAGGTTCGCCATCCCACTCCGGGTCTTTAAAATGCTTGTGTGCCCTTACAAAATCATAAATAGTGAAATAATCTTTTCCATCAAACAAACGGGTTCCCCTACCTACGATCTGCTTAAATTCTACCATCGAATTTACGGGACGGAGCAAGACAATGTTCCGTACCTCTGGGGCATCTACACCTGTGCTCAATTTCTGTGAAGTAGTGAGGACCGTGGGAATGCTTTTTTCATTGTCCTGAAAATCCGCCAGGGCCTGTTCGCCTATTTTACCGTCTTCGGCAGTTACACGTTTACAATAGTCGGGGTTTTTGCTATCGCATTCTTGGTTAATGATATCCCGAATTGCAGCGGCATGGTCTTGAGTGGCGCAAAACACAAGGGTTTTATGGTTTTGATTAATTTCTTCAAGAAATTTTTTTACCCTAAAACGCTCTATTTGAGCTACCATTATTTTTCTGCCATAATCCTTATAGGTAAAATGGTCGCCGATCTCAGCTTCCCCACTTATTATGGTGTCATCTGCCGTAAGGGTGTATTCATCGTAGTTGGTCTGTATTTGTTTTACCCTAAAGGGCGTTAAAAACCCATCGTTAATGCCTTCTTTTAGCGCATAGGTGTAAATGGGCTCCCCAAAATAGGCGTAGGTATCGGCATTGACATCGCGTTTAGGGGTGGCTGTTAACCCTAATTGAACAGCTGGGGAGAAATGTTTTAAAATTTCCCGCCAACTGCTTTCGTCATTGGCTCCCCCTCGGTGACATTCGTCTATAATGATAAAATCAAAAAAATCGGAAGGATATTCCCCGAAGTTAAAATGATTCTTTTTGTATTCCTCTTGGGGTTCTGCAGCACGGGAAAGGTCTAGGTTTTCTTCTATTTCTTCTTCCGTTTGGGCCTCTGTCATAAAGGTTTGGAAAATGGTAAAAAAGATACTGCCATTTTTAGGGACTTTACCCGTTTTTCTGATTTCGTCAGGACTAATGCGTTTGAGGATGTTTTCATCGATATTCGCAAAGTCGATAAAGGAATTAAATGCCTGATCGGCCAATACGTTTCTATCGGCCAAAAACAAAATACGTGGACTACGTGAAGCATCTCGTTGTAAATTCCACTTGGTATGGAATAGCTTCCAGCAAAGGTGAAAGGCCGTAGCTGTTTTTCCTGTTCCCGTGGCCATGGTAAGCAGTAAGCGGTCTTTTTTCTCGGCAATGGCATCGAGGCATTTTTCCACGGCCGTACGTTGGTAGTAACGGGGTTTGTATTGCCCTTTAAACAATGGAAAGGCTTCGTTTCTAAAGCGTTCTTTCCAGTTTTCAATTTCTATTTTATACGCTTCTTTGGGTTGTGGATAGGTCATTCCCCATAGTTCATCCGGACTTGGGAATTTCGCCACATCACCTTCGGTGCCTTCTTGCAAGTCGGCTCCATAGATCTGTAAACCGTTGGTGCAATAGGTAAAGCGAATGTTTAAACGCTGGGCATAATCCTTGGCTTGCCCTAAGCCATCGGTATAGTATTTATCTCTTGCCTTGGCCTCTACTACACCAATGCGTCGGTTCTTATAAACCAAAACATAATCTGCCTTTAAAGGCTTGGTGCGTCTATTATGGCCTAATATACGCCCTTGGGTAATCGGGAACTCCAATACCAAACGGCTGCCTTCTACAACGCCCCAACCAACGGCACGCAATGCGGGCTCTATTAGATCGTGTTTGGTTTGTGCTTCGTTCATACTAATATTATTTCGTCCTTATATGGCTATTTTAATGGTGTTCAATCGGGGTGGATTATTATCCAACTCTTGCGTATATGGGGTAGGATTGTCATCCAACCCTAGATTATACCGTCCCTTCGGGACTTGGTAGCGAAATCCCGAAGGGATGTAATTTTTTAAGGTAGGACGAAGTCCTGCCGAATAGTATATAGCTTCATAAAGCCCTGAAGGGGCGATATAATTTTCAATCCCAAACATAGTCTTCATTATAATCAACGTTATACTTGGTCAAAAATGCTCGGTACTCTTCTTTAAAATCTTTTTTTCGGTGGTGCTCGTGCTGGTTTTTAATGTAGTTAATTACCACATCAACCTCACTTGGGTTTACCGAAAATGCTCCGTATCCATCTTGCCAAAAAAAGTTGGCTAAACGCGCATCTTTCGTTTTTATCCATTTACTGGAGTATGCCTTTACCTTTTGTACCAAGGTCATCAGGGCTATTTTTTTACTAAGCATGCACAAAATATGAATGTGATCGGTATAGCCACCAACGATTAAAACCGGGCAATCTAACTCCTTACATACACCGCCTATATAGGCATGTAGTTCTTGCTCATAGGGTGGAAATATAAGTTCCTCTCTGTGCTTGGTGCTGAAAACGATGTGTATGTAGTTTTGTACGAGTGACTGTCCCATACTTTTTATATCGCCCTTTCAGGGCTTTTTTTGTTGGTTATGCGTTCGGAAGCACTACGTGCTTCCTTACTATGTTTTGTTCCCTTTTTATCGGAAGCACTACGTACTTCCTTCTCGTACCGCGTCCCTTCGGGACGGGTTAACTCTCCCGAAAACGCTTTTTGTAAAATGGATTTTTTAAGCTCTTCTAAGTTGGTGAGGTTTTTTTGGTAGTGGGATTCGATGTTATAAGTTTTTTTCTTTAACTCATTTAGCGAGTTTACAATCTCAGCCTGTTTGCTTTCACTCGGTACAGGAATGCTATATTTTTTCAATGTTGAAATAGTAAGTGCACTATATGCTGAACCTTTTGACATTGAGTTAAGTTGCTCCACATAATTACTTAGGGCATATTTTAAGTAATAAGAATTCAAAGTGTCGAAGTCTTTCAACCACATGATATTTCCATCTTTAAAATAGAACTTATCATCTTTTTGCACTACATACATTTCTCCTATTGTACCAACAGCAGTAAGCAAAACATCGCCTTGTTTTGGTATGCCAAATTTTTCTTTTATCTCATTATATCTTTCTTCTGAAATAAAGAGTTCTAATGATATTTCTTTACGATTACCCAATTCCTTTATCTCTTTAGAACGATAAAAAGGAACTCCTTCTTTCACATATTCCTTTTTGAAGATTCTTTTACTGGAAGTTAAAGTTCCTATTTCTCCCAAAGTCTTCTCCTCCCATCCTTCTCCTTTCTGTGAAAATATTTCATTGAGTTTAGATTGAAACAACTCTTTGTCGTTGGCTATATTTTTCTCAATATTGGCTTTGGCTTGGTCTATGGCGGCAAAGGCTTTATCGAGTATCGCTACGATTTGTTTTTGTTCGGGAAGGGGTGGGATGGGGATTGGGAAGTTAATAACTTCATTCATGTTTGCTCTGGGCATTCTTGCCCCAGTCCAAGTAGAGTTTATTTTAGAAACCGTAGTTTCCATAATTAACCAATAAAACAGGTATTCCCTTGTTATGTTTTCATTTGTTTTGATAGGAAATATTTCAGTTGAGCAATGCCCTTCAAAATATGGAATAAGAACTTTATTCAAATAAGGTCTAAGTCGACCATATAGTATGTGATTTGAAGAAAATTTAAAAGTTGAACTTTTTACGTTAGTTATACTGAAATCACCAATGTATTTTCCAGTATTTGACTCAATATGTTCTAATCCAACATAAGGTAAATTGTTTCCTTTGTATTTGTTTTTCTCGTAAGTACAAACATCACCCAACTTTTTCATTTCCCAACCCTTCGGCAGGCTCAGTGCATCGCCTTTCTTCATATCAACTCTTTAATTTGGTTAAAAATACTAACAGAAGCCTTTTCCAATTTAGAAAAAGCAAACCATTTTTTACCTAAATCTTTAAGGCTGGCTCCTATATGGTACACTTCTGTTTGGTCTATAATTAAAAACCTATCGTGGGCATTTGCAAATTTTACTGCTTTAAAGCTTGGGTATTGTGTATTGGCTTTTGTAATATCTAATTGCAGCTTTTTACTTATCGTTTTGCTAAGCAATAAAACTTCTACACTTTTTTGTTTTTTGGTCAATTGCGTTATTACAGTATCATCTATGTAGTTATCTATAAGTATGATTTGCTTTTTGGCCTTTTTAATCAAGGTATTTATAAAATTATAGGCATCATAGGTTTGTCCGTTAAAAAAAACACCTTGTTTGTGTTCCATTTCTGGTGCTTCAAGAGCTTTAAATACTTGTTCAAATTTGTTGTCGGTTTCTAGTTTATGTTGCTTAAAATCTTGAGATAATTGCAAAAGTGTAAGGTTATTGCCTATGGTTTTACGCATTTGTACAAAGGCATTCATTATCTGTATGCTTACTTGTATGGCCACATCGCTTCGCAATACGGCAGAAAGCATGGCTACACCTTGCTCGGTAAATGCGTAAGGATTATTACTGGAATGTTTCAGTTTTTCAAACCGGTCACAATTTGTGACCAGTTCAATTCTTTCACTATCATTTAATTGAAATCTAAAGGCTTGTGGAAACCGTTCTGAATTTCGCTTCACAGCCTGATTGAGTACTTTGGTTTCTACTTGGTACATTTCTGCTAAATCCCTGTCTATCATTACAGGTTCGTCCCGAAAAGTAAAAATTCTATTTTCTATCAAAATTAAATTACTCATATCAGCTCTTTAATTTGTTAGTGTTGCCTTCGAGAGCCTCAGGCAACAAATTAGCCTCAGGCAACGGTTTCGCCTCAGGCAACGGGTTCACTTTCGAATCGGCGGCTGAGCACTTCGGTGAACTCAGCATACCAGCTCTCAAAACGGTGGCTGAGGCACTCGAAGCCACCGTTTTCAAATCCCTATACGCCAAAGAAAGTTCAGGTAATTTTTCATGAAACCCATTGATTAAGGCTTCTTTCTTTTTTCTGCTCCACCCTTGTACTTGTTTTTCTCTGTAAAAAGCCTCATCAATGCGTTGAAACTCTTCAAAGTAGACTAATTTAACAGGCAATCTTTTTTTAGTATGGTTAGCTCCTTCTCCGTTTTGGTGTTGTTGTATGCGCAAGTCCAAATTATTGGTGCTACCTGTATAGTAGCTTCCATCAGTACATTCAAGGATATACATCCATCCCCTCATATCAACTCCTTTATTTGATTCAAAATTGAGCTGGTCTCTTTATCCAACCTCTGCATTTCCTCCAAGATTTCTGCTGGGCTTCGCAGTGGTGCTTCTTCGGGTGTGTTGGGGTTTTTTGGGGATAGATCTAAGGTGTCTTCGACAAGCCCAGACACCGAGATGTTCCAACTTTTTTCGGTTTCAGCACCTTTAACGCCCGCAGAGGTTCTCGAAGCGGCCAAAGTCACGAACTCTTCCATATCCTTATCGTTCAAAGGATTGGTTTTACCCATGTTTCTGCCTGGGTCTAATTGATAGTACCAGATATTTTTGGTGGGTTCGCCTTTGGTAAAAAACAAGACAACCGTTTTTACGCCTGCTCCTGTAAAGGTACCTGCCGGCATATCCAATATAGTATGTAGGTTGCAGCTTTCCAATAAATGCTTGCGCAATGAAACAGAAGCGTTATCGGTGTTGCTCAAAAAGGTGTTTTTGATAACAATGGCCGCTCGTCCGCCCGTTTTTAAACTCTTGATAAAGTGTTGTAAAAAGAGGGAAGCTGTTTCGCCCGTTTTTATATCAAAGTTTTGTTGTACCTCTTTGCGTTCTTTTCCGCCAAAAGGTGGATTGGCCAAAATAACATGGTAACGGTCTTTTTCCTGTATGTCGCGTATGTTCTCGCCAAGCGTATTGGTGTGAATAATGTTGGGCGCTTCAATACCATGCAGAATCATGTTCATAATACCGATGACATAGGCCAAGTTCTTTTTTTCTTTGCCGTAAAAGGTGTCTTCTTGAAGTGTTTTAAGGTTATCGGTGGTTTTGTCCATGCGCTCGTACATATACTCGTAAGCTTCGCACAAGAAACCACAAGAACCTGCCGCACCGTCATATACTTTTTCGCCGATTTGTGGGTCGATTACTTGAATCATGGCACGAATAAGCGGTCGTGGGGTGTAGTATTGTCCCCCATTTCGCCCGGCATTGCCCATGTTCTTAATCTTGGTTTCGTACAAGTGGCTCAACTCGTGCTTGTCGGTACTGGCACGAAAGGGCAATTCGTCTGCATATTCTAAAATTTCGCGCAGTATGTAACCACTTTGAATTTTATTGTTCAGTTCAGAGAAAATTTCGCCAATCTTATATTCAATGGTTTTAGGGTTATCGGCTTTCTGTTTGAATCCGGCCAAGTATGGAAACAATTGGTTGTTCACAAACTGCACCAAGTCCGTTCCCGTTTTGGCCTTGTGGTGGTCCAGTTTTCCGTCTTCTCCTTTTGGCATTGCCCAATTTGGCCAACGGTATGCTTCATCTAAAATGAAGTTGTATTCCCCTCCACGCAGTGCTGCTTCGTCCGCCTTGTCTCGTTCCAATTCGTCCAAGTAGCGTAAGAACATGATCCAAGAGGTTTGTCCTATGTAATCTAATTCGCTGTCTGCTCCCGAATCTTTATAGAGCAGGTCATCTATATTTTTAAAAGTCTGTTCGAACATTTCTAGTATTTATTTCTTCCTAAAAATAGAAAAAGGCAGTCTCTTGACCTCTTTTAAACAACTCTTTTTTGAAATGGAGCACAGGTCCATTTTTAGAAACCTGTAATTTAATAAAAGATGTTCAAATGGAGTTACGGTTTTCCGTAAAGCGGCCCTACTAATTGGGGAATGAACAGTCTTGTCTTTAAAGTATTATGGATATAAATATTATATTTATTAACGCATAAAACGTATTAGCCATAATTTGATGAACGGAAATAAGAAAAAGATTCTTATTGTTTTAATTTCCATGCTGTTTATTACACTAACGGTCAATGGACAAAATTTCTTCTTTATTGGCGAAAATAGTTACCCCTGTACCGAAGAATCTTTTGCGCTACAATCTAACTCAGATGACGGGGAAGACTTGAATGTATTATTTGCCAAGGATGGCGCAACGGCTATTATTGCCCTAACCACAAAGTCATCACTATCAGGAACATTATTTAGTGGAAAACTAATAATTTATCTTGATGATGGAACTGTTATCACTTGTATGGACAGGGGAGAATCCTTCTACGTAGATGATACTGCCCAAGCAGTATACTCTTTGACAAATGAACAAGTGAATAAAATGAAAAACAGTAATATTAATACTGTTAGATATACACTAAAAATATACAATATTAAAGAAGTGAATCGGTCAGCTTCAAATAAGGCCTTCTCGACTAAGGATCTAATCTCTAAATTTTACAACAATCTTGATAGTGTCAATGAAGTTGCCGATAAAAAGGAGCAGAATCCCAAGAAGACAAAATTGGATGCCCTGATGGGAGGACTTAACAATGAAAAAGGTCAGTCAAATGGGGATTCGTACGCAACAAGTTATTATGGTAGTCCCGGATCTGGTAATGGAACCGATGGGTATGGGTTAAGTGGACGATCCTTGGTAAGTAAAGGTAAAGTGCAGCAAGAATGTAATGAATCAGGCAGGGTTGTGGTTAAAATAGTAGTAGATAGAAATGGCAAAGTAATAAGTGCAACTCCAAGTGTTCGCGGTACTACCAATAACAACCCTTGTTTATTAGAACCCGCAAAGAAAACAGCTTTTACCTATAAATGGAACACAGATTCCAATGCCCCCAATCAACAGATAGGTTATGTTGTGGTTAATTACACATTAGTAGAGTGACAGGTTGACTTTTGTTATAAATACACTAAATGCAACTAGTGCAGTCTTTATAGGGCTTAAACAAAAAAAGCAACCTAAACGATTGAATTAAATTTTTATAGAGGTAGTCCCACCTAGGTTAGCTCGCTGTGCTCGTGGACCAGTAGTGCCCGCTCCTGCAAATAGAAAACCACGCTACGCTAGCGTGAATCGTTCTTTTTCATTTCGGGGTAGAAGCCCGAGCAAGCTCGGCTTACTACCTAAAAATGAAAAACCCACACCATAGGCGTGGGTTTTCTGCTTGATGTGGTCCCACATGGGCTCGAACCATGGAAACCAATTTGTTAATATCCAACCTTTTGCAAACTAGTTAACTTAATAGGTATCCGAATTGTATGCCTTATTTTTTATTTCTTTGATATTTGAAATTACCATTACAACCTTATAATCCTAAAAACACTATTATTAACCTTCAACTGAAATTGAAACACAATAATCTTTTGGCTCCAATTTAAAATAAGATTTATTCCACAGTAATGGTGCTTTAATCAGTTTTATTTGTACTTCACACTATATCTCATTAATTATATAAATATAATAAAGAGCCAAAGATTACATTAATTGAAATTTACAATATAGTGATAGAGATTGATATAGTTCGTGTTCATGCACAAGCAGGTCATATTATCTCAATGCCCTTGTATTTTAAAAACAATATGGAAAAGGTCCTATACCTATTATAGAGAATTGTATAAAAAGCCTAACATATAAAATAGATTCTGAATTTAGTAATAACCATAATAAATACTGACATTCAAGGTTTTAAATAAATATGTTTCGATAAGTATTACATAGGACAGAACAAGCTCGGTAAATCATTTTCCAAATCTTAATATTCCATATTTTCTTTTTTATTTAAATCCTTTTTTCCATGGTATTTAAGGCGCCTCTTGAGATTCTTACCATATAAATATTAAGATTATTTAAAATAATAACATAAAGCTATAGTACGCACTGCATGATTATGCTAACTATAGTATGTAGTACAATTTGCATACTATAGGTAGCTTTATTTGTTAATTGATTTTTATGGATTTAGCGCCTGAAATACTTAAGAAATTTGGTGAAAAAGTACGCATGTTGCGAAAAAGGAAAGGAATCTCCCAAGAAGAGCTTGCGTTTAGAGCTGATTTACATAGGACTTACATTGGTATGATAGAAAGAGCAGAAAAAAATATAACACTAATAAATATTGAAAAAATTGCAAAAGCCTTAGAAGTTAAAATCGCAGAACTTTTTTAGTTGATAAATCAATACCAATAAAACTAGAATCTCTATATAATGTTTAAAAAACTAAATCAAAACGGGAATAGTTATATAATAAACAATAAACGAGTTTTCAAGCCAAGGCAAATTTCACGAGGGACCATTACAAAAGTTTTTGAATTTGCATATCAAATGACATTTGGCAAGAAAGGTGAACACCGTGGTTATCGAACAGGTGGCCAATACTCAAGGAGAAATGGTGAATTGTTCTGTAATACTTTTCAAGGAAAACTTGCTGAATTTGTTGTTTACAAATACCTGAAAGAAAATGGGATATTTACAAATGAACCTGATTTAGAGACATGGAAATTAGGGCTCTGGGACGACACTGATCTAACCTATAAAGGCTTTAAAATAAGCATAAAGTCAGCTGCCTTTTTTTCAAACTTGTTACTTCTAGAAACTAATGATTGGTCTAGAAATGGCATGTATCTACCCAATAATTGTATTTATGATTTTACATTATTAGTAAGATTAAAACCAGATATAAAAAAAGTCTTTAAGCAAAAAAGAATATTTTTTTCAGACACTATTGCTTTGCAAGCATTAAAAGAGATCGTTTTAAATCAACTTTTTTCCGCTGATATATGTGGCTTTATTACAAATACTGATTTCGTTGAAATCATTGACAAAGGACATATTCTTCCTCAAAATAGCTTATTAAATGGCAGAATATCAATGGATGCTGAGAACTATTATATACAATCAGGTGATTTAAAAGAAATCGAAGAATTAATTCCTTTGTTAAAATAAATGAGTTTTTTAAAAACAAGGTCAAAAAAAGATATTGATCAATACTGTAGTTATTTAAGAGCAATTGGAGCATTTTCTAATCTTTATAGTTCATCTGACAAACCTTTTATTCAATATAGAGTTGCTGAGAATGCCTTTTGTAAGGCTTTTGATGCTAAAAATTTGGCTAGGGCTGATGTCGCCTACGATGCTGTTATAAGTGGCTTTGGCATTGGGATCAAAACATTTATATTGTCTGGAAACTCTAAAATTGAAAAAGTTGCTGAGTTCAATTCATTGAGTATAGAATTAAGAAACCTTAAGGGCCTTGAACTAGCTAACCGCCTTTCAGATTATCGGAATGAAAGAATATCATTTGCGGATAGAGCATATGGAATTGATAAACGGATTTATCATATTGTGGGACGAGATAAAGGAGTGATCAAAATATTTGAAGTTGGTTATGATTTAATTGACAAAGCATCCATTGAAATTATAAGTGAAAATAAAAGTTCTTTAAAATTTAAAGATTTAAATAATGAATATAATTTCAATTTTTCTAAAAGTGTTTTAATGAAACGCTTTGTAGTGCCAGAAGATTGTATTGAAATTGATGTCGAAATTATAGATGAGCCCATTGAAGCACTGTTAGATTTAACATCTAAAAAGGTTGAACTACTAACAGATAATTTGCGGGTATCTAATTTGACATTATTAGAAGATGAAGAACTTATCCCGGGTAAAGATTATGTAATCTTGCCTTTATACTCTCCAAATGCTAAAAATAAAAACAAGGAGCCTATTGTTCCTTTAAAGAGTCAATTGAATCAGTGGAATGCAGGAGGTAGAGATAGAGATCCAGGAGAAGTTTATATAGCTATCCCTAAAATAATTCATGAATTAGCACCAGGCTTTTTACCAAAAAGTAATGTTGTTTTTACACTAAAAGTTCCGAGTGGTGAAGCTCTAAACGCAAAAGTTTGCCAAGCTGGTGATAAGGCTTTAATGACAAACCCTAATAATGCAATGGCTGATTGGATGTTAAGAAAAGTCCTGAATCTTCAGCCAAGAGAATTGTTGACATACAGCAAATTAAAAAATGTTGGCTATGATTCAGTAAAAATTACAAAAATAACGAATGCGGAATTTTTAATTGATTTTGCCCAATTGGATGAATATGAAAATTTCTTAGACAAAGCAATAAATCATGTATAAGGAACAGTTAATGTACGCATTTATTGAGTGGTTTTATAAATCATAAAACTTTAAAAAGAGTTATAATTCTTATATAGCACCAAAGAATCTAGAATACTGGGATTCAACTTATTTTGATGGGAAGATGGAATATATTTGATAAAACATTTACATCGGGAGGTACATTCATACCAGATATTACTAGTGAAGATTCCGAATCATGTAAATTCTTCCTTTTTGACGCAAAATATTATTCTTTGAAATTTAAAGAAGGCCTTACAGTGTAACACGTTACAAGGACATTCTAAAACTACTTCTATACCAGTCACATATTGAAAAGGGGATTGAAAAACCGATAAGTAATGCCTTCCATTTACCTGTCCATGATGTTGACTTCGATAGATTAATAGACAATCAAGACACAATATTTTTAATAATAAAACCGCTGTTATTGGCTCAATAGAATATAATCTTTATCCTGATAAAAAAATATGGGTGATAATGTGTCCTTTTACTTAATGACAAACCAGGTATATTCAAAATAATTCGATTGAATATTTTGAAATGTTCTGGAAAGTTTAAGTATTAAGTTTTTGATACTTTAGGAAATTTCTATATTGAAATAGTTTTCAATAATAATTACTTCTCGAGCTTATCCAATTACTATAAAATAGAAAAAGGTGACTTGTAAGAGTCGCCTTGAATAAAAAAATACTTTTAAGCTATTTTTTTTAGGGATTCTTGTTCTTTTTTTTCTTGTTCCACACATCTTAGAACTGACATTATATTACGAGCAACACCCCTTACCACGGGTACGCTGACCGAATTTCCAGATTGTTTATACAAATGCGAATTGGCTAACTTCGGTAATTTAAAATCTTCTGGAAAACCTTGAAATCTAAAACATTCCCTTGGGGTTAATTTCCTAAATCCGTATCGTGTTTTAACAAGTGGCACATTATGTCCACCAGTGCCCATATTTGCAGTTAGGGTAGGACACACATTCGACTTATTCTCTCTAACATATTGTCGACGAAATTGGTATACAGTATCTTCCCTTGTCATGCTTTTTTGTAGCATTTCATACATATACTTATCAGGGCCATAGTAGAAGTATTCATCAACCTTTTCCTTAATAAGCAAGTCTTCGATAGTCTTTGTAAGTTTTTCCTTTTTAGGAAATTCAAATGAGGAAATTTCCCTCTCTAAATAAAGTTTGTCGAAAGCAACTATAAAGATTCTTTCCCTATTGTGGGGGATATTTCCGAAATCCTTGGTGTTCAGTATTTCTTGATTGAATGTGTATTTTCTTTTATCCAGTTCATTATGTATAACTTTAAACGTGTTTCCATTATCGTGACCCACCAGATTCTTTACGTTTTCAAGAAAAACAACCTTGGGCCTTATTTCATCAATAAAATCGAGTATTCTAAAAAAATGATTTCCTCTATTGTCATCGAACCCTTTTCTATAACCAGCAACGGAAAAAGGTTGACACGGAAAACCCGCGGTTAATACGTCCACTTTATTCAATTCAGAAATATCAACATCCATTACGTCACCTTCTAAAAGATGATGGTCAAAGTTTTCCCTATATGTAATGCAGGCATTCTTGTCATACTCGTTGGCCCATTCCATTTCAAAACCGGCTTGTTTAAATCCTAAACAAATCCCTCCAACACCAGCATAAAGACTGCCTACGGTAAATTTTTCCTTTTTCATTTTATATAATAAATACTGGAATTGCGTACTATCGGAAAACTAATTTTCAACAATTAGTTCCTTGAGTTCTTCAATGTTACTGAAATATTTTAATTTATTAAATCCTGTAAAAGTTGTTTTTGATTCAATGTTTCGCGTCATAACCCCTTTAATGTATTTATCATCTT
This sequence comes from Maribacter thermophilus, assembly GCF_001020565.1. Lineage (GTDB taxonomy): Bacteria > Bacteroidota > Bacteroidia > Flavobacteriales > Flavobacteriaceae > Maribacter > Maribacter thermophilus. Next base: position 3,093,606 of record NZ_LDAS01000001.1, on the reverse strand, counting down.
GATTATTATCTAATATTTCAATACTAGCATAACCACATATCCAAATATTCTGTTTGTCCCTTTTACAAGCAAATATTGCAGGCTTTGAACTTTTCTTATCAATGACAGGAAATTCCCCATATTCGAAATTAATAACATCAATTAATTTGCCCTCTATACTGACAATTGCTTCATAATTCCTGGGTTCAATCTCATCCCAATTTACTAAATCTATTTTTAACAGATTACCTAGTGCGATGACACCAAAAGATTTTAGGGTAAAAGAATCATAAAATTTAAGACCCTCAAATTTATCTCTGAGGTCTTTTAAATTCGTTAGATTTAAAGTGGTCATTACGGCTTTTTCAATTTTCTTAATATCCGTGTAACTTATATAAATATTAGTGTAATTTTCTCTGGATGATAGCACATGGGTAATAAAATCTCTCATTTATATTACAATAATTAATTAATTGGAGCCAAAAATACAAATTAATAACCTGTGGTTAAATACAATGAAAAGTTTGAAATAAAAAATATGAGCATAAATGAAAAAAGGGCAACATTTCTGTCGCCCTTTTTAAGTTATTATATAATTAAAGAAAACAACGCCCTCTCTAATTACTTATATAAGAAAAAGCAACCGTGTAAACATAGGTGTCTCCACCATCTGTATATGCCGAAGTAACGGTAGCCGAAGTAGGGTAGTCCCCGTCATACACATAGCTTATGTTCACAACATATTCTACTTCCCCTTCTTCATTCTTATAAATAATCTGTGATGGGTTGTTATTGGGGAATAAAGCCTTTGCCTTTACTATATCCTGAGATTGAGGTGCTATGTTAAAATTAAAGCGAACACCATCCATTACCTCTATTAAGCCACCTGCTTCCGCGGTCTTGTAAAATAAGTTTGGTTTGTCATCATAGGTCACTTGTGCCGTATAATAATATGGTTCCATATCCCGTGTTTCATAATTATACTTTTCTTCTATAAATTGTAGTTTATAGGGGTTTCCGTTATCATCATATTCCAACACTTCACCGTACTCAAAAGCATCATACGGTGAATGATATAATTCTTCTATGGATACATTGTCACTGCCACCGGTAATATTTGCTAACTCTCCGTTCTCATAGGTAAAAATACTGGTCTCGTTGCCATCGGTAACCGTGGTAAGTTTATTATCGCCATCATAAAGAAAAAGAACATTGCTATTTTCATCTGAATCTTGTGCGGAAACTACAGAAATAGCGCTCAATAATCTAGTTTCAACATTTCCGTTCACCTCTTCAAATTCATCTGAGGTAGATTTATCACAACTATAGTTGAATACAGTAATCAATGACAATAAAATCAGTTGCTTTTTAAAACTCATAATTAAGGTTTTTGGTTTGTAAGATTTATTATTGGTCGCAATTTAGAACAGAAGAATCATTGTGTTTTACGGTTTTCCGTAAGGCAAAAAAAAAAGGGCAACATCACTGTCGCCCTCTAATTTTAGGTGTATTTCCAAAGAAACCCACCCGATTGTTCTCTCTCACCCCTACAACATCTTGAAATACAAGTTTTTGAATTTCCTGTAATCCGAGATGCTTCAGAAACAGATTTAAATTCTGCAATCAAATCTAAATCTAATGAGTACTGAAAAACTTTCTTTTTTCTTTTATCAAAATCACCACTGTATACATCTTCCTTGCAATAACTCCAATAAAAACCTTTTGCTGTTTTAGTGTAGTTCAAACATGCATTACTTATGGTAGTAATACCCGCATTAACTGCACTAGCTGCACTTTTTAGGTTTTTAAAGGAATTTATCAATTTGCCAGTTAGAATATCAAACTGATAAACCGTTTTGGCCATACCACCACCACTGTCAGAATTGTAGCCATTTTGGAAACAATCATATTTTAAAATATAAGTTTTTTCTTTTTTAGCTAATTCATCAAGATTCATAGCGGTGTCTATTTTAGTCCACTCAAATGACCCCACTCCATAAGTAGCTATAGATTCTTGAAAATAGCTTCCAGTATCATTACGCGCCTTTTGAATATGGTCATTCTTACGTTCCTCAATAGATTTCGATGTTGCCCCTATGTAGATTTCACCAGTTACAATGTTTTCGGCTTTATAAATAATATGATTACTATTCATTATTCACTCGATTATTTGGTGCCACATAATTGACCGAGCAATAAATACCTCCATCTAAACTTTGGATTTTGTTACTTCGGGTTATTTCGGAAAGGTAGGTTTGAGCCTGCCTTTTCTTAACGCCCACTAAATCCATAACGTACTTCAAAGCTTCAGGACTCGTATACGTAGTTTGATAATTCTTGTCGAAGAAATTTACAATAACATCCCTTTTGTCATCTTTCCTTCTTCTATCGCTTCGTTGGATAATTTCATTCTCATCCACTTCTTCAATATACTCCAGCCATGTGCTTTCGGGGGTAATAAACTCCTTTACAAATTCATCATCATCACTCGCATATCTGAAAAATACATTTTTCATGTATCGGTAATTCTTGTCCGTGCGATTAATGCCAATTGCAAAATCAGCCTCCTGAGCAAATGTTGAACTTCCCTTTATGCTGTCAATACCTATTGGTTTTCCAAACATTTTAGGAGTGTGGTGTATTGCAAATAAAGTAATGTTTAACTCTTGTGCAATTGTGCGCAACCTAACCATTATCTTTTCTGCCGTAACACTATCCTCTAAATTACCATGGTTCATTCTGGTGATACTATCTATAAAGACTACTTCGGCTCCAGAATCAGCTATAGTTTTACGAAGATTTTTCCAGTCTTCAGGCTTTACAACTAGTTTAGAGAAGTCTATGGATTGATATAGGTAATTCGTTTCCATAACCAGTTGTTCCTCTTGATTAAGAGTTTCAAACTGTTTAATGTTGCGTTCAACCCTGTTTTCCCAATGCTCCTCAAGTCCAATAAACAAGACCTTTTTTGGAATACCTTCCAAAGGATAATCAAAAAACTCTTTTTTTCCGACTGCTATTGATATTCCCAAGTTTTCACAGAAAATTGTTTTCCCTGATTTACTTGGTCCAAAAACAAGCCCAAAAGACTTTTCCTTTACACCACTCCACAACATTTTTTTAGGTGGCATTTCACGATACAATTTCGTGATTTCTTTAAAATTAATAATTTTTCTCATAATTTTATTCATGAGACAATTACGCTCAAAATTATCTCTCCTTTTTTAATGAAAATTTGAAAAACAGGAGCGTATCTCTAAGAAATAAATCAGTATATCAAAGAACGACATGTTCTCTACTTCAATACTTCCAAGGCTGTTATCCGTCTTTCCATTAAGGATAATTCTTGAAGTAATGCTCATAAAAAACACTTGCTTACCAAGTTACATTAAAACAACTTATTTATGAAATTTTATAATGTAGTTAATGCACCTAGTGCAATTAACAATGAGCTCAATTCATTTTCAGGGGTTTCTTTTTAAAGAAGGAAACCGTCTCAAAACATACTAATATTTAGTATGGAAAATTCAGCATAGACTTCTCTTAGTTTAGATGACTATATCAAAATGATAATAGTGATATGCCTTTTTTTGTATGATGTAAACGGTAACCAAATGCTTAGTAACCTTCACTTCTTCTACCCAAACTAAATTTCCCTTTCTTAAACTACCTACGGAATACGCTACTTTCACTTTAAAAGGACAAAAAAGGACTTTTAACAGGTTGTTCCATGCGACGATATAAAGTTCTTTAGGAGAACTATACTTTAATAATTCAGCAAGTTCATTATCTTTCATTCGTTAACTATTTAGATTAATTTGAAATGTGTTGATTACTCCCTAAGTTCTCATAATAGCTATGTATTAATGTTGGAGAAACCAATTAGAGATATTATTTTCTATGCAATAACTTAGGTTTTTTACTAGTTCATATGCGCAAACATTACGCTCCAAATTTTTATCTATATAGGATGATTTGTTAGCCTCCGTGAACAAATTGTACAATCTCCAAAAATCAATAGAACCATCCACATCTCTATTAAAATTTGGACACTTATAATAATTCTCCACCACATTGTTGATTTGACCATCGTTTAATTGAATAGGGAATAGCTCCTTTTGTTTTGCTTTATCCATATGGTGATACATCCTTAACTTACCTATAAAATGAGCAAATTGGCTTTCCGTTAACCTGTAGCTTTTCATATCCGACATCACCTCAAAGTGTTGCTCTTGATTATAGGAAGAAAATAAGTTGGTGATTTGTTCCTTTAAATCGCCAATGGTCGCGCTTCTGATTTCATTGGAAAATCCATCCGTACTGATGCATAAGTTTGTACATACTAAATTTTTGAAACCTATAAAAACCTTAAATTTCTCCAATGTTTTATTACTATAAAGGTTCTCTTGATTTAGGGACCTAACCCCTCCAACTGAAAGGTTTAAGGTGTTTCCATTTATGGTTTGAGTAATGTCTGGCAAATCAATTATAAAGGCACAGCGTTCATAATAAATCGTCTTTTCATTTTCCAGTAATTCTTTTGCAGGTTTTCCTATTGCCGAAGGAATCCTGCCTTTTACCACATGACTTACCCTAATCTCTGGTTGCCGTACATCTATTTGAGGAAAAAGTTCCTGTGCCGCTTCATAAGCCTTTCCTATAAATTGTGAATGGCTAATAGTTGATTCATTATCCTTTGAGAAAACAGGTATTATGCAGTCCTTTTTTAAATGCTCCAAGGTAACTTGTTCTGTATTCGCCTCAATAAAAGGACTTTTTGAAATTGTGATGGGCTCAACAATATCCTGTATCATAGATTGGAGATTTTGATTAGTTACTAGTTCCATGTTCTTTTGTTTTTGATGGGTTGATAATTTGTTTGTTGGGTACCACTTGACGGGTAATGGATTCCAAAACGGCCTTTCGTTCCAGAATTAAAGGGTGCACTTTTTCTTTCAACCCTATGTATTTCTGATATAAGTGACGCAACCCTTCTATAGTTGAACATGACTCTATTTCTTTACTAGCTTGGTCCATGGACAATCCTTGATTGCACCACTGCATTAACTTTCTGCCTGTTGATGAGTTAATAACAAACTCGGGTTTATTCATAAACAATCCCGTTCTGTCCTTTGAAGCCTTTGCCATATGATTCTCATTTATAAGTTCAAAATTTGCTGTTAACTCATACTCAAACCCTTCTCTTGTAATGGATTTTAAACCGTGTTTAACCACTTTTGTCTTTCCGTTGGAACTTGTGTCCATTGAATAGTCTATTTTGCTTCTAACGGTCGTTATAACATGTGCTTTAGAATGTAGAATCGCATCAATAAAAGCTTGATGTCTTGGAGATACTTTAGCCCAATCTTGGAACCTACCTCCTAATTGCTCATGAATGTGTAAGCACCCACCTGTACCTTGCCATTCATGGGTGATACTATCACAGATTATTACTTCCATATTGGCTTCTTCACAAGTATTGATAGCCCTGATATAACGTTCTGGACTATATGGCTCACTAAAGGTTATCACATTATAATTTCCAAGATCAGAGTACAAGCTAGCACTGTTGTTTTCTGTATCTATTATGGCAATCTTTGTCCAGTCATTGGTTATACCATAAGCCAGTAACAATGCTGAATAGGTTTTCCCGAATCCGCTTGCCCCGCTCAGGCCTATTCTAAGTTTTACTTGATGTCTTTGTGCTGTTTGTAGTTTCATGTTTTTAATATTTGATTAATAGTTTTTGTTCATTTTTGAGCATAAAAAAAGAGGCTCAATATGAGCCCCTTGTTCGATACTACTTGAAAGTGGTTAAGCTACTACCGTTTCTGAAACCAGATGATTGTCCAATGTTTCTTCCTCTGCACCGATATACTCATACCTATGCGAAAGTGTCATAATCTCACCTGTTTCCGGATTGATATATTCATAAGGTTCCACTTCAATTCGTTTCACTTTCCCATCAATTTCATTTCCAATCAATGATTGGCACATTTCCGAATTGAACGTACATGCAACTTGGGCTTTCTTTGCAGTAAAATAGGTTCTGCCTGTCTCTTTGCTTTTTATGGCTTCCATTCCTCCTTGCACGACTAAAGCGCAGAAATTTGTCCCATCTTCCTTTTGATACTCCTTGTAATCCACAATTGTAACCATGGTTTTAATAATTTAAGATTAAACAATAATTATGGGGGGACTCCCCAAAATTGAAAAGGAGTGGGGGCTGATTCATAGGTTATCAAGCATGCTAGATTGAAAAAAACCTGAAAAAAATCTGAAAAAAATTTTTTTTCAATCAACTTCATTTAGCCACTTTTAAAACAATGTAAATTATAAATGCAGCAATGGGAATAAGGACTATGTTAATCCAAACCTCTTGGAGTCCTCCCATAAAATTTCCTCCGGAATGTATAAGACCCGAAGTAAACCATAATAAAACGGGTATTGAGAATACTACAACCAAAGCTCTAAACGGTGTTGCTTCTTTCTTTGTTTGTAGGTGGTTTTTCAATTGTTCATGATTATTCTTTTGTGACTCAATATTTGACATTAACCAAGTTTCATCGTCTAAATCTAACAAAACCTCAATGTATTCTAAAAAAGCATCCTGGTTTTCTATTTCATTGTTCTCAATAATTTCAGATGATTGATAATCATTTTCAATGAAATCATATTTGAAATAATTCAGGTAAGACTCGTTTAAAAATATCTCGTTATTTTCCTCATTTATATTTTGTAGATAGGAGAGATTTCGATTATTATATTCCTCAACGTAGGCATGGCCCGTCAATTCACCTTCCAATAAAATCCTTAAAATAATTTCACAACCTATTAAATTCTCAAAACATAAAATATCCTCAGATTTTATCATTGCTTTCAAATAATCATCAGAACCATCATTGTAAAGTACATGACAAATTGCCAACCCATATTCATGCCAAACTCCAACATCGTTCTCATATTCTTTAACTATGTAGTTTTCAAGAACAGCGGGGATTAAAACAGTTTTTATGCCTGAATTATAGTAATCATCAAACGTTTTATAAAAAGTCCATTTTGTAGTGCCGTTACGATTATTTTTCAAGACATTTTATATTATCCCTAATTACCCATTCATTTTCATTTACAGTGGCTCCTACTAAATCTGTTCCTACTCTCACAACTATACTTTTGAGGTATGTTTTTTTAAAATATTCCAGCATTGAGCCTTCTATTTTATAAAGTCCAACTGCTACATCTCTTCCATTCATTTCTACTAAATCAAAAATTATCGGTTCAAGAGATATACCTCTCTCACCACTTGTTTGAATAATAGCATTACCATTTAAACTATTTGGTTTTTTCCCTAAGAACAATACTGAGACATTAAGCATAGTAACATCGGTAGTCACATTTTTATAAACAGAAACTCCTATCTCATAATTTGACTGTCTTATAACAGGCTTAGGATTAAAATAATTTAATAAACTACCATCATATCTAGTGGTAGTTTTTAATTCACATTGTGAGATTGCCGAATGTGAAATAATCAACATTAGAACTATTAGTATTTCTCCTTTCATTGTTTAACTGTTATAAGAATATCTTAAAAATAGGCAAATATGCCTACTTAATAATTGGTTGTCTCTACGAGTTTTAAACGGCCTTCGGGAAAAACCGTATAAGATTGAGAAAGTTAAGAGGTTTTACCCAGGAACAATTGGCTAATTAAATAGACGTTGAGATATTCCAAATAAGCCGATTTGAAAGAGGCATAATAAGTACTTTTATAACAAATTCTAATGCCTTTATCTAAGGCATTGAAAATTTCAATAAAAGCATTGTTTGAATTCCGTCACTAGTCCTATTTTTTAAAATAAGTTCTTTTCAAAATAGAACTCCAAATGCTTCCATTTAAGAGGAAAGGAAAACCTATGGTTATGATGTTTGGAAACTGTAAAATTAAACATTAAAGTGCCGTCGAACTGAATTGGTACATGTTTGTACATAACCGAGACATATTCATTGTAGGTGATAACCATTATACAGTCTTGTATGTATTCGTCTGTCCATTTTAAGTGTCTATCGACCATAGCCATTTCAACCAAATCCATTAAAGATTCTGGCATATACTTTTTAATGGCCAGACCCTCAATGATATCAAGTCTCCGCTCGCCAATATAAAGCGTTCTGACATCTTGGTTCCCTTTTAACTTAATACACATCTTATCCATCCAGTTTCGGGTAGCTTATAGTTTTCTAGTTTCATAATAATTCTTTCTCCAAAGTTCGGATATTTATACTTTAAAAAGTGAATTGCTCATCCGTTTCCAAATAGAATAGATTGATGTTATTAGGTTTGTTTAGTTTTTTGGTCCAGCATTCTCCGTTAAGGGCATTCTCACCTATTTCTATTACTAGTTTTCTTAAAACGTACCTATCCCTAGGTCTGAAAACAACCTTTTCACCTATCATAATATTGGATATTTTCCTATTTTTTGGATTTTTTCCAAATTTATTAATTGTATGAGATAAATTAGAATCTTTAACAGTTTTTCGTTAATTTCATTTTGATTGAAAATCATTTTCAATGTGTTATAACACCAGAGTCAGCCGAAAGGTTAGAGAATTAGAAGACTACTATAGCGTTGAAAGGCTTTTAGGAGAAGAGCTAGATGAACAGGCGGAATTAACCTACAATCATGCTAATGGATTTGCGCACCCAAATATGTGGATAATCCCTCAAGAAAGGCCTAAAAACTTAATTCCAGTTAAATGGGGCCTGATTCCTCATTATAAAATGGGGGCTAATGCCGAAGAATATTATAAGGAAACAATAAGGTGGGGTTCTGGATTAAATGCTCAATCAGAAAAGCTGTTTGACTCTAATAATTATAAATCAAGTGCTTTGAAAAGACGTTGTATTATTCCTGTGGATGGCTTTTTTGAACCTCATCGAATACAACACGTCAAAAAACCATATTCAATTCCATTCTACTTTGAAAGAGAAAATGGAGACCCTTTTCACCTAGCAGGAATCTATGCAGTTACTCCAGATAAAATGGTTACTTTTTCCATTTTAACTAAAGAGGCAACTCCCTTATTTGCTAAAATCCATAATAAAAAAAATAGACGCCCTGTAATAATACAGGACAATGACATTCATGTTTGGTTAGACAACAACCTTAAAGAGGAGGAAGTTTACAAGGTTATAGAGGACGATTTATCCGATAGCGATATAAACACATACCCCATAAGCAAAGACCTATACAGTAGGTCTATTAATAGTGATAGGCCAGATATTATTGAAAAGGTGGTATATGAAGATTTAAAAATAACTTTTTAAATCGGTTATAATAAAAAAGCCAAGGAGCAAATAAATAATAAATTCATATGGAATCTGATTATAATAAAATAGTTGAGGGTGTTACGGAGAATTTTCTCAACACCTTTATACCATTAAAGATTCATGACATTAAACAATAGTCAGTAGGGTATAATTTTACTGATGTTGTATTGCTTGGTTGGTCTTATTTTATTTCAGATAGAATTAAGTTAAAGATACTAGTTGCAAAAAAATTATCTTTTTTGTGTTCATTATGAGAATGCTTTAGAATTTATTCTTGAAGAAATAAAAAAAGATAGTTGATGGGTATCTTATGATGGAATCGGAATTAACGTCTATGGAGAAGAGTATCCAAAACTTTTTTTGACTTTTAAATAACGTAGATTTGATTGATGCCCTTCTCCTTTTAATAATCTTATCTAAGTTTTTTAGTAAGATTGCTGATTTCTAAACCAACTCTTTTTTGAACCACTTTTCCGTAATATTCTTGAGTAATCTTTATACTTGAATGCCCAAGTAATTCACTTACTATCTCCATAGGAACATCATTATATAAGAGAACTGTAGATGCAAAAGTTTTTCTTGCCATATGGTGGGTAATAACCTTATTGATTCCTACGATTGCAGCTATCTCCTTCAAATAAGAATTAATTTTTTGATTGCTCATCCTTGGAAGTAAAGAACTCGTAGTCGCCAGATATTTTTCTAGGATATCTTTAGCCTTTGGTAATAATGGAACAGAAATGGGTTTGTTTGTTTTCTTACGCTTCATCTGAATCCATTGGTTTCCATCAAACCCATTAACAATATGCTCATTGTCTAGGCTGTTCATCTCATTAAACGCTAGTCCAGTGTAACAACAGAAAATGAACAGGTCTCTTACTATCTGCAACCTTGGTTGTATAATATTAAATGTTTCAAGTGTTTTAAGTTCGTCGACTGTTAGAAAAACAACCTCTTTCCTAACCTTTCCTGGCTTGTAAAGAGCAAACGGGTCCTTGTCCACATACCCCTCTCCTAAGGCCTCCTTAATCGGTTTCCTAAAACGCTGGATGCACTTATTAATGGTTACTTGAGATTGTTTCCGTTCTGTTTTAAGATAGTATTCAAAATCATGTAAGAATTGGAGTTTCAGTTTACTCAATGGTTGGTCATTCTTCCCAAACTTCCATTTTATAAAATCTTGTGTTTGGGAACAGGCATAGTTAAACTTCTTCCAAGTGGCTAGCTCAATATCTATTCCTATGAGTTTCTCCTTTTTGTCCAAAAATCTCTTAAAATATTTAATTACACCAACCTCTTTGACGATTGATTTTCCAATATAGAAATTTAAAATATCTTCAGCAGTAAATTCAACCATTGACAATTGCAATTGTAAATAAGCTTTTTTAATGTTAGCTGATATAATTTCTATTTGCAAGTTGATTTGTTGATTAGCAATAGTTTTAGAGCTGGTCTTTTGCTTTTTGGCGTTCCATTCCAATGGATTAATAAACTCTCCGGTTGAGAATTGTTTTCTATTCTTTAAATAAGTAATCCTACAATAGATTGGACAAGTTCCCTGTTTGTTGGTTTTATCTTTTTTTAAAAAAAATAGGACTGACAAATTGTTTTGTTTCATAACCAATTGATTTAATGTTAGACAATTGGCATACAATTCAGAAAGTGGGGTACCTTGAATTAAAATAGGGTCCCGAATGGGGTACCTAATTTCAACTCATAAGTTGACAAGTTGACTTTTTGTTATAAATACAATAAATGCAACTAGTGCAGTCTTTATAGGGATTAAACAAAAAAATCCAACCTATACGAATAGATTGGATTTTTATAGAGGTGGTCCCACATGGGCTCGAACCATGGACCCCCTGATTATGAGTCAGGTGCTCTAACCAGCTGAGCTATAGGACCCGCAATTTGCGGATGCAATATTACCACTTATTTTTATTTGGCACAAGCAAAAACGTACCTACTTCTTTATTTCTTGACATAGCTCTACCAAAACCCCGTTCGTAGTCTTGGGGTGTACAAAAGCGACCCATTTATTGTCGGCCCCTTTTTTTGGGGTCTCGTTCAAGATATGGAAGCCTTCTTTTTTTAATCTGGCGATTTCAGAAACAATATCATCTACCTCAAAAGCGATATGGTGTACGCCCTCTCCCTTTTTCTCTAAAAACTTGGCAATGGGCCCGGTGTTGTCCAAAGCTTCCAATAATTCTATTTTATTGGGTCCGTTCTGAAAGAAAGAGGTCTTCACTCCCTCCGATGCCACTTCTTCTTCTTTATAAGGCCCACCACCCAATAATTTGTGGAACAGCTCATTGGATTCTTCCAAATTTTTGACGGCAATACCAATATGTTCTATCTTTTTCACCTTCGTAATTTTTTGTGCGTATCCGAGAAAGAATCGGATGCTTTTCTTTATTTTACTAAAATACATACTATTCTATGTATTTTTGTCCTATGGAAACGCAAAGACAACGTAAAATAGCCGGAGTAATACAAAAAGACATTGTGGATATTCTGCAAAAGGCAGCCATTGAAGGCGGTCTTAGAAGCACCTTGATATCGGTATCGAAAGTGTCGGTAACCACCGACCTGTCTATAGCAAAGGTGTACGTTAGCATTTTTCCTAACGAGCAGGCCGCAGAACTTTTAGAGGGCATTAAATCTAACCAGCCCCTTATTAAGCACGAACTGGCCCAACGTACCAGAAACCAATTGCGAAGGGTGCCAGAACTTCTCTTTTACCTGGACGACTCTTTAGAGTACATCGAAAAAATAGAAAAGTCGTTAAAAAGAGAGGAGAACCCGATCGAGAACCGAGATTTATTGCCTAAAAGAAAAAAATCCTGATTCTTGAACTTTCCATTATATATCGCTAAAAGATATGTGCGCTCTAAGAGCTCGCAGAATGCGGTAAACATTATAAATTTCATTACCTTTTTGGTAATCGTAATTGGATCGGCCGCACTGTTCATTGTATTGTCCGGTTTCGCCGGACTTAAAACGTTTAGCCTTTCCTTTACAAATTCGTTCGACCCCGAACTAAAGGCCCTGCCCGTTACCGGTAAGTTTTTTACCATTACCCCAGAGCAGGAAACCCAACTTAAAAGCATTAAAGGCCTTGCTTCCTATTCTAAAGAAATAGAGGAAAAGGTATATCTGGAACATCGGGGCAAAAACCATATTGCCTATATCAAGGGAATCGACTCCAATTACACCAAGGTGATCAATACCGATAGTATCTTGTACATCGGCGACTGGACCATTAATGAGCAACAAGTGGTTTCGGGCATCGGTATCGCCAATATTCTGGGGGTTACGATCAACCAATTTATTAGTCCGATGCAGATTTATGCCTTTAAGCCCGGGGAAGGGTCTATCTCGCAGCAGGGGGTAAGTTCGCTTTACAACCAACTACCCGTTGTAATAGGCGGTGTATATGCCGTAGAGGCCGATCTGGACAACAAGTATGTGTTCGCGGACCTTTCGTTGACACAGGCCCTACTGGAAAAAGGTCCGGATCAAATTTCAGGCATTAATTTTAAGGTAGACAGCACCGCCGATATTGCCCAACTGCGATCTGACATACAATCGGTGCTGGGCGACAATATTGTTTTAAAGAACAGGCAAGAACTGAACAGCACGCTGTATAAAATGCTGAATACCGAGAACATGGCGACCTACCTTATTTTTACCCTGGTACTCATCATCGCCTTGTTCAATGTTGTGGGGGCCATTATCATGATGATTTTAGACAAGCAACAAAATTCTAAAACACTGTACAGCATGGGTACTACCATTAAAGAGCTTCGGCATATCTATTTTGTGCAAGGGCTATTGGTTACAGGACTTGGGGGTGTTATAGGTGTGTTGTTGGGCTCTCTACTTATTTGGACACAGCTAATGTTCGGGTGGTTAAAAATTACCCCATCGTTACCCTATCCCGTAGAATATAAATTGATCAACGTGCTTATTGTTTTGGCCACCATTTTGGTGCTGGGGGTTATTGCCTCTAAAATTGCCAGCAGTAGAATCAATAAGAAACTGGTGGTCAATTAAGTAGTACCGCACTTCTTTTTAAATGGTGTTTTTCATCTAGACAAAAACCCTTACTGCCTAGTTTTTAGACTACTACAATTGTTATTTGTCAAAAAAATTATACCTTATTCACAAATAGGAATTCTTATTTTTTTGAACAAAGTCGAAAACTGTTTAGTCCCCTTATTACAATGAAATATTATATTCTTCTTTTTGCCTTCTTCTCTTTTATACAATCACAGGCACAATCTTTAAAAACAAAAGGAATTACGGTTACCATGCCAAATTACGCCAACCAAGTGGCCCCAAAAGATGTGGAAACCTATTGGGCAGAATTGGTACTTGGCACCGGTGAGGTTATGAACTTTAGCAATGATGAATTTAAAAAAGAGCTGCAGCTAGAAGGTTTTAGAAAAATCAAGGGTGATGAGGCACCGGATATATTTGTGGCGGTAAGCGGTATTTCTGTTGATGTACTCGATGTTAAGGGTACCATTGCCCCTGCCGATGACAAGACCTATACTATAGATATTTTACCCAAAGAAAGGGCAAGTGTAAAACTGCTCTTTTATTACAACGAAGAACTGACCCAGTTCTGGGAGATCCCTATTTTACCAAAAGCGGATGTACGTGGCACAAAAATACCTACCACTATAAGTTTTCCTGTTAAGGAAAAAGAAAAGTACTTGGATTTGGAAGGGGATCCCGTGGTGCCGGACATAAGTGCGTATACCATCAAAAAATATCTGGACATAAAACTGGGTGAAAATTTTCTAAAAAAAGTTACCGGTACGATCAAGGATATATACGATAACCATATGGCTAAAGAATACCAAAGTTTCTATTATATAAAGGACAAGAAGAACAAAGCCCTTACCAACGAGACCGAAGAACAATTAAATAATTTGGTCTCTTTATGCGACGCTAGTTTTAGCTCCATTAAAGATCTAAGGGCCAACAAACAGCAAATAAACGCTCACCTTGATTATTGGAAAGGTCTTTTGTCCGATTATGTCAGCCCGGACAAGAAAATAAAAAAGATAAAATGGGGCATTTTAATGAACTTGTATAACCTGTCTATAATGACCGAAGATTTCAACAATGCCCAAAGCTATTTGAAGAAGGCTTTGGAGTTAGATATAAAGTCGGCCGCAACAAAAGGGGCAAAAAACAATTTGTTACAACAATATGGGGGCTATTTAGAGAATTATAGGGAAGATACCGGTGAGAGAAAATTCTCCAATGGCTATGTAAAACATCTTTCGGCCCAAATATTGAAAGCTCTTTAAAAAGAATAATCCCTTTTTTTAGAATGAAGGGCTACTGGGAAACGAACTCGTAGTCGCCAAATTTGTCCAACACCTCATCAAAGGCGGCGAACACATCGGCCGCATCGTCACTGGTGACCATTTTCATACGGTATTCCTTAAAGTTGGGAATGCCCTTAAAATAATTGGTATAATGCCTGCGGGTCTCAAAAACCCCCAGTTTTTCCCCTTTCCAATCAATGGCCATTTGCAAATGCCTTCTTGCGGCTTCTACCCGGGCTTTCATATTGGGCGGTGCCATATGCTCTCCCGTTTTAAAATAGTGCTTTACCTCGTTAAAAAACCAAGGGTAACCAATACTGGCACGGCCGATCATGGCCCCATCCAATCCGTATTCGTCCCGCATTTTCTTGGCGGCCTCGGGCGTATCTACGTCCCCGTTGCCAAATACGGGAATATGCATCCGCGGATTGTTCTTTACCTCTGCAATAGGCCGCCAGTCCGCATTACCCTTGTACATCTGTGCTCGGGTACGGCCGTGAATGGCAATGGCCTTGCACCCCACATCTTGCAAACGCTCGGCGACCTCAACGATCTTGATCGAGCTTTCGTCCCATCCCAAACGAGTTTTCACGGTAATGGGCAGCTTGGTGCGTTCCACCATGGCCTTGGTCAAAGAGACCATAAGCTCTACATCCTTTAAAATACCGGCTCCGGCACCCTTGCTCACTACTTTTTTCACAGGGCACCCAAAATTGATATCTATGATGTCGGGGTTCGATTTCTCCACAATTTCTACCGATTGCAACATAGAATCGAGGTTGGCACCAAATATCTGAATGCCTACCGGACGCTCTTTTTCATAAATATCCAACTTCATGACGCTCTTTGCGGCATCGCGAATCAACCCTTCCGAAGAAATAAACTCGGTATACACCACATCGGCACCGTTCTCTTTGCACAGGGCACGAAAAGGTGGATCGCTTACATCTTCCATCGGTGCAAGCAATAAAGGAAAATCAGGTAATTCTATGTCGCCTATCTTGGGCATATAATAGTTTTGATTTTAAGGATGCAAAAATACGCTTATTTAGAACGTAATTTTCGTAGTTATCTTTTCTCCGTTTCGGTCTACCGTTACTTCCGTTTCGTTTCCTTCCTCAAAAATCGAAAGTGCCCGCATATAGCTCATCATATCCACTACGGTACTGTCGCCCAATTTAACCACGACATCGCCCTTTTGTAGACCTGCAGCTGCTGCGGGTTTTCCTTTGGTGACCCCATCGATACGCATGCCCTTTCCGTCGAACAAATAATCGGGCATTACACCTAGGGCCACCTTGAACCTAGGGGTGTCCTCGCTTTCGTTCTTGGTTTCGCGAAAGGCAAGTTTGGCATCGTCGTCAAGGTCAGCGATAACATCCAAAATATAATCACTGATCATTTCCATGCCCTTGTAGTTCAATTTGTCGGAATCGTCGGAAGGTTTGTGATAATCTTTATGTTGCCCCGTAAAAAAATGCAACACGGGAATATTCTGCAAATAAAATGAGGTATGGTCGCTAGGGCCTACACCAGACTCGCTCAAGACCAGCTTAAACCCGGGGTTATTGGCATTTAGTACCTGAGGCCAAATAGGGGCGGTACCTGTTCCACTAATGGATAGGGTCTTGTCTTCCCTTAGCCTGCCCACCATATCCATATTGATCATGTAGTTCACCTTTTTCAAATCGATGGTCGGGTTTTTAGAAAAATAATTACTTCCCAAAAGTCCCATTTCCTCGCCCGAAAAAGCGATGAACAAATAATTGCTTCCCGTAACGCTATCCTTAAGTTTTTTTGCCAGGTCCAACAATACGGCCACTCCGCTGGCATTGTCATCGGCCCCGTTATGGATTGCCTCTCCATCGGCATACAATGAACCTTCGCCCCCCATGCCCAAATGATCGTAATGGGCGCCTATAATCACTGTTTTATCCGCTTTATTATCTACATACCCGATTACATTGGTTCCAGTAATGGTGCTATCGCCAGCTACAAACTGCACTTCGGAATGCGGGTCTTTCTTGGGTTTAAAGCTAAATGTCTGAAAATAAGTACCCTTGTTTCCTTTTGGTGCCAATCCGATCTGCTTCATACGCCCTTGTAAATAATCTGCCGCCTGTATTTCGTAGGGGGTACCTGTTTCACGGCCCTGTAGGCTATCACTTGCCAAAAAGACAACATCGTCTTGCATACTTACGGCTACCTCTTTTTCCTGTTTACAGGATAACAGCACCGCAAAAAAGATGTATAAAAATATTTGATTGCGTAACATAGCGTGTATTTTTGACAAAAATACACATACTCCATGAGACTTTTATTTATTTTAGGAAGCCTATGTTTATTGGGAAGCTGCAAGTCGGAACCCAAGAATACCGCACCCCAAAAAGAAGAATCAACCTCTATTATGGCCGGTGCCGATACCCTGATCTACCCCGAGGAAAAACATTTTAAGAGCATCCGTCAGATTACCTTTGGGGGAGACAATGCCGAAGCGTATTGGAGCTGGGACGATAAACAATTGGTCTTTCAATCGAACAACGAGGCTTGGGGTTTAAACTGCGACCAGATGTTCTTGATGAATGTGGACCAAAGCTTCAACGATAGCATTAGGCCCCCTATGATAAGTACTGGTTTTGGCCGTACGACCTGCGCCTATTTTTTACCCGATAACAAACATTTTGTCTACGGCTCTACCCATTTGGCGGATAAGGAGTGCCCCGAGGTTCCCCTGCGTAAAAATGGAAACTATGTATGGCCCGTTTACGATACCTTCGATATTTTTGTTTCGGACCTCGAAGGAAATATTACGGCCCAATTGACCGATGAGCCGGGTTACGATGCCGAGGCTACGGTCTCGCCCAAAGGCGATAAAATTGTCTTTACCTCTGATAGAAGTGGTGACCTAGAGCTGTATACCATGAATTTGGACGGTTCGGACGTGAAACAGATCACCAACGAGCTGGGTTACGACGGTGGTGCCTTCTTTTCTCCCGATGGAACCCAATTGATCTTTAGGGCATCTCGCCCAAAAACGCCCGAAGCCATAAAAAAATATAAGGACCTATTGGCAGAAGGCCTGGTAGAACCTACCGAAATGGAGCTTTTTATATGCGATGCGGACGGAAGCAACCTAAGGCAACTCACCTTCTTGGGCAATGCCAATTGGAGTCCGTTCTTTCATCCATCCGGAAAAAAAATATTGTTCTCAAGTAATTTTGAGGCCGAGAAAGGGTTTCCGTTTAACCTATACCTAATCGATATCGATGGTAAGAACCTGGAGCGCGTTACCCACGGTAAAACCTTTGATGCCTTTCCCGTGTTTTCAAACGATGGCAAATATTTGGCCTTTTCGAGCAATCGCAACAATGGGGGCAATAGGGATACCAATTTGTTCATAGCCGAGTGGCAAGAGTAGCAGACCCTTCTTAAAAGGAACATAAAGGATGACTATTCCCTACGAGCCTATACTGTTCGGCACCAAGGTGAATGTACACCTAGTGTTGGAATACCTGGCTTTTTTCATCGCTTTTAGGTATTACGTTTTCTTACGGAAAAGAAGCAATGATCCCATATCATCGAACAATCGGCTGTCCATAATTATAGGGGCCATTTTTGGGGCCTTGTTATTTTCACGCTTGGTCGCCTTTTTCGAAAACCCCGTATTGCACTGGCAACAAGGCTGGTTGGCCATCTTGAACAACAAGACCATTATGGGCGGTTTGTTCGGTGGTCTCCTAGGAGTGGAACTCGCCAAAAAGATAATAGGCGAAAAACAGTCATCGGGCGACCTGTTTACCCTACCCATTATTTTAGGAATCATCATCGGTCGTATCGGTTGTTTTTTATTGGGTGTAAAAGAATTTACCTACGGAAAACCCACTACTTTCTTTATGGGGATGAATCTGGGGGACGGTGTTGCAAGACACCCCATTGCCCTATATGAGGTTGTTTTTATGGTTTTCTTGTTCATCACCATGAAGTATGGCCAAAAGAAATTCGTTCCCCTTGAAAGCGGGGCCTATTTTAAGTTTTTTATGGTCAGCTACTTTACTTTTAGATTCTTTATAGAGTTCCTAAAACCCAATACGTTTTTCATCGCAGGACTCAGTAGCATTCAAATATTATGTTTAATTTGTCTTCTTTACTATTTTAAATTCATCCGTCAAGGACTGTCCTATGCCCGAAAAAAATTACGTGTATTATGATTTTACACTAAGCCTTTGCCCTGAGTGTTTAAGAAGGGTGGATGCCAAGATTATTTTTGAAAATGAAAAGGTATATATGCTAAAACGTTGCCCTGAGCACGGAACCTCAAAAGTGCTTATTGCCGACGATATCGAATATTACAAAAACATACGAAACTACAACAAAGCATCGGAGTACCCGAAAACCTTTAATACGAAAACACATTACGGTTGCCCCTACGATTGTGGCCTGTGCCCCGATCACGAACAGCACTCATGCCTAACCGTGGTGGAGCTAACAGACCGTTGCAACCTTACCTGCCCTACCTGCTATGCCGGGTCATCGCCCACCTATGGCAGGCACCGTACATTGGAAGAGGTAAAATCGATGTTGGATGCCATCGTAAAGAACGAAGGCGAGCCCGATGTGGTACAGCTCAGCGGTGGCGAACCCACCCTACACCCCGATTTCTTTGAAATTCTGGACTACTGTAAAACTTTGCCCATTCGCCATTTGATGGTGAACACCAACGGTATAAAAATTGCGAAGGACTTTGGATTTGCCGAGAAACTGGCGACCTATATGCCAGATTTTGAGATTTACCTGCAGTTCGATTCCTTGAACAACGAGGTTTTACAAACCCTACGAGGGGCAGATTTGGCCGACATTCGTTTAAAGGCACTGGAGCACCTAAATAGGTTGAACCTTTCCACAACCTTGGTGGTTACGCTTCAAAAAGGCCTTAACGACCATGAAATGGGTGAGACCATAGACTTTGCCCTTCGTCAAAAATGCGTGCGGGGAGTTACCTTTCAACCTACACAGATCGCCGGGCGTTTAGAGAATTTTGATGTCGATGAAAATAGAATTACCCTAACAGAGGTGCGTAGAAAAATACTGGAGCAGTCCCCTATTTTTGAACCCGACGATCTAATACCGGTACCCTGCAACCCCGATGCCCTGGTCATGGCCTATGCCTTAAAGATAGATGATGAAGTAAGCCCTTTGACCCGATATATCAACCCCGATGATCTATTGAACGAAGGAAAAAATACCATCATCTACGAACAAGACGAGCAACTGCACGGAAAAATGATTGCCCTTTTTAGTACCGGTAACTCGGTAGAGAAAGCATCGGAAAACCTACAAAGCATCATGTGCTGCCTACCCGAAATAGATGCCCCCGAATTGGGGTACGACAATCTTTTTCGTATCATCATAATGCAGTTCGTAGACGCCCACAATTTTGATGTGAGGGCAATCAAAAAATCATGTGTCCATATCGTGAACAAAGACAATAAAATAATCCCGTTTGAAACGATGAACCTTTTTTATAGGGATGATAAAATTAACCGATTGAAAGAACTACAAAAAGAAATACCATGATCCATTTACCCTTAGAAGTTGGAAGTATGGACGGCCTGTTCATCTTCCTTTTTTTAATCATGTTCGGCCCCGCGATTCTTTTTCTTATCATCGGGGTGGTCTTATTGTTAAAACATAAAAAGAAGGCCGGTAAGATATTCGTTATCCTTGCCGGAGTCTACTTGCTTATTAGCTTAGGTGTTTGCGGCACTATTATGATCGGTATGCCATAGCCCTATATTCTGCTATCCTCCTCTGTACCCTTTCTCTTTTGGTTGTCACGAATTTTCGTGTTGCCGAACTTATACCTAAAACCAAAGACAAAAAGTCTTTTTTCGCTTCTAGAGAATGTACTGTTGTTCTGGTTTAGATAGTTTCGGGTAGAAAAAATATTACCGTCATTGAAAATATCTTCCACCCCTAAAGAGATACTAGCCTTTTTGTTCCATATCGTCTTTCGAAAAGATAGCCCTAGCTCACTGGTAGACTCTCTTTCAGAATTGCCATAGACCGTTGGTGCCAAATACCTAAAAGTAATATCCGCAAAAAGCGATTTATCTTTTAAAAGGGTAAAATAGTTATTGGCAACAAAATACGCGGTCATGATATTATTCTCTAACAGATTTCCGGTATCCAGGTCTGTAAAACCATTTTCCTTATAGAAGTAACTTAATAAAACATAGGTGTCCCAGAAATTCGTCCATCTTTTGTTTACCCTAAAATCTATACCATAGCTTTGGTTAGACTCTAAATTGGTACTTACGAACCTCAGCAGGTTACTTTCGTTATCTTGAACCACTTGCTCAAAAAAATCATCTTTTTTGACCAAATAAAACAGTTCTACCGTATAAGATTTGTCGTAGGTATAGCCAAATGAAATATAATTTCTGGTCGTTGGTTTTAGGTAAGGGTTTCCTTCAACAACGGCATTGTTGCTCTGAAAATATTGAAACGGATTTAAATCGTCATATCTAGGTCTTGTAATTCTACGGTAATATTTAAGGTTTAAATCGTTTTTCTCACTTAATTCATGCTGTACTGATATAGATGGAAAAAATTCTAAATATGAGTTTTTAATAGGGGCAAGGTTGGTTGCCAAATTACCCTTTGTTTCGGTATATTCTGACCTTAGACCCATATTAAGTTGCCATTTTTCCCAATTGTTGTTTAAACTTACATAGGCCGCCATAATACTTTCGTCATACGAAAACAAGCCTTCTTCCGTAGGGTCTATTCCTGGTTGGTTACGATCAAACCCTTCTTGCAACACCCTTGATTCTGAATTAATGCCGGCATAGCGCAAACCTGTTTCTAATTTTGATGCTTTTTTAATCGGTGTAGCATAGTCCAATTGAAAGGTATAAAGTGCCGTTTTTTGTCCAGAATTCGTGGTAAAGTCATTGGATCCGGTAACGGTTCCGTTCAAATCATAAAAATCGGTGTTTATTTCCTGTCCCCTATCATAATCATAATAGGTAAAATGGTTGCTAAATGAAATTTCGGCCCCTTTTCGTTTTAATTTATGTGTCCAATCCAAATAATAAGAGGTGTTATAGACTTCATAATCGGAATTGTTGTCGGTAGAAAAGCTAGAACTCAATGCTCCGTTAGGGTCGGCAATTAGCGTTTGTGAGGTTATATACCTATTGGCCGGTGTTGAAAAAGAGTTTATCGTAGATATACTAAGGTTGTTTCTATCATTTATCCGATAATCAAAAAAGGCATTTACATTATGGTGCTTGCCCTTAGAAACCGTACTCTGCTCGGCGGTCCAAATCTCATCGACGGCATTGTCCTCAAAAAAATTGGTGATATCCGTATACCGGTTCAATCTTTTATCGTTCCTAAAACTGTAGGTTAAGGAAAAATCGGTCTTTTCTCCCTTAAAAAAATGGTCGGTGCCCAACATGTGTTTTGGAAAAACTCCCTGGGTATATCTGTTGTATACCGATCCATTATAACCGGCGATCAGGTTCTTTTTCATTTTTATATCCAACAACATTCCGCCTTCGGCACTATATTTTGCCGGCGGATTAAGTACCACCTCTATCGCCTCTACATTACTTGCAGAACTCCCCGATAGTAGGTTAATAATATCTTCTTGGGGAATATTTACCTTTTTACCATTAATCATTACCCCAATATTGGTACTGCCCTTGATGCTTATCTTGTCGTTTACGATAATTACGCCCGGCGTTCTCTTTATCACACTCCAAATATCACTATCGGAAAGGGAGGTGTTCTCTATATTAAAAACCACACGGTCCGCTTTTTGCTCTATTGTGGGTTTTTTGTAGCTCACCACTACCTCATCTAAAACCTCTTCGGTCTGTTCTATTATCAATCTATCCACATCTATATCGGTAGTGACCGATATTTTTTTTATTTCAGAAACGTTGTCCAAGTAACTTGCCGACAATAAATAGGTTCCTTTTTGAACATTGTTCAACTCAAAAAAACCATCTTCGTTCGTGGCCGTACCCGCCAGCAAAACAGTGTCTGTAGATTGAAGTAAGACATTCGCAAAAACCAAAGGCTGCTCCTTAGAATCCAACACCCTTCCTTTAATACTATATTCCTGGGCCTTGGCAGAAAAAAACAGCAGAGAAAAAATTAAAAATAAACTAAAATTCCTGTTCATAAATTAATAGAGGGTAAAGGCCTAAAAATATAAAATATTCGGAAATTACTTACGCAAAAATGTATCTGATATATTACAAAAAAGAGGGGTTGATATTATTCTGACCCCAATCGGTCCCTTTCTTCCTTCTCTATTTCTCGTTTGTTGTCATCCAACCTAAAGTTTCCAAAATTATAGGTAAACCCTATTCTAAAATTTTGGGTTTCCTCAACCGGCCTATACATGTTATTCTGATTCAGGTATTTAGATGTGTTCCATGGATTGGCCTTGCCTAAAATATCGTTAACCGACAAACTGATCTGGGCTCTTCTGTTCCATAAAGATTTTTGTAGACCAAGGGTAAGGTTCGTGGATTCCGCCTGTATATAGGAACCTACCAAATAACCGGATAGGTAAGCCACTCCTAACTCGCCCTTGAACGTACCGTCTTGCGACAGAGTTATATAATTGGTGAGATCTACGTAAAAACCATTGAAATCGTTTTTGGCCGATATCTCATCGCTCTCCAAGGCCAAGAAAGTCTCCTCTTCATGAAAAATGGAAATATAACTGTATAGATACCAATAATTGGTGATGGATTTTCCATAATTAAAATCAAAGCCATAAGAGGTGCTTTCCAAGACATTCTGAGACATGTCTATTAGCACTTGGTTATCGTTGTCCTGAAATGACAATGTAGAAATATAATTGCCATTGTCCCGGTAATAAAAGTCAAAGAAGTATTCTTGGTTCAGGGTATAGTTCAGATTAAAATTGTTACTGAAACTGGGCAACAAATAGGGGTTTCCCTCATAAAAAATATTTTCGTTTATAAAGGTTCTAAATGGGTTTAGATCCTCATATCTGGGCCGCTTTATTTTTCTTGAATAATCGAAGGACAAACTATGGTGCTCGTTTATGGAGTGAAGCAAATAAAAGGTGGGGAAGAGTTCAAAATAGTCCAAATTATTAACCTTTGACAACACTAGGGAATTTCCTGAGCTTTCTGTCTGCTCTGCCCTAAGACCTGCCTTTATGCTCCATTTTTCCCAATCTTTTGAAAAACTGATGTAACCGGCATATACATCTTCATCGTACAGATAATCGTCCGATAGGGCAGAAACGTATTCCCTTCCATTGTTCTGGGTATAAAAACTAAGCTGGCTTTGCGAATTTATCAGAGATGTCTTAAGACCGGCCTCAACACCAATTTCGCCCAACTGACTATTATAGTCTACTTGTGCGGTAATTATTTCAATGTCTTGCTTTTCGTCTGTAAAAAACGCGTAATCGCGTATGAATGACCCATCCGGTCTAAAATAATCGGATCTGGCATCTTGTGTTCTCGCCTGATCAAAATTGGTATAATGGCCATTAATACGAATAGAACCATTTTCATTAAAACTATGTTTAAAGGTAAGGTCGCCAGAAATATTGTTTTTGTCCTCGTCCAGCATACTGGTGGTTGTTGAGGTAGAATCTAACACCCCTTGCCCATTTTCCATAGAGGTATACTGAAAATTGTCATATTTCCTGTCCGGGGATATCTGTGCATTGGATGTGAAATTTATTTCATTTCTATCATCAAACTCATAGTCTACCACAATACCCGCATTATGGGTCTTAAATCTGTTGATCTTATCAAAATCGGTATCCCACCTAGAAAAAATGCCAGAATCGTTTATAAAATTGGTTTCGTTTCTTACGTCTTTGAAGTCTTTTCGTGGAGCATATGAATAACTGGCGTTAAGATTTAGTTTTTTTGTTTTATAAAAATGGGAAGTGCCAAAATTATACTTAGGAAAAACACCTTGTGTATAATTGGTGTTTACATTGCCCTTATAGCCAAGAGAAATGTTTTTGCTGGTAACAATGTTCAGTACGGCACCGCCCTCTGCATCATACCTGGCCGGCGGATTGTTAATTACTTCTATAGATTTTATGTTCTCACCTTGGTAGTTTTCCAACAGGTTTCTTATTTCTTCGGAAGACAGCTGAACCTTACGGTCGTTTATGTAAACAACGGCGGGCTGATTCCTTATTTGAAACTCATCTCTAATGGTAATTACACCGGGTGTCTGACTTAAGATATCCCAAGAACTGCTCTGTGATAGCACAGAATTTTCTACATTGAACACCAAACGGTCTACCTTACGCTCTACCTTGGGCCTATTACTGAAAACAACGACCTCATCCAGCTCTTCCACCTGTTGTGGTATCACCAAGGCCCCTATTTTTATATCCCTATCAATATCCAAAGGAAGGTCTTTAGACACTTGCCCTATATAACTGGCCTTTAGCAAATAAAGCCCGGGTTGAATATTTTCAATGATAAACATTCCGTTCTCATCGGCCGAAGAACCGTTTACCATGGTACCGTCCTCGGGATGAAGCAGAAAAGCCGAAGCAAACGCTATAGGAGTTCCTGACTCGTCCTTAATAGTTCCGGAGAGCTGAAAAGACTGACCCATCGCTTCTTGAAAAAATCCTATAGCAATGATAAAAAATAGGAGTAATAGCCTCACTTATAATCTGGTTGAACATCAAATCTAACAAAATATTACGGTTTTTCTTTACAAATTTTGTAATCCATTTATTAGGTGTTATATCTTCAACATTTTTATTTCCACTTACCTACATTCAATGTCCATTTAAATTAGATTATATTTGCAGTTGCTTTTAAAAACCCTCATTAATCCTGTTTTTATTAGCTTTATCCTTTTTGTCGATTGCTATGAAAAATATTCGTAATTTTTGCATAATTGCCCATATAGACCACGGTAAAAGTACCTTGGCGGACAGACTTTTGGATTTTACCGGTTCGGTGACCGAAAGAGAAAAGAAAGAGCAATTATTGGATAACATGGACCTGGAACGTGAGCGGGGCATTACCATTAAGAGCCACGCCATACAAATGGACTATATATACAAGGGAGAAAAATATATCTTAAACCTTATCGACACTCCAGGACATGTCGATTTTTCATATGAGGTTTCCCGTTCTATTGCCGCCTGTGAAGGAGCGCTTTTAGTGGTAGATGCTGCCCAGAGCATACAGGCACAGACTATTTCTAATTTATACTTGGCCCTTGAGAACGATTTAGAGATCATTCCTGTGTTGAACAAGGTAGATTTACCAAGTGCCAATCCAGAAGAGGTCACCGACGATATTGTTGATCTACTGGGTTGTGATGCCGAAGAGGTGATTCCTGCCAGTGCCAAGACCGGTATTGGAATCGAAGAAATATTGAGTGCCATTATAGAACGTGTGCCCGCCCCAAAGGGCAATTCGGAAGAGCCCTTGCAAGCTTTGGTCTTCGACTCTGTATATAATCCCTTTCGAGGGGTAGAGACCTACTTTAGGGTCGTAAACGGAGCGATCAAAAAAAATCAGAAAATTAAGTTTGTCGCAACCGGAAAAAGCTATTATGCAGATGAAATAGGTACTTTAAAACTAACGCAACACCCAAAACAGGTCATTAATACCGGTGATGTAGGATATTTGATTACCGGAATCAAAGATGCCAGGGAAGTAAAGGTGGGTGATACCATTACCGATGCCGACAACCCTACAAAAAACCCCATCGCAGGCTTTGAAGATGTAAAACCCATGGTTTTTGCAGGTATTTACCCCGTGGACACCGAAGATTTTGAAGAGCTGCGGTCTTCTATGGAAAAACTGCAGTTAAACGATGCTTCTTTGGTCTTTGCTCCAGAAAGTAGTGCCGCCCTTGGTTTTGGTTTCCGTTGTGGCTTTCTGGGAATGTTGCACATGGAAATTATTCAGGAACGTTTAGAGCGCGAGTTCGATATGACCGTAATCACTACCGTTCCGAACGTTAGTTACCACGCCTATACAAGAAAAGATCCCGATACACCTTTAATAGTAAACAATCCTAGTGACCTTCCCGACCCATCTACCATAGACAGGGTAGAGGAACCTTATATAAAAGCGACCATTATTACCAAATCTGACTTTGTGGGCAACGTTATGTCTCTTTGTATCGAAAAAAGGGGACAGATTACCAATCAGACCTATTTGACCACAGAACGGGTAGAGTTAAATTTTGATATGCCATTGGCCGAAATAGTTTTTGATTTCTACGACCGCCTAAAGACCGTATCAAAAGGGTATGCCTCTTTCGATTATGCCCCCATTGGTATGCGGGTATCAAAATTGGTTCGTGTAGACATTCTGCTCAATGGACAAACAGTGGATGCCCTCTCGGCACTGATACATTTTGACAGTGCTTCTACCATTGGTAAAAAGATGTGCGAAAAACTGAAAGAACTGATTCCAAGACAACAGTTCGATATTCCGATACAGGCCGCTATAGGTTCTAAGATCATTTCTAGGGAAACCATAAAGGCGCTTCGTAAAGATGTTACCGCCAAGTGTTACGGTGGAGATATTTCAAGAAAAAGAAAATTATTGGAAAAGCAGAAGAAAGGGAAAAAACGTATGCGCCAAGTAGGTAACGTAGAAATACCACAAGAGGCATTTATGGCCGTATTGAAACTAAACGATTAAACTAGGCAAATACTGCATCGGCATTTTTTAAGGTCTCTAAAAAACACTGGTTGTAGGTTTTTGTCCACCTACACGCAGTGCGTGCTTATAAGGGTCGAATAACCGTTATTCAATAGAATCAGCCCCATTAACAATATCGAACATCTTCCCCAAATAGACCAACTTAGAACCCTTTTCAATATCGGTGAACTTTTTACTATGGGCAGGAATAATCTTTAAATCACCATCGGGGGTTTTAAGAAATAACGGTATAATTTCCGGGTCCGCTTTTGTTATCTCTATTAAGCCCTCGTAGTGTTCCGTATCGTTTAGTTCAATTTCATGGATCACAGGGTATTTTCTGGCCGTTTCGGATAGTTTTATGAAATCGTCCGTATGGGAAAACAACCCTTCCTTCGGATTGTTCTCGGGGTCGTTCATTTCATCGGAATCTACCAATCTAAACGAACCGTACTCCCCAAATTGTTTCTTAAACTTATCAATGGCATACTTGTTTATTTCCGAGTTTCCTGTAAGGGCCATAAGATAGCCTACATCGTTTAACTCTATATTGTCCGACAACGTATCTGAGTAGATGTTGGCCACAAGGGCTTCCAGCCCCTGTTTTTTGGCTTTTTCTATATTGGTCTGGTTGTTGTCGATGAGCACCACATGGCGGTTGTTCCTATGCAGATAATCTGCAATTAACCTAGACACCTTAGAGGCCCCTATGATTAGAACCCCCTCCGATTTTTCTAAGAACACCCCTAACAGCTTTGCCATAAAGCGGGCGGTGGACGCGTTTAGCAAAACGGTGCCTAAAACGATCATAAAAACCAATGGTGTTATATATTCCGCTCCTGGCTCGCCCCTTAAGATCAATTTAGACCCAAAAAGTGAAGCAATACCCGCAGCCACTATTCCTCTTGGGCCTACCCAACTTATAAACAGTTTTTCCCTAAAATTAAGGTTAGACCCCATCGTACTTAAAAACACACCCAATGGTCTCACGACAAAAACAACAATAGCAAAAAGAATAAGTGTATTAAAGCTGTACAATAGTTCAAGTTCGGGTAAATTCATACTTGCGGAAAGCAGAATAAAGAGCATCGAAATCAAAAGTATGCTCAGCGACTCTTTAAAATAAAGCAGCTCTTTAATATTGGGTAATTGGGTATTTCCCATGACCATACCCATAACGACCACGGCCAATAAGCCAGATTCGTGTGCGAACAATTCAGAAATAACGAACACGGAGAGTACCACAGACAAGGATACCACGTTTAGCAAATAATGGGGAACGTAATTCTTTTTTATCGCCAAAGTAAGTGCATGGGCAAAAGAAAAACCAAAGGTAAAGCCCAGCAATAAAACCTTTACAAATTCTAATAGGCCTGTTTGGGTATACCCTTGTCCTTCACCAATACTAATAAACTCAAACACCAATACCGCAACCAAGGCCCCGATAGGGTCTATAAGTATTCCCTCCCATTTTAATACGGCAGAAAGATCTTTTTTTAAAGGAATATTTCTAAGAATAGGTGTAATAACGGTTGGTCCGGTAACGATGATAAGGGCTGAAAACAAAAAGGATATTTGCCAAGTAAGTCCAAAAATAAAATGTGCCGCGGTACCCGCTAAAAAGAAAGTCACCGCACTACCTATGGTGATAAGCTTGGTAATTACGGGGCCTACCCTGGTTACTTCCGAGCGTTTTAGGGTGAGTCCCCCTTCGAACAATATAACCCCAATTGCCAAGGAAACAAAGTGGTATAGACTTTCCCCAAGAAAAAGACCTTCTTTTTCGTTCCAAATAGGTCTAATCAATTTTGTGCCGTCTTCCGTAAACAATGTAGATATTGGCCCAACTAACAAACCTATTAGAATAAGAGGTAAAATGGCCGGTAGTTTAAATCGCCATGCTACCCATTGCGCAATGATTCCAAGAATAATAATCCCAGCTAATTCTACCATAAAAAAAATTTAAAGCAAGATAGGTTTTAATATAGAAAAAAATCATCTATGAAGAAAAACCTTGCCCAATAGAGCGTTCAAATAGTATATATGATAAACTATTTACGATAACATTATATACTTAATCCCTGCTATAGTCTTTATCCTCCATTATTCAATCACTGTTCGTTTATAGGTTTGTATACCACAAACAGCTCTTGTTCATTTCTGTACCCGAAACAGCCTTTTTATGTATAAAAAAGGTGTGTTCGAATAAAAATCCTACTTATTGTACAGAAAATCTTTCTTTTAAAGAAGACTTTTTTACCTTTGCGGTTTGTTCCCTCCATTAAAAATATTTTAAACAATCTATAAGACTTCTTCTCTAAAAATCCTTAAAAAGTTTATAACTTAAAATCAATAAATTTTTAAGTGAAATTTTATTTTACCATATAAATATGTTGATGGATTTTACCGGTTTTTTTGATTTAAAAACAATTGATGTTAATTTCATAGAATGATCCGTCCTCTTAAACAAAACATCTTAAAAAGGCCTTTTTTGGTAGGTTTTACGGTTTTCATAATTGTATTGTGTTTTACCCAATTTTTTGTGTACCAAAGGTTTCTGTTGTTAAAAAGCGGGGATCAAGAAGAAATAACCCTTCAGGCCTTACGGGTAAAAGAAGGTTTACAGAATATTTTTAACCAAAGTTACGCCACCACACAATCTTTATCTTTTATCATTGGCAATTACGGGGTTCCGTCCGATTTTGACAGTATTTCACAATTATTGTTGGACTCGAACGATAAAATAGATGCTTTAGAGCTCGTAAACAAAGAAGGAATAATTACCCATGTATATCCATTAAAAGGTAACGATTTAGTTGGATTTAACATCTTGCAAGACTCTATTGGAAAACAAGGGGCTCTTAAAACAATAAAGCAAAAGGACTTTTTTCTAACGGGACCTATAAAATTAAAACAAGGCGGATCTGGGTTTGTTGGTAGAACCCCAATATTTAAAAACGGTTCCTTTGAGGGGTTCTCCGCCGCGGTAATCAAATTGTCCAGCTTTTTGAGCGCCCTACCTTCCGACTCTTTGCGGAACGGAAGGTTTGTATATCAATTGGCAAAAATTAACCCTGACAAATCGGAAGAAGTATTTTTTTCCTCTAAAAAAATTAACATTAAAAATGCTCATAGTGTGCCTATTACAATAGGCAAAGGGGAATTAAAACTCTATGTAATCTCCAACAACAAAACAACAATAGATACGACGCTAATATTTAGTGTTTTAGGGTTTTTGCTAGCTGTTGTCGCTGGTCTTTTTGTTCTTTTTCTCATAAGACAACCTGAAAAACTCAACAAAATGGTTCAAGAAAAAGTTGATCTTTTCAAAGAAAGTGAGGAAAAATACAAAACGTTGATAGACCAAGCTTCTGACGGCATTTTTATTACAACACACGACGGTAAAGTATTAGAAACCAATATTATAGGTTCACATATGTTCGGGTACAATAAAGATGAAATGTTGCACAAACATTTGTCAGAATTGATAGCTCCCGGAGAATTAGAAAAAAAACCCTTTCTCTTCCCTAAACTTATGGAAGGGGCTACTTTACGAACAGAACGCAAGCTCCTTAAAAAAAACGGCACCACCTTTTACGGAGAGATAAAATCTAAAATGCTCCCCAACAATACGATATTAGGTATTGTAAGGGATACCACCGAGAGAAAAAAGCTAGAGCTAATAGCACAAAACAACCTACAAAAGTTTAGTATGGCCTTTAATACCCGTACGGTAGGTATGGCCATTTTTGACCAGCAACTAACGTTTGTAGATGCCAATGCCTACTTTTTGGACATGATCGGGTATGGGCTACAAGAAATAAAAGGAAAAAGAATACGGGAAGTCGGCCCTCTTGTCAAAGACCAGGATTCTAAACTGGAAGAGGCACTACAATCATTAAAATTACATGGTCGATTCTCTTCGTTGGAAATTGAGCTCCTTCCAAGAAATAGTACTATAATTCATTTGTTAGCTTCTGCGGAAACCTATACTTATAACGGGGAAACACATATTTTAGCCACTTACGTAGATAGAACAGAGGCAAAAAAAGCTCAAATAAAAATGGCTCAAAGTGAAAATAAGTACAGAGAGCTAACAGAGCGGATCTCTGATGCTTATGTGGCATTTGACAAAGACTGGAACTTTGTTTATGTAAATGCCAGAGCGGCAAGAATAATAGATAAAAAGCCAGATGATGTATTGGGAAAAAACATGTGGGAAGAGTTTCCTGAATTTGCCGATTCACCTGCTTTCTCAGTGTTCAACGATTCTTTAAAAAACCAGAAATATGCCTATTTAGAGCATTATAACAGAGAATTCAATAGTTGGCTCGCCATTCATATATATCCGTCCCCAAGTGGTTCTACCGTTTACTTTAGAAACATAACCAGAAAAAAATTAGCCGAAAAAGAGAACCAAAAATTATTGTCCATTATAGAGAACAGTCTTGGTTTTATAGGCTCTTCTGACCTAGAGGGCAAATCTGTTTACATAAACGATGCCGGCAAAAAATTGGTAGGCCTAACTCCTAAAAGCGACCTATCTAACATATCTGTTTTCGATTTCTTTCCAGAAGAATCAAAAGATATCATCTATAATGAGTACCTACCTCTTATTCACGAAAAAGGTTCTTGGAACGGAGAAGTATATCTTAAAAACCTTAAAACGAACAAGTACGTACCTGTAGAGTTTTCTGCCTTTATAATTACGGACAGAGAAACCAAAGAGCCTATAGGTATAGGGGCGGTAGCCTTTGACCTATCTGAAAGGAAAAAAACGGAAAAGGAGATTTTGTCCTTACAATCTAAAATGGATGCCGCAATACGCATAGGTAAAATAGGTTATTGGAGCTGGGACATAAAAACACAAATCATAGATTGGTCAGAAAGAATGTACCAAATATATGACGTTGAACCAGGTAGGGTAATAGATGTGCCGTTTTCCCGAAAATTGATTCATAAAGAAGACCTGGAGTTTCATGATGAGATGTTGGCCCGTAATATTGAGATGAAGGACCATTCTCCTTTTAGCTTTAGAATTGTTCATAAAGACAACACGATAAAACATGTGTTGGTACAAATGGAAGTAGTGTTGGACGAGAACAATGTTCCTATCAGATATCAAGGTACCGCGGTAGATATAACATCTCAAAAAGAAGCAGAAAAGGCACTGCGGGAAACCCAGGAAAAGTTCTCAAAAGCTTTTTATACCAACCTGATAGGAATGTTCATCCTCGACAAGGACAAAAAAATAGTAGAGTTAAATTCCAGGGCCTGTGCCATTTTGAACAGCACTAGAGAGAACCTCTTGGGCAGCACTATACTGGAGTCGGAAGCCCTAATCGTTAACGACGAAATTTCTTCGATGTCCGAACAACTATGGGAGGTCTTTCTAAAAAACAATGAGCTCAAAAACGAGGTGTTTAATGTTACCCTCAAAAACGGCACTACACTATCCTTGTTGTTATCCATAGAATCTTTAATGCTAGAGGGTGTGGAGCATTATTTGATTACCATAGTGGACAACACCAAGCGAAAAGAGGCAGAAGAACTACTTGAGCAACAAAACCTAGAACTTAAAAAAACAAATTCAGAACTAGATAGTTTTGTGTATAGTGCTTCCCATGAATTAAGGGCTCCGTTAACTTCTGTTCTAGGGTTGATACAAATTATGATGGATGAGCAACAAGAGTCTCACTGTATTCATCAATTGCAAATGATGGAAAACTCCATTACTAGATTAGATGATTTTATTAAAGAAATAATAGAGTTTTCCCGTAATAGGAACCTAGAAGTTAATTTGAGTAAAATAGATTTTCACGATTTAATCGACGAGGTTCTAGAAAGTCTTTGGTACCTGAAAAACATACGGGGTATAACATTTGTCAAAGAAGTAAAAAACAATATACCCTTTGTCTCTGACAAAAAAAGGGTCTTGGTATTATTGAACAATCTGGTTTCAAATGCCATTAAGTACCATGACACGGATAAGGACAACCCTACCGTTTGGATCAATATTACGACCTCTCAGCAAAATGCCGTCATAGAAATAAAGGATAATGGACCCGGTATTGAAAAAGAGCTTCAAAACAAAATATTTGATATGTTTTACCGAGTATCGTCAAAAGTAATGGGCTCCGGTATCGGATTATATATTGTTAAAGAAATTTTGAATAAATTAGAAGGCAGTATAAGTGTAGAGTCCAGCCCCAATAAGGGTTCGTCTTTTGTAATAACTATACCTAACAAAACCAATTAAATTATGGGTTCTAAAAGAGTACTCTTAATAGATGATTCTGAAATAGACAACTACATTAATAAAGCGGTTCTTTCAAAATCAGAACTGGTTTCGGACATTATAACGAAAACCTCTGGAGCCGATGCGCTTAAATATTTGGAAAATGCCAACGAAAACTCTTTTCCAGACATTATTTTCTTGGATATAAGAATGCCGGGGATGGATGGTTTTGAGTTTATGGAACACTATATTAAACTACCCGAAAACCTGACGGAACAGTGCAAGGTATTTGTGCTGAGTTCCTCTATAGACCCAATAGACATAGAACGGTCCAATAGCTATAAAGAAATTGAAAAGCACTTGACCAAACCTCTTGCACACCACTCAATAGAAAAATTGGTGTAATACCATATAAACTAACCCCTTATAAAAAAAGTGTTGTCAATTATATTCTTTCAATATTGATTGTAAGCAATCTATTTCTTTGAGTTAAAAACTCTTAAATAGTACCTGATTATATTCATTTTGGTTAATTTTCCGAATTTATTATTCTTTTTACGAAATGCATCTATACCCCATAGAGACAGGTAATTTTAAATTGGATGGAGGCGCCATGTTCGGTGTGGTACCTAAAACCTTATGGCAAAGAACAAACCCCGCAGACAACAATAACCTTATAGACATAGCCGCGAGAAGCCTTTTGATAGAGGATGGCGACCGACTTATTTTGATAGACACGGGGTTGGGAAACAAGCAATCGGACAAGTTTTTTGGATATTACCACAGGTGGGGAGATTTTTCGTTGGATGATTCCCTTGCCAAGGCCGGTTTTCACCGAAATGATATTACCGATGTGTTTATGACCCATCTTCATTTTGACCATTGTGGGGGCAGTATTCAATGGAACAAAGACCGTACAGGTTTTGAACCGGCTTTTAAAAACGCCTCTTTTTGGACGAATAAAAAACATTGGAAATGGGCAACGGAGCCAAACGCTAGGGAAAAAGCCTCATTTTTAAAAGAGAACTTGATACCTATGCAAGAAAGCGGTCAGTTAAAATTTATTGGCACCCCAGAAAAAACAAACACTTTTGTCAAGAGTACAGAATTCAATTTTAATATTTTATTTGTTGACGGCCATACCGAAAAGCAAATGTTGCCCCAACTACACTATAAAGAAAAAACCATTGTTTTTGTAGCAGATCTCATTCCTACCGTTGGTCATATTCCATTACCATATGTTATGGGCTATGACACAAGACCCCTGAAAACACTTTCAGAAAAAGAAATGTTTTTAAACGAAGCGGTGGACAAAAACTACTATCTGTTTTTTGAACACGATGCGCACAACCAATTGTGCACCCTAAAAAGAACAGAAAAAGGCGTTGTTCTGGACAAGACCCATACCTTTGACGAAATTTTTAATTAACAACAAACATCTTTAATCACTTTATATGACACGTATATTTCCTAAATCCTTATTAATTCTATCTTTCTCCATCCTTATATCTTGCGGTGGTTCTGGCGGGTTAATTTTAACCCCTGTAGAAAATATAGATACCGTTCCCATTAAGGTTTCTGAATTAACAGAAAAAGAAAAGAAACACTGGGGACATCTAGATCTGGCCACCGATACCATCCCAGGTATGAGTGTAGACAAAGCCTATGATGAAATTATAAAGAACAAAAAAGGGACCAAGGTTATTGTAGCCGTGCTAGATTCTGGCATCGATCTAGACCATGAAGACCTAGATGGTGTTATCTGGACCAATACCGATGAAATACCAGGAAACAACATAGATGATGACAACAATGGCTATGTAGACGATATTCATGGCTATAACTTTTTGGGAGAATCTTATAACGAGCAACTAGAATATGTGCGCATGCTTCGATTAAATATCGGAGATCAAGCCACATTGTCAAAAGCACAGGCAAAATTAGACTCCGAATATGCCGAGGCTCAGCAGAACAAGCAACAGTACGAGCAAATTTTACAAGCCGTTAAAAATGCCGACAGCGAGGTTAAAGCACACTTAGGCAAAGACAGTTATACCAAAGAAGATGTTGCGGGAATTAAAGCAACTACGGAGAGTTTGCAGAGAAGCCAGGCCATTCTTGCCCAAATGTTCTCTATAAAAGAGACTATTCCTGAGGTAATCGAAGAATTGGGCGATGGCATCAATTATTTTACCGAGCAACTAAATTATAACCTCAACAAAGATTTTAACGGACGTGAAATTGTAGGCGACGATCCTTATGATTGGAACGATACGGATTACGGAAACGGAAATCCTAATAACAGGGTCGATGACGAAAGTCACGGAACACATGTTGCCGGTATTATAGCTGCAGAAAGAAACAATGGAAAAGGGGCCAACGGTGTTGCCAACAATGTTGCCATTATGAGTATCAGGGCCGTACCGAACGGGGACGAATATGATAAGGATATTGCTCGTGGTATCCGCTATGCGGTTGATAATGGGGCAAGGGTAATTAACGGTAGTTTTGGCAAAGCATTTTCGCCCAATGCAGAATGGGTATATGATGCCATTAAGTATGCTGCCGAAAAAGGAGTGCTTTTTGTACATGCGGCAGGTAACGATGGTGCGGACCTTGATGATCCATCTAACCCAAATTTTCCGAACGATCAGATCAACAATGGTCCTGAATTTGCGGACAATGTAATAACCGTGGGGGCCTTAGATCCCAAATATGGTTCTGAACTGGTTGCTTCCTATTCAAATTATGGTAAAATTAACGTAGATGTCTTTGCTCCTGGAACAGATATTTACTCTACATTTCCAAACAACAAATATGAGTTTTCTCCAGGCACATCAATGGCGGCCCCAGCGGTAGCGGGTGTAGCGGCTTTATTGTTCTCTCAATATCCAAATTTAACCGCCTCACAGGTAAAGAAAATTATTCTTAATTCTGGGCTATCCATTAAAACTAAGGTTATTTTAGGGGGAGATAACTCAAAAAGTGCTTCTTTATCGGAAATATCCACCTCCGGTAAAATAGTAAATGCCTATAATGCTTTAATTATGGCAAGCAAAGTAAGTGCCGGCCAACTACAATTGTAATAAATAAAGACACCTAAAAATGAAAACGTTATTTCTTTCGCTATTAATGGTTACGGGTTTCGCTTGTTCTATAAATGCCCAAAACCAAGCCAATTATTGGCAACAGCATGTAGACTACACCATGGATGTGAACATGGATGTGGAGAGCTATCAATATACCGGAACACAGAAATTGGTATACACCAATAATTCTCCCGACGAGCTTACAAGAGTGTATTACCACCTGTTCTTCAATGCTTTTCAACCAGGTAGCGAAATGGATATTAGGTTACAGAATATTCAGGACCCTGACCGTAGAATGATCACGGAGGACAAAAAAAGTCGTATTGCAGCGCTCAAAGAAGATGAAATTGGGTATTTGCACGTAGAATCATTGACACAAGATGGCCAAAAGGTGTCTTTTAACGAAGAAGGTACGGTCTTGGTTGTAGACCTGGCAAAACCAATCCCCTCTGGAGGTAAAACTACCTTTGAAATGACCTTTAAGGGCCAAGTACCTGTTCAAATAAGACGTTCTGGCCGTAATAATAAAGATGGTGTTGCCCTCTCTATGAGCCAATGGTATCCAAAGCTTGCCGAATATGATTTTGAAGGGTGGCACGCAGACCCGTACATTGCCCGTGAATTTCATGGTGTCTGGGGAGATTTTGACGTAAAACTGACGATAGATAAGGATTATGTTGTTGGAGGAACCGGGTATTTACAAAATCCGCAAGAGATTGGCCACGGCTATGAAGCTCCGGGAACCAAGGTTAAAAAACAAAAGGGCAAAACACTTACTTGGCATTTTAAAGCACCGATGGTACACGATTTTATGTGGGCCGCAGATCCAGACTATGTACACGACACCCTAAAAATGGAAAACGGTACTACACTGCATTTTCTATATAAGAACGATCCTAAGTTCGAAGAAACATGGAAGGCCGTTCAGCCGATGACAGCAAAGGCCATGGACTTTTTTAACAAGAACATCGGACCATACCCGTACGACCAATATTCCGTTATACAGGGTGGAGACGGCGGCATGGAATACGCCATGGGAACTTTAATTACAGGTGGAGACAGGCCTGGTAGTGTAATAGGTACTATGATCCATGAACTTGCACACTCTTGGTTTCAGCACGTCTTGGCCACCAACGAATCTAAGCATGAGTGGATGGACGAAGGCTTCACTTCCTTTATTTCTGCCCTTTGCAGTAATGAGATCAGGGAAAGCAACAAAGACAATCCGTTCGAAAATTCCTATAAAGGTTATTACAATCTAGTACAATCAGGAAAAGAACAGCCACAAAGCACCCATGCGGACAGGTATGAGCTAAATTTCGCCTATAGTATCGCAGCCTATAGCAAAGGAGCTATATTCTTGTCACAATTAGGTTATGTGATAGGTCAGGATAAACTGATGGAAACCCTTAGAAAATATTATGCCGATTTTAAGTTTAAGCATCCTGTTCCCAATGATATTAAAAGAACGGCTGAAAAAGTGTCGGGGATGGAGTTGGATTGGTATTTGACAGATTGGACACAAACCACCAATACCATAGATTACGGTATAAAATCTGTAGAGAGCAATGGTAATGGAACAAAAATAACCCTGGAGCGTATAGGTCTTATGCCTATGCCACAAGATGTATTGGTCGTTTACAACGATGATACCCGAGAAACTTTCTATGCTCCGTTGAGAATGATGCGCGGTGAGAAGGACAACCCTTATCCACAAATAAAAAGAACGGTTTTGCCAGACTGGCCATGGGCTTTTCCAACTTATGAATTTACGATAGACAAGCCTGTTTCCAGCATCAAAGCCATACTTATAGATCCTTCGCAATTAATGGCGGACGTGAACGGGGAAAACAATATCTGGCAAGCCGAATAAGGTCAATTATAAAACTAATGGAGGAGACGGGTACTAAAAAAGATTTTTCCTTTGGGAAGAAAGAAAAACTGAAAAGCAATAAGCTGATTGGTAAATTATTTCTCGAAGGAAAAAACTTGTCCGTCTACCCCTTAAAATTGATTTACCTAAAAACGGATATTCAAGAAACACAGATCAAGACGGCGGTTACGGTCCCAAAAAAGATATTTAAACGTGCCGTTCATCGAAATAAGATCAAAAGACTGCTACGAGAGTCGTACAGGCTCAACAAAGCCATTGTTTTTAACAATACTGAAGACAAGTTTGCGTTTCTATTTTTATACCTTGGAAAAGAAATACCGGCTTTTGTTGATGTTGAATCAAAAATGAAGCTGCTTTTACAAAAGTTTAATGCCCAAATCAATGAAAAAAATAATGCGTAAAAGAGTACTTGTTCCCATTCTTGCAGTAACTTTTCTTGTAATTGGAAGTAGTTTTAAAAGTGACTTCTTTGAAATAGCAAAACAGATAGAAATCTTTACGACCCTTTTTAAGGAACTTAACATGAACTACGTGGATGAAACAAATCCGGCGGAGTTGATGGATACGGCCATCAAAAACATGTTAGAGGAACTTGACCCATATACCAAGTTTTTAAACGAGCAAGATGTAGAATCTTATCGCATTAACAATGCGGGCGAATATTCTGGTATAGGTGCCCTTGTAAGAACCTATAAAGATCGTTTGTTGATCATAGAACCGCACCAAGGATACCCCGCAGATAAAGCCGGGCTAAAGGCGGGAGACCAAATCATACAAATTGGCGATGTAAAAGTTGCGGATTTTAAGGACAATGCCAGCGAACTATTAAAAGGTGCCAATGGCTCAGAGATATCCATAATCTATAAAAGACAAGGTAAGATAAGCAGTACTACCATAACCCGTGAGGGCATAGAGGTAGATGCCGTGCCTTTTTATGAAATGGTCGATGATAAAACTGGCTATATTGTATTATCAAAGTTCAACGCTAAAGCCTCTTCCCAAACCAAGGATGCCCTGTTAGACCTAAAGGGAAAAGGAGCGGAACGCATTATTTTAGATCTTCGTGATAACCCTGGCGGATTATTATCTGAAGCCATCAACGTTACCAATCTGTTCGTGCCTAAAGGAGAATTGATCGTTACCACCAAATCGAAAGTAAAAAAGTTCAACAAGGAATACAGAACCACAAAAAATGCCGTAGATGCTGAAATTCCTCTTGTGGTGCTAGTGAACGGAAGCAGTGCCTCAGCAAGTGAAATTGTTTCCGGAAGTTTACAAGATTTGGACAGGGCCGTAATCATGGGCGCCAGAAGTTTTGGTAAAGGGTTAGTCCAAAGACCCTTAAAATTGACATATGGCACTCAACTGAAAGTAACCATTTCTAGATATTATACCTCTTCGGGTAGATGTATCCAAGCATTGGATTATTGGAACAGGGATGAAAAAGGCAATGCTACCCGCCATACAGAGTTTAATGACTTTACCACCAGAAATGGCCGAAAGGTACAAGATGGTGGCGGTGTATTGCCCGATATTGAAGTCGCTACCGTAAAAACGAACGACCTTACCATGGCCTTGCTTCAGAACAATGTAATTTTTGATTATGCCACCAATTATTACTTTAACCACAACATAGAGAACGTTGACAATTTCAAGTTCACCAATTCTGATTTTAACGAGTTTAAAGCCTTTGTAAGACAAAGTAATTTTTCTTTTGAGACCAAGGCCGAAAAAGCGATTAAAACGGCATTGTCGGGAGAAGAAAACGACTTTTTGGGGCAAGAAGTAAAAGATAGTTACAAAACACTTTTGGCCAACATACAAAAAGGAAAAATCAGTGCTTTGGACAAATACCAAAACGAGATTCAAAAAAACCTTGAGGACGAAATCGTTAAGCGTTACTTTTATCGTAACGGACTTTATCAATATTATTTAAATAATGATGATGCCATCTTGGCCGCTACAGAGTTGTTGGGCAACAACAATAAGTACAAATCCATTCTTCAATAAAAGTACCGTCTAAACTCCGGTTAAATGCAGAAAGGGTTCAGAGCCTGTAGTAGCAACTTTCTACATACGGACAAACCTTTTTTATAATACTTATTCGTATTCACAGCTGTTGTTGTCGGCCACTTTATAATACGCCTTATAATTAATGGCCTTGGGATCCATACAGCCCTTAAGGTTCCTGATTTTAATGTTTTTAAAGTCTATCGGCTGACCCTCGCTCTGTAAAGCGATTAAACCCTCTTTTAAAGGTTTGCCGTCCACTTTTTGTTTTGGGTCATATCCATTGACCACTCCTCCTCCTATTTGTGGCTTTGTATATTGAAGTACGGTTTTACCGTTAATGATATGGGTCACCAAAGAATCGTGTAAAACAATAAGCTCTGCAGTTACCCATTGGTCTCCAAAATACGTGTCAGATGATGAGCTAATACAATGCCTAGGGTCTATTTTACCTTGATATACCACATCTGTGCCGGGCGAACACATATTTCCAGTAGGACGTTTTTTGCCTTCTTCAATGCCGGCTAAAAACTGCATTTCTACAGAAATAGGCCAATCTTGTTCTTTTAACATGGTTCTAGGGTCTTGGGAATGAAACATTATGCCACTGTTCTTTAAAGTATATTCTGGGGCTCCGGGAAACAATTCGCCCACAAACCTATACTCCATTACCAAGTGAAAATCAGAATATGGTTGGTTATAGTACAAATGCCCAAAACGGTCGTTGAACTGCCCCTCGTAATTATCGTATCGAACTTTGATCATACCATCTTCGGCCCTAAAAGTATCACCATAATTATCATTTACCTCATAATGGTGGATTTTGGTGGTCCACCCTTCCAAATTAGTGCCGTTGAACATATTTTTCCATCCGTCGTTGGTTTGCTGAGATAAAACAGCACCACATCCTAACAGTACCAAAAATACCGTTGCCAATTCTTTTTTCATTATAAATGCTTTCACAGAAAAATTACGTTGATTGTAATTCATGTCAGTTTTTGTATTTTTTTATCTTTTATGTGTCCTTAAATTATATTAAAATGATAATATTATTCAAATATCGAATTGGTGTCGTTTTTTGGAGCTTCAAATTTTCTTAAATAAACGACCCTTCCGTTCTTACTTTTTCTAGCAACAAAATCCTCTTTGGTCATATTTGGGTCTATTTGAGAATAATGACATTTGTAAGAGTCATAGGCCCTCTCCAGATTTTCTTTTGTATACGAAATTTTAGTTCTTAAAAACTTACTTGCCTGACCTCTTAATAGTTTGCTTTCAGCATCATCTAAAAATGCCGTAGGGGTGCCATAATAAAAGAGAGACATGGGTTTTTCGTAATCTTTGCTTAGATAAACCTGGGTTACCGAGGCCCCTACCAACCTATGGTCCATATGTGTAGACCCCCCATCCGGACCCCAAGTAATAATCGCATCTGGTCGTATGTTGTCTACAATCTCGCCTAAATCCCTTATCATCTTACGGGCGTGTGGTACATGACCATCATATCCTTCTCCGGCCTTTAATTGATCGTGATAATCTAAATGTATCAGCTCGGCCCCCAGTTGTGAAGCGGCACATTTCATTTCTTCCTTTCTTGTGGCCACTAGTGCTTCACCGGCCTTATGATCATGATAATCATTGGTGCCATACCTACCATCGGTTACAATTACAATATGCACCTTGGCACCTTCCCTATGGTATTTCGATAATATTGGTGCTACTGTACTTTCATCGTCCGGATGGGCAAAAATGGCCAATACCACTTTGCCTACATGTTTCCTTTGACCAAAAGTTTTTTGTGTATAGCCTCCTAATAACATTAACAACAATATTGACGTAAAGAGTCTGTGTGTTCTTTTTTTCATGACGATACTTTTTTATACCGGATGTGATTAATTTAGGAGTAATACACCGGGGTTCATTTATAAGAAAAATCAAATACATTGAATAAAAGCCATTTAAATGTACAGGAATTAAATGAAAAAAACACCCGTTCAAATATTATCATTAATTTTAAATGAACATTATGAAACTATCTTAGACCAAACAATGAAATACCGACTGCTTTTATCCACCTGCTTACTTTTTTGTTTTTTCTCGCATGCCCAAGGCAAAAAATCCGAACAGGATATTAAGCCCATTCCTAAAGCAAAATCTTTTGTAACCACCCACGAAGGTGTTTTTGGGGGCAAAAGCCTTAAATATAAGGCAACGGCCAAAGAAACCTTTCTTGTTAACAAAGAAGGAGATTCCATTGCAACCATTTGGTCTGTAGCCTATACAAAAACACCTGTTGGCGATATTACCAAAAGACCTGTAACCTTTGTTTTTAATGGGGGTCCGGGCTCAGCCTCTATGTGGTTGCACATGGGTTTTTTTGGTCCTAAGATCATAAAAGTAGATTCAGATGCTAAAAAAGACGACGGTGCCGCCCCATATAATTTAGTAGACAACGAGCACGCCTTGTTAGACCTCACCGACCTGGTTTTTATAGATCCCGTAGGAACCGGTTATAGCCGTTTGGTAGGTAAAGGAAAAGGGGAGGATTTTTATGGCCTAAAGGAAGATGTAAATTCTTTCGCTCAATTTATTCGCACATGGGTTACAGAAAACCAACGTTGGTACTCACCTAAATACTTGGCAGGTGAAAGTTATGGGACCACAAGGGCGGCGGCATTGGGAAAAGCCTTGGAGGGTTCTGGCCAAAATATGGCCTTAAACGGTATGATTCTTATTTCACAGGCCTTAGATTATGCCGGGTCTACCTCGGTTGCCAATAACGTTACTTCCTTTATTACCTATTTGCCCAGTATGGCCGCCACGGCCTGGTACCACAAAAAAGCAGGACAAGGCAAAACATTGGAAGCTTTTGCACAAGAATGTAGAGCGTTTACCTATAATACATATACCCCCGCCTTGTACAAAGGCGAATTGCTAACGGCAAAAGAAAAGGATGCCATTGCAGAAAAACTGGCTTATTTTACCGGTTTGGACAAAACATATATTCTACGTTCTAACCTAAGAATATTAATGAGGCGTTTTCAAAAACAACTGTTAGCGGACAAAGGTTTGGCCATTGGCCGTTTAGACGGGAGGTTTATGGGCGACGAGGCCGACAAGGTTTCAGAAGGCCCACACTTGGGCGATCCGGCAAGCTATCAAATAAGCGCGGCCTATACCGCAAGTCTCAACCACTATTTTGCTTCTGTATTACAGGTTAAAATGGATAGACCCTATATAACCTCTGGTGGTGGCTCCAATTGGAGATGGAGAACGGTTCCCGATGGCCAATATTGGGAGCCTATGCCTGTAAATACCGCCCCAGATTTAGGGGAAACCATGAGACGAAATACCGCAATGAAGGTAATGGTCGCCTGTGGTTATTACGATTTGATTACCCCTTTCTTTGATGCTGAATATACCTTTGCCAGAAACGGTATCGTAAAAGACC
The DNA here is from genome assembly GCF_001020565.1 of Maribacter thermophilus. GTDB lineage: Bacteria > Bacteroidota > Bacteroidia > Flavobacteriales > Flavobacteriaceae > Maribacter > Maribacter thermophilus. Next base: position 3,049,562 of record NZ_LDAS01000001.1, on the reverse strand, counting down.
GTGTACAAATGCACTATTATGAAGCCGGGCATATGATGTATACCCACCAACCCGATTTAATTATGTTGAGCAAGGATATACGTGAATTTTTAACTGCGGAATAAATGTTTTCAAGACCTGTTTTTTATGCTTTCACAATGCTGCTTCTTAGCTGCACACAAACCAAAAAAGACACTAATGAGGTTACCCAAAAAGAACCTTTAAAACCCAACACCGGTATTTCCCTTGTTGTACTAGGTAATGTACAGGATGCCGGATCTCCACATATTGCATGTAAAAAGGACTGTTGTAAGTCGTTGTTCGATAGCGAGGATCAATCCAGAAAGGTCGTTTCTTTAGGTTTAATAGACAATCTGGAACAAAAAACATTTCTATTTGAGGCTACCCCAGATATGACGTACCAATTGCACAGCCTAAAAGAAAGTACCGATTGGGCCACGAGCGACATTCCCAACGGCATTTTTATTACACACGCCCATATTGGACATTATACCGGTTTAATGTATTTAGGAAAGGAGGCCACCAACGCTAAGGATGTTCCTGTATATGCCATGCCCAAAATGAGCGACTTTCTTTCTACAAATGGTCCGTGGAGCCAATTGGTATCCGATAAGAACATTAAACTTGTTGCAATAGAAAATGAACAGTTACTGCCCTTAACAAATAGTATACAGGTACTACCATACAAGGTTCCCCACAGGGACGAATATTCAGAAACCGTAGGTTTTAAAGTTATTGGCCCCAATAAATCGTTTCTATTTATACCCGACATCAATAAATGGAATATTTGGAAAACAGATATAAGGTCTATAATAAAAGAAGTGGATTATGCTTTTTTGGATGCTACCTTCTTCGATGCCAAAGAAATAAATAATAGGGATATCTCTGAAATACCCCATCCTTTTGTAATTGAAAGCATGTCTCTTTTTGATTCCTTATCTCCACAAGACAAAAAGAAAGTATATTTCATTCATTTTAACCACACCAATCCCCTTTTGGACGAACATAGTGAAGCGACCAAACTGGTAAAGGAAAAAGGATTTTCCATCGCAAGAAAAGATATGAAGTTTACATTATAAACCTTTATGGACAAAGAACTGCTTGAGCATATTTCAACATTGCTTGGTGTTGTTTTAAAAAAGGTGGCTCCTTTGTCGGGTGGTGATGTCTCAGAAGTATACCTTCTAGAGACCGTAACAGATCGTTTTGTGTGTAAAGTAAATACCCTTGACAATACCCCGTTATTACATGCGGAAAAAATAGGTTTAGAGGTTATCGCGGCTTCTAAGACCATAGCAGTGCCCAAAACATATGACTGTGATCAAATAGGAGAAAAAGCTTTTCTACTAATGGAATTTATACAAAGTAGAACACCCACCACCTCCTATATGGCCATACTGGGACGGCAGCTCGCAGCTTTACATAAGTCTTGTGGAGTGAAAATATTTGGGGGTGAAAACGACAATTATATAGGCAGTCTACCACAATCTAACAGTACCCATAACGAGTGGGCTTCATTTTACGCTCATGAGCGCCTAATTCCACAATTAAAAACAGCCGTGGACAATGGCCACCTACCATATAAACAAATACCTTCTCAAGAATGGCTTTTAAAGCGTTGTGAACAACTCTTCCCCAACGTTACACCGGCGTTGTTGCACGGAGATCTATGGAGTGGTAATTACCTAATAAGTGACGACGGTATTCCATACCTTATAGACCCTGCCGTTTATTACGGACATAATGAAGTAGACCTTGCAATGACGAAGTTGTTCGGTGGATTTAGTAATTCGTTCTATGATGCCTACAATGAGTACTTTCCTTTAGAAAACGGTTGGAAGGAAAGACAGGATATTTACCAACTTTATTATTTGTTGGTCCATTTAAATATGTTCGGACCCTCCTATAAACCATCTGTACTCCATATTCTATCTGCCTATTTTACCTAAAAAACAGCCTAGGGTTGTTTTTTCTATCAATTTCTACTGTCGAAGGTAAAATTTCGTTGTAGATTGATCAAAGCTTCGTCCTCTTCCTTGAAAATTCTATTCGTCCTTAAATAGCGATTCAAATTATATTCGTCATAATTATCGGCCTCTTTGTCCATACTGCTGATTCGAACCCTATCAGAAGCATGAATAAATTCGTTGTTACCGATCCACATGCCTACATGTACCACCTTCTCTGCTGTTGAATCGGTCGCTTTTCTACCAAAGAACAACAAATCTCCTTTTTCTAAATTGTCGAAATTCTTAACCGAATCTATGGGTTTGCCCGCATGTACTTGTTGTGATGCGTCTCTTGGTATTACTACTCCGTTTAAAAAATACACCGTTTTGGTAAAACCACTGCAATCCATACCCTTTGTAGAAGTGCCTCCCCAAAGATATGGAACCCCCATTAACCCTTTAGAGGTCTCCACTAGGGCATCTACGTTCTTTTCCAATCTGTTGAGCCAGCTATTATAATTTTCCGCTTCTTCCTTTTCTACATAAGCCTCCCTGCCATCAGGAAACCTAACTTTATAGAATGTACTATCCTCTTCGACCAATTCCAATATGTTTCCTGCGACAAGGTCTGAAACCCTCTCTTTACTCTCCTTATTCGTATATGCGTGGCCATAGGTATGGGTATATATTATTTTATTCTTGTGCTGCCAAACTTTCAATTCCTTATTGTCCAACATATAAATTTCACCGGCATTCACCCAGGCCAAATATTTATCGGGCGTTTGTATATAGTACCATCCGCCTTCTTTTTTTAATACTTTAACAGGTGTGCCCAATGTTGCTTGGGTAGATAATTCTGCAGAATGTTTTGGTGCACTCCTAAGATTGGCCACCGAAATAGTTATTAGGGCATTTTCTTTTCCTTTTAAATCTTTAGAAGGCAATATTCGAACACTGTCTATAAAATCTATATTCTTAAGCGATAGTGTTTTCTTTAGTTGATCCACAGCTTCCTTCTTATTGCTTTCTCCCCTTAAAATATAAGTCCCATTGTCATTATATGCTTCTATATTAAAAAGTGCTACTCGCTTGTCCGGCGCAAATTGGTTCTTTATTTGGCCTATATACATTTGTAGATCGTTATTGTTCACGGTCTTATCTTGACATGCAAAAGTGATCGTTAGCAACAAAAAGAGAAGGGTTCTTTTAAAAAACATATACTTTTTTTAGTAAAAATACAGAATAAGACCTGTTTTCAATAAAATTACTGTTGGATCTCATTATATAAATTGGCTAACTTAGCCACGCATGAAAAAACTCAAAGTAATAGAACTTTTTGCCGGAGTTGGCGGTTTTAGATTAGGTCTGGAAGAAACAGGTAATTATGAGGTTGTTTGGAGCAATCAATGGGAGCCCAGTACTAAAACCCAACATGCATCTATGGTATATGAAGCTAGGTTTGGTTCTGAAAACCATATGAATTCGGATATTTCTGAAGTACCAACATCAATAATTCCAGATGCGGATCTATTAGTAGGCGGATTCCCTTGCCAAGATTATTCTGTTGCTACTACTTTACAGAATTCGAAAGGGTTGATTGGCAAAAAGGGAGTGCTTTGGTGGAGCATTCATCGTATTCTTTCTGAAAAGAAAAACCCTCCAAAATATCTATTTTTAGAAAATGTAGATCGTTTGCTCAAATCTCCGTCCAATCAAAGAGGACGAGACTTTGCCATAATGTTGAAGAGTTTGGACGAGCTTGGCTATGCCATAGAATGGCGGGTCATAAATGCGGCAGAATATGGTATGCCGCAACGAAGAAGACGTGTTTTTTTTCTGGGTTACCACAAAACCACCCAACTTTATAAAGAATTAAAGAAGACCGATCCTTTGAAGTGGATTCATACCAAAGGTACATTGGCCAAGGCCTGTCCAGTACAGGATCCTGTGAAAAGTGTCTCTTCTTTTACACTGGAAAACGACCTGGTCACCATCTCGGAGACCTTTAACAAAAACAAAAAATTGTCTCCTTTTGAGAATACGGGGGCGTTTATTGACGGAAAAGTAGCCACCATAAAAACAACCGCTTCTTACGACGGTGAAAAAATGGTGTTGAGAGATATACTTCAAAATGGCGAAGTAACACCCGATTTTTATATTTCTAACGATGATCTACCTAAATGGGAGTATCTAAAAGGGGCTAAAAAAGAGGTAAGGACAGCCAAAAACGGATATACTTATAATTATAGTGAAGGGGGTATGGTGTTTCCGGATGCCCTGGACAAAGCTTCCCGTACCATTATCACAGGAGAAGGAGGCAAAAGCCCATCTAGGTTTAAACATGTAATCAAAAGTGACAAGGGGTTAAGAAGGTTAACCCCGATTGAATTGGAACGTTTAAACATGTTTCCCGACGACCACACAAAATTAGAGGGCATTAGCGATGCCAAAAGAGCCTTTTTTATGGGCAATGCCTTAGTCGTAGGTATTGTAAACCGTATTGCCATTACACTTCATGAAAAAATAAGCACCAGTTGAAAAGTCATTTTAAATCGGACTTAAACAAAGAAAAACGGCTGGCGCTGCTTATAGATTCTTATTATTTAAAATATATACAATATTACAACTACCATCGCATTGGCGACATTGAAAAACAACTTGAAGGTATCGATGTGTTGTTTACCAATAAAATATCTGGAAAAATATATGCCATCGATGAAAAAGCACAGTTAGATTACATAAACGAAGATCTACCCACTTTTGCCTTTGAAATAAGCTATTTAAAAAATAATATAGCTAAAAAGGGCTGGTTGTTCGATCTTTCTAAAAAAACAGATTTCTATGCGCTTATTACAGCTATATATGAAGACGAACCCGACACCTTTACTTCTTGTAAGATAACCATTGTAAATAGAAAAAAACTTATTTGTCTATTGAAGGAAAAAGGTGTTTCCGAATTGTCCATTTCAAAAAGATGGAGCCACAGTAAAAAACCCCACGGCAAAATAATATTAAATGAATTAGACTCTAGATCAGAAGGTTACATTTATTATTCTAAAAATAACAAAGTAGAAAAACCTTTAAACCTTGTTTTAAAGTTAGATTTTCTAATTAACAACGGTATTGCAAAACGATTGTGTTGATCCTTTCTTGGTTTTATATGCTAATAATCCTCTTTTTTACTATTAAAAAGCTGTTAATCAGCATGTTTAGTTTGGATTTCTCTAAAAATTTTATATCTTATAGATTATGGTAAAATTAGATAAATCAGAAAATACGGAATTCATAGAAAAATCTATTAACTATTTGGAAGCCACCGGTTTTGAGAACATCAAAGCAGATATGGAAGGCTATGAAAAGCCCAAATCTTATAGTAGAAAAGGTGCTGGTGATAAGATTACACCTGATATTGTAGCTATAAAAAATGGTAGAAAGTATTTCTTTGACATTAGTCTTAAATCAGAAAAACCAAGGTTGTTAAAAAGTAAATGGTTGTTTTTGGATACTTTGAGCAGAATGAACTCTAATAGGTTTAGAATTATAACTACCAAGGGCCATTATAAATTCACCGATATGATGTTGGAGGATATTAACCTTAGTAACAAAGAACCTATTAAAATATAGTATTCAGAATTTCTTACTTAATAAAAAGGCATCTAAAAGATGCCTTTTTTATTCCCATATCATGGCAATGTGCGGTATACCGTCCTCCAAATACTCTTCACCGGTCTCCAGAAAACCTAATGAGTTATAAAACTTGGTCAAATATTTTTGTGCCGATATCCTTATTTTCTTTTCATTTAAATGTTCGTGAACAGCTTTAATAGAAGTTTTCATTATATCTATACCATAACCGAACTTTCTTTCTTCCTGACTTACTACTACCCTACCTATACTAGCTTCTTCGAAATAGTCGCCAGGTCCAAAAATTCTTGTATAGGCTACTATTCTCCCTTCTTTTTTACCTATAACATGAAGGGCTTTTTGGTCCTTACCGTCTACATCTTGGTAAACACAATCTTGTTCTACTACAAAAACAGCACTGCGCAGTCGTAATATATTATACAATTCAAGAGTATCAAGTTCATCAAATGTCTTTATTGTTATTGTTATCATTAATCTTGAACAATTATTTTTTTACTATCGCATTTTCCAAATTCCGGTTGAATGTTCACATGATTAATACCGTGTTTATGGTAAACCTCTTCTTCTATCTGCTCTAATATTTCATCAAACTCTGAAATTCTTATATCCGAAGTAAAATCTATGTGTGCCTCTAAATGAACTTCATCTTCATTTAGTTGCCAAACATGAACATGGTGTACATTTTTTATATTATCTATCTTACAAATAGTGGATACTATTTGTTGTACTTGTATGGTATTTGGTGTAAACAGCATTAGTACCCTGGTTGAATCCTTTAAAAGATCATACCCCATATATATCAAGTAAATTGCAATGGCAAATGTAAGGGCGGGATCTACCCAATATAATTGGTAGAATTTCATTAACAACCCACCTATTAAAACTGCTACAGAAGCCATCATATCGGTAAGAAGATGTAAATAGGCAGATTTCATGTTCATATTGCTATCCGCGTCTTTTTTTAATAGAAAAACACTGAATCCATTCGCCGCAATACCTAATAATGATAACCATATTACAAGGTTAGACTCCACAGGTTCAGGAGCCATAAAACGCTCTATAGCCTCTTTCACCAAAATAATGGCCACCACAATTAAGGCAGCAGAATTTACAAAGGCAGCAATGATTTCAGCTCTCTTATAACCAAAAGTTTTATTGGCAGAGGCCTTTTTTTTAGAAAGAACGTTTGCTATATAACTAATAATCAATGAAAGTACATCACTGAAATTATGAAGCGCATCAGAAAGTAAAGAGAGACTACCCGAAATAACTCCTCCTATTACCTGTGATACCGTAATGAGTATATTCAAGAAAATGGAAATGACCAGATTCTTTCCTTCTACTTTGGGGTGGCTATGTGCGTGCCCATGATGATCGTGTGCGTGCCCCATGATCTAAGAATACTATTTACAAGGTATTTTTTCTATACGTCTTTCGTGCCTACCGCCTTCAAAATCAGTATTTAAGAAAGTATCGACCATGTCCAGTGCTTGTGGTAAAGAAATATACCTTGCCGGTAAGCTAAGAATATTGGCATCGTTATGTTCTCTGGCCAACGCTACTATCTCTTTGGTCCAACACAGGGCAGCCCTTACTTTTTGGTGTTTATTGGCAGTCATAGAGGCCCCGTTACCACTGCCACATATAATAATGCCATAGTCCACTTTACCATCTTCTACATCTTGTGCGACCGGATGTACAAAATCTGGATAATCCACACTATCGGTACCATCCGTACCATAATTAACAATTTCAATGTTCTTTGATTTAAGAAGGCCTATTATTGCAAGTTTATATTCGGTTCCGGCATGATCGTTTCCAATAGCTATTTTCATTATATATTTCTTTAGGGTAAACCATTTATAGTAAGCATTTTCAAATGTTTACATATACAAGCAAAGGTACGATATACCAATGTTCACAACAAAAAACGAACGGTTCACAACATTAATTTAATACTTGGTTATATTGATTGTTTATTAGTGGTACAAATACTGCCTATAAATGTCTGAAAAAATGTTGACAAAAAAGTATTTAAAAATTTGCAAGTACAGTTTATAATTCTTCTACGACCAAATTTTATAATTAGCTAAAAATGATATTAGAACTAATTAGTTTATTGTAAAGGAATATCAATAGTTAGTTAACATTAATTTTACTTTTACTTATCAAAAAATACATGTTGAAATAGGTTATCAACCTTTATTGATAACTTTTTTAATCTTCTGATTATCATCTAAATTTTGTGCTAATACTATGTCAATAACTATTAGTATCTAATAAAAGCAAGTAAACTTAAAATTAGTTTTACCAGATATTAACAAACAATCATAATCATCATTTTATTTTTAAATTTTAAAAAAAGAAACAGTATTATATTATATATGTTGATAACCTTGGTAGTAAATGTAATAGTGCATGATTCTAACCCTAGCACTAAATTATAATTCGTAATTTTCCAATAAATTAAGATTGAATGTCCAAGAGAAACAAGAAGACGAAAAACCATAAAAGAAACGAGATTACCAAAGGTATATTCACTGTACTAGAGAAAGAACCCAATAAAAGTTTTAATTATAAACAAATAGCTGCCAAAATTGGTATAACCGATGCGCAGGATAGAAATACCCTAATTAAAAGATTGACCCAATTAAAGGAGAAAAAGCGCATACAAGAAGTTGATAGGGGCAATTATAAGGTATTAGAAGACACTAAAACCTACCATGAAGGGGTCGTAGATATAACAGGAAAAGGTAACGCCTATATTATTATAGATGGTATGGACAGTGATGTGTTCGTGCCTTATAACAAGTTAAATAAAGCCTTCCACAAAGATAAGGTCAAGGTATTTGTGCACCCAAAAAGGGGAAGCAAAAAATTAGAAGGTGATATTGTTGAAGTTATAGAAAGGTTTAAGTCCACTTTCGTTGGTATTGTGGACATGCAAAAGAGCTTCGCCTTTGTGAGACCTACCGATTTTAGAATGTATACCGATATTTTTGTTTCACAAGACAAATTAAAGGGAGCCAAAGATGGAGATAAGGTAATAGTAGAATTATTGGAATGGCCCGATGGGGTAGATTCACCTTATGGCAAAATTACAGAAGTGCTTGGAAAACCTGGAGAGCATGATACAGAAATACATTCTATCTTGGCCGAGTATGGTTTGCCATATGAGTTTCCTGTAGAGGTGCAGCGTTTTGCCGATAGTTTGGATACGAGTATTAAAGAAGAGGAAATAAGAAAACGAAGGGATATGAGAGATGTTCTAACATTCACCATAGACCCTAAAGATGCCAAAGATTTTGACGATGCACTATCTTTTTCCATCCTTGAGAACGGTAATTATGAAATAGGTATTCATATTGCGGATGTCTCGCATTATCTGCAAGAAAATACGATACTTGATGATGAAGCCTATGATCGGGCCACCTCTGTATATTTGGTAGATAGGGTAGTACCTATGTTACCCGAAGTACTTTCAAACAATGCCTGTTCTTTAAGGCCCAATGAAGAAAAATATACTTTTTCTGCAGTGTTCGAAATAGACGATAACGCTATAATACGTAACCAATGGTTTGGTAGAACCGTAATTAACTCTAATGAGCGTTTTGCCTACGAAGAAGCACAATATATTATAGAAACTGGTAAGGGCAATATACCTAAAGAGGTCTCTATAAGAGAAGATGCATATACAGTTGATGAACAGGTAGTTGAAGCCACTCTAACAATGGATAGGCTGGCAAAGATCATGCGTGAAAAACGCATGAAGCAGGGTGCTATTTCGTTTGATAAGGTAGAAGTACGTTTTAACCTGAACGATAATAACGAACCTGTAGGTGTCTATTTCAAAGAAGCTAAAGATGCCAATAAACTGATTGAGGAATTTATGTTGTTGGCCAATAGAAAAGTAGCTGAATTTATTGGCAAACAAAAACCTAAAAAGACTTTTGTTTATAGGGTACATGACGATCCGGATGAGGATAAGCTGATGGCATTGAACGGTATCGTTTCTAGATTTGGTCATAAATTGGATTTTAAGGATAAAAGAAGTATCAGTGCGTCTTTGAATAAGCTTTTAGAAGACGTAAAGGGTCAAAAAGAACAGAATTTGGTAGATACTTTAGCTATTAGAAGTATGAACAAGGCCATTTATACTGTAGATAATATTGGTCATTATGGATTGGCCTTTGATTACTATACACATTTTACTTCGCCTATTAGAAGATATCCAGATGTGATGGTCCATAGACTTTTACAGCATTATTTGAATGGAGGAAATTCTGTAAAGGCTGATAAGTTTGAAGAAAAATGCAAGCATTCTTCCGATATGGAAGGATTGGCGGCCAATGCCGAACGTGATTCAATTAAATATATGCAGATCAAGTTTATGCAGGATCATCAAGATGAAGAATTTGTCGGGGTTATAAGCGGAGTAACCGAATGGGGAATTTATGTAGAGATTATTGAGAACAAATGTGAGGGTATGGTACGTACCCGAGATATAAAAGGAGATTATTATATCTTTGATGAGAAACAATATGCCATTGTAGGTGAACGTACAAAAAAAACATATCAATTAGGTGACGAGGTTGTTGTTATGGTTAAAAACACCGATTTAATAAAGCGTCATTTAGATTTCTCTTTGATCGGTAAAAGAGAGTAATTTTTTTTGGAACGTATTTTGATAAATAGGGGTAGTAAAATCAGGGTTTTAAACAAATTAAACCTATAAATTAGATAGATGAAGCATATTCTATTATTGTTATTCCTTGTATTAGGGCAGACGATAGAGGCTCAAGATACAGAGATTACCCAAAAGCTAGAAAAATTTGTTGAACTAAAAGGTTTCGATGGATTATCGATCAATCTTATTAGGTCTACAGAAAATAAAGCGGTTATCAAAGGTGAAAATGTAGATAAGGTGGCTATTGTTAATAACGATGGCGTTCTTAAAATTAGAATGCAGATAGTAAAGATATTCAGTGGATATAAGACCTTTGTAGATGTGTACTACACAGATGATATAAAGGTTATAGATGTTAATGAGGATGCCAGAATTACTTCCGAAGGCGTTATAGTGCAGGATGTTCTTGAGTTAAAGGCGCAAGAGGGCGGTGAAATTATGGTATCTGCGGAGGTAGAGCAGATGCTTATTAAATCTGTATCGGGTGGTGTTATTAAGGCTTCTGGCATATCTAACCTACAAGATGTTCAGATCAATACCGGGGGTGTTTATGAAGGAAAAGACTTTAAGACTAAGTTTTCCACTGTGAATGTAAATGCTGGTTCTAGGGCTGAAATTTATGCGAGCGATTACGTAAAAGCAGCGGTAAAGGCCGGTGGCGAGGTTATAGTGTACGGCAATCCTCCTAAATTGGAGGAGAAAACCGTGTTTGGGGGTAGTATTAAAAGAATGTAGAATTAGATGATAGAAGATATACAGGCGGCAATTCCATTAGGCTTTTTATTAAGTTTTATGATTGGGCCTGTTTTTTTTGTACTACTTGAAACCAGTGCCATAAAGGGGTTTAGGGCGGCAATAGTTTTTGATTTGGGGGTTATAGTCGCCGATGTATTGTTTATAACCTTAGCTTATTTTAGTAGTTATCAATTACTTGAGAACTTAAGTAACCAACCTGGTCTTTATGTTTTTGGCGGTGTTATTCTTTTGATATATGGTATTACCGTTTTTTTTAAACAAGGGGTAAAACAATCTTCCGAAGTACCCATTAAGTCTAAAAAGGGAGATTATATAAGTCTTTTTTTTAAAGGTTTTTTGTTGAATTTTATTAACATTGGTGTACTTGTTTTTTGGCTTGGTGTCATTATAATAGTAGGTCCTACCCTAGAGAACGAACCATATAGGATTAGGGTATTTTTTACCTCTATGATATTGGCTTATTTCGTTACCGATATTTTTAAGATTTTGTTGGCTAAACAGCTTAAGAGAAAATTGACCAATACCAGAATTAGTTTAATAAAAAAGGTCATTTCCATAATATTGATAATTAGCGGTATAGTTCTAATAGTTAAAGGTTTTTTACCTAAGGATAAATTTAATATTGAAAATCAAATAGAACATATGGCACAGTAAATTAAAAAAGGCCGGGAATACCGGCCTTTTTTAATTGTATACTGAAGATGGTTCTACGATTAGTTTTTATATTTTTCGTTCAGAACCTTTATAATTTCATCTGTTAGATCATTGGCATCTTTGCCGTAAAGAACACTACCACCGTCTCCACCACCTAAGATGTAGCTATAACCATTGGATTTTCCGTAGGCTTCAATTTCTTTTTTAACTTTAGAAACAACACTGTCCATTTCTGTTTGTCCGGCCAATTGTAGTTGTTGGTCTTCCATTTGTAGTTGTTGCCCAATTTGCTGCCCTCTTTGTTGAAAAGCGGCATATTCTTGTTGTGCTTTTGATTGCGACATCTTTTGCGCTCTTTCTTGAAAAGCTTGTGCTTCCATTTGAAAGGCTTGTGAAATACTATCTCTTTTTTTGGTCAAGGCTTCCGCTTTAACTTTGAATTTGGATTCAACATCAATTTTTTCTTGATATTCATCCATAAGTTTAACATTGTCTACAAAACCAATTTTTTCTTGTTGACAAGCACTCATTGTTAAAATTGTCAAACCAAGGATTATTTTTTTCATCTTAATGGTGTTAAAAGTTGGGCAAAAGTAACAAAGCTTTTCTTAATCACATATTTATGTGACCGTTATTATTTTTAGATAAAATCAATTATATCAATATTATTTATTCTTTTTACATTTAATATCAATATAAATGATTAAACTAGATTCTATTTAATGGTATTTAAGAGTGTTTTAAAATTTTTACTAGTATTTCTATTATACATCCTTAAAAAGCCCCTGTAAAGGCTTTAAATTAATTTTTTATCCTTTTTAACACATAAATTAAGGAAGAATATTCACCAGAGTGTTTTGCTTTTATGTTAGACGTAAAACCTGTAATAAATGCGTTAAAATATTTTGAAGAGTTATGTTTGTATTTTTCGGAAAGCAGAGATACGTAAAATGAATCGAATATCATGGGTTTAATGTCAATGACCGACATATTGTGCTTTTCAAAAATTTTAGATATAGAGGTTTTGGAAAAATGATGAAGATGACGTGGTACGTCATAGGCAGCCCAATACGGTCCATATTTTTTTGCATCGTACGATTTGTAATTGGGTACAGCAATAATCAAAGTACCATTATTATCTAGTAATGAAATTATTTTTTTTATCTGCTGGTGCAGGTTCGGTAGATGTTCCAAAACATGCCATAGTGTTATGGCGTCGTATGTATTGTCTATTTTAGATATGTCGGATTGAAGATTTATACCTTTAAGTGCAGCATTTTTTCTAGCAAGGTCGTTAGGTTCTATTCCGGTTATCTCCCACCCTTTTGATTGTGCCGATAAAAGAAAATCTCCGGTTCCTGCACCGATATCCAATAGTTTATTCGACTCTTTTTTATATATATTCAGTAGGTCAACCTTTTTATTTAAACTATATCTCTTAACTATTTGATAGATTTTATCTATAATAGTTTTCTTCTGATCAGAGTGCGAAACATATTCTTCGCTGTTATAATAGATATCTAAATTATCGGGAATAGGATGCGTTGATAGCATATCGTACTCCTTGTTATATAACAGGTCAAACTCTTGTTGAGTATTAAAATAATCTTTTGTTTTAAGATATAGACTCATTTTAGATGTGAAATTTATTAGGGCTTTTTTATAATTGTTCCACGTGGAACAATATTTTTATCTACCTAAGTAAACTAATAGAACACTGATATCGCTTGGTGTTACGCCACTAATTCTTGAGGCTTGTGAAATGGTAACAGGTTGTATTGCTGTTAGTTTTTCTCGCGCCTCAAAGGAGAGTGATTTTAATTTGGTATAGTCAAAGTTTTCCGGAATTTTTACGGCCTCCAGTCTTTGTAATTTATCTGCATTTAGTTTTTCTTTTGCGATATATCCAGAATATTTGACCTGCACTTCTGTTTGTTCCAATACCTCGTTATCTAGATTATGCTCGTTTGCATAGTGGTTAACTTTTTCTAAAGTTAGCATGTGTTCCATGGTTACTTTAGGTCTGGAAAATAGTTTGAACATTTTATCCGATTGTTTTATCAGTGATGAATTAACGGATTCTAATATGGGGTTTATCTCATCTGGTAATACACTGGTTTCTTTAAAGAAATTTACGAAGGCACTTGATTTGGACAATTTTTCTTCCATACGTTGCATTCTTTCTTTTTTTGCTAAACCTATTTCAAAACCCTTAGGGGTTAATCTTAAATCGGCATTATCTTGTCTTAGCAGTGTTCTATATTCTGCCCTTGAGGTGAACATTCTATATGGCTCTTCTGTTCCTTTTGTAATTAAATCATCTATTAATACACCTATGTAGGCTTCATCTCTTGCAAGGGTAAAGGGTTCTTTTTCGTTTATTTTTAAATGAGCGTTTATACCTGCCATCAATCCTTGAGAAGCGGCTTCTTCATAACCGGTGGTGCCATTTATTTGTCCGGCAAAATAAAGGTTGTTAATGAGTTTTGTTTCTAAGGTGTGTTTTAATTGTGTTGGGGGAAAGTAGTCATACTCTATAGCATAACCAGGCCTAAAGAACTTCACATTCTCAAAACCTACTACAGACCTTAGTGCCTTAAATTGTATGTCTTCTGGTAATGAGGTGGAGAATCCATTGACGTACACTTCAACAGTATTCCATCCTTCTGGTTCAATAAACATTTGATGTGAATCTTTATCGGCGAACCTGTTGATCTTATCTTCAATAGATGGGCAATATCTTGGCCCTATACTTTTTATTCTTCCATTGAACATTGGAGATCTATCAAAACCTTCTCGTAGTATATCATGTACCAGTGCACTGGTATGGGTCATATGACAGTCTCTTTGTTCTTTTAAAATAGGAGTGTTTGTATATGAGAATTTATAAGGTTTGTCATCACCTGGCTGAACGATCATCTTAGAGTAATCTAGTGATCTTCCATCTACCCTTGGTGGTGTACCGGTTTTCATTCTTCCGCTATCAAAACCCAAACTTGTTAATTGTTCGGTTATTCCTGTTGCAGCTTTTTCTCCTGCTCTTCCTCCTCCAAATTGTTTTTCACCAATATGTATTAAACCGTTTAAGAAAGTTCCGTTAGTTAGTACAACAGACCTGCCTTTGATGTTTACTCCAAGGGATGTCTTTACCCCTACTACCGTATCTTTTTCTATCAGTAGTCCAGATACCATTTCTTGATAGAAGTCTACATTCGGAGTTCTTTCCAAAGCCAATCGCCATTCTTCAGCAAAGCGCATGCGATCACTTTGGGCCCTTGGACTCCACATGGCCGGTCCTTTAGATTTGTTTAGCATTTTAAATTGTATGGCCGACTTATCGGTAATAATACCGCTGTAACCACCCAGTGCATCTATCTCCCTTACTATTTGACCTTTTGCAATACCGCCCATTGCAGGGTTACAAGACATTTGCCCAATGGTTTGCAAATTCATGGTAACCAATAAAGTTTTGGAGCCCATATTAGCTGCGGCTGCGGCTGCTTCTGCACCTGCATGACCACCACCTACTACTATAACATCATAAATTTCTTCGAACATAACTTACTTGTGTTCCACGTGGAACATATTTATTTTTTCTTCTTCTTTTTTACGCATTTCTTTAATATCCTCTTTTTTCTTGTCCTTGTATCCCATTAAGTGAAGAATACCATGGGCCATTACCCGCAGCAATTCGTTCTCAAAAGATACATTAAAGCGGATACTGTTTTCTTTTACTCTTTCAACAGATATATAAATGTCTCCAGATAGAACTTTTCCGCTTGTATAGTCAAAAGTAATAATGTCGGTATAAGTATCGTGTTGAAGATATTGCTGGTTGATGTTCAATAAATATGCATCATCGCAAAAAATGTAATTAAGTTCACCCGAACTGTATTCTTCGCTTTTGCAAATTGAGTTTATCCAGCTGCTGTACTTATCCCTTTCTGATAGTGAAAAATCAGTTTCATAATGAAAATCAATCATTGCCTTTAAAATACGCTTTTACCTTGTTTTGGAAATTTTGGCGCAAAGGTAAGGCTTGTCTATTTAAAATTTCTACCTCATTTCGATAATTCTCTAATAATGAGGGTTTAGTAATTATGGGGTTACTAAAGTCTTTTTTGTTGGTATTACTTTCCCTTTCTTGCTTTCTGCCTTGTTTTAAAGCGGCATTTTCTAGCTTAAGCAGTTCGTATTGTATATTGTTGGCTTTGTTGATAGTGCGTTGGGTTATACCATTTTCTAATAAATCATTTTGAAAATCCTCCATTTGTTTCGCTAACTTCTCTCCCAATTTACGATCACCTTCATTGAGCATGTTTTTCAATTGCTTTTCGAGTTCTTGTCGTATACGTTGTTGTTCTTGATAGATTTCATAAATTTCTTGCAATTCAGATTCTGTCATGCCGCCTTCTCCACCACTGCTTCCATTTTTATTGTTTGTTTCTTGTTTGCCGTTTTTTCCTTCCCCATTTTGACCTTCTCCATTTTTTCCGGTATTTCCTTTTTGAGATTGCTTACCTTGATTACCTTTCCCTTCTCCTTTTTCTCCTTGGCCAGCTTTTCCTTCTCCCTTCTCGCCTTCGTTTCCTTGTTTTCCTTCACTTCCTTTTTGGCCCATTTTTTCACCTATAGATTCTTGTTGTTTTATAATATCGGGCAGTTGAAATCCTTGTTGGCCATCTCCTTTCCCTTTTCCCATTTGCATGCTTTGTTGCATATTTTCCAAAACGTTTGCCAAGAAATCCGCCAGACTGTTAGAGGCGGTCAATACATATTTCTGATATGATATACCTTGGTACATTTGACCGTCGGCCAAACTTTCCAATGATTTGTCTATGTTATAATATACCTCGGTAATTTGTTCGTTTACAAATTCTGATATTTCTGCCTGTCGTAAAGACAAAGCAAACAAGCTATCATCTACGTGCTCAAATAATCCTCTTAATTCTTGCTGGTTTCTTACGGTTTCAGAATATTTTGATATTTCTCCCCTTTCCTGTTCACTTAGTATGTCATATAAGTTTTCTTGTTTGAACGAGAAGATTATTAGGTTGTCTAGAATTTGTCGTAACATTTCTGCATCTTCCGCAACGGATGAACCTCCACTTGCTCCTGCAGAACTTTCACTGAGTTCTTCACTCATTTTTTTCATTTTGTCCGCGGCTGATTTCTGACTTTTCTTTGTCTGTGAAGCAGATTTCTCCATTTCTTGTTGACTCTGTTGCTTGGCCGAATTTTGATAGTTTTTAAGTTCTTCTGTTGCCTTTTCTTGATCTTCTTCTATACCTTGTTTTTTGTTATTGTCAATCTTAAGTTCTATAGGTTTCTTGAGTTCTTTATTGTCTTTTTTAAGCTCATCCAGTTTGTTGCTTATTTCCTTAAATTCTTCGTTCAACTTTTCCTGCGCTTTTTCTGAATTGTTTTCGCCCATATTTTCTTCGGACAGTTTTTCTTGTTTTTCAGAAAGTTTTTCTAATTCAGTGGCTAGTTGTGATGCCTTTTCTGTTACATAATACCGTTTGGTCAGTTCTACCAATTGTTCCAGGCTTCTTTGTGAATTTTGTTGTTTTTTACCGAGCTCCTCTAATCGTTGACTTAGCTCTTCCTTGTTTATTTTCTCTGCTATTTTGTTAAGCTCTTCTATCAGTTTTTGGTTTTTCTTTGCTTCTATCTCTTGTCTCTCAAGGCGCTCTTGAAGTAATTTGTTCAGCTGGTTATCGGTATCGTTTTTTTCAAGATTTTCTTTTAATTCTTTACTGAACTTTTGCATCAGTTCTTCTTGCTGTTCCTGTTTTTTAAGAAAGTCCTTTACTTGGTTTTTATCGTTATAGTTTAGTGTGCTTTTTTCTTTTTGCAGTTCATTTATTTCTTTAAGAGCCTCTCTTTGCTGAGCCGCTTTTTCCAACGATTTATCAAAATTCTTTATTAAGGTCTGTTGTTGTCGTAAATCATTGTTTTTCAGTTTGTTATCGTCTAATATTTGATGGTTAAATACTTGACTTTTAACCGATTTTCCTTTGTGTATGTCATCGTTATCGGTTACTAAGAAGTAAAAGGAATATTGTTTGTTCTCTTCAAGGTTTAATCCAGAGGGAAACGTATAATAAAAGCGGCTAAAACTTTCTTTTGGCGAAATGAGGTTAACCACTTTTTTATCATCCGAATTGTCGTTGCTATAATATACCAAATCTATTTTTTGTAATCCATAGTCATCGGCTGCTTCACCCGAATAGTAAGAGACATTGGGGTTTAGGGTATCTATGACCTGTACAACCTTTACCGTTGGGTATGCGTCTTTTATAATCTGAAAAGAATAGTCTAGTTTTTCATAAGCTCTTATCTCTGCATTAGACGTGGTCAGTTGATATCT
Source organism: Maribacter thermophilus (assembly GCF_001020565.1). Lineage (GTDB taxonomy): Bacteria > Bacteroidota > Bacteroidia > Flavobacteriales > Flavobacteriaceae > Maribacter > Maribacter thermophilus. Next base: position 3,031,498 of record NZ_LDAS01000001.1, on the reverse strand, counting down.
TAAATTAGAGTATATTCTTTTTGAAAGTTCAAATTCATTTTCATTTTTAGAAAACAGCAAGCTTGTATCTTTACTTATTAAATTAATTTCTTCGGTGTCTTCTCCCCTAATACGCCACGTAACCTTTGTGCCTTCTGGTATTATGGCGTTACCCGTACTTTTTAATGTTTCAGATGGTTTGTTTAGATACTTCGGATACTCTAATACAAGATTAAAGTTGGTAATTGCCGGTGCTTTTAGCGAGGTTAATGAGTATTCTCTAGACCATACCTCGTTGCCCTTGAATCTAAATGTAGTGGAGTGTATAGGTGGCGAAAGGGTATATTGATAGATTCCATTTTCTTCTTGTAGCAATATTTCCTTGTCGTCCAATACAACATAGACGTTTTCTGGGCGTATATTGCCAGTGGTAGAGACTTTAAAAGTAAAAGGTTCGCTTTCGATAACCTTTAAATCGGATGCTAACAATTTAAATTGAAAAGGGGCCGGCGGCTCATAGGCCATATCAAAATTGACCACTCTTTCGTAAGAACCAAAAAAAGAGGACCAATTTCCCGAAATCCACAAAACTCCTATGACCAATATGGGTATTATCGTGTATTTTAAATATTTATAGGCATCTTTAAAAGTAATGGCATTGCTAAACGGAATGGTTTTTAATTGCTGCGAACGCTGGTCTATACTGGCCAGTAACAATTCTGATTTGGTAGTACTGTCGGCAAGATCTAAAAGATTATATAGTTTATCCCCCACTTCGGGAAAATGCTTGCCTATCATTAAGGCAGCATCTTTGGTAGAAATCCCCTTTTTAAATTTAAATAGATAGAACAGCGGGGTTAAAATATATTTAAAAAGTAGAAATAGCTCCACCCCCACAAAGAACAATAACAGCATCAACCTTCCGGTTGAATTTAGCCAAAGAGTGTATTCTATAGCCAAGACAATTAAAAAAAACAAAAGGCCCAATGCTACAAATAAAATAATTCCCTTTACAAGTTCTTGGGTATAATGCTTTCGGATAAACTCGTTGAGTTTTTCTAATATGTTGTTGTAAGACTGCAAATTGTGTTTTTTATACCAAGATAACAGTAATTCGATTTTTCGATCAGAAAAAACTGTTAAAACGGTATTTTAGGCCACCCCTCGTCCATTATAGAACGATAGACGAAATAAAATTTATCTTTAATACTTTTCGTCAATCTTTTTAGCATACAGTGCTTTTTATACCTTTGCGGCATGACAAAAAAAGTTCGTGTTAGGTTTGCGCCCAGTCCTACTGGGCCATTGCATATAGGAGGGGTCAGAACCGCTCTTTTTAATTATCTATTTGCCAAAAAAAATGGCGGGGATTTTATTCTTCGAATAGAGGATACAGACCAAAATAGGTTTGTAGAAGGTGCGGAAGAATACATTATCGAGGCTCTTAATTGGTGCGGAATTAGATGTGATGAAGGTCCGTCCGCATCCGCAGCTACCGCTGATCAAGGAAAATATGGCCCTTACAGACAAAGCGAACGCAAAGATCTGTACAGAAAATATGCCGAAGAGCTTGTGGCAAAAGGAAAAGCCTATTATGCTTTTGATACTTCCGAGCGTTTAGATTATCACAGAAAAGACCATGAGGCCAAGGGTAAAACGTTTATATATAATTGGCACAACCGATTAAAGTTGGACAATTCTTTGTCGATGAGCCCCGAAGACCTGAAAAAAAGATTGGATTCGGGAGACGACTATGTAATTAGATTCTTAACGCCACCGGACGAAAAGTTACACCTGAAAGATATTGTGAGGGGCGATATAGAAATTGACACCAATATTTTGGATGATAAAGTCTTGTTCAAAAGTGATGGTATGCCCACTTACCACTTGGCCAACATTGTAGATGACCACCTTATGGAAATCACACATGTAATTCGTGGTGAAGAGTGGTTGCCTTCATTGGCCCTGCACAAAGAGCTATATGATGCTTTTGGTTGGGAAGCACCAGCATTTGCCCACCTACCACTGATAATGAAACCTGTTGGAAAGGGAAAACTGAGCAAGAGAGATGGTGAAAAAGGAGGGTTTCCTGTTTTTCCGCTATCGTGGAAAGAATCTGAAGGATATAGGGAAGCAGGATATTTTCCTGAGGCGGTTGTTAACTTTTTGGCTCTTTTGGGATGGAACCCTGGAACCGAACAAGAGATTTTTTCTATGCAAGAATTGATAGAAAGCTTTTCTCTTGAACGGGTGAACAAATCGGGAGCTAGATTCGACCCAGATAAGACCAAATGGTATAATCAACAATACATGCATCAAAAGGAAGATGGTACATTGGCAACTTCCTTTATACAAGAGTTAAAAAACAAGGGAATAGATTTTATTTCAGAGGACTACGTTAAAAAGGTTGTGGGCCTCGTAAAAGAACGCGCCACATTTATAGCTGATTTCTGGAATTTAAGCGATTATTTCTTTATTGCACCAAAGGAGTACAACGAAAAGGCCGCCAAAAAGCAATGGAAAGAAGGCACTTCGCAGATCATGCAAGATTTGGTAAATGTACTGGAGCCGATTTCTGATTTTTCTTCTGAAAACGTAGAAACCATCGTTAAAGAGTGGATATCTGAACAAGAACTGTCTTTTGGCAAGGTAATGCCTCCATTAAGATTAGTTTTGGTCGGCGACATGAAGGGGCCGCATATTTTCGATATCATAAGCATGATCGGTAAGGAAGAGAGTGTAAATCGAATTAAAAACGCCATTTTAGCTCTAGGCTAAAATGGCGTTTATTCATAAAAGCTATAAATTTTCTTTTAAGCGGTTTTAGGCGTCTTTATGGCGGGTTGTGTGTTGTATCTTCCCCGCCCCCTAAACGGCCTATTCTTTGTGCACAATGCATTTTTTCGCTAATAGCGTCAAGTTGTAGCTGTTCTTTTTATTTATCCTTTAGAACGCCTTGTACGGCCCTTAAATTACCATCGACGTCGGCAGGTAAGTCCAGGTCTAATATTTCGCATATCAAAGGATAAATATGAATGTTCTTGGTGGGCGGAATGGTATGACCGTTTTTAAAAGCAGGGCCATTGGCATAAAAAATACCGTGCATTTCTTTATATGTTGGATCGTACCCATGTACACCATAAGAAGTTTGAGGTTTTTTCTTCTTAGCTGCGATAGCTTCTTTCGAAGAAAAATAATAGCCGAAATCGGGAATAACCTGAATAGAACCCCAGTCCTCGTTTTTCGGTGTATATTCGAAACCAGGGGTCTCTTCTGTTTTATATACCTTAAAATGGTTTTCTTTTTGTTTTAAGGAAGCAACGATTTCATTTGTTTGGCTTTTATCCTTGGGAAGTATAAACACAATGGCCCCGTTGTCTATGGTAGTATAGAGGTCATCGTTTTTAATGTCTTCAACGGCAATATAATGGTCCTTATTCACATTGGCCATACCGTGGTCAGAGACTATCAATATGTTCACGGGAAGCCCTGTGGCATTTACCCCATTATAAAGGTCACTGAGGTTTTTGTCCAGTGTCATAAGTGTTTCTTTGAGTTTTTCATCGGCATTGGGGCCAAAACGGTGTCCGGTATCGTCCATGTCAGAGAAATAGAGCGTAATCAGGTGGGGTCTTTCTTTTGGCGGTAGATCCAACCATTTCAATGCCTGTTGTACACGGGCTTCGTTTTTTATGCTTCCGTCATACTTTCGGTAATAGGTAGGTTTTATACCCTGTATGTTGGCTTCTGTTCCAACAAAGAAGTAGCTGGCAGTGACCATTCCGGCACGTGAGGCTTGCACCCAAATAGGGGTTCCACCATAAAACTCACCATCTTCCACCATTTTACGGTCTCGGATCCTATACATCTGCTTCTTTTTATGGCTATAGAAGGTATTTGAGATAAGACCATGGTTTTCTGGATACATACCAGTGGCAATAGTATAATGGTTGGGAAAAGTTTTTGAAGGAAAAGAAGGTATCAGAGACTCGGCCTTTACCCCGGTTTTTATAAAGTTACTTAAAAAAGGAGGATTAAACCGGTCTACATAATCCCAACGGAAGCCATCCAAAGAAATTAAGATAACATAAGGTTTTTGTAAGGTAGTTTCAGAATTAATGGAGGTAACGGATGACCGAATGTTAGATGTTGATTTGCAAGAAGATAAAATAAGGGTGATGGCCATAAAAACCAACACAAAAATACCATGCTGTTTTCTCATTGGTAAGATTTTTCGAGTATTTAAAATTTATAAAATGAACATCAATAGATAAATGAATAAATATAGGAAAACCATTTACTTAATACCTGTAGGTCTATAATTAATCAGTGATAAATTTTTAGAAAAATTTTAGCGGAGAACTATAATCAATAATCCAGGTTGCCCAATACATTTATAAGGGTTACAAGGCCTATTAGCAAAATGAGGACCAAAGATATTTTCTTAAACTTGTCTTGTGGTATGTAGTGTAAAATTCGTTTGCCCAGATAAGTACCAAGAATACCGATACCTAAAAGAAAAGGGATGTAGATAAGGTGCTCCGTTGTTATATACCCGTTGTTGAAGTAGACGAACGTACGTGTAAAATCTATAAAGAAATCTATAAAGGCCGAAGTGGCAATAAAGACACTTTTTTCTAGATTAAAGGCGGCCATTGTTAATCCTCGGATGGCTCCTCCGGTACCTAGAAGACCTGCTGAAAAACCGGAAAGAGCACCGCCCGTAATGGCATTTTTCTTGTTGGGCGCAATTATCAAATCTTTTTTTATCAGAAAAAGAAGGCTTAGGCCAACCAAGAACAGGGCGAGAACAATTTCTAAATAAGTGCCGTCCACCAGTTTTGTTAAGAGGCCTCCTACAATTACGAATATTACCGAAGGAACCCCTATGTTAACCAAAAGCTTTTTGTCCAACCCTTTTTTGAACAATAGAATTTTACTCATATTACTGGCCAAGTGAAACAAGGCCGTTAGCCCTAGGACATAATGGAAGTCGAAATAGAAATTGCCAATGGGCACAAAAAACACGGAAGACCCGAAACCTCCAATGGTACCAATGATCTCGGCAAGTAGGGCCAAAATCAAAAATATGTAGTTTAATTTATCCATCATTAAAGGTTGCGGCCATTGTAATACTAAAGTACTGTTTTATTAATGGAAACGATGTAATTGACCGTAATTTCAGATCACCACTTTTCTTTTGTACAAATTGGTATAATTTTTTGTCTTTCTGATATAGAAAGTGTTAAATCGCACACCTATGATTTAACAGTACCCGAAGTGTATAACCTTATGGTCTTGAAAAATAAAGATTCAAGGGTTTTCATAGGTAAATCTTTATTGGGGTCTAGTCTAAAAATTTTCATTTTAGACCTGTTTCCTGCTTCTAGCTTTGTATGTTCTATATGTTTGCCATCAACAAACAGAATGTAAGGTTCGTTGGTTTTTTTGTCTATCCAGAGATAGCAAAAGGCCTTTTTCTTGAAACAAAAGCAGGGCATGCCGTATTTTTTTGTTTCACTGATATTAGAATTCATCTTTATAATCATAGACCTTATAGCAAGCAAACAACTTCTATTGGGTTCCGCTTGATTTAAATAGAACGCTTCATCATTAGGTTTCATACCAAAAGGTTTTTAAAGACATAAGGCTGAATAAACCAGTGTTTTTAAAGGCAGCTGTAACGTTATCATGCTTCAAGGCCTTTTCGTTAAAAGTAAGTAAATAATGTACACCTATGGACTGTGGGGTGAAAGCCTTATTAAGGAGGTGTAACAAATAACGGCGAAACACTACATATATAGAAACGATTTTGTACATTGAATCAATAACTTAAATACTTTATTATGGGTGGATTTATTTGGATTCCGATTTTTATCTTTTTAGGACTGGTGCTGTTGTCCTTTGTTTTTATCGTAAAGCAACAAACAGCTGCGATTATTGAAACTTTTGGTAGGTTTAGTAGTATTAGGCATTCAGGACTTCAATTTAAAATACCTTTTGTGCAACGGATCGCCGGGAGGTTGAGCTTAAAAATTCAACAATTGGATGTTATAATCGAAACCAAAACATTGGACGATGTTTTTGTTCGCCTTAAGGTATCTGTTCAGTATAAGGTTATTAAAGAAAAAGTGTATGACGCTTTTTACAAATTGGATTATCCGCATGATCAGATTACCTCATATGTATTCGATGTGGTAAGGGCCGAGGTACCAAAAATGAAGCTGGACGATGTTTTTGTAAAGAAAGACGATATAGCGTTGGCAGTAAAAGCAGAATTGAACGACGCAATGCTCGATTATGGATTTGATATCATTAAGACCCTTGTTACAGATATCGACCCCGATGCACAGGTAAAAGCGGCCATGAATAGAATTAATGCTTCTGAGAGAGAAAAAATTGCCGCTCAGTTCGAGGGAGATGCGGCACGTATTCTGATTGTAGAAAAAGCAAAGGCGGAAGCTGAAAGTAAGAGATTACAAGGGCAAGGTATTGCGGATCAACGTAGGGAGATTGCCCGTGGATTGGAAGAATCTGTGGAAGTACTCAATAAAGTTGGCATCAACTCACAAGAGGCCTCGGCGCTGATCGTGGTAACCCAACATTATGATACCCTGCAAAGCATAGGGGAAGAAACCAACACCAACCTTATACTTTTGCCTAATTCACCCCAGGCAGGCAGTGATATGTTAAACAATATGGTCGCATCTTTTACGGCCAGCAATATGATCGGTGAACAGATGAAAAAATCGAGTGGAAAAAAGACAACGGACAAAAAAGAATAATTGGTATAATTTAAACGGATAATTTTCTAAACACTCAACTATTGCAACCTGAAGGCTCGCGGTTTTTAAAACGCGAGCCTTTTTGTTTTGAAAATAGGGTCTATGAGTGTAAATCGAAAGAAAACACCCGTCAAGGTTTTTTCTAGCACAAGAATATACCAACAGGTCTAACTTTGGAAAACCGCGCTTAAAACGCTTTTAAAAAGGCGAAACAGAATTGACTAAGACAATAGACAACGGCTTTACCCATAGATATTGTTTATTTCAAAAAATGGCAATGGCAGCGCTGTTCAAAAGGGCTTTAATTCTTTTGTTGAATCTTGGCCCAAGAATCGCGAAGACCTACAGTTCTGTTGAAAACCAATTTGTCTGAAGAGGAATCCTTGTCTACACAAAAATACCCGATACGCTGAAACTGGAAACGCTCACCAACAGAGGCACTTTTTAAACTCGGCTCTACATAACCGGTAATCGTTTTTAGAGAGTCCGGGTTAATAAAATCCATAAAGTCTTTATCCTTATGGGTATCCGGACTTTCGTCGGTAAACAAACGATCGTATAACCTTACTTCTGCCGCAACGGCATGTTTTATAGAAACCCAATGTAGGGTGCCCTTTACACGGCGTAGACTTTCTGGCGTGCCGCTTCCACTCTTACTTTTGGGGTCGTAGGTACACTGAACCTCAACAATATCCCCTTCGGTATTTTTTGTACAACTCTCGGCCTTAATAATATAACCGTTCTTAAGCCGGACTTCTCCCCCTAATTTTAGACGAAAGAATTTTTTGTTCGCTTCTTCCTTAAAATCGGCTTTTTCTATATACAGTTCTTTAGAAAATGGAACTTGTCTAGAACCCAAAGATTCATCTTCGGGACTGTTCTCGGCCTCTAACCATTCCTCTTGTCCTTCTGGATAATTGGTGATGACCAACTTTAATGGATCTAAAACCCCCATAACCCTTGGGGTAATTTTATTTAGGTGTTCGCGTACATGAAATTCCAACAGCGAAACATCTATTAAGTTATCCCTTTTAGCGATACCAATGGTATCTACAAAGTTACGGATAGATTCTGGGGTATATCCTCTTCTTCTTAATCCAGAAATGGTGGGCATACGTGGGTCGTCCCATCCATTAACTATGTTTTGTTCTACCAATTGGGCCAGTTTTCGCTTGCTTACAACGGTATGGCTCAAATTTCTTCTAGCGAATTCACGTTGTTTAGGTCTTAACTTATCGGGTGAGGTAACTTGATCTAAAAACCAGTCATATAATTCTCTATGTGGCAAAAATTCTAACGTACAAAGCGAATGCGAAACCTGTTCTATATAGTCACTTTCACCGTGTGTCCAGTCGTACATCGGATAAATACACCAATCGGTATTTGTTCTGTGATGTGCTTTATGAAGAATTCGGTACATAATGGGATCACGCATTAACATGTTGGTAGAAGCCATATCTATTTTGGCGCGCAATACATGGGTGCCTTCTTTATATTCACCATTTTTCATTCCTTCAAAGAGCGATAGGTTTTCTTCGACAGATCTATTTCTAAAGGGACTATCTACACCGGGTTCTGTCGGTGTTCCTTTTTGGGCGGCCATTTCTTCTGAAGTCTGGCTATCTACATAGGCCTTGCCATCCTTTATTAGCTGTACGGCCCAATCATATAATTGTTGAAAATAGTCAGAAGCATACCGTTCGGTATCCCACTTAAAGCCCAACCAAGTTACATCCTGTTTAATCGCATCGACGAACTCTTGTTCTTCCTTTGCAGGATTGGTGTCATCGAACCTAAGGTTTACCGGGGCATCATAACGTAAACCTAGCCCAAAATTCAAGCAGATGGAACTTGCATGCCCTATGTGCAAATAGCCATTTGGTTCTGGCGGAAACCTAAAACGCAAATCATTTTTTGAATACCCGTTACTTAGGTCTTCTTCTATAATTTGCTCTATAAAATTTAAAGACTTCGATGTCTCGCTCATAGTTTGATTTTTGAAGCTACAAAAGTAGCAAAATTGGCTTAATACCTTGAATTAAAATGTGCTCACACTGCATTAAATCACTTTCACAACATTTTTAAACTTGCCTACAACAATAAATTCAGTGCCCCCGTTATATATGACATATTTGTTTTGAGTACTAGGTTTTAATGAATCGACCTTCAACATTCATAAACATAGGGGCCCAAAACTACACATCACTATGAAAAATTTTTACAAATCTTACATCTTAACCGTAACCTTTATGTTGATTGGCTTCCTACAGCTATCAGCACAAGCAATTGTAATTAACGCACCACAACCGGCAGATAATCCTAATTTGGCCGGTAATTCACCATGGACTGCCATTTGTGCAGGTAATTCTGGTTTTAACGAGTACTTTGTAAATATCACATGGGCGGGTACCGCCAATGCTGGTAACAAGTTTATTCTTGAACTATCGGATGCGGATGGAAATTTTGATTCGCCTACCGAATTGGCAACTATTACCGATAAGAACACCAACAACGATTTTGACGTTAGCTTTTCTATATCTACCACTACAAGGGGCAATGGATATAAAATGCGCGTTAGAAGTACCGACCCGGAAAAGATAGGTGCAGAGTCCGATGCATACAATATGTACTATATGGACGTTACCTCCAACTTGAACATAAGTGAACTTGGAGACGGGGTACCCCCGGGCAGCGTATGTTCTATGGATCCGATTACCTTGCAGGTAGACAACATAGAGAATCCAGAAACCTATCAGTATATTTGGTATAAAAGCGGAACGCTTCTTTCTGGGGAAACAGGACATACGTTAACGGTTTCCGAAAGCGGAATGTACAGCGCCTTTATTGATTATGGACCCGTTTGTACAGGTTCTGGTAATACAGATTCTAATATAGTGGACGTAACTATTGGGGGTGCCGGTTCTGGTATTGCTATAAATACGCCTACGAAAACAGCTCTTTGTAATACTGATACCGAAACACTTTCAATTGATACTACTGATTCTTCATGGAGTTATCAGTGGTATAAAGATGGTACTGCCATTTCGGGCGCCACTTCCACTTCGTATACGATAAATGCTTCAAATACAGGTTTTGAAGGCGATTATGCAGTGGAAATATCTGGAAGTGGTATTTGTACCGAACGGTCCGAACCCGTAACAATTACAAATGCGGATGCCTTCACCGTAACAAGAAACAATGCGGAGAATGTTGTGGTATTGCCATCACAATCTCAAGTGCTCTCTGTTTCCACAACTGCCGTGAACCCTACTTATAAATGGTTTAGAAACGGAGTGGAAATTTCCGGTGAGACCAGTAATTCACTTAGTATTACCCAAGAAGGGGAATATTATGCGCAAGTATCACAAACAGGTGGTAGCTGTGCGGTTACCAGTAAAAATTCTGAAACTACTACAGCGGTATTGCCCGATTCGTTTGAGATAGTATTGGATTATGCCGATAGTTATACGGCTTGTCAAACGACCAATATTGTCTTAGAGGTAAATACGGTGAACGCCATTACTACCGATGGGACAAAAACGGATGTAACAGCCGATCTAATAGACGCCTTTACCTACCAATGGAAAAAGAACGGTACGGACATCGCTGGCCAGAACGGAAAATCAATAAGCTTGGCTTCCAATTCAGAGAACGGGGATTATAGCGTTAATGCATCGATCGACTCTTACAACGAAACATCTAATACCTTAACAGTACAATTATTAACGAGTGAAACAGTTACTATAAGTAGTACCAGTACTGTTTACTGTAGTGCTAGTGATCAAGTTTCTATTACGGCATCTCTTGATCTGTCTTCTGAAAGTTTTCAATGGCAGCTAGATGGAAGTACTGTAAGTACCACAGATGAAACATTGATTGCCACGGGCCCAGGAACATACCGATTGGTTTTAGATAAGGATGGTTGTGATTTGGTTTCTAACGAAATAGTCGTTACTACCCTAGATGAAAACTTGATAACATTAGATCCTGCCGGGGAAATAATTATACCGGAAGGCACTTCCAAAACGGTGGTTGCCACTGGTGGTACGGCCTATAGTTGGATGGATCCAAATAATGTGGAAATAAGCACTTCTGATAGTGCAACGGTGACAGAACCAGGAATTTATACCTTAATTGCAAATATTGATAATTGTGAAGTAGTTAAACAATTCGAAGTATCCATTTTGGACACCTTTAAAGTGCCCAATGTTATCACTGTAAACGGTGATGGGATAAACGATCAGTGGATCATCCCCAACTCTTATTCTAACAAAGCGGATGTAAACGTTATCATCTATAACGAGAATGGGGAAGAGATTTTAAATGTATTTGATTATAAGAATAATTGGCCGCAATCGTCGACGGCATTTACCAAACAAAACATGGTGTTCTATTATAAAATAAGGAACGCCAGTGAAGTGCTGAAACAAGGCACGATCACAGTAATACGCTAAAATTAACAATGCTACCTAAAAAACGTATATTATTCATTTTTGTTCTAGTTCTACTTGGGCTTACAAAAGCACGAGCTCAGGACGATAACCCGTATTTTGGTTATGAGGTACCATCTCAAAACCTTCTGAAGTACAATAGGTTTTTGATCAACCCAACGTTTTCGACCGTAAGGGAAGATAAATCATACATTAATCTATTGCACAGAAACCAATCGGTAGAATTTGATGATAACAATCAAAACTACTTTTTAAGCTATAGTGGTCGTATTAGTGATCGCACGGGATTGGGACTAAGTTTGTATACGCAAAGATTAGGGGCATTGAGCAATTATGGCGTGTTGGCGAATTATGCGTATGGTATAAAATTAAGTGATAAAAGTAACTTTACCTTTGGTGCCAACATTTCTTACTACAATAGTGGTTTTGACGAAAGTAGGGCTACCACGGTAGAAGAAGACCCATTCTTAGCAGGGTTCCAAGACCAGAATCTTTTATCGTTTCAACCTGGTTTCAACTTGTCATATGGCAACTTTGATATTGGGGTCTTTGCTGAAAACCTATTTGATTATAATCTAAAGACAAGTGAATCCTTAACTGAATTTGCCGATAAGACATATTCCGGCCACTTACAATATACCCATCAGTTTAATAAGTCTTCTGGCATTTTAGAATCCGGTAGATTAATGCCTCTGGCACGTGTAAGAATGGACGGTGAGGATGATAAAGTAACCCTTGGTGGTAGTTTAATTCTAGACTTGCCCAAGCTTGGCTGGGTACAGGCAGGATATGATAGTTTTTATGGTGCCTCTGCAGGTGTCGGGTTTAACCTTAACCAAAGAATTTCTTTGGGGTATACCATGGAAAAAGGCTTGTCCAACAACTTTGATACTTTTGGGCTGACCCATGAGATTTCTTTTGCATACTCCTTTACACCAAACCTTACGGAAGACAGGGTGATGCTAGAAGACGATACCGACGACTTGGTACAAAATGAGTTGGAGCCCAAAGATGTAACTACCAATGAGGAAATTGAGGAGCTAAAAAGAAAATTGGCGGAGAACGATGCCATTATCGAGGAGTTGATGTTTAGGCAAGACTCCTTGGAAATGAACAGACAGGCAGATTTGGAACGTAGGTTCAATATGGTTATGAGAATGGTTCGTAACGAAACCAAGGGAGAACGCCCAGACCTTGAAAAAAGAGCGGAACAGATATTCCGTGGCAACAACAGTACACCACAGACAGATGTGGCCAGTACACGTAATGTGAGCAATGATGGCGGTGGAGCAACAGCGACTGCTGTAAGCAACCAAAATCAGGTTAAGAAGGATGCTGTTCCCAACACTTCTGTGGCGCAAAATACTCCTAAAAGAAACGTTCAAAAATCAAAACCAAGTACTACTGTAGTACAGGACAAGATTACAACTAGAAAATTTAAGGATTTACCGGATGTTACAGATGGCTATTATGTAGTAGCCAATGTGTACAAGGGAACCCAATACTTGGACAAGTTTTTAAACCAATTGGAATCTAAAGGAATTAATGCCAATTATATAGACAATCCCAACAATGGTTTAAAGTATGTATATCTAGATCGTTACGATACATGGGAGGAGGCTGTTGAGGCCCATAAGAACAATATGGACGGTGCCTATACGGGAAAAACATGGATTATGAACGTGGAGAACCGTTATACCAATGAAGCATATGCCGATAATGTGAACAAGCTAAAAGAGAAGGCTTCAAAGTACGATACCGAAACATTGCGTAAAAACGTTATTGCCAAAGATAACCTGGCCAATAACGGTGTTGAACCCAAAAATTATAGAATAGAAGGTATCGGGGCCGGTTATTACATTATTGCAAATGTATTTGCCAACCCTAAAAATGCCAATCGCTTTGTGGATCTGTTAAACTCTTATGGGCTTAGTGCAAGCTATTTTATCAACCCAGAAAATAACTATAGGTATGTTTACCTAAAACGACACGACTCTTGGAGCAACGCCCTTATTTCCTATTACTCTAAACTCAATAATGCCTATGATGATAAGATGTGGATTATGAGGGTCGCAAACCATGAGCGGCAAGTAACATAATTACTATATTTAAAATATTCTTTTCCAAGTTTGAAGGATTGGAAATAGAGGATAAAAGTCCAAAAACCATATGCGGTTTTTGGACTTTTTTGTTTGTATATAAAGAATAAAAAAACCTTGAAAAAGGATTTTGAACAATGGTTTTTGGTCTTAAAAACGAACTATGTCAAAAAAAATTTACTGCTCATAAAGATCATTTCACAACACATTAACATGTTATAACAACATTAAATTTTACACCTCAATAGTATGGGTAATATTTGTTTTGGAGTGTCCTGTTCAGACTTTTCGAAAATGATAAAGGGCATATACTCAATATATAACCGAGCATGATCAAACATATTTCTTCTATGAGAACACATTTTTTTAAATGTACCCTGTTTATACTTTTTTTTGGATTGGGTTCTTTTACCGTTTTTTCTCAGGTAAAGAAGAACTTTGAAGTTAGATATGAAGCAGATATACGCGGAGAGCTGACTTTTGTAGGTAACAGCATTGTAGGGCCGCATATAGATCCATATTGTACTGGTTTTTGGATATGGAAAACTTGTTATCCCGAACAATTTCCAAACGACCCTTATAATCTTACGGGTAATTCTTCCCGGGCCAATGATGACCTCGATATGCAATATATTGATATTGACGGGGATGCATCTACTTTTAGTTCCAGTAGTGCGACATTGGAAATACCCGATATTAGCTGTGCCAAGGTAAGATACGCAGGTCTTTATTGGTCGGCCGTTTATAAGAATTCGGATAGAAGCAATATAGATAATATTAAGTTTAAGGTCCCAGGCGGAAACTATCAAGATATTACGGCAGATGAAATCCTATTTGACGGTAATGGCGATTCCGATTTTGGTGATTATAGCCCATATGCGGCATATAAAGACGTAACATCGATTGTATCCAGTTTGGCAAACCCGAACGGGGAGTATTTTGTTGCAAACGTAAGAGCTAGTAATGGTGTTGGTAGAGATCTTAATATTCCTGGTGGAATATCTGGAGGTTGGAATTTGGTCATCGTATATGAAAACCCCAATCTACCTGGCAGTAAGTTTATCACTACTTTCGACGGTTATGCAGGTATAAAGTCGGCTGAAAGCGTAGACATTCCTATTAGTGGTTTTACTACGTTGCCAGCTCCATTTCCTGTTATAGCCAATATGGGCGTTGCTACGCTTGAAGGGGACAATAATATTCCTGGAGACGGACTTAGCATCGATGCTTTTGGTGGAGGAGTATTTAGAACATTGTCCGATGGTGAAAACCCGGCAAACAACTTTTTTAATTCCAGTATTACCTTAAAAGGAAATCCTGTCACAACAAGAAACCCAAACAGTACCAACACGCTTGGATGGGATTTGGATTTAATAGAAATACCTAACGACAATAAGGACGTAATTCCTAATGGTGCTACCAGTGCTGTTTTAAGAGCTTCGTCTAGCCAAGATAAATACGACATTTTCTTTACCTCCTTTGATGTGGAGATCATTGCTCCAAAGATTGTTTTGGAGAAGAAGGTATATACGCCTGGTGGGGTAGATATTACCGGGGAAGGAGTTCATCTTGGTCAGGTCTTGGACTACGTGCTTACTTTTCAGAATCTTGGTAACGATGATGGTACCAATTATACGATACGAGATGTATTGCCAGTAAACGTTTCTCCTCCATACGGTAGATCGTATTTTATAGATTCAGATTTTGATCTTCCAGATGATTTGCCAGAAGACGTAACCTATAGCTATGACCCAACTACGAGAGAGGTCACTTTTTCGGTTCCAGATGGATATATAGAAGAAGGTGACCCACCGTATTCTATTCGAATGAGGGTTCAGGTTGCCGAAAACTGTTTTGATTTTATAGATGCCTGTTCAGATCTGATACAAAACTTGGCCTATGGAACGTATAGCGGAGTTGAAAACAGTGCCGTGGTTACCGATGACCCTAGTGTAACCGATTTTGATGCTTGTGGATTTGTAGTTCCAGGGGCCACAAACTTTTTATTGGACGACCTCTCAGATTGTAACTTTACCCGAACGGTAGAACTTTGTGGGGCAAACGCATTATTGGATGCCGGAGATGGCTTTGACGACTATATTTGGTATAGAGATAACAACGGAAACGGGGAAATAGACCCAGGGGATACCGATATTACCAACGTAGATGGCAATCCCGATAATGATCCAAGTACAATTCTGGTAGATGCAATAGGAACTTATATTGTAGATAAAATTGCAACGGACCCTTGTAAAGGCTTTAAAGAAATTATTAATGTGGAGCCCTACGGCTCGGGTAGTTTGCCACATCCTATCATTGAGTTTTACAATGCGGTAAACAGTGATACCGATCCATCAAATGATATATCGGGCGAAATAGTGACCTGTAGTGTGGATAATGACCTGTTGCCAAAAATTTTCCTATGTGGTATCGATGATTCCCATCAATTACAGGTAAACATCGTTGATGCCCAGAGTATTGTTTGGGAAAAGCTGGACGAAGGCAGTTGTTCTCCATCTGGTGATGATTGTGCCAACAAGGCCCTTACTTGTACTTGGAACGAAGTAGGAAGAGGCAAGAGTTATGTGTTGGATTCCGAAGGCCAGTATCGTTTATCGGTTACGTATCAAAATGGATGTACAAGCCGTTTTTACTTTAACGGTTTTCAGAACAATCTTGACATAGAGTATGATTCCTCTGATATTATTTGTAATACGGATGGAAACATAACCATAACCAACCTTGGTAATGGATATGGCTATCAGTTGGTAGATGATATTACTAGTAATATTTTGGTTCCATTTAGTGCTAACAATGGGCCTAGCTTTGATTTTAGTACAGGAGAAAGTGGATCTTACAGGGTTGAGGTAACCCAACTGGACACTAACGGAGACCCTATAGACAATGCTTGTATTTTTTCAACACCAGTCATAGGTGTACAGGAAAGAGACGTAACCTATGCCGTAAACGTAACATCGGCAACTTGTCTTGCTGCAGGCTCAATTAACATTCAAATAAACAATGCCGAACCTGTTTATGAGTATGAAATTAGACTGGATGATGGCAGTAATGGAGGCCAAGGAACCTTGGTGGACAATGAAACGGCCCAAGTGGACAATGATTTCACCTTTGAAGGTTTAACCCCCGGAGATTATATCGCTATTGTCCGTACCGCAGATGGGTGCTCTTATAGTGAGAACGTTACCATAATCGACGAAAACGACCTTGAGGTGACCGCAAGGGTGTCTCAACATATTTCTTGTGAGGATGGTATCATAACAATGGAGTCTTCTGGAGGGGTAACACCACATAGATACGCTATTTGGTCTTATGTGGACGATGGCGGAAATACGGTTACATCGTATGCTTCCCCTGAAGATATTCCTTCTTCTGAATTTCAGACAAGTACCGATTTCAGTATTGCCGATGCGGGAGACTATACCTTTGTTGTTATAGACAGAAGTGGTTGTTTTGCATATTCCAATACGGTAACCATAGAGTTTCAACCACCAGCAGATTTTGACCCTACGACAGTAACAGATGTTGCTTGTTTTGGGGAGGCCAGCGGTAGTATACATTATAACCTGATAAATGATAATGGAAATGTATTGACCTTTACGCTATTAGATGAAAATGATGTAGAAATTTCAGAAAATGGATCGGGTAATTTCACCAATTTATCGGCAGGGGATTATAAGGTAATTATAAACCAAAGCAGGGGTAATATCTCTTGTGATTACGAAGATACCTTCACGATTGCCGAACCGACCAGCGCAATTATAGGCACGGCCCAGTTGGTTCAAGATTATACCTGTCTGCAAGAGGGTATTATCGAAGTGATTGATGTAAGCGGAGGTACGGCTCCTTACCAGTATAGTATAGACGGAATCAACTTTGTTCCGGATACTACTCCAAATGCAAATAGGTTCGAAAACTTAACCGACGGTAGTTATACGATAAGTATAAGAGATGCCAGCGGATGTGTTTTTACGGCAGCACCTATTGTTATTGATGCTCCCAACCCGCCTACTGATCTAACAATAGTAGAATCGCAGATTACATGTCCTGCAGAAACGGTATCGTTGAACGTTACCGCGGTTGATGGTACGGCACCTTATACATTTGAAATTATTGCGCCAACAATGATCAACCCTTCCAGTGCTTCGGGCAATACGGCCGATTTTGACGGTCTTTCAGCAGACACATATACGATAAGGGTTACCGATGCGGACGGCTGTTTTTATGACGAAAACTATACGATAGCTCCTATTGTTCCCATTACCATGAGTGGATCCACCTTAACACCTGTAAGTTGTTTTGGTGCCGATGATGGTAGTGTTCAGTTTACTATAAATTATCAAACCGGACAAAACTTTACATATACGGTTACCGGACCATCGGGCGTAGAAGCGACAGGAGGGGTAGAAGCCTCTATCAACCTATCAAATCTTGAAGCAGGTGATTATACCTTGGATATAGTGGATACGGATACTAATTGTACTTATTCGGAAACCTATACATTAGAAGGTCCATCGACCGCATTGACCGTTTCGGACTTAGCGGTTACCCAACCTACATGTTTGGCGAATGGTAGCGTGGTGATTACTGCGACCGGAGGATGGGGAAGCTATGAATTTGATTTAACAAACCCGGATGGTTCTGCCTTTGGGTCTAATACGACCGGAGCTTTTTCTGGTTTAACGCAACCTGGTACTTATAACGGTACTATTACAGATGCCAACAATTGTATTTTACCATTTTCTTTTGTGATAAATTCTTCCGTTGCTCCTGTTTTAGAGTTGATTCCGAACAGTTTTTGTTATGATGATGCAGTAGGTTTAACGATTACTGCCAATGTAACTTCTGGAGGAGACGGAAACTTTGAGTACAACATAAATGGAGGAGCTTTTTCTTCCAACAATATATTTGCAGGGCTTTCCCCGGGTACATACACCATAGGGGTTAGAGACGGAAAAAGCTGTACCGCTACAGAAACTATAACTGTTAATCCAGAGTTGAGCGTATTGGCAAGTGCCTCTCCAATTTCTGCCTGTGACACCGACACCGATATCGATATTACGGCAGCTGGTGGTGATGGAAATTATGTGTATGCCGTAGTAGCGGACGGGGATACTCCATCAACAGGAGATTTTTCTGCTGCTAACAATCCAGTTTCAGGCATAACCGCAGGCGATTACGATGTTTATGTTAGGGATAATAATGGCAACACCGGTTATTGTGAGGCGGTTTATGATATTACTATACAACAAGACGCCCCACTTGCAATTACTGTTTCGAATACGCCTATTCTTTGTAGTGGTGAGAATCAAGCAACCATAACTATATTGGCATCTGGTGGCGAAGCTCCTTACAGATATAGTATAGATAATGGTGCTTCTTACCAAACAGCAAATACTTTTAATAATCTTGGAGCCGGAACCTACAGTATTAGTGTAAGGGATGTGAATAATTGTGAAGTTACCCAAACCTATAACATTACGGAGCCATTTACATTGTCAGCTTCTGCTGCGGTAACGCAATTGGTAGAATGTAACCCAAGCGACGGTGCAGAGGTAAGGGTAACCAATGCCCAAGGGGGTACGGCACCATATACATATAGTTTTGATGGGGGGTCTACTTATGATACAAGTGCTATAGGTTTCCTTTTACCGGGAACACATACGGTGTATATAAAAGACGCGAATGGTTGTACCTACCCAATGTCGGTTACCATAGAACAGGCACCCACACCACCGAATGTAACGTTGACACCATCGGTAGATTATTCTTGTGAAGGCACTGGTATTGTTACCATTGCTCCTGACAACCCTAATTTGGAATATATCTACTATTTAAACGGAAGTGTAAATTCACCTTCAGATTCCAATGTTTTTACGGACGTACCAGTGGGAACGCATACCGTAAGGGTAGATTATATAAGTGCTACACCACCTGCTAAAAGTGAGCTTTTGAAGGAAGATTTTGGAACAGGTCCTAATGTTTCCATTCCTCAGATAGATTCGGCATATTATTGTTATGAATCTCAAGATGCTTCTTTGGGAACATGTACCGATGCCAATTTTGAGATTAACGATTTACAATATAGTGTTACCAATACCATTGTCGATCCTTTTGGCACTTGGGTAAGCCCTATAGATAATTCCGGAGATCCTAATGGTAGATATTTGGCCATTAATGTTGGCGACCCGGGTGTAAACACTATTGTTTATAGCAAGACCGGTGTTGAAATTATTCCGAACAGGGATGTAGAGGTAGAGCTGGACGTAATCAATTTGGTAAAACAAGGTACTAATATTATAGAACCAAATATTTTGGTAGAAATCGTAGATCCCTTGGGCAATGTTATAGATAGTGGTACTACGGGCCTTATATCTGAAAATACGGGACCCAACGATTGGAGAAGTGTTAGTATTCCTCCATTGGATCCTGGAGCGAACAGTACAATCGATATTGTTATCAGAACTATTGCTACCGGAACTAACGGAAACGATGTTGCCATTGACAATATTGAAGCATATCAAAATCCGGAACAATGTTATCAAACAGTTACTTTAGATGTAACCGTTGAACCAGGAAATGCTTTTGCCGCCAATGTAATAGGCTTTACAGATGTAGATTGTAATGGGGCCAGTAATGGAGACATCACTTTTGAGGTCGATAATTTTGGAACTGGCGGTTATGAATATAGTTTAGATGATTTTACTACGATATTGGGTAGCTCAACGAGCTCTCCAGCAACAATATCATCACTTTCGGCAGGTAGCTATACTATTTATATTAGAGATGTAGACAACCCTGTTGCGGGATGTACCGTAACAATAAATCAAACTATAGGGGAACCGGATGCCGTGGTTGCCAGTGCTTCTATAACACAAGAATATACTTGTGATAATGGAGGGGCTACCATAACAGCCAGTGCCACAGGAGGTACACCAGGGTATGAATATCAATTGGAAGATGATTTAGGAAATGTTGTTACCGGATACCAGCCCAGTACAACATTTAACGGTGTTGCGGCAGGCGATTATATTGTAAGGGCAAGAGACACGAACGGATGTTCAGACCCTATAGATACGGCTATTAC
Source organism: Maribacter thermophilus (assembly GCF_001020565.1). Classification (GTDB taxonomy): domain Bacteria; phylum Bacteroidota; class Bacteroidia; order Flavobacteriales; family Flavobacteriaceae; genus Maribacter; species Maribacter thermophilus. Next base: position 3,011,079 of record NZ_LDAS01000001.1, on the reverse strand, counting down.
CGTTGTTGCTCCTGTAACCCCGGTATTTACCCTTACTCCTGTTGCCTGTTATTCCGGCAACAATGATGGTAGTATACAGGTAGATGTAACCGCAGGTAATGGAGATTATCAGTTTAGCATTAATTCTGGGCCTTGGTTGACACCAACACCTAGTAACTTAACTACCTATACTTTTGAGAACCTTGGCAGTGGTACCTATACCATTGATGTAAGGGATGGGTATGGCTGTGCTCCGGCACAACAGAGCGTTACCCTTGAGCCACAATTAACGGCGATTGTAGACGTTACGAACATCAGTAATTGTGCGGACGGTGACATTACGGTTACGGCAACAGGGGGCGATGGTAGTTACGCCTATGCTTTTGTGCCTACCACTACAGACCCGACAGGGTTGTTTGGACCATCAAATTCATTTACCGTGACTGCGGGCAATGAAGGCACCTACGATGTATATGTAAGGGATAATTCGGCGAGCACGCCTTTCTGTGAATACATGGAAACTGTTGTGGTTGAACCAGCGGTACCGCTGACGTTTACTGCAACACCAACAGACCCGATATGTCATGACGGATTTGGTTCTATTGAGGTGGATATTACCTCGGGTAATATTCCATATACGGTACAGATTATCGATTTGGATAATGGAGGAGCTTCCAATGAAACATTGACAAATGTTTTGGGGGCTACCACTAACTTCTATAATCTTGCGCCGGGTAATTATACGATTAATGTTTCGGATCCCGATGGTTGTATGGTTTCACAAACTCCTGTGAATATTGCAAACCCTGATGAGCTTACGGCAGATTTTGAAGCGATTGTACCTTCAGGGTGTGATCCCGACCCTAATCAGTACGGGTTTAGATTTATCAACTACCCAGCCACCTTGGGCACTCTAGAATTTAGTGCAGACGGTGGGGCCTCATGGCAATCGAGCGATACCTTTGTTGGGGTGGCATATGCATCCGGAACCGAGGTAGATCCCGTAGTGAGGGTTGTTGGAACCAATTGTCGTTTAGATTTGACAAGAGAGACCATTCCATATCCTTTAGACGACCTTAATATCCACCTTACAGCAAATCTTGTTAGCTGTAATAATTTAGAGGTTACCGTACAGGGAACGGAAGGTTTGGCTCCATATCAATATACGTATACCGACGATCCGGCCAATTTTGATGCGGCTACGGCTACATGGACCGCTTTTACCCCCGGCAACCATGTATATTCTAACCTTGTTCCAGGACGCACCTATGTTTTTTATGCACGGGACAGCAGCCCATGTATGAGACAAAGTAGTGTAAATGTAAACGACGTGGTACCACCACCGGTACAAATAGATGCTGAGGTGACCCCAACCTGCGATGGGCTTAGTAACGGGCAAATAACCTATACCGTAACAGAAGACACCCCAGGAGAACTTGGTGGTACGTTCGATTGGGATTTTTATCGTATAGAGAGCACTTTGCCCCATACGCTTGTCCAGTCTGGTACTGTAGCTGGATTTGTTTCTGGTGACAGTTTTGTAGTGCCTACACCGGCAAGTTTGCCAGAAGGCGACTATTATGTGGAAATTAGGGGTGCGGCACCTAATAACTGTATTATTGGGGGAGAAAATGTACGTGTTAGGGAACTAGACCCCATTACATATACGCCAAATGTATTGGAAGACATTACTTGTGCCGATCCGGGAATTATAGAGATTCAAAATATTCAAGGTGGTGGAGGCACTTATAATTACACTTTAAGCAGTGGTAATTTCACAGCTGATATTGTATCAACATCTAGCCCTATAGAGGTTCCTATTTCTAATATAGTGGATGTTACGGCTTCACCATTTAATATAGACATTGATGTAACGGACCAATATGGCTGTACGGTGGCAACACAGACCGTTTCAATGAATATAGCCCAAAGTCCGTCTATCGATAACATATCGGTTTCAAATTGTGCAACACCGCTAAGTTTAACGGTAAGTGCTAGCGGAGGAACCGGAACATATTTGTACTCCATTGATGGAGGAACTACTTATGTGGATAATGGAGGTGTATTCAACAACGTTGCTTCAGGGTCATATACTGTGGCCATCATTGACACAAACGGTTGTACCGATACCGATACTGTCGAGGTACACCCTGTTTTAGAAGCTGATGTCAGTCTTACTAAATTATTGGATTGTTCTACGCCACAAGATGCAGGTATTACCATCGAGGTGACCCAAGGTTCCAATAATTATGATTATGAAATTTCCGACGGAACGGGAACAGTGGTAGCCAGGACCAACCTACCTAGCAACCCTTATGTTTTTAATACGTTGATACCAGAAGATTATACGATCACCATATATGACAACAGTACCTCGTCACCAGAATGTAGCAGGGTGTTTACGGTAACGGTACCACCAGCGGTAGTGCCTGTATTGTCTATTGATGCCTATACAAATGCCACTTGTTTTGGTGTTGCCGATGGTACCATTGCGGTATCGGCAGAGGATAGTGGTATAGGACCGTTTACTTTTGAGATTATTTCAGGTCCGGGAAGTGGGGCAACTTTCCCTATTTCGGCATCATCAAATACGGATGTAACGGCAGTCTTTAATGGTTTGGAAGGAGCTGTAGCTCCCGGAATTACGTATACGATAAGAGCAACGGCCGCAAATGGTTGTTTTGAAGATATCACCCAAGTTATTTTAGAACCAGAAGCTATAGGTAACGTAATCGCTTCGGTACAGGAATTTGTTTGTACCACCGGAAACAATGGAAACAGCGCTACCATCACTATCGATGAGACCCTTATTACAGGAGGTTCGAGTTCGTATGTTCGATACGAATTTATTGAAGAGGACGATCCAAATACAGCAACGGTAGAAGCACCGGTTGTTGTTCAAAATGGAACCAATCCTGTTTATACGGAAACTGATATAGCAGGAGGTAGTTATACCATCAATGTTTATGATAGTAATGGATGTATGGGTACTACTACAGCGACAATCGAACCGTTTGACGAGCTGATATCCGCAACGGCCAATATTACCAATACGGTAACTTGTAACCCAGGTTTTGATGGTGAACTCACCGTAAATGTAACATCTACATTAGGTGATTCATCTAAATTCGAGTACAGTATCGATAATGGGACTACCTATCAAGCTTCCAATGTATTTCCAGGTCTAGTTCCAGGAGCATATACTATTTTGATTAGACATGTAGATACAGGGTGTGTAATCTCGGCTACCCAAACATTGTTGGAGCCAAATACATTTACTATTGATGTGGTAAAAACCAGCGATGTCGTTTGTTATGGTACCGCTACAGGTGCTGTAAACTTTGAATTGGTCGATGCAACATACCCAGGAGGGTTTACTTGGACCATCTATGACACCAATGGTACTTTGGCGAATACAGGGGACGATACTGTCGTTACTTCAGGTACTGAAGCAACAAATGGCCCAACAGCCGATATTAGCTTACCGGCTGGCAGTTATTATGTTTCTGTTGTACAGGACAACAATCCTTTCTGTACAAATAAAGAGGCGTTCTCTATAAATGGCCCAACGGCCGATATTACCGGAGCTACCGTAGTAACGGATATTACATGTGTCCCTGGCAACGATGGTTCTATTACCATTACCAATGTAACCGGAGGATGGGGCGGCTACACCTATTATGTAGGTGTTGGAGCTCCTGCAACTATAGATTTTGTGTCAGACGCTTCGTTTACAGGGCTTCTTGCCGGTACATACCAAGCTTGGGCACGTGACTCAGCAGGTTGCGAAAGATTGATTCAAGATAATATTGTACTTGATGTTCCTGCACCGATCGCGGCTACACTACAAATAAAGCAAGAAAATTGTACAAACCTAGAAGGGGAAATTGAAGTGAGCCTGCCAACAGGAGGACAAGGAAGTAACTATACCTATCAATTAATATTGAACGGATCCGATTTCCGAGCACCTCAGAACACCAGGGTATTCTCTGGTCTGGGCGCAGGAAGCTATGCGGTTCGTGTTACAGATCAGTGGGGCTGTTCTTTTACTACTCCTGCAGAACTGTTGTACGAGGAAATGAACCTAACCGCAACTGTGGTTAAGACAATCGATTGTACCGTGAATTCAGGAGGAGAAATTACCATTAATGTAAACGGAGGCTCTACAAACTTGGAATACACGGTTACCTACCCTGACGGTACCACAACTGCTACCAATACGGACGGTATTTTTACAAACCTTGACCAATCTGGCCTTTATAGTTTCTTGGTAAGGGATTTGGATACTGACAGTCCTATATGTGAGAGAACCATTACACAACGTTTGGAAGACCCTGTTCTGCCAGTACTGTTAAACGCAACGGTTACCGATGTTAGTTGTTTTGGTGGTAGTGATGGTAGTATAACGGCCACTCTTGATCCCGCGACCAACACCGATCCGGATTATGAATATGAGCTTTATGCCATTTCTGATTTGGTGAATCCGATAGCAGGACCACAAAATAGTCCATTGTTTAGCAATTTGGCTGCTGGTGAATACCAAGTAAAGGTTATTTCGGCAAAAGGTTGTGAAGCAACTAAGAACGAAACGGTAAACGAACCACAAGAGTTGAGAATAAACGCGACGGCGACGGCATTTGATTGTGCCGCCGACAATAGTGTCAATACGGCTACGATTACTGTTAATGTGTTAGATGGAGCGACCACACCAGGTGTTTCTTCGGGTACGGGGCCATACTTGTTTAGTTTGGACAATAGTACGTATCAATCATCGAACACGTTCAATATTGTTGATGACGGAAGCGTGCAGACCATAACGGTATATGCTAAGGACGATAATGGATGTACGACGACGGATACCGTTACCATTCAGCCTATAAACAAGTTTACGGCTACTATAGCTACAGATGTAGAGATATCGTGTACGTATGCCGAAACAATAACAATTACTGTTAACGATAATGGGTTGGCACATAACTACTCGTATGAATTGTTACCGATTGGTAACACCAATGCGACATTACAAGGTACTACTGCCAATACGGCTACATTCGACTTGCTTACTACAGGTTCTTATACCTTTAGGGTTACCGATACGGACACGGGATGTTATTTTGACACCCCTGCGTACGATGTAGAGCCGTTCGATTTTATAGAGGCAACGGCAGTGGCAACGACACCTGTAACATGTTACGGTGATAATAACGGGGCTTTATCAATAGATATTGACGGATATTCGGGCAGCTACCAATATGAGGTACTCGACAATGCAGGAAACATCGTTATACCTGCCACCGCTGCGGATACAAGTGTCAATCCTAGAACAATAGGAGGGCTGACAGGAGGAAGCTACTTTGTGCGTATAACGGAAACATCGGTTCCTCTTTGTTCAGAAGACACCAATATGGTTACCATAGTGTCTCCAGATATGCCTTTATCGGCTACTGTAACACCTGAGGAAGAAGCTACTTGTACCGATGATAAGGGAGAAATTCTTGTTGAGGTCACAGGAGGGTATGCTCCTTATGATATAGAGCTTACAAATACAACTACTGGTCAGAACTATAGTTTTACAGATGTACAGTCTATGTTGTTTACCAATCTTTCTGCAGGTGATTTCACTGTTGAGGTGACAGATAGCGTAGGATGTCTTGTTAGTTATAACGAAACCTTGGTTGCAGCTACCCCGATCATAGCGAATGCCACACCTTTGGTTACCAACTTAGCGTGTTATGGCGACACAGGAGCTACTGTTTCTGCAGTGGTTACCAGTGGAGGTAGCGGATCTTATCAGTACCAGTTAAACCAATATGATGCTACCGGTACAACGATTACATCCACTACAGGAGCACAATTCAGCCCTGATTTTAACGATTTGGGAGCTGGCATCTATAGTGTTACCGTTATCGATGGATGGGATTGTGATGTGACCACCAATACGGTAGAGATCATTGAGCCTACTCTTGTACAGGCACAACTTATAAGAACAGATCCATTGACCTGTGCCACGGGGGTAGAGTTTGAACTATCGGCTACCGGAGGTAGTGGTTCTTATGAATATAGTACCGACAATGTGGTATTCTTGCCTATGACGAGCAATCCGATGCCTTTACCCGAAACAGGAGTGTTGTCGGCAGGTACGTACCAATATTATGTAAGGGACACTAACGGTTGTGAAGCGGTGTTGTCCAACGCTATTACCGAAGATATGATAGACCCATTGGATTTGGAGGTAGATCTTTCTGCAGCGGTGATCAACTGTAACGGAGAAAGTACCGCAAGTATATATGCGGAAGCGTCGGGTGGTTTGGGCAACTATGAATATGAGTTGTACACAGATGCCTCTTTATCCGCCGCCAGTAGAATATATGGGCCTCAAACAAGAGGAGAGTTTAGAAATCTACCGGCAGGAACATACTATGTCTCTGTTACCAGTGAAGATTGTACAACCTTGCCAGAAGAGGTTATCATAACAGAACCAACGCCATTGTCGTACACAGAAGACATCGTAAATGTTACTTGTGCAGGAGAAGGCAACGGAAGTATTACTGTTACCTTATCAGGTGGATCGGGAGGTTATCAATATGCGATTTCTCCAAATTTAAGTCAGTTCGATACCATTAATACATTTACCGATTTAGAGCCGGGCGATTATACCATTATCGCACAGGATAAAAATGGTTGTTTCGAATACTTGACCTATACCATTACAGAGCCTAGTGCCCTAATGGTAGAGGCAGAGGTGACGCCAGAAATATGTGTAGATAGTCAAGATGGAACCATAACCCTGAACATTACCGGAGGTACGGCCCCATACAGTACTGCATTGAACTCAAATGACGATGCCGATTTTGTTCAAGACAGGCTTAGCTTTATGAACATGGCAGCGGGTAATTACCTATTGTTTGTTAGGGACGCCAATGGTTGTGAGACCAATGTTGTTGTAGACATTGATACAGGTGTAAATTTAAATGCAACTATAGAACCTGTATATGAATGTACCGGAGATGTGCCCAACAACTATATCAATATTACGTTGGAGGACGAAAGTGTAATAGGGGATGTATTATATGCGTTGGATTCTGTAGACCCTTCGGCAATGCAGTTGAACCCAGATTTTACTAACATTGCCCCGGGGAACCATTATATAGCAATAGCGCATTCTAACGGTTGCTTGGTTACTATAGACTTCTCCATTGAAGCATTTGATCCTTTGACTCTAGGTCTGGAGCAACAAAATCTGAACGAGATTACTGCAAACGCCCTTGGAGGAAGACCCGAATACACCTATTATTTTGACGGTATTGACAATGGAAACGATAATACCTTCTTTATCTCAAGAACGGACACCTATGAAGTGAGGGTGGTAGATGAGAACGGATGTGAGACTATAGCGTCTATTTATATGGAGTTCATAGATATCGAGATTCCTAACTTCTTTACCCCAGATGGCGACGGTAATAATGATTTATGGATTCCTAGAAACATGGAACAGTATCCAGAGATACTAATCAAAATATTTGATCGTTATGGTAGAGTGGTTTCCGAACAATCCTACGATGCAGCAGGATGGGACGGTAAATATGATGGCAAAGAGTTGCCAACGGGAGATTACTGGTATGTAATCCAATTGAACGGAGAAACCGACGAACGTGAATTTGTAGGTCATTTTACCCTATATAGATAAAAGAATTTAACCTAAAACAACTATGCGAAACAGACTATTGACCTTGGCTCTTTTTGTTAGTGCCTTTGCCCTAAGAGGTCAGGAGCTTACGATTCCACAATTATCGCAATATTTGGCGGACAACCCTTTTGTGATGTCCCCCACTTATGCGGGAATCGGAGATCATGTAAAAATCAGAGTTAACGGTCTAACCCAATGGGTAGGTATTAAAGATGCGCCGGACACCCAATCTTTGGCGGCAGATATGCGGATAGGGGAAAAATCCGGTATTGGGGCCTTGTTGTATAACGATAGTAATGGTGAGACCAAGCAACGGGGAGCCCGTGTTTCTTTTGCCCACCACCTTACGCTAGATAGATATGAGGACGAGTTTTTGTCTTTCGGTATTTCATATAACTTTAACCAGTTTAGAATAGATATCGAGAATTTTGACGCATTGGATCCAAGCGTTACCGATGACAGGGCAACTACCAACCATAACTTTGATGTAGGGCTATTATATCGTTATGATAAGTTTTATATCAGTGCAAACGCATCTAACATACTAAACAAGGACCTTACCAAGTTTAATCCTGTTTTTGAACCTAATAGATTACGTAACTATTATATTTACACTGGATATAGGTATACAAAAAATAGAAGAAGTAACTTAGAGATAGAACCTTCGGTATTCTTTCAGTTGTTCGAAAGTGATGGTAGATCTGTTACAGACTTGAACGTTAAGTTTAGATGGTATGATTTTGAAGATTATTACTACGCAGGTGTTACCTACAGGTTCTTAAATGACCAAATAGGAGACCCTTTGTATATTGCCCCTATAGTTGGTTTAAAAAAGAACAACTTCTATTTTGGATACTCATACCAGGTAATTTTGAACGAGATTTTGGGTTATAGTAGCGGAACCCATGTGTTAACGCTTGGGGTAGACCTTTTCCAAGGTATCAGTAATTGTAGGTGTACCTACTAAAGTTTGCTTTCTTTGTTTTAAGTTTGCCGTTTTAACTTAGCTTTTATAATGGGAACTGTAAGTGTAGACAATATTAGGGTTTATGCCTATCATGGCTGTCTTTCGGAAGAAACAAGAATAGGAAGTGATTATTTGGTGAACGTAACCGTTAAAGCAGACCTTTCCCAAGCCTCTGTAACGGACGAATTAAAAGACACGGTAGACTATGTCCATATAAACAAAATAGTGGCACAGGAGATGGCTATACCCTCCAAGTTATTGGAACATGTAGCCAAAAGAATTGGAGATAGGATATTTGATGAAATACCGATGGTAAAAAAGTCAAAAATATCCGTTTCTAAAGTAAACCCACCTATTAACGGAGATGTAGAAAAAGTTTCGGTAAAACTTAGTTTTCACCGATAAAGAACAAGGCATTTGTTTCGTTAAATGGTTGTTTTGCGGTAATTTTATAATGCTAAAAAGGCATTGTGGCTGAATGGTTAGGCAAAACCCCGCAAGGGTTCTCATAGTGGTTCGAATCCACTCGATGCCTCTAGTTTTCTTAAAATTTGTTTTTCCGGTTCTTGATCCTGTTCTGCCTACAAGGATTACTAAGTTTTAAACAAACTCATTTTTCTGATAAGCCGAAAGAATTTATTTTACTAAATTTGCACTCGATTTAAAACGGCATCGTGGCCGAGTGGCTAGGCAGAGCTCTGCAAAAGCTTGTACAGCGGTTCGAATCCGCTCGATGCCTCAAAAAAAGCCTTCCTTTTTCGGGAAGGCTTTTTTTATTATGCCTGTAAAAGAAAAATCAGAAAAACCGTCGGAATAAAATAAACTACGATCGTTCTGGCTCCTTCATAGTCTTTGGCCACTCTTTGCCCAAACAATAACATCAGCAGTGCCAAAGAACAAAGTAATGCCCCGTAAAGAGCCATAGAGGTAGTACCCAAAGCTAAAATGTTATAGACGCCAATGGTACAGAGGATACCTGCAACCACTTCGGTTACCAAGACAATAAACAATAAAAGAGGAACAACATCTTTAAAGAACGTTTTAGAAAAATGCTCTTTTAACCAAGACACATTTCCTTTCCAATCAAAAATTTTGTCGATACCACTTTGAAAAAAAGTGATGATCAAAAATATCAGCAATACTATTTCTGCCGCATAGTTCAGAAGAGTTTCCATATAATTAATTGGTTTGAGTTGCTTTTTTATGTAAAAGTCTTGTGAGCCTAATGGATAGATCGGTAAATATCAACTTCGCATTCCCGTTACGCTCTATATGGTAAATGGCATTTTCCAGTTCTTCCGTAATCGTTACAATGTTGTTCTCATGTATAAAGGGGGCAAATTTTGACAACTGAAACCCATCAGCATGAATTTTCATATAGGCCAGTTCATCGACCCCATAATTTAGCAATAATGCCTGTCTCATTACCATAATGCAGTAATGAAGAAATTTTTTTTGTGTTTCCCTACCTGTTCTCGACAGTTCGTCGCTCCAAAGTATAAGCTCGTGAATAACCCCTTTGTTTCCTTTTGCCTTAAAGGCACTTCTTACCCATTGTACAAACCATTTTTCGAAAACCAAGTCTTCAGAGTCTTTGTTGAGCAAGTCCAGTGCTTTGTTGAAATTGCCGTTGGCCTCATGGGCGATTTGTGCAGCTTCTTGTGCAGAAGCGCCATTTTTTATCAAGGCGTCTGTTATGGCATTTTCCGCTAAAGGCGGAAAATGCAAGATTTGACACCGAGAGCGTATGGTTTGTATAATCTGTTCCTCGTCTTGGCACAAAAGCAAGAAAACGGTTTGCTCGGGCGGTTCCTCAATTAGTTTCAATAATTTATTGGCAGCGGATAGATTCATTTTTTCGGCCATCCAAATAATCATTACCTTATAACCGCCTTCATAGGATTTAAGAGACAGTTTTTTTACAATGTCCTGAGCCTCATCAACACCTATTTGCCCCTGTTTTTTTTCAATTCCGATAAGTTGGTACCAGTCAAAAAGATTTCCGTATGGCTGTTCTTTCATGAAATCTCTCCATTCCTGTATATAATTATCGCTTACGGCATGCGATTTTGCTTTATCGGTGTTGGCTACCGGAAAGGCAAAATGTACATCGGGGTGCGAGAATGAATTAAATTTTAAGTTACAAGAATCATTGCCCCCTTCATTTTCGCCGTTCGTATTACCACAAACCAAGTATTGGGCATAGGCCAGGGCCATGGGCAAAACACCACAACCTTCTGGCCCCACGAATAGTTGCGCATGTGGAACCCTACCGGCGTCAGTGGTTGTTACCAAGTGGTTTTTTATATGTGAAAGCCCTAAAACATCCTTAAAAAACATAGATCCAAATATAGTTGTTTTTAACCCATTTTCGAATTATCACATAGACATATAAATTAACCCGTCTTAGTTTTTTCTCCCCCTATTAATCTTTACATTTGCGACTTACTTAAAATCAAGATCTCATGAAAATACTGGACGACTATAATTTTGCAAATAAGAAAGCATTGATCAGGGTAGATTTTAACGTACCCCTTAACGAAAATTTTGAGGTAACCGACACTAATAGGATAGAAGCAGCGAAACCTACAATTATAAAGGTGCTGGAAGACGGCGGAAGCGCTGTTTTAATGAGTCACCTTGGAAGGCCTAAAGGAGTTAGAAACCCCGACCTGTCGTTAAAACATATATGCTCAAAAGTTTCAGAAATTATAGGTGTTGCGGTAAAATTCGTTGACGATTGTGTGGGAGAAAAGGCAGAAAAGGCCGTTGCGGAACTCCAAAATGGAGAAGTTCTTTTATTGGAGAATCTTAGGTATTATGCAGAGGAGGAAAAAGGAGATGAGGCTTTTGCCGAAAAGCTTTCCAAACTCGGTGACATTTATGTGAACGATGCTTTTGGAACGGCCCATAGAGCTCATGCATCTACAACGATAGTGGCAAAGTTTTTTCCGAATGCCAAATGTTTTGGATACTTATTGGCAAAAGAGATCGATGCCATCGAAAAAGTAATGAGAACAGGTGAAAAGCCTATTCTTGCCATTTTAGGGGGAGCAAAGGTTTCGTCTAAAATCACGATTATAGAAAACATACTTGACAAAGTAGACGACCTCATTATTGGTGGTGGTATGACCTACACATTCATCAAAGCACAGGGCGGACAAGTAGGAGATTCTATTTGCGAGGACGACAAAATGGATTTGGCCATGGATATTTTAAAGCAAGCCAAAGAAAAAGGAGTAAACGTACATATTCCTGTGGATGTACTGGCTGCTGATGCCTTTGATGCCAATGCAAAAACACAAGTGGTGGATGTAGACAAGATTCCTGCAGGATGGCAAGGGTTGGATGCAGGACCAAAAACATTGGAAAACTTCAAAAAAGTAATACTAGGAGCCAAAACCATTCTTTGGAACGGCCCTGTGGGCGTTTTCGAAATGGAAAAGTTCTCAAAAGGAACCATTGCCATAGGAAACTATATAGACGAAGCAACTAAAAACGGAGCTTTTTCCCTTGTAGGCGGAGGAGATTCCGTGGCGGCCGTTAAACAATTCGGCTTTGAGCACAAGGTAAGTTATGTGTCTACCGGAGGGGGTGCCATGTTAGAAAGTTTAGAAGGTAAGACCCTACCGGGTATTGCGGCAATAAACGAGTAGTAAGGGCGTTATCGATTAACGGGGCCAAGGAGAATATCCGCATTTTAAGAAATAAAATTTTATTCTAACGGAAAAATGTACGATTTTCGTTGGTCCCGCTAAGAAATTTTACGCTACTATGATCAAGTTAAAATTAAACTACTTTATTTTTTCAGGGCTTTTTGCACTGCCATTTTTTATGATGGCACAGGAAAAAGACTCTATAGTCTCAACTAAAAAAGAAAAGCTCAATGTTGAAGAAATGGTTTCCGATACCATTGCTTTACAGGCCGAAGAGGTGATAGCCCTTTCTACAGTCGATTCTCTTCCGGATAACGATTTTGTCTTGATCAAATCTCCATTGACCAAAAAGTACAATCTTAAGGATAACGAGGTAGCGGCAAAGTACGACAGCCTATGGATGAAAGAGTTGATAGCCAATGCGCCTCTTTTTGATGAAATATACGAGGAGGTAACTACCCTGGATCCTGATTCTACCTATGTTTACGACCTGGATACCGATACATTAAAACTTCGTTTAGAAAAATTAAATCAAAAGACGCCTTTTAATATTGCCTATAATCCATCGTTAGAGAATGTGATCAAGTCGTTCTTAACAAGAAAAAGGGGGCTTATGCAACGTATGTTGACAGCAAGCCAGTTCTATTTCCCTCTTTTTGAACAACAAATGGACAATTATAATATTCCTTTGGAAATGAAATATTTGTCCATCATAGAATCTGCGTTGAACCCCAAGGCAAGATCACGTGTTGGAGCCACCGGGTTATGGCAGTTTATGTACAGTACGGGCAAGATGTATAACTTGGATGTTACCAGTTATGTAGACGAGCGTAGCGACCCCATAAAGTCGACAGAGGCGGCATGTAAGTATTTGTCAAAACTATATGATATTTTTAATGATTGGGATTTGGCCTTGGCGGCATATAATTCTGGTCCGGGCAACGTTAACAAGGCCATTAGAAGGTCTGGCGGATACAAAAATTACTGGAACATTAGAAGAAACCTTCCTAGGGAGACGGCTGGGTATGTACCTGCATTTTTGGCCACCATGTATATTTTTGAATATGCAGAGGAACATGGTTTAAAAGGTAAAAAGGTAGAAAGACCTTATTTTGAAACTGATACGGTACATGTAAAAAGCTTGATCACCTTTGATCAAATTTCAGAACTGGTGGGCATAGACAAGGAAGAACTTAAACTTTTGAACCCTTCTTATAAACTAAACGCGATACCCTACATTGAAGGAAAGAATTATGCTTTGAGATTGCCTGTGGACGTGATGGGAAAATTTGTTGCCAACGAAGAGGCGATCTACGCCCATGTGGAAAAAGAGCTAAAAAGTAAAGAAAGTCCATTGCCACAACTAGTTAAGCAAGCGCAGGAGAATAGAATTCGTTATAAGGTGCGTAGTGGAGATTATCTCGGAAAAATCGCAGAACGTTATGGGGTTAGGGTAAGTCAAATAAAGAATTGGAACGGTTTAAGGGGAAATAACCTTAGAATTGGCCAGCGGTTAACTATCTACCCTAGAAGAAACGCTACGGCCTCGGTACAGCCCAAAAACACTCCTTCTAAAACCACTGTTACCAGTAACACCAAGGTTCATGAAGTACGCAGTGGAGACTCTCTTTGGACAATTTCTAGAAAATATCCAGGAATTAGTATTGAAAATTTGCGAGAATGGAACGGTATTAGTGGGAATAATCTAAAACCGGGCACAAAATTAAAATTGTGCGATTGTTCATCGTAAATTAGAGATACAAAATGAAAAAAATCAGTACACTAATCCTATTAACCTTTTTGTTTCTTACAGGATGTAAAGAAGGAAGTAAAAAATCTTATTTACCAGAGTCTATCGGGGCATATAATACGCTTACCGTGGTCATTGACAATGAACTTTGGAAAAGCGATGTCGGAGACAATATAAGAGGGCATTTTGCCGTGCCGGCACCAGGGCTTTCATGGGACGAGGCTCAGTTTACCATTACCCAGATACCACCACAAATTTTTTCGGGTTCGGTTCGTAATACCAGAGCCGTCCTATATGTTATGGAAGATTCCTTGAACATTGCGCACATGAAAAAGGATATGTACGCAAAACCTCAATTGGTAGGGGTTATCAAGGGGAGAAACAAAAAAGAAATCATCGACAACCTTAACGAGAAAGCTCCCGAATTTATAACTGATTTTAAGGAGTTGGAACTTGCAGAGGCCCAAAAGAGGTTTTTAAAATCGTTAAGTAAAGAAAGGGCATTACAAGAGAAGTTGGGTATTTCGCTAGACCTACCATCCATTTATAAAGTAGGCCGTGAAGAAGATAATTTTGTATGGATCGATAGACAGATACAGAAAGGGAATATGAACATAATTGCCTATAGCGTACCATGGGACACTTTTAGCAACGACTCCACCTTTGTTCAGGATATTGTAAAAATGAGGGATTCTATCGGAAAAATGTTTATTCCCGGAGAAGATATTCCAGGAAAGGATAACCATATGATCACCGAAAAGGCATTTTCTCCATATGTCTTTCCTGCCGAGGTTTCAGGAAGAAAAGCCGCCGAGGTAAGAGGAAGATGGGAAATGTCGGCATATCCAATGGCAGGCCCCTTTTTAACCTATATAATCAACGACAAGCCAAACAATAGAAAATTGATTTTAGAGGGCTTTACTTTTGCACCCGCCACTAAGAAAAGAGATTATATGTTTGAGTTGGAAGCAATATTGAAGACGGTTCGTTTTAATGAGCCGTAGTACAAGGATATAAAGTAATGAAAAAGGGCTCGAGATATATCTCGAGCCCTTTTTTTATGTTTTTTGTTTCAAGTTGGTGGGTGTGTCGGGTTAAATAGTATCAACCCATAAATATTACTGTCCTATAGGTTACTAAAGGAAAACCCTGTGGAAACTCTAAAAACCAGTGCATATGTAGCAGCTAGAATCAAAAGAAAACAAAACCACGAAAACAACTTAAAATAATGCTCTAAAATGAAGTTCCTCCAATTTTTAAAAGCCTCAACATAAATCTCTTTAATAAGTAAAAATTTCTCCATACCTGATAATTATTAGTTCTTATGAGGCAAATATCAAAGGATATGGATCAAATACTCAAAATATCGGTTTAAAGGTGCGTTTTTACTATGAAGAGAGAACCTTATTTTAAAAAATCTACGAACGGTAAAAATTTACGATTTATAGCACCCCAATTATGCGCTAGGTCTGTTTTATATTAGGGCTATAAGCTTAAACAAGACAGGTGGATGTCAAGTGTCCTTTCAAAAAAGGAAGCAGGATATAAGCAAAAAAGCCACTAACATTAGTGGCTTTTTTTGCTTAGTTGGTTTTGCGATTTTTTACATATCCACTATAATGAATTCAGATCTACGGTTTAGATAATGCTTTTCTTCAGAACAAGGCACTGATCCATTACACTTGTTCAATAGTTTTTCTTCACCATAACCCAAGGCACTTTCAATTCTGTCGGCAGAAATACCTTGTGATATAATATAGTCTCTTGTAGCCTTGGCTCTTTTATCGGACAAGTATTTATTGTAGACGGCACTACCTCGTGAATCTGTGTGTGATTCAATCTTAATAACCATTTCTGGATACTCGTTCATAACGCTTACCAGCTTATTAAGTTCTTCGGCGGCATCGTTGCGAATATTGTATTTGTCAAAATTAAAGTGGATCATCTCCGTCTTAAGTTTTTTGACTCCGTTTTCCAAGGCAATCATTTCGTTCAGTTTTCTCATTTGAACTTTTGTTGTAATCGTGTCGTTGTCTACGGTAGCAACTTCTATTTCCTCGTTATGGAAGGTATCTTGTATAGTTCTGACCTTGTATGTGGTATTTGGTTCTAGATCATTAAAACTAAAGCTGCCGTCCTCGTCCGTTACCATTTCTTTCAATTTTATGTTGTTTTCGTCTAGTAGTTCAACTAATGCAGAAGGCATAAGGTCTCCGGTAACAAGGTCGGTAACTACACCTGCAATGACATTTTGGTTTGTTGGTACTTCTTCTACCATTAATCTTTTAAATGAGTATATGTCATCGTCTCCTTTTCCACCAGCCCGGTTAGAGGCAAAATAGCCCATTTGGGTTTCTTCGTTTACGATATAAGAAAAGTCATCTTTGTTACTATTTACCGGTTGGCCAACATTTTTGACCTCCTCGAAACCACCTTCTTCATTAAAAGACACCTCATATACATCAAGTCCGCCCATACCAACATGTCCATTGGAGGAAAAATATAGTTTTTCTTCGTTTACGAATGGGAACATTTCCTTTTGTTCGGTATTTATACCGGGACCTAAGTTTCTAGGTTCTGAAAACTGTCCGTTTTCCAAGATATCTACAACAAAAATATCCGTCTCTCCAATACTGCCCGGCATATCGGATACGAAATACATTTTTTTGCCGTCCGGGCTAATAGCCGGATGCCCAGTAGAATAGTTGTCACTATTAAAAGGCACTTCCGTTGCTTCGGTCCATTCTCCATCTACTAAGGTAGATTTGTATATTTTTAAATGATTTACGCCTTTATTGTCGCGTTTAAGCTTTTTACCATAGTTGTTTCTGGTAAAAAACATAGTCGTCTTGTCTGGAGTAAAAGCCACTGAGGCTTCATGGTATCTGGTGTTTACCTTTTTAGAAAGCTTTCTTGCATTTACCAACTCTTGGGATTCCTTGTTTAATCTAGCCGTATATAGGTCTAGATAAGGTTGGTTGTTCCACTTATATTTTCTGGTATTAAAAATAGAAGAATCTGCAGCGGAGGTATACACGATCTCTTCGTCTGTATAAAACACTGGTGAAAAGTCAGAATAAATAGAATTGATGTTTAGGTTTTTAATTTCAAACTGATTGGAAGCACTTAACAATTGGTCTAGAACAGCCTCTCTTTTTTCGGTATTTTCTTTAGAAACGACATGGTCGATTTTCTTGTTATATATCCGCATTAGCTTCTTAGATTTACCATACTTACCCGTTCCTTTTAGGGTATGTGCGTATTTGAAAATATTTTCGGCGGATAGATCTTCCCCATAATTTTTATATAGTATGTCATACCATTTATAGGCCTGTTCCATATTCGTATTATAGTAGTGGGCATCTCCTGCTTTTTGAAGAACTTCGGGCGAGTAATTGTTAGGGTCTTTGTTTAGGGCCTGCTCATAAAGTTCTGCGGCCTCTGCATACCACATTTTGTTAAAATACTCATCTGCCTTTGCTATAAGTTTGCTTTTGCTGGAGGGTTTGTCGGTATAGTTCCCTAAAGATTCTGCAGTTGTAGTTTTTTCAGTATCATCAACCACTTCTAGCATATCATAAGTAACATCTTCTAGGGCAATTGGCTCCTTTGGTTGTTCACTATTAATTACGTTTAGGATCCAAACATCTTTTGTGTACCTATTATCAAATTCAGAATTACAATCGGCAATGGCTTTTTGCCTAGAAGAGTATTGATTCAGATACACATAATAAAGGTCGTTTTCAGGGTTTTGTATGTACCCGGCTTCAAAACCTTCTTTTTTTAGTTTTTTTACTTGTTTGTCCAACTTGTTGGCGTTACTGAAAATACTGGATATCACATAGTATCCATTCTCTACTCCTTTAAGGTTGGACAAGGTTCTTTGTGGAATTTCATTTTCGTTGACGGCTTTTAAAAAATTTCCGTTATCCGAATCTTTTATAGAAGTTGATGAGATATTGTTGGCTGTTAAACCTATGTCCGTTTCTTTTGACGACATATTGTCTTCAAAATTCTGGGCACTTAGATTAAGAGCCATTAGAGAAGCGCAAACAAATAGTATATTTTTCATGTTTTGGAAATCAATCGACAAATGATGCCAATAGGCGACTGGTTTATAACGCCCTTTAGCTTAATTCATTATCGAAAATAGATCTAAAGATGATTTTGATTTATTTTTTGTTGTGAAAGACTTATTTTTTGTCGTGTAGTCTCGATTCTGGCCTAAATAGCTATTATGGTCTATATGAATTATAGGAGAAAGGGGAAAGAATTCTACTAAGAGGTAAAATATTGAAAAGCAGGTTTTTGGGCACAAAAAAACGCTAATTTGAGTTAGCGTTTCTTGTAAATTTTAATAGAATACGGTGTTATTCCTTTTTTGTTTCTTCCGAAACCTCGTCTTCTTTAGAAGCGTCTTTAAATTCTTTTATACCACTACCAAGGCCGCGCATAAGTTCCGGTATTTTTTTTCCTCCAAATAGAAGAAGAACCACCAAGACAACGATTGCAATTTGCCATGGCCCAATTGCCAAAAATATATTTGCTATAGTCATATGAATATCATTTAACGGATAACAAATGTAAGAAAAAGTTATTAGTTTGTTGTTAATATTAACCTTAAGTGTTTTTTTATTTGCAATAATAAAAAAGGCGGAAATTTAAACTTTGGGTTTTAACGAAGACCAATACAACATACCACTTGGTATTATTGTCTTTGGTATTGTTGAAAAATATAGGACTATTGTAGAAGACAACAATCAAAATCAGGTTGCTCATTAGGTGTTAAATTAACAACAGGCCCACTAATATGTTAGGGAGGTGTTTTTGGTATGTTTCTGATATTCAAATCATTATGTAATTATTGATTGAAAGTTCGTATATTTAAAATAGGAGGGTTCTAAAGACGATAACAGAAACACTATAAAATTTAGCATACTTACTTGGTGAACAAGCGAATGCTTTGTTAATTTTGACTATAGGTTTTTAAATCTACGGTCATATATAATTTCATTGTAGAATTTGCCTAGTTATCGAAGTTTGGCTCTGCGAATGCCGTAAAGGCATTAAAGACCATAGAAAATAATGATAGAAAGCTGAATTAAAAGCAAGACCGGTTAGTGGGTGTGATTAAAACCAAAAGCGAATAAAAAACGTACGTAAAGAATACCAAGACTTTACTTGATGTAATAAATCATTTCAAAGAAGGTCTTAATTAAATTCTAAGCTTATCTTTGTTTGGATGGCCAAAAAAGTAAAAAAAAGAAAGGAAATAAAACGAAAGTTACTTCATAAGTATCGTTTGGTAATCTTAAACGAAAGTACTTTTGAAGAAAAGATATCGTTTAAGCTCAGCCGGTTGAATGTTTTTGTGACCGGATCCCTCTTTATGATTGGACTTATTGGCCTAACAATTTTATTGATCGCCTTTACTCCCCTTAGGGAATATATTCCAGGGTATTCATCTACAAAACTTAAACGGCAGGCGACGGAGCTTACCTATAAAACCGACTCTCTTGTAAGAACATTAAATTATACCAATAAGTATCTTGACAATATTCGTATGGTCTTAAGAGGAGACATAGAGAATAATGAAATAAATAGAGATTCTTTGTTCGAGCAATTTAAGATAGATCCTTCTTCCGTAGACTTGACTCCTATAAAGGAGGATTCCCTTTTGCGGGCAGAAGTTGCTTTGGAGGATAAGTACAATTTGTTCGAAAGATCTACGAGCAAGAAAAACCTGGTCTTGTTTCCTCCGGTTTCCGGTATGGTGTCCATGGGTTATGATTTAGAGAAAAAGCATTATGCGGTAGATGTAACGGCCCCTACAGATACTCCTGTTAAGGCGGTGGCCAATGGCACGGTTATTTTTTCGGAATGGACTGCAGATACCGGCTATGTAATTATAATAGAACACCAAGGAGGTTTGCTAAGTGTATATAAACACAACGGCTCTTTGGCCAAGTTTCAGGGAGCGGTCGTTCGTGGAGGAGAAGTAATAGCATCTGTAGGAAATACTGGAGAATATACTACCGGGCCCCATCTTCATTTTGAATTATGGGAAGACGGAAACCCTGTAAATCCACAGGATTTCATTGATTTCAATTAAAAACATGTCGTTAAAATCTGTAGCAGCCAAAGTTTTTGCGCAATTTATAGCCCGTAAAACATCAAGGTGGGCCACCCACCCTTTTGACACCCAGAAAAAGGTGTTTAAAGAATTGATCAATAAAGGAGCAAGAACAAAATTCGGAAAGGATCATGAATTTGTTAGTATCCATAGTTATGAGGATTTTGCCGCCAAGGTACCGATAAGGGACTATGAAGAACTTAAGCCCTATGTAAACCTGGTAGTGGAAGGCCAACCGGATATATTGTGGCCCGGTAAACCCATCTATTTTGCGAAGACCTCGGGTACGACATCCGGGGCAAAATACATTCCTATTACGCAAGGATCTATAAAAATGCAAGTGGAGGCATCCAGAAATGCCATTCTTAACTATATACATGAGACGGGAAGAGCGGATTTTGTGGATGGTAAAATGATATTTTTACAAGGAAGCCCCCTACTTGAAGATAAAAATGGAATAAAATTGGGCCGCCTTTCAGGAATTTCAGCACATTACGTTCCCAATTATTTACAAAAAAATAGATTGCCCAGCTGGGAAACTAATTGTATTGAGGACTGGGAGACTAAAGTGAACCAGATTGTTGAGGAAACAAAGGATGAGGATATGACGGTAATCGCCGGAATACCTTCATGGGTTCAAATGTATTTTGAAAGATTAAAGGAAAAGACCAATCGCAACATTGGAGAGCTGTTCCAGAATTTTGAACTTTTTATTTTTGGAGGGGTCAATTATGAACCCTATAGAAAAAAGTTTGAGGAACTAATAGGCAGAAGGGTGGCAAGTATCGAACTTTTTCCCGCAAGTGAAGGATTCTTTGCGTATCAAGATTCACAGACCGAGAAAGGAATGCTGTTGCTTTTGAACTCTGGAATATTCTATGAATTCATTAGGGTAGATGAATTTTTTAACGAAGACAGAAAAAGACTTACCCTGCAAGATGTAGAGCTAAACGTGGACTATGTCATGATCATTTCCACCAATGCCGGTCTTTGGGGATATAACCTTGGCGATACCATTAGGTTTGTTTCCTTAAAACCGTTTAAAATAATTGTTTCTGGGAGGGTAAAGCACTTTATATCCGCTTTTGGCGAACATGTAATAGCGAAAGAAGTAGAGGAAGCTATGATGACGGCGACCCAAAAAACCGATGCAAAGGTAAACGAGTTTACCGTAGCCCCACAAATAACACCCGTAGAAGGAGAGCTTCCCTACCATGAATGGTTGATAGAATTTGAGAAAATGCCTTCTGACGTAGATCGGTTTGTTCAGATTTTGGACGAGGCGCTGCAAAAACAGAACAGCTATTATTATGACTTGATAGAAGGCAAAGTGTTGCAACGTCTAAAAATAACTCCTATAAAAGAAGGAGGGTTTAGGGATTATATGAAGTCTATCGGAAAGCTGGGAGGGCAAAATAAGGTGCAAAGATTATCCAATGACCGAAAAGTGGCTGATAAACTGTCCAATTTTAAAGTAAATTTGCCTAAAAACTAAAACAGAATATTAATCGTAATTTTGTTGGATATCTTAATATGGACAAAGCAATTACACCCACCAGGGCCCAAGAATCTACAAATGCCATAGAACGCATGTACATTACCATGCGCCACCTTTTTAATAGGGGCTTTTATAAGCCAAACGGTGTTTCTGGTGAAGCGCTAAAAAATGCATTGCTATTGCTAAGGCCAGAAATATATGGCTCTGTAGGCGAAGAAAGAACAGAGCTTAATGGTCTTTTGTATGTGTTGGATAGGTTGCCAGAAGGTATAGAGCAGTGTAGGTTTATAAATCTTACTTCGGACGAGGGTTACGGCATCTCACATATAACCCCTATTGTTCCACCAAAAAGAAGGCGTAATTGTTATCGTATAGATGACGAACAGATGAATATTGAGATTACCAGGGGTCGTTCGGACATCTACGATATACTTACCCACTTGACCTTCCTTTTTATAGAATCTGAAAAGATTTGTAAAAAGGTACTTATTCCTGAATCCAACAAAACGGTCAGGGATTGGCAAAAACTGGAAAATGCAGTTAAAAAAGAAGAATTGGAACAGTCCGAAAAAGAGATTGCCCTGATTCATACCGCCAATATTCTTGGCAGGTCCTTCGAAGAAATATTGGACGTTTACAACAAACTTAGCACAAAGGAAAATCCAGAGAGATTCCTAAAAATTATTTATTGGCTTGGTAAATTGGCCCTTGACGAAGAGCTGACCGGAGAAAAAAGAGCTATTACCTTTACATCGTTACTACGTGAGCGTTTGGGGCATCACATTCATGGCGAGATATGGGCAACGAATATCAAGAACATACTTAAAAAGAACAATCTTTTAGACAGGCCTATCCATATTATTTCGGCCAATATGCACAGTGTCATGAATTCTCTTTTTGCCCAAAAGGCCTTAAAAGATGAATTTCCCGATTCCGAACCTATAGAAATTTACGAAGCTTTGAGCAGTGCTGGCAACGGACATCTTAGAGACAAGGTAAAAGCCGTGGCAGAAGAAAACGGTATGATATCCATAGACGACACTTCCGGAACAAACATAGATGTGCAAATATTCGACACTTCTAAATTTAATACAGAAGTTTGCTCGTATGAATTTTCCAGCGGCAAAGATGTGGAAAAACCTGTTATATTTGTTATGGACTATGCATTTGGGGAACAGGCTTTTGAAACGATAGATGAGCTTCTAAAACCATTTGGGAACAAGAAAAAGAACGAATCCTTTTTAAATGTTTTATCTGTATCCATAATGGGCAAGGCGGGTATTTTAGAAGGGGGAAAAGGAGATATAATGATTCCTTCTGCCCATATTTTTGAAGGAACAGCGGATAATTACCCGTTTAAGAACGAGTTGTGTGCAAAGGATTTTGAAGGATATGGATTAAAAGTATTCGAAGGCACAATGGTCACCGTTTTAGGAACATCGTTACAGAATAGGGATATTCTTGACTTTTTTCACAAATCTACATGGAATGTGATAGGTTTGGAGATGGAAGGGGTGCATTATCAGAAAGCGATACAATCTGCCTCTAAAATCAGAAAAAGTATTAGAGAAGATGTAAAGGTCAGGTATGCCTATTATGCTTCTGACAATCCATTGGAAACCGGTAGCACCTTAGCATCTGGTGGATTGGGGACTACAGGGGTAAAACCCACTTATTTAATTACGGACAAGATATTAAAACAGATATTTAACTCATAACATGGCAGATAACAAACCAAACACCACCCCTAGCTCAGATGAGATAGATTTAGGACAGTTGTTCAAAATGATAGGAAAAGTGATTAACCGAATAGGAGTCGCTTTTTTAAGGGTATTCCTTTATTTTAAAAAGAATGCACTTATTCTAATTGGACTTCTGGTATTAGGTTTGGCTATCAGTTTTGCACTGAGTTTATTGGTGGATGAAAAATTAAAGACTGTGACTATCGTACGACCTAATTTTGACAGTGAAGATTATATGTACGATGCCGTTGCTGAAATCCAAGCAAATATCCTAAGTAAAGACACCGTGTTTTTTCAAAAAATGGGTGTTTCTTTCAAGGACGTAGAAGGTTTTAAAATTGAAATACAGCCTGTTACAGATTCGGAGGAAACAAAGGAAGAGGCAGAGCAGGAGTTGGAGTACTTAAAAATACTTCAAAACTTCAAGGAAGAAAACTTTGTTGTGGATATTATACGTTCTGAACTGACCAAGAAAAGTATAATACCACATCGTATCATCTTTACTTATACCGATGCCAAAAAAGGACCTATAGCGGCGCAAAAGATATTGGCATATGTAAATAATAATGCCTATTACGAGAAATTGATTACGATTTATAGGGAAAATGCACAAACCCGTATAGAGGAGAACACCGCGCTTATTTCACAGATAGACAACCTTATCGACAATTACACAAAAACACTTGTACAGGATGCCATTGAAAGACCACAGGGGTCGGTTTACATGGAAAATGAGAGCGCCCTTAATATAGGGACCTTACTTTCTTTAAAAAACAGGTTTTTAAAAGAAATAGAAGAGAAGAAAGCTGAACTTACGGAACAAACCGAGATTTTGAGTATTATAAACATGGGGAATCCCCAAGTCTTTAGAAAACCGTTTTTTGCCAATAAGTTTTTCTTGATTCCTACGGCTTTGGTGGTATTATTTTTCTTGATATCCTTCATTCGTTTCTTAAACAAGAGAGCTAAAGAGTTGCAGTTATAGAAAAGCACAAATGTCCAATAGAACAATTCTGATAACAGGGGGAGCTGGTTTTATAGGCAGTAACTTTATTCCGTTTTTTTTAGAAAAACATGATACTGTTTCAGTAGTAAATCTAGATAAACTGACGTATGCAGGGAACCTTGGGCATCTTGAAGAAGTTAAAAATAACGAACGGTATAAGTTTGTTCAGGGAGATATATGTGATGCAGATTTGGTAAGGGCGATTTTTAAGAATGAGCAAATTTCGGATGTCATACACTTTGCCGCCGAATCGCACGTAGATAATTCAATTGAAGGACCGGAAACCTTTATTAAAACCAATATCAACGGAACTTTTACCTTGTTGGAAGGTGCGCGGGAACATTGGTTGGATAATTCGAATAGTGCAAAGAAAGGGTTTGAAGCATCACGCTTCCATCATATATCAACAGATGAGGTTTTTGGCAGCCTTGGGGAATCGGGTTTTTTTGATGAGAATACTGCATACGCCCCAAATAGTCCATATAGTGCATCAAAAGCATCTTCCGATTTTTTGGTGAGAAGTTACTTTCACACTTATGGACTTAACGTAATTACTACGAACTGCTCTAACAATTATGGGCCTAAGCAGCATGATGAGAAATTGATTCCGACCATTATACGAAAAGCCTTGAAGGGAGAGGAAATACCTATTTATGGCGATGGAAAGAATGTGAGGGATTGGCTATATGTGCAAGACCACTGTCTGGGAATAGATTTGGCCTTTAGCAAAGGAAAGATTGGAGAAACCTATGTCATTGGAGGAAATAATGAACACAGCAATATTTTCATAGCGCAAAAAATATGTACTATTTTAGATGAGGTGTACCCGAAAAAGACGGGGAACTATAGCGAACAGATCACCTTTGTCCGTGATCGTTTGGGGCATGATTTCAGATATGCCATAGATGCTACAAAGATCAAAACCAAATTGGGTTGGCAATCTAAGTGGAATTTTGACTCCGGACTTCGGGAGACTGTTTCGTGGTACATGAACAAATATCAGCAAGGTTAATCGTATGAAAGGTATCATTTTAGCAGGAGGATCTGGAACGCGCTTACATCCACTTACATTGGCAGTAAGCAAGCAGCTTATGCCTATTTATGATAAGCCGATGATATATTACCCTTTGGCAACGCTTTTATCGGCAGGGATACAAGAAATATTGATAATTACTACACCACAAGATATTGCCTTGTTTCAAAAATTGTTGGGCGATGGTAGCCAATTGGGCTGTAGTTTTGAATACGCCGTACAAAAGAACCCGAACGGATTGGCAGAAGCCTTTATTATAGGGGAAAATTTTATAGGAAAAGAAAAAGTGGCCCTTATTTTAGGGGATAATATTTTTTATGGTTCTGGTCTTGCCAAATTGTTGCAAGCGAACAATGACCCCGATGGAGGTATCATTTATGGATATCATGTACAAGACCCAAAAAGGTATGGTGTCGTTGAGTTCGATAAGGAAGGAAAGGCCGTTTCCATTGAGGAAAAACCTGAAAACCCAAAATCGAACTATGCGGTTCCGGGCATCTATTTCTATGATAACGAAGTCGTGGAAATAGCCAAGGGCATTAAACCTAGTCCAAGAGGAGAGCTGGAGATTACCGACGTTAATAAAGTATATTTAGCAAAGAAAAAGTTGACTGTAAGTATTTTAGATCGTGGCACCGCTTGGTTAGATACAGGAACTTTTAGTTCTTTGATGCAGGCATCACAATTTGTTGAGGTTATTGAAGAGCGACAAGGATTAAAGGTAGGGGCTATTGAAGAAGTGGCCTATACCATGGGGTATATTTCACGAAAACAATTGCATAAACTGGCCAAACCACTGTTAAAAAGTGGGTACGGCAACTATTTACTAGAGCTATAATTAGCTGAAAACCATAATATGAAAATTACGGAGATTGGCTTAAAAGGCTGTTATATAATTGAACCGACACTGTTTAACGATGAGAGAGGTGTTTTCTTTGAACTGTACCAACAGAAAAAGTTTGAAGAAGCTATCGGAAAAAAGGTAAACTTTGTTCAAGATAATATTTCTGTATCAAAAAAAGGGGTACTACGGGGGCTTCATTTACAAACGGGAGTTCATGCCCAGGCCAAGCTGGTGCAGGTAGTTCATGGTGAGGTAATGGATGTAATAGTCGATTTAAGGCCGAAAAGTGCCACTTTTGGAGAGTATTACAAAGTTATTTTGTCCAGTGAGAATAAAACATCTCTTTTTATACCAAAAGGTATGGCCCATGGTTTTATTACTTTGAGCAAAGAAGCTACGTTTATGTATAAATGTGATGCTTTTTATAATGCAGCATCAGAAAGTGGTATAATCTATAATGATAAAGACTTAAATATAGACTGGCAAATCCCTGTTGACTCCCCTATTGTTTCTGAAAAAGACAGACAACTTCCCACTTTTAAAGAATTTTTTAAATGAAATCCGTACTCGTTACCGGTGCCAACGGTCAGTTGGGAAGAAGTATAAGGGATATTGTTGCCGATTACCCTGATTTACAGGTTACCTTTAAAGGAAAAGATACGTTCGACATAGCAAACGATCAAGAAGTAAAGAACACTTTTGATTCTTATAAATATGACTATTGTATTAATTGTGCCGCTTATACGAATGTTGAACAGGCGGAGATAAACCCGGAACTTGCTTATAAAATAAATACTGAGGGAGCTAAGAATTTGGCATTGGCCTGCAAAGACCATAAAACGGTTTTAATTCATATATCTACGGATTATGTTTTTGATGGCACTAAAAGTGAACCTTATACGATTATAGACGAACCAAACCCTATCAATGAATATGGCAAATCAAAGTTAGAAGGAGAGGTGGCCATTCAAGAAATATTGAATGAGTTTTTTATTGTTCGTACGTCATGGTTGTATCATAAAGTGCATGGAAAGAATTTTTATAAGAGTATTATGGAAAAAGCAAGGTTGGAGGAAGTCCTACAGGTGACCGATGCACAAAAAGGTTGTCCGACGAACGCCAGTAATTTGGCTCGGTATATTTTAGAGTTGATTGCCCAAAATAATAAGGCGTATGGTATTCTTCATTATACAGATAATGAAGCAATGACCTGGTATGATTTTGCAAAAAGGATACTTGAGGAAAATAATCTGAGCCACAAGGTGCAACTTGAGAAAGCGAAGAATTATCGTACTTTTGCTATAAGACCGGAGAATAGCATTTTAAAGAGCTGAATATCAATACATGAAATTAAAAAAAAAGATTCTAATTGTTTTTGGCACTCGGCCAGAGGCAATTAAGATGGCACCATTGGTAAAAGAATTCCAAAAACATACTGATGAGTTTGAAACCAAAGTTTGTATAACGGCCCAACATAGGGAAATGTTGGACCAAGTACTTTCCTTCTTTGAGATTAAGCCCAATTACGATTTGGATTTAATGAAACCCAATCAAAATTTGTATTCCTTAACTGCAGATATTATAACAGGGTTAAAGCCTGTTTTAGAGGAATTTGTGCCTGACTATGTTTTTATTCATGGTGATACCACAACCACTATGGCTACTAGCCTTGCGGCCTTCTATTCTGGTGCAAAGGTTTGTCATGTGGAAGCGGGGCTACGCACCTTTAATATGAAATCTCCTTTTCCAGAAGAGATGAACAGATGTGTTACAGGGGTAGTTTCACAAATTCATTTTTCACCAACAAAAACATCTAAAGAGAACCTACTTAAGGAGAATAAACAAGCGGAATCAATTGTTGTCACTGGAAACACTGTTATCGATGCCTTACAGTTTAGCGTTGGAAAAGTGACATCATCAGGTTTTAAGGACGCCGAAATACAAGAGCTAGAAAAGACTATAAAGGGAAGCAAAAAGACAATTTTGGTAACCGGGCATAGAAGAGAGAATCATGGGCAAGGATTTATTAATATTTGTGAGGCCTTAAAACAACTTGCGCTAGAGAATCCCGACATTGAGATTATATATCCGGTTCACCTTAATCCAAATGTTCAAAAACCAGTTTACGAATTATTGGGACATATAGAGAACATAAAACTCATAGCTCCTTTGTCATATCCGGCATTTGTATGGCTTATGGATCGTTCCTGTATCATAATTACTGATAGTGGAGGGGTTCAGGAAGAGGCTCCGAGTTTGGGCAAACCAGTTTTGGTCATGAGGGATACGACTGAAAGACCTGAAGCAGTACTTGCCGGTACGGTTATCTTGGTGGGCACCAATAAAGAGAAGATTGTATATGAAGCTACCCAACTTCTCAAAGACGAGCAATTATACGCTAACATGAGTAAACTTCACAATCCCTATGGAGATGGAAAGGCATGTTATAAAATTGTAGAGCATATACGAAATATAGAATAGACGATTTTTTAAACAGTCTATGAAGTCATTTAATGAATACAACCATATGAACGAACCAGAAGTAGTAATGATAGGTCTTGGCTATATAGGCTTACCGACAGCGGCCTTAATTGCTCAAAACAAAACCTATGTTCACGGAGTGGATATTAACCCTAGTGTAGTAGAGACGATAAATAAAGGGCAAATACACATTATAGAACCAGAGTTGGACGGGGCAGTGGCCAATGCTGTAAAAGAAGGTTATCTCAGAGCGGCTACTACACCTGTAAAAGCAAATATTTATCTAATAGTGGTACCTACTCCTTTTAAAGCCAAGAACGAACCGGATATTTCTTTTGTTGAGGCGGCTACCAAAGCCATTTTGCCCTTGTTGAAAGAGGACGACCTATATATCATAGAATCTACCTCCCCAATCGGAACTACCGAAAAGATGGCGGATATGATTTATGAGACGCGCCCAGAGTTAAAAGATAAATTGAATATTGCTTACTGCCCTGAACGGGTATTGCCCGGAAATGTAATGTATGAATTGGTGCATAATGATAGGGTAATAGGTGGTGTAAATGAACGATCTACCGAAAGAGCAGTTTCTTTCTATTCCCAGTTTATAAAAGGAGACCTTCATAAAACTAATGCCCGAACGGCAGAAATGTGTAAGCTAGTTGAAAACTCATCACGTGATGTACAAATAGCCTTTGCCAATGAACTTTCCTTGATCTGCGATAAGGCAGACATCAATGTTTGGGAACTTATTAATTTGGCCAACAAACATCCAAGGGTTAACATTCTACAACCAGGCTGTGGGGTAGGAGGTCATTGCATAGCTGTGGACCCTTATTTTATAGTGGCCGATTATCCTATGGAATCAAAGATTATCGGTACGGCCCGGGAGATTAATAATTATAAATCATTTTGGTGTGCAGAAAAAGTTCAAACGACCAAATTACAGTTTGAGCTCCAACACGGACGAAAGCCGAACATTGCATTGATGGGCTTGGCCTTTAAACCCAATATTGATGATTTAAGAGAATCTCCCGCAAAATATATTGCTCAAAAAGTATTACAAAACGCCAATAATGAAGAGTACTTTATCGTAGAGCCCAATATCTCTGAGCATAGGGTATTTAAACTTACAGATTATAGAGACGCCTTGGAAAAGGCAGATATTATCGTGTTTTTAGTGGCACATAATGAGTTTAAAACCGTTGAAATACCAAAACACAAGGTGGTTCTTGATTTTTGTGGGGTCATAAAATGATTAAAAGAATAGCTGCTGTTGGAGTATTGACGGGTATTGGGCATCTTACCACCTTACTCGCTTTAAAATACATATCTAAGCTCGTTCCAGATTCTACGATAGCTTTTATTGGCGAGATAGACTCTTTAACTTTGTTAATTGTGTCTATAGTTGCTTTTGGTTTACAATTGTCAGCAACAAGGAATATAGCTATTAAAGAAGATTGGAAAAAGGAACTTTATGAAACCCAATCAGCGAGGTTCATGCTGTCAATCCTTTTGTTAGTATTTGGTTTTACTGGGTTTTGGTACACAAAAAACTTTATGTTTTTTATGGCTCCAGTCATTAGTTTAAACGCCGACTATGCTCTTTATGGAAGGGGTAAACCTATATTCGGATCTTTTGTAGCGTTAATTAGAGTACTTATTCCATCGGTAACTTTGGTGATTTCTTCCCTTTTTTTCAAAGACCATATCGTTTTATTTTTTGCTTTTAGTCTTGTGCTCACCTATTTAGTTGCTGGTATATTGGTCGCAAATTCTTTGGGTGTCGACTATTTAGTCCGACCAAAATGGAGGTATATTAAAAAATATATATCAAACTTTAATATTGGTATAGCTAGTTTTTCCTTGTTTTTTATTGGAATAGGAATAATAAATGTACTTTCTTATTTCTATAATAATGAAACTATCGCGATTGCCTATATTGCATTAAAGCTATATATGATTTTTAAGGGAGTCAGAAGAATAATTGTTCAAGCCTTTTTTAGCGATCTAAAAGACACTGGGATATCCCTTAGGGTAGATCTTTTGGCTGTTTTGGGAGGTTTGGTGTTTCTAAACTCTTTACTGTTTTATCCCAAGGTAATAATCCCATTACTGTTTGATGAAAAATTTGTTTCATATACTACCACTTTCTTAGTCTTGGGTGTGGCTGGTTTAATATCTTCGTTTACAACTAGTTCTGGCACGAGATTATTATTGAAAAATCAAGATAAGGAATATAGTCGAAATTTGATTGTAGCAGCTATTCTAACGATTTCTGGGGGAGTACTGTTTTGGTATTTAATTGGAAATTATTCTTATTCGATCGCTTTGTCAATTCTTTTAGGTGAAATAACAATTTCAACATTAAATATATATTCCTTGAAGGAGAAGGATTATTTAAGAAAAAGATTAATTGTTTTTATACCCCTCCTAATTATATCCCTAATGTTTATGATTGTTAAATGGTTGTTTGGAGAAAGTATCTATACATTTGTCTTTTCAACTATACTGTTCGGATTATCGGGTATCGCATACTCGAAATGGAAATTAATTTAACTAATTTAGAGAATGATAAATATTGTGATAACTCATGGTTATTCTGATTCAAACAAAGGAGATTTAGCAATAACCTTGGCAACTGTTTTAGGGTTGAAAAAGGCGTTTCCTGTTTCAAGGATAACCTTACTTTCTACATTTAGGGCAGAGGATCCTGATTTTTGGTACCATAACAGGAAAATGAAAGAGATGGGAATAGAAATAATTTCAGGAGTTCTTCCTACACCTTATATTGGGAATCAGGCTTCCTTTTTGCATAATATTCAAGCTGTTTATAGACTTATAAAGGACGTTGCTCAACTGAAAATATCGTTGTTTTCAAATTTTTTGGGCCAGATTCTTGGCGGGAGTCAGTATAAAGCTGTTCATGTACTCAAAGAAGCGGATTTGATCGTTGTAAAAGGAGGTCAATTTATTTATAATGACAAGGAAGATTTAAGAGGAAACCTTTTTTTATGGAGAACCTTACAACCTATAAAGGTGGCTAGGCAATTAAACAAAAAAGTAATTCTTTTAGGTCAAAGTATAGGTGGATTTGCAAGTAGCAAAAGTGAAAAGGTTGCAATCAAGTATTTGTCCATGTGTGATAGGGTAGTTGTACGAGAGAGCTTATCTTATGATTTGTTGGAGAGTTATGGCATTCGGCATCTAGAGCTGCAACCAGATTTGGCGTTTTATATTGAACAGGGAAATAAAGATTTTGATTTTTCAATGGCCAACGGGAATGAAATTTTGGGTATAACTATTGTAAATTGGACATTTCCAGAAAAGAGTAATCCGAAAATGGCAAAAGAAAGTTATATTGAGAACTTGATGGATAGTATTGAAGATGCTTCCAAGAAATGGGGACTTTTTCCAGTTTTAATTCCCCAAGTTACTGTCCGTCATCATGGAAAGAGTGATTTGGATTTAATGGAAAAAATACATAAAGAACTTAAAACAAGAGGAATTGATTCACTTGTTCTTTCCGAAGATTTTTCCGTTGAAGAAATGGTAAATATATATTCAAAGTGTAAATTGCTAATAGGAACACGATTACATTCATGTATACTGTCGGCAGTTGCTGGAACGCCTGTTATAGCCATTAGGTACCAAGGGTTTAAAACCCAAGGGGTTATGCAGCAGTTAGGTTTGGGTGAATTTGTTCATGATATTAATAATTTGAAATCAAATGGTATAAGTCGTGATATTAATATTATAATGGAGACTTTTGATATTCAAAAAGACAATATTTCAAAGAGAGTTACAGAATTAAAGGAAGATTTGGAGAATGTCTTTCATGGATTAAGGGACTGGGTATAATATTATAGTTTAACTATAAAGCAACTTTATTTTGCTTAGAAATAAACTTACTAAAAATTCTATATTTACCGGCTTATTGCTATTATTGCTCTTGGCAGTGTCACTGGGCAATCCAATTGTTCAACTTTTTGGGATTGTTTTGTTCTCCTCAATCTCTCTTTTGTTCTTGGCCAAATCAACCATAATTGATTTCAAAGCACTATTTTATCTGACTATACTAATCATTACTTTTTTTCAATTTTTATTTGTTTGGAGGGATGACTATTCCATTAACTATCTTATGAACACTGGGATTATATGTGTTATGTGGATTCTGATGTTGCTTGTTTCTTTGTCGATTGCAGCTTTGTTCAAGAAAATTTCCTTGGAGAAAATACATGTAGTTTTAAAACTTTTTTTTAGTCTTAATGTTCTGATTGTAATAGTACAGTATGTGAATATAGCAATACAAAAAAAATCAATTTTTCCTCATATGGTAAGTATGGGTGCTGGGGACTTTATCAAAGGAGTTTTTACCAATTCTTCGGTGTCCATGATAATTTTTTCTTTTTACACTGTTTATTTTTTTTATCGAAAAGAGAATAAATTATGTGTGGCAGCTATTTTATGTATGTTGGCGTCTACATATATGAGTGGAATAGTTATTTTTTCTGCCATTGTCTTTTTATTTGCGTTCCTCTATTTTTCGCCCATGTTAAAGTTGAAAATTCTTATTGGATTATCTGTTGGAATATTTGTCCTTGCGCTTATTAGTCCAAAAAACATTGAGTATGTGAAACAAAATTTGACTGAAAAATTGGTAAGTAAGTCAGACCCGTTACGAAAAATCGTTTCTTTTAATCAAACTGTAAAGTATTTTGGTTCGGACCTAAAAAGAGCTCTTTTTGGTGCAGGTGGAGGGAAATTCTCTTCTAGGACAGCTTTTTTAACCTCTGCAGATTACGTTAGTTGGTTTCCAGAAAAATATAAGTATATGTCAAAAGAGTTTACAGAAAACCATTACACCTTGTGGAATTCTGAATTGTTAAAACAACCATATAAAGATGGAACCGCCAATCAACCTTTTTCTTTTTACAATAAAATTTTTGGTGAATATGGTGTTGTTGGGGCTCTGTTGTTTGTAGTTCTTTATCTTGGAAAATGGATTAAGAATTTTAACAAGCTAACTTTTGGCAAACTTATTTTTATGTTGATGCTTTCCTTTTTTGTGCTGGACTATTGGTTCGAGTATTTTACAGTGATTGCTTTTTTTGAGTTATTTATGGCTCTAGACCTTAAAACAAAACGAAATGGACATACGGGAGAAAAGGCTTAATCTCGTCCAATACTACCTTTTAGTAGGCACTGGTATATCCCTTTTGGCACCAATGATAATCAACAATATCTTTGTTGTTTTGTTGCTCCTGGTTTCCTTTTTCAAACTAGTGAGGCATGAATATAAAATAAATATATTGGCAGGGTTGTTTGGCACTTTGTTTTTGTTGGCCTTAATTAGTTTACTTTATTCTTGCGATGTTCCAAATGGCTTTAAAAAACTGGAGAAATGGTTGAGTTTTATAATATTCCCTATAGTTTTCGGAACTATGAACCTTACTAAAAAACTGTTTCGAAACCTATTGTTGTCATTTGCTTTTGCAACGATCCTCATGGTACTGGTGGCCTTAATTATCGCAACATATAAATCCTGTGTAAATGGCTCAATATTAATATTTAACAAAGAGAACCTAGTCATTGAAAATTTTTTCAGATATCATAGATTAAGTCAAAATATTAATTTTCATGCAACATATTTATCTATTTATCTGGCATTTAGTTTATTTGTTCTAATTTATTATTTCTTTTGGTCTAGGGATCTTTTACCCTTGAAACGAAATCTAAAATTTTTTATAATACTGTTTGGGATTCTGGTATTGGTTTTGTTGGATTCGTTTGCTATTGTATTTGCTTTTTTTTCTGGGCTTTTCTTGCTTATGTTTTTTTATTGGGATATTGGGAAAAAGAAAAAATACCTCTTATTGGTTGTATTTGGAATATGTGTCGGGTTTGTTTTTTTTAATAAGGTCCGAGGCAAGGTCGATCAAAGTACTTTTCAGTTCTCTTACAGTGATTCTCCGACAAGTACACGATGGAATTCTTTAAACGTTAGATTGGCTAAATGGCAATGTGCCTTAGAGGTGTATATGGATAATGCTCCATTTGGGGTTGGTACTGGGTGTAATCAATCAAAATTGCGACAAAAATATACTGAAAAAGGATTTATTTTAGCTTTAAATGAGAACTATACATCGCATAACATGTACCTTAGGTTTTTAACTGAAAATGGGATTGTCAGCTTCTTTGTTTTTTTGACACTTTTATCATATGGTTTTTATAGGGCATATCGTAGAAAGAAGTATTTTTTATTCGTTCTTTTATGGTTGTTGGCGATATCAAGTATCACGGAAGAGGTCTTGTCAATAAATAAGGGAATTGTGTTTTTTGCGTTTTACATATTATTGGCAAATACTTATTTAAATGAAAACAATGGAAAAACACGGTAGACATAAGATTTTGTTCCTTGTTCAATTACCCCCGCCACTTCATGGTGCCTCTCAAATGAATCTATATATAAAGGAGAGTAAGAGAATAAATAGAGAGTTTGAAACAAGTTATTTACCATTGAATTTTGTGAATCGACTAGACCAAATAGGCAAGTTTTCTTTTAGCAAGGTTTTAAAAATGTTAATATTTCCATTCTCTTTACTGGTCCGGATGTTTATGTTCCGACCGAATATTGTTTATTATACCTTGGCGCCATTCGGAGGGGCTTTTTATAGAGATTCTCTTTTCATCAATATTATTGGTTTGTTTAAATGTAAAATAGTTGTTCACCTTCATGGCAAAGGTATAAATGAAGAGCTTAGATCAGGAATTAAAAGAGCGGTGTATTTGAGGACCTTTAAATATTTTGACGGGGTAATTTTGTTGTCTGATTTGCTGAGATACGATATTGAAAAAGTATATACTGGTAGAGTTTTTATTGTGCCCAATGGTATTCCAGATCAAGAAATTAGTATCATAGATGAAGTCTCTAAAAATAATAACGACGAAACACAATTGATATACCTTTCCAATCTTGTTAAATCTAAAGGAGTACTAGAGTTTGTTAAAGCGCTCGAAATTCTTAAATCTAAATCCTTGCCATTTAAAGCATATATCGTTGGTGGAGGAGCGGATATTAATATTGAAGATCTTCGAAAAAAAGTGAAAAAGAAGTTTCCAGATGGATCGGTAGCCGTTTTAGGGCCAAAGTATGGTCAGGAAAAAATCGATATATTACATACGTCTGATGTTTTTGTTTTCCCTACATATTTTAAGAATGAATGTTTTCCGCTTTCTATTTTGGAAGCCATGAAAATGGGTAACGCAATTATCTCGACCGATAATGGAGCTATAAAGGACATAATTGATGGATGCGGATTAATTGTAAAACAGAGAGACAGCGATTCACTATCGGAAGCTATAGAGATATTACTTAATGATGATAAATTAAGGGAAGATTATAAAGTTTTGTCAAAAGAAAAGTTTAAAAAACACTTTACTATTTCAATGTTTGAAGACAATCTGATTAATGTTTTTAATAAGTTATAAACTATCTGAGAAAAATTAATAGTTTCTATTTGAAATGGCATACAAGAAAAGACGTTATAAAATCAGTTGTAAGGTTCTTGTCTAACTGATATAACATAAAATAATCACGTAAATAAATCAGTGGTAATCAATAAGTTAAAAAAGAAAAAAGATAGAAAAGTAATCATAAAATGGGAGAAGTCGATTTATTTAAAGAATCTCCTTTTAAAAAATAGAGATAGTACAATGCGATTATGAAAAAGTTTATACTTAACAATATATCTCGGCTGCCTATTTTTATTAATAAGCTTTTACTAAAGTTAAACCGTTCTCCGAGTTTAATTTATGGTCAGGAGTACGCGAATTTTTTTAAAAGTCTACAAGAAGAAGAGGAGTATGACAATGAAAAGGATTTAATTAACCTTATTAATAGGAGCATTGATGATGTGCCTTATTATAGTAAGTATCAGAAAATATCTACTATTAAAGATTTTGAATCCCAGTTTGATTTTATAGATAAAGATGTGGTGTCGCGTAATTTTGATATCTTGAAATCAAAGACTATGAATGAAGATGATTATGAAATTGTTACTACTGGAGGTACTGGAGGAAATCCTTTAAAGCTATTGGTGCCTAGAAATAGATATATCGTCGAACTTTCAGTTATGCATGATATGTGGTCAAGAGTAGAGTTCAGACATCATACGCGCGCCGTAATAAGGAATAGAAAACTAGAAGAAAGTCAGGAATATATTATAAACCCAATAACAAAAGAAGTTATTTTTGATGGGTTTAGGTTAAATAGTAATTATTTTCAAAAAATTTACGATATAATAAAATTTTTTAATATTCAATATATTCATGCCTATCCTTCTACGGCGTATGAATTTTCTAGGTTTATTTATGATAATAAATTAGATATTTCATTCGTAAAGGCATTTTTATCGGGCTCAGAGAATGTATACAAATATCAAAAAGAATTTATAACAAAAAAACTTGGGGTTTTATTTTATAATTGGTACGGTCATAGTGAGAAATTGGTGCTAGGAGGATATTGTAGTTATAGTGATAATTATCATATTGAGCCGAGATATGGTTACTTTGAATTGATTGATAGAGAAGGGAATCCAATCAATACTCCAGGAAGAGTAGGTGAAATAGTGGGCACAACTCTTAACAACTACGGCATGCCTTTAATTCGATATAAAACCGATGATTATGCGGAATATGTTGGAAACTACTGCGAAAAATGTGGTAGGCGGGTGACTCTAATAAAGAATATTGAAGGGAGAAGGAACGGAAACAAAATTTATGGGGCAGATGGAAGTACTGTTACAACTACAGCATTGAACTTTCACGACGATTTGTATATGGCCTTGGCAGGACTGCAATATATACAAAATGAAAAAGGAGTTTTAGATGTTCTGATTATAAAAAATAATTACTTCACAGAAAACCATGAAAAACGGTTGAAGGATCATTTCAAATCTAAATTTTCTTTGGGTACCAGAGTAAATATAAAATATGTGGATAAACTAATAAAAAAACCAAATGGTAAATTTGTTGAATTACTCAGTACCGTTAAATAGATGGTTTTTTTGAAAACCATAGGTAGTTTTTCATTATCTAGAAAATAAGTAAAGGAACTTGGTTAAGTTGCTGTTTTTGTTCATTTTAAACATCAATTTTTTATTTCTTTTCCTTGTTAGTTAATAAACTGTATTGGTAATGAGATAATCATATCTTTGTGCTTCTTTAATAAAAGAATCCAACCATAGTTTTTTTAAGAAAGAAATTAAAATATTTATGAAACAAGTAATACAAAACTTTAAAACGGGTGAGCTTTTCGTGGATGAAGTTCCATTGCCTTCTATTTCAAAAGGTATGGTTTTAGTGGAGAATAAATTTTCTCTTATAAGTGCCGGTACAGAACGAAGTACGGTGAGCGTGGGAAAAGCTAATTTATTGGGTAAGGCCAAACAACGTCCGGATTTGGTAGCGCAAGTTTTGCAAAACATAAAAAAGGAAGGATTAAAGGCAACGTTAGACAAAGTAAAAACAAAGTTAGACTCCCTAAAGGCCTTGGGGTATAGTACGGCAGGAGTAGTACATGCATCCATGGACACAAACGGAATATTCAAACCAGGAGATAGGGTAGCTTGTGCTGGTCAGGATTATGCCTCCCACGCCGAAGTAGTTGCGATTCCTCAAAATTTATTGGCCAAAATACCGGAGGGAGTTTCATTTGAAGAAGCTAGTTTCACAACATTGGGAGCAATAGCATTACAAGGTGTAAGGCAGGCAAATCCATCATTAGGAGAGAATGTTTGTGTAATTGGTTTGGGACTTCTTGGGCAAATTACCTGTCAATTGCTAAATGCCAATGGATGTAATGTATTCGGCATTGATCTTTCGGAAAGGCTTGTTAAATTATCAAAAGAAAATGGAGCCTCTGAAGCTATGCTTCGAAATGACCATAATTTGTTGAGTGCTATTGAGAACTTTACCAATGGTCATGGAGTTGATAGTGTAATAATAACTGCTGCTGCTCCGTCGAACGATCCTATTGAACTTTCGGCTGAGATTAGTAAAAAAAAGGGCAAAGTTATAGTTGTTGGAGCCGTAAAAATGGATGTTCCGCGTGATCCTCATTTTTATAGGAAAGAACTGGAATTAAAATTGTCCTGTTCTTATGGCCCTGGGCGTTATGACGTCAATTATGAAGAGGAGGGCCATGATTATCCTTACGCATATGTTAGGTGGACAGAGCAGCGAAATATGGAGGCTTTTTTACAATTATTAGCCAAAAAGTCTATTAACCTAAAACCATTGATTACACATATATTCGATATTGAGGAGGCGGAAAAAGCTTACGATATAGTTTTAGGTAAAACTAAACAACCTCATATAGGTATACTTCTAGGTTATCCTGAGAATGAAGCTAAATTAAAATCGTTATATAATGTCAATTCGACACCAATATCTTCTATTAATGCTGGATTTATTGGAGCTGGAAGTTTTGCGCAAAGTTATTTGATTCCAAATGTAAAAGCAGGTAATGGGTCATTGGACACTGTGGTTACAACTAAAGGTATTACGGCTAAAAATGTGGCCGAAAAATTTGGATTTAACAAGGCTTCTTCTAATGCTTCTGATGTGTATTCTAACCCAGAAATTAATACCGTCTTCATTGCTACCCCACACAATTCACATGCGAAATATGTTATAGAAGGTATTAAGGCCAACAAGCACATATTTGTAGAAAAACCTTTGGCCATGAATTATGAAGAACTCGAGGAAGTCAAAAAGGCCTATAGTGGGGGGGCATCAAAACTAATGGTTGGTTTTAATCGTAGATTCTCTCCTATTGCAAAAGAAATTAAAAATCGATTTAAAGGAGCTAATGAGCCATTAGTTATGAATATTAGAGTAAATGCGGGCTATATTCCAAAAGATCATTGGACGCAGTTAGAAGAAATAGGAGGGGGTAGGATTGTTGGGGAAATGTGTCATTTTATTGATTTGATGCAATTTTTTACTGATGAGAAGCCTGTTTCTGTTTATGCTGATTGTATTTCTACCGATAATTCTAAAATTAAGGTTGATGACAACATTAGTGTTGTTGTTAAATTTAAAGATGGCTCTATAGGAAATTTGATATATGTTGCAAATGGGGATAAATCGCTACCTAAAGAACTAATCGAAATTTATTGCGCGGGAAAAGTTGGGATTATAAATGATTTTAGAGGAGGAGTTTTTCATAGTAATAATAAGGTAGAAAAGTTAAAGTTAAGTGGTAAAGGTCATAAACAAGAGGTGACTGCATTCATCAATTCTTTAATCTCAGAAGATAATGGTCCGATTAGTTTCGATTCTATATATGATACTACTTTGATTACCTTTAAAATTCAAGACAGTCTAAAAACAGGACTACCACAAATAATCTAATTAAAAAGATTTATATGTTAATTATGTCTTACGTTCATTAATCGTTAAAGAAATAAAAAATAAATGCGCGTAAAAAATGCTGCCAATATTAAAAATAGTTTTGAGGCCTTAAAATCATTTTGTGAGGGAGAGGAATTTAAAGGATGGGACCCTTATGATGGTCTAAATAGTTGGGTTATTCAAAAAACCCCATTAGGAAAATCAAGTTTAATTAGGTTGGCTTGGATTCAGTTGTTTAAAAGAAACCCCTTAAATCTAAGGTATATATTTGGAATAAAAAAAGACTACAATCCGAAGGGCCTGGGTTTATTTTTAATAGGCTATTGTAATCTATATAAAATTAAAGCGAAAGAAGAATATCTTGAAAAAATAGATTTCTTATCGAACAAAATTCTCGAATTAAATACTACTGGATATTCGGGTGCTTGTTGGGGCTATAATTTTGATTGGCAGGCCAGGGCATTTTTTCAACCCAAGTTTACCCCTACTGTTGTAGCAACGTCATTTATTGGAGAGGCCCTAATAGAGGCTTATAATATTACCAAAAGAAGTGAATTATTGAAAACAGCCATAAGTTGCTCTGAATTTGTTTTAAATGATTTAAATAAGACTTATGATGATGATGGGGATTTCACATTTTCTTATTCGCCCTTAGACAGTACTCAAGTATATAATGCAGGCCTTTTAGGGGCTAAATTATTAATTTTGGTTTATTCTCAAACAAAAAATGACGAATTATTGGTGGCTGCCAAGAAAGTTGTATCGTATGTATGTAAAAGGCAAACAAATGATGGGGCATGGTCGTATGGAACTTTGCCTTTTCATCAATGGATTGATAATTTCCATACGGGGTATAACTTAGAGTGCATATTCAGGTATCAAGAGGTATCAGGTGACCTAACTTTCAAAAACTATATTGATAAGGGTT
This sequence comes from Maribacter thermophilus, assembly GCF_001020565.1. GTDB lineage: Bacteria > Bacteroidota > Bacteroidia > Flavobacteriales > Flavobacteriaceae > Maribacter > Maribacter thermophilus. The sequence goes on along the minus strand of NZ_LDAS01000001.1, from coordinate 2,969,957 downwards.
TAAACTACTATTTGAATACCTTTTTTACAGATAAAGGAATATCCAAATACTACAATAATAAAACTTTTCCGATAGATATTCATGCTCCTGCACAGCTTATTGTTACTTTGAGCAAATTGGGTGTTTTAAAGAAAAATAGGGAGTTAGTGGATAGAGTATTGTTTTGGACGACAGATAACATGCAATCGTCAAAAGGATATTTTTATTATCAAAAGAAAAAATGGGTGACGTCTAAAATACCTTATATTCGATGGGCGCAGTCTTGGATGTTTTATGCCTTTAGTTATTATCAATTAGAATGCAATTTACATGCAGGAAATCAAGATTCTTAATACTTGCATTCACAATTTCTCAATGCAAGAAACCATACAAATTGTGGATAACACGATTTCTGAAGGAAGACAGTTACACCATGTAGTGGTTAATGCAGGAAAAATCGTGGCTATGCAAAAGGATATGCAGTTACGACAGAGCGTGAATGAAAGCGATTTGATCAATGCAGACGGCCAAGCGGTGGTTTGGGCCTCTAAAGTATTGGGGAAGCCTTTAAAAGAACGTGTGGCCGGAATAGACCTTATGACAAACCTTGTTGAGTTGGCATATAGAAAGAAGTACAAGATGTTTTTCTTTGGAGCCAGAGAGGAAGTGGTAAAAAAGGTTGTAGATAAGTATTCAAATGAATATTCTCCTGAAATAATTGCTGGTTATAGAAATGGATATTTTAAAAAGGAAGAAGAGCAATCCATCGCTAAGGAAATAGGGGAAAGTGGCGCGAACATTTTATTTGTGGCCATTAGTTCTCCTACAAAGGAAAACTTTCTGTTTGAGAATAGAGGTTTGTTGAATAAGGTGAATTTTATAATGGGAGTAGGAGGTAGTTTTGATGTGGTAGCAGGGAAGGTAAAGCGCGCCCCGGTTTGGATGCAAAATATGGGATTGGAGTGGTTCTATCGCTTTGCTCAAGAACCAAAACGGATGTGGAAAAGATATTTGGTCGGGAACACCAAGTTCATAGGGCTAGTTATAAAAGAATTCTTTGTCAAAAGGTAGGGTGCTTTTTCTAATAAGAGTTATAGAGTATATAGAATGGGATTCTATAATGCAGTTTTATCGTTTTATTAATATTTAGAATTATCTTCGTATTTATCTTATAATTTTCTGTTTTAGATAAATGTTTTCTAAAAACCACCGTTATTCTAATTTTGTTACACCCATTTCTTATGGGTTGGATTTATTGGTGGTGAACCTATTCACTAATTTTCTTCCCATAAATTTTCAAAACCCAATTATATTCCACAGTTATATAACCATTGCGTGGGTCGTTTTGTCATTTAAGAACGAGTTTTATGAAGTTCACAGGTACTCTAAGGTTGTTGTAATACTTCGTAAGCTATTTACACAATTTGTTTTTTTCTTCCTGATACTGTATGCCTATATAGGTTTTTTTAAACAACCGTTGATGAGTAGGCTGGCCTTAGGAAAGTATTTTCTTTTGGTGTTCGCCGGTGTATCTGTCTTAAAGTTTTTGAGCTATACACTTTTGATGAAATATAGAGAAAGAGTCAAGGGTAATATTAGAAACGTTGTGGTTATTGGCAAAAGTAAGAAGGCGAACCAGTTAATAGACGTTTTTAATGAAAGACGTGAGTATGGATATCAGTTTATGCGACAGTTTTCCACAAAAGATGCCAATTTCGATTTAATAAGTTGTTTCAGGTATATCGCCAATAATAATATCGACGAAATATACTGTTCGGTATCTGAATTGAAAAACGAAGAGATTGCAGCCTTTATAGATTTTGCGGATAATAACCTTAAGACACTTAAATTTTTGCCTGACAATAAAAACATCTTTTCCAAAAAATTGAAATTCGAGTATTATGATTATCTCCCCATACTTTCGTTACGGGATATACCATTGCATAATTCATTGAACGCCTTTTTGAAGAGAATGTTCGATATCGTTTTTTCTTTGATAGTTATTTTTGGAATCTTAATTTGGTTCGGGCCCATCTTGGCCTTATTGATCAGGTTAGAATCCAAGGGTCCCGTGTTCTTTATTCAAAAACGTACAGGATTCGATAACAATGAATTTTATTGCTTTAAATTCAGGTCTATGGCCATGAACAAAGATGCGGATACGCTACAGGCCGGCAAAAACGATATGAGGGTTACGAAAATTGGTAAGTTTATACGAAAAACCAGTATTGACGAACTACCTCAGTTCTATAACGTGCTTTTTGGAAACATGTCCGTTGTGGGTCCAAGACCACATATGTTAAAACATACTGATGAGTATGCCAGTAGGGTCGATAAGTATATGTTACGGCACTTTGTAAAGCCAGGTATTACCGGACTTGCCCAGGTAAGGGGATATAGGGGAGAAATTGAACAGGACAGTGATATTCAGAACAGAATTAAGTTTGATATATTTTACGTGGAAAACTGGTCTTTTTTCTTGGATCTAAAGATTATTGTGCAAACGGTCATTAATGCATTTAAGGGAGAGGAAAAGGCTTATTAAATAATATGAAAAGAATATTAATAACCGGTGCAGCAGGCTTTTTAGGTTCGCATTTATGCGATCGGTTTATAAAAGAGGGGTTTTATGTGATTGGTATGGACAATCTCATAACGGGTGATTTGGACAATATTTCGCATTTGTTCCCATTAGAGAATTTTGAGTTTCACCTTCACGATGTAACAAAGTTTGTACATGTTTCCGGAAAACTGGATTACATTCTACATTTTGCATCACCGGCTAGCCCGATCGATTATTTAAAAATCCCTATAAAGACCCTAAAGGTTGGTTCTTTGGGTACATTGAACCTTTTAGGGCTGGCTAAGGAAAAGAATGCTCGTATTTTGGTTGCATCTACCTCTGAAGTGTACGGCGATCCTTTGGTACACCCGCAGAACGAAGAATATTATGGCAATGTAAACCCAATCGGACCTAGAGGCGTATATGATGAGGCCAAAAGGTTTATGGAGTCTATTACAATGGCGTATCATCGCCATCATGGACTAGATACCCGCATTGTACGTATTTTTAATACCTACGGGCCTAGAATGCGTTTAAACGACGGCAGGGTAGTACCCGCCTTTATGGGGCAGGCACTAAGGGGCGAGGGCTTGACGGTATTTGGTGATGGCTCACAAACACGTTCTTTCTGTTATATAGACGATCAGGTAGAAGGAATATACCGATTGCTATTTAGCGATTACACAGATCCTATAAATATTGGAAATCCGCACGAAACTACGATTAAGGATTTTGCGGAGGAGATAATTGCCCTTACAGGTACCAGTCAAAAGGTAATTTATAAACCATTACCTAAAGATGACCCTATGCAACGGCAACCAGATATAAGTAAAGCGAAAAAAGTGCTGGGTTGGGAGCCGAAAACGCCGAGGTCCGAAGGATTAAAAATCGTATACGATTATTTTAAATCGCTGTCTCCACAGGAGTTACAGAAAAAGGAACATAGAGATTTTACTTCTAAATAGTTTTATAATACAGCAAAGTTTATTTTTGCCAAAATCATTCTTATGAACATTCTTATACTTGGCTCTGGGGGTCGTGAACATGCAATGGCTTGGAAAATAAGTCAAAGTCAAAATTTATCTAATCTATATATTGCTCCTGGCAACGCAGGTACTGCTGAATTAGGTGAAAATATACCAATTGGTGTTAATGATTTTAAGGAGATAAAAAAAGTAGTCCTTTCCAAAAATATAGAACTTGTTTTGGTGGGGCCAGAAGATCCTTTGGTGAACGGTATACACGATTTCTTTTTGCAAGATACCGAGTTGAGCAATGTTCCTGTGATAGGACCTCAAAAAATGGCCGCGACCTTAGAGGGTAGTAAAGAGTTCGCCAAAGAATTTATGATGAGACATAATATTCCAACGGCACGGTATAAAAGTTTTACGGCTGAAACTGTGGAGGATGGTTTTCGTTTTTTAGAAGAGTTGAGTGCTCCGTATGTTTTAAAGGCGGATGGTTTGGCCGCTGGAAAAGGGGTGGTTATTTTAAACGATCTGCAGCAGGCCAAAGACGAGCTTAAGGCGATGTTGGTAGATCAAAAATTTGGAACTGCCAGTACCACTGTGGTCATAGAAGAATTTTTGGATGGCATTGAGCTGAGTGTTTTTGTGCTTACCGACGGGGAACACTATAAGGTTTTACCAACCGCTAAAGACTATAAACGTATCGGCGAAGGTGATACGGGGCTTAATACGGGCGGAATGGGGGCCATATCGCCTGTTCCTTTCGCTGATGAAGTGTTTATGGACAAGATAGAGGAGCGAATCGTTAAACCTACCGTAGAAGGTCTTAAAATGGATAATTTACCCTATAAGGGATTTATTTTTATCGGTTTGATCAAGGTAGGGGACGACCCTAAGGTAATAGAGTATAACGTACGCATGGGCGATCCGGAAACAGAAGTTGTTTTGCCAAGGATACAGAACGATTTCATTGAACTTTTAAAAACGGTAGCTGCGGGAACCTTGAACGATGTAGACCTGAAAATAGATGAACGTTCTGCCACTACGGTGATGACCGTATCAGGAGGGTATCCGGGTAGTTATGAAAAAGGAAAGGAAATTTCAGGAATCGAATCTATAACGGATTCTATTGTTTTTCATGCAGGAACTACCTTAAAAGAAGGAAAAGTAGTGACCAATGGCGGTAGAGTCATGGCCATAACTTCATACGGGGACAATTTTAAGGATGCCCTTAAATTATCCTACCAAAACGTGGAAAAATTGGATTTCGACGGAATTAATTACCGAAAGGATATAGGTTTCGACCTATAAAAAGATGATTCCGGATTAAAGAAACGAATGAGAAGTGCTAGACTTGTCCTCTTCTCCGTTATCGTTGAACTTTTTCAATTGTAGCATCCAATAAACGAAAGCAACAGAGCCGATCAACATAAACAACCAATTGATTATGTTTGAAAAGGCCCAACTATCCGCGAACCTGAAAAAATCCAAAGGGGCAAACAATACGTTTACGAACAAATCCTCTATACCTTCAAAAAATGACTTCATCTTATTGTTATATTTACACCCGCAAAAATATAAAAATCATACATGATTTCAAGCATTTTTGGAAAAACTAAACCGATCAACTTAATTATTGTTGTTGGGTTTGTTCTTTTTTTCTATTTAATAGTTCAGAATTTTTTGTTCGAACATAGTTTTTTAGGTGACGATCCGTTACAGAAAATTCTTGTGTTGGGTTCACTTTTGTTCAGTGTTTTTGTCATAGATTTTATCGTAAAAAAAAACAAACTTACCGGGGCTAATTCCTATGCAGTTCTATTTTTTGCCATTTTATTGGTGTTCTTTCCAGAATCTTTGGGCGACGATAATGCGGTGTTTTGTAGTTTTTTTCTACTCTTGGCAACTAGGCGTTTACTTAGTATAAAATCGCTAAAAAGTATTAAGTTGAAGATATTTGACGCTAGTTTATGGATTTTGGTTTCCAGTATCTTCTACGATTGGGCCGTGCTATATCTGATACTGGTTATGGTCGCTATATATGTTTATGATGCAAAGAACCTCAAAAATTGGTTGGCCATTTTTTCGGCCATTCTATGTTTTTCAATGATCTTGGTTAGTATCGTTCTATTGTTGGACAAGACTGATTTTCTTACGGACCACTACGATTTTAATATAGATATCCAAGCAATTTATCCCATACATTGGACTGCGAGTATTAAAGTTTCACTATATGTATTCATTAACATTGTCTTGTCTATTTGGACCTTTTTAAAACTTAGTAGTGCGGGATTGGGAAAAATGATCACCATCAGATTGATTACACTATCTTTTCTTTTGGGTTTGATCGTTAACCTCTTGGTTGTTTCCCGCGATGGCAACGCAATTATGGTTACTTTTTTTCCTTCGATCATATTGTTGACAAACTACGTGGAATCCATCAGGAAAGAAAAATTTAGGGAACTTGTTTTGTTGGGCTGTATATTGGTCCCCATAGTAGTTTTCGTGAGCCGCCTTTTAATTTGACAATAAGGGGTATCTTTGTGTAAAATTCTGATTATGTTTAGCGAGTTTGCATTTGATATTTTTGAAAAGAGCATTGAAAAATATCACGAAAAGGATGATGTATACCAATCTTTCGAAAATCCGTACCCCAAAGATGATATAGCCCATTTGCTATATCGAAAAAATTGGATAGATACCGTTCAATGGCATTATGAGGATATTATAAGGGATCCCGATATTGAACCGAACGCAGCACTAGACCTAAAACGTAAGATAGACGCGAGTAATCAAGATCGTACGGATCTAGTAGAGTATATTGATAGTTATTTTCTTAAAAAATACCAATCGGTAGAAGTAAGGAAAGATGCTACTATAAACACTGAAAGCCCTGCTTGGGCTATAGACCGCCTCTCTATTCTTGCCTTAAAAATCTATCATATGAGGGAAGAGGCCAATAGAACCGATGCCTCTACCGATCATTTAGAAAAATGCAATTCGAAACTTGCAATTCTATTGGAACAGAAGAAAGACCTTTCTACGGCTATAGACCAATTGTTAGATGATATTGAGGCTGGTCGTAAATACATGAAGGTATATAAACAAATGAAAATGTATAACGATGAGGAACTAAATCCCGTCTTACGTGGTCAAAAATAAGCCTCAACATTTATTGGTCATTAGACTTTCTGCCATGGGAGACGTGGCTATGACGGTACCTGTCTTATTGGCTTTGACCAAAGAGTATCCCGAACTTAAGATTACTTTTTTAACGAAGGCATTTTTTAAACCTGTTCTCGAAGATATTCCAAATGTTAAGGTCTTTGTTGCGGACGTTAAGGGAAGTCATAAAGGTGTTAACGGTTTATGGAAGCTTTATAAAGAACTTCGTAAACTGAATATTGATGCTGTAGCAGATCTGCACAATGTATTGCGCAGCAATATTTTAAAAATGTTCTTTCGCTTTGGTGGAACACCCTTTGTACAACTGGATAAGGGAAGAGCGGAAAAAAAGGCTTTGGTCGCGGAAAAGGACAAAAAGTTTGAGCCCTTAATGCCGATGCACGATAGGTATGTATCGGTTTTTAAGAAACTAGATCTTGAGTTTGAATTAGACAAAAATTGTATACGCAAGCCTCGGTCATTGACAGAAGATATAAAGGCGAAACTAGGATTAAAACCTATTAAGACTATTGGGATAGCTCCGTTTGCCGCGTTCGAAGGAAAGGTATACCCATTGCCCTTGATGGAGAAAGTTGTTTCTGAGTTGAATGCCTTAGCAAAGTGTCAGATCTTACTTTTTGGAGGAGGGAAGAAAGAAGCGGAAATACTTGAGGGATGGGAGCATACATATGAGAATTGTGTATCTGTCATTGGAAAACTTTCCTTTAAAGAAGAATTAAACCTAATTGGTAATTTGGATGTCATGATCTCAATGGACAGTGGAAACGGTCATTTGGCGGCCATGTACGGTGTTCCCGTGATTACGTTGTGGGGAGTTACCCACCCTTATGCGGGGTTCTACCCTTTTGGGCAAGATGAGAGCAATGCCCTATTGGCAGATAGGACTCGTTTTCCCTTGATTCCTACTTCGGTATACGGAAACAAATTCCCTCCTGGCTATGAAAAGGCCATGGAGACGATTCCTGCGGAGAAGGTGGTTCATAAAGTACAGGAAGTAATCGGCGGGTAATAAGTGATTTAGGCACTTACTGTAATGGGGTGTAGGGACCTAAAATATTGTTTTAGTTGTGACATAAACCTGTATTTTTTGGCACTTGGGGCTGCACCGACCATCAATGTTCTAATACCGAAATAAGCACTCATTAAGTATGTGGCTACAGCCTCACAGTCCACATGCCGGTCTATATATCCATTGAATTTTCCTTTTTGAAGGGTAGATACCAAGTTTACTTCCCAAATAGCGACTACATCGTTTAAATGTTTCATGATGTTCTCGTTCTTTCCTTGAAATTCGGTAAGAAAATTACTTAGAATGCAACCAAAATCCATTTCATTATGTACCGCCGTTTCCAAAGCGTCTTCAAAACAGTTGGTAATTAGGTCCAATGGGTTTTTATGCCCCTCTATGGGTTCTATCAAGGTGCTATAGACCTTTCTTGCAAGTAGGTTTTGCACGATTTGAATAAAGAAATCTTCCTTAGAATCAAAGTGATAGTAAAAGGCTCCTTTAGACAACGAGAGTCTTTTTAAAATATCATCGATACTTGTATTGTAATATCCTTTGGTATAAAATAATTCCAGACCAGTGGTCTGCATATTGTGCATGGTGGCCATGCGTTTTAGATTTTTGTCCATGATTTCAAGATTTGGGTTACCTGACTGTTTGGTCTGTACAAAGAACTTAACTATCTCTGTCCTCATTTGCGATAAACGTTATAGCGAAAGAAATAATCGGTAAAAACCCATAATGTCTACCATATTCAGCTTAAATCGTAAGACAAACGAACCGACTGGTCGGTTTAGGTGCAATTTTATTGGTTAAACGACAAGGTTGCTAGGGGCTCTAAACCGTAAAGACTGGGTCTAATAGAGGTATGGAACTTTAGAAAGAAGAATTTTTACCAAAAGTGGTAATGGTCATCCTATTCTTTTTAGGGTATAGTACCGAAAGGTATGACGGCTTAATTGATGGTAGGCCCCCGTTATGATATAAACATCAATCGGGGGTCCTATTTTCATGTTAGGCTACAGTGCCTTGGCAGCTACTTCCAGAGCCCGCTGTACAGCCATAACAGTGTTGTGAAATAATAATATTTCTGTTATTTAACAGCTCTTCGTTATAATCTTTTATATGTTTTACCTTACTGGCTACTTTTAAATCTAACATTTGGTTAAAATCACAATCGTATAACCATCCGTCCCAACTAATGGAAATGGTATTGGTACACATTACGTTGGCAACTGCGGCAGGGTTGTAAGCTTCGACCAGGGCATACATATAATCCTCATAATTTTCGGAAGCGATCAAATAATCTAGAAAACGGGCAATGGGCAGGTTTGTAATCGCGAACAAATTATGAAACTGAATATTAAAATCCTCCATCAAGGCTTTTTTAAAGTCTTTTTCCAAAGCAGCCTGATTTCCGGGCAGGTAGGCGCCGGATGGATTATAGACAAGATCTAGGCGAAGGTCGCTATCTGGCATACCGTACCCTCTTGCATTTAGTTCTTGTAGGGCCTTGATAGATTTGTCGAATACCCCGTTACCACGTTGTTTATCTGTTTTTCCCCTTGTATAGTGTGGCATAGAGGAAATAACATGAACATTGTGTTTTTTAAAGAAGTCGGGCAGGTCATAGTATTTTTTGTTGGCCCTTATGATGGTAAGGTTCGAACGAACAATAAAATCTTTGATGCCCGCCTTGGCGGCTTCTTCTACGAACCATCTAAAATTTGGGTTCATTTCAGGGGCACCACCTGTGAGGTCAAGGGTATGGGCCCCGGTATTTTTAATGACCTCTAGACACTGTTGCATGGTTTCCCGGGTCATTATCTCCTTACGGTCCGGACCTGCGTCTACATGGCAATGTTCGCAAACCTGATTGCACATATAACCTACATTGATCTGTAATATTTCCAATTTCTTTGGACGCAAGGGAAATTTGCCGATCATATTGATCTTATCCTTAAAGTAGGGGAGCTCCCCTTCTGCAAAAATGCCACCGTTCAAGATTTCCAATTGCTTGTTGGAAACCGCTAGTTCATCTCCTTGTGCTTTTAACGATTTTGTAGCCATATTTATAATTTAAGTAGCCAATAATTTGTATTCGGAAGTGATGGTTATAAACCGACTTATCCCAAATACGGTTTGCTACATGGATAATTTGTTATACTTGTTCATCATTTGCACCCCGTGTACCAAGGTAGCTCCACTTTCAATGGCCGCTCCAACATGAACCGCCTCCATCATTTCTTCCTTGGTAATTCCTTTTTGTAAACCGTCTTTGGTATAGGCATCGATACAATAAGGGCATTTCACCACATGTGAAACCGCAAGTGCTATTAATGATTTCTCTCTAGCACTTAGTGCACCTTCTTCGAAAACCTTACCATAATAGTCAAAAAATTTAGTTCCGAGCTCTTCGCTCCATTCGGTTATTTTACTGAATTTTCTTAAATCCTTTGGGTCGTAATAAGAATCTGCCATCTTTTTTTGTGTTTTTGTTTTTATGTTGTTTTTTATTGATTGGTCCAAAGCAATGGGAATGCCTTGTCCCATTTTCTCTATTTCAGGAAGTATTTCCATATTGTCCCATATACCGGACGATAGCGTATCTGCATACGCTTCGGGCAAATGGTTTTTGTACATTAATTGTTGTGCGGTCAAATAATCATATTCAAAAGACCGATAAGTATATTTTAGTTTGCCTTTTTCGGTGTCCATTAGCACATACCATACCCTTGTCGTACCATCATTGGCAGGCATACCTATAACACCCGGGTTCAGCCAAATTTTATCGTCAATGGATTGATGAAAGGGAAGTCCACAGTGACCGGCAATGATCAGATCACTGCCCGTTTCTTCGAAACATTGTTTTTTACTTTTGTTCGCATTGGATTTAAAGATGTATTCCGATACATTTTTATAATTTCCATGAACAACGGTAATCTTTTTATTGCCGTAATCAAAACGGATATTTTCCGGTAGATTCGATATCCATTCCAATGAACTTTTCGATAAATGGCCTTTGGTATAAGGGAACCACATTTTAGAAAAATCATCGCATCGTCCTCCGGCCCTAAAATCACAACCACAATCTTCGCTGTCATTTGCCAGTTGAATTTCTACGTTGCCGGCAATGGATAGGGCTCCCCATTCTCTAAATAAGGAAACCGTTTCTTCTGGCTGGGCACAGTAACCGGTAATATCACCGGTGCAAATGCAATTATCCGGTGCTACGCCTTCCGTTTCCGCAATGGACATCAACTTTTCCAGGGCCTGCAAATTGCTATAGACACCACCGAAAAGCAGCATTTTTCCACTTTTTGAGCCTATATATTCTATTTTTTTATCCATCTAGGTATTAAATAAAGAGTTGTACAACATAAAATGCCCCATAGGTTGACCCATAGTAGCGCGGCATATTTGCCTGTCGTAAAAATGAGTGCTTGTGGAAACGTCTCAAAAACCAGTAAAAAACCGAATATGATACCACAAAATACACTCAAGTGAAAGCTAATTTTGGTAGTCTTGTCTTTCCAGAAAAGAAAGATGGGTGTCAAACCTATTACCATAGTGCCGCTAATAGTAGTAGCAGAGAGTATTTCTGCATCTAAAAACACGGGAATGGTGCCCACTACGGCAATTATGACCATAGACCATCTACCAAAGGACAAAGTGTGTCCAAGATTTAGGTCAACGGACAGTAATTTTGAAAACGATGAAAATGTAGAATCCAATGTAGAAGCCGCAGAAGTGATCATAATAAAGTTGATAACCAATAAAATGAAAATGCCCAGCGCTTTACCGACTTCTACCGCTGCCTGCCCGACCATGCCCTCTGATTGCGCATAGATGCCGATAACGCTGAAGAAAACAATACACGCGGCACCTATTAGACTGGCCCAAATAAAACTTTTTAAAGTTGTTTTAGGGGAGCTTATGAATCCCCTATCGGTTAGAACCGGGTCATGAAAGGGATAGCTGAAAGATTGCAATAGCGCCGCAAACAATAGGTTAAGCCCGGTTTCAAAGGACCAAACCCCTGAGTTTACAGCTTCGTTTATGGTCAACGATTCCTTTCCAAAAATATTGAACAATATTATCATTAATAGTATGGAGAACAATCCCATTTGGATAATATCGGTAAAGATAGAGCTACTCATACCTCCTTTTAACACATAGGCCAATGTGAGCAGGGTGAACAATAGGATACTTCCATAATAGGCGTTTGTGCCCATATTTCCGAAATAAGACCCAATGACCATGGTGTTGCTCCATACCTCGTTGAACAACCTGATGGCAATAAGAATAGAAAAAACCGAAACAGCCGTTTTCCCAAACTTGGAGGTTAAAAAATCATGGATGCTGCTGTAATTTCCATATACCCTCATGCGGTATATGATAATACCTGCAATAGCAAAGGAAAGATAATAGCCGGCATAGGCAACACCCCCTACAATACCAAAATCGAGTCCTAAATTGGCGGCGTTGGTGATGCTCTTGGCAAATATCCAAGAGATAACCAAGCTGCCCATGAGCATAAAGGCGTTAGGGGATTTTTTTCTTTGCACCGCTTTAAAAAACTGATTGGTATCTTTTGCAAAGGGGGAAAGCAGAAATAGCACCAAACTTGATGTTATTATGAGTCCCCATTGCCAAAGCAAGATATCTTTCATAGTTACTGATCTTTGTGCCACCAGACTTTTACGTTAATACTGTTGCCGTTGGTATTACTGGCCGCTATACTATAATTGGTATTGTTCAATGCTTCTTCTTCTGGTGGGTAGGGCATACGAACGGGAATTTGGTCATTGTTTAAACTGGCAGAAACCTGTTTTAATCTCGGAAACCCGGTTCTTCTATATTCTATCCAGCCCTCATAACCATTTATCATATTGGCGATCCATTTTTGGGTGATAATGGTTTCTAATGAATTTTGAGGGCCGTAAGCTCCTTGGCCGGTTAGGTAATTGGAAGGTAGTTCTACCTGCCAATAATTAAATGCATGCTGTACCCCGGTTTCATAGAGTGTTTGCACCTCAGCATCTATATATCCTTTTAGGGCGGCTTCGGCCAGTAGAAAATGAGTTTCCATACTGGTCATAAAATTGGCGTCCAAGAGTCCGGTGTTTTCCCTAAAAATGGTCCCCGTTAAAGAATAGTCGGACAAGGAAACAGTGGTGGCCGAGGCATCTATTCCGTTTAAAAGACCGTTATATTCATCTTCTGTTATACTGTTGGCAAAAGGTCTGTAGAGTCTGGAAATTCTAGGGTCGTTTAATTCGGATAAGATATCGTGTATGGTCTCTGACATTACAAAATTGTTAAAATCGCCAATGCGCAACCGGGCCAATCTGAAGTTGTTCGGTTCACTATCGCTGAAATCAAAAACGGCATTCTCGCTGTTACTGTCGATAAAATTTCCTTCGTTTACAATTAATCGTAACTCTTGTGAAACGTCTACCTTGGCAGAAATGCGCATCAGGTACTTAATACGTAAAGAGTTTGCAAAACGTAACCATCCTTCTAAATTACCATTAAATAGTATATCACCTTCCAAAGCAATGGTGCCATCGTAGTTTTGTAAGGCCTCAATGCCCTTTGAGAGATTGTCCATGATTCCGTTTTCACCTATATAAATAGATTCTTGCGAGTCGTATTTTGGGGTTACTGTTGTATTATCTCCCTTAAAGGCTTCGGAATAGGGAACATCACCGAATAAATCGGTCAGACCTGCCGTCATATAGGCCTTCATAATTCTAGCGGGACCTTCATAGACAGCGTATGCCGGATTTTCTTCGGATAGTTTAAGGATAATTTCATTATCCCTAAGGTTCTGGTAAAATATAGGCCAAGGGTTTCCGCCCAATTGTGGGGACTTTAAATTATGCCTATCAAAAAGATTAAAGTCCAATGCGGTGGTATACTGTCCCAATAAATTGCCCGCCGTAAATCCTTCATACGACATTTGCTCGCCATAATCATAGATTACCTGTCGTAACAATAAACTGGGTTGAACGTTTACGGGAGAGTTGGTGTTGGTGTTGATTTCCTCGAAATCTTGTGTGCAAGCCGCCAAGAACAATAAACCGATTATGATATATAGGTATTTCATGTTTCCTTAAAAATTAAAACTTGCCTTAAGACCATAACTACGTGTAGTCGCATATGACATATCTTCTACACCGCTTATAAGCGATTGCCCTTGTACGGCAAGCTGTTCGGGATCAAAATGAGGATTCTCGGTAATAGCAAATAGGTTTTTTCCTATGAGCGATAGGTTTAAACTGGTTTCTTGGTTAAAAAAGCTTAGTTTATCAAAAGTGTATCCGATAGAAAATTGCCGTAATTTTAAAAAGGAAGCATCGTAGACATTGTTTTCTTCATGGTTGCGGTCATAAAATTGACGGTAATAGCTTTCTGCCGATATAGCGACCGTGTTTTGGGTGTAGATCGGGTTTTCTGTAGATCCGGTATTTACCACGCCATCCGCTACAATACCATTCTCTGGTCGGTATGCGGTTTCGGCCAGTTGACCGCCAACATTTCCGAGGGCCCTAGTTCTGGATACAATAATGCCTCCTTGCCTCCAATCGAACAAGAAACCAAGATTCCATTTCTTGTAGTTGAAACGGTTAGAAAAACCTAGCACAAAATCGGGATTGTAATTTCCTAGTTTCTGTAGGGTATTATCGGGGATATAGTTGCCTTGGTCTGTCAAAACAAAATCCCCGTTTTCATTTTTTAGGTATCCCGTGCCATATAGATCACCTATGCGCCCCCCTTCTTCCACTTGTAAATATACCGTTTGGTTTTGGCTGTCGTATATTCTAGAATAAGCAAGGGTTAACCTACCATCGTTTTGTGGCAGATCTTCAACAATGGCTTTGTTCGTACTAAAATTAAAAGTGCTGTTCCATATTAGGTTTTCGGTAACAATAGGTGAAATACCCAGAATGATCTCTACACCTTTAGAGCGTACACTGCCCGCATTAACCACTTGTTGGGTGTATCCCGAAGAGATACCTATGGGCAGTGAAATGATTTGATCTTTCGTTAAGGAGTTGTAATATGAAATATCAAAACTTAATCGGTCGGAGAACAAGCGGATGTCGGCACCTACCTCGAAAGATGAGGTTTGTTCCGGTCTTAGGTTGGGGTTGGCGATGGTATTTTGATTGCTGAATGTAGGTTGGCCATTGTACGGTGTCTGTGCTACAAACGCTCCGGTTGTTTGGTATGGATCGGTATCATTGCCAACCTGTGCCCAACTGCCCCTTAATTTTAAAAAAGAGATATAGTTTGGTAGATCTGTTACTTCCGACACTATAAAACTAGTGGATACCGAAGGGTAAAAGAAAGAGGTATTGTCAACTGAAAAAGGTGTTGCCAAGGCACTGGACCAATCGTTACGACCGGTAATGTCCAGAAAAAGAAAATCTTTATATCCCAATTTTGCCAATCCATATAAACTATTGATGCGCTTGTTAGATTCAAATTCGAATACCTCAATAGGTGAAGCGGCATTCGATAATTTAAAAATCCCCGGCTGGGCCAAACTGGTAGTTTGTGATTGCGAGGTAGATGCTTTTTGGTCCAATCTATTGCCTCCGAAAGATATATCAAGACTTATATTATCGAATCTCTTCTTGTAATTAATAAGAAAGTCGGTATTTATTTCCCTGAAAAAGACGTCGTGTTCCGCATAACCCCCATTTTGAAACCTATTGGAGCTAAAGGCCCGTCTTAACCTACGTCTTTCGTTTGAGTAATCCATGCCGGACCGAAGTGAAATGGTAAGATGGTCCGTAATATCATAACTTGTAGAGATATTTCCAAAAACCCGGTCCCTATTAAAAGAATTTCGGTTTTCGTACATGGTAAAGAAGGGGTTATCAAAATAGGTGTAGTTAAATGAGTATTGCTGTACCCCTTCCAAACCTGGTTGCCAATAATCTCGTAAGCTTTCAATATTTAGGGATCTAGGCCCCCATCCTACAAGGGCATAATTTACGTTTTCTGAGCCATATCCGTTAGAGGGCCTATTACTGCTTTTAGAATTTACATAATTTATAAAGGATCCGATCCGTAGATTTTTGGCAGGTTTAAAATCTAAACGAGCACCGATGGTCTGCCTATCCAGGTCAACACCGGGTATAATGGATTCACTTCTCAAATCTGTAAAGGACAGCCTGTAACTTCCTTTTTCAAACCCCGAGGAAACCGCAATGTTGTTAATAAGTGTCGTGCCCGTTCTATAAAAATCTTTCAGGTTATCGGGATTGGAAACAAAAGGAGTGGGTGTGATGGGAAGATTATTGTAGAGCGAGGTGTCACCACCTCTGACAACGGTGCCGTCCGCCAATATCACAGGACTATCGAATTGGGGAATAAGGTTGCCTACATCCAAGCGAGGTCCCCAGCTATATGAAATTAAATCGTTGGTTCCACCCCCTAGACCATCTACAAAGGCAAATTGCCCTGCATTTCCTTGCCCATATTCATTTTGAAAATCGGGAAGTTTAAAGGCAGTATCCACAAAAAAACTGGTGCTATAACTAATGCCCATACCTTTGGTATTGCCACCGTCCTTTGTTTCTATGACTATAACGCCATTCGCCGCTCGCGTACCGTAAAGGGCGGCAGCGCTAGGCCCTTTTAATACCGATACTTCCTTAATATCGTCAGGATTGACCTCCATGGCCCCATTACCAAAATCAATTTCTTGAAATCCTGCGGCGGCCTCATTGCTAAAATTGAAGACCGAATTGTTGTTTATAGGAATACCGTTTATAATGAATAACGGATTGTTATTTGAAAAGGAAGCTTCTCCCCTAATGATAATTTTTGATGAGGAGCCTACTCCTGTAGGGCCTTGATTGATTGTCACGCCTGCCAATTTTCCGGATAGGTTGTCCAAGAAATTGACCGACTTTACTTCGGTAATTCCCTGAGCGTCCAAGCTTTGAACAGCATAACCCAATTCTTTGGTTTCACGCTTTAGGCCCAAGGCCGTTAAAACCACCTCGTTCAGTTGTTCCGATGATTCTAATAAGGTTACATCTATAATTAAACGGTCTTTAATGGAAATTTTTTGCGACGTGTAGCCCAATACAGAGAATTGCAAGACACCTTGCGTGTTGGGAACAGTTAACGAATAAACACCATTTTCGTTGGTAGTAGCCCCTATATTATGATCTAACAGAATAATATTGACATAGGGTATAGGATTTCCTTCGGCATCCTTTACGGTACCGGAAATAGTATCTTGGGCTAATGTGGGTGCGGTCATAACAATGGCCATGACCAACATTATAAATTTCATGAGGGAGGTTATTTCATTAGTAATTGAGGTAGCATTGGCTACCGAAGGTGATTCAATTAGGAATGAAATATGAAGGGAGATCCTTTGTTGTAAGGATGTTGAACAAAGACACTTGAAAAATGTTCTATAAAGAAAGCGACACTATGTTTTTTACGATATAATAGCGAGGCCAATATTTTTATTAAAGAAGAGGAGATAGAGCCTGTAAAGGCAGAAAGTCTTTTTATATCTTTTACCGTATCTAGATCAAGAAGAAGCTGTAAGCGGTAAACATCACAATTTTTGGTTGCAAGTTGTCGCAACAGACTGCTCAAAAGATTAAAACGCTGCCAAGGCAATTGTTCAAAGGATACAGGGTCAAAATTAGACTTGTGAAGGCCTATCAAATAAAAGCCTCCATCTAACGAAGGGCCCACTACCGTCTTTTGCGACCTAAGTGCAGATGCCGCTTTCTTTAAATGGCTTGTTTTTAGTTGTGGGGTATCGTTACCAATGGCAATGACCTTATCGAATCCTTTACTGAAAACTGTATTTATTGCATTGGTAAAACGCTCTCCGAAAGAATTGCCTATTTGTTCTTTTTCAGTAAAATGAAAGAAGGGAAAATTCGTTTTTTCAACGGTCTTAAGGGTGTTTTTGGTAAGGGCATCAAACAGAATTTCGCCATTTTTGACAGGCTTGTGTAGCAACTCTTCTGAAGAAGAATTCGCAAATACCAAAATGGCCGTACTTTGCATTAGTTTCTGTTTAAGTTTCCTTTTCCGTTTAAACTTACAATAAAAATCGACATGGATTTTTCCCCTTTCTGGATTTTATCTTTCTCAGAATATAAGAAAAAAAACCGTCAATCGACAAAATGACATGAACATACCGTTGGGTCGGTAGGCTTACGTTCTGACAACCTTGTTTTTTAAAAGGCGCCCCTTCATTCCTAATAAAAAGTCGACAAAAAGCACATTCCTTTCAAAATTCAACATATTTTTTTTGCAAACGGACCGTACAGTCTAAAAAAGAACTTAAAAAAGTATGAAATTTTAAAAAATTTTTAGCACTGACTGTGGCCCAACTGGCATAGGGATTGACATAATTTTGTAGTAAAAACAAAAAAACGAAGATAGATATGAATACAAACAAAACAAAGAGTGGAAGTTTAAAGGTTTACTTCTTCTCTGCCCTTATTGCCCTGGTCGTTAGTTTAGGGGTAATAGGGTTCAACAGGCTAAACCAAAAAGAAGAAGTAAAAGGTGTAACCACCGTAGAAACGGTAAAAGGAAAACATGTGCTTTATACGGCGGATGATGAGGGAAATATTAAACCGTTGGATTTTACCGATACATCTAAAAAGGTGCTGGATGCCGTGGTGCACATAAAATCTACCCAAATGTCATCTGGTTATGACAATAGTAGGGCAAGGGAACTCCCCGATCCATTTAAAGAGTTTTTTGGGGATATGTTCAAGGGGCAAACCCCAGAAATACAATCGCAACCTAGGGTAGGTACCGGTTCTGGGGTGATTATTAATGACAAAGGCTATATTGTTACAAACAACCACGTTATAGACAATGCAGATGATATTGAGGTTACCCTTTACGATAACGAGTCGTATAAGGCAACTGTCATAGGAACAGACCCAACTACGGATCTGGCCTTGATTCAGATAAAGGCAGATAACCTTAAGACCATGTCTTTGGTGAATTCAGATGATGTTGAAGTAGGGGAATGGGTGCTGGCAGTAGGTAATCCATTGGGTCTGAACTCTACGGTTACCGCAGGTATTGTGAGTGCAAAAGCACGTAATATAAATATTAACCAAGATCGTTTTGCGGTAGAAAGCTTTATTCAGACCGATGCGGCGATTAACCCGGGAAATAGTGGTGGAGCCTTGGTTAATTTAGACGGTAATTTGGTGGGAATCAATACTGCCATCGCCAGTAGAACGGGTACCTATACCGGATACGGCTTCGCAGTACCCAGTAACATCGTTACAAAAGTGGTCGAGGATTTGTTGAAGTACGGAAATGTTCAAAGGGGAATGCTGGGCGTTACCATCCGTACGATGGACAGTAATTTGGCCAAGGAAAAAGATGTTGATTTTGCCAGTGGTGTATGGGTAGAGGAAGTTGGTGAGGATTCTGCTGCTGATAAGGCGGGGGTCGAATCAGGAGACATTATTCTAGAAGTGAATGGTATTGAAACCCATACGTCACCAAGATTACAGGAAATCATTGCAGGAAAAAGACCTGGAGATAAGGTCACCTTATTGGTAAAACGCGATGGTAAGGAAAAAGAAATTGAGGTTACCTTGATGAATAGGGAAGGTGGAACCGGCATCATAAAGAAAGAGCGAAAAGAAGTGTTTAATCTGTTAGGTGCCGATTTTGAAACTTTGGATAAGGACTTGGCCAAAAAATTGGATATTGATGGTGGTGTGCAGGTGAAGAAGTTGTATCCAGGTACTATAAAAAGGCAAACACAGATGCGAGAAGGTTTTATCATTACCCATATCGATGGTAAACGTGTTAAAGAAGTAGGAGATGTAGCCAAAATACTCGAGAATAAAAAGGGAGGAGTTATGTTGGAAGGTATCTATGAGAACGGTGATAAATATTATTATGCGTTCGGATTGGAATCATAAGGGAGTATTTGGTTAATTTTAATGCCGTATAGGAAGAACATAATCCTATACGGCATTTTTTATAGTATGCACGAACCAGAAAGTAACATATCGCTGAGGTCAAAAAGAATAGGATTGGTACTATCGGGGGGTGGTGTTAGGGGCATGGCCCATATCGGGGTTATCAAGGCTCTGCAAGAATTTGGTCTTGAGGCGGAAATAGTGGCAGGCAGTAGTATTGGAGCACTTGTAGGGGCTTTATATGCAAACGATACCCCTATCACCGATATGATCCGTTTTTTTAAAGAGACCCCATTGTTTAAATATAACTTCTTTACGATTGCTAAACCCGGTCTCTTAGATACCGATAGGTATGAAAATATATTTAAGACCTATTTTTCGCAAAATTCTTTTGAAGAACTAAGAAGAGACCTATATGTAGTTGCGACCGACCTCGAGAAAGGGGAAGAATTATTTGTAAACCAGGGAGAGCTAATAAAACCTTTGTTGGCATCTGCAGCATTGCCACCGGTATTTAGTCCTGTCCACTATAATGGAGGTTTGTATGCCGATGGAGGTATAATGAACAACTTTCCATTAGAACCGGTTTTGGGTAAAGCGGACTTTATAATTGGCAGCAACGTGTCCATTGTTTCTAAATTGGACAAGAAGCATTTAAAAAACTCCATTCAGTTGACCGGAAGGGTTACAGGTCTTATGATCTATGCCATTAATAGAGAAAAAATAAGCCAATGCGATATGGTCGTTGAACCCAAGGATTTGGAACATATCGGAATTCTTGATAGAAAGGGCATAGAGAAGGCATATACCCTAGGTTATGAAAATGCCATTGAACAACTAAAGTTGTTGCTTCCTTAAGCTATTCTAATAGGTTTTTGCGTAAATGGTGACAATAATGCTACTTGACAAGATAGCTATACATCATCGTAATCAACCTTTAGGGTCGGTGTTGTTGGGTGTGCTTGGCAGGTAAGAACAAAACCTTCGGCAATTTCACTATCGGTCAAAATCTGATTTACCGCCATCTCTGCCTTACCTTCCGTTACTCTTGCAATACAGCTGCTACAGACCCCTCCTTGACATGAATAAGGGGCATCGATGTTTTCTTTCAACACAGCATCGAGCACTGTTGTTTTCTTGTCCATGGTCAGTTGAAACTCCTCATCGTCCAAAACTACCGTTAAAGAAGTTTGTCCGTCCGGTAGGGTAGGCAATTCTTCTTTGATTTCGGTGGCCGTAAACAATTCAAAGAGAATTTTATTTTCTTCAATACCATTTTCCAACAAGGTGTCTTTTACGGTATGGATCATTTTCTCAGGACCACATAGGTAAAAAGCATCAAAAGAGGTGCCCGCATGTTTGTTTTTTAGGGCATAGTTGACGGTAGAAGTGTCAATACGTCCGAATAGCGCCTTGTCTTCCCTTGTTTGGCTATTGGTGAAATAAACAAAAAACCTATTGGTATAATCAAGTTCCAGTTTTACCAAATCGGTATAGAACATAGTCTCTTCATAGCTTTTGTTTCCATACACCAAAACAAAGGTGTTTTTGGGGTTGTCATCCAAAACGGATTTGGCAATACTCATAATCGGTGTAATTCCACTACCGGCAGCAAAGGCGGCTATATTTTGCACTTTACCGGTCGGTTTAAAGGAAAATCTTCCTTCTGGGGGCATTACTTCCAGTACATCCCCTACCTGTAATTTTGTATTTGCATAATGGGAGAAACCTCCATTATCCACTTTTTTGATTCCTATGGTAATATTCTCCTTTTTCGGTGATGAACAGATAGAGTACGCTCTTCGAAGTTCTTTTCCTTTTATTTCCTTTTTTATGGTAATGTATTGTCCGGCAGTAAAAACAAAGGTCTGAATTAGATCTTTGGGTATCTCCAATGTTACTGCAACCGAATTAGGAGTTAGTTTTTTAATGCTTTTGACCGTAAGTGCATAGAAATCTGCCATAGTATCTTTTCTTAAATAGATAGTCTACAAAATTAAGCATTGGTACATCGATATAAAATGGAAAGCCTTAAAAATATATACCTAAATAATTTATGCATAAGAAATTTATGTATATTAGTGGAGTATGTTTGTTGAATTTAACGTGCAATAGCATTCAATAATGGCGAATTCTAAACTATATAAAGGAAGTTTATCTACGATCATCTTAAAATTATTGGATGAAGAAGGAAAGATGTACGGGTATGAGATTACCCAAAAAGTAAAGGCTATTACCAAAGGAGATTTAAAAATCACTGAAGGTGCCTTGTATCCGGCACTTCATAAGTTAGAGGCCGAGGGTCTGTTGGACGTTGAGGTGGCCAAAGTGGACAATCGTTTGCGCAAGTATTACAAACTGACCGAGCAAGGCGAAAAGGAAACGGTGAACCGTTTGGCCGAGTTGGAAGAATTTATCAGAAGTATGCAGCAATTGGTTAAACCTAAATGGAGCATTCAATAAATTATGGCACTTACAAGTCATGAAATACAAAAGATAGAGCATTATTTGAATAGCAAGAATCTTACCCATTTAGATTTGAGGGTAGAGGTAGTTGATCATATGACGGAAAGTATCGATGAAGCTATGCAATCTCAAAAGGTAGATTTTGAAACCGCTTTTCGAAACGAAATAAGGAAATGGCATACCGATCTTGGGGAGTATTCCAGTTATTGGCTCGGAATGCTTTGGGTAGGCCCCAGAATCGTTATAAAAAAATGCGTCAAAAGAATCAAGGTCATCTATTTAAAGACCTTATTGTTCGCCTTTGCCATAACCGGGCTCTTCTTTTTGGCCGCAGATATGATTGCGATAGAAATGTTAAGGGCTTTGGAGGTTTTGGTAGGTTCGTTATACCTCTTGCTTTTTGCTATGTTGCTCTTTTTTAAATACCGGATCAAGGCTACCGGTTTTCAAACATCGTTCAGTTTTCTGTTCAATATAAACGCCATTGCTTTTTCGTTCATGTTTGTTTTGTACAATCCGCTGTGGACGGTATTTATGTCTTTGCTCCAAGATGGCGCCCTAAATCTTGTTTCCGTCTGGATGCATGCCTTTACCTTAGCCTTTTCATTTTTCTTTTTAGAGTTTTATAATGCACATATGGCAACCAATAAGCAGGTATTGATATGAAATTGAATCAAGCCCAAATACTGGAGATTGATAGGTTCCTCCAATTCTTAGGGGTGAAATTTATGGATGTTCGTTTAGAGCTTATAGATCACTTGGCATCTGAATTTGAGAACGATTCAAAATATGTGCTGTTAGGTGATTTTCTTAGGACGAAAGGCAATTTTGTGCGCTCGTATCAAAAAAATCTCCACAATAAAAGACATTGGGGTCACCAAAAAGCCCTGTTTAAACAAACCCTGCAATTTTTTACCGATTTAAGGTATTTGTGTATTTCGATTTTATTAGGGGCGGTTATCTATTTGGCGTTTCATGTTTTAGATAAAAACATATTACCTTATTTATTCATAGGAACCCTAGCTGTTCCACAAATAGTGGCGTATTACGTTTACCTTAGGCCCAAGGGCATGTACAAGAAAATACAATCCGCCCAATACTTGATGTCGATTATGTCCTTGCCTTCTTTGTTTTTATACACCAACGGAATCTATATAGGTTGGTTGAAAGAGCACCCCACTTATTTTATGGTCTTTTGGTTTTTTGTCATTATTTTCAACGTTGCCGGTGTTTTAGAGGTGTTAAGGAGTAAAAAGGGGATAGTAAAGCAATATAGAAACTTGATCTATAATTAAGAATGAAGCTTACTCAAGATCACATACAAAAGCTGTATAAATTTACCAGAGCACACCATGTAGAGCATTACGACCTGCAAACAGAGCTGGTAGACCATATGGCCAATGGTATAGAAGAGGAGTGGCAAACGAACCCGAACCTTTCTTTTGAAGAGGCCCTACAAGGCGAATTTAAAAAGTTTGGGGTTTTGGGTTTTATGGATGTGGTAGAAAAGCGGCAAAAGGCCTTGGGTAAAAAATACAGGTCTATTATATGGAGGTTCTTTAAAGAGTGGCTGCAGTTGCCAAAACTGCTTTTAACATTTTCTGCAGTAGCGATCGTGTATACCATACTACATTATACAAGTGGTATCGATGTAAAGGAATACGTTTGTTTCGGAATGGCTTTTTTACTGGTTGTTTTTTCTATGGGTTATCTTTTTGTTTCAAGAAAGGACAGAAAATTTAAAATGGCAGAGGGCGGTAAAAAATGGATGTTGAGGGAGATGATCTACAATCTTGGCAATGTGGTTGTTTATAATAACCTAGTACTGCAGATAGGATTATCCGTCCAAAATCTTGATCGATCTTTAATCGATAACATTTGGTTTGATCTGGCCTATGCCCTGCTGGTCGTAGCAGCTGCTTTGACTACCTATGTGGTTATGTTCGTTATTCCTTCAAAGGCCGAAGAATTGCTGGAGGAAACGTATCCGGAGTATAAAATTGCCTAGATACTGTAACAAATTTGATTTTCTAAATACCTATTGTCTAAATAATAGCAACCAACTAACTATGTTTAAGAAATTTGCTTCGTTACAATGGAAATCTTTTTTTAGGTCTCCCAACTTCGGAAAAAGTCTTGCGGTGAAGATTCTGATGGGCTTTTTTGCGGTCTATATGCTGATCGTATTAGCGGCCATGGGGGTCGCCAGCTATTTTATCCTAAAAGATATTTTTCCTGATCAAAGCCCTATGTGGTCTATAAGTCAGTATATGATCTACTGGATATTGATCGAGTTGTTCTTCCGTTACTTTATGCAGAAGCTTCCGGTTATGGATATAAAACCTTTTTTGACCACACCAGTTAAAAAAAGTACTATTGCCCACTATATTTTAGGTCGTTCGGCAGCATCGATCTATAATTTGTTGTCCCTTTTCTTTTTTGTTCCCTTTTGTATTGTCCTACTTTTTCAAGGGTATTCTTTTCTTAATGTAAGCCTATGGCTGGTGTCGATTATCGCCATTGTACTGGGCATTAATTATATAAATCTATTAATTAATAAAAGCGATAAGGCGCTTATTGCCCTAGGTACCATAATTGCAGTGCTGTATGGACTGGATTATTTTGGTCTCTTCTCGGTAAAGGACTTTTTCGCACCTATATTTCATGCGCTGTACGCATATCCAATAACTGTGCTTGTGCCCATAGCCTTGGCCGTGCTCATTTATTACCTTAACTACAAGTACCTGCATAACAAAATTTATTTGGATGCCAGTTTAAAGCCAAAGAACGTACAGGTGAATACGAGCGATTTGGCATGGACCAAGAAGTTAGGCGACATGGGAACTTTTCTTCAATTGGACCTAAAGATGATATGGAGAAACAAACGTACCAAGTCGCAGGTATGGATCTCTTTGTTGTTTGTTTTCTACGGATTAATATTCTACACGCAGGACATTTATGCCGAAATGATGCCTATGAAGGCATTTTTAGGAGTCTTTATGACGGGGATTTTCCTTAGCAATTTTGGACAGTTTATTCCTGCCTGGGATAGTAGTTATTATAGTATGATGATGTCGCAGAACATTCCATTACGAAAGTATTTAGAGTCCAAGGCCTTGCTTATATCGGTAAGTGTTGTTTTTATGTTTTTGCTCACCATACCCTATGTTTACTTTGGTTGGGAGGCATTGGCCATTAATTTTGGTTGTGCATTGTATAATCTGGGCGTAAATATACCGGTCATTTTATTTTTTGGCTCCTTCAATAAAAAACGAATAGAATTGGATCAGAGTCCGTTCGGAAATATGCAAGGTACCAGTGCCAATCAATTTTTGATCATGCTGCCCGTATTAATAGTGCCGATTCTCATATTCACCCTATTTTATTATTTAATCTCTGTAGAGGCCGCGGTAATCGTTTTATCGGTAATGGGCATTGCAGGGTTGGCCATGAGAAATTTCCTTTTGGACAAGGTGACCCAACAATACAGAAAAAAGAAATATGGCATGATCGCCGGATTTAAACAAAAGAATAGCTAACAATATAGACCATGATTATAACACAGAATTTAACGAAGAAATACGGTAAACAGACCGTTTTGAATATAGAACATTTAGAAATACCCACAGGACAGAGTTTTGGTCTGGTTGGAAACAATGGTGCGGGCAAAACTACATTTTTTAGTCTGCTGTTAGATTTGATACAGCCTACATCTGGCCATATCGATAATAACGGGGTGCAGGTAAATACCAGCGAAGAGTGGAAGCCTTTTACGTCATCGTTTATAGATGAAACATTTTTAATAGGTTATTTGACCCCTGAGGAGTATTTTTATTTTATCGGGGACCTACGTGGACAGAACAAAGCGGACGTTGATGCCCTTTTGGCAAAGTTCGATGATTTTTTTCATGGAGAAATTCTGGGGCAAAAGAAGTATTTGCGCGATCTTTCTAAGGGAAACCAGAAAAAGGCCGGTATTGTGGCTTCTTTTATAGGAAATCCGGAGGTTGTTATTTTAGATGAGCCCTTTGCCAATTTGGACCCTACCACCCAAATACGTTTAAAAGGCATCATCAAGGATTTGGCGGCTAAGGAAAATGTAACGGTCTTGGTGTCCAGTCATGATTTGATCCACGTAACCGAAGTTTGTGAACGTATTGTGGTTTTGAACAAAGGGGAAATGGTTAAGGACATTAAAACGTCCACTGAAACATTGAAAGAATTGGAAACCTTTTTTGCTGGTTAAACACCTTAAAATAGATTTAAAAAGACATAAAAACAAAAACCGACTCGTGAGTCGGTTTTTTGATATAAAAATCTCATTGTAATTTTGGAGACGATCGTTTTGTAACGACGAAACATCGATAAAAAGAGTAAAATCTTCATTTTTTTCAGGTAGATCTTCCTAAAACAAACTAACTGGTTTGTAAAAATGGAGGACGGGAAAAATAACTAGGGTGTAGCGGATGAAGATAAAATGACGTTTTGTCGATGAACAGTATAATAATATGGTTGTTTTTCAGTTATGCATACATACGTAGACAGTCTATTTTGAAGCTTAGAAACAAACTTATTTTATCCGGTCTTGTGGGAACATTGTTCTTTAGTGCATGTTCCACGAAAAAAGATGCCTTTATCAATCGCAATTGGCATGCCTTGAATACGAAGTATAACACTTTGTACAATGGCAATATTGCTTTTGAAGAGGGCAGGGCCACATTAAACGATACCTATAAAGATGATTATTGGGAAATTTTACCGATAGAGCGTCTCGAAGTATCTGGAGAGGTTAAGTTAGATTCCGAAGATAATAATCCCAACTTTATAATTGCCGAGGAAAAAGCCACTAAGGCCATCCAAAAGCATAGTATGGATATTAAGAACGAGGAGCGTAACCCACAAACCGATGAAGCTTTTCTTCTATTGGGTAAGGCCCGTTACTTTGACGAAAGGTATATACCTGCCCTGGAGGCCTTCAATTATATTCTGAACAAATATTCCGAAAGCGATAAGCTTAACGAGGCGAGCATTTGGAGAGAAAAGGTAAACATACGTTTAGAGAACGAAGAGTTGGCGATCAAGAACTTAAAACGTCTAATGAAGTTCGAAAACCTCAAAGACCAAGAATATGCCGATGCCCGGGCCATGTTGGCACAAGCCTATATAAATCTCAATGTACCAGATACGGCCATACAGCAGCTTAAGGTAGCTTCCTATTACACTAAAAAGAACCCCGAAAAAGGAAGGTATTACTACATAATAGGACAGCTTTACAATCAATTGGGATATAAGGACAGTGCCAACTATGCCTTTGACAAGGTGATAGAACTTAACAGAAGATCACCAAGGGTATATATGATCAATGCCGAGATAGAAAAGATCAAGAATACGAAGGTGACCGATGAGAACAAAGAAGAAATGCTAGAGTACCTTACGGATTTAGAGGAGAATCGTGAGAACAGGCCATTTTTAGATAAGATTTATAGGCAGATAGCCGAATACCATCTAGCGGAAGGCTCCGATAGTTTGGCATTGGTCTATTTTAACAGATCGCTACGAGCTACCCAGAACGAGCCCAAACTTAATGCCTTGAACTATGAAAACTTGGCGGAATACAACTTTGACCAGAACAATTATAAGTATGCGGGAGCATACTACGATAGTGTTTTGACCAACTTGGACGAAAACACGAAAAAGTATCGTACCATTAAAAAGAAGCTCGACAATCTAGAGGATGTTATTAAATATGAAGATATTGTACAGTATGCAGATAGTGTGATCAATCTATACTACCTGCCAAAAGATGACCAAATTGCATATTTTGAGAAGCATATAGAAGATCTAAAGGCGGCCAAAGAAGCAGCACAGAAAAAAGAAAGAGATAAACTAACCGATGGTTTTGCCGCATTTGCCAAAAGTAAGGGCGGAAAGGAAAACAAGGGTAAATTTTATTTTTACAATATTACCAGTTTAGGGTATGGCCAAAACGACTTTAAGAATAGATGGGGCAATCGTGAGCTGGAAGACGATTGGCGATGGTCCAACAAATCTGTTACGAATGTTTCTGCAGCAGAAGATGCAGTCGTGCAAGGCGATTTGGCGGACATTCCTATTTCTGAAGAAGAAAAATTTTCCCTTGATTTTTATATGGATCGGCTTCCAAAAGATGTTTCGATCATTGATAGTCTTAATACAGAACGCAACTTTGCCAATTATCAATTGGGGCTGATCTATAAAGAAAAGTTCAAAGAAAACATGTTGGCGGCCAAGAAACTAGAAGATGTATTGGCTTCTAATCCAGAGGAACGTTTGGTGCTTCCATCAAAATATAACCTGTATAAAATATACGAGGAAGAGAACAGTCCCTTAATGGCGACAATGAAAGCGGATATTATTGCCAACCATAAAGACTCTAGGTACGCAGAAATATTATTGAACCCACAAGCAGTGCTTGCCGATAGTTCGGACAGTCCCGAGAAAAGATATCAAGATTTGTTCAAGAAATTTCAGGAGCAAAAGTTCTTGGAGGTCATTACCGGTACCGAAGAGAATATTAATAGGTTTACGGGAGACCCTATAGTACCTAAGTTTGAGATGCTGAAAGCCAATGCTATTGGAAGGCTTCAAGGTTTTGAACCGTTTAAAGAGGCCCTGAACTATGTTGCATTGACCTACCCAAACAATCCGGAAGGCAAGAAAGCAGAACAAATGATAGCCGAACAACTGCCTAAGCTGGAATCTACACAGTTTTCACCAGAAACAGGCTCTCAAGGTACTTCCAATTGGAAAGTTGTTTTTCCGTTTAAAAGAAGTGATAACGAAAGGGCATTGGAATTGATGGAGTTGTTGGGAAAATCTATTGTAGATTTAAAATATAAGAATATTGTTTCCAAGGATATTTATAATTTAGAAGAGCAATTTGTGGTAGTACATGGCTTTAAATCCAAAGATTATGCCCTAGGATATGCCGAGCTTCTAAAAAATAACAAGGATTATAAGGTTGCTGATGAGAATTTCGTAATTTTATCTGACAACTATAAGATAATACAAGTACATAAAAATTTACAAGCGTACAAGAACACACTTTTAACCCCAAAACCTTGAACAATGTTTTCAGACAAACAAAAACCTAGATCTATGAGTGAAATTGGAGGACAACCCAACAGAATTGAAAAAAACACTAAGATTAAAGGAGATATCGTTTCCGAAGCGGATTTCCGTATCGACGGAAAATTGGACGGTAACGTAAAAACTTCCGGTAAAGTGGTCATTGGTAAAGATGGCTATATTCACGGTAAGGTAGAATGTGTAAATGCCGATATCGAAGGCAGTTTCAACGGCGAACTATTGGTTTCCGATCTACTATCGTTAAAGTCATCTGCAATAATCGAGGGTACGGTATCCGTTTCTAAATTGGCCGTTGAGCCTGGTGCTACCTTTAATGCATCATGTACGATGAAAGGAAAGGGCCTAGGCACTAATTCAGGAGGGTTCAAATCTTCCGTAGGAGGAAAAAATGAGCCGGCAAAAGCCTCATAACAACTCCGATCTGCTGCGTGCGGCAGCAAGCCTATCGGGTATTGCCATTCAAATGGGAGCAACCATTTATTTGGGTAATTTGTTAGGTTCTTGGTTAGATGAAAAATTTCAAAAAACATTTTTAGAGGATACAGTTACATTACTTGCCGTATTTTTGTCCATATACTTGGTCATAAAAAAAGTAATGGCCCTAAATAAATAGGTAGAATTGCTCAAAAAGATATTTTTATATACAACCGTGTTCACTTTGGTGGGCGCGGTCTCTTATTTCTTGCATAGTCTGTTTTTTCAAGACGACGGTCTAGAAATTAAATTGCTTTTGCAAAAAACATACCTGTTCCATTTTTTGTTCTCCTTACTATTGGTTATCGGGTTTGAAATTCTTTCAAAACAACGCAAAATATTTGAGCAATTAGGTTTTATATACATAGGCCTGTTGGTTTTTAAAATTGTCCTCTTTACCGCCATGCTTTTTCCACAACTAATGGGAGATCAAACACTTCCCCGTATTTACAGGGCTTTTATTCTTATTCCTATATTTATATTCTTGTCTATGGAAGTCTTTTTTGTTTCAAAAATCATGCAAAGAAAATAATCCAGAATTTTAAAGCTTTAAAATTCTTTGAATTACGGTAATATTAACTACTTTTGCGCAAATTTTCAGGAGCATAATTTTTGATAAAGAAATAATGAAGGACGTTTCAAAAGTGATTAAAAAGCTAGTGTTGTTTTTGGCAATAGGAAGTTCACTCCAAGGTTTTGCAGTCTCAGAGGGTCAAAAAGAAGGTACTGTTAGCAGTAAAGAAGATGTGGATGCATATATTCTGCACCACATTAAAGACGCTCATGACTTTCACCTGTTTTCTTATACGAACAGTGAAGGAGAGAGAAAGCACGTAGGTTTCCCATTGCCGGTCATATTATGGTCTAGCAATGGCTTGGTAACGTTTATGTCTTCAGAATTCCACCATGATGATAATGGTGAGGTTGTGGTCGAAAAAAATGGTTCTAAATTCGTTAAGTTGCACAGTAAGATATATGAGTTGGAAGAGGGTGCGACTTCTTTGAGTTTAGATGAGCATCACCATGCGGCCAATGCCCATAGGGTGTTGGATTTTTCTATCACCAAAAGCGTATTCGGAATTTTATTGGTGGGTCTTTTTATGTTATGGGCCTTTTCTTCTTTGGCAAAACAATATAAGAACAAAAGTGTTCCTACCGGTTTTGGTAGGGTTTTAGAGCCATTGGTGATATATGTACGTGACGAAATCGCCCGTCCTAACATAGGTGAGAAAAAATACAGAAAGTTTACCGGTTATTTGTTGACCGTATTCTTCTTTATTTGGATTTTGAATCTTTTAGGATTGACTCCATTAGGTTTTAACGTAACCGGGCAACTTGCGGTAACGGCAGCTTTGGCAATTTTTACATTGGTAATTTATACGTTTAGCGGAAATAAAGATTATTGGATGCACATGCTCTGGATGCCAGGGGTGCCTGTATTGATAAGACCTGTATTGGCTATTATTGAATTGGCCGGTGCATTTATCATTAAACCGTTCTCATTGTTGGTGCGTCTTTTTGCAAACATATCTGCGGGCCACATCGTAGTTATGAGTTTGATTGCTATTATGTTCACCCTTAAGGAAACCCTTACGGTCGGTGGGGCTACGGCCTTGTCTTTGGTGCTGTCGTTTTTTATCACATTGATAGAAGTATTGGTGGCTTTTTTACAAGCTTACATATTTACAATGCTTTCGGCTTTGTTTATTGGTATGGCGGTGGCGGAACATGAACATGAGCATGAACATGATGCGGAAGGGCATGTAGTACCGGATGCAGAAGATGTAAGGGGAGATTTTATTTAATAGGAGTTTTTTAATTTAATATATAAATCAGTTTACTATGTACAATTTAATTGGAGCAGGTTTAATCGTTATCGGAGCAGGTATTGGACTTGGTCAAATTGGTGGTAAGGCAATGGAAGGTATTGCCCGTCAACCAGAAGCGACCGGTAAAATTCAAACTGCGATGATTATCATCGCTGCACTTTTGGAAGGTTTGGCATTCGGTGCCTTATTCTTAGGAAAATAAGAATATTAACCAAAAAAGACATTTTCCTGCAACGGTTGGTTGCAGGAAATGTTTTAACTATTGATTCGTATTTTAATTTATAGACAAATAAATAAATGGAAACTTTATTAAACGATTTTTCGCCAGGTTTGTTCATAGTTCAGGTCATCTTGTTATTGGCCCTGATATTTTTGTTGGTGAAATTTGCCTGGAAACCTATATTAAATTCTTTGAACGAAAGAGAGGCCGGTATTCAAGATGCTTTGGCAGCAGCAGAAAAAGCAAAAGCCGATATGCAAAACCTTCAGGCGGACAATGACAGAATGTTGAAAGAAGCCCGTGCCGAGCGTGAGGCAATGTTGAAAGAAGCTCGTGAGATCAAAGATAAGATGATAGCCGACTCTAAAGAGCAGGCTAAGGCAGAAGGGGATAAAATGATCAAACAGGCACAGGCGACAATAGAGAGTGAAAAGAAAGCAGCCGTTGCCGATATTAAGAGCCAAGTGGCGGAACTATCCGTTAGTATTGCCGAAAAAGTATTGAAAGAAGAGTTATCCGCTAAAGACAAGCAACTTCAATTAGTGGAGAAAATGTTGGGTGATATCAAATTGAACTAAAAAGAAATGAGCGACTCTAGAGCAGCAATCAGATATGCGAAGGCCATTTTGGATTTGGCAGTGGAGAACAAGGCGACCGAAGCCGTTGAGAAAGATATGCGTACCATAGTGGATACCATTTCAGACAGTACGGATTTAAAAGAGATGTTGTCTAGCCCTGTTATTTCCGGAGACGTAAAAAAGAAAGTCTTGAACGAGGTTTTCAAAGGGTCTCATGCAATTACCGATGGAATGATAGGCATGTTGGTAGACAATAAAAGGGTTGCTATGTTGAACGAGGTAGCTTTAAAGTACATCATTCTAAACGAGCAATTGAAAGGAAATGATGTGGCATACGTAACTACCGCGGTTCCTATGGACGAGGCCTTGGAAAAAAAGGTTTTAAAACATGTAGCTTCCATTACAGGTAACGAGGTAACCGTTGAGAATAAAGTTGATGAGAGTATCATCGGTGGGTTTGTTTTAAGAGTGGGCGATTTGCAGTACGATGCTAGCATTTCGAACAAATTGAACAATTTAAAAAGAGAATTTACAAACAGTCTATAATAATTATTAGTAGAAAGAGAGGAGTAGAACTTCTCGTTTCAACACTTTATATCTAGAACATATGGCAGGAGTAAAAGCCGCAGAAGTATCGGCAATTTTAAAGAAACAATTATCAGGATTTGATGCAACCGCTACTTTAGACGAAGTAGGAACTGTATTGCAAGTAGGTGATGGTATTGCCAGGGTCTACGGCTTGGCAAATGCACAATATGGTGAGTTGGTAGAGTTCGAAGGCGGCTTGGAAGGAATCGTTTTGAACTTGGAAGAAGACAATGTGGGTGTTGTATTGTTAGGACCTTCCAAAGAAGTTGGAGAAGGGGCTACCGTTAAAAGAACCCAAAGAATTGCTTCTATCAATGTTGGTGAAGGAATTGTTGGTCGTGTGGTAGATACTTTGGGTAACCCAATAGATGGTAAGGGGCCTATTACCGGTGAGACCTATGAAATGCCATTGGAGCGTAAAGCACCAGGTGTTATTTATAGAGAGCCTGTAACAGAACCTATGCAATCTGGTATCAAGGCGATAGATGCCATGATTCCTGTAGGTCGTGGTCAAAGGGAGCTTGTAATCGGTGACCGTCAAACAGGTAAGACTACTGTTTGTATAGATACTATTCTAAACCAGAAAGAATTTTATGATGCCGGTGAGCCTGTATACTGTATATATGTAGCCGTAGGGCAAAAAGCATCTACAGTAGCCGGGATAGCGCAAATTCTAGAAGATAAAGGTGCAATGGCCTATACCACCATTGTTGCCGCGAACGCATCAGATCCTGCGCCAATGCAGGTGTATGCACCGTTTGCCGGAGCTTCTATAGGTGAGTACTTTAGAGATACAGGTCGTCCTGCATTGATCATATACGATGATTTATCAAAACAAGCAGTAGCTTATCGTGAGGTATCCCTTCTTTTGAGAAGACCACCAGGACGTGAGGCTTACCCAGGTGACGTTTTCTATCTACACTCTAGATTATTGGAGCGTGCGGCAAAAGTTATCAATGATGACGATATCGCAAAAGAAATGAACGATTTGCCAGAGGTATTAAAACCGATGGTAAAAGGAGGTGGTTCTTTAACGGCATTGCCTATTATCGAAACTCAGGCGGGTGACGTATCGGCCTATATACCTACCAACGTAATTTCTATTACAGATGGTCAAATTTTCTTAGAGCAAGATTTGTTCAACCAAGGTGTAAGACCAGCAATTAACGTGGGTATTTCGGTATCTCGTGTGGGTGGTAACGCACAGATCAAATCAATGAAAAAAGTGGCTGGTACCTTAAAACTGGATCAAGCACAGTTCCGTGAATTGGAAGCATTCGCGAAATTTGGTTCCGATTTGGATGCAGCTACATTAAATGTAATCGAGAAAGGTCGTAGAAACGTTGAAATCTTAAAGCAAGCACAGAACGATCCTTATACGGTAGAGGATCAAATCGCGATTATTTACGCAGGGTCTAAAAACTTATTGAAAGATGTTCCTGTTGAAAAGGTCAAAGAATTTGAACGTGATTTCTTGGAATTCTTGAATGCTAAGCATAGAGATGTACTTGACACTTTAAAAGCTGGAAAATTAACAGACGAGGTTACAGATACCTTAGCCTCTGTTTGTAAAGAGCTTTCTGCTAAATACAACTAAATTACAATCGAATTCTTAACTCGAAAGAATGGCCAATTTAAAGGAAATACGTAATAGAATAGCATCTGTTTCTTCAACCATGCAGATTACCAGTGCCATGAAAATGGTATCTGCTGCAAAATTGAAAAAAGCGCAAGATGCCATTACGGCAATGAGGCCTTATGCCGATAAGCTAACGGAACTTTTACAAGGTCTTAGCGCCAGTTTGGAAGGGGACTCAGGAAGCAAGTATGCCGATAATAGAGAGGTAAACAAAGTATTGGTGGTAGCCATAACCTCTAATAGGGGGTTATGTGGTGCGTTCAACTCCAATATTTTAAAACAGAGTACCGATCTTGTCGAGAATGTGTACGCTGGAAAACAAGTGGATTTTGTTGCCATTGGTAAAAAGGCCAATGATTTTCTCGGAAAGCGATACAATGTCATTGCAGAGCATAGTGCTATTTTCGATGACCTGACATTTGATAATGTTGCCTTGATCGCAGAGGATCTAATGGAAAAGTTTACAAACGGTACATATGACCGCATTGAAATTGTGTATAACAAGTTTAAGAATGCGGCCACACAAATTGTTATGACCGAACAGTTTCTTCCAATAGTGCCTGTTACAGGGGAAGATAGTGCCAATGTGGATTACACTTTTGAGCCATCTAAGGCAGAAATAGTGGAGCAATTGATTCCGAAATCATTAAAGACACAATTGTATAAGGGCATAAGAGATTCGTTTGCCAGTGAGCACGGAGCACGTATGACCGCTATGCACAAGGCTACCGATAACGCCACAGAATTAAGGGATCAGTTGAAATTGACCTATAACAAGGCAAGACAAGCAGCAATTACAAATGAAATATTAGAAATAGTTGGTGGAGCCGAGGCTTTGAACAACTAATTTCATATTAATAGTAGAATAAAAAACCTCACAGAAATGTGAGGTTTTTGTTTTTAAAGTCAGACCACTTCAATTTTTAACCGACTTTTGTCCCCGATATGAAATCGAAAAAAACGGCTTTACTTTTTATATTCATTACAATTTTGGTCGATGTTATCGGAATAGGGATCATTCTCCCTATCATTCCAGAACTGATAATGGAACTAACCGGTGAGGGCAATCATATGGCCATTATCTATGGAATGTGGCTTACCACCGCTTTTGCAGGTATGCAATTTTTGTTTTCTCCGGTTTTGGGGGAAATATCTGATAAATTCGGTCGGCGCCCTATTCTTTTATTGGCTTTGCTTGGGTTGAGTGTCGATTATTTGATTCACGCTTGGGCACCTACTATTACTTGGTTGTTTTTGGGGAGGTTTTTGGCTGGTATTACCGGAGCCAGTTTTACGGTGGCCTCCGCCTATATTGCCGATGTGAGTACCAAAGAGAACAAGGCCAAGAATTTTGGGTTGATAGGGGCCGCTTTTGGCCTGGGCTTTATTATTGGGCCTGGAATTGGCGGTTTTTTTGGTGAAATAGATATTCGTTTGCCTTTTTATATTGCTGCGGCCTTGACGTTTGCAAATTTTCTCTTTGGGTTGTTTTTTGTTCCAGAATCCCTATCTGTTGAGAACAGAAGGTCTATTGATATAAAGAAAATGATACCAGGGGTTTCACTGTTTGCTTTGCGTAACTATAAAGGGGTGTTGTTACTTATTTCCGCCTATTTTTTGGCTAATTTGGCCGGGCAGGCGCTTCCTTCCACATGGTCTTATTATGGAATTGAACGTTATGATTGGAGTCCAAAGGAAATAGGCATTTCATTAATGGTCGTGGGTTTATTGGTGGCTATAGTTCAGGGAGTTTTAGTCGGTTTTTTTGTAAAAAAACTAGGAAGAAAAAGGGTGGTTGTCTATGGCTTTTTATTATGGACGATAGGTATGTTCCTTTTTTCATTGGCATCGGAACCATGGATGTTGTATGCATTTTTAATTCCATATGCATTGGGTGGTATTGCAGGACCCACCGTTCAAGGAGTAATTTCCAACGAGGTTTCCGAAAAGGAACAGGGAAACCTGCAAGGGTCTATTACAGGTCTGGTCAGTGTCACGGCAATTTTAGGTCAATTGATATTCTCACCAGTCTTTTATTTCTTTATACGTCCTGAAACTAAGGTTTATTTTCCTGGTGCTCCCTATGCCTTGGCTGCATTTATGTTATTGCTGGCTTTTTTGTTGGCCTCTTTGGCAATGAGGAGAATGGATCTATAAAACAATTGGAATGTTATTTTGGTGGTTAAAACTAAGAGTTACATTTTGGACCTTAAATTAGGTCTAGACCTAATAACCTGAATAGGGTTAACGTACATTGATAGTTGTTAGGTATGTTCCGGTTTTGGCAACTCTTTCAAAAAAAATGGAATATTTTAAGATACGAGCTACAAAACTAACTTTGTTTAACCATCGTAAATAGGTACTTTTAACGTCTCAATCTAAGGTGTTTGAATCCGCTTAAAAAACTTTTTAAACAAACGGCTATATATGGCTTGGCGACTGTTTTGCCCAGAATGCTGTCATTCTTGCTGGTGCCTATTTACACTGCCGTAATGCCACCGGGAACGTACGGGGAGGTAACTCTTATTTTTTCGTGGTTTGCCATTTTAAATGTGTTTTTGGCATATGGAATGGAAACGGCGTTTTTTAGGTTTTATAAAGAATCGGAGCATCGAAAAAAAGTAGTGTCCACATCATTGATTTCTTTGGCGGGATCTTCTATGTTGTTCTTATTGCTTGGCTTGCTGTTCAAAGAAACTTTTGCAGCAGTTTTGAACATTGAGCCTAGGTACATGAACTATGTATTGGGTATTTTGGTGTTAGATGCTTTGGTAATAGTTCCTTTTGCCTGGTTAAGGGCAAATGAAAAACCTATGCGCTACGCCATTGTTAAAATTTTAAACGTAGCCATGAACCTTGGGTTGAACCTGTTCTTTCTAATTCTGTTGCCAAAATTGGCCGCCGCAGATACCCCGGGGTTCTTGGGCAAGGCATACACACCCAATTTTGAGATATCTTACATCCTTATATCCAATCTTATTGCCAGTTCCGTAACGCTGTTGTTGATGATCCGTGTTTATTTAAGAAGACCGTATGTGTTTGATATGGATTTGTGGCGGCGAATGTTAAAATATGCTATGCCGGTTATGGTTGCTGGTATCGCATTTACCATTAATGAGGTTTTTGATAGATACTTGCTATCAGAATTGCTTCCTGTCGATATTGCAAAAAGTGAGATGGGAAAGTATTCGGCTTGCTACAAGCTTGCTTTGTTTATGACTCTTTTTGCAACGGCTTTCCGAATGGGGATAGAACCCTTTTTCTTCAGTCATTCAGACACCAAGAACCCTCAAAAGGCATACGCCCAGATTACTAATTATTTTGTGGTGCTCGGTAGTATAATTCTCCTAGGAGTTGTTGTTTTTGCAGATGTACTAAAAAGGTTTATCGTTTTAGATGAATCTTATTGGGATGCCATGTCCGTAGTGCCCATTATTGTGCTGGCCAGCTTTTTTCTTGGCATCTACCATAATCTATCTGTTTGGTATAAAATTACCGACAGAACCAAATTTGGGGCCTATATATCCATGATCGGTGCTTTGCTCACGATCATTATCAACTTTGCATTTGTATCTTCCTATAGCTATATGGCTTCTGCATGGGCAACCCTGATCGCCTATGGCACCATGATGACCTTGTCCTTTTATTTCGGGCGTATGTACTACCCGATACCCTATAATTTTAGAAAAATTATATTTTACTTAGGAATTTCTATACTGTTTTCAATCATTTCCTTCTATATCTTTGATAGAAGTTTATTTGTTGGAATCCCTTTATTGATAATTTTCTTGGGCTTGGTGTATAAATTGGAAATAGACAATTTAAAAAAGGTTTTCACTAAGTAGGAAACAATAATTTTTAATCTATTATATTAATTTGAATGAAAGTAAAGATCATAAATAAATCAGGTCATGAGTTGCCTCACTACGAAACAGAGGCTTCTGCGGGAATGGATTTAAGAGCCAACATTGAAGAGCCGGTTACACTTAAACCTCTGGGGCGTGCCATTATAAAGACGGGTCTTTTTATAGAATTGCCCATTGGTTATGAAGCACAAGTAAGGCCAAGGAGCGGTTTGGCCGCCAAAAAGGGAATAACCGTATTAAATGCACCAGGAACGATAGATGCCGATTACCGTGGCGAGGTGGGCATAATACTCGTTAATTTGTCCAATGAGGACTTTACCATCGAAAACGGGGAAAGAATAGCGCAAATGATTATTGCCAAACACGAACGTGCAGAGTGGGTGGCGGTAGATGAGTTATCCGATACTACCAGGGGACAAGGGGGTTTTGGTAGTACCGGTGTAAAGTAAGTACACATGAGAACAAGAATCCTAATGCGGTTAATTTTTATGGGGATATACCTAATCCCCAAGGTGCTTAGTTCGCAAGAGGATAACAGGATCATGGTCGAAGAAAGTGCCGAAGTCTTTTTAGAGGAGTATTCCGATGATTTTCAGGTTAGCTTCTTTGAAGCCCTAAAACAGAAAGGGATTCAAAACTATGATAAAGCTATAAACGCCCTATTGAAATGTAAGGAAATGGGTCCTGAAAAGGATGTGGTTGCTTATGAACTTGCCAAAACATATTTGTTGGACAAACAATATATTAATGCACAGCAATTTGCCGAGGAGGCCGTAACAATAGACCCAGAAAATTATTGGTATGCACATACTTTGGCAAAAACCTTGGATGCCCAGAATTCTTCTATAGAGCTTGTTAAGAGCGAAATTCCGTGGAAAAACGAGACATTAAAGGCAAATATGGCCAAGGCCTATTTTAAGCTCGGCAAATATAGATTGGCCAAATCCATATTGGAAGAAGTAAAAAATATGGATGGATTGGATTATTTGAAGTCCAGAATAAACGACTCTATTAACAAGGAGCCCGAAAAAATTGTCGTCAAAAGTTTTACTACAGAAGTAGGTGCTTCTACCGAGGTAAAAAGTTTAATGGAGTATAAAAATCGATTAAAAGGGTTGATCAGTATAGAAAATTCCGCAACGTTGATTTTGCAGATTTCAGAGGATGCCTTGGAAAATTATCCGTCACAGCCCTATTTTTATTATGCCAACGGCTATGCCCTTAACAGGACCAGAAAGAATCGGCAGGCGATAGAATCTTTGGAAACGGCATTAGACTATTTAATAGGCGATGTTTCATTGGGAAATAAGATATACAAAGAATTGGCAGATGCATACAATGCTTTGAACAATCCTACAAAGGCAAATATGTATCTTCGTAAGATTAAACCCGGATTTTAGATTATGATAGGGAATTTATTAAAAAATAGTAGGTCGTTCTTTTTCTTTGCTTTTGTTTTTCTTGTAGTAGTATCCTGTAAAAGTACCAAGGTGATTTCGGATGGTACCGTGGATGATCGGTTGTCGTCAAAAGCGGTGGTCAAGGCCCATTATCAAAACGCACCTAACTTTAATAGCCTTAGCGGAAAGGTAAAAATAAATTATAGCGACGGTGAAGATTCGCAGAGTTTTACCGTGAGCCTTCGAATGGTAAAGGACAAGGGTATTTGGATGAGTGCTCCCCTAGGTATTGTAAAGGCCTACATTACTCCCGATCGGGTTTCTTTCTATAATAAGTTGGACAATGAATATTTTGATGGCGACTTTTCCTATTTAAGCAAACTACTGGGTACAGAGGTCGATTTTAGTATTGTACAAAATCTTTTATTGGGTCAAGCCCTATTTGATCTGAGAAAAGAAAAGTATGAGGTCTCCATTGCTGACGAAAGCTATCGTTTAATTCCTAGAAAGGCCGGCGAACTATACAAGACATTGTTTCAAATAGAACCTAGAAATTATAAAATGGCCCTGCAGCAACTATCGCAACCATTAAAGAAAAGATTATTGGAAATAAAGTACCAAAATTACCAGCAAGTGGGAAAGGAGGTAATACCCAATGAAATTAATATATTGGCCATAGAGGAAAATTCAGAAAGCAATATTTCGTTGGAATATCGGAGCATAGAATTAAATAGGCAACTAAATTTTCCGTATAAAATACCAAAAGGTTTTAAAGAGATAGTATTAGAATGATGCTAAAAAAACCATACACCTATTTGTTGTTTTTATTTGTTGCCCTTGCAGTACAAAATGCAATTGGGCAAACAAGTGAGCAAAAGGCATTGGAGGAAAAAAGGGCTCAACTGCAAAATGAGATTAGGAATATTAACCGGCTCTTATTGTCCGAGAAAAAGGAAAAGGGCAATGTTTTGGATCAAATGGAAGCCTTGGACAAAAAGATCAGTGTAAGGCAGCAATTGATAAGGGTAACCAACCAACAGACCAACCTTCTCAACCGACAGATCAATACCAATATTAGAAATATAAGTAAGCTTAAGGGCGAACTACAAGAGATCAAGGACGAGTATGCAAAAATGATCCAGAAGTCTTATCAGAATAAATCAAAACAAAACAGATTAATGTTCCTGTTGTCTTCTGAGAGCTTTTTTCAGGCCTTTAAAAGGCTTCAGTATATGAAACAGTATACCGACTATAGAAAGGAGCAAGGAGAGCAGATAATCGCCAAAACGGAGGAGCTTACACGCCTTAATATGGACTTGAACGAAGAAAGGAAGGTGAAAGAGGTGTTATTGGCCCAGAACAATAAGGCGAAAGATCAGCTTTTTAAAGAAATACAGGAGCAGAAAGCTTTATTGGGTACCATTCGTAAAAATGAAAGCAAATATGTCAAGGCCATAGAGGCCAAAAAACGGGAGGCTCGTAAAATAGATCAACAGATAGAGAAACTGATCAGGTCGGCCATTGCCGCATCCAATAAGAAAGCGGGTAAGACATCATCTGGCAGTTCCAGTAAATTTGTTTTAACGCCAGAAGCCACCATTGTTGCCAATAATTTTGCGGCCAATAAAGGGAAGCTTATATGGCCGGTGGAAAAGGGAATAAAAAGTCAAGGTTTCGGAATCTATAAAGATGCTGTTTACCCGGGAATAAAACATCAAAGCAACGGCGTGATCATTGCCACCGATCCCGGGAGTAAGGCAAGGGCTATTTTTGAGGGGGAAGTTATTGCCATATTGGCCGTGCCCGGGGGTAATAAAGGGGTACAGATCAAGCATGGTAACTTTATAAGTACGTACTATAACTTGTCCGAGCTTTTTGTAAAAAAAGGGGACAAGGTGAAAATAAAACAGGAACTGGGCACTATTTATACCAATCGGTCTAACAACCAGACCCGTTTAAAATTCTATTTGTATAAAGATACTTCTAGGTTAAACCCAGAGGAATGGGTATATCAACTATAATCAATATCTGATATGAAAGAGAACATTACAAATATTCAGGGAACCTTTACGTTACATAATGGTGTAAAGATGCCTTATTTGGGCTTAGGAACCTATCAGGCAGAAAACAACCAAGAGGTAATAGATTCTGTAAAATATGCGCTTGAAATAGGATATAGGCATATCGATACCGCTTCTATCTACAAAAACGAAGAGGGGGTGGGTACCGGTATAAAAGAAAGCTCGGTACCGAGAGAGGATATTTTTTTGGTTACCAAGGTATGGAATACCGATCAAGGTTACGATAGCACCTTAAAATCGTTCGAGGACAGTACAAAACGTTTGCAAGTAGATTATTTAGATCTGTTATTGATTCATTGGCCCGTAAAGGAAAAATATAAGGAAACTTGGAAGGCCCTAGAGTATTTGTATGAAAATAAAAAAGTAAGGGCTATAGGGGTCAGTAATTTTCTTCAGCATCACCTAGAGGATTTAATGGAGGACTGTAAGATTGTGCCAATGGTCAACCAAATGGAATTTCATCCGTACGTGGTACAGCAAGATTTAATAGACTTTTGCAATAAAAATACCATTCAGTATGAAGCATGGTCTCCATTTATGCAAGGTAAGGTCTTTAATTTGGATATCTGTAAAGAATTGGCTGTCAAGTACAACAAATCCATTGCCCAGATTATCTTACGTTGGGATTTGCAAAAAGGAGTGGTAACGATTCCTAAGTCAGTGCATAAAAATAGAATCCAATCAAATGCAGATATTTTCGATTTCGAATTATCGCAAGAAGATGTAGCGTATTTAGACAGTCTGGACAGGGATGAGCGAATTGGTCCCCACCCAGACCATTTCGATTTTTAGTCCTTGGTGAACAACGCTTTTAGTTCGGTGGCATCGTCCGCTTTCATTTTACCGGCCAATACCAAACTTAGTTGTTTGCGCCTTAAGGCCCCTTCGTATCTTTTTTTCTCTAAAGGTGTTTCAGGGCGTAAAGGAGGTACTTCGGTAGGTTTTCCGGTTTCATCTACGGCTACGAATGTATAAATGGCTTCATTGGCCTTTGTACGCTTTCCATTATACCTGTCTTCTATCCAAACATCTATATAGACCTCCATCGAAGTGGTATAGGCCCTAGAAACGGCAGCTTCTACCGTTACAACACTTCCTAATGGAACGGCAAGATTAAAAGCTACATGGTTTACAGAGGCGGTTACCGTTATTCTTCTACTATGCCTTCCGGCAGCTATACTTGCTGCACGGTCCATCCTGGCAAGTAGTTCGCCCCCAAAGAGATTTTGAAGGGCGTTGGTCTCACTTGGTAAGACCATATCGGTCATTGTGGTTCTGGATTCTGATGGAGTTTTTGCTGTCATACAGTAAAATTTTGCGCAAAGATAAGGGCAACAAAAATTTTAAAGGGAGCTAGACCCCTTTATTTTTCAGAAAGAAGCCATGCATCGGCCGATTGCGTACGCTTTATCTCCTTTAAGGCGGTTAAAGCCTCTTTAGGATCATCAAAGCGATCATAGGTAACAACATGAAGACCATAGGCATTGGTGCCATAATAGGCCGCATTGTCGTATCCTTTACTTTGAAGGGATTTAATTTTGCGGTCCGCATTTTTCTTAATTCTAAATGCCCCTGCTACAATGTGATGTTTTCCGGCAGAGACCGTTCTAGTTTTTGTAGCCGATATGGCATCGATGGTTACCGTAGGTAATTCTAGCGGGTCGGTATCAAAAAAGGTAGCTTCTTGTATTTGTCTGGTCACCTCTTTTTGGGCATCTTGTCTTACGATACGATCTGTTTGAATACGGTCGTTGTAGAAGCGGTAACCTGTAAGGCTCGTGGACAATGCGATTAAAAATATCGCCGCATATTTTAAATAAGGCCTAAAACTACCCTGTTCTCTTTTTTCAGGACTTATGATAAATGGAATCTGCTCTTCCATTTCTACCACCTCTTCTTTTAATATTTCCCTGGTCACAGGTAATGCCTTAAAGGAAGATAATCCAAACGAAGAAGTTAGATAATTTACCTCGTAATAGGGTTGAAACTGTATGCGCCCCTCATTATTGGCCCAAAGAAGCCCTATGTTTGGTAAGCTTATCTTTTCACCATCGGCCAATTGTCTTTTCCAATCTTTGGCTACCTCTTCGATTTTGGACAGGGTAGTTTCAAAGGAAGCTTTTTCTGCTTCCGCTATATGGGAAACCAACAAACCGTCATTAGAGGTAAGTTGCTCGTTAAAGGAAATCAATTTTGCAGGAGCATAAAAAGTATTCGTGATATCATTGATCCTTGCCGATGTCCTTTGTGTAAGGAATGCCCCAAAATTTGGGACTACCACACAGT
This sequence comes from Maribacter thermophilus, assembly GCF_001020565.1. GTDB lineage: Bacteria > Bacteroidota > Bacteroidia > Flavobacteriales > Flavobacteriaceae > Maribacter > Maribacter thermophilus. The sequence goes on along the minus strand of NZ_LDAS01000001.1, from coordinate 2,925,743 downwards.
TATATCTATAAAGTAATTCTGTGATATAATGTTCTACTACCATAAGGCACAAATATCAAAAAAATAAAGGGTCTTCAAAACGGATGGGATAACTTTTTATTAACATTATATTTGTGGTTTCTGGTTCATTACAATGATAGATTCACAACATACTGCTGATGAGTTGCTTGCAATTTTAAGATTACAGCACATACCTAACATAGGCGATGTCATCGCTAAAAAATTAATTGCACATTGTGGCAGCCCATCGGCTGTTTTTGACGAAAAAAGAGAAACGCTCTTAAAAATTGACGGTGTTGGAACACATACCATAAAATACTTGTTCGATTCGGCATATTTGAAAGCTGCGGAAGCGGAATACGGTTATATCATAAACAACAATATCCAATGCACATATTTTAAGGATATAGATTACCCTAAGCACCTTAAGCATTGCATAGATGCCCCGATTCTCTTGTTTAAGAAAGGGAAAATGGATTTTCGGGACCGTAAAATAATCAGTGTTGTAGGCACCCGTAACATTACCGGCTATGGCATGGCTTTTTGTGAACAGTTCGTGAAGGATATAGCCCCATTAAACCCAATAATTGTGAGCGGATTCGCCTACGGAGTCGATATTTGTATTCAAAAAGAAGCTATAAAGCACGGTTTGCAGACGATCGGTTGCTTGGCGCACGGCCTTAATCAGATTTATCCGAAAGTACATGCCAAGTATCAGACCGAAGTATGTGATAACGGTGGATTTTTTACAGAATTTTGGAGTACCAGTAATCCCGAGAGAGAAAACTTTTTAAAACGGAACAGGGTCATTGCTGGTATGAGCGAGGCTACCGTTGTAATAGAGTCTGCAGAGAAAGGGGGTAGTTTGGTTACGGCAGATATAGCCCATGGGTATAATAGGGATGTTTTTGCTGTACCAGGACGTAGTAGCGACAAATACAGTATTGGCTGCAACAACTTGATAAAGCAGCAAAAAGCGCATATGTTGACTTCTGCGGCCGATTTGGTGTATATGTTAAATTGGGATGTTGACGATCGGAAATCTAAAACCGTTCAAAAGCAATTGTTTGTGGACCTCGACGAAACCGAGCAGACTATTTATACTTATTTACAGCAAAATGGAAAGCAGTTGTTAGATGGCATAGCCCTAAATTGCCATATACCTGTTTACAAAACTTCGGCCATCTTATTGGCTATGGAAATGAAAGGCGTCATTAGGCCTTTGCCGGGTAAATTGTTCGAAGCTGTTTAAGATTTTACAGACTACCCGGTCTGTAGAAATGATTAAAAGTTGGTATGGGCCATTTTTTAGGCGCTATATCGATGAATTAACAAAATAAATCGATCTTTGGACTGGCAGTGAGAAGTTATAACAATAAAAAAACCGACCAAATGGTCGGTTTTAGAATATTAAAGCTATTGATCCGATGTAATCAATACCCTATTTTTTCTCGAACTCTCTGTAAGACGCCTTCGGCTACCTTTTTTGCTTTATCGGCACCTATAGCCAATGCTTCATCCACCTCGTTGAGGTTGTTCATGTAATAATCGTATTTTTCACGGGCTTCACCAAACCTGTCTATAATCACTTCGTACAACGCTTGTTTGGCATGGCCATAACCATAATTACCGGCAAGGTAATTGGCACTCATTTCCTCTATTTGTTCTTGGGAGGCCAATAGCTTGTACAAAGCAAATACGTTGTCGTTGGTAGGGTCTTTCGGATCTTCCATAGGGGTGCTGTCCGTTTGTATTCCCATAATCTGTTTTCTCAGTTTTTTGTCGGTCTGAAAAAGATTGATCAGGTTGCCACGGCTTTTACTCATTTTTTCACCGTCGGTACCAGGTACGTACATTGTATTTTCGTGTACCTTTCCCTCAGGAATTACAAAGGTTTCACCCATTTTGGCATGAAAACGGGAAGCTACGTCCCTGGTCATTTCTATGTGTTGCAACTGGTCTTTTCCTACGGGAACTATATTGGCATCGTACAAAAGAATATCTGCGGCCATTAGCATGGGGTATGTGAACAAACCTGCGTTCACATCTTCCAATCTATCTGCCTTATCCTTAAAACCATGGGCCAAGGTTAGTCTTTGATATGGAAAAAAGCAACTTAGGTACCAAGCTAGTTCTGTAGCTAAGGGCACGTCGCTTTGGCGGTAGAAAACCGTTTTTTCTATATCCAGTCCAAATGCAAGCCACGTAGAAGCAATGGAATAGGTGTTTCTTCTTAGTTCTTCGGCATTTTTTATTTGTGTGAGCGAATGTAGGTCCGCAATAAAAAGAAACGATTCGTTTTTTGGGTCGCTAGCCATCTCTATAGCGGGCATTATAGCGCCTAAAATGTTGCCCAAATGTGGTGTTCCGGTACTTTGGATTCCAGTTAAAATTCTAGCCATTTGTGTATAAAATAAGGGTGCAAAGGTAAAACAAATCAAAAAAATAAGCACAAATAACTATTTTTGATTTATGGTTAAATTACTTAAGCGAGTAGGGCAAACTTTGTATAGGATTTGGTTTTACGTTTTAGTCGCAGTACCAATATTTTTATGTTTTCCGCTTCTGCTGCTTTTTGCTTCTAGAGAGCAATGGTATCCCCAGTTTTTTTGGATGGCCCGTAACTTATGGGCAAAGCCCATCTTGTATGGCATGGGTTGCCCGCCTAGGGTGCTTTATGATCAATACTTGTTGCGGGGTAAGAGTTATATGCTGGTTGCCAACCATACGAGTATGTTGGACATTATGTTGATGCTCTACACTAGTAAGAATCCGTTTGTTTTTGTTGGAAAGAAAGAACTGGAGAAGATTCCTGTATTCGGTTTCTTTTACAGAAGGGTTTGTATTATGGTAGATCGCGATAGCGTACAAAGTAGGACAGGGGTTTATAGAAGGGCCCAAAGAAGATTAAAACAAGGGTTGAGTATTTGTATTTTTCCAGAAGGGGGGGTTCCCGATGATGAAAGTGTTGTGTTGGATACGTTTAAGGACGGTGCCTTTAAAATGGCCATAGCGCATCAAATTCCGGTAGTGCCGATGACCTTTTATGACAATAAAAAACGTTTTTCATTTACCTTTTTTAGTGGCGGACCCGGATTGGTCAGGGCCAGGGTACATCGATTTTTTGAGACCGAAGGGTTGGAAGAAAAAGATAAAAGTAAACTTCGAGAAGGTGTGAGGGAAGTTATTTATAAAGAGCTCATAGCTTAAAGCTTTAGAATTTAAAACTAAGTCCACTGTAAATACCTAATGAATATGGGTTGAACGAGCCATCTACATTAGAGAAGGTGTTTAGTTGATATTTAAAAACAGGTTCTATATTCAAACGAACTTTACGAGAAAATTTATAATCGAGACCTAAACCTATATTGGCACTAAAATTAACATCGTTAATGTTGTTGGCTTCACCCACCTCTGTGGTAAGGGCACCGGAAGTAAGTGAAACTTCGTTGTCAACTAAAAATAAAGAGCTAACACCACCAATGACATTGACTCCGAATTTATTGTTGATCAGTGCATAAGATAACTCCACAGGCACTTCGAGATACCCTATTTTTTGACCCATTTCGCCAGAAAGTTGGGCATTTTGGGCAGAGACGTCTAGCGTTTTACTAGTGGTACTTATGGTAGCATTGTTGTTCGAGACTATTAAATTGTCCGATTTTTTTGCGTAATCAATATTCGGAATTTGAGAATTTTCCATGGCAGCAAGAGAGGAGGTGAAATATATGTCGTTTGTATTATAACCATAATCTACTTTGTGTATTCCCGACCGTACCGAGAGCTTTGAACTGATCTCATAGGCCACTGCCACACCATAACTAAGGTTTATATCACCCGATTTTGAGTTGGAGGTGAACATGGGACTTACAGGTGACCCATTGCCTATTGCGTTGAAATATACGGGTGCCAGAGTAGGCCCCGCAGACCATCTTTTTTCAGATTTTTGTGCAATTTGATCTTCTTCTTGTTCTTCAACTGCTTCAAAAATCGATTTCTTTTTAGAATCGTCTGTAACAGATTCTTTTTGAAGGTCATTATTGGCTATGCCAGATGGCTCATTTGTTGGTACGGAGCCGTTGTTTTTTACGTCCGACAATTCTTTTTCAGAAGGTTGTTTGTCTTCAGCCTGTACTACGGTACTCTCTAAAATACCGGTGGTTATTGCCGTACCATCATTTTGGCCATGGGTCCCCGTTTCGGTACTTCTGTTAGACTTTTCTTGTGAAGAAAGGGCTGTAGTACTTGGTTGATCATATGTGGCGGTCGTATTTTTATGAATGGTATTTTCAGATGAATTTTCCTTTAATATTTCATTATGCTCGGTACTTTCTACCAATGTGTTTTGGTCGTTGCGCGAGTTTTTCTCTTTTACAACTACTTCTGTTTCATCTGGCAGGTCGGTATTTGTTTTTGTGCCGTTGGTAAAAGGTTGTTCCTCTTTCTTATCTAGATCGGTAATAGGGTTCTTATCGATGTCTTCTACATTTTCGAACGGATTAAAAATTAATAGTCCTAAGACCAATGCTGCAGCGATACCTCCCAGCTGCCACCAAAGGGGTATAATTCTTTTCTTTTTTTTCTTGTCCAACGAAGCTTCGATCGAAGACCAGACCTTATGATCGGGAGTTTCGTTGAAGTCCAGAAACTTTTCCTGGAATAGTTGGTCTATTTTCTTTTTGCTCATTTTTGTACGGCGTAATATTTTCTATTGATCCTTTTTAGGGTCATTTTTCTTTTCTATGATAACCATCAATCCAATAATGGATTGTGAAACTTTTCTTTCTATTTTTTCTTTTAATAGCATTCTGGCACGTGCAAGGTTAGATTTTGATGTGCCTACCGTGGTGCCCAGTAATTCTCCTATTTCTTTGTGCGTATATCCGTCCAATACATACAAATTAAAAGTGGCCCTGTATTTATTTGGCAGTTCTTGTATGTATTTTAATAAGGTTTGTAAAGAGATGTCGTCGTAAACGTTTTCTACCGTAACTTCTTCTTCAATATTGTCATTGACTACGTTAAGATATTCTTCTCTTCTGTATTTTTGTAATACCGTATTTATGGTAATACGTTTCATCCAACCTTCAAATGACCCCTTGGATTTGTACTGACCAATTTTATGGTAAATGGTCATAAAACTATCGTGAAGGTTGTCTTCGGCCTCGGTTTTGTTGCGCGAATATTTTAGGCATATACCATAGAGTACCCCTGCATAGTTCTTATACAGTTGTTCTTGAGCCTTTCTATCGCCCTTTTTGCATTTATGTATGAGTTCTTCTAAAGGCACTCGGTCGGTTATATTAAAATAGATATTATTCTACCGGAACGACAACTTCAAAAAACTCAGGTTCTCCTTCACTATTGTCCCCTTTATAAAACCTAAAGGTATATGGTTGATCGTATTTTACGATAAAATCAAAAGAAGCCTCTTCTTCTGCATTTACTTCGGTACAGGCTTCGTCATCTGTCATTGAATAGCCTATGGCGACTACGTTTCTAATCGTAGTGTCTTCTTTTGTAACATCAAGACCTTCGTAATGCGTACATTCGTCCGGTATGGTGTAAGTTACGTTTATTTTATATGTTTCGTTTAATTTAAACGACTCTGGCAATTCTGCACTATTTATGGTCAATGAGGTAAAATAAAAGTTGGGGTCGTCGTCGTCAAGCGAACAACCACTCAATAAAAGAGATATAAGTGCAGTCGCAAAAACAAATTTTCTCATCATCATCAATTCTTTTTGATAAAGATGGAAGTATAGAAAAAAGGTTGCGTTGGTCGACAAAAAATCGACCAACGCAGCTTATAGATTATTTATTGAGGGCATTAATGGCGTCCCTTATTTTACCGTCCAATTCTTCGAACAGTTCTGGATTGTCCAGCAATAATGTTTTAACGGCGTCTCTTCCTTGTCCTAGTTTTGTGTCGCCATAACTGAACCAAGAACCGCTTTTCTTTATGATTTCGTATTCAACGCCTAGATCAATGATCTCACCGACTTTTGAAATACCCTCGCCGTACATAATGTCAAATTCGGTAGTCCTAAAAGGGGGAGCTACTTTGTTTTTGACCACTTTTACCCGGGTTTTGTTTCCTTGTACATTGCCGTCGGTATCTTTTATTTGCGTAGAACGTCTAATATCCAATCGTACCGATGCATAGAATTTTAACGCATTACCACCGGTAGTGGTCTCTGGGTTTCCGAACATGACACCGATTTTTTCACGCAATTGGTTTATGAAGATTACCGTACAGTTTGTTTTACTGATAGAGCCGGTCAATTTTCTTAATGCTTGTGACATTAAGCGGGCATGTAGTCCCATTTTTGAATCTCCCATTTCCCCTTCTATTTCACTTTTTGGGGTTAGTGCGGCAACAGAATCGACAATAACGATATCAATAGCTCCGGAACGAATTAAGTTGTCGGCAATTTCGAGGGCCTGCTCTCCATTATCGGGCTGGGAAATGATCAAATTATCAATATCAACACCTAACTTTTGTGCATAAAAACGATCAAATGCATGTTCTGCATCGATAAAAGCTGCGATACCCCCATTTTTTTGTGCTTCGGCAATGGCATGTAATGTCAAGGTCGTTTTACCCGAAGATTCAGGTCCATAGATTTCTATGACCCTTCCACGGGGATAACCTCCTACTCCTAAAGCAATATCAAGGCCCAAAGAACCAGAAGGTATAACTTCAACATCTTCTACGATGCTGTCGCCCATTTTCATAACTGCACCTTTTCCGTAGGTTTTGTCCAGTTTGTCCAAGGTTAGTTTTAGGGCTTTTAATTTTGCTTCTTTTTCAGAACTCATTTGTTAAATTTTAGAGAAGCTAAATTAGCATTTCTTTTTTGAAAAAAAGAATATCGGGGGCTATTACGCAACCATTTGAACCTTTTACTATCTAATTAATAATTAGACATTGTTTATTGTGTTATAATCCATTGTTTTTAGTGTCAATGGATATTGGTGGCTATATCCTTTTTAATTTATTTTCTTGAAGAATGCTATGAAGAAGAACGAATTGGAATAGTCGAATAAAGAGTCTCGAAATATCGGGACTCTTTTTTATGCGCCAGAGCTAGTAATATACTAATCGTTATAATTTTTTTGTGTTTCCGTTATTTGTATTGTCAAGCTAGTTTATTGATAAGTTTTTGTGTACCCCGATTTTAACCAGAGGCCTTATATTTAGTGCGTTTGCATGATAATATTACCATATAATGTATCTTTGCTGTCCAGAAAACATAGCACCTTGTACTTATGACAAGAAATGGAAAGATAGAACTAATGGCCCCGGCCGGGAACTATGAGTCCCTACAGGCAGCTATTGATAATGGGGCCGATTCGGTATACTTCGGCGTAGAACAATTGAACATGCGGGCCAGGGCAAGTATTAATTTTACTTTGGAAGATTTGCCAGAGATTGCCAGGCGATGCGGAGAGAAGAATATACGAACCTACCTTACCCTAAATACGATCATATACGATCATGACCTTTCTATCATAAAAACCGTTTTGGATGCTGCCAAAGAAGCGGGTATTACCGCTGTCATAGCCATGGACCAAGCCGTAATTTCCTATGCAAGGCAGATAAACATGGAGGTGCATATTTCTACTCAGATAAATATTACGAATATAGAAACCGTAAAGTTCTACTCGCTGTTTGCCGATACCGTGGTATTGAGCAGGGAATTGAGTTTACGGCAGATAAAGAAGATTTGTTCTCAGATTGAAAAAGAAGAGGTAAAAGGACCTTCCGGTAATTTGGTGGAGGTAGAGGTATTTGGACATGGCGCCTTGTGCATGGCGGTATCCGGAAAATGTTATTTGAGCTTACACTCCCACAATTCATCGGCCAACAGAGGGGCCTGTAAGCAGAATTGTCGTAAAAAATATACGGTCATAGACCAAGAAAGTGGTTTTGAGATCGAATTGGACAACGAGTATATGATGTCGCCCAAGGATCTTTGTACGCTCGATTTCTTGGACCAGATCATTGATGCTGGGGTAAAAGTCTTGAAAATAGAAGGTAGGGGGCGTGCTCCTGAATATGTGGCCACGGTCATCAAAACCTATAGGGAAGCGATTGACGCCTATTACCAAGGCACATTTAATAAAGAAAAAGTAGACATTTGGATGGAAGCCTTGAAAAAGGTGTATAATCGCGGCTTTTGGGGTGGTTATTACTTGGGGCAGAAACTGGGGGAATGGAGTGATGGCCCTGGATCACAGGCCACGCAAAAGAAAGTCTATGTAGGTAAGGGAGTGCATTACTATCCGAAACCCGGAATAGCAGAATTTAAGATAGAGGCCTATGACATTAAAGTAGGGGACCAACTTTTGGTGACCGGTCCTACCACTGGGGTGAAGGAATTGCAATTGGACGAAATGATGGTAAACGACCTCAAGGCCGAAATGGCCGAAAAGGGAAACAATTGTACCTTCCCTACCGGCTTCAAGGTACGGCCCTCCGATAAATTGTATAAAATAGTTAAGCAATAATGGTCGTTGTTACCCTACAGCGAAAAAAGTGTATCGGGTGCAATTATTGTGTCGAATTGGCGCCCGAACAGTTCCAAATGTCCAAGAAAGACGGTAAAAGTGTTTTGTTGCATGCGGTAGAGAAAAAGGGCTTCCATACCATTAAATCACCTGATGACAGCATTTATGAACCGTGCAGGCAAGCCCAACAGGCCTGCCCCGTAAAGATCATTACTACCAAGATACGGTAATATTAACCTATCTTTGCCCGAATAGACTATTCTTTAACTTAACGATTGGTATAGCATGCAACTGTACAATACATTAAGTGCAAAGGAAAGGGAGGCCCTTATTAAAGAGGCCGGTCAAGAACGATTGACAATTTCTTTCTATAAATATGCACACATTGGCAATCCTGCCATTTTTAGAAATCATTTGTTTGTTCATTGGAACGAATTGGATGTTTTGGGACGTATTTATGTAGCCCATGAGGGCATTAACGCCCAATTATCTGTGCCGGCAGAGAATTTTGAAGCTTTCAAAAAACACTTGGACAGCATTTCTTTTTTGGAAAATGTACGGTTGAACATTGCCATAGAACAAGACAACCTATCGTTTTTAAAGTTAAAGGTCAAGGTAAGGCGAAAAATTGTGGCCGATGGCCTAAACGATGACGCCTTTGATGTTACCAATAAAGGAGTGCATGTCAATGCGGAGCAGTTCAATGAACTTATCGATGATCCGGACACCGTTTTGGTAGATATGAGAAACCACTACGAAAGTGAGATTGGGCATTTCAAGAATGCCATTACACCCGATGTAGATACATTCCGGGATTCATTGGACATTATAGAAAATGATCTTGCCGACCATAAAGAGGATAAAAAACTGGTCATGTACTGTACCGGGGGAATCCGGTGCGAGAAGGCAAGTGCCTATTATAAATACAAGGGCTTTAAACAGGTGTACCAGTTAGAAGGGGGCATTATAGAATACACCCGACAGGTAAACGCAAAAAAATTAGAGAACAAGTTCGTGGGCAAGAACTTTGTTTTTGACCATCGTAGGAGCGAACGTATTTCAGATGACGTCATCGCACAGTGCCATCAATGTGGTAAGCCCTGCGATACCCATGTAAACTGTGCCAACGAGGCCTGTCATCTTCTTTTTATACAGTGCGAGGAATGTGCCCAGAAGATGAACAATTGTTGTTCCGATAATTGCAAAGAGATCCACGCCCTTCCCTACGAAGAGCAAAAGGCCTTAAGAAAGGGGAAAACGGTAAGCAATAAGATCTTTAAAAAAGGAAGGTCAGAAGTGTTGAAATTTAAGAGGTAGGCTTATATTTCTTTGTTTCCGAATACCAAATGTAATAATAAGGTTGCGATAGAAAGGGAAAGACCAAGGACAGAAACCCCTGTCCATTGGTAATGTTGCCAGGCAAGGGCAGCTAAAACCGTTCCAAGGGCACCTCCCAAGAAAAAGATGACCATATAAACTGTATTCGTACGGTTTCGGGCATTTTCGTTTCTGGAGAAGATTATATTTTGGTTGGCTATATGCAGCGATTGTTGCCCCAGGTCTACCAAAATTACCCCGATAACAATACCGATTATGGAGTGGTCCGAAAACAAAAAGATTGTCCATGAAGCAATAAGTATAAGACTTGACGTAATAACAATGCGGTTTTTGCTCATGCGGTCACTTAGTCTCCCTACCACACTGGCCGCCAATGCCCCCACGACACCAATAAGACCAAAGGTTCCGGTAATACCGCTGCCGTATCCGAAATTTTCTTCCATTAAAAAGACCAAGGTGGTCCAAAAGGCACTTAATCCTGCAAAGGAAAGACCACCACGAACAGCTGCCAAACGCAGGGGTGGTTCCGTTTTAAAAAAATGCACCAACGATTTCATTAAATCCTTGTAACTGCCCGTATAAACAGGGTCTACCTTTGGTAATTTTATCTTTAAGAGAATAAAGAGGCCTAACATCATGGCCGTAGCGACAAAATACATGGTGCGCCAGCCAAATTGTTCGCCTATGAAACCACTGATTACCCTACTTCCTAATATGCCTATCAGCAATCCGCTCATGACGATTCCTATGGCACGACCCCTATTTTGGGGATTCGACAATTGCGCAGCCATGGGAACGAACAGCTGTGGCAGTGCCGAGGTACATCCTATAAAAAAACTGGCAACCACCAACAACCATAACGAAGAGGCCAACCCTGCCGCTATCAACGAGGCCAGCATGAGTACAAAATCTATTTTCAATATTTTTTGGTTAGAGACCATATCGCCCAGCGGAATCACAAAAAGTAACCCGAACGCATAGCCCAGTTGTGTAGCTAGGGCCACATTGCTGACAGCCGATTCGGTGACCCCGAAACTTACCGATATCAAATGTAGTAAAGGTTGGTTGTAGTAAAGATTCGCTGCTACTAAGCCCGCGGAGAGGCTCATGAGATAGAGAACGGCATCACTTAACCCTTTTTGTTTTTCCATAGGTAGATACATCCATTTTTTTTTGACACAGACAAAATCGGTGCAAAGGAACAAAGAACTGCCGTAAGTTGAGATAAGTTTTCAACACATTAAAAATTTAGTACCTTTACATATAAAATTAATACGAACCCAATTTGGTCCGGACTTTCCGGTTTAGATCAAATCAAGATATACTATATGAGCTGTAACAGTTGTTCGACCGGTAAGGACGGACAACCACGTGGGTGCAAGAACAACGGAACTTGCGGTACCGATGGTTGTAATAAATTGACTGTTTTTGATTGGCTTTCAAATATGGCTCTTCCTAATGGTGAAAGGCCTTTTGAGTACGTAGAAGTACGTTTTAAGAACAGTAGAAAAGAATTCTTCAAAAACACCGAAAATCTATCACTTTCTATAGGGGATATTGTGGCCACACAGGCACAGAGCGGTCACGATATTGGTATGGTTACCTTGACAGGAGAACTTGTGCGCGTTCAGATGAAACGTAAAAAGGTGGACTTTACCAAAGAGGAGCTGCCAAAAATATATAGAAAGGCCACCCAAAAGGATATAGATATTTGGCAGAAATGCCGAGACCGGGAAGAGGAAATAAAGAAACGTTCCAGAGAGATAGCCATTATTTTGAAATTACAGATGAAAATCTCAGATGTTGAGTTTCAGGGAGACGGTTCAAAGGCTACATTTTACTACACTGCAGAAGAACGAGTAGATTTTCGTCAGTTGATAAAAGATATGGCCAAGGCGTTCGGTATTCGAATAGAAATGCGCCAAATAGGATATAGGCAAGAAGCCCAGCGTTTGGGAGGTATTGGTTCTTGTGGCAGGGAATTATGTTGCTCCACATGGTTAACAGATTTTAGGTCGGTAAGTACTTCTGCCGCCCGTTACCAACAGCTTTCACTAAACCCCCAGAAATTGGCCGGGCAATGTGGTAAGTTGAAATGTTGCTTAAATTATGAATTGGATGTCTATTTGGATGCCCTAAAAGATTTTCCTTCGCAAGACACCAAGTTGTATACCGAAAAGGGATTGGCATTTTGCCAAAAAACTGACATTTTTAAAGAGAAACTCTGGTTTTCATACAAAGACGAACCTGCCAATTGGCACGTGCTATCTAAGGATCAGGTAATAGAAATTCTTGAAAAGAACAAGAAAAAAGAAAAAGTAGCGAGCCTAGAAGCCTATGCAGCGGACAATATTGATGAAGAAAAAGTGGTTTTTGAAAATGTAGTGGGCCAAGATAGCCTTACACGTTTTGATAAGCCTAAAAAGAGCAATAAGCGAAACAGAAATAGAAATAGAAAAAAGAACAACAGAAATAGAAACAGAAATAAGAAAAATGCGTCGTAGTTTTTTTGTTATAATGTTGGTTTTATGGTTTTCCGCCTGTAAAACCGATGTGGTTACTTCGGAGTACAAAAGCCTTAATGGGGCGGTGTGGAACAGAGATGATGTCATTAAGTTCAATTTTTCCGAAATCGATACGGTTCAGGAATATAACATGTTCATCAATGTCAGAAACGATAACACCTTTCCTTACAGCAACCTATTTTTAATTACCTCATTAACAACGCCCGAAGGTGAAGTGCTCCAAGATACGATGGAGTATGATATGGCTTTACCGGACGGAACATGGTTGGGCAAAGGCTCTGGAAGTTTAAAGGAAAATAAATTATGGTATAAGGAAAACATCGTTTTTCCTCTACCAGGCGTATATACTCTAGAAGTTTCGCATGCAATGCGTAAAAATGGAAATGTCTCTGGGATTATAGGACTTGAAGGCATTACCGATGTAGGTTTGGAAATAACAAAAAGTAATCCCTAAGCTTATGGCAAAAGCGGTTAAAAAGAAAAACAACAACAAGGGTTTTTCTAAATATATAAAATGGTTTTGGATCTTATTTGTATCCGGAGTGGCATTTGTTGCCTTGATCTTTCTTTCGGCTTCTTGGGGGCTTTTCGGGGAGTTGCCACCCTATGAATACCTAGAGAATCCTCAAACAAACTTGGCTTCACAGATAATATCGTCAGATGGCGAGCTTTTGGGCAAGTTTTATTTGGAGGACAACCGTACAGATGTAAAATACGAGGATTTACCGGATAATTTGGTGAATGCACTAATAGCAACCGAAGATGCAAGGTTTCATGATCACTCGGGTATAGATGCCCGAGGAACCTTAAGGGCTTTTTTCTTTTTAGGAACCCGTGGAGGGGCCAGTACTATCAGTCAACAATTGGCAAGACAATTGTTTGTCGGTGTAAGATCAAGAAACAAGATAGAGACGATTAAACAAAAAATAAAGGAATGGGTATTGGCCATTAGGCTAGAGCGTAGTTATACCAAAGAAGAAATCATAAGTATGTATTTTAATATTTATGATTTTGGAAACAATGCCGATGGTATAAGATCTGCCGCCCGTATTTATTTTGGAAAGGAACCAAAGGATTTAAAGACGGAAGAATCCGCCGTGTTGGTGGGTATGTTTAAGAACTCGTCTCTTTTTAATCCTTTAAGAAGGGAGGAAATGGTGAAGAACCGCCGTAATACGGTATTGGGCCAAATGGCCAAATACGGTTATATTACCGAAGAGGAGAAAGATTCTTTGCAGGCCCTGAAGATGGATATCAACTATAATCCGGAAAACCATAGGGAAGGTCTTGCCACCTACTTTAGAATGTATCTGCAGAGATTCATGAAAGATTGGATCGAAAAGAACCCAAAACCTGCGATGAAAGGTGAAAGGGACAAGTGGAACATATATTTGGATGGCCTAAAGATTTATACGACCATAGATTCTAAAATGCAGGCGAATGCCGAGGAAGCGGTATATGGACATATGAAAAACCTACAGAGAGAGTTTTTTAATCAAAATACGCCAGATAAGAACCCTACCGCACCATTTTTGGATCTGACTCCTGAGGAAACAAATCGAATTATGGAAAGGGCGATGAGAACTTCTGAGCGTTGGAGAAAAATGAAGGCAGCCGGAAAAACGGAAAAAGAGATCAGGGAGTCGTTTACCAAGAAGGCCGAAATGACCGTTTTTGATTGGAACAGCGAAACCAAAGAGAAAGATACCGTGATGACGCCATTGGACTCTATTCGCTACTACAAGACATTTTTAAGGGCCGCCATGATGTCCATGGAGCCCCAAACGGGTCATGTGAAGGCATGGGTCGGAGGAATCGATTACAAACATTTTCAATACGACAATGTAATACAAGGGGCTAGGCAGGCCGGGTCTACCTTTAAACCATTCGTATATGCGGCGGCGATCGATCAATTACGCCTTTCGCCATGTGAAACCTTCCCAGACACCCAGTATTGTATAGAGGCTGGTAAACACGGTAATGTAGAACCTTGGTGCCCGGATAATTCTGATGGTAAGTTCTCAGGTAAGGATATGACATTAAAATATGCCTTGGCGAATTCGGTAAACTCGGTAACGGCACAATTAATAGATAAGGTCGGGCCAAAATCGGTAGTGTCTATCGTGAAAAATTTAGGCTTGACAAGAGATATTCTTGAAGTTCCGGCCATTGCTTTGGGAACACCGGAGTTCAGTGTATACGAAATGGTAGGGGCCTATGGTGCATTTGCCAACCAAGGGGTATACGTTAAGCCGGTAATGGTTACCAGAATAGAGGATAAGAACGGTACGGTGTTATATGAATATGTTCCAGAAACAAAAGATGTATTGAGCAAAGAGGTCTCATACGCTATGATAGATTTGATGAAAGGGGTCACGCAAGGTGGTTCAGGAACAAGATTACGTCATAGTTACAACAAGAATAACTCTGTGTATAAAAAGATTATGACGGGGTACCCTTACGAGCTTACAAATCCGATAGCTGGTAAGACCGGAACTACCCAGAACCAAAGTGATGGTTGGTTTATGGGGGTAGTGCCCAATTTGGTCACAGGTGTTTGGGTAGGTGGAGAAGAAAGGTCTGTACACTTTAAGAGTATTACCTATGGTCAAGGGGCATCCATGGCATTGCCTATATGGGGGCTTTATATGAAAAAGAATTATGCCGACGAAGATCTTGGTGTTTCTAAAGATGACTTTGAAAAACCCGAAAATATGTCCATAGTAACCGATTGTACAAAATTCGAGGAAGAGAATAAAAGAGATACACATTTAGAGGATGACCTGGACGATTTGGACTTCTAAGAATAGGTAGAAAAATTTGTATATAAAACCCTGGCAAGCGCTAGGGTTTTTTTATGTTATCAAATTAAAAGCATTATTTTAGTAATATGATATTTAAACGAGGTTATGATAAAGAAAACGGTATCAAGTGTTGAGGAAGCACTGAAAGGTGTGCAGAACGGCATGACTTTTATGTTGGGAGGCTTTGGCCTCTGCGGTATCCCCGAAAAGGCTATTGCCGAATTGGTAAGGTTGGGAATATCGGATATTACCTGTATTTCCAATAATGCTGGGGTAGATGACTTTGGACTTGGTCTTTTACTTCAAAAACGCCAAATAAAAAAAATGATTTCTTCTTACGTAGGGGAAAATGACGAATTTGAAAGACAGATGTTAAGTGGTGAATTGGAAGTGGAACTAACACCACAGGGTACTTTGGCCGAAAAGTGCAGGGCGGCGCAGAGTGGTTTTCCGGCCTTTTATACGCCGGCCGGTTATGGCACCGAGGTTGCAGAGGGTAAAGAGACAAGGGAATTTAATGGTAAAATGTATGTTTTAGAAGAGGCCTTTAAGGCGGATTTTGCCTTTGTAAAAGCCTGGAAGGGAGATGAAGCCGGTAATTTAATATTTAAGGGTACGGCAAGAAATTTTAACCCGTGCATGTGCGGTGCCGCGAAAATAACGGTAGCCGAGGTGGAAGAATTGGTGCCTGCAGGCGCATTGGATCCGAACCAAATACATGTTCCCGGAATATTCGTTCAACGAATTTTTCAAGGTAACAACTATGAAAAACGTATAGAACAGCGAACCGTAAGAAAAAGAAATTAAAATGTTAGATAAGAACGGAATAGCAAAGCGCATTGCGCAGGAAGTAAAAGATGGCTATTATGTAAATCTTGGAATAGGTATACCCACCTTGGTGGCTAATTTTGTCAGAGACGATATTAGTGTAGAATTCCAAAGTGAAAACGGTGTTTTGGGCATGGGACCTTTCCCTTTTGAAGGAGACGAAGATGCAGATGTCATAAATGCCGGAAAACAAACCATTACCACATTGCCTGGCGCATCTTTTTTTGATTCTGCCACTAGTTTTTCGATGATCCGGGGGCAGCATGTAGATTTGACCATTTTGGGGGCTATGGAAGTAGCCGAAAATGGAGATATTGCCAATTGGAAGATTCCAGGTAAAATGGTAAAAGGTATGGGGGGGGCCATGGATTTGGTTGCATCTGCTGAGCATATTATAGTGGCGATGATGCATACGAACAGGTCTGGGCAGTCAAAGCTTTTAAAAAAATGTTCTCTTCCTCTTACAGGCGTACAATGCGTAAAAAAGATTGTTACCAATTTAGCGGTTTTAGAGGTAGGCCCTAAGGGTTTTGTTTTGTTGGAAAGGGCACCTGGGGTAAGTGTCGAAGAGATAAAGGATGCTACCGAGGGAAATTTGATAGTAAATGGAGAGATACCGGAAATGAGGATAGATTAAAATTGCACGGTTTTTTTGAATAAGGAAATACTTTCTATAGTTCACAACATTTTATAATGTCTTTACAACATTAATTGAAATATTTATTTGTTATTTTCCTATATTTATGACGAGTTACGAAAAACCCAACGGAATCGAATAAAATATAGCCTAATGAATACCCAAAACCACATCGCACCAGAAGAAAAAGTACAGGTATATCACAATGATTTTTTTAGTGGTATCGTGTTATTGACCAAAAAGCTATTTATGCTTTAGGCTAGTAACCTAGAACAAAGATTAAAAAAGAGCAACTTTTAAAGTTGCTCTTTTTTTTATACCTATACTTTAAAGACCTTTTTTATTGTTTTGTAATCATTCGCCATAGTATTAGTGTATTAGATAATATATTATTTTTATATTACTTTAATCGATAAAAAGTACACTTTTATCGCGTTATATAACAAGTTTGCCTGTCTACACATCGATAATAATAAGTTTTACCACAAAATATATATTTGTAGGAAAAATATTACATATATTTGAAATGTAAATTAGTAGTGAATCCCAAATCACTTCATAAACTTAACCGATCATGCGAACTTTATTTAATGGTGTACTGCTCTTTATTTTGATTAGTTCTTGTTCTAAAATTGAGCCGAATGATGACCCTGTCATCGGTATATGGGAACATAATGTGAAAGCCGCAACCAATATCAACAAGATGGTGGTGGATAAGGAAGAATGGATTTTTAATGACGTATATCTTGGACGCTTTCACGGATATAATAATGGGGAAATTACCTATTTAACCGATTTTAAATGGACCGTTGAGGGGAACATATACACCATATCTTACCCAGGAACAGATTTTCCGGACGATCAAGCAATACTAATCGAAAATGAAGAAGGGACACATCTTCAACGTTTAACAGGAGACACATTGGCTATCAAACAAAATTAAACATAGACTTTTAATACCTACTTATTATGCAAACCAAACATTATCAAAGTCCGGCTTTTAAACAAGAATCCCCATCAGAGGTTAGAATTCTATTAAAAGCCATGCTCATGCTTACCAAGAAGCTATTTATGTTCTAATAGGACTAAAAGCAAAAATCCCCCCAAGGAGCAAAGTAATTTGTTCCTTTTTTTGTGCCATATTTTCTGTAAACGGCATATGTGAAATGTAAACGACCGCTATGCTGTTCTGTAGGGCTATGCAAGTTTTGGTCTATATCGATATAATTTAGGAAGTCATTTAAAATTCGCTTAAAATATTCCTATTTTTAGCCTAGTATCTTAATAATAATATTTCTAACTAATTTGTACAAATAGGCTCATGATCAAGCGTACGTTCTATTTTTTGGTTTTTTTATTAAATGTGTTGCCACTGGTTGCCCAGCAATCAAATATTTCTTCATTGAAAATTGAAGAAATTATGAAGGGTGATGATTTTATTGGGCACAGGCCTTCCAATGTTTTTTGGGCCTCGGATCAATCTACTATCTATTTTAATTGGAATCCTGAAAAGGCCTTTAGCGATTCACTTTACGGCTATCAACTTGCTGACAAGCAAATTAAAAAAATAGGTTTTATGGATGCGGAGAAGCTTCCTTCTGCGAGAATGTTGGATCATCCGACCCAACAAAAAAGTGTGTATACCAAAAACGGGGATATATTTCTTTTTGATAAGACGACACATACATCCTTACCTATTACCAAAACCAAAGAAAGAGAATCCAACCCCCATTTTACAGAAAACGGTACAAAGGTAGCGTACGTAAAAGAGGACAATTTATACACCTGGGATCTTAAAACGGGAACTACCGAACAAATCACCGATTTTGTTGAAAGGGTAGAGAAGGAGCCTAAAAAAAGTTCAAAGGACGAATGGCTGTATCAAGACCAGTTGGGCTTGTTTGAAGTACTTCGCGAGAGAAAAGAGAAGAGGGATCAAGAAGAGGAAATACTTAAAAAATTAGAAGACCAAGCACCATTATCCTTGGAATACGGCAAAAAGCGTTTGGTAAATTTAAAAGTTGGTCCGGCAGGTCGCTTTGTTACCTATGTGCTAATGGAAACCAAAAAGAACAAACGCACCATAGTTCCCCACTTCGTTACAGAATCTGGTTATACCGAAGATCAGACCACTAGAACTAAGGTAGGAGACGAACTTCCGGTATATGAAATGTTTGTGTACGATAGAACAAAACGTAAAAATTATCAGGTTTCGTTCGAAAATTTAGAAGGACTAAACGACATTCCCGAATTTGCCAAGGATTATCCGGACAAACCATATGTGAACGACAATCCTGTTGGTAGAATTAGTAGCCCTACATGGCATCCAAACGGTTCAAAGGCCATTTTAGATGTTCAGGCCAGTAATTATAAAAATAGGTGGATCGTTTTGTTAGATGCGGAAACGGGTACAATAACCCAGTTAGATAGACAACATGATGAGGCTTGGATAGGAGGCCCAGGAATCACTGGATGGTTTAGTGGAGGAGCATTGGGCTGGATGCCCGATGGCAAGCATATCTGGTACATGTCTGAAAAAACAGGTTATTCCCACATCTACATGATGGACATGAAAGGGGGAAACAAAACCGCTCTTACCCAAGGAGAATTTGAAATATACGACCCCTTTATTTCCAAGGATAAAAAACGATGGTACTTTACGGCCAATAAAAACCATCCTGGAGATAGGCAATTCTATACCATGAACCTTAAGGGGGGTAAGCTAAGACAGTTAACGAGCATGGAAGGTAAAAATGAGGTTACATTGTCTCCCGATGAAAAGTATATGGCCATACTGTATTCGTATTCCAACAAACCAACAGAGTTATACTTGCAAAATAATCCTTTAAAGAGTAATAAGACCCAACCTGTTCGAATTACTAAGTCCAACACTCAAGAGTTTGATAGTTACCAGTGGAAAGATCCCGAAATAATTACTTTTCCGGCTTCTGATGGTGCTAAGGTGCATGCACGACTTTATACACCCGAAGCCGGCGTAAAAAACAACGCAGCCGTAATTTTTGTACATGGTGCGGGATATTTGCAAAATGCCCATAAATGGTGGAGTTCTTATCATAGGGAATATATGTTCCACAATCTATTGGTAGATAACGGTTATACCGTTTTGGATATAGACTATCGAGGTAGTGCCGGGTATGGACGCGATTGGCGAACGGGAATTTATCGTCATATGGGCGGTAAAGACCTATCGGACCAAGTGGACGGAGCCAAGTACCTTATGCAAAAATATGGAGTAGATCCCGATAAAATTGGTATTTATGGTGGTTCCTATGGTGGGTTTATTACCCTTATGGGAATGTTCAATGCTCCTGATATTTTTAGTGCGGGCGCAGCCATCCGTTCAGTTGGTGATTGGGCTGCCTATAACCATACCTACACGGCCCATATATTAAATACTCCGGTACAGGATAGTCTTGCCTATAGAAGAAGTTCTCCCATATATTTTGCAGAGGGGCTAAAGGGCAAACTGTTAATTCTACACGGAATGGTCGATGATAATGTGCATTTTCAAGATATGGTACGACTTTCTCAAAGATTGATAGAACTTGGTAAGGAAGACTGGGAAATGGCGGTTTATCCGGTAGAAAGACATGGCTTTGTAGAGCCAAGTAGTTGGACAGATGAATACAAACGTATATTTAAATTGTTTCAAGAGACGCTGGTCAAATAAATAAGGCTTTTTGTCAATATTTGTTTAAGGACCTAATTCTAAAATCATCATATTATGCGATAATTATGGAAATCAATTTCCAGAAATGTGGAGAGGAACATTTAGATACTTTGGTAGAGGTTTCTAAAGCTACCTTTATAACTGCATTCAAGGATCAAAATAATCCGGATGATTTTGATGCATATATAGCCCATGCCTTTTCAAGGCCACGATTGTATACGGAATTAAACAATGCAGAAACGGCGTTTTATTTTGTGTATGGCAATGGGGAGTTGGTAGGGTATTTTAAGTTGAATACCAATAATGCGCAAACAGATATTAAACTTCCCGAAAGTATGGAGCTGGAACGTATTTATGTCTTACGTAATTTTCAAGGCAGGGGATTGGGAGAAATAATCGTTGAAAAGGCCAAGAAGATGGCCAAAGACTTAGGAAAATCGTTTTTATGGCTTGGGGTCTGGGAAAAGAACCAAAGGGCCATAAAATTTTACGAACGCCAACAATTCTATCAGTTCGGAACGCACCCTTATTATATTGGGAACGATAAACAGACCGATTGGCTAATGCGTTCGGACCTTTAGTAATCAGAAAAATAAAATGTATGATACCTAGAATTGTAATTGCCCTTTTGCTCTTGTCGTGTTTTACGATTAGTGCACAGGATTATTATTTCCCTGAACGCAATGCGGATTGGGAACAAAAAGATCCCGAAAATTTTAAGGTGAACGGTAAAAAGCTGGACGAGGCGGTAGATTTTGCCATGAACAACGAATATTCAGGTTCACGAGATTTGCGTATTGCCATATTAAAAGGATTTGAAAAAGAACCTTATCATAAAATATTGGGACCTACCAAGAAAAGGGGTGGCCCGGCAGGTATGATTCTTAAGAATGGATATGTTGTTGCCAGCTGGGGCGATACCAAAAGGGTAGATATGACCTTTAGTGTTACGAAAAGTTTCTTGAGCACAACTGCTGGGCTGGCTTTTGACAAAGAGTTGATTGCAAGTACCGCAGATAAGGTGGCAGATTATGTATGGGATGGTACTTTTGAAGGTACCCATAACTCTGAAATTACTTGGAAGCATTTGCTACAACAAAATTCTGCATGGTCGGGTGAGCTTTGGGGTGGAAAAGATTGGGCCGATAGGCCACCAAGTACGGGTACTATAGACGATTGGAAATTTGCAACACCGAATAAGCCGGGTTCTGTAATGGAATATAACGATGTTAGGGTAAACGTTTTGGCTTACGCTTTGACCCATGTATGGAGGAAACCATTGCCCCAGGTTTTAAAAGAAAATTTAATGGATAAGATTGGGGCGAGTACCACTTGGAGATGGTATGGGTATGATCATGCATGGACGGTTATAGATGGTATAAAAATGAAGTCGGTTACAGGTGGGGGACATTCCGGGGCCGGTATGTTTATCAATACCGAGGATATGGCACGGTTTGGTCTGTTGTTCTTGAATAATGGAAAATGGAAGGGTCAGAGGTTACTTAGTGACAAATGGATACAAATGGCGATTGAACCATCGGAGCCCAACGTTAATTATGGTTATATGTGGTGGTTGAACAAAAAGGGAGATAGACATTGGGAAGGAATATCGGAAGATGTTTATTACGCAGCAGGTTTTGGTGGCAACTTTATTGTCATAGACAGAAAAAATGATTTGGTAGTGGTCACACGATGGTTAGAACCTAATAAGATCGGTGAATTTATGGGTAAGGTTACCGCTGCACTACCCTAAAATTTAGAAAGTATTTCTAGCGCTTTTGAAAGGGTTTCTTTCTTTTTTGCAAAACAGAACCTGAGCATTTTATCGTCTCTATGATTTTTATTAAACGATGAAATGGGTATGCATGCCACCCCATGTTCGGTAATTAATCTTTTGGCGAAATCTTCGTCATTTTCATCCGTTATATCTGAGTAGTCCAATAATTGAAAATAGGTTCCTTCGGCAGGTTTAAACTTAAAGTTGGTTCCGGACAGGCCTTTCAAGAAATAATTGCGTTTTTGCTCATAAAAATCGTTTATCGCCAGATAGTTTTCTTCACTGTTAAGATAGGTAGATAGGGCTCTTTGTTTAGGATGGTCTACACAAAAGACTGCAAATTGGTGGGTTTTTCTAAATTCTTGCATCAATTTGGCCGGTGCGGCACAGTATCCGATTTTCCATCCAGTTACATGAAATGTTTTGCCAAAAGAAGCACAAACGATGCTGCGTTGTACCAGGTCATCGAATCTAGAGGCACTTTCATGTTGTTGGCCATCAAATACGATGTGTTCGTATACCTCGTCGCTCAATAAAATAATGTTGGTGGGTTTTAGAATTTTCTGTAGGGTCAACATGTCTTTTTTGGTGAAGATGCGTCCACTAGGGTTATGGGGCGTATTTATGATCACCATTTTCGTCCTTTGGGTTATTTTTTGCTTAAAAACATCCCAATCTATCATGTAACCATTTTTGCTAAGTTGTAATGGCACGATAATACCGCCGTTTACCGTTATTGCTGGCTCGTAACAGTCATAGGCCGGTTTTATTACAATTACTTCATCTCCTGGTCGTATAAAGGCGGTAATTGCGGTAAAAATGGCTTGTGTTGCGCCAGTGGTAACGGTTATCTCTTTTTCTACATCGTAAAGATGGTTGTGTTGTTTTAGGATCTTTTTAGAAATGGCCTCCCTTAATCCGTGGTACCCTTGCATGGGGGCATATTGGTTGTGCCCTTCTAACATTGCTTTTGAAGCAAGGGATATCAACTTTGGGTCAGGTTCGAAATTTGGAAATCCCTGCGATAGATCTATAGCGTTATATGTTCTTGCCAGATTACCGACGGTAGTAAAAATAGTAGTTTTTACATCGGGTAGTTTTGAGATAATTGGAACCGTGGTGCTCATTGGTATAAAGATAGAGATTTATGGTCTTTGACCGGTCTAGTTTGGTTGCTCCAGTATGATCTTTTATTTAGGCCTTGTAGGCCATTAACGCATTCATGTTTCTTTGGGTCTTAAATGATCTATAACTTCTTGAAGACATCTATCGAGGTCTTTTTTGATTTCACTTTCCCAAAACCTGAAAATGGTGTATCCCATTTCTTTTAATTTGGCGTTTACTTCTTGGTCGCGTTGCATATTGCGTTCTATCTTGGCTATCCAAAATTCACGGTTGGTTTTAATTTTGGGTTTTCTTTCCTCCCAATTGTGACCATGCCAATATTCCCCATCAATAAAGATGACGGTTTTGTACTTGTTTAAGGCAATATCGGGCTTGCCAATGAGTTTTTTGTAGTCAACTCTATATCTGTATCCGGCGGCGAACAAAGCTTTTCTAAAAGCCATTTCCGGTTTTGTGTTCTTTCCTCGAATCTTGCTCATTATCTTAGAACGTTGTGGCGTGGTGTAAAAACCCGATTCCTCGTTAAAACGTGGAACTATAATACGTTCTTCTGGATATTCTTTGGGCATCTCCCTAAATTAAAAAATCCCACACCTTTCGGAATGGGATTTTGAAAATTTTATGATGTAATATTTTAATCTTTAATATGGGCCGATAGATATTCGCGGTTCATACGGGCGATGTTCTCAAGAGATATTCCTTTAGGGCACTCTATTTCACATGCACCGGTATTGGTACAGTTACCAAAACCTTCCAAATCCATTTGTGCTACCATGTTCTTAACGCGGTCTACAGCTTCTATACGACCTTGTGGAAGTAGGGCATATTGTGAAACCTTGGCACCTACGAACAACATGGCAGAGGCATTTTTACAACTGGCCACACAAGCTCCACAACCTATGCAGGTTGCGGCATCCATAGCCTCATCCGCAGCATATTTTGAAATAGGAATGGCATTGGCGTCTTGCGTATTACCGGAGGTATTTACAGAAATATAACCACCGGCATGTTGTATGCGGTCAAATGAACTTCTGTCTACCACCAAATCCTTAATTACAGGAAATGCCTTTGCTCTAAATGGCTCTATGGTTATGGTATCACCATCTTTGAACATACGCATGTGTAATTGGCAGGTGGTAACGCCCCTATCAGGTCCGTGGGCCTCTCCGTTGATGTACATGGAACACATACCACATATTCCCTCACGGCAATCGTGGTCAAAAGCAACCGGTTCTTCCCCTTTGTTGATCAGTTGTTCGTTTAAAACATCCATCATTTCCAAAAAGGACATGTGTTCGGATATATCCGTTACTTTATAATCGACCATTGAACCTTTATCTTTTGGTCCTTTTTGCCTCCAAATTTTTAACGTCAGATTCATATTTTTTCGTTTTGGTTGCTAGTTGTTCAAGTGGATTGCCCCAATCATTTTGAACAAACCATCAACTACTTGTAACTTCTTTGTTTTAATTCTATTTCATTGAACTCTAATTGTTCTTTATGTAAAACAGCTTCGGAAGGGTCTCCTTTATACTCCCATGCCGCTACATATGCAAATTCCGCATCGTTCCTTTTCGCTTCTCCTTTTTGCTCACCTTCAAGTTCTACTGATTCCTCCCTAAAGTGACCACCGCAAGATTCTTCTCTTAAGAGGGCATCTTTCGCGAACAATTCGCCCAACTCCAAGAAATCGGCTACACGACCCGCTTTTTCCAGCTCGCTGTTAAGTTCGTTGGCAGAACCAGGAACACTTACGTTTTTATAAAAATCTTCACGTAACTCCCTAATTTCAGATGCGGCCTCTTTTAATCCTTTCTCATTTCTAGACATACCACACTTGTCCCACATGATCTTACCTAGTTTTTTGTGGTAGTAGTCAACAGAGTGCTTTCCGTTGTTAGAAATAAAGAAATCGATTTTATCTTGTACCGATTTTTCTGCTTCGTCAAATTCTGGGGTATCGGTCGGAATTTTACCCGTTCTAATTTCGTTGGATAAATAATCCCCTATGGTATAAGGCAGTACAAAATAACCATCCGCCAAACCTTGCATTAGGGCCGAAGCTCCCAATCTGTTGGCACCATGATCAGAGAAGTTGGCCTCACCGATAGCATAGCAACCAGGAATGGTCGTCATTAAGTTGTAATCTACCCAAATACCTCCCATGGTATAGTGTACCGCAGGGTATATCATCATAGGTGTTTCGTACGGATTCTCATCAACTATTTTCTCGTACATCTGAAATAGGTTACCGTACTTGGCCTCTATGATCGCTTTTCCTAATTCATAGATTTTTGCTGCTGATGGATTTTGGATATTATGGATTTTTGCCTGCTCTTTACCATAACGTTCTATCGCAGAGGCAAAATCTAAGTATACCGCCTCGCCAGTGGCATTTACACCATAACCGGCATCACATCTTTCTTTTGCTGCCCTTGAGGCAACATCTCGTGGAACCAAGTTACCGAACGCAGGGTAACGACGTTCCAAGTAATAATCTCTTTCGTCTTCGCTTAAATCGGTAGGTTTTTTACGGCCTTCACGAATAGCTTTTACGTCTTCAATATTTTTAGGAACCCAAATACGTCCATCGTTACGTAAAGATTCTGACATCAGTGTTAATTTAGACTGATAATCTCCTGAACGAGGAATACATGTTGGGTGTATTTGTGTATAACAAGGGTTGGCAAAAAATGCTCCCTTTTTGTGAATTTTCCATGCGGCGGTTGCATTTGACCCCATGGCATTGGTAGATAGGAAATAAAGGTTTCCGTAACCACCGGAAGCAATTACAACAGCATGTGCAGAATGTCTTTCCAGTTCTCCCGTTACCAAGTTCCTGGCAATAATTCCGCGAGCTTTACCGTCCACTTTAACCACATCTAGCATTTCATGGCGGTTGTAAGGAACGATCTTACCCCTCGCAATTTGTCGGTTCATTGCAGAATAGGCACCCAATAACAATTGTTGGCCTGTCTGTCCTTTTGCATAAAAGGTTCTGGATACAAGTACCCCTCCAAAAGAACGGTTGTCCAATAATCCGCCATAATCACGTGCAAAAGGAACCCCTTGTGCAACACATTGGTCGATTATATTAGCGGATACTTCCGCCAATCTATATACGTTTGCTTCTCTAGAACGATAATCACCACCTTTTACAGTGTCGTAGAATAGACGATATACCGAGTCGCCATCACCTTGATAGTTTTTAGCTGCATTGATACCACCTTGGGCAGCAATGGAGTGGGCCCTACGTGGAGAATCTTGATAGCAGAAGGTTTTTACGTTATAACCTAATTCTGCCAATGTAGCGGCCGCAGATCCACCTGCCAAACCAGTTCCAACGACAATAATGTCGATGTTACGTTTATTGGCCGGGTTTACTAAATTAATATGATCCTTATAATCGGTCCACTTTGTTTTCAACGGACCCTTAGGTACTTTTGAGTCTAATACAGACATAAGTAAATGGTATTAATGATTAAAATGATGATAAAGGGCAATGATTATAAATCCTAACGGTATTATAATCGCATATGCCTTACCAAAAGTTTGTAGCTTTTTCTTTCTCATAGACGTTGCCCCTACTGATTGAAATGCAGAACTAAAACCATGCATTAGGTGCAATGACAAAAATATAAAGGCAACTACGTAGGCCCCTACACGTAACGGACTTACAAATTTATGGGTAAGCTCTTCGTAGTATCGGTAACCTTCTCCATCGGCCAATAGACCGGTCATGTCTCCTTGAATATATTTGGTGTTGATTTCTGGAATCCAGAAATCAATAAAATGCAATACCAAGAAAGCCAATATCGCAAGACCACTGTAAATCATGTTTCTGCTCATCCAAGATGAATTGGCACCACCGTTGTTTTTGGCATACTTGCTTACTCTTGCTCCTCTGTTTCTTGCCTCAAGAATAAAACCCATAACAAAATGGTAGATTACACCAAATATCAGAACTGGTTGTAAAAGATATTGTACCGCCCAAAAAGTACCCATGAAATGTGAGGTTTCGTTGAAGGCCTCCGGACTGAATACTGATAAAAAGTTAATGGCAAAATGCTGAAGAAGAAAAATCATTAGAAAAAAGGCAGAGAGGGCCATCGCATATTTTCTGCCAATTGAAGATTTAAAAAATCCGCTCATTAGTTGTTAATTTTATATGCGAATTTAAAGCACGGGCCAGTTATTAACAAGTTTTTAGGGGTTTAGTACTCTTATTTAGACCCATTTTAAGGATGTAAAGAAGGAGGTTCACGGTTTGTTCTAAAAAATTGGATACTGCCGTATGTCTTAGGCCTTAGAATTTAGTTTCTTTTAGAAAGAAAAATTATAAAATACAAAGGGATTGAGAACGTAAGACGAATAAGTTTCCGTTAAGTTCAAAATTACTTTTTAGACCTATAAACAGGAAGGTAATATAGCATTAAGAATAATTCCGAAGCTACCGTGTTCGGGTCAGTTTTCCATATTCTTCAGTTGAATTTCAAGAGCCTTTGTAGATAATTGTACTTCTATAAACGATAATATTAACGAAATCATTAAGGCAAGAAGGCTTACCCCGAAAACCATATTGGCCCAAAAACGAAGTTCTATATAGATTAGCGACATGGTTATAACGGCCAATAAAAAACTGAAAATAGCAGTGGCCTGCATGTTTTTTATGATCGTAAGGCGCTTTCGCAATTTTTTTACTTGAAGACCTACCGATTTGGACCCTGTTTCTTCATATTTTTGGTTTAATTGGCGAATTAGGGCAGCTATTGCCAAATAACGTGCATTGTAAGCCAACATGGTCAATGAAATGGCAGGGAAAAGCAAGGCAGGTATTCCTAAAGTAAGTTCCATAACTATCTATTTGTCAAGTAAAATAAAAACGCATCATAGAACT
This sequence comes from Maribacter thermophilus, assembly GCF_001020565.1. GTDB lineage: Bacteria > Bacteroidota > Bacteroidia > Flavobacteriales > Flavobacteriaceae > Maribacter > Maribacter thermophilus. The sequence continues at coordinate 2,897,607 of NZ_LDAS01000001.1, read as the reverse complement.
TACTCTATTTTGAACGTTTTGGTTTCAGTTTTTCCATTGCCCGATATTTCAACGGTATAAGTGCCTTTTGGTAAATAGGTCTTCCCGTCTTTTGACGCAACCAATGGGGTTTTGTGCTTTGTTTGGTAATTGTTTTTACCGGTCTTTGAAAAGGCTACGTCGAATGATAAGATATTGAAACCTTTGTCACCGTCAAGGGTTGTTTTGCTTACCTCGATACCATCTTCACTCTTGATGGTTGCTGTAAAAGAACCCGATTTTGAAGCGAAAAAGACAATATCAAGACCTGGTGTTCTGGGTTTTGACCATGAGCTTCTTGCATTTCCCCATCTTTTGGAATGTTTTATGTTTTCTAGATCGAACACACGCAATTTATCGTTCAGGTTTTCAGGGGTCATTTTTTGTAGTGGGGCAATGTCCGCCTTGTAAATACTGCGCCCGTGGGTGCCCGCCAATAAGTGTTTGGCCTTTGGTTGAATTACAAGGTCGTGGATGGCCACGTTCGGCATTCCATTTTGAAATACTTCCCAAGAAGCTCCTTGGTTAAAAGATACATAAAGGCCGTTATCGGTACCTACAAAAAGAAGGTTTTCGTTTTCAGGGTCTTCCAATAGTACGTTTACCGGAGATGCAGGTATGTTATTGGCAATGGATTTCCACGATTCTCCGTAATCTTCGCTTACATAAATGTAAGAACTAAAATCGTCCCATCGATAGCCGTTCAAGGTTACATACACCCTTTCTTTCTTATGTTTAGAAGCAGCAACACGGGTTACCCATAAATCTTTTGGGAAAGAGTTTGAGATTACACGCCAGCTATTTCCCCCGTTTTTACTTATTTGCACCAAGCCGTCATCGCTTCCTGTATATAACAATCCAAATTTTAATGGAGATTCGGAAATAGTGGTTAAAGTACCATAGGCCACATTGCCTTTTTTTCCGCCTTGGGTCAAATCTGGGGAAATGGTTTCCCATGTATCACCTTGGTTTAATGAACGGTGCAATTTATTGCCTCCCAAGTAAAGAATGTCTTGATTGTGTGGTGAAAGCAATATAGGTGTTTGCCAGTTAAAACGGTAAGGTGTTTCTCCTAGTTCGTGTTTGGGTTGTATGTATTTTCTTGTTTTGTTGGCGAGGTCTATCCTAAAATAATTTCCAAATTGAAATCCAGTGTATACAATATTGGAGTTTCTCGAATCTATCTGTACCTGCATACCATCACCACCTAAAATCGATTTCCAAGGGTAATCACCTGTTTGATGCCATTTGCTATTTTCTTCGGCGTTATGTGGCCCTTTCCAAACACCGTTGTCCTGCAGTCCGCCATACACATTGTATGGTTCCTCGTTGTCTACGTTGATGGCGTAAAATTGCCCTACGGTGGGGTAGTTGTTCTTGGTCCAGCTTTGGCCATCGTCGTACGATATATTAAGGCCTCCGTCATTTCCATTGATGAGGTGACCGGGCTTCTTGGGGTTTACCCAGAGGGCATGGTGGTCATCATGTACATTTTCCCCATGTATAGAGGTATAGGTTTTTCCCCCGTCATCAGATTTTATAATAGGTACCCCTCCGAGGTAAATCTTGTTCTTATTGCTCGGGTCTACGTTGATCTGTGCGAAATAATAACCATAACTATAGAAAAGTCCGTCTATATAATCCTCGTTCTGTTTGCTCCATGTTTTTCCTCCGTTATCACTTCTGTAAACCTCTGCACCTATAACGGGTGTGTCGAACAACTGTGAGTTGGCATTTTCTAAATATGCTGCCAGGTCCATTGGTTTTATGGCCCCATTGCTAACCATATGTTTTACATTTTTTGCCCGGTATTTTTCTTGAAAATTGTTGGTCTTTAGAAAGGTGTTGAGCTCTTCGTCAGAGAGTTTAAGAAAGTCTTTTGGAGACATGGTCTTAAAATCTTCTTTGGTAAGGCCTTTATTTTTTTTGTTCGCACCTTTTGTTCCAGGTCTTCTAAATTGGTTGTCATGAACGGCATACACTGTATTTTCGTCAAAAACGGCCAAGCCTATTCTTCCGACTCCATCTCCTGTTGGAAAACCACTTTGGGGGGTTGATATTTTTGTCCAGGTATCTCCTCCATCGGTACTTTTATAAATACCCGAAAGGTTGCCATTGCCTATAAAATCCCACGCTTTTCTATCTTTTTGCCAAGCGGCGGCATACATGATGTTATAATTTTCAGGAGCATGTGCTACATCTATTATACCAGTGTCCTCACTTATAAAAAGGGTGTTTTTCCATGTTTTTCCACCGTCTGTAGTTTTGTATATACCTCTCTCTTTATTAGTGGAGTACAAATGGCCTATTATCCCAACTACAACTTCATCGGGATTGTTCGGATTAATAACAATACGGCCTATATGATGTGAATCTGTCAGGCCTACATTTTCCCAACTTTTTCCGTTGTCCGTAGATTTTAAAATACCAATACCGGCATAAGTGGAGCGAGAGGCGTTGTTTTCTCCCGTACCGACATAAATGGTTCCAGATTTCCAATGTACAGCAATGTCGCCAATATTTTGTGTTTGGGCACTATCCATTATGGGTATAAAGGTGGTGCCATTATTGTTGGTGTACCACAAGCCACCGGTTGCGTACGCTACATAGAATTCGGTAGGGTTTTCGTCATTTACGGCCAAATCTACAACCCGACCGCTCATAATGGAAGGCCCAATATTTTGCAGGTTAATATTTTTTACGATGGACTGTTGCTCTAATAAGGCTTTAGAGGAAAGCGATTTGATGACTTCTTTTGCGTTGCTAGGTTGTACCTGTGCAGAAAGCACGCTTATGCCGAATAAAACAAAAAGGTAAAAGGATCTCATACGAAGTTATATTCAAATAATACCTCCGAAAGTTAGGGATTACTTTTACTGATGACAAATTTTGTCGAATATTGAAAACGACCTTTAAACCTCTTTAGCTCTCTCTTCCTATGTTGTGATTACTTCAGTCTTTTTATTTGAAGTTTGTTGAAATCTGAAAGTCTGTGTTGGGCATTTTCTATTTCTTGTGATAGCGTAACATCTTCCCCTAAATCTTTTAATGTTTCAAATGCATTTAAGTACCAGTCTTCCCAAGCTTCCAAAATCTGACGTTCTACAGCAACAGTTGAATTGTTGTTCAGGGCATTTTTACTAAGCTCAAACTCTTCCTTTAACCTTGCCATAGCTGTTTTTTCCATTGTGCTCAAAATATGGAGTGCAGTTTGTGAATTTCCGTTTACCAATTGCAATGCACTGGCCAAGGCGGCCGTACCTACGTTTTTTAGGGTTTCTTGCGAAACTTTGTCTATGCGGTCATTGTCTGTATGATAAAACTGGTCGGTAAAGTGCCATAACAAAAGACCGGGAATATTGGCTCTTAAAAAAGGGGTATGGTCACTACCGCCTTCAAAAGGGTTGGTGTTCACTTCCCAATGGGCGTATTTTCCTTGCTTTTTAAAATTTAGAATAATAAAATCGTTCAAGTAGTGGGGTTTCATTTGTTCTAAGGACAAAGGTTGTCCGCCCCATTCAGAATGCTTGTCGTTGCCTCGGGTCCAAATGGCACTGGGGTCGGGCATTTTTTCAATTAAGAAAGAACCACCTGTTAGGGCCGTGTTTTCACCTACCATATCTAAACTAATACCCCACTTTATGCCCTTGGCCCTCTCTTGGTTCTCTTGAATGTACCTGTGGGTAGAAGAAATTTCATCGCCCCATAGAAATGTTAGGGTCCTGTTGAAATCCACTTTTGCTGTTTTCGCCAAATTTGCGGCTACGACCGCCATCTCCAATTGCGCGCCTACACCACTGGCATTATCGTTGGCTCCAGGTTCTTGTATATGGGCACTGAACACCATTCTTTCAGAAGGTTTTTTCTCTCCTCTTATGTTTGCTATTATGGTAAGCTCCTCGGCATTATAAATTTTGGTCTGAATATTTACATGGACCTTAGTGGGGCCTTTTTTTAAGGCTTCATCTAACTTTTCTTTGGCTTTGTATGAAAGAGCGATGCCCCAAAAATTGGTGTTTGTCTGCGAAGGCAAACTCCTAAATTGAATAGAAGTCTTGTTTTTTTTCGGTTGAAGATAAGAAGGGTTGTCGTAGGTAATAACGCCCAGTGCACCATTGCTTACAAGTTCTTTATAATAATTACGAAACCCCTCTTCTACGTAGACGACTTTACCTTTTATCTGCATTGATGAAACATCTTCTCCGGGTTTCAGATATACAATATCCGCTGTGATTCCCGCCTTTGGGGTTGAAACAGAGTTTAGGTAGGTCATGTTTCGGTTACTGTCAGAAACAAGTAGGGGAGTATTTTCACCAACAATTTGCAATGAGGCCGAAACAGGTTCCCAAGTAGGTTTTTCCATGGGGCGTTTTTCTATACGATAGGTTAACCTGTCTGTAGGGGTAGCTTTTGTTTCTAGAACATAACCAGCATTTTCTAACGCGTCCGCTATCCAATACACACTATTATTAAAACCTGTGTTGCCTGGAACTCGCCAATATTGGGCAACATACTCGGTGGTTTTATAGGCAAGGTCGCCACTAAATTGTGGCCGGACCAAATTAAAGTACGTATCACTTGTTTTTTCTGGTTTTTGGGCGAAAGAAACAATAAGCCCTAATAAAAAAAACGGCAAAAGAGCGATAATTCTTTTGCCGTTGTTTGTTTTGTTAATCGTTATTTTTCCCATTTCCAGTCACCTCCGATAATCAATTTTTCTTTCAAGTTGTTTTTGATCATAAAATTTTTGGTCGTTTCACTGTCCATCTTGGTGGCGGGCAATGTATCGGCATTTGCCAAGGCATAGAGCATCATGGTACCAAATCTTGCGGTATTGGTCATATGTTCTTTGTTTACCAAATTAAAGTCATCACAATCGGAGTGGTAGCACCCATAGATAGAACGGTCTAAATTACTATGAACGGATAAAATGGGAACACCTTCTAACATAAACGGTTGGTGATCGCTATGCAAACCAGATCGGTTCGAAAATTTGTTTTGGTAAATGGAGTCTTGCTGTTGTATGGCGACTCCTAAATCTTTAAAAAATTGCTCGTTATCCAATTTTCCACCCGCATTCATACCTATGGGGTTTCCCGACATGTCTAGGTTCATCATGTATTTAATGTTGTCTATCGTATTGTTCGCGACAGCTTCCCCGACCATATGTTTAGATCCCAATAAGCCTTGTTCTTCCCCCATGAACATGACAAACTTAACCGTTCTTTTAGGTTGTAGGTTATTTGCTTTAAATGCTCTTGCGATATCCAACACGGCAAAGGAGCCAATACCATTGTCTATAGCACCGGTGGCAAGGTCCCATGAATCTAAGTGTCCGCCTAAGACAATCTCTTCTTGCGGAATTTCATGGCCAGGTAATGTAGCGATAACGTTTCTTGCCTTGATCATATCACTTTTGTTGGTCATATGGATGTCCGCGATCGCTTTACTCTCTTTTAAGGTTTCTTTTAATGCCATGCCATCTTCCTTGCCTATGCAAACGGCAGGTATTGGTATCAATTCGCCTGTAACGGAGGCCGTTCCTGTTAACAACACACCATTGTCCACTTGGTTAATGATGATAATGCCTATGGCACCATATTTTATGGCCAGGGCTGTTTTTTCACTACGGTGAAGATTGGTAAGTCCTTCGGGGCTATTGGGTAATATATTTATGTAAACTAGCGCAATTTTTCCTTTGACAGCATCCGGATTTGCTGTATAATCGGCTTCTAGACCATTGCCCATATCCACGATTTCGCCAGAAACATCGGCCTTTATGGGAGAGTGTCCCAAGGTTACTACCTTTACGTCTGCACCATTGATTTTTAAAGAAACTTCACCGCGAGACCATGCTTCAACCTCAAAAGTTTGGTAGGCCACATCTTCAAACCCATATTCTTTAAATTTGTTATAGGTATATTCTTCTGCTTTTGCACCGTTTTCAGAACCTGTAAGGCGATGACCAATAGTTTCCGTAGCTTCTTTTAGGGTGCTATAACCTTTTGAGTTTTGTTTTATTTCTGTGTCGATACGAGCAAATAATTCTGCTTGGGTCTCTTCTTTTTTTGTTTCTGAACATCCTGTCAAGAATAGAGCGGAAAGAAACAATGAGCTTAGTTTTTTCATGTTGTTTGATTAATTATTAATTGAGGTATGGTTTTGTTTTTATTGACACTGTCACAAGATAAGAAATTGAAAGTAGAAGAGGTAATTACAATACCACAATAATCCTATAAATATCATGGTGTTTTTCTGCTTAAACTATAAGGAATCCGTAATTTTATGGTCAAATTAGAAACTTATGAAGTACGAACAGATACCGAACACGCTCTTTATAAAAAACCGTAAAAAATTTATGGCTCGTATGAAGCCAAAAAGTATTGCGGTTTTCAATTCAAATGACATTTATCCGATCAGTGCCGATAGTACATTGCCTTTTGAGCAGCATAGAGATATTTTTTACCTCTCGGGAGCCGATCAAGAAGAAACTATATTATTGTTGTTTCCGGACGCGATGGACAAAAAGCACCGTGAAATTTTATTTGTTCGTGAAACAAATGAGCATATTGCCATTTGGGAAGGTGAAAAGCTGACCAAAGAAAGAGCGACCGAGATTTCGGGTATAGAAACGATTTATTGGCTGCAAGATTTCGACAAGGTCTTTTTTGATTTAATGACCGAGGCCGAAACTATATATTTAAATACCAATGAGCATTACAGGCAAGCGGTAGAGACGCAGACCCGCGAGGATCGCTTTATTCAAAAGTGCAAACAAGAATACCCTGCTCACCAAGTAGCAAAAAGTAATCCTATTCTTCAAGAAATAAGAGGGGTAAAAGAATCTGAAGAGTTGGCACTTATGCAAACGGCCTGCAATATTACCGAAAAAGGATTTCGTAGGTTGTTAGGTTTCGTAAAACCCGGGGTTTGGGAGTACGAAATAGAGGCAGAGTTGTTACATGAGTTTGTGCGCAATCGGTCAAAAGGGTTTGCTTATCAGCCTATTATAGCGTCTGGCAACAACGCCAATGTACTACATTATGTAGAAAACAACCAGCAGTGTAAGAGCGGTGAGCTTATATTAATGGATGTTGCGGCGGAGTATGCCAACTATTCCAGTGATCTTACCCGTACCATCCCTGTAAACGGAAAGTTCACCAAGAGACAAAAAGAGGTCTATAATGCGGTTTTACGCGTTAAGAACGAGGCGACGAAAATGTTGGTGCCTGGTACTATCTGGGCCGAGTACCATAAAGAATGTGGTAAATTGATGACGTCTGAATTGTTGGGCTTGGGACTATTGGACAAGGCCGATGTGCAAAATGAAAATCCGGATTGGCCCGCCTATAAAAAATACTTTATGCACGGCACCAGCCATCATATCGGGTTAAACACCCATGATTACGGCGAGTTAAAGACGCCTATGAAAGCGAACATGGTCTTTACCGTGGAGCCGGGCATCTACATTCCTGATGAAAATATGGGAATTCGTTTAGAGGACGACGTTGTTATCCAAGAACAAGGCGAACCTTTTAACCTGATGAAGAATATACCTATCGAGGTAGAGGAGATAGAAGAATTGATGAACCAATAATTGGCATTATGAAATTAGTATCATGGAACGTTAATGGAATAAGAGCCTCGGTCAAAAAAGGGTTTAGTGAAGTTGTATCGGATTTCGATGCGGATATTTTTTGTGTTCAAGAAACCAAGGCCCAAGATGACCAGGTAAAAGAGGCTTTGGCAGAAATCTCCGATTACGAACTATTTTGTAATAGTGCCGAAAAGAAAGGGTATTCCGGTACGGCGATTCTTTCTAAAGAAAAGCCGTTGTCATTTACCGTAGATATGGGAAAAGAGGAACACGACGCTGAGGGGCGCATTACCCATGCGGAGTACAAAGATTTCCATTTGGTAAATGTGTATGTGCCCAATAGTGGAAGTGGACTCAAGCGATTGGATTACCGAGCGGTTTGGGACAAAGATTTTACCGCCTATCTTAAAGAACTGTCACAAAGTAAGCCGTTGATTATTACGGGCGATTTTAATGTAGCCCATACGGAAAACGACTTGGCCAACCCTAAATCCAACTACAATAAAACCTCTGGCTTTACACAGGTAGAAATAGACGGATTCGACGCCTTGTTAAAAGAGCTGAACCTAGTGGATAGTTTTAGAACCTTGCACCCGACCACCTTTGACAAGTATACTTTCTGGAGTATGCGCGGAGGTGCCCGAGGGCGTAACGTAGGTTGGCGTATCGATTATTTTTTGGTCAGTGAGTCTATTTGGCCTAAGGTAAAGTCCGCTCAAATACATGATCATGTAATGGGCAGCGACCATTGTCCCATCAGTCTTGAAATAACGTTTTAAGGTATGCGTATGTTCCTATTGTTACAAGATGTGGCGGATATCGAAAAGAAGATAGAGGAGGCTCCTGACAGCGCCTATGAAATCGGGGTGGTCATCGGTACTTATCTTCCATTTGTGGTCTTGGTCTTGGTAGCCTATGCTTTTTACTACTATTCAAAAAAACGTGCCCAAGACTAACTAAGGTTGGGTTACTTGGTTACTCTTTTATCGAAAAATTGCCTATTTCTTTTTTGCTGTTTAAAGTAAGGATGTTTTTAAGAAATGGAGCCCTTTTGTGGGGTGAATAGGAGGTTAAAAATAGCAAATACCGCCAAAGCTGGTAGTAACCAACCTAAACTGTATTGTTGTAAAGGAATCCAAGAAAACATTTCTTCTGAGGGAGCAATGGCGCCTATACTTTCTAAAAAATCGGGGATACTAAAAATTATGGTGGTAATGGTGACCGCTTTAAAGATTATGGAGGAGGCATATTTGTCCGGAGTTATGTTCAATAGAATAAGAATTATGGTAATCGGGTAAATGAACATGAGCGCGGGCAAGGCTACCTTAATTATATAGGCGACGTTAAACTGACCAATGACGACTCCGAGAACACAGCCGATGATGGCGGTAATTAGATAGGCAAGCTTAGAATCGTTGAAGCGCGATTTTATAAAATCGGAGGTTCCGGCAACGATACCTACGGCCGTCGTAAAACAGGCCAATGCCACGAGTATGCTTAAAAATAGGTTTCCTACGTTTCCGAGGGCCATGGTGGCCATACCCGATAAAAGAGAAGTTCTGGAAATGGAAGCATCAAAGGAATCATGCACCAAAGAACCCGAAAGAATAAGTCCCATATATATGGCGAACAGGGCAAGTCCGGCAAGCCAACCAGCCTTTCTGATCAGATTTCTTTTGTATAGATAAGCTTTCTCTTTGTGCTTTATATTAATAGATACTATAATGACCCCACCAACAACGACCGCTCCAATGGCATCAAATGTTTGATATCCTTCCAAGAGACCATCGGTAAAAGGATTGGTGAATTCGGTGCCGGGAAAACTAAAATGAACCGTAAAGGTAATAATGCCTATCAGGCCAATTAAAATCAATATAATGCCAGGAGTCAATAGTTTTCCGATGAGGTTCAAAATTTTGGAACGGTTCATTACAAAAATGAATACCAGTAGAAAATAGACAATACTGGTAATCCATGAAGGAATGTCAAAATAAGGGGCAATAGCCATTTCATGGGTTACCGATGCGGTTCTTGGAGACGGTAAACTTATAGATACGGCATATATAATGATGGCATATGCCAAACCAAACGAAGAAGATACCTTTTTGCCAAAGTCAAAGATAGTCCCTTGTAATTTGGCATGGGCCATAATGCCCAAAATAGGGATCAATACCGCCGAGATACAAAACCCGATGGTTACCAGCCACCAAAATCCTCCCGATTTAAAGCCTAACTGTGGGGGCAAGATCAAATTTCCGGCTCCAAAAAATAGGGAAAATAGGGCAAAAGCCGTTACCAGTGTTTCTTTGGTATTGCTCATGGTTTTAAATATGGTCGAAAGATAGATTAAAATGCTGAAACTGTGTTTCTAAAAAAAGAAACCTATAAAAATGAAAAGTTGACCACAAGAATAGATCACATCACAACAAATTATAGTTCAGGTGATTAAAAAAATATAGTTTAACGTAAAATTTTACAAACACGCTGATTTATTGTATCGGCACAGGATAAATAAATTAATAATCAGGCATTTAACCATTTCCCAAATTGCACCAAATGCAACTTTAAAAAACCTACAGTATGAAAAAACTATTCTGTAACATTTTCGGCCACCACTACGCAGTTTCAAAAAAAGTAACTTCTCATATTAAGGAGTACAAGTGTATTCATTGCAACAAGGAAGTTACCACAGATGTAACTGGTAACCTGTCTATTCTTACCCCAGAACTCCAAGATATCAACAAGACCTTGGAACGTATCTATCAAAATAGACATAACCACCAAGTAGCTTAAGCCTAACAAACAAGAGAACTACTGGTTTCGGTCATAGATATGATTCGTAACAACCAACGTATTCCTGGAAATTTAGTAAGCACCTTTCTTCTTAACTGTCGTATGCCCCACAACGGATAAGATTTGGATCGCCCTATGTTTTCAGGATTTTTTCTTTAAGCTAAGAACCTTGAAAAGAATTCCAGCCTTGCGCCGTCAATGGAATTAAGGTATCTGCACGGGTCACCAAATTTGCACCGCCTTCCGCATCGGTCATATGCCCTATTACCGTTAAATTGGGATTGCCCTTTATTTTCGGAAAGTCTGCCTGGTCTATTGTAAACAATAATTCGTAATCTTCCCCGCCGCTCAAGGCCACCGTGGTACTGTCCATTTTAAATTCCTCGCAACTGTTAATTACCGTGGGGTCCAACGGAATCTTGTTTTCATACAAATGGCAACCCACCTTACTGTTTTTGCACAGATGTAAAATTTCGGAAGACAGACCATCACTTATATCTATCATAGATGTTGGTTTTACATCCAGTTTGCGAAGCAATTCGACCATATCTTTTCGTGCTTCCGGTTTCAGTTGACGTTCCACGATATATGAATAGGGTTCCAAATCTGGCTGGTTGTTGGGGTTTACCTTAAAAACCTCTTTTTCCCGTTCAAGTACTTGCAGTCCCATATAAGCACCTCCTAAATCGCCGGTTACGACCAAAAGATCATTTGGTTTGGCTCCAGATCTATAAGTGATATCTTTTTCTTCGGCCTCTCCGAGGGCGGTAACGCTTATGAGCATTCCCTTATTGGAAGAAGTGGTATCGCCACCGATCATATCTACATTATAGGTTTTGCAAGCCAATGCAATTCCTGCATACAGTTCCTCAATGGCCTCTAAAGGAAACCGGTTAGATACGGCAATGGAAACGGTAATCTGGGTTGCCTTCGCATTCATGGCATACACATCTGAAATATTGACCATAACGGCCTTGTACCCTAAATGTTTAAGGGGCATATAGCTTAGATCAAAGTGAATGCCCTCTATTAACAAATCTGTGGAAAGAACTGTTTTCTTGTTCTTGAAATCCAGCACGGCGGCATCGTCACCAACACCCTTGATGGTAGATTTGTGGTTAATGGTAAAATATTTGGTCAAATGATCTATAAGACCAAATTCACCTAATTTTTCTAATGAAGTTTTTTCGTTATTCTTGTCCTCTAACATGTTGCAAAAGTAAATAGGATATTTATATCGAGTATTCTATAATGGCAATATTTTTTATATAGATAACTTCTATTATATTATACGTTATAATAATGTTAGGATATGCAATAAAAACGTACTAATGAAGTATATTTGTAAACTGTTTATAATTAATCCATTTAAGAGATGATTCAAGTATCGGAAACGGCAAAAAAGAAAGTAATCGACCTTATGACAGAGGAAGGTTATGACGCTGCCAAGGATTATGTTCGGGTGGGTGTTAAAAGTGGTGGCTGTAGTGGCTTATCCTACGAGTTGAAGTTTGACGACAAAATGAATGAAACCGATAAGGTTTTTGAAGATAATGATATCCGCATTATTGTGGACAAAAAGAGTTTTTTATATTTAGTAGGTACCGTTCTGGAATATTCAGGGGGGTTAAACGGAAAAGGCTTTGTCTTCAATAATCCGAACGCGCAACGTACTTGCGGTTGCGGAGAAAGTTTTTCACTATAAATCGTAGTCGATTTTATCGGCTTACTTATTTGAGAGCATATGGCATATACTGAAGAGGAATTAAAAAAAGAACTGGAAACCAAGGAGTATGAATATGGTTTTTATACGGACATAGAATCGGATACTTTCCCCAATGGCCTGAACGAAGAAATCGTGACTGCCATTTCAAAAAAGAAAGAGGAGCCCGAGTGGATGACACAATGGCGTTTGGAGGCTTTTAAGGCATGGAAGGAAATGGAAGAGCCAGAGTGGGCCAACGTTCATTATAAAAAGCCCGATTTTCAAGCGATTTCTTACTATTCGGCACCCAACAAAAAGCCAAAATATAATAGTTTGGACGAGGTGGACCCGGAGTTGTTGGACACTTTTAAGAAGTTGGGTATATCCATCGATGAACAAAAGAAATTGGCAGGTGTGGCGGTGGATATCGTGATGGATTCCGTTTCGGTGGCCACTACCTTCAAGAAAACCTTGGCGGAAAAGGGTATTATTTTTTGCTCTATTTCTGAGGCGATCAAAGAGCATCCAGAGTTGGTAAAAAAATATATAGGAACGGTAGTGCCACAAAAAGACAATTTTTATGCGGCCCTAAACTCTGCCGTTTTTTCAGATGGTAGTTTTTGCTACATTCCCAAAGGGGTACGTTGCCCTATGGAGCTGTCCACTTATTTTAGGATCAACCAAGCAGGTACCGGGCAGTTCGAAAGAACTTTGGTGATTGCAGACGAAGGTAGCTATGTAAGTTATCTTGAAGGTTGTACCGCACCATCAAGGGACGAGAACCAATTACATGCCGCAGTTGTAGAATTAATTGCATTGGATGATGCCGAAATAAAGTATTCTACCGTTCAAAACTGGTTTCCTGGTGATAAGGAAGGAAAAGGGGGAGTGTACAATTTTGTTACCAAAAGGGGGCTTTGCGAGAAGAATGCAAAAATTTCTTGGACACAAGTAGAAACGGGTTCGGCGGTAACATGGAAGTATCCTTCTTGTATTTTAAAGGGAGATAACTCTATCGGTGAATTTTACTCCATTGCCGTTACCAACAATTATCAACAGGCAGATACGGGTACAAAAATGATCCATTTAGGAAAGAATACCAAGAGTACCATTATATCTAAAGGAATCTCTGCAGGTAAGTCGCAAAACAGTTACCGAGGGTTGGTACAGGTAAATAGTCGTGCCGAAAATGCAAGAAACTTTTCGCAATGCGATTCGCTTCTTATGGGCAATGAATGTGGGGCACATACTTTTCCATACATAGAGGCAAAGAACAAGACGGCTCAAATAGAACATGAGGCCACTACCAGTAAAATAGGTGAAGACCAAATTTTTTACTGTAACCAAAGAGGAATAGAAACAGAAAAGGCGATTGCCTTGATAGTAAACGGATTTAGTAAGGAGGTATTGAACAAGTTGCCGATGGAGTTTGCGGTAGAGGCGCAAAAGTTATTGGAAATAAGTTTAGAAGGCTCAGTAGGGTAATCAAGTTAAATGCATCCAATTGCTATGGTTATTGGGTGTGTTGAACGATAACTACATGTAATAAACGTACCGGGAATGAAAAAATATTTTTTGCTACTTACAATTCTTTTCACTGCTTTTTCTTGTAAACAAGAGAAGAAAGAAGCAGTGGCGAAGCGTGTGGAGAAGATCAAAACCGGTATAAAGCTATATACCTTTGATGGAGGTACCGTAATGGTGAACGATCTAGAACTTTTTTCTCAAGACACCACTTATCATGGTCAAAGCAAAGAATTCTCGGATGCGTTTTATGTTATTAGTCACCCTAAGGGAAATTTAATGTGGGATGCCGGTTTGCCAGAGATGTTGGTAGGGCAAGACCCTTATACAACGCCAAACGGGGCTTTTACGGTTTCTAGAAGAGATTCGGTAGTAAATCAATTAAAGAAAATAGGGATGACATTGGCCGATATTGATTTTCTCGCCCTATCACATACCCATTTTGACCATAGCGGTCATGCAAACGCACTCAAAGATGCCACATGGTTGGTGCAAGAGGCAGAGTATGACTTTGTGGCCAGTGAAGCAACGGCCGTATCAAATCCGGAGCTGTACAATGCAGTGAGAGATCTAAAGAATATAAAAAAAATCAATGGTGACTATGATGTGTTCGAAGATGGAAGCGTGGTTATCAAAGCTATGCCGGGCCATACACCGGGGCACCAAGTACTGTATTTAGAACTAGATGAGAACGGACCTACCCTGCTAACAGGAGATTTGTATCATCTGTACGAAAATAGAGAACATAAAAGAGTACCCATTTTTAATTATGATGTAGAAAAAACATTGGCAAGTATGGAGGCCTTTGAGGCTTTTGCCAAAGAAAAAGAAGCTAAAGTATACCTACAACATCAAAAAGAAGATTTTAATAAAATGCCTAAGGCACCAGAATTTTTAAAGTAAGATATTATGTTGAAAATTACAGACCTGCATGCACAGGTAGAGGATAAGGAAATATTAAAGGGGATAAACCTAGAGGTAAAAGCAGGTGAAGTACATGCGATTATGGGACCAAACGGTTCTGGTAAAAGTACATTGGCTTCCGTTATTGCCGGTAAAGAAGAATTTGAGGTTACCGAGGGTAGTGTAGCACTTGATGGAGAAGACCTAGAAGATATTGCACCGGAGGAAAGGGCGCACAAAGGTATTTTTCTGTCATTCCAATATCCGGTAGAGATTCCAGGGGTATCTGTTACCAATTTCATGAAAACGGCTATCAACGAGTCTAGAAAAGCCAAAGGGTTAGATGATATGCCGGCCAATGAGATGTTGAAAATGATTCGTGAGAAATCCGAATTATTGGAGATAGACCGTAAATTCTTGTCAAGATCTTTAAACGAAGGTTTTTCTGGTGGAGAAAAGAAGCGTAACGAAATCTTTCAAATGGCGATGTTAGAGCCTAAAGTGGCCATTTTGGACGAAACCGATTCAGGTTTGGATATCGATGCCTTAAGAATCGTGGCCAACGGTGTAAACAAGTTAAAGAGTAAGGACAACGCCGTAATCGTGATTACACACTACCAAAGATTGTTGGATTACATAGTGCCAGATTTTGTGCACGTACTTTATAACGGTAGAATCGTGAAGTCGGGAGGTAAGGAGCTGGCAATGGAACTAGAGGAAAAAGGGTATGATTGGTTAAAGCAAGAAGCTGCCGTTTAAAAGGTATGCAAGCAAGGTAAATGAACGCACCTTTTAATTTAAGCCGACTACTTAACACTAAAAAAAATGGATTTAAAAGATAAGTTGATATCTTCCTTTATGGCATTCGAGAACAATGTGGATGTAGACAACCCTGTTCACGATGTACGTATGGAAGCAATAAAGAATTTTGAGGAGAAAGGATTTCCCTCTAAGAAAGAGGAGGCCTGGAAGTACACTTCGTTAAACAGTATTCAAAAGATTGATTTCAGTATTTTCCCAAAAGAAGAAAATACAATAGAGTACAAAGACGTAAAGCGTTATTTTCTTCATGAAATAGACACCTATAAGATTGTTTTTGTAGACGGTATTTATAGCTCTTACCTATCTGAGACAACACATGATGGTGTGGATATTTGTCTTATGAGCGCTGCATTGACCAAGCCTATGTACAAACCGGTCATAGACGTCTATTTTAATAAGGTGGCTTCTAAGGAAGAATCTTTGACAACACTGAATACCGCTTTTAGTAGAGAAGGGGCCTATATCTACATTCCAAAGAACAAAATGCCCAAAAAGCCTATCGAGATTTTACATTTTGCGACAGGCAACGAGGCTGCTTTGATGTTACAGCCACGTAATTTGATAGTGGTAGAGGAAAATGCGGAAGTACAGATTATAGAGCGTCATCAGAGTTTAACGTCAAATGAGGTTTTGACCAATTCGGTTACCGAGATATTCGCCGCCGAAAATGGTATTGTAGATTACTATAAAATACAGAACGATGCTCCAGAATCATCTTTGATAGACAACACCTATATCAATCAAAAAGGTAAGAGCGTGGTAAAAGTGCACACCTTTTCTTTTGGGGGCAAACTTACCCGTAACAATTTAAACTTCTATCAAAATGGGGAGTATATAGATTCTACCATGAAGGGTGTTACCATATTAGGGGATAAACAACATGTGGATCACCACACCTTGGTGCATCATATAGAGCCTAACTGTGAAAGTCATCAAGACTATAAAGGTATTTACGGCGATGGTTCAACAGGTGTTTTCAACGGTAAAATTATCGTAGATAAGATTGCCCAAAAGACGAATGCTTTTCAGCAGAACAATAATATTTTGATCAGTGACAAGGCAACGATCAACACCAAACCACAATTAGAGATTTTTGCGGATGACGTAAAATGTTCGCACGGTTGTACCATTGGTCAGTTAGATGAAGATGCTTTGTTCTACTTGCAATCTCGAGGTATTCCTAAAAAGGAAGCGCGTGCTTTGTTAATGTATGCTTTTGCCAATAATGTATTGGAAAGTGTTCGTATACCAGAACTAAAGGCACGTATTAACAAGTTAATAGCTAAAAAGTTAGGAGTTAATCTTGGATTCGACCTTTAGAAAGGTATTAAAGAGTATACATAAATGGTTATATCAACCCTGGATATTAAAGCAATTCGAGAAGACTTTCCGATACTAAATCGTGAAGTGAACGGAAAACCTTTGGTGTATTTCGACAATGCCGCTACATCGCAGACCCCAAAACAGGTGATAGATGCCATTGTAGATTATTATGAAAACTACAATGCCAATATTCACCGTGGTGTGCACGCGCTTTCGCAAGAGGCTACAGATAAATATGAGATAGCACGGCAGAAAATTCAGAAGCACTTTAATGCAAAGAATTCATACGAAATCATATTTACTTCGGGTACTACCCATGGCATTAACCTGGTAGCCAGCGGATTTACTTCGTTGTTGGAAAAGGGAGACGAGATTATAGTTTCCGCCATGGAACACCACTCCAATATTGTGCCATGGCAAATGCTTTGCGAACGAACAGGTGCGGTACTTAAGGTGATACCAATGAACCAACAGGGAGAGTTGCTAATGGAGAAGTTTTCTGAAATACTCTCCCCTAAAACAAAATTGGTATTCTGTAACCATGTGTCCAACGCTCTTGGCACTATAAACCCAATTGAGAAAATTATTGATATGGCCCATGGGGTCGGTGCTGCGGTATTGATAGACGGGGCACAGGCAGCTCCACATATAAAGGCCGATGTACAAGCGTTGGATGTAGACTTTTATGTTGTTTCCGCTCATAAGATGTGTGGTCCTACGGGTGTTGGCATGCTTTACGGAAAAGAAGAGTGGCTCAATAAACTACCCCCTTATCAAGGAGGAGGGGAAATGATCGCCGAGGTTACGTTTGAAAAGACCACCTATGCAGAACTACCTCATAAATTTGAGGCGGGTACGCCCAATATCTGTGGCGGAATTGCCTTTGGTGCAGCCCTCGACTACATGAACAATATTGGCTTTGCCAATATTGTCGAGTACGAACACGAACTTTTAGAGTATGCTACGCAAGAGCTTTTAAAGATAGAGGGATTAAAGATCTACGGTACCGCAGCACATAAAACGGCCGTTATTTCATTTAATATCGAAGGGGTGCACCCTTACGATGTAGGCACTATTTTAGATAAATTGGGTATTGCGGTACGAACGGGACATCATTGCACACAACCTATTATGGACTTTTACGGCATCCCCGGAACGGTAAGGGCCAGTTTTAGCTTTTATAATACCAAAGAAGAAATAGATGTGCTCGTGGCCGGTGTAGAAAGAGCTAAAAACATGCTGGTGTAAGCTATTTTGTTAGCATAAGCCTAAACTTTTGATTCCCAAGAATTCCTATTGTACTTTTGTGTAAAAGCCACCCATGAAAATTAAAGAGATACAAGAAGAGATTGTAGATGAGTTTTCAATGTTCGATGATTGGATGCAGCGCTATGAATATATGATAGAGTTGGGCAAATCGCTTCCCATGATCGACGAAGAATATAAGACCGATGATAATATTATAAAAGGTTGCCAGAGCAAAGTATGGGTACATGCCGAGTTGGATGGAGACAAATTGGTGTTTACCGCCGATAGCGATGCGATCATCACCAAGGGGATCATTGCTATTTTAATAAGGGCCTTTAGCAATCAAAAACCCCAAGATATTATAGATGCAGATACCGATTTTATTGATGAAATCGGATTAAAAGAGCATTTATCGCCCACAAGGGCCAATGGTCTTGTAAGCATGATCAAACAGTTAAAACTATATGCGATCGCTTATCAGACGCAATTAAAAAATTAAGAGATATGAGCGAAGAAACACAAGAAAGGGACACCTCCGAATTGGGAGAGAAAATAGTAAAGGTCTTAAAGACTATTTATGATCCAGAAATTCCTGTAGATATATACGAACTAGGATTAATATATGACGTTTTGGTCAATGAGGACAATGAGGTAAAGATATTGATGACCCTTACCTCTCCAAATTGCCCTGTTGCCGAAACCTTGCCTACCGAGGTAGAGGAAAAAGTAAAGTCCTTGAACGATATAAAAGATGCTGAGGTAGAGATTACGTTTGATCCACCATGGACCCAAGATTTAATGAGCGAAGAGGCCAAATTAGAGCTAGGGCTTTTATAATTGCGCCTTCACCATTAGAATTGAATCGGTAAAAGCTATATGTCAGACGAAATAATAAATAGAGTATCACAAAGCAGGTTGGTTACTATTGACCTTGAAGATTACTATCCTACAGGCAATAGAATTGTTTTGGATATAAAAGATTGGCTTTTCGAAGGTTTTATTTTACGAGAAAAGGAGTTCAGGGCATATTTAAAAGAACATGATTGGGAGCAATATAAAGATGCATACGTTGTTCTGACCTGCGCTACCGATGCCATTGTACCGGGTTGGGCCTATATGCTTATTACCACAAAGCTTCATCCTTATGCAAAAAAGGTGGTTCAAGGTACCTTAGAGGATTTAGAAACCTTATTGTATCAATCTATTATCCAAAACATGGATGTCTCCGGTTATAAAAACAAACCGGTCATAATTAAGGGCTGTAGTGAAAAACCGGTACCTCCAAACGCCTATATTATGTTAGCCGACAAACTTCAGTCCGTAGCAAAATCCATCATGTACGGGGAGGCATGCTCCTCTGTTCCTTTGTATAAGGAAAAAAATCAATAGAAATTCCTGTAGGGGAAAAGTGACTATTCGTACATTTGCGTTTCTAAAAAAATAAACACTAATTATCATGAAGAACATTTTTTTAACTACAATGTTGATGTTGGCGTGTGCTTTTGGCTTTGCGCAGACAGAAGAGGAACTAAAGGCCGAAATGGCTTCTAAAAAAGATTCGATTGCAGCTATCCAAGGAAGAGTAGATGCAATAAAAGGTCAAATTGATGCACTTCCAGGTTGGAAGATAGGAGCTTTTGGTACCATAGGAGCCAATGTCAGTGGTTTTGATAACTGGTATGCCCAAGGTACACCTAACAACTCTACCGGTAATATCGGAGTTACGGTAAACGGTTATGCCAATTTACAGCAAGAAAAGTTTTTCTGGAGAAACTCTGGTAACTTAAACTTGGGATGGGTAAAATTTGATGATAAAGACGACCCTACCGATGATGATAGCTTTAGACAAGCTACCGATGTTTTCACCATTACCTCTTTGTACGGTCGTAAATTGAGTGAAAAGTTCGCTATTTCTGCATTGGGGGAATATAGAACCACCATTTTGGACAACTTTAACGATCCTGGTTATTTAGATTTAGGTATTGGTGCCACTTGGACACCGATAACCGATTTGGTAGTGGTAATACACCCTTTAAACTATAACTTTGTGTTTAGTAGCGAAGACGATATTTTCGAATCTTCTTTAGGTGCAAAGATCGTAGCCGATTATACCCGTAAAATTGGTAATATCAATTTTAAGTCAAACCTTTCTATGTTTCAAAGCTACAAGTCATCAGATTTGTCTAACTGGACTTGGATAAACTCTTTTGGTTATACTCTTTGGAACGGCATAGGGTTAGGTTTTGAGTTTGGCTTAAGAAATAACAAGCAAGAAGCTCTTAATTATGCTATAAACGATGCCGTAGTGCCCGATCCAAGTGCTACTTTTGATAGTATTGACAACGATTTACAGACGTATTGGTTGTTGGGATTGAACTACTCGTTCTAAGCAATAAATATAGTAGTATAAAAAAAGCCCTCTTTTTAGAGGGCTTTTTTGGTTAAGTAGGTATCGTAAAATTTGGGATTTTACTCATAGTTATAAGTTCAATATCGATTTGGGGTCAACACTATCACTTACGCACAGTGTAAAGTTACGGTGAGTGTTTCACTTGTGTGCAATTTATGTTGTGAACGCGACCTAAAATGTTGTGAAAGATATCAACGGTTCAAATTCATCGATGAATGGCACAGCAGGGTGTGCAGATGGTATTTTAATACTCGTCCAAATGTTCTGGATAAAGAAAATTATTATATGGAAAACGGGTGACATGAATGTCTCTTACCTCATCATAAACACGTTTTCTAAACTCGTCGAGGTTTTCTTTGTTCAGGGCAGAAATAAAGAGGGCCCTATCACCAACTTTTTCCATCCACGTGCTTTTCCATTCATCAATGGTAAAATGTTTTGTGGTGCGCTCGGTAATCAAATCGTCCTCGTCTATGGTCTCATGTTCGTACTGGTCTATCTTGTTAAAGACCATAATGGTCTTTTTGTCCGAACTTTCGATTTCCGACAGTATTTTGTTTACAGATTCGATGTGCTCCTCGAACTGGGGATGGGAAATGTCCACCACATGAAGCAGAAGGTCGGCCTCCCGCACTTCGTCCAAGGTGCTTTTAAAGCTTTCTACGAGCTGTGTGGGCAATTTTCGTATAAATCCAACGGTATCGCTTAAAAGAAAAGGGAGGTTGCCTATGACCACTTTTCTTACAGTGGTATCTAATGTGGCAAAAAGCTTGTTTTCGGCAAATACGTCACTTTTACTGATAACGTTCATTAAAGTAGATTTGCCCACGTTGGTATAACCTACCAAAGCCACCCTTACCAAAGCGCCCCTGTTGCCCCTTTGGGTCTCCATTTGCTTATCTATTTTTTGCAGCTTTTTTTTGAGCAGGGTTATACGGTCACGAACAATACGTCTATCTGTTTCAATTTCTGTTTCACCGGGTCCGCGCATCCCTATACCACCTTTTTGCCTTTCCAAGTGGGTCCATAGGCCGGTAAGTCTTGGCAATAGATATTGATATTGTGCCAGCTCTACTTGAGTACGTGCATAACTGGTCTGGGCCCTTTGGGCAAAAATGTCCAGAATTAAGCTTGTTCTATCGATTATTTTGCAGCGTAACTGTTTTTCGATATTTCGTTGTTGGGCCGCCGAAAGCTCATCATCGAAGATGACCGCCCCTATTTCGTTTTCTTCCACAAAACGCTCTACCTCCTGCATTTTTCCACTTCCTATAAGCGTTTTTGGATTGGGTATATCCATTCTTTGAACAAATCGTTTTACCACTTCGCCACCGGCCGTATAGGTGAGGAATTCAAGTTCGTCCAAATATTCGGTAACTTTATCTTCCGACTGTTCTTTGTTGATGATACCGATAAGAACGGCCTTTTCGTATTCTGTTGTTTTCTTTTCTAGCATTGAATCAATTAAAGTACAAATCTAAACAATGTTTCTAAAGCCAATTTTTACAAAAGTATTTTATTATGGACTTACATGTCTAAAATAATGAGATAGTTTCTATAATTTAGGCTTTTAGAACCAACCTAGACACCTAATGATACGTATTATTACCTTAATGGCGCAATGTAGTTTAATGAAAGACTATTTTTCTTATGGCCTGCTCTTGATTTTTATATTGACTTCCCTTAATTCTCGGGCACAAGTAGAAACGATTCCAACACCGGAAGATATTATTGGTTTTAAAGTAGGGGCCGATTTTCATTTGGCTACCTACGAACAATCTATAGCTTATTTTAAGGCGTTGGATGCAGCGAGCGATTTGGTAGAAATGCGTGAAACGGGAAAGACCTCTGAGGGGCGTACTTGGTATTATGTACTTATTTCCTCTAAAGAGAATCTTGCCAAAATAGATCATTATAAGGGTATTTCTCAAAAATTGGCCCATCCGGAAGGTATTGGTCGTGAAGAAGCAAGAAAATTGGCGGAAGAAGGTAAGGTCATTGTAGACCTTAGTGGAGGCCTGCATGCTTCTGAAGTTGCCGGGGCGCAACATATTATTACATTGGCGCATCAAATTGTCAGCGAGGCGGACACCAAAAAATTCAAACCTATTTTAGAAGATGTTATTTTGGTGTTATGGCCATCGTTGAACCCTGATGGGCAAGATATTATTGCAAATTGGTACATGTCCAATGTGGGTACCCCCTACGAAACCGCTAGAACCCCTTGGCTCTATCAGAAATATGTGGGTCATGACAATAATAGGGATGCCTATATGCTTAATATGTTAGAGTCTCGGGTGGTTGGTAGAACATGGAGGGAATGGGAGCCCAATATAATTCATGTACACCATCAATCATCGCCATTTCCAACAAGAATTTGGTTACCACCATTCGCGGAACCCATTGCCCCGCAAACACCACCTATAGTAGCAAGGGAAGTAAATATGATAGGTATGGCCATGGCGCAGGAACTAGAAACGGAAGGTTTGCCCGGGGCCGTTCATATGGGGAAAGGCTTTGACGCCTGGTACCCGGGGTACATTGATTATTTGCCCGCAATGCAGAACATACCTTCGTTTTGGACAGAAACCGCGCTATATAGGTATGCCACTCCTTATTTTTATACCATTCAAGATTTTCCTTCAAACAGAAAGGACCTTAGGGTAGAATCTCTTTATAATAGTCCCTGGAAAGGGGGTTGGTGGCGATTGAGCGATGCTATGAAATACATGCAGACGGCATCGATAGCTGTTTTGGATTACAGTGCCAAGTATAAAGAAACCTTGTTGTTCAATAAATATCAATCTGCGAGCAATACCATAGAAAAGTATAAGAAAGAACCGCCCTTTGCGTATATCATACCGCAAAGGCAACGAGATCCCGTTCGATCTGTAGAGCTATTAAAACGATTGGCATTTAATGGTGCCAAAATTTATGAATTGGATAGGCCTATGGAGTATGCAGGGGTTAATTATCCAAAGGGTACATGGGTGATACCTTTAGACCAAGAGTTCGGTGAAATGATACGGCAGGTTTTGGATGTACAAGAATATCCAGATTTGCGAGAATCTCCCGATGGACCTTTGGAACAACCTTATGATGCTGCGGGGTGGACCTTGCCTTTTCAAATGGAGGTAAAGGTCGTATCTGGTACGGTACCCTTGTCGGAAGAATTTAGGGAGGCATTGTCTTTGGTTCAAGGGACTCCTATAGAAACATCGGATGATGAAACGGAAGACCTCAATAAAGTGGACATGGCACCTGGTGCCGGTTTTGATACCGATAAGGTGGCGGCAGGTATAAGACCCTTGCCGGGAAGTCTAAAAGGTGGCGGTGGCACCCTATGGTTAGATCCTACCGAGAATAATATTTTCAGGATTTTGGGCGAAGCCCAAGAAAAGGGATATGGAATTGTCTATGATGCGGACCAAAGGAAATATGGGGTGAAAGGAATGGGTAAAGCAACAGCGCAAAGGTGGATCAATGACTATGCGGTTAATGGGGTTATGAACTCTAGGTCTGGCAGCGCTAAAGTAACCTCTAAGATTGCCGTATATAGACCATGGACGGCTAGTATGGATATGGGATGGACCCGGTGGTTGCTGGACAGTTTTGGTTTTTCTTATAGTTCTATACGAAATGCCGATTTTAAAACAGGAAATTTAAGAGACCGGTTTGATGTTATAGTTGTTGCTTCCGACAGGCCAAGTGCCATCGAAAATGGTATCCAACAAGGTGGGGCTCCAGCACAGTATACCAAAGGATTGGGCGATTTGGAAAAAAGAAACCTAGATGCTTTTATAAAAGAAGGAGGAACTTTGATTGCCTTAAATAGAAGTGCGGATTTTGCCATAGAAGCGTTGCATTTGCCCGTAGAAAATGTGGTAAAGAGAGTGGACCGAGCCGAGTTTTTTACCGGGGGATCCATCATGCAGGTACAGACTAGCCCTACACATCCTGTAATGGCGGGTATGCTAAAGAATGCCAATATATTTGTGTACGATAGCCCGGTATTTGAGGTTATGGATGATTTTAAAGGAGAAATCTTGGCAAAATACCAAGAGAAAGGGTCTCCGCTAATGTCCGGTTATTTGGTCGGAGAGGAGTATATGAACGGAAGGGCGGCCGCATTAGATGTGCATCATGGTAAAGGTCAAGTATTGTTGTTCGGTTTTCAGCCTCAATGGCGTGGTCAGCCCATGGGAACATATCGTACCCTGTTCAATGCCCTTTTGTACGCCAATGCCTTACCCGCATCCATACCCGAAGCGGGTGAAGGTTGGTTAGGGCAATTGACTGTAAACAACAAAGAACCTGAATAACGAGAGGCTTTTAAATACTCTTTTTATTTTTATCCATTGATATTAAAAGATTGCATGCGATTTCCATTATTCAGAAAAAAATATAAGAAACATCTATTTACCATAGCTTTCTATAATTTAGAGAACCTTTTTGATCCTGAGAACAATGAATTTACGCTGGATCAAGACTTTACCCCTAAAGGTTTTAAAAAGTGGACCCCTAAGAAATACCGTAGAAAACTGGCTAAACTGTCTAGAACTATATCAAAAATTGGTAGCTCGGCCAATAAATATCCTCCTGTCTTAATTGGGGTGGCAGAGGTTGAAAATAGATCTGTTATGCAGGATCTTGTTAAGACTAAGCCCATAGATCAGTACAACTATAGTTTTATACACTATGAATCGCCAGATGAACGGGGTATCGATACGGGGCTTATCTACAACGAAAAATATTTTGAGGTCATTACCTCAAAACCCATACCGCTTATCGTCGATAATTTGAATGGGGAAAGAGATACTACTAGAGATATTTTGTATGTATGTGGCAAATTAAATGGAGAAAAAATACATCTTTTTGTAAACCATTGGCCCTCTAGAAGAGATGGTAGCGATTCAACAGAATATAAGAGAATAAAAGCCGCACAGGTAATCAAAGATGAAATGAATGTCATTGAAAAAGAGGACCCGTCTGCCAATTATATCGTAATGGGCGATTTTAACGATGACCCAAGGTCTAAAAGTATTCAAACGCTACTGGAAAATTCTTCTTTGCACAACCCAATGGAGAAATTGCATGCGCCTGAGTTAAGGGGAAGTGCCAGCTATAAAAGAAAATGGAGTCTTTTTGACCAGATTATTCTCTCCCATAATTTCTATAACTATGAAAAAAAGAGTCATAGTTTTCATACCGCGAATATTTTTGATGATGAGTTCTTAAAGGAATTAAAGGGTAAATATAAAGGAAGCCCATACAGAACTTATGCTGGAAGAAAGTATCTTGGAGGATATAGTGATCATTTTCCTGTGTATATAATTCTAAAGTATAATTCTTGAAGATTTTACTTTTAAAAAAGTAAGAATAATCCTATACACATCAAAAATTGATGTTTTCACAACAACACTTGATATATCAGGGTGTATTTCGTCGAATAAATGGTGTTTTTCATCTGAATAGATATGTTGCCTAAATATATTTGTAGTCCAAATCTTACACATCTAACTAATGTATTATGGACTACCAAAAGCAATCATACCATAAGAGTGTTCTTTTGGGCCTCTTATTTCTTTTTTTACTGACAACCCCCTCCCTGACCGCCCAATCAAAGAAAATAAATGAAATCATAAACAAGGAATACGATTTTTCCAAAATCGGGTCTATGCAGGTCGACCTTGAATTTGATTACGAAAAGAACAGGGCCAAAACCATGGCAATGGCCAAGGCGAACAATTTGAAACTTAAAGAGGTATTGCCTAACGGTAAAAAGGTAGAACTGCAAGAAATTGGAGAAGACGGAAGTCTTATTTATTATGAAACATATTCCGACAATGCAAGTCAAACATGTAGGGCTACGGAATTGCACTTAAATGGTGCCTTGAACTTAGATTTGGACGGTACTGGCATGAAAGTAGGTGTTTGGGATTCTGGTGTGGCCCTTACAACACATCAAGAATACGACGATAGGGCCATGGTTGCCGATGGTAGTACCGAAGTGGATGCACACGCAACTATGGTTACAGGAAGCCTGATATCATCGGGTGTAAAAAAAGGAGCACAAGGGGTAGCCTATAATGCACAGGTGCTTTCGCATGACTGGACCCGTGATAAATTAGAAGTAATGGAAGCGGCGGCAAACGGCCTGTTACTTTCAAATCATTCTTATGGTATTAAATCGGATAGGGTTCCCGACTGGTATTTTGGCTCTTATATTAAGGTAGCCCAAGATTGGGACAAGATAATGTATAATGCACCGTATTATTTAATGGTGACAGCAGCAGGTAACGCCAGACATAGCAATGATAACGAAACGCCCATATTCGGTACAAGTGCGGATGGATTTGATTTATTGTTGGGCTTTACGGTTACAAAGAACGGACTTACCGTGGCCGGTTCCGATACAAAAATTGATGGTAATGGGAATTTAAAAAAGGCTACCGTTTCTGCTTATAGCAGTTACGGACCCGTAGATGATGGTAGAATTAAACCCGATTTGGCCGGTGATGGTTCTTCGATTCTTTCTACCGATGCAGATGGCAATACCAGCTACGATGTTTCTTCTGGTACTTCGATGGCAACACCAGGTGTTACGGGGGCTTTGCTATTATTACAACAGCACAATGAACAACTATACGGTTCTTATCTAAAGGCAGCTACCTTAAAAGGGTTGGCCTTGCATACCGCTGACGATGTAGATGCTCCGGGACCCGATTATAAAATGGGATGGGGTGTAATGAACGCAAAAAGAGCTGCGGAATTGGTCTATAATAAAGAATATAGTTCCTATGTTTCCGAGAATGAGCTTTTAGAGGGAGAAACTTTCTCTTTTACGGTCAAGGCAAATGGTAAAGAACCCTTGGTCGCATCCATTTCATGGACCGACCCCGAATCGGATTATGTAAATACCGGTGAACTGAACGCAAAGACTGCCGCACTCGTAAATGATTTGGATATACGTGTGGTACAGGATGGTAAAACATATTTTCCGTGGAAATTGAATCCAGCAAATCCGAAAGCGGCAGCTACCACAGGTGATAACTTGGTAGATCCTTTTGAACGAATAGATATACCCAACGCTAATGGATCATATACGATAACGGTATCCCACAAAGGAGACCTAAAGTATGATGTACAGGATTTTTCGTTGCTGATATCCGGTGTAGCCATTACTTCATGTAACCCAACGGCTCCTAACAGTTTGTCTTTAAGTAATGCTATGGAAAATAGTGTTACCCTATCATGGGAAGAAATGACCGATGCTTTGTACGAAGTACAATACAGGAATGAAAATGAAGATAATTGGATGACAGACTACAGCACGGAAGCTTTCAAAGTTTTAACAGGATTGCAATTGAACGAAGACTATATTGTGAGGGTGCGTACTTTTTGCTCTCAAAACGTTGCTTCCGACTATAGCATGGAGTATAAGTTTACTTTTGAGGGGGGCGAAACCGTAACAGGTGATTTGGGAGGTTACCAAACACTTAGTGCAGACGGTACGGTAAAATTCTCGGTATATCCGAATCCGGCGGTGGATCAGATCAATATAAATTCAGAAATGAGCGATGCGGCTATGTTTCGTATTATATCTTCCTCTGGGACTGAATTAAAAAGAGGAGATGTTCAAAATAATCAGGTCGATGTTGCCGATCTTGCCACAGGTCTTTATGTGATACAGGTTCAAGATATGGGCGTGAATAAAAGCGCTAAGTTTTATAAATATTAATATAGATTTTTAACCCTTCCCCCAACATTTATAGGTTTTTCCTTAGACCTGTCGTTTGTAAAACATGACAGGTCTTTTTTATGAAGGTATTGTTGTAATCTATTATAGATTATGTTTATGTTATAATAATACAAATCAAGAGTTTATCTATTGATATGAAAATTTCTTTCGGTAACTTTACTCTATTCACACCTAAAACGTATAAAAATGGACAATAAAAACAATCCCCATGGAGAAGCATGGGACGTAAACGAATCTAGCGCGGCCGGATGCCCTTTTTTAAATGGCGAGCTACATCAATCGGCCGGTGGAGGTACCACTAATAGAGATTGGTGGCCCAATATGTTGAACTTGAACATTCTTAGACTGCATTCTTCGAAATCGGATCCTATGGACGAAGATTTTAATTATGCAGAGGAATTTAAAAAATTGGATTTGGCCGCGGTCAAAAAGGACCTGGCCGATTTAATGACCGATAGTCAAGATTGGTGGCCTGCCGATTATGGCCATTATGGTCCTTTCTTTATCCGTATGGCATGGCATAGTGCAGGTACGTACCGTATTTCTGATGGGCGTGGAGGAGCTAGCTCCGGTAGTCAACGTTTTGCACCGTTGAACAGTTGGCCGGATAATGCCAATTTAGATAAAGCCAGACTATTGTTATGGCCCGTTAAACAGAAATATGGTAAAAAGATTTCATGGGCAGATTTGATGATTTTGGCAGGGAACGTTGCCCATGAATCCATGGGGCTTAAAATGTTCGGTTTTGCAGGAGGCCGTGAAGATATATGGCAGCCAGAAGAAGATATCTATTGGGGATCTGAAACAGAATGGCTAGGTAGCAAAGAACGTTATGATACCGAGGGAAATAAATTGGAGAATCCTTTGGGGGCCGCCCACATGGGATTGATCTATGTAAACCCCGAAGGGCACAATGGAAACCCAGACCCTGTGGAGGCCGCCCATTATATCAGGGATACTTTT
This sequence comes from Maribacter thermophilus, assembly GCF_001020565.1. Taxonomy (GTDB): domain Bacteria; phylum Bacteroidota; class Bacteroidia; order Flavobacteriales; family Flavobacteriaceae; genus Maribacter; species Maribacter thermophilus. The sequence goes on along the minus strand of NZ_LDAS01000001.1, from coordinate 2,868,539 downwards.
GGGCGTATGGCCATGAACGATTATGAGACAGTGGCATTGATTGCCGGTGGCCATACCTTTGGAAAAACACATGGCGCTGCCAACCCAGAGGAGTACGTTGAGGCAGAGCCTGCCGCTGCCGATATAACGGAACAAGGTCTTGGATGGAAAAATAAGTACGGTAGTGGTGTAGGAGCCGATACCATTACCAGTGGATTGGAAGGTGCATGGAGCCAGACACCCACAAAATGGAGCCACAATTTCTTGAAAAACCTTTTTGGTTTTGAGTGGGAACTTACAAAGAGTCCGGCAGGAGCATGGCAATATAAGCCTGTAGGCGATGCAGGAGCAGGAACCGTACCCGATGCACATATAGAAGGCAAGAGTCATCAACCATTTATGTTGGTAACCGACCTTTCGCTACGTATGGATCCGGAGTATGAAAAAATCTCAAGACACTTCTTGGAGAACCCCGATGAGTTTGCCGATGCATATGCCAAGGCTTGGTTTAAGCTTACTCACAGAGATATGGGGCCAGTAGACCGTTATTTAGGTCCAGAAGTACCTCAAGAAGAGTTAATTTGGCAAGATCCCGTGCCAAAGGTAGACCACGAACTGGTAAATGAAGAGGACATAGCATCTTTAAAGGCTACTATTTTGGCTTCAGAATTATCAATCTCTGAAATGGTCGCTACGGCTTGGGCCTCTGCTGCTACGTATAGGGATTCCGATAAACGTGGTGGAGCCAATGGAGGGCGAATTCGTTTGGAGCCACAGAAAAACTGGAAGGCCAATAACCCAAAACAATTGGCAAAGGTTATCGCTGTTTTAGAGGGAATACAAAAAGAGTTTAATGATGCGCAGTCTGGAAACAAAAAGGTTTCTTTTGCCGACTTGGTAGTACTTGCCGGAACGGCTGCAGTGGAAAAAGCGGCCAAGAATGCGGGCTTCGATATTACGGTTCCGTTTGCTCCGGGTAGAACCGACGCCACACAAGAAAAGACCGATGTTGAAGCGTTTGAGGCATTAGAACCCATAGCGGACGGATTTAGGAACTTTACCAAAGAAAAGTATTCCGTTAAAGGAGAAGAGTTGTTGGTAGATCGTGCTCAATTATTGACCTTGACAGCTCCAGAGATGACCGTTTTAGTTGGGGGTATGAGAGTATTGAATACCAATACCGACGGATCTGAACACGGTGTATTTACCGATAAGAAAGACCAACTTACCAACGATTTTTTCTTGAATCTGTTGGATATGGGCACTACATGGAAAGCCATTTCTGATGACGACACCCTTTTTGAAGGAAGTAACCGTAAGACCGGTGAGAAGAAATGGACGGGTACCAGGGTAGATCTTATATTTGGTTCAAATTCTGAACTTAGGGCCTTGGCAGAAGTATATGCTACCTCCGATGCCAAAGAAAAGTTCGTAAAAGACTTTGCAAAAGCATGGACTAAAGTGATGAACTTAGATCGATTTGATTTGAAATAATAATCGAGCTAAATATCAATTGTAGAAAGGGCAGCTATTTAGCTGCCCTTTTTTTATTCGGTATTCCAAAATTGGCAATTTCAAAGCCGTAGCATAGTCATTTGCCCTGAACAACATTTATGTAGAAGGTCTAGATTCGACTTGTTTTAGTGTATTTCATCGATAAAATCACGCCTTTTATCGTTAAAAAAGAAAAACCTCCATTTTTATAAGGTTTTTCTTTAAAGAGCGTAATGTCGGTTTTTCTAACTTATATGGAAACCATTAATACTTTCATTGTGAAAAAACTTAGACCAACCGGGGTTTTAGCGTACAAAATGGATGAATTTATTAAGGAGAGTTTTATAGAAATAGGAGGACAGGCTACAAGAAGTGCTCCATTAGGTTGGTCAGGTGTTGTTAGGCAATATATAGAAGATTGGACAGGAACGGATAATTGTTATTAAAATGAAAGCTTATTCTTGTTTTTTACTAATATTCCTCATGAATTATCAAGAAATGAACATGGATTATACTTTTTTGGGTAAGTCTGTAAAAGAATTATTTCAAGGTCTAGAATATATTGAATGTAACAATGAAAATTTTAGAGAATGTTATTTCCCGGCAAGTAATTATAGCACTATCTCAGGAATACCAACTAACTATAATTTTTTAGGATTTCCCGTACAGAAAATGGGAGCTTATGTAAATACAAAAAATGAATTGAAAAAGTTTACAATATCAGTTGAAGTGCCGGATGCTGGTTTTTTTTATGATCAAGTGGTAAAAGAATACGGCATGCCTGAAACATCTAGCCTATCAAAATTTTATTTAGAAAAATACGGATATAAAACGCCCAATGAAATCAACAAGGATTCATTGGATGAGTACTATCAAAATCTGAACAAACCTGAAATTGATGATTTTTCTATTGTTAGAAGTACTACATGGTATGATATCGATAAAGGTTCCGGACGGACTCCAATAGGTATGATTGTTAGTAATAAAACTAGTCCTGAGGATATGTTTTCTAAAAGAGAAATATGGATAACCTTTATTAGGCAAAGACAATAGCCTTTTTTATGAACTATGAAAAATATCTTAACACTAGCAATTTTTTTTCTTTGCCTGAATCTTTTTTCTTGTAAAAAAGGACAAAAAAATAATTCTGAATTAGAAAAAAATAACCGAGATAAATGTTTTAATCGAATTGAAAAAGTAAATCTTATCAATGAAATTCTTAAAACTGATAATATTCAAACCTACCTACATCTAGATATCGAGGAAAGAAATCCAGTAAGGATAATTAAAAATGATTTCTTAATTGAACTCGATTCGTTTTTGCTTGATAAGCATAGATATGTTAAAATAGTGGATTCTTTACCATATAGTAAATTAAAACTCCAATTAGAAATATATCCAATGGATTCTTGTCGGTTTAGTAAAGGAAATTTTGTTTTCTATAGTCCCATAGAAAATGCAGAAGTAAATGGTAATATTGAATTAAAAGATTCGGTTTGGGTAATATCCGTTATTCAGGATATTGAATTTTAAACACAATATCCTTTATTGGCTCTACTGTTTTACATGAGTACACTCATTTAGGGGATTCAGTATTTGGAAATAATTTTTGGGGAAATGAATGGATTAATAGTGGTTTTAATTTGGAAACTGAGGCTGGACTTTTATTTGAAGAAATGATTTTTGGAGAAAAGGTTGAAATTTCAAATGCGGGTGTGATTCTTAAACGAAGTGGAGGTTTATGAAACATATATTAGTCTTACTCTTATACTTTAGTTTGTGTACAAATTGTTTAGCCCAAAAAACGGATGACTGTGATTTGTACGCCTCATCTATCAGTAAAATAAAAACATTTAAATATCATAAATTGGATATAAAGTTCAATTTAGAAATTTCGGAATCATTAAAAAAATCAATACTAAACTCTGAACTATTCGATAATCAGGAAAAGGTAGCTTTAGAAAAAATTCTTTCAGATTATAAAATTAAGAAAACGATGTATCCGTGCAAAAGGATAAGAGATTTGGTGATGAACATAAAAGGTAGAGAACTAAATAATGATGTTGACAAGGGCATTGTCATAAACTATTTAGAACCTGTGTGGATAGATAGTGGAAACGCATATCTTGTTATGGAGCAAATTTCAACGAGTAGCAAAACAGGAGTTACTGTAGGTGCAACTATAATGGAAATTTATGCTAAAATGGGGAGTGATTGGGTCGCTGAAGATAAACTAATTTTGGAGCAGTATTGAATTATAAAAAGATAATTTTCACATTTCTAGTTGTTTTTCCGAACATAAATCTTTATGGTCAAAAGAAGTTATGCCATGAACATCAATTTTTAGAACAGGCTTTTAGTTATATGATTCCTGTAGAAGGAGATACCTTAGTAATTGAGGTTGGTTTAATTCCAAGCCTAACAGCTATTACCGATTGGAAAAATCAGGGAATAATAACAAGCAAGGAAAAAAGAAAAATTGAATTGGCTTTTAAAAAAAATAAGGAGCCAGTTTGTATAAAAACTCAGCAGCTTGTGGACAGTATTAATAATTTAAGTAATAATTCTAAAAACAAGGAGTATACAAAAAAACTATTTTCCAGACCTATTAGAATTTCCAAGACTAGGGTGGTTGTTTTTCATGAGAATATATTGCAAAGCAAATATCATAGTGGAGGAAAAGCCGTAGGATGTTTAACCGGTATTTTCTTTGGAAATGAAACTGGGAATTGGAAAATAATTGAAAAAAAATGCCTCGAAATGTATTAAAAAAACACAATTTTCTCTGCAAAGTATAGGTGTCATTATTTTTAGAAAATTAGAAAAAATCATTCTAGATTAGCTTCCGAGGCAACAAATCAAACTTATAATGGTATAAACCCAGAAGGTGAACCATGCGAATAGCCAGCTTTAGAATTTTATTTATTTTCCTTGTCATAGGCTGTGGATCTACACTCTATTTCAAAGAACAATATTCAGTCTCATGAATGGTATATTGTCAATAAAGTCGTACATCTCATAGATTTAAAAAAGTTTAATGTATATAATGACATTGATGATATTTCCTTGATAAGATTTTTTAAAGATTATGGGGCTTTTGATAAATATGGATATTATGAAGATTTTGGACCCCTAAAAGAATGGATTCCAGATTCCATACTTAATAGGAGTTTCACAAAAACTAAGGTGGATGAAATGATTTTGAATTTAGAAAAAAGAACGGCTAAAAAATGGGCAGATACAGACTTAATTGATAAAGATTGGAAGTTAATTGAAAATGATCAAGATATATCAATGGAGACTAAAACAGCAAGATTGTCTTACCCAGTATTTCTTGGTGATAAGATATCACTTGTAAAATATAGTACAAAATCAGGATTTTATGACGAACATGGTTCATCTGGAACCCTTATATTTTGTAAAAATGCTGACGATTGGGAAATATTAATTCATTTACCTTTTTAATAATGGCTTTGACTATCCTGAAGAAGAAGGTGTAAAATTTGAAATTTCTGTTTATGGAGAAAATGTTCATCCGGATAGGGCAAAAATTGTATTAAATAGGGTAAATTAAAAATCATGAGGATTTCAATAATTATATTTTTTATGTCAATAATTTTTGGCTGTAAAGAAAATACGGCCCAAAAAATCAACACAAAAACACGGCTTGTTCAGCAACCTATGGTTCAAGATTGCATGGACAAAAAAGATAGGGAAAAAATTATTGAAGCCATAGTGTCAACACCAGATTTTCAGATGTTCCTGCATCCCAAGATTGAGGGTAGATTACCTGTTAAATTGGTCAAAAATGAATTTGTAACGTCTGACCTAATAATCTATTCAAACGGGCTTAAAGTTCAATTTGTTGATTCCCTTGAATTGCCGGAAGGAAGTCAGCACCGTATTACCATAGGTGACATTGACTGTTCTGGTTCCAAAATTTCATATTCCGTATATTATCCGATAGAAGGAGCAATTATATCTGGAAAGGTATATAAAAATCATAAGGAATGGGTTGCCACTGAAACAACCTGGGGTGAAATATAACTGACAACAATGCAGTAAGCTTTTTCCTTGGAACTACATAGTTTTTATTGTTAATGGTTAAGGTAAAAGAAGCTGTAGATAGTGGAGACACAAAATATATAACCCCAACGAATTCCAATGGGAGAGTTAACAGCTCCTCAGAAATTAAACCTACCAACTTATGAAAAGGACTATATTATTGATGATTTTCTTCACGTCGTGTTCTAAAACATTGGAGAAAGAGGTGATTTTTGATGGTTTTAAGAATGAAAATAGGGTCGTAATTGATATTCCATAGGAATATTCTGTGAGTAATGTGAATGTTTATTTTTCTGGAGAAACTTCGGATACTATTTATTTCTCTAGCTTTAATAATGACACGTTATTTCGTTTTAAGTAAGGCAAAAGAAAAGAGTTGAAAGTATTTCAAGATTTTTATGGGGGACAATATGAATTAAAGTCGTTGAAATCAAAAGCCACGGGAAAGATTAATATTGAGATACCTTACTATTAATTCTTATGTACGGCATTGCTAAGCAAGGGGAAAACACCTCTGCTGAGACAAGTATCCTGCTTATGCCTTGTACGAAGATTTTGTTTTAGAACAAGATTTTGAGTATGATGGCAATACCAAACCAAGAACCAATAACAATCAACTAAATTCTTCCTTTGGGATTAAAGGGTTTTATACCTTCTTTATTTGGTGGTCTTCCAATAAATCTTCATTGCGTAACTTTAAAAATACCTGTGCGGTGGTGACCACGTCCAGTTCGCAATAGGTGACGATACGGTCAATATCCTTTTCCAGATAATAAACATCCCTTACCATACTGCCGTCTATATCCTCTTTTGGGGAAGGTATGCCTAGAATGTTCGCCATTAGTTTTAAGGAAGTATAATGCTTGTAATCACCAAATTTCCATAGTTCCATAGTGTCCAAATGGGGAACTTCCCACGGTTTCTTTCCAAAAAGGTCTAGTTTCCAGGGTAAGGAAATGCCATTAATAATCATACGGCGGGCTATATACGGAAAATCGAACTCCTTGCCGTTATGGGCACAGAGTAGATGTTTGGCCTGGTTGTAATGGCCGTCGAGAAGGTTTTTAAAATCTTTTAGTAATTGGGTTTCCTCGCCATAAAAACTGGTGACCCTAAAACTATTTTCTACTCCGTTTATTTTGAAGTACCCGACAGAGATACACACGATCTTTCCGAACTCTGCCCAAATTCCGGCCCTGTCATAGAATTCTTCGGCGGTAAACTCTTCCTTGCGCTGGTAGTGCGATTTTTGTTCCCAGAGTTCTTGTTTTGCATCGTCCAGCTCTTCAAAATATTCCTTTTCCGGTACGGTTTCAATATCTAGAAACAGTAAGTTTTCTAAGTTTAATTTTTGAAGCATGTTGTTTTGTTGGATTTCTCGTTCCTCAATTTAATATATAAAATCCAATTTATGCAAAGAAGATGGTTTGTCCGTCAAAAATCGCAGAACCGACCCATCGGTCGGTTTTATAGGATGATTAATCTTATAATGGCATCTAAAGTCTAGTTTAACGGACGTTAAAACTCGCCGATTTGTCTATTAAATAGGTAAAAGGTGGGTTTTTTACAAAAGAACCGACCGTATGGTTTGTTGGCTTAGAACAAAGATTGTTGTTTTACCGGGTTTTCATGATCCAGCAACCATTTTTTGCGGTGCAGGCCACCGGCATAACCCGTTAAGGAACCATCGCTTCCAATGACTCTATGGCAGGGGACAACGATCCATAACGGATTTTTTCCGTTTGCAGCGGCAACGGCCCTAATGGCTTTTACATCTCCCAATGTTTTGGAAAGCTCCAAATAAGAAACGGTCTTTCCGAAAGGTATACTGGAGAGTGCATTCCATACACGTTTTTGAAAATCTGTTCCATCGGGGTTTAAGTCCAGGTCAAACTCTTTTCTGGTTCCCTCAAAATACTCGTTTAGTTGGTACACAGCATCTTCCAGTACCGTAGGTATCACATCTGTAATTTTTTCTTCCGAGTCCAGTACGGTAATGGAGGTAAGGCCATGTTCGTCACCCTGCAATTTGGTGTAGCCTAGGGGAGATCGTATTACAGCAGATTCCATACAACGTGTTTATTCTTGTTTTGGGGGCGTTTGCTCTTTCTTTTCGATGACGCCCGACCGTTGGGCCCTATTTTCCCAGTTCTTGCGCGCCAAGAGCTGTAAATCGGCTACATTGTCGCTTTCGTCCATGATTTCTAGACCCAATAAGGTTTCTATAACATCTTCCATGGTAACCAGACCACTTACCGATCCATATTCGTCCACGACCAAGGCAATATGTTCACGTTTGGCCACTAGGGTATCAAATAGTTGGGGTATGGGCGTGCTTCTACGGGTAATCAGAATGTCCCTTTTTATTTCTTCTAAGGGCATATCCCCGTTATTATTAATGATTTCCTCATAGACATTGTCCTTTAAGACAAACCCTATGATATTATCGATCTTATCTTTGTAAATAGGAATTCTGGAAAAACGTAGTTTTGGGTTCTCTTCAAAAAAGGTCTGAATAGATTTGTCGGCCGATGCTATTTTTACAACCGCCCTGGGGGTCATAACGTCCTTGACCAGAACTTCGTCGAATCTTAATAGGTTTTTGATAATGGTGGATTCCGATTTTTCGAAAACACCTTCTTCGTGTGCCATATCTGTCATGGCGGTAAAATCTTCCCTACTTAGAACGCTACCGTGATGGCCTTTACCGCCCACCAGTTTGGTGAACAGTTGCAAAAGCCACAAAAGCCCTGTGTATTTTAAACCCAAGACCATTATTTTAAGGGCTTTGGCGGTAAAATTGGCCAATTGTCTCCAATAGGTGGCACCTATTGTCTTTGGAATTATTTCCGAGGCCACCAAAATCAAGATCGTCATAATGGTCGAAACGACACCCACCATAAGGTCTTCTGTGAACTGTATGCCCAATACCGTTCTTTGGGTAGTGCCATAAAGCTCGCTATAGGCTACTTTTGCCTGTACCCCGACCAAAATGGCACCAACGGTATGGGCAATGGTATTTAGGGTCAGAATAGCTATTAGAGGCTTGTCTACGTCGTTTTTTAACTCTTCTAATGTATTGGCATAAGATTTACCCTCTCTCTTCTTAACGGTCACGAATGTTGGATTAATGCTCAACAGAACAGCTTCCAAAATGGAACACAGGAACGAAAAGAAGATGGAAATTAGGGCATAAAATATAAGTAATCCCATAGTTGTATTTTGAATAGACTAAGATACCAAATTAATCGATTTGCACCATTTATTTATAGATGGCGGTACATGTTATTAACTATTATTGTTTTTCGAAAGCACGATAAAAGACTTGTTGAACGGCAGAGCGTATATGCAGGTCGTAAAGGTTTCTATGGTCGCGGGTAGGGTATACCCTATTGGAAAGAAATATATATACCAATTGGTTTTTTGGGTCGGCCCACACAAAGGTGCCCGTAAAACCACTATGACCAAAACTTTCCGGACTAACTTCAGGTGCAGGGTAAGACGTGTCTAGACTTAATTTGGCATTATCTAATAGCGGTTTGTCGAAACCTAGGCCCCTTCTATTATCGTTTTGAGGATATTGTACACGTATGAATTCGTTTATGATTTTTTCGGAGATGTAACGCTTTCCGGCATAGATTCCCTTTTGCAAGAACATTTGCATCATAATGGCCAAGTCGTTTGCGGTACCAAAAAGCCCTGCGTTGCCAGATATGCCTCCCAATAAAGATGCATTTTCATCATGCACCCAACCTTGGGTCAGGCGGTGTCTGAATAAAGTGTCCATTTCGGTCGGAACAATCTTATTTAAAAAATTATGCCTGTTGGGTAGGAAACCAAAAGTTTTCATACCAAGTGGTTTGTAAAATTCTTCTTCGATATATTGTTCGTAAGGTACGCCTGTAAGCTGTGCAATCAATTCCGGAAAAATCAAGAAGGTAAGCCCCGAATATTTGTATTTCTTTTCAGCCGAAACGGCAGAACGGTTTATAATCCGGTACATTTTTTTATTGAAGTTATTTTTTACATAAATACCTTCAAATGCTTCATTTTTAAATCTTTTGTTTGGCTTTGAACGTAAAAATCTATTTTTAAACCGACCGTTATTTTTTAAGGTCTTGTTTAAGAAAACAATGTAGGGTTCAAGACCTGCCTGATGCGCCAAAATCTCCCTTAATGTGATATTTCTTTTGTCTTTTTCATGTTTCCAAGGAGTCCAATAAGAGCTAAAGGGCGTGTCCAGATCTAATTTGCCTTGATCGACCAATTTCATAATGGCCGGTAACGGACCCATAATTTTAGTGACAGAGGCCAAATCATAAATATCGTTTAAGGCGACAGGCTGAACACTGTCATAGGTATGAAAGCCATATGCTTCATGAAAAATGATATTTCCTTCTTTGGCTACCAAAATTTGTGCCCCTGGAAAGGCTTTGTTTTTTATACCATTTGTTATAATACTGTCAATTTGGTGGTAAATGGCAACCGAATCCAATTCATAGGCTGCCAAAGAGGATGTTTGCAAACTAGACCCCACAGGTAGCGCCAATGTTTGCTTTTTATCTTCTTGGGCAATAAGGGTGGTTATAAATAAACCAAATAGTATAAAAAAATATTTAAGCATCTAATTGTCGAAAGGGTGCCATTACCCCAATAGTTTTACCGCATCTTTGGCAAAATAGCTGGCTATAATACTGGCACCCGCGCGCTTAATGGCGGTCAATTGTTCCATCATTACGGCGTCGTGGTCCAACCATCCTTTTTCTGCGGCTGCCTTCACCATGGCGTACTCCCCTGAAACCTGATATACGGCTATAGGAACATCTATCTCGTTTTTAAGGTCTCGGACAATATCAAGATAACAAAGTCCTGGTTTTACCATTACAATATCGGCGCCTTCATCTATATCCTGTTCGGTTTCCCTAATGGCTTCCAACCTGTTGGCATAGTCCATTTGATAGGTCTTTTTGTCCTTAGGTACGTTTTTAATGTCTACAGGGGCAGAATCTAGGGCATCTCTAAACGGACCGTAAAACGCACTGGCGTATTTGGCACTATAGGCCATGATGCCGGTATTGGTATAACCTTCATCTTCCAATGCCTCTCTGATACTTAAAATACGACCGTCCATCATGTCGCTTGGAGCTACAAAATCGGCTCCTGCCTTGGCGTGCGACAAACTCATTTCTGTAAGTACTTCTACGCTTTCATCGTTCAATATTTCCCCGTCCGATATAATACCATCATGGCCGTATGAAGAATAGGGGTCCATGGCCACATCGGTCATTACCAACATCTGTGGACAGGCATTTTTTATCGTTTTTATAGCACGTTGCATCAGCCCGTCAGGATTTAATGCTTCGGTACCTTTGTTGTCTTTTAGGTTTTCTTCCACTTTGGCAAAAAGTAGCACAGAGCAAAGACCCATTTTCCATAGTTCCTTGACCTCTTTTTCCAACAGGTCCAAACTCAAATTAAAATAATTGGGCATGGACGGAATCTCTTTCTTTACCCCTTTGCCTTCGGTCACAAAAAGTGGCACCAAAAAATCGCTTGGTGTTAGGGTCGTTTCCCTTACTAAATTGCGTATTGCCTGTGAGCTTCTAAGCCGTCTGTTTCTAATAAGTGGGTACATGTCTTTTCTTTTTTACAAAGGTAAGGCAAGTGGGTTAAATCTCCTTGTTTCCCGCTGAAATCTATGATGTTTAAAAAGTATTTTGGGCTTGTGGACATGAAATGAGGGAATACCCTAAATATGGGTTCCATAAGGTTCGAAATAGGAGATTATTAGTAACCGGATAGGCAATGCAAAACACTGGGGCACTATGGCTTGAGCTAAGATTTCTTTGACTTGGCCCTTTCCATAATCGCCTTAAGCCGTTCTTTGCGCAAGGCCTCTTCCTTTCGAAGTTTGTTTTTCTTCTGCTGTACAAGCTTGGTGTGTTTTGCTTTGTTGACCGTATTTTTCGCTTTTCCCTTTTTACCCATAATCCACTAAACCCAGTCTTTAGGTTGTTTTAAGACCTTTAGTAGTTTTTCTTCTTCACTACCTTCTTTTGGGTGGTGGTCGTAACGCCATTGAACGTGTGGCGGTAGGCTCATTAGAATACTTTCTATACGTCCGTTGGTCTTTAGGCCGAACAAGGTGCCCTTGTCGTGTACGAGGTTAAACTCAACATAACGTCCTCTTCTTATTTCTTGCCAATCTCTTTGTTCTTGGGTGTAGGCAAGGTCTTTTCTTTTTATAACGATAGGTATATAACTGTTCAGGAAGCTGTTGCCGACCTCTGTAACAAAATTGTACCAATTTTGCATGGTCATTTCTGGCGTAGCCTTGCAGTAGTCAAAAAACAAGCCTCCAACTCCCCTGGCTTCATTGCGGTGAGTGTTCCAAAAATATTCGTCACACCTTTTTTTGTAAGTTTCGTAAAACGTGGGGTCGTGTTTGTCACAGGCGTCTTTGCAAACCGTATGAAAATGCAGGGCATCCTCCTCAAAAAGATAATAAGGGGTCAGGTCTTGACCGCCCCCAAACCATTGGTCTATAATTTCACCGTCTTTGCCATACATTTCAAAATAACGCCAGTTGGCATGTACGGTCGGCACCATAGGGTTCTTCGGATGCAATACTAAACTGAGTCCGCATGCGAAAAAATCAGCTTCTTCAACCCCAAAATAGGCCTGCATACTTTTGGGCAATTCGCCATGCACACCAGAAATGTTTACCCCTCCTTTTTCAAAAACGTTTCCGTTTTCTATGACCCTGGTTCTGCCGCCACCACCTTCTGGTCTCTTCCAAATATCTTGGTGAAAAGTGGCTTTACCGTCAATTTCCTCTAATTTATTGGTAATGGTATCTTGTAGGGTTTGTATATAATCGTAAAATTTATCTTTCATTCGTTTTAATGTATAGTTCCATATCCATTAATGCTTCCTGCGGTGGTTGGTGCTCATTGGGCAAGGTTTCTTTCCATATGTAACCACATTTTTCGGCTATGCGAACACTACCGATGTTTGTTTTATGAACAATGATTCTTAGTTGGTTCAGCTTTAATTTATCAAAAGACCAATTGGTCAAATGTTGTACTATTTTGGTGGTAATGCCCAATCCTTCGTATTGGTAACCGATACAATAGGCCAGTTCTGCCTCTAGCTTCTCGTAATCTAGACTTTTAACATATACCAAACCAGCCACGGTTCTTTCGATTTTGTTCTTTACAACAAACAGAAATTCGGTTTTATCTGCGAATTCCTTTACCTTTTGGGCTACAAAAATAGCTGAAAGTTCTGGTGTGAGGGTTGCCTCTAAAGTTTTGGGAAAGTACCGTTTTAATCGTGTAGCGTTCACCGTGGTAAAATCACAAATGCGCCAAGCATCTTTTTCTTGAACAGGGTTGATCTCGAAAATTCCTATATCAAAAGAATCCATACTGCAACTATCTAAGATTCGTTTATATTGTTAAAAGAGGTTTGATAGTAGGCTTTATGCCTTTGCGTTTTATAGGTAAGCCGAAGCTCAAACACACAATCTGCCGATAAACATAAGAATAATTAATATTACATTTTCTTAAATCGACTAGATTTCTGTAACCAAACCTGAGTACTCAAAACGAGTGGTTTCCCTAAATTACTATTTATATGGGCATAAACACCGTAAAAAGTAAAAAGATAGTGTTTGTAAAGACACACACTGTAACATACACCAGTCTATTTCCTTAATTGTGCTTTTATAAGGGTTTAAACTCCTTTACTGCATCAATGAAAGCTTTTGCGTTTTCTACGGGTACGTTAGGAAGAATCCCATGGCCAAGGTTCACTATATATTGGTCTTTTCCGAACTCATGGATCATTTGGGTGACCATTTTTTTAATTTCGGAAGGAGGCGATAGTAAACGTGCTGGGTCAAAATTTCCTTGTAGGGTGATCTTGCCTCCAGAAAGGTAGCGCGCGTTTCTTGCGGAGCAGGTCCAATCCACTCCTAAGGCGGCCGCCCCCGATTTGGCCATATCACCAAGAGCAAACCAACAGCCTTTTCCGAAGACAATTACAGGAGCTTCTTCTTTAAGGGCGTCTATGATCTGTTGTATGTATTGCCAAGAAAATTCTTTGTAATCTACTGGAGAAAGCATACCTCCCCATGAGTCAAAGACCTGCACGGCATCAACTCCTGCCTTTATCTTTGCTTTTAAATAAGCAATGGTGGTATCGGTTATTTTTTGTAAAAGTTGATGAGCTACCACGGGTTGGGTAAAGCACAATTCTTTTGCCTTGTCAAATGTTTTGCTGCCTTGGCCTTGTACGCAGTAACACAATATGGTCCAAGGGGATCCGGCAAAACCAATTAACGGTACTTCGTCTTCCAATTTCTCTTTGGTAGCGGTAATGGCATCCATGACATAGCCAAGGGTATCTTGTATGTCGGGCACTATAACACTGTCCAAATCTTTTTGTGTGCGTATGGGGTTTGGTAGATATGGACCAAAATTTGGTTTCATTTCCACATCAATGTTCATCGCTTGTGGGATAACCAAAATATCGCTGAAAAGAATGGCGGCATCCATACCGAACCTTCGAATGGGCTGTACGGTAATTTCCGAAGCGAGTTCTGGGGTCTGGCACCGTGTAAAAAAATCATATTTTTTTCTGATTTCCATAAATTCCGGCAAGTATCTTCCGGCTTGGCGCATCATCCATACAGGAGGTCTTTCAACCGTTTCGCCCTTTAAGGCACGCAAAAATAAATCGTTCTTTAAGCTCATTTTTCTTTGTAATCTTCATTTACCAATTCTATGACACTTTCCATGTCCGGAATTCTAGCAACTTTTACCTCATTAAAGTGTTTACGGGCTTCGTTGGCCGTTGTTTCACCGATACAATAGGCGATTGAATGAGGTTTGTTCTTCAACAGGTAACTTTCAATGGCAGAAGGGCTACAAAATATGATTCCTTCTGCCGATTCGTCTATCGCCTTGCTAGATAATTTGGTGCGATAGGCCTCTACCTTGTTAACGGTAATATTGTTTTCCTCTAAAACGGAGGGTAATTCCTCTAAACTTAAATTGCCATGAAAATAGGTTACCTCTGTTCCTTCAAGATATTCTACCAGGTATTTTGCCAGATCGGCGGCATTGTTTTCAAAATGGGCTACTTTACCTATTCTTTTTTGTATGAACCGTCTTGTTTTTCGGCCAACACAATATATGTTCTCAAATTGAAGTTCTGCCGCACTGATATTCGTTAAAAGGCTCTCTACGGCGTTCTTACTGGTAAAGACGACATTTTTGAGTTCTTTTTTGAGAATCAATGGAGAAATTCTATTGGGGCTGATCTTAATAAAATCCTCAGAATCTACTTTCAGGGAAATATTAAAACGCTGTAATTGTTCTTCGGTCAGTTTTTTGGTGGAAAAAATGTTCGTTTTAAGATCGGCTCCCTGCAGTTCGTTCATTAAGCGTTTTCCGCCCCTGCTCAAAATACTGTTGGCGGCATCTATACCCAACCTATCATGCTTTCCTACAGGGGCCGTGAGTGTGGCCTCTAGTTTCTTAGAGCCATCTACGGTCAATAATACTCCCTTGAAGTTTACTGTTTCTTCTTTGTCTATATAGGCGAGGGCTCCGATAGGGGCAGAGCATCCACCTTCCAGTTCCCTTAAAAAGTCGCGTTCAATTTTTGTACAAAGTTCTGTTTCTTTATGGTTCAACTCCGCACAAATCTCCCTGATCTCTTCATCATGTTCCATGGCAACCACCATAATCGCTCCTTGGGCAGGCGCAGGAACCATCCAAGTAAGTCCGATGGTGTTTTTTGGCTCTAGACCAATACGTTGTAGGCCGGCCGCGGCAAATATGGCCCCGTTCCAGTCATTATTCTGTAATTTTTCTAACCGGCTATTAACATTTCCCCGTAAATCTACCACGGTATGGGTCGGGTAGCGATTTAGCCACTGTGCTTTTCTTCTAAGACTGCCTGTGGCAATAACCCCTTCCGGAGAACCTAAAAATTCTTCATTGTCCTTAAAAGCAAGTATGTCCATATAATTGGCCCGCTTTAGAACGGCTGCCTGTACAATTCCTTTGGGTAGAGCGGTAGGCACATCTTTCATGGAGTGTACCGCAATATCTATATCGCCATTTAGCATGGCAATGTCCAATGTTTTGGTAAAAACGCCGGTGATTCCCAGTTCGTACAGAGGCTTGTCCAAAACAAGGTCGCCTGTAGATTTTACCGGTACAAGGGTTACTTTATGTCCTAATGATTGTAATTGGTCTTTAACCGTGTTGGCCTGCCAAAGCGCAAGTTCGCTATCGCGGGTACCTATTCGTATGGTTCTGCTCATTTAGTTTCTAGTTCTAATTGAAATACTTTTTGAATAAGCTCAAGACTAGAGTCGGAATCGATGGTCTCGTCCTTTAAATGATTTGCGAACTGCTTGGTAATTTTTTGAATGATACGATTAGAAATAATATCTGCGTGCTCGGTATCAAAATTGGCCACTTTTTTGGATTGATAATCGAGCTCTTCCTCTTTCATGGTCTTTAACTTCATTTTTAAAGCCTTGATCACAGGGGCAAACTTTCGTGTTTCGAGCCATTGGGTGAAGTCATTTTTAACCTCCTCTATGATTTGCTCCGCCTGTGGAACAAACAATTTTCTCTTTTCGAGTGTTTCGTCGGTAATCTGGGATAGTTGGTCAAGGTGAACCAATGATACATTTTCTAATTCCAGTACGTTGTCATCCACGTTTTTGGGTACCGATAGGTCTAAGATCAACAATGGATTTTTGGTATAGATAAGTTCTTTGCAAATGGTGGGCTTTTGTGCCCCGGTAGCGACTACCAGTACATCCGTTTTGCGTATTTCGGCTTGTAGGTCCCCATAATCCCTTACCGTAAGGTTAAATTTGCCTCCAATTTTATCCGCTTTCTCCTTGGTTCTGTTAATAAGGGTGATATTGGGGTTTTTGGTGTGTTTTATAAGGTTTTCACAAGTGTTTCTGCCTATTTTACCTGTGCCGAACAGTAAAATGTTCTTGTTGGTCACATCCGATACATTGTTTAGAATGTACTGTACGGAGGCAAAGGATACTGATGTGGCACCAGAAGATATTTCTGTTTCGTTTTTTATACGTTTACTGGCTTGTATGACAGAATTTACAAGGCGTTCAAGAAACGGATTCGCAATTCCTAATTTCTTTGATCGGCCAAAACTTTGTTTTAATTGACTAATGATTTCAAAATCTCCCAAGATTTGACTGTCCAAGCCGGTTCCTACGCGGAACAAGTGGGTGATGGCCTCGTTGTTCTTGTACACATAAGCTACTTCTTGAAACTCTTCTACGCTACCGTTAGAATAGTCGCAAAGCAACTTTATAAGTTGAAATGGGTGTTGGGCAAAACCATGTAGTTCTGTTCTATTACAGGTAGAGGTCGCCAAAAGCCCATCTATACCTTGCTGTTGGGCCTTTTTCAATAACTCGGTCATGGCAATTTCGTCCAAACTGAATTTACCACGCACTTCGGCATCGGCCTTTTTGTAGCTTAAACCTATGGTATAAAACGAGCTATGTTTTGAAATGTGATAATTTTTCATAGATGCGATGACAAAAATAGAGGCATCAAATCAATAAAAATAACGCTAGAGGAACTATAAGCATCGATTAAAGTGATTTTCGACCAAAATAGAGGCATTTCCGTTGAAATCCCTTAATTTTACTATGTTTAAGAAAAATTTAGACGTCATTATTTAGAAGGATTCTAAATAGAATTAATTTATAGATTCATTTTATGATGGGTAAAAATGTCGCCAAAGGTTCTTTTGAGGAAATATTGATCGATGACGGTTTTTATGTTCTTAAGATTCAGAACAATACTGCTGAAGTCAATAAGGTTATACGTGAAATTAACCGAACGTATATACAGTTTCATTTTTGCCTTAAGGGAGGGGGTAAATTTGTGTTCAACGATGGTAATTATGCTTTGGAAGTCTCTGAAGAGAACTCGTTGTTGCTTTATAACACACAATTGGATTTACCGTTGAATCTGATGTTGTCCCCAAATTCATGGATGGTTTCGGTTGTGATGAGCATACGTAAATTTCATTCGTTATTTTCCGATGAGGCCAGCTATATTCCCTTTTTGAGCAGTGAAAACCAAGAAAAGAAATATTACGCACAAGAACCGGTATCGCCCGCCATCGCTGTAGTGCTGAGCCAGATTATTAACTACAACCTAAATGCTACCATTAAAAAATTGTACGTTAAAGGAAAAGTGTATGAGCTTATTGCCCTTTACTTTAACAAAAATACCGATACCGATGTGGAGCAATGCCCTTTCTTGGTAGATGAGGACAACGTGAAAAGAATACGAAAGGCGAAAGAAATAATTATAGCGAATATGGCCGAGCCACCTTCGTTGGCAGAACTATCAAAAGAGATAGGCCTCAGTTTAAAAAGGCTGAAAGAGGGCTTTAAGCAGATTTATGGGGATTCGGTGTACAGTTTTCTCTTTGATTATAAAATGGAATATGCCAGAAGACTGTTGGAATCTGGGCAGTACAACGTTAATGAAATCGGCTTAAAAATTGGGTATAGTACCTCGAGTCATTTTATAGCCGCGTTCAAAAAAAAGTACGGAACTACGCCCAAAAAATACGTGATGGCTTTGGCGAGCGGCTAAAAATTTAGACCAAGTAGTCTGTTGGGTATTTTTATAGGTGTCTTAAATTGATATAAAACTTCATTTCAGCGATAAAAAAATACGGTTCTACGAGGGTGTTTATAGATTTATCACGTATTGGGTATTTATAAAATAGACCGGTGGGTCGGTAAACTCTTTTTTCTCTTAATTGGGGCGAGCTACTATGATTCCCGTATTCTTTTTGATGTTTTTAAGATATTCTGCAAGGGGTTTTGTGGAAACCTCCACTTCCATAGATCCTGTTGATGCATGTAGCAAATGTATTCTACCATCGGCTTCCAGGGTGGCAATGCCGGTATGGGTTACGTCCAAACCATTAATGGAGGTCGCCAAGGCAATAATATCACCCGATCGTATCAAGTGCTCGTTCTCGGTAATCTTATCTTGTGCCAAAACACATATAGGCCGGTTGTTCAAAAAACGTTCGGAGGCTTTTATCTTTTCATAATTTACATCATCCTTTAAAAAAGGATATAGGTCTCTGTGGGTACTCATAAAATTAATGTCCTTAGAAATCTCTTCTCCTCCAATTTCACTGGTAATGTCCTTTACAAGGCCTTTGGCCTCATTGTTGGCGATCCATTCGGTAAAATAGTGTAGACGAGAGGCATAGCCATTTAGTTTTCCGTCTTTATACCGAACGGTTTCTAAATTTTCAGTAAAGTCTTTAAAACTGTCCTGTTTGTTTCTGGCCATTAGGCTAAAAGCCAATACATTTTCTACAAACGTGGTGCAGTCCAGCCCTTGTAGGTTTACCACCAAGGTTTCTCTATCGCCTATTTCCAGTGTTTTGGCAACATAGGGTGTTTTTATAAATGTTTTTCCAATGGCTACCATTGTTGCTCCAAAATCTGGTTGTAGCAAAGTTGGTATTTGCTTTAACTTGGCATCAACGGCCTCTCTGTTCATTGGAGAACAGGTTAGGTTCTGGGCCTGTAAAAAAGTTAAAGTGATGGTTAGAAGGCCAAATAGAAGATATTTTTTCATGAATGTTAGTTTTTAGGCTGGGGTGTTTCGCCCATATTGTTGAGCAATATTCTATTATGTACAATACTATCAGGGTAGTTTTGCTGTAAGAAAGTGATTAGTTTTTCTCTGACCAATACACGCAAATCCCATGCCGTAGAAGAATCTTTGGCGCTCATAAGGGCTCTTATTTCCACACAGTTCGGTTTGCTGTCCGTTACTTGTAGCACATTTACCTGTTTGTCCCATAGGTCCGTGTTCTTTAAAATGCGCGTTAGTTCGTTTCGAATGGCATCAAAAGGTATGTTGTAGTCGGTATATAAGAATACCGTTCCCAAGATATCCGCCGAGGTTTTCGTCCAGTTTTGAAAAGGTTTTTCAATAAAGTAAGTGGTGGGTACGATCAATCTACGTTTGTCCCAAATTTTAACAACTACATAGGTCAAGGTTATTTCCTCGATGCGACCCCATTCTCCTTCCACGATGACCACATCATCTATTTTAATAGGTTGGGCAATGGCAATTTGAATGCCTGCCAATACGGTGCCTATTAATTTTTGGGCCGAAAAACCTATGATGATACCTGCTACTCCTGCAGAAGCAAATATACTTACCCCTATTTCGCGAATTTCGTCAAAACTCATAAGGGCAAGGCCCATGGCCAAAATGACTACGATAAATATAACAATACGCTCTAGAATGTTGAATTGGGTGTATATTTTACGGGCCTTAAGGTTGTTGGTCGTATGTACGTCATAATTGCGAATGATCAGCTGTTTAATAATTTTGAGGATTCCTATAATAAGCCAGGTCATGGCAAATATGAAGAGCAAGGTACTTGTCTTTTTAAACCAATATGCTTCATTCTCTAACCCCAAGAGTTGTCGTAACGAGGCCATTCTGATGATAATGGACAAAAAAATCAGGAAAAGGGGAAGGGCTATTTTTTTCATTACCCCTTTGGGCAACAAATATTTCGGATTTCGACCAAGCTTGCTCAATGTAAAGAGTACTGCCCAATATACAATCAGAAATACGCCCAAAGATAGGCTCAGGTATATAATGGATTCATTGGGGATGTCTTGAAAGATGGTCTCCATAGATTTTTAGTTTGGTACAACATACTAAAAAATTATGTGTTGCATAAAACAAATGGTAAAGATATCGATAGGCTTTATGGTAGAATAGAAAACTATTGCCCAAAATTAAAATATCATCGATTATCAAGTGTTATTTTTGCATTCGAACCCAACAAGAAAATCATGAAAGGAGTTTTATTGGTCAATTTAGGATCCCCAGATAGTCCTACAGCAAAAGATGTAAAACCTTATTTGGACGAGTTTTTAATGGATGAACGGGTGATAGATACTCCTAAATGGTTGCGAAACATTATTGTAAGGGGTATTATTCTTCAGACTAGACCCAAAAAATCTGCCGAGGCATACGCCAAAATATGGTGGAAAGAGGGTTCTCCTTTGATAGTACTTTCTGAAAGATTTACAGAAAAGTTGCGCAAACAAACGCAAATGCCGGTGGCTTTGGGTATGCGTTACGGTAGTATGACCATTAAAAATGCCTTACAGGAGTTAAAGGACAAAGGGGTGGATGAAGTACTTTTGGTACCCTTGTATCCTCATTATGCCATGTCTTCCTATGAAACGGTGGTGGTAAAGACCATGGAAGAAAAAGAGGCCCATTTTCCAGAGATGAACATAACAACGTTGCCCGCTTTTTATGACAATGAAGATTTTATCAGGGTACTTTCAGAATCTATAGCGGCAGAGTTGAACGATTTTGATTACGACCATGTGTTGTTTTCCTATCACGGTATTCCCGAAAGACATATCCGAAAATCGGACCCTACCAAATTTCATTGTAAGATAGACGGTTCTTGTTGTTCCACGAATTCTGTGGCCCATCATACCTGTTATAGGCATCAATGTTATAAGATGACAGAGCTGGTAAGGTCTTACCTGAAACTTCCAAACGATAAGGTAAGTGTCTCATTTCAGTCAAGGCTGCCCAACGACCCATGGTTGAAGCCTTATACCGACTTTGAGTTTGAACGTTTTCCAAAAGAAGGCAAGAAAAAACTAGCGGTAATAACCCCTGCCTTTGTGTCTGATTGTCTAGAAACCTTGGAGGAAATAGCAATGGAGGGTAAACACCAGTTTCAAGAGGCCGGTGGAGAGGATTATAAGCATATACCTTGCTTAAACGATAGCGATAGTTGGGTAAATGTGATGGCATCTTGGGTAAACAATTGGGAAAAAAGTGGGGTGCTGCCCAAGTAATTCTTTTTTTTATACAGTTTTTTGATTTTTAGGCGGCTATGCTCATTAATACATGGTGTGCCGGTGAAACTGTTAATAAAATATAGGAAAGACAACAAAAAAATAACAAAATTCTACAAACGGTCTTGGGAACATATTGTTAGTTTTGTCGCCGCTATTAGTAGGTCAAATAAAAGATTATCCAAAATAGGGCAAGGTGATAACCAAGGCCTTTTCGATATAATGCTATAATGTCAAAAGTCTCAGCGGAACAACTTGGAACACAACCTATCGGTAGACTTTTGATCAGTCAGGCCGTACCGGCAAGTATTGGTATTTTGGTAATGTCCTTAAATGTATTGGTCGATTCTATTTTCGTGGGCAATTGGATAGGTTCTATTGCCATAGCCGCTATTAATGTGGTATTGCCCGTTTCGTTTTTTATAAGTGCTTTGGGGATGTCCATCGGTGTAGGCGGTGCCAGTATTATTTCTAGGGCCTTGGGAAGTAACGATAGGGAGAAGGCATATATTACTTTTGGAAACCAGATTACCCTTACCTTGATCATTACCATTAGCATGGTCATCGCCGGATTCACATATGTTGAGTCCATTATTCCGGCTTTTGGGGGAAAGGGAGCCATTTATGAACCGGCAAAAATATATTATACCATTGTTTTGTTCGGAGTGCCTTTCTTGGCGCTTTGTATGATGGGAAACACTGTTATTAGGGCAGAAGGGAAGCCTAAATTTGCTATGATCGCCATGATCATACCTTCTATAGGAAACCTTTTAATGGATTATGTTTTTATTTATAAGCTCGATTTGGGCATGGAAGGAGCGGCATGGGCAACCACCATTAGCAATATACTGTGTTTTGCCTATGTTTTGTACTTCTTTGCCTCCCCAAAATCGGAAATAAAATTTAAGGCCAGGCATTTATTGTTAAATGCTCCAGTGGTAAAGGAGATCGGCTCTTTGGGTTTTGTTACCCTGGCAAGACAGGCGGTGGTAAGTATTATATACCTTTTAATGAACAATATTCTTTTTGGTCTGGGAGGTGAGGCAATGGTGGCGGTGTATGCCATTGTAGGCCGAATGTTGATGTTCTCATTGTTTCCCGTTTTTGGAATTACCCAAGCATTTTTACCTATTGCCGGATTTAATTATGGGGCAAGAAAATTTGATAGGGTCAAGGAATCCATAACAACGGCCATAAAATATGCGGCTCTTTTGGCAACAGTGGTATTTATTGGGCTTATGGTTTTTCCTGAGGCAATAACTTCATTGTTTTTAAGTGACAAGCCGGGTATGTCGGCCCATGATTTACAAACCAATGCCTTTGTTTTGGAAAATGCTCCCAATGCTATGCGATGGGTATTTGCGGCTACGCCGATCATCGCGTTGCAATTGATAGGGGCCGCATATTTTCAGGCAATCGGTAAGGCAGTTCCTGCTTTACTTTTAACCTTGTCAAGGCAAGGATTTTTCTTTATACCCTTAATTTTGATATTACCAAGGTTTTGGGGTGAATTCGGGGTGTGGTCGGCTTTTCCTATTGCCGATGTGTTGGCAACAATCGTAACCGGTTATTTTTTAAGAATGGAAATCAAAAGCACGTTGGAGTAATGTGCTTTTGCCACAAGGCCTTCTTTTGTAGTTTTTTTCGACATGTGAAAAATCTTCGCTGATTTCTGTATCAAGTTGATCTAAGTGGTTATTTTTAAGTTTTAAATTATATAGATGAAGTCTTTAAAAATCACTTTGGCCATAGTTTGTACAATGGTATTTATAGGATGTAGTATGAAAGAAGAGCAGCAATTAAATGAACTGTATGTGGGTACATATACCCAAGGTGATAGTGAGGGTATTTATCGTTTTCAATTCAATTCCCGTACAGGGGAACTCTCCCTGAAAGAATTGGCCGCACCATTAAACAATCCTTCTTATATAAAGTTCTCACCGGATAAAAAAAAGCTATATGCGGTTATGGAAACAGATAAGTTTGAAGATGGCACGGGTGGTGTTATGGCTTTTGATCTTGTGGATGGCACGTTAAAGGAGAAGGGCCCCAAGGCCAATGTTGGTGCGCATCCTTGTCATATAGCCATATCGGATGATGGTAAACAGTTGGCGGTCTCGAGTTATAGCGGTGGAAGTGTTTCTTTGTTTGCTTTGAACGATTCTGGAGCCCTATTGCCCGACCCACAATTTATAGACCTTAAAATTCTGGATACGTTGAAAACCTCACATGCACATTCAACGGAATTTACGCCCGACGGACTATTTATTGCCGATCTTGGTTTAGATGCCGTAAAACGTTATTCCTACAATGGCAAGGAGTTCATCCCTCATGAGCAGACCTCTTTGGATTTGCCCGACGGTGCTGGGCCTAGGCATTTTACCTTTGGCCAAAACAGACGGTTTTTATATGTCATTAACGAGTTAAACTCTACCATTACCGTTTTTGAGAAAACGG
The DNA here is from genome assembly GCF_001020565.1 of Maribacter thermophilus. Classification (GTDB taxonomy): domain Bacteria; phylum Bacteroidota; class Bacteroidia; order Flavobacteriales; family Flavobacteriaceae; genus Maribacter; species Maribacter thermophilus. The sequence continues at coordinate 2,844,586 of NZ_LDAS01000001.1, read as the reverse complement.
GAAAAGAATATAAAATGTTGGAAACCAAAACAACACTTGCCGATGATTTTAAGGGAGAAAGTTTTTGTGCCGATATTCACTTATCACCGGACGGTAAGTTCCTATATGGTTCCAATAGAGGGGAACAGTCCATTGTTATTTTTAAGGTAGATGATGAAACAGGTAAACTGACCTTGGTAGGCAGGGAAGATGTACGGGGAGATTGGCCACGTAATTTTACCATAGACCCTAGTGGTCAATTTCTTTTGGTCGCCAATCAAAAGAGCGATAATATCACGGTTTTTAAAAGGGATGCTATTACAGGTGTCTTAACCTATTTACATGAGACAAGCTTGCCCAGCCCTGTTTGTTTGGAGTTTATGGAGTAAGAAACAAAGAGGAGCGGTTTCTATTCTTAATAAATACATTCAAAGGCCAAGGTGCTACCACCATGTCGTAAAACATAGGCTGGCACCTTGGCGAAGTATCTTCCCGCTCGGTATTTGGCAAGTATTTTGTTACCTTTTCAGCTGACGGATTATTTCTTGCAATGCGGCATCGAGCTGAGGTTTTTTCCCATCTAAACGGTCCTTGAAATTTTCGGGTACTACAATGTCGGGGCTAACACCTGTTTTTTCAAGGTTCTTGCCGTCTAACGTAAAACATCCCCATGCCGGTAACCTATAGAACGAACCATCCACGAGTCCCTTGCCCGAGGTAAAAATAATCCAACGATAGGTTTCCGTGCCCATTATCGTACCCAATTTTAAGGCTTTGAATCCTGCAGCGGTCATTTCCGCATCGCTGAGCGATTGTTCGTTTATCAATAGGATAATTGGCTTCACGGCCGGGGCAAAATTAGGTTGAGGAGCTAGGTCGCCATCTCTGTATTTCCATTTTAAATATGGTTTTTGTGAAAGAAACTGTAAGACCTCGTTATGCACGTTTCCACCTGTATTGTAACGTAGGTCTAGTATTAGCGCATCTCTTTGATTGGTTTCGGAGACCATTTCCCTTTTAAAGTTTTCAAGTTCGCCTCGCCCCATATTTTTCATGTGCACATAGGCAATCTTTTTGTCGCTTTTGGTATCTACATATTCTTGGTTGTCGTCTACCCATTCATCGTACAGAAGGTTTCTTTGGGCATTGGTACTTATCGGGTGAATGTTTACCGATATTGTTTTGCCATTGCGCTTAAAATCTAACTGCATTTCATTGTCCAACGAAGGTTCGTTAAAATAAGATTCCCTGTTTTTTGATGGATCTACTTTTTTACCGTTTACGGCAACAAGCACATCGCCTTTTTTGATGTCTTTTCCAGCTACGTCTGCCGGGCCATCGGCAATAATGTGTTCAACGGTATAAGGGTGGTCGTTAGAGAATAGAATACCTGTCGCCAATGTCTTTGTCTTGTAAAATACTTTTTCTTCGTCTCCACTAGAACTAAAACCAAAATGCGACGTATTTAGCTCGCCCAACATATCGTTGAACAGGCGACGTAATTGGTTTCTACTGGTGATATAGGGCAGGTATTGTTCGTATTTTTTGCGGAGTGCTGTCCAGTCTTCCCCATGAAAATCTCCGTCGTAAAAGTTTTCCTCGAATCCGGCCCAAGCTTCATAAAACATTTGATGAAATTCTTCGGATAGGTTTCTACGGAAAGTGAAATCTATATCAATCTTTTCCGCCTTGTTGTTTTCTACATCAAAGGTGTGAATGTTTCCTTTGCTCAATAGGTAATAACTGTCTTTTGCATTCGCCAATTGATACCCATACAACTCATCGTCCAATACCTTTTCTATCTTGTTTTTTTCGAAAGGTTTTATGACGGTTTTCCAAAGTTTTGTTTTTCCTTCGTCATGGTTGCTCAAATAAAGCACGTGCATCGTCTCGTCTTTTTGAATGACAAAAGGACTTGTTTGTCTGCCAAAAGAAGGACTTATGGCCGTAATTCTTTCCATAATGCCATCCTCGTTGATTTTGATGGTTATGGGTTTTTTATCTTCTTTTTTCTTGTTCTTAGTATCCTTGTCTTTATCCTCTTTTTCTTCCTCTTTAAACAATTCTTCGTACTTGCCATAAGTAAAGGCATCTTCGTATTTACCCAAAGGCATCTGGTATATCTGGGATTCCGAAAGTCCGTATGGGTAAGAGGGTTCCGTTAGATTGGAAACCATGTACAGGTATTTTCCGTCGGGGGACCAAACGGGCGATCCTTCGGTAACACCGGTATTGGTCAGGTTCGTTATTTTTTTGTCCGACAGGCGAACGACAAAAACATCCGATTCAAAATTTCTTATGGCATTATATACGACATGGCTTCCATTGGGAGAAAAGTAAGGTTGCGGGGCATAAAGGGCCCAAAATTCATCCTTTACCAAGACCTCGCTTTTAAAATTGGAAAGGTCCAACAGGCGCAACTCGTCACGTCCGCTTATGTACAGTGCTTTTTTTAGGTCTGGGTCTAGCAGAATATTTACATTGTTTCTAAGGTCGTTGGTATGTTGTTTTTCTGGGCTACTTCCGTCCCCGGCGATGGTAAATAGATTGGTGTACCCATTATGGGTTCTATTGTACAACAATGTTTTATTGTCTTTTAGCCACACTACTTCAAGAACACGTTCTTTAGGGTTTGTAATGATGTGTTTAACAAATTTTCCTTTCACATCCGAAACAAACAATTCTCCCCTGGCTATAAATGCCAGTTTCTTATTGTCCGGAGACACCGAAAAATTGGTAATATTGCCTTGTACCTTAAAGTCTTGGGTCTTGGTCAAAGTACTGTTCTTTGTTATTTTGATAGGAACCTTCTTAGCGGTTTTGTTGCTTACATCGTAGCTGTAAATTTGATAGTCTTTTCCAAAAACGACCATTTTGCCGTTGGCACTCACTTGTGGACGGCCTATGGACGAGTCGAATGTGGTCAATTGATCTTTTGAGCCGTTTTCCAGTCGATATAGGTTGTACTCGCCATTAGCTCTGTCAGAAACAAAATAAAGGCTACCGTTTTGGTCTATCGTGGCCCAAAGGTCTTTTCCGTTATAAGTAGTGTATTCCTTGTATTCATTGGTAGCTGGGTTATATGATTTTACATTGGGGTTATAGGCGCCCTTGTATCTTTTTCTATGGGTAAAATTTTTACCCTCCCAACTCTCGTTAAAAAATATTTCTTCTGTCTTCGGATGAACTGCGATATTGGCGACGGTATTAAAGTAATTTTGGAAAAGGCGTTTTGGCGTACCCCCCTCAATAGATACTTCATAACCCGAATAGCGGTTGTTTCTAGAAGAGGTAAAGTAGATGTTTTTAGAATCCCAAGACCAGCTGTCCATGTCATCATCGGCATCGTTAAAGGTAAGTTGTTGGATGGTACCACCTTCGAGGGGCATTACGTAAATATCCTTATTGCCGAATTGTGTGGCACTAAAGGCCAACCATTTTCCGTCGGGAGATATTCTGGGCAATGATTCTTCTCCGTCCATAGCCGTAAGCCTTACGGCCGTTCCACCGGTAGCAGGAACACTCCACAGGTCAGAATCGTAACTAAAAACGATAGTTTTTGCATCTGGTGATACGGTGGGGTCCATCAAAAAATAGGACTCTTGGGCATTGATGCAATTGAAAAGAAATACGAAGAAAGGAATAAGAAGTTTCTTGAAGCTCATAGTGTATTGAATTGATGAATTTTGAGATATAAAAAAATGAACAACTATAAAAGCTGTCAATTTAATAATAATAGGGCGAAAAATCTTATAATGAAGGTATCTTTAAAAGCTTTTCACTAAATTTAAAGTGACTAATTTAACTAACAAACCAATGAAACCAAACTTCGCGTTCGTGGGCCTTTTGGCGCTCACCCTATTGTTATTTTCAAATTCTACAGAAGCCCAAAGAAGAAACAAATCCAATAAAGCTACGGTTCAGTATCCGGAAGAACTATATTCTAGTTTGGACTATAGGTTGATTGGGCCTTTTAGAGGCGGACGTTCCGCTGCGGTAACGGGTGTTCCCGGAGAACCAAACCTGTTTTATTTTGGTGCTACAGGTGGCGGTGTATGGAAAACAATGGATGGGGGTAGAACTTGGGAGAATATTTCGGACGGCTATTTCGGGGGGAGTATCGGTGCCGTTGAGGTAGCCAAAAGTGACCCCAATGTTATTTATGTTGGCGGAGGGGAGAAAACCCTAAGGGGAAATGTCTCTTCCGGTTATGGAATATGGAAATCTGAAAATGCTGGCAAAACGTGGGTTTCGGCAGGGTTAAAAAATAGTAGGCATGTACCCAGGATCCGTGTGCACCCTACGGATTATAACATAGTTTATGCCGCAGTTTTGGGTGATATCTATAAGCCTACAAAAGAAAGAGGTATCTATAAAAGTATTGATGGAGGTAAAAATTGGAAACAAATACTTTTTGTAAACGAACAGGCCGGGGCCGTAGATCTTACTTTTGACCCTAACAACCCGAGAATTTTATATGCATCTACTTGGATGGCACAACGAACCCCTTATAGCTTAATAAGTGGTGGAGAAGGATCGGCCTTATGGAAAAGCACCGATAGTGGGGAAACATGGACCGAGATTTCGAAAAATGAAGGTTTTCCAACAGATACATTGGGAATTATCGGGGTAACGGTATCACCAAAAAATTCAGATCGCGTATGGGCCATTGTTGAGAATAAGGAAAAAGGAGGATTGTACCGATCAGATGATGGGGGAAACAAATGGACCTTGGTGAACAGCGAACGTAAATTGCGTCAAAGGGCGTGGTACTATACGAGAGTATATGCCGATACCGAAGATGAAGATGTGGTCTATGTACTTAATGTAAGCTATCATAAATCTACCGACGGCGGTAAGTCGTTCAAATCTTTTAATGCGCCGCATGGAGACCATCATGATCTATGGATATCTCCCGAAGATGGAAAACGTATGATTATCGGTGATGACGGTGGAGCGCAGATTTCTTATGACGGGGGAGAAACTTGGAGTACCTATTATAACCAGCCAACTGCACAATTTTATAGGGTAACTACGGATAACCATTTTCCGTACCGTATTTATGCGGCACAACAAGATAATTCTACCGTGCGTATAAACCACAGAAGCGATGGTTCTGCAATCACGGAAGATGATTGGGAACCAACAGCCGGTGGAGAATCTGCATGGATCGCCGTGGATCCCACAAATGATGATATCGTATACGGAGGTAGCTATGGTGGGTTCTTAACGCGTGTGAACCACGAAACGGGAACGGTAAGAGGTATCAATGTTTGGCCCGATAACCCCATGGGTGCTGGGGCAGAGGCTATGAAATATCGCTTTCAGTGGAATTTCCCGATACTCTTCAGTAGACACGATCCCAAGAAACTATATACTTTTTCCCAACACGTTCATGTTTCGGAAAATGAAGGTCAGAGCTGGAAAGTGCTAAGTGGAGACTTAACCCGTAACGATCCTACCAAACTAGGTTCTAGTGGAGGGCCTATTACACAAGACAACACCAGTGTAGAGTATTATTGTACCATTTTTACGGCCAATGAAAGTCCGTTAAAAGAAGGTTTGTTGTGGGTTGGTAGCGATGACGGACTAATTCATGTCTCAAAAGATGGGGGCGGAACATGGGAGAATGTGACTCCTGCAAATATGCCAGAATGGAATATGATCAACAGCATAGAACCGTCCGCTTTTGACGAAGGAACTTGTTATGTTGCGGCTACACGCTATAAATTGGGCGATTTTAAACCCTATTTGTACAAAACTACCGATTATGGGCAGACATGGACTAAAATAACCAACGGTATCAATAATGAACACTTTACAAGGGTAGTACGTGAAGACCCAAAAAGAAAGGGATTGCTCTATGCAGGTACTGAGACGGGTATGTATATTTCTTTTGATGATGGTGCCAACTGGAACTCTTTTCAATTGAACTTGCCCATAGTCCCTATAACAGATTTGACCATTAAGGACGATAACTTGATCGTGGCCACGCAAGGGCGTAGTCTATGGATCATAGATGATTTAACGGTATTGCATCAATTGGACGATAGCAAAAAATCATCCAATGCCATTTTATACAAGCCAAAAGATTCGTATCGTACAAAAGGGAGAACAGCAAGAACACCTTCTAAAACTTCCGGTGAAAACCATCCAAACGGGGTAATTACCCATTTTTATCTTAAGGATCTTTCAGAAAAAGATAGTGTGTACCTAACATATACCTCTATGGCGGGCGATACCCTTGCAACATACAGCAATGTTGCCAAGGAAAAAGATAAAAAATTGAAGGTTGAAAAAGGAGGAAACACCTTTGTATGGGATACTAGGGGAAAAGGCGCCAAAAAGTTGAAAGGAATGATTTTATGGGGAGCCAACTTGAACGGAGCCAAAGCTGTTCCAGGAAATTATAAGGTGCTCCTGAACGTAAACGGTACATCGGTATCGGAGATTTTCAAGATTCTTCCCGATCCAAGGGCGGAAGTTTCTGTTGCCGATATGCAAAAACAGTTCGATTTTATCACCGATGTCAACAATACCATTGATAAGGCGCACACCTCTATCGAAAAAATAAGAAATGTAAACGGACAGTTAGATGCATTTATCAAACAGTATAAGAACAACGATAGTGTTAAGGACTTGATCGCCAAGGCCAAAACAATGAAAGAAAATTTAGGGGAGGTAGAGAAAGCCTTGTATCAAACCAAGAACAGGAGTAATCAAGATCCATTGAACTTTCCTATTAAGTTGACCAACAAGCTGGGACACTTGAATAGACTGGTGAGTATGGACGATTTTCCACCAACAGATCAAGATATTGCGGTAAAGAACGAACTAACGGCCAAGATCAACAGTGAATTGGAAAAGTTTGATGCCGTTATGTCAAAAGAGCTTCAAGAATTTAATAAATCTTTCAACGAACTAAACTTGAACTATCTGTTCGTAGAATAATTAAAACCTAATAGGTCAAGAAACCATGAAAAAGATTATAATAAACCTCATTTTTGGGTTCTTGGCCTTTGTTGGCTTTTCCCAAGCCGCAAATGAATATTTTAAACCAATGAAGTACCGTAACATTGGTCCGTTTAGAGGAGGACGGTCGGTAACTGCTTCAGGGGTTGTCGGTGACCCAATGACCTATTATATGGGCACCACGGGTGGTGGTCTTTGGAAAACGGAGACCGCAGGCCAAAAATGGGAGAATATTTCTGACGGGTATTTTAAAACTGGATCTGTAGGTGCGGTAACCGTTTCAAGATCTAACCCTAATATTGTGTATTGTGGAATGGGAGAGCACGCTCCAAGAGGGGTAATGACCTCCTATGGAGATGGCGTATATAAATCTACCGATGCCGGTAAGACCTGGAAACATATAGGTCTTGAAAAAACACAGCATATTTCTAGGATAATCATCCACCCTACGAATCCGGAGGTGGTGTATGTTGCCGCACAAGGGGCCTTGCACGAAGGCACTTCTGAAAGAGGCATCTATAAGTCTGTAGATGGTGGAAAAACGTGGAAAAACACCTTGTTCGTGAATAATTTGACGGGGGCCTCCGAATTGTCTATGGATGCCAACTACCCCGAAATAATGTATGCCGCTATGTGGGAACACCAACGTAAACCTCATAAGGTAATAAGTGGAGGGGAAGGCAGTGGTCTTTATAAATCTACCGATGGGGGCGAAACTTGGTTTAAGATACACAAAGGTCTGCCCGAGGAAAAAGGGAAGATGGCCATAGCGGTGAGTCCTTCAAACTCAAATAAGGTGTATGCCTTGATCGAGAGTGATTCCAATGCCGATAAAGGCGGATTGTTCGTTTCTTCAGATGCAGGTGCTTCTTGGTCTATGGTCAGTGGAGATAATAGGTTGGTGCAAAGGGCGTGGTATTACATTGAGGTTTTTGTTGATCCTAACGATGAAGATACGGTCTATGTGTTAAGTGCACCGGCATTGCGCTCTACCGATGGAGGCAAAACTTGGAAAACCATTAATATACCCCATGGCGATACACATGATTTGTGGATTAATCCGGATAATTCCAATAATATGGTGTTGGCCGATGATGGCGGAGCTACCATTTCTTTTGATTTTGGTAAAACATGGTCCACACAAAACAATATGCCAACGGCCCAATTTTATAGAATTAAAGTAGACAACCTGTTCCCTTATAATATTTATGGAGGTCAGCAAGACAATACCTCGGTCCGCATTGCTAGCCTATCTATGGGAAGAGGAAGTATTAACGAACAGGACTGGACATATGCCGCAGGAGGAGAAAGTGCTTTTTTGGCCTTTGACCCCGATAACCCGCGATATGTACTTGGAGGTAGTTATTTGGGCACCATAGAGGTGCTGGATATGGAAACCAAGGGGTCTACCAATATTATGGCGGCACCCATTCAATACTTGGGTCGTGAGGCCAGGAATATGAAGTATCTGTATAATTGGAACGCACCTATTATTGGCTCTAAACATGAACCCGGAACTTATTACCACGGCGCCCAATTAGTATTGAGAACAAGGGATATGGGAGTTACATGGGAAGAAATTTCTCCCGATCTTACAAGGGATATAGATGAAAAACAAGGTAATGGAGGTGGGCCATATACCAATGAGGCCGTTGGTGCTGAGAACTATGGCACCTTGGCCTATATGATAGAGTCTCCTCATGAAAAGGGTGTTTTTTGGACCGGTAGCGATGATGGTTATGTATATGTTACAAGAAACAATGGGGAACATTGGGAGAATGTAACCCCAAAAGGATTAAAAGAGTGTTTGGTCAATGCCATCGAGGTTTCTCCACACGATCCCGCAACCGCTTATATTGCTACGACAAGATATAAGTTTAACGATTATACCCCGGCAATCTATAAGACCACTGATTATGGGAAATCTTGGACAAATATCAGTGAAGGTATTCCATATGGTTCATTTACAAGGGTTGTTAGGGAAGACGAGAGCCGAAAAAATTTGCTTTACGCAGGTACCGAACAGGGAATGTACATTTCATGGAACGGAGGTAAGAAATGGGAGCCTTTTCAATTGAATCTGCCCATTACCCCTATTACGGACTTAAAAGTGCACAGAGGCAACTTGATCGTGGCCACTTCGGGTCGTTCTTTTTGGATATTGGACGATTTGGCCGCTTTGTCTCAATATCGGACAAAAGACCAGGAACTGAAAATTTTAAAACCTGGGGTAGCCTATGCCGGTTCTTGGGGGAGCCCTTTGAACAGTAGTTCAGAAAAAGTAACCGGTACCGATGATTTTGAAGGGGTGAATCCGGCAAATGGTATGGTCATTTATTATGAATTGCCCAAATTGGAAGATGGTACAAAACTATCTATGGAGATTAGGGATGCGAACGGAAAACTGATCAGAACTTTAAGTTCTGAAAAAGACCCTGATTATAAACCCCATAATGGAGGAGGTGCGCCACCGGCCCCTTTACTTGCGAAAAAGGAAGGGTTGAACCGTTTTGTTTGGGATATGGGACATGCTATAATACCTAGTATTCCAGATACCTATATCGAGGCTAATTTTAGGGGGCACAAGGCCATTCCTGGTGTTTATGACATAAAGTTGACCGTAGGTGAAAAAACAGTCTCCACGAAAGCAGAGATCAAGGCCGTGCCAACTTTTGAGGTCAAGGTGGGGCAATATGAGGAGTATGATGCGCTAATGACCGAAATGGAATCGAAGATCACCGATATGCATCATATGGTGAATCGTTTGTATGCTGTACAAAAGGACTTAAAAGAAGTTCTAAAATCTGTAAAGGACGAGTCTGTTAAAAAGCAAGGTGAGGCCTTGTTGGAAAAAATGGATGCATGGGACCATGATATGATTCAGCGGAAATCACAGGCCTATGACGATGTGGAGAACTTTCCTAATAAGTTTACCGCGGAGTACCTGTTTTTGTTGAACCAGACCAGTGGCAGTATCCCTAGGGTGAACCAATCTAATTTGAATAGAAAAAAAGAATTGGACCAACAATGGATACAACTAAAGGCCAGAGGAGAGGAAATAATGAACAAAGACTTGCCGGCGTACAATAAACTACTTTGGCAGGCAGGTATAGGGGCATTGAGAATATAGTGGTTTTGAATGGGTAGGTACAGGTTGGCATGTAATTAGTTTTGCTAACTTTGGTCTCTCTATTTACGTTGAAAGCATATATCGATGACCGAATACTATAACTATATAAAAGCCCTGCATTTAATCTTTGTTATTACATGGTTTGCAGGGCTTTTTTATATTCCAAGGTTGTTTATTTATCATATCGAAGCGAACCAAAAACCTTCGCCCGACAAGGAAATAATTAGCGAACAACTAAAGCTGATGACCAAAAGACTCTGGTATATCATTACTTGGCCATCGGCAATTTTGGCTACGTTTTTTGCTATTTGGTTATTGATATTGGCCCCACAATGGCTGAGCCAATCTTGGATGCATGTTAAACTATTGTTTGTAGTATTGCTCATTGCCTATCACCTTAGAAACCATAGTATATTTAAGAAGTTTCAGCGTGATGAGATCGTTTACAGCTCCAATTATATGCGTATCTGGAACGAAGTAGCTACCTTGATACTCTTTGCCGTTGTCTTTTTGGTGATATTGAAAAGTGCCTTCAATTGGATTTTTGGGGTCGTGGGAATCATCTGTTTAGGAGTATTGCTAATGTTGGGCATTAAATTATATAAGCGCATAAGAAACAAGAGCCCCGAAGCCTAATAGATACTATAACTATATCCGTTGGATGGCTATCTGGGCATGAACATCTAATTTTGGTGCGATATTTGCTAACTTTGATGAAACTTCGATCCTTTGTTCAGTAAATTTTCTCTAAGATCCCGGATTTTTATATCAATGATTCTATTGGTATTGGTCGCCTCTGTGCTGATCATGGGGGTTACTATATATCAGTTTAGGGAAATAAATATCGATTACCATCAAAATAGGATGGAAAGAAAGGAAGAACAGATCCGACAAAGTATTGATCTGGCGATTCAAAAAACGACCTATCCCGTAACCACAGAGAATTTAGGGTTAATTTTCAAGGATGAAATTTATGAAATTGCCGTAGTGCAAAACATGAATTTTAATCTGTATACCTTAGATGGTCAGTTAATAAAAAGTTCTAGGCCAAAGTTTGATAACGATCCCGTGCCTACTTGTTTGTCCCCTGAGGTTTTAAATCATTTGGAGGCCAGTGTAGATAAGCGGTATGTGGAGAAAAACTCTGCTGCCGGAGATCAATACCAAGCTTCGTATACTTATATTTCGGACAGGCAGTTTAAACCTATAGGCATTCTTAATTTACCATATTTTGAAGACAATTCGTTCAACGATAAAGAGTTGAAAGAATTTTTGGCCAGATTGGCAGGTGTGTATTTCTTGATGCTCTTATTGGCGATAGGTCTTGCGTATTTTGTTTCAAAATACATTACTCGGTCTTTGGAAACTATTTCGGGAATGATGGAGAGAACAGACCTTACCAGACGAAATGAAAAAATACATATTGACAAACCCGGCGAAGAAATCGAAAAATTGATCTCTTCCTATAATGCCATGATAGACGAACTTGGCCAGAGTGCCGCCAAATTGGCAAAAAGTGAGAGAGAGCAGGCATGGCGGGAAATGGCCAAACAAGTGGCACATGAAATAAAAAATCCTTTAACCCCCATGCGTCTGAGTGTTCAGAGTTTTCAAAGAAATTTTGACCCTAACGATCCAGATATCAATGAAAAAGTGGATGAATATTCAAAAACACTCATTCAGCAAATAGATACGATGAGCAGCATAGCGTCCGCTTTTTCCAATTTTGCCAAAATGCCGGCACAGCAAAACGAGACCCTGAACATTGTCGAAGTCGTGAAATTGGCCCTTGATATTTTTAATGAGGATTATATACATTTTATAACCGAAGAAGAAAAGATTATAGCCAAGCTAGACCGTACGCAATTGATCAGGGTAGTCACTAATTTGGTGAAAAATGCCATTCAGGCGGTTCCCGATGTTGAATCTCCCAGAATTTTGGTTTCTGTTGCCGTAGAGGACGATATGGTGAAAATATCGGTTGCCGACAATGGTGTAGGTATAGAAAAAGAGGTAGAAGATAAAATTTTCGAACCAAAATTCACCACTAAAACAAGTGGTATGGGCTTGGGCCTTGGTATGGTAAAGAATATTGTGGAAACCTATAAGGGAACTATTAAATTTACATCACAACCAGGTAAGGGTACCGTATTTTGTGTTAAGTTCCCTAGAGAAATAATGTCCAATTAATAAAATAGAGTTTATGTCTTACAATACGATTCTAGTTACAAAAAAAGATGTGGTGGCTACAGTTGTCATTAACCGTCCGAAGAAATTGAATGCCCTGAACAAAGAGACCATTCAAGAACTTCACCAGGCCATTTCAACATTAAATGATGATGAAGATGTGAAGGTTATTGTTCTTACGGGTAGTGGTGAAAAGGCTTTTGTGGCGGGTGCCGATATTTCTGAATTTGCGGATTTTTCTATGGAAGAAGGTCAAAAATTGGCCGCCAAAGGACAAGAGCTGTTGTTCGATTTTGTAGAGAGTATGTCTAAACCTGTAATTGCAGCGGTTAACGGTTTTGCTTTGGGCGGTGGATTGGAATTGGCCATGGCCTGTCATTTTAGGGTGGCCAGCGATAATGCAAAAATGGGATTGCCAGAAGTTTCCTTAGGTCTTATTCCCGGATATGGAGGTACACAGCGTTTACCACAGTTGGTTGGTAAGGGCAGGGCCATGGAGATGATCATGACCGCCGGTATGATCTCTGCCGAGCAGGCTAAAGATTACGGCTTGGTAAACCATGTAACTTCACAAGAAGACCTACTACCGTTGTGCTATAAAATAGCCAATAAAATTTGTAATAATTCTTCGGTGGCCATTTCATATGCAATAAAAGCTGTAAATGCGGGTTTTATGAATACTGTTAACGGTTATGAACAGGAAATAGAAGCCTTTGGAGCTTGTTTCGGAACGGACGATTTTTCTGAAGGTACCACGGCCTTTCTAGAGAAAAGAAAAGCTGATTTTCCAGGTTCGTAACACTAAACCGGATCAATTATGCTTAAGAAAATTATTGTCTTTTTATGTATCACAATGACCGTTGGTGCTTTTGCCCAACAAAATGATATAACCTATACCATAGGTGAAAAGTATAATGATAAATACAAGTATTCCAATCTGTTGGCCATTGCCGACGATGGTAATGGAGGTACGGTAATCGTTAGGTCATACTACACGGGTATCGTTCTTAAGCCAAAAGGGTATTTTGTAGAGCATTATAACCAGAATTTGGAGCTATTATCAGAGTTCAACTATAAGCTTAAAAATGCCAACTTTGTTAATGCCTATGTGAAGAACGGACAAGTATACCTACTTTTCTTAGAGTACAATTACAATAAACAGGCCTATGAATATCAGGTTCATAGAAGCCCCTATACAGATTATCATTTTACGAAGGAAACGATACTTAGTATTGAGTCTGAACCTGTAACACAGCCATTGGACCGTAATTATTACAACCGTAATTTTTCGTCTGGGTTTACTACCTCTGTGTTGTTCAACGATAAGAAATCGGCATTCGCCATTACGACGCATTTTAAGAAACGTAAAGAGAACAAACACTTTATATATGTTTTTGATGCGAGTCTTAATAAATTGGTAGAGCACGATTTCTCGGAAGAAGTAGAGGAAAAAAATTATGCCTTTGAGACCGTAACGTTTTCAGAAGACTTGAGCAATGTTTATTTGGTAGGTAAAGCTTATTTTAAAAAGAAAAGGTTCAATGCCACAGAACGTAAGTTTCAGTATGAAATGGTACGCGTTTCTGCTTCTGGAAGAAGTGTACAGTCTTTTTATACTCCGGGAAAATTCCCAGAGGCCCTAAAGCCAATCTTTAGAGAGAATGAGTTACTATGTCTAGGTTTTTATGCCGACAGAAAAGATAATCGGTACAATGGTATCGCTTATTTTAAGTTAGATCCCAATACACTTAGCATAGAATCTCAAAAATTCAACCCTTTTTCACAACAGTTTATGATGGACAAGTTTGGACGTGAAGAAGACAAGACTATAAAAAATCTCATTTTTAAAAGCATGGATATAAGTGCTACAGGAGAAATTCTTTTCAATGCGGAAGAGTATTTTACCAGTACCAGCACACAAGCGAATACCAGTGGGGGTAGGGTTATGGTAACCAGATATCATCACAACGATATCGTAAGTGCCAAACTACAGGCCAATGGAGACCTGATTTGGGCAAGAAACATTAATAAGACCGAAGTTACCCAAGGTGATGATGCCTACACCTCTTACAGTGCATATACCAAAGGGGGAACCACCTATTTCTTTATTAGTACCGCTTCTGAAAACCCGCAACAGTTAAGTGCTGAACGTATTATGTTTAAACAAGGGTTATCTCGTAATAGAAATATCTTTTTGATAAAATTGGACGGAAGCGGTAAAATGAGCTATGAAAAGGTAATAGATGATGGAGATGCCAGACTGCCTTTGATGGTTTCAAGACCTTACATAGATAAGTTTAAGGACGAACTTATGTTCTACGCCAAAAGAGGGTCTAAAAAGCAATTGGTACGCGTAACTGTTAATTAACATTTTTTATTGGATTTATTCCATATTTTTGGAATAAATCCAATAAAAATGAATATAAAAACCCCCTTAAAAGGAAGAGGGGCGCAAAAGAACACCCCTAATAAATTTCTTAACGACATTTATGAGACCAGAAACGATTTTCTGGAATATTGTAGGGTAGAGGGCGAAGAGGCAGATAATAACCGTACGCAATACATTCCTATTTTTCCTAAAACCATTGTTAACAAGGTCACCAGTGCCGATGTGGGCATGATGTATTCAATGAATCCTTATCAAGGGTGTGAACATGGCTGTATTTATTGCTATGCAAGAAATACACACGAATATTGGGGTTATAGTGCCGGATTGGATTTTGAACGTAAGATCCTGGTAAAAAAGGATGCTCCCAAATTATTGGAGGCAAAGTTAAAAAGTAAAAACTGGAAAGCCTGTACGATCGTACTATCCGGAAATACAGATTGTTACCAACCTGCCGAGAAAGAGAATAAAATAACACGCGCCTGTCTTGAGGTTTTTTTAAAGTACCGACATCCCGTAGGGATCATAACAAAAAATGCCCTTGTTTTAAGGGATTTGGACCTTCTTGTCGAATTGAACAAACATAGGTTGGTGGGTGTCAATATTTCGGTCACTTCTTTGAACGAGGAAACAAGACGCATTTTGGAGCCGAGAACTACGACGATTAAAAAGAGATTGGAAACCATAAAAGTACTTTCCGACAACGGTATCCCCGTAAATGCTATGTTGGCACCTATTATACCCGGAATCAATAGTCATGAAATATTGAACCTGGCAAAGGCCTTTTCCGATAATGGAGCAAGGTCCTTTGGCTTTACGGTAGTACGCTTAAATGGTGCTATCGGCGAAATTTTTACCGATTGGATACAAAAGACCATGCCCAACAAAGCAGATAAGGTTTTGCATCAGATACAAGAATGTCACGGGGGATCTTTAAACGATAGTCGTTTTGGCATACGAAACCGAGGGGAAGGTATTGTGGCCACTCAGATACATGATATGGTCCGCTTGGCCAAACATAAATACTTTAAGGGCAAAGAGTATCCAAAATTGAACACTGCCCTTCATGAAGCTTATAAAACAGGGCAAATGCGGTTGTTCTAACTAATTAGGAAATATTTGCTTAAGGTCTTGCCATGGAGGCAAACAAAAAAGCTACGACCAAGTCGTAGCTTTTTTTCGTATTTATCTTTATTAAGGCACTAGCTTAGTTCCCATCCTTTTCGGTAACTGCCTTTTACCCATTCATTGGCTTTGTCCCAATTGGTCACTTTCATATTATCACCGTCCCATAGAATTTTACGACGGCCTGGATATTCAAAAGGGTCCCAATCGCCCAATTTTTTACCTGGTTTCAATTTTTTGTACTGGAATGCTTTTATGGCCAAGTTACCCATTAAAACAGCTTCTGTCAATGGACCTGAGCGTTTAAAATCGGAGGAGGTTTCTTTTCCTTCCAAACATCCTTCTACGAAATTACGTTGGTGTCTGCCCGTATCACCTTCTATTCTTTTTAAATAGGGTTTTGGAGGGGTCAACAGTTCCATGGTACTTGAAGGTAATAATCTTGCGTTTCTAGAGTAGGTATCACATACCAAAATTCCTCTTGTGCCATAAAAAATACTTCCTCCTCCGCTATCACCGATAGTTTCGCCATCTTTTAACTCATCTGGAAGGTCTGGTAGTAAACCACCGTCATACCAGTTAAGGGCTACGTCACCGTGTTCGGCGGTATTGAATTTTAATCTTACTATTGAAGAAGCAGGGCAAGATTCACTATAGTCCGCCTCAACAAAATCGCCTACCCAGTTGGTGGTGCAACTTGCTTCTGCCTCGGTAGGGTAACCAAGATCTAGAACGCTAAAAGGAGTTTCCATGATATGACAGCCCATATCGCCTAGAGCACCTGTTCCAAAATCCCAGAATCCCCTCCATTTAAAAGGAAGGTAGGCATCGTTGTAATCTCTCATCTCCGCGGTACCCAACCATAAGTCCCAATCCAATCCTTTTGGAATACGGTCTTTGCCCGTGGGTAGTGGTACCCCTTGTGGCCATACGGGCCTGTTTGTCCAGCAATCTACCTTATATACCTTGCCTATAATTCCAGATTGTATCCATTCTTTGGCTTCGCGGCTGCCGTCGCTAGAGGCTCCTTGGTTGCCCATTTGAGAGATGATCCCGTTTTCTTTGGCCACTTTGGTCATGATCCTGGCCTCGTTTATATTATGTGTCAAGGGTTTTTCTACATAGGCATGCTTTTTGGCCCTCATAAAAGGGAGCGCAATACTTGCATGCATATGGTCTGGAGTGGCAACCATGATAGCATCAATATCTTTCAGTTGTTTGTCATAGACCTTTCTATAATCCTTATACCTATTTACATCCGGAAACTTTTTGTATGTTTCTGCGGCTCGCCTGTCGTCTACATCACAGAAAGAAACAAATTTCACTTTTTTGGTCTCGTGTAAACCCTGAATAACTCCTGCTCCACGGCCACCGACTCCAAAAGCTCCCATATACAGGGTGTCGCTAGGTGGTACGTGTGTTTTGCCCATAACAAAACTGGGTACAATGGTAAATGCCGCCGATGCTGTTGCGGCGTTTTTGATAAATTTTCTACGTTGCATGATTATTTAATTTGGTCTGAGGGATTAAGGTACAAAAAATAGAAATTCTTTAAAGAAATAAGGGATGTTTATTGAATTAATAATTTAAGACCTGTTTGTTTGCTTTTTAAACAATAGTATTGCGAGATCTGTTGCCATAGGCTTTTATGGGTGCTAAAAATGCATGTTTATGTTAAGAAATCATCTATTGTTTAAAATTGTCTTAAGATATGATCCAAATGAACTTTGGTAACGTATAACCCTTTAGAACAAAACACCATAGAACATATTTATGAAAACAGTAAACACACCATTACTTCAAAAAAAATCGAACGAAGACGACGATCAGGTTTCTCCGAATTTTAAAAACGGATTCTTACTAAAATCAAAAGTAAAATCGTTTCTAGAAAATGCCAATGCTTGGGGAGTATTTGTTATGGGTAGCACCTTTGTCTTAATGTTGGCCTCTATTTATGTCGTGTATGTTTTACAGACCGATTATGAACAGTTCAATATAGAAAGAAGAAGTACAACGTTCGGATTGATTTTTATGGCCATTGCTGGTTCTTTGTTTGTGTTTAAAGCCGGTTTTTTTGTTTATACATTATACAGATATTTTAGATACAAGCCTATTTCTTCCGTGAGTGACGATGAGTTGCCGACCTGTACGGTAATCGTACCAGCCTATAACGAGGGAAAACAAGTTTGGGACACCTTGATGAGTTTGGCGGAAAGCGATTTTCCTAAAGAAAAACTTCAGTTGCTTTCTATAGACGATGGTAGTAAGGATGATACTTGGTATTGGATGCAAGAGGCCAAAAAGAAGTTGGGAGATAGGTTGGCCATTTATCAGCAACCTGAAAATAAAGGCAAGCGCCATGCCCTTTATCGTGGTTTTAACGAGGGTACTGGAGAGGTGTTCGTGACGGTTGATAGTGATTCTATTGTCAAGAAAGATACGTTAAGAAATTTGGTGAGTCCGTTCGTAACCAATGAAAAATGTGGTGCCGTAGCCGGCAACATTCGAGTGTTGAACAATAAAGAAGCACTTATACCAAAAATGCTAGATGTAAGTTTTGTATTGAGCTTTGAGTTTGTTCGTTCGGCAGAAAGTAGTTTAAATTCTGTATTATGTACGCCAGGGGCATTGGCCGCATATCGTAGAACCGCCGTTTTTGCCTGCTTGCCAGAGTGGATCAACCAAAAGTTTATGGGGCAGCCTTCAGATATTGGGGAAGACCGTGCAATGACGAATATGATATTGAAACAAGGGTATCATGTGTTGTTTCAAAGAAACGCCTATGCATATACCAATGTGCCAGAAAAGTATAAAGGTCTTTATAAAATGTTTATCAGATGGGGCAGAAGTAATGTGCGTGAGAACATTGAGATGTCCAAATATGTATTTAAGAACTTTAGGGAAGGTTCTAAAAGTGGAACTAGATTGTTGTTTTTTAGTCAAGCTACAAAAATTGTAATGAGCTATCCTTTTTTATTGTTCATGATGTTCTTTGTACTTACACATCCTTTGCTTTTCGTAAGCACAACCTTGTTAAGTATTCTGATTCTATCAACGTTCCCTGTAATATTCTATGCCAAAAGATATAACTTCATGGAGTCTTTTTGGGCATACTCTTATAGTATACTATATACGTTCGGTTTGTTTTGGATTACCCCTTATGCTATAGCCACGGCAAATAGAAGGGGATGGTTGACAAGAGGTCTGCCAGAAAAGAAATAAACGAATAAAAACGTTTTAATAGGGGAGTTTGGTGTATAACCATGCTCCCTTTATTTTTTTAAGAAGGTCGATGAGGTGTTAAAGGGTCCCATTCCTTATAAAACTGCTCTAAAAAGTCTAGCATATATTGATGGCGCTGTTCGGCCAGTTTCTTGCCGGTTTCGGTATTCATCTTTTCTTTTAGCAATAGTAATTTTTCGTAAAAGTGGTTGATGGTCGGCGCTACCGATTTTTTATATTCTTCTTTTGTCAGGTCTAGTTTTGGGGCTATTTCAGGGTTGTAGAGAGGTCTGTTCTTAAAACCGCCATAATTAAAGGCCCTAGCGATACCAATAGCACCTATGGCATCTAAACGGTCCGCATCTTGAACAATTTTTAGTTCTATAGAGGAAAAAGGGTTCTCTTTATCCTTCTCCAAACTATTTTTAAAAGAGATATTCTCAATTATTTTAACTACATGGTCTATTGTCTCTTTTGAAACATTTAGTGAGGTTAAAAAATCGGTTGCCATCTTGGGTCCTAATTTTTCGTCGCCATTATGAAATTTGGCATCGGCAATATCATGTAGCAAGGCCCCCAAACTTACCACTAGGGTATCTACCTCTTCATCTTTCGCTATAAGTAACGAATTGTTGTAAACTCGCTGAATATGAAACCAATCATGCCCGCCTTCGGCATGTTTTAAGGTGTCTTTTACAAAATTGATGGTTTCTTCAACAATTGCTGTATCTGTCATTTAAAAGAATTTATTCCAGATACTACCGCAGCCTCTGTTTTGGCTATTAATTCATCGATATTACCTTTGTTTTCTATAGGTTCGTGTACATCAAAAGATACTTTGGCCCCAAGTCCCATGGGGAATTTTCCATAACGGACCAGTTTCCAAGAATTATTGATGCTTATGGGCACTATAAGGGCAGAAGGAGCTTTCTTTAATAACATTTTAAGCCCCATGGGTTTAAAAGGCTTGGGATGGCCGTCTCTACTTCTTGTGCCTTCTGGAAAAATAACAGCTGTTCTGTTATGCTTTTCAATATAAGAACCAAGTTTTGCTATTTCCATTAGAGAGGCTTTGGCATCTTTTCTATCTATTAAGACCGATCCCCCATGGACCAAATTGAAAGATACGCTTGGAATACCCTTTCCGAGTTCTTTTTTACTAACGAATTTTGGGTGGTTTTTACGCATATACCAAATTAATGGGGGAATGTCGTACATGCTTTGATGGTTGGTAACAACGATCAAAGGCCTGTTTTTGGGTATGGTATACGGATTTGTAAATCTATAGGTCGTGCCTAATATATTGGTACACCTCATTAAGGACCAGTTAAGTACACTCACCACTTTTTTTAGGCCTATGTAGCCAAATAGTTTTAGGCCCAACCATTGTAAGGGGTGAAAAATTGCCAAGCACAAGCCAAAGGCCAAAAAGAAAATAGGGGTAATAATGTATGATAAAACCTTGCTCATAATGCAAAAATAAAAAACCGCTCTTTTACGAGCGGTCATAAACTTTTAAAATAATCGAAGCAAAAATTCCTAGCAGAACTCGTTGTATGCTTGGATCAGGTTTTCGGCGATCATTTCGGCAGGTCTACCTTCAATATGATGGCGTTCGATCATGTGTACCAACTCTCCGTTTTTAAACAACGCCATAGAAGGTGAAGATGGAGGAAATGGAACCATTAAATCTCTTGCTGCATTTACAGCTTCGGTATCAACACCTGCAAATACGGTAACGGTGTGATCTGGAGTTTTTTCGTTTTGCAAGCTCATTTTGGCAGCGGGCCTCGCGTTGGCAGCGGCACAACCACAAACAGAATTCACTACTACCAATGTAGTACCTTCTTGTTTTATGGCTTTTTCGACCGCTTCGGCCGTGTATAGTTCTTCGAACCCGGCAGAAGCCAAGTCGTCTCTCATTGGTTTTACTAATTCCGCAGGATACATAGTCTTTTTTTTTAATTAAAAATCTGATTAACAAAGATAACCAATTAGAACTATTTCTTTGCCGACCTTAACTTTTCCTTAGTTCTATAATCTCTTGTTAATATTTTATCTTTGGCAAATATCAAAATAGTGAAATGATTAAATGGGTAGGAGCCTTGATAGGCTTTTTTATTAGAGGTCTTGCTGGGGCTATTCTTGGATTTTTTGCCGGTAGTGTATTGGATAGTATGTTCGGGTCAGGTACCGGGCAGGCACAAACGGTTTTTAAGGATTTTACCAGGCCTAATGTATCGCCTGCGGATTTTGAGCTCAATTTACTGTCGTTATGTTCGATTGTAATAAAGGCAGATGGTCAAATAAGTCGGCAAGAAATGGATTATGTACGACAGTATTTTGTTGTTACATATGGTAAAGACAAGGCCAATGCCATTTTTAGGACATTTAACGAAATCAATAAAAAAAGAGAGATTTCTGCGCAGCGTATATGTTCTTTTTTAACCCAGCGTACGCGTTATGAGGTAAGATTACAATTACTACATTTCTTGTTCGGTATAGCCCAGGCAGACGGTAACGTAAGTGCGCCAGAGATAAACAAAATACAAGAAATAGCAGGCTACCTTAGGGTTTCTTTAAACGATTTTGAAAGTATAAAGGCGATGTTCATCAAGTCTGCCGACAATGCCTATAAAATATTGGAGATAGACAAGTCTGCAACCAACGACGAGGTTAAAAAAGCTTATAGGTCTATGGCCAAGAAGTACCATCCCGATAGGGTAAATACACAAGATGCAGCTATTAAAAAAGGTGCCGAAGAGAAATTTAAACAGGTACAGTTGGCCTATGAGACCATTCAAAAAGAACGTGGAATAAATTGATTGTAATTTAAGTTTGCTATGGAAGATTTTTGGTTCTATTTAAAAATGGGGTTAAATCATGTTCTGGATCTGGGGGCATATGACCATATTTTGTTTTTATCGGCTTTGGCCATACCCTTTACCTTTAAAAGTTGGAAAAAGGTACTTGTTCTGGCCACCGTGTTTACCGTTACACATTGTCTTTCTTTAATGCTGTCTGTTTATGAAGTAGTGGTGGTGGATGTGTCCCTGATAGAATTTTTGATTCCCGTTACCATATTGCTTACGGCAGTCTTTAATATTATATATCAAAAAATGTTGGAGGGCAGTAAAAGTATAGGACTGCATGCGATAGCTACGGCATTTTTTGGTCTTGTCCATGGCTTTGGGTTTTCAAATTATTTTAAAATGTTGGTTTCTGGCGAAGATGAAAAGGTGACCCCACTTATAGGTTTCGCTAGCGGAATCGAAATTTCTCAGGTTACCGTCGTAATGATAGTTTTAATACTGGCCTATTTTGTTCAAACCGTTCTAAAAGTAAAACAACCCATTTTTGTGTGGGTGGCCAGTGGTATAGTGTTGTTGATTACAATACCGTTGTTATATCAGACGTTTCCTTGGTAAAGAGTTGTTAAAAATGTCTCTATCCTTTTGTAAAGGGACCAGAAAGCAGGTATATTAGATAAACCGTGGCTTATGTCACATCCGAGATGAATAAATCAAAACAGCAGAAATATGACAGGGCCTATTTAAGAATGGCCAAAGAATGGGGTAAATTATCCTATTGTAAACGAAAACAAGTAGGCGCCATTATTGTTAAGGACCGTATGATAATATCAGATGGTTACAACGGCACCCCTACCGGTTTTGAAAACTTTTGTGAGGATGAGGAAGGGTATACCAAATGGTACGTTTTGCATGCCGAGGCGAATGCTATTTTAAAAGTAGCTTCTTCTACACAGTCTTGCGAAGGGGCCACTTTGTATATTACACTTTCGCCCTGTAGGGAATGTAGTAAGTTGATTCATCAATCTGGCATAAAACGTGTAGTATATCAAGTTGGGTATAAAGATGACTCCGGTCTCAAATTTTTGGAAAGGGCAGGGGTAGAAATAGAGTATATGCCCCAAATAGACGATTAGGTCTTAATTTAAAATCAATGAAGAACAAGTATAGTTACCTAATACCAACCATAATAGCCATGGCTTTGGCGCTCGGTATCTTCCTAGGAGGTAAACTGAACTTCAATGATTCACCCGAAAAATTGTTTACTACGAATTCTAAAAAGGACAAACTCAATCGTCTTATAGATTATATAGATTATGAATATGTAGACGATGTAAATACGGATAGCATCGTAGATATAACCGTTAATAGCATTTTAGAGAAATTAGATCCACACTCCGTTTATATTCCTGAAGAGGAAATGACACGGGTCTCTGAGAACATGAAAGGCGATTTTGTTGGTATCGGCATTAATTTTTATCCTTATCATGATACCATCGCCGTAATTAGGGCGGTAAAAGACGGGCCAAGTTTTTCTAAAGGTATTGAGCCCGGTGACAGAATTTTAATGGCCGATAATGATACCCTCTATGGAAAAAGAATGCCCAGCGAGGTTATAGTGGATAAGCTGAAGGGCAAAGAAGGGAGTCCCGTAAAATTGACCGTATATAGAAAATCGGAGGATAGAACATTTGCCGTAACGGTAAATAGGGGGGTAGTACCCATAAAAAGTATAGAATCTTACTTTATGTTGACCGGCGATATGGGCTATATCAAGGTAAATAGATTTGCCGAATCTACTTATAAAGAATTTAAATCGGCATTGCGGGAATTACAAAAAGAGGGGGCTAAAAAATTGGTTTTAGATCTAAGGGATAATCCTGGTGGATACTTGGGTATAGCGGAACAAATGGCCGATGAGTTTTTAGAGGACGGAAAGCTTATTCTTTTTACGAAAAACAAAAAGGGAAAGATAGATAAAGTATATGCAACGGACGACGGCAGTTTTGAAGACAAGCCCGTTTATGTGCTGATCAATGAACGTTCTGCATCTGCCAGTGAGATCATAGCAGGGGCATTACAAGATAACGATATAGGTACCATCGTAGGAAGAAGGTCTTTTGGGAAAGGTCTTGTACAGCGAGAAATGGCCCTTGGAGACGGTTCTGCGGTTCGTTTAACGGTTTCTAGATACTATACCCCTACAGGTAGAAGTATTCAAAGAACATATGCGAACGGTAACGATGATTATTATCAAAGGTTTATGGATCGTTACCATAGTGGTGAAATGATTTCGGTAGACAGTATCAAAGTTGCGGATTCTTTAAAGTATACGACTCCAAAGGGAAAGGTGGTCTATGGCGGTGGTGGAATTATACCTGATGTGTTCGTGCCTATCGGGACCAATGAAGAGGAAGCCGTTGAAAGTATGGACAACTTGGGATTCTTGTCCTTTTTTATCTTTGAACACCTTGACAAGGAAAGGGATATGTATGCCGATTATACCAAAGAAGAATTCATTAACTACTATAAGGTAGATGACTATTTGTTCGAAAAATTCGTCAATTATTCGCTTGATCGCGATTTAAAAATGGATTTTTACGATTACGAGGATAGTATAAAACTGTACCTGAAGGCGGCATTGGCCGAGCAATTGTTCGATGCAAACGCACATGCAAAAATTAAAAGCGTCATTGACCCTATGCTTAAAAAGGTAAGGGAGTTAGATGGTGATTCTTTGGGTATAGGACAAGAGGAGGCCTTGCACGCCAACTACTGATCTTCGTCTATGTTCTTCTGTATTTTTTTGCTGGTATAAAAAATCAAGATCAGCACTATGGCGCATAAAGATGCCATAATACCTATAATCGCAACAATACTATTGCCTTCGAACGGGTCGGAGAAGTTTATCAATGTAATATTGTATGCGATTAGGGCAATTGCCACTACTACCAAGATAATATAAAGCGTCTTATTCATAACCTGTGATATTATTTACAAAAATACGCTCTTTTTTATTGGTTAAAAAGCTCATTTATGTTCGCGGCGAACAATTTAACGGCTATGGCCATTAGTATTACACCAAATACCTTTCTAATTACGTTGACTCCGTTTTTACCTAGAATCTTTTCCAGTTTTATGGATGACTTAAGAACTATGTAAACAAAGATTATGTTTATAACGATGGCAATGATTATATTTTCAACATTGTATTCGGCCCTTAACGATAGAATGGAGGTCAAGGTGCCGGCACCGGCTATCAAAGGAAAAGCAATGGGGACAATGGAAGCACTCTCGGGCTCATCATCTTTGTAGATCGAAATTCCCAATATCATTTCAATAGCCAAGAAAAAAATAATAAAAGCACCCGCTACTGCGAAAGAATTAACGTCTATACCTATTAAATCAAGTATTTCTTCTCCCAAAAAAAGAAACGCGACCATAATACAGGCGGCTACTACAGAAGCTTTTTCAGATTGTATATGGCCTACCTTTTTTCGTAAACCAATAATGATAGGGATACTCCCTAAAATATCTATAACCGCAAACAATACCATACTGGCCGTTGCGATCTCTCTTAAGTCAAAATTAAGGGTCATTTGAAAAATTTTTGCAAATCTACGTTTATAAATATGTCTTTGGATGTTTATTTGAAGAATATTATTGCAATCCCAATTTTAGAAATAACGTATCTTTCGGGCTTAAAATAAAATATGTTTCAGTTAGGTAAGAGCATAGTTTCCGAAGAAATTATTGAGAACGATTTTGTTTGTAATCTGAATGCATGCAAGGGAGCATGCTGTATCGATGGTGACGCAGGTGCCCCATTGGAAGAAGGGGAAACAGAAATAATGGTGGATATTTACTCAAAGGTAAAACCTTACCTTAGGCCAGAAGGCATTGCCGTTATTGAAGATCAAGGAGCTTTTGTAAAGGGGGAAGATGGTGAATGGGAAACTCCATTGGTAGATGGTAGCGAATGTGCCTATGTTATCTTCGATGAAAAAAATATCGCCAAATGTGGTATAGAGGAGGCTTATAATAATGGAGATATAGATTGGAAAAAACCTGTTTCTTGTCATTTGTACCCTATTAGAATACGTGAGTATACAGAGTTGACCGCCGTGAACTACCACAAATGGCAAATATGTGATCCTGCTTGTGCCCTAGGGGAAGAGCTTAAGGTGCCGATTTACAAATTTGTAAAGGAAGCCTTGATCAGAAAGTTTGGAGAATCTTGGTATAAGGAATTGGAAGAGGTAGCCGAAGAACACCTTAAATCGTAGGTATGTACAACATAATTTTGGTGCCTGATGGTTTGTTGTCTTTGTCATAAATATCTATGATTTCTACCTGGAAAGAGTTTTCGTAGTCTTTTGAGAAGTTGGCCAACCTTTCTTTGGTAATATCTATACCGATAGATTTTCGTTTTAAGACTTTACTGTTCTTTATTTTTTCTGCGGCATCACGTCCTACACCATCGTCCGTAATGGCTATTTTTATAAAACCGTCCTCGCCCTTGTTTATGTCAAGGGTAACGTTTTTTTCTCCTTCCTTTGATGAAAGACCATGCCATAGGGCATTTTCTAAAAAAGGTTGTAGTATGAGCGATGGTATTTTTACTACATGTACATCGATATCATCGTGTATGTTCACCTTAAAGTTTATTTCATTTGAAAAGCGTATGTTTTCAATGTTCATGTATAACTCTACGGTTTCTAGCTCTTCGGCCAACGAAATTTCTCTTTGTGAGGATGCTTCCAGTATTTTTCGCACCAGTTTAGAAAACTTGTTTAGATAATGAACGGCATTTTTCTTTTCATTGTTTATAATGTATAGCTTAATGGAGTTTAGTGAATTGAACAAAAAATGCGGGTTCATTTGGCTGCGAAGCATGGTTTGTTCCAGGGTCAAAAGTTTTTTTTCATTGTTCAGTTGGTATTGTCTATATAGAATGTATAGTATACCGGTGAGCAAGGCCAGACCGATACCGACAACCAGTAGCATTGTCTTGTTTTTACGCAGTCTTATCCTAACATCCTCGTTCTCTTTCGCCAATGTTTCTAACTGGTTTGTACGTTTTTCAGCTTCGTAACGTATGATCATATCGTTTACATACCTTAAATTAAGGTTGTTGGTTACTTGATCTTCATATTTTTTTGACTCTTTATAAAAGACCATGGCCTTTTTATAATCGTCCTTTTTCATCCAAAGTTCTGACAGAAACTTGTTGGCCTCGGCAATTTCTGAAGGGAAATTATATTTAGTGGCCACCGACAGCCCTTCTGTAAGATAGGTTTCTGCCAAAGTATAGTCGCCAATATTAAGGTAAGCCCAACCTAGATTGATCAATATGGTAGAGATGATGTCCTGGTCCCCAAGGGCTTTTGATCTTTCGAGGGCCGATTTGAGTAACTCAAGGGCCTCGTCTGTTTTTTTCTGATGTACATAAACATGGGCTATACTATACTGGCATATGATTTTGCCTTTTTCTGAATTTATCTTTTCGTTGTATTCCAAAGATTTTTTAAAATTTTCCAATGCCGGACCTAACTGCCCTTGGGCTTCATAGCATTCTCCGATGTTTTGGTAGTTTATTGCGAGACCGAGCATGTTGTTCAGTTCTTTTTCCAATTTCATGGATTGCTTAAACTTCTCAATGGCGAGGTCATATTGCTCTAGCAATTGGTAAATGTTTCCGATACTGTTCAGAGATACGTTGATACTTCGTTTAAGACCGTTAGAAGGGTTTTTTACCGTCTCGGCGAGCTCTAATGCCTCTTGACTGTAATCTAGAGCCGATTTGATCGCATCCGTTCTTCTAAAGACAACACTGATCATATTAAGGCTATATACCCTAAACTCTATGTTATCGGCTTCTGTGGCTATATATAATGCTTCTTGAAAAAGCTTTAAAGCTTTGGTGAATTGCGATATATCCCGGTATACCCTACCCATGTGGTTTAGGGCGTAGATCTGGCCCTCGGGGTAATGTTTGGTTTCAGACCTCTTTACAACGTATTTCATCAATGTAGTATCCTTTCGAAACTGACGAAGCACCTTGTCTATTTCCGAGTAGGTAATAGGAGCTACATGGATCAAGCTATCTACCGATTGTTTAAAGCTTTTGGTAACTTCTTGTGAATAGGAACTTTGAAATAAGAAAAAAGAAAATATGGAGACAAGTATACTTCTTAATAAAAAGAATAATCTTGATGGGTTTAAATACAATGGTCTCAGAGATTCATAGGATGTCATAAATTTCTCATAATAAATCTAAAAAATCTGATTTCTTTTGTCTTGAAACAGGAATTTTATGGTTAGATTTTAAGACAACATAACCATCTGTCTTAATAAATTCTTTGATTTTGTTGAGGTTAATGATGTAAGAATTATGGATTCTAAAAAATGAATCATCTGGGAGTATTGCATTTACTTCTTTTAGTTTTTTTGTCAAGACAATCTTTTGTCCGTCCGCTAGAAATATAGTGCTATAATTACCGTCCGACTCCGCATAAAGTATTTCATCACTTTCAAGAAAAAGAAGTTTTCCATCGGTATTAAGGGTAATTCTTTTGTTCACCGAGCGAGAATTGAAATTGATAAGGATCTGCTCCAATTTTTCTGCAGTAAAATTTTTGGCATTGAATTTTTTGATCTTTACGATAGTGTCCTTAAGATCGTCGGTGTCTATAGGTTTAAGTAAATAATCTATCGCCTCGTTCTTCAATGCCTTTATGGCATATTGGTTGTAGGCCGTAGTGATAACCACGGGAAAATTTTTGTTGGTCAGTTTTTGTATAAATTGAAACCCGTCCATTGTAGGCATCTCAATGTCTAAAAATAGGCAGTCTGGGGTGTTGATTTCTAGGTACTCCAATGCTTCGAACGGATTCGTGAAGGAAGCTGTCACATTTATTTCTTCACTAAAATTTGTGAGTTCCCATGAAAGACTCTGTAAAGCCTTTATTTCATCGTCAACTATAACTGCTTCTAACATAGATATATGAATATTGTACAATAAGGGAAGTTAAACAAAATTAAAGTTTACCTATTAGCTAATTATAATTTTTGTATCAATGGAAGCTAATCGAGTATAATTGGTATTAAATATATAGAATGTTGTATAAATATAATAAAATCAGATTCTTATAAGAAAAGTAGCACAAGAAGATAAGTTTTTCCGTCTGTTTAATTTTTCATTTCTCCGTTTACACAAAAAAAACAGCAGATTATACATGTTGGCGTTTACGATTTGATTCTTGCCCTAATTTAGTGATGTAATAATTTTCAATAAACAAGGCGTAGATGTGTTAAACCTGTAATTAATTAAGATTATGAAAAAATGTTTAATAATGTTCATGGTTTTTTTGTTTTTGATAATTATAGCGTCCAAACTGGAAAGTAGAACCAATAAAGAGCCCTATAAAGCAGAAATTGTAATGGAAACTACAAATGTGAAGGGGTTAATGACCATTGACAGTAAAAAATAAGATAATCTCGATAAAGTGATGTACCAATTTTTTATTAAAACTACAAAGTTCGTTGTGCTGGGATTATTGCCCTTTCTGCTTATTTCAAATTCGGGAAAGGAAATCGGGCTGGTAGATTTGGAATACGCCAAAACCTATTTGGCGGAAACGGCTTTAAAAGAGTATGTTGCTTATCCATCTAAAATTGAGTATCACACCAATCACGAGAAATTGGACCAAGGCGGATTTTACAATACGCTAGTGCTTAGCTTTGGAGAAGAAAAGGATGGCTCACATGCGACTATGGAATTTTTAATATCTGAAAAAGGTGCATCCAAAAAACTGTCCAAGGGCATTTATCCAATAAGTGAAATAGAAGGGTTTATAAATAATTTCGATGGTGTTTTCGGAGTCGCCAATGTAAATAGACTGGGAGAGAAACCATTCTTTGCCAAAAAAGGTTTTATACAAATTAATGAGTTGAATTTACAAGGTGTTAGTGGATATATGGACGTAACACTGGTAAATGAAATAGGAACGACTATCAGGATTACGGATAATTTTGATACCTATAAATAATATACGGCCCATAGAATATATGCATATTCTGGCCAATGTTTTGAGCGCCATAAAAGTAGCATTGACAGTATACTGTTAAGTTGCAAGTCTAATAAAAGGTTTCGGGGGAACTACCTTAGTTAGCACTTGGTGGGCATTTTCATTTATGAAGCATTGGGGGCCGTATTTTTTACAATTACTTCTGTATTATAAGGTCAAGGTGATATATCGCCTTGGCCTTTTTTTATGGGTATACAATGGTTAAAGACCGGTATATGTTTTGGTTTTCGCTACGTGGTCCTAGAAGAATTTTCTGATTGGTTTTAGTATGTGGTTTAGGTAAGCCAAGAATATGTGTCATGGACTACGGCGGTACATAGGAGCATGTTAACGTCTCTTCTTTTGAGAAGAAGGCAAATCAGCGATGTGTATTAGTGTTTTTAAGAGACTATTAAAGTAGTGGATTTAATAACATGTGGAAAGTGTCGTATATGAGGACTTTCGTTAGAGGTTCACCAATAGTAGCCCTATTCAATATCCAGTAACGGTACTTTTATCGCTGTAATTTACTGATAAACAGATTTTTATTGTTTTTGGCGCATCTGTGGTATAGTTGGTTACATACGTTGTATCTGTTTAGTGCGTGGTTTCATAGTTTCGATTTACAATCAAGAGAGAAAAATAAATTGAACAATTAAAGAATATGAAAATGGTGCAAAAAAAGGTAGACAGTATGTCATTGGTTTTTTTAGTGATGATGATTATGGCTTTGATGATGATAATAGCAGGCTTGGCCAAGAACGGGTTTTATGGCCTATAATGAGGAGTGCAGTTACGTGTAAAAAAGATAAAGTTTTGTTTTAACCAATATTAAAATTTAGAATGATGAAAACGTTAAGAAAAAATCGAGTAAAAAAAGCGTTAGTGGTTTGTGGCGCATCGGCATTGATGCTAATGGGATGTGACAAAGAAGACGCCATAAACCCATTAGGAGGGTGTTTTGGGGGTGCCGTGTGGACAGATAATATTTTAGATGAGTTGACAGAATGGGAGGCTGCAGCTCAGGCGTATTCCGATAACCCTACCGATGAAAATTGTAATAGATATAAGGAGGCCGCCAAAGATTATCTTGACTCTTTAAGAGGTATGGCCGATTGTGTACCTGGTACCAATAGGGCCGAATATGATCAGGCCATTAAGGAAGCAAAAGAAGAAGTGGACAGAGAAGGTTGTGATTAACATTGCAGGGCATTTTTGTAGTCGCACTACATTATACGATGCTGAGCAATGGTCCATTAAATGATGGAGTTGTTTGTTAGTGTTTAATAAGGTCGTTAATATGGGTTAGGTTCCATAAAAATGTTTTTATGGGATTTAACCTGTTAACGACAGAATTCGTCTTTTTCGGTCTACTAGTGTAGTTTAGCTTCTTTTTATAATAGTGATAACATATTTTGGAAGTACAAAACAGTGCCACGTATGCGATAAGTAGGTATAGATATGAGTACATATACCAAAGAAACGAAAAAGTAGTATAATTCTTACATTATAAGTAGCTTTTTGTGTATAAAAAAACTATTTTTTCGACGAAATACACTTTTTGCCTAGCCTTGAAGCCCGTAATAAGTAATGTACAACAAGGCTAGGTTTTATAAAATACCAGGTCTTTATTGGTTTTACAATAAATTTATAGGAAGCTATCTACCTTCATGTAGGCATCTATAACGGCTTGTTCCCCTTCTTTACCTGTTTTGGAATTACCGTGCTCCATACCCAGAACTCCATCAAATCCTTTATCATAAATCCATTTGAGTACGTTTAAATAGTTGATTTCTCCTGTTGTTGGCTCTTTACGCCCAGGGTTGTCACCTATCTGGATGTATCCAATTTCGTCCCAAGTAAGATCCATGTTATGGATCAGGTGGCCTTCGGTCTTTTGCATATGGTAAATATCGAACAAGATTTTACATGCGGGGCTATCGACTCCCTTGCATATCATATATGTCTGATCTGAATTTTGTAAGTACAGATCTGGAGAATCGGAAAGGGGTTCCAATACCATGGTAAGGCCATGGGGTTCCAAGATTTCTGCACCTCTTTTTAAGGTCTCGATAACATTACCATCTTGTATGCCAATAGGCAAACTTCTTTCATATGCGCCGGGCACAACGGTCATCCATTTTGCATTGACCCTTTTGGCGACTTCAACGGCACGTTTGCATCCATCTAAGAATATATCAACGTTTTCTTTTTTTCCGGCGGCCAAGGTATTCGCCATGTTACCTCCCTTGTCAATTACAAAAACGCCCATGGTCATTCCCCTTTTTACGAGGGTTTCGCCAATTTTGTTCTGCATGGCAACATCTCTTTTCATCATTCCATTATCTTCAAAGGCGGTAAAACCTTGATCGGCCATAAAATTGATCTGATCAATGGGGTCATTTCCGGCCAATTCTTTGAACATGCCCAAATGAGGGGCATATTTTAAATTGAATTTATGGGGTTCCGATTTTTTTCTGGTTTCATGGGCAAAGCTCAATGCCCCTCCGAATGATAAGGCTCCTCCTGTAAGTGCCGATTTTTGAATAAAACTTCTTCTTTTCATATGGTTGTTGAATAAGGTATTATTGGTTGTATTTACTTATGCAAAAGAAAAGAGTTAAAGGAGGTGATTACCGTCCTTTAACTCTTTATTGTACATGTGTTATTATTGTTATTTACAAAGACCAAGCTTTTCCTTGAGAAAGTTCTTGGGCATCCCCACAACCTATATATTCCCCAGGAACGGGAAGATAGGCCAAAACCTCTTCGCCAACATATTCAGAGGTTTTATAGCCCCAAATTGTTAGTCCACGCAGGTTATTTGCAAAAGCAAAAAGAGAAGTTCCTTCATCCAATGTGGCGGATTTTCCTTCTGCTACAGCTTCATTATAGGTGGTTATGGATTCTGACATCTTGGCTTGGTCCTCTTTAGAATGTTTAAGGGCACTTGCCAAGACAGGTTCTAGGTCTTCGGGAGTAAGATCCTGTGCATTTTCTTTTCCAGAATCTTTTAACGCCTTGTCTATAAATTTACCCATGGTCATTTTAAAGAAATCCTGATTTTCTTTTTCCATAACATCTTGGGAAAATTTGTCGATAAAAAGATCTACCTGTACCTCTGATGCTGAAAGTGTATCGGTCTTGGGGATGATGATATCCACCAGTTTGGTAATAACGCTGCCTTCGGCCTGCGTAAAAAATTCAGGCGTCCATTGGGCAACGGTTTCCCCCTTACAACTTTGCATGATACTTATAAGGGTAGGAGTCGCCACGGTATATCCCATGGCAAGTCCCATATTTTTGAGTGCTTTTCTTCTATCCATTATATATTTCCTTTTTTAAGTTCTTGAACTGCGTGGTTTGCCGCTCTAGCCGTAAAGGCCATATAGGTCAAAGATGGGTTTACGCAGCTAGAAGAGGTCATAAACGATCCATCGGTAACATATACATTAGGTACATCGTGTAATTGATTATGTCCGTTTAGTACAGATGTTTTTCTGTCCCTACCCATTCTTGCAGTTCCCATTTCATGTATTCCAAGACCAAGACCGGTTGGTCCATCATGTCCTTTTACATCTTTGAATCCGGCTTTTTCCAACATTTCAACAGCAGATTCCTGCATGTCTTTACGCATGTTGAATTCGTTTTCCTGAAGGTCTGCATCAAAAGTAACGGTTGGTAATCCCCATTGATCTAATTTGTCATAATCAAGGGTGAATCTGTTGTCCTGATATGGGAGTACCTCGCCAAATCCGCCAATACCCATTCGCCATCCTCCGGGCTTCAAAATACTTTCTTTCAAGTCTTTTCCATAGGCAAGTTCAGCAACAGTTTCTTCCCAGTTGCCTCTACTGGCACCTCCTTGATAACCGAATCCACGTTTATAGTCTTTTCTGTTCGAAGAACCACCAAGGTTTCTAAACCTTGGAATATAGACGCCATTAGGTCTTCTACCTTTGTAATATTTGTCGTCATAGCCTTCAAATATACCGCTGGCACCTACCCCTAAGTGGTGATCCATGATGTTACGGCCCAATTGATCGGAATCGTTGCCCATACCATTAGGGAAACGGTCGGATCTTGATTGCATTAAGATAGATGTAGAGGCAATCGCAGAAGCACAAAGGAAAATTACCTTGGCCTTGAACTCGTATTTTTCTTTGGTTACCCTATCTATGACTTTTACACCTGTTGCCTTTTTGGTATCGGGATCGTATATTACTTCGTGTACTATAGAATCTGGTCTAAGGGTCATGTTTCCGGTAGCTTCTGCAGCCGGAAGTGTAGAGGAAAGACTACTGAAATAACCTCCAAAAGGACAACCTCTAATACATCTGTTTCTAAATTGGCATTTTGTTCTTCCGTCAAAAGTTTTATCTCCTGTAATATGGGCTACTCGGCCCACGGTAACGGCCCGGTCATCAAAAGATTCCATTACCTTGTTCTTAAAGTGGTCTTCTACACAGTTCAGATCCATCGGTGGAAGAAAATCACTGTCCGGTAATTGAGGAAGATTAAGTGCTTCTCCACTAACTCCGATAAAATTTTCTACCTTGGAGTACCATGGGGCAATATCTTTATATCTAACCGGCCAGTCTACGGCAATACCCTCTCTTTGGTTTGCGGTGAAGTCGATATCGCTCCAACGATAACTTTGGCGACCCCATTGTAACGATCGTCCCCCGACGTGGTAACCGCGCATCCAATCGAAACGTCTTATTTCATTATAAGGATGTTCCAAATCGTTTACGAACCACATATGGCTGGCTTGGCTGGTGGTGTAGCCCGTTCTGTGTTGTTTGGGCTGTTTCTCTATGATTTCTTTAGTGGCAACCCCACCATTAGGAAAATCCCAAGGGTCTTTGTTGGCCGTGACATAATCATCGATATGCTTCACCATCCTTCCCCTTTCGAGAACAAGGGTCTTTAATCCGTTTTCACATAATTCCTTAGCGGCCCATCCTCCGCTAATACCTGTTCCGACAACAATCGCATCATACGATTCCTGTTCTTCGTTATAATAAAATTTGCTCATAGAAACTGTTTATTCCCTAAATTTATTAAATATTAAATTAATTCTATACATTTATTCCTTATTCTTCTTGCGAATATGGCATCATAAGGGGTGTTTGTTATATCTAAGATTCATTAGAAAAGGGGGATAAATAAAATTAAATCAATTAGTTAACAAATAGAATAACCAGCGATTAAATGAAAAGAAGAAATTTTATTAGAAAGACGGCCGTTGCCGGTGTAGGTGTGTCATTTTTGGGTGCCTATGCATGTAAAGAGGCAAAAAAGGAAAATAAAAATGAAGCAGAAACGGTAGAAGCTACAGAAATAGCCGAACCGTTTTTTGAATTGTCATTGGCCCAATGGTCTATGCATAGAATGATCAGGGAAGAAGGCGTAGATCCATATACCTTCGCTGAAAAAGCCAAAAAATGGGGGTTTACGGGGTTAGAATATGTTAGCCAGTTATACAACCCAGAGTTATCAGATGCCAATTATTCTGATGAAGCTATGGCCGCATTTGTAGAAAAATCAAATGCCGAAGCTAAAAAACACGGAATGAAAAATGTTTTGATCATGATCGATGGTCAGGGAAATTTGGCTGTCAGTGATGAGGCGGAAAGAAACGAAACGGTAGAAAAGCATAAAAAATGGGTAGATGCCGCAGCCGCTATGGGTTGCCATGCCATACGTGTAAACCTAAATGGTAGTAACGATCCCGAGGAATGGAAGAAGAATTCTGTTGATGGACTCACAAAACTAGCTACCTATGCCAAAGAAAAGAACATTAATATTTTGGTTGAAAATCATGGAGGTCTTTCTTCTAATGGGGCATTACATGCCGAGGTAATGGCCATGGTAGATATGGATAACTGTGGTACATTGCCCGATTTTGGTAATTTCTGTATCACCAGAAAACCCGATAGTTGGGACTGCGAGGTAATGTACGACAAATACAAAGGTGTTAAAGAGCTGATGCCGTATGCAAAGGCTGTAAGTGCCAAATCCAACGTTTTTGATGCGGAAGGCAATGAGGTGGAGATAGATTATGTTAAGATGTTGCAAATGGTGAAAGATGCGGGGTATACCGGTTTTATTGGTGTAGAATATGAAGGAAAAGAACTTAGCGAAGAAGAAGGTATAAAGGCTACACGTGATTTATTATTAAAAGCGGCCAAAGCAGTTGTTTAGTAAAGCTTTGATTTGTTATGAAAGTATTCTTTAATGAATTGTTCGACTACAATTTTTATTGTAACAAGAAAATTATAGACGAGTGTGTTAAACTAGGTAAAGCTCCTGAAAAAAGTCAGGAGCTTTTTAGTCACATTCTTAACGCACATCATATATGGAACTCAAGAATTTTGGGAAAACCCTCGGAGTATGATGTATGGCAAAAACATGACATTAAAGATTGGTCCGATATACATTATGAAAACCAAAGAAATTCATTTGAAATAACTACAAATGCAGATGAATTTGACAAACGTATCGACTATGAGAATTCTAAAGGTAGGTTGTTTACCAATACCTTACAGGATATGCTCTTTCATATTATAAATCACTCTACCGCCCATAGAGGGCAAATTTTAACTGATTTTAGGGATAATGGGATTGACCCCATTGTTATGGATTATATTTTTTACAAAAGATAAATAGATTATGAGTATTGGTGTAAGAGCACAACTATGTGTTATGATGTTCTTGGAATTTTTTATATGGGGAGGTTGGTTCGTAACCCTCGGTACCTTTTTAGGTAATAATATACAGGCATCGGACGGTGAAATCGCCTTGGCATTTTCTACACAATCATGGGGAGCTATTATAGCTCCTTTTATTATAGGTCTAATAGCCGATAGGTATTTTAATGCGGAAAGAATTTTGGGTGTTTTACACCTGTTGGGTGGCGTGTTATTATACCTTATGTACGGCACAGAATCTTTTAGTGTTTTTTACCCTTATGTGTTGGGTTATATGATTTTATATATGCCGACCCTTGCATTGGTGAATTCGGTTTCATTTAACCAAATGAACAATCCGGCCAAAGAGTTTTCTGTTATACGGGTCTTTGGTACCTTGGGATGGATAATTGCGGGCTTGCTGATCAGTTATTTGTTTAAATGGGATTCGGATGTCGGTATCTCCAACGGGCTTTTAAAGAACACCTTTTTAATGACGGCCATTGCTTCTTTGGTATTGGGCGTGTTTAGCTTTACATTGCCTAAAACACCTCCTAGGGCAACAAGTTCGGAGAAATTGAACCTGCAGGAAATTTTGGGGTTGGATGCCTTAAAACTGTTTAAGGACAAGAATTTTCTTGTGTTCTTTATTTCATCGGTATTAATATGTATACCGCTGGCCTTCTATTACCAGAATGCCAACCCTTTCTTAGTGGAGATAGGAATGCAGAACCCGACCGGAAAAATGACGTTAGGGCAGATTTCCGAAATTCTATTCATGCTTTTACTGCCTTACTTTTTTACCAAATTCGGATTTAAAAAAACCATAATGGTCGCTATGCTGGCCTGGGTAGTCCGGTATATTTTGTTTGCCTACGGTAATGTCGGAGAGCTTAGTTTTATGTTGTTGCTGGGTATTGCCCTGCATGGCATCTGTTATGATTTTTTCTTTGTTTCCGGTCAGATATACACAGATAGTAAGGCGGGGGAGAAATTTAAAAGTTCGGCGCAGGGGCTTATTACCTTGGCGACCTATGGCGTGGGGATGTTAATTGGGTTTTGGATTGCCGGTAACATTTCAAATAGCTATTTGTTGAGTGATGGTACACACGTTTGGGACGTTATTTGGTTGTATCCGGCCGGTTTCGCATTTATAGTTTTGATTTTCTTTTTGCTATTGTTCAAAAAAGAAAAAATAGACTATAAGTCTTAGAATTTTTATAAATTGAAAACTTCATAAAACTTAAAAATAAGATTACAACATGCCAAAGAAGATTAGATTAGGAATATTAGGAGGGGGCGGAGATTCCCTTATCGGGGTTTTGCACAGGGTAGCTTCACAAATCAACGATAATTACCAGATAACGGGAGCGGTATTTAATCCTGATTATGAAAAGAATTTGGCTTTTGCCAAAGAGATAGATGTTCCTTTAGATAGAATATATAAGGATTTTGATACCCTTGTAGAAGAAGAACTAAAATTACCGGAAGACGAACGTATACAAGTATGTTCTATTCTTACTCCCAATTTTTTACATTTTCCAATGGCCAAAAAACTGTTGGACAATGGGTTTCACGTGATATGTGAAAAACCTATGACCACGACTTTGGAAGAGGCAAAGATATTGTTGGAGGCACAACAAAAATCAGGGGCCGTTTTTGCTCTGACGCATACTTATACCGGGTATCCTATGGTACGGCAGATGAGAGAAATGATAAAGGCAGGTGAAATCGGTAAGATCCATAAAGTAGATGCGCGCTACTATCAAGGTTGGATAAACGAAATAATCCATGATAAGGATAAACGCAGTTCTGTATGGCGTCTAGATCCCAAAAAAGCAGGTATTAGTTCTTGTATGGGAGATATAGGGGTGCATGCCTTTAATATGGTAGAATACACCACTGGATTAAAAGTAAAATCTGTTCTTTGCGATTTTAATTACCTATATGATGACAACCAAATGGATGTGGATGGTACCGTGCTTATTAGAATGGGAGATCACGTCAAAGGGGTTATTCGTGGTAGCCAAGTAGCAACAGGGGAGGAAAATGGCCTTGCAATTGCTATTTATGGTGAAAAAGGGGCTTTTAGATGGGAGCAAGAAAATCCGAATTTTCTATATAAATTAAGTGATACCGAGCCGGTACAAATATACAAACCGGGCCATGCCTATAACTCTGAACTGTCATTGGACGGTACTAAGTTACCTGCAGGACACCCAGAAGGTATTTTTGATTCCATGGCCAATATTTACTTAGGCGCGGCACGTGCTATAAGGGGAGAAAAATACAATGATGGCGAGTTTCCGACCATTGTTGATGGTGTAAGGGGTATGGACTTTATTGTATCTACCGTAGAATCCAATAAGAACGGTAATACATGGGTCTCCTTGGAAGACTAAGGTCACACAACACAAGAATAAAAAAGGGGCGTTTTAAACGCCCCTTTTTTTATTTTAAAATACCTTTTTAAATTCTTGGCAAACGACGATCATACTGTCCCTTGGTTCACGCCCAAAAGAAGCCAGTTCTCTAGTAAAGTAGGCCCAGTGGGCTTTTTTCCAATAGGCAAGACTTTTGTCCCCTTCACCTTCCTTTTCGGCATATAACTCGTCAATATTAAAGTAAGGGCGTAATGTTACCGATGTTAATTGAATGATACATTGTGCTTCTCCCTCCCAATTTGTAATTACTATAAAGTCTCCTATTTTGGGCAATTTCTCTTTTCTGTGCTGTATGCCCAATAAAGAACTGGAAAAGGCCCCTTTAATACCTTTCTTCGTTAAATCGGCACAATTGTTGGCATCTTGTTCGTTATCATAAAAATGCATGGTCTTGGGGGCTTCGTGGAATGCATCTTCCAGATGTTTGTCCAAATAATCTCCCCACATGTTTCTTGCCGAAGTATTTTCCATAAAAGTTAGTGTTTACAACGCGTGTAATTTACTTTCAAAAAAAAGAAAATTCAAAACTTCCATTATAATTAAATCGATATTTTTTAATCTAATAACGTTTTATCGTTCTCTTGTTAAGAGAACTTGCCTGCTTTTAACTCATTTGCGGCATGGTTTGCAGCTCTGGCTGTAAACGCCATATAGGTCAATGATGGGTTTACACAGCTAGAAGAAGACATAAAGGCACCATCGGTAACATACACATTGGGTACGGTATGTATTTGGTTATGTTTGTTTACGATAGAGGTTTTTGGGCTATGGCCCATGCGGGCACCACCCATTTCATGAATTCCCAACCCTGGTCCATTAGATTCTTCATATGGTTGAACATCCTTAAACCCGGCTGCTTTGAACATTTTTACGATTTCTTTTTTAATGTCTTTTCGCATGTTGTATTCGTTCTCTTTGAACTCTACGTCAAAATCTAACTGGGGAAGACCCCATTTGTCTTTTTCGGTCTTGCTCAAAGTAACCCTGTTATCATCATACGGTAAGAACTCTCCAAAACCGGTGACGCCAATTTGCCATTTTCCGGGTCTTAAAATTTCTTCTTTCAGGCCTTTGCCATAACCAAGTTCTGCCACCGATTCGGACCAATCTTGGCGACTTGCCGTACCTTGGTAGCCAAAGCCCCTAAGGTATTCTTCTCTTTTTGTCTTCTCGTCGAGGTTTACAAATCTAGGAATATAGAACCCATTGGCTCTTCGGCCCTTATAGTATTTTTCTAAATAGCCATCTACTTTTGCCGTGGCCCCTAATTTATAATGATGGTCCATAATGCCTCTTCCCAAGGCATCGGAATCATTGCCGAGGCCGTTTGGAAAACGTTCTGATTTTGATTGTAATAGAATACCGACCGAGGCCATGGCAGATGCACATAGAAATATCACTTTTGCCTTAAACTCAAGTTTTTCATGTGTTTCTGCGTCTATTATCTTTACTCCTGTAGCTTTTTTTGTTGTGTCGTCATAAATAACTTCATAAACAATAGAGTTAGGTCTTAAGGTCATGTTTCCGGTGCGTTCCGCTGCGGGTAGCGTAGATGAGTTACTGCTAAAATATCCTCCGAAAGGGCAACCTCTAGAACATCGGTCGCGGTTTTGACAGGTTCCCCGACCTTCTATATTTGCGTTTGGATCTGTAATATGGGCCGTTCTGCCAATAGTAACCAATCGGCCATCATCAAATTTTTCGGCGGTAATTTTTTTAAAATCTTCCTCTACACAATTAAGTTTCATTGCAGGTTGGTACTTGCCGTCTGGTAGTTGTTTAAGGCCAAGGTTTTCGCCACTAACACCGATATATTCCTCTACTTTGTCGTACCAGGGCGAAATATCTTTGTACCTAACGGGCCAATCTACACCTATGGATTCTTTTTTGTTCGCTTCAAAATCAATATCGCTCCAA
Organism: Maribacter thermophilus; assembly: GCF_001020565.1. Taxonomy (GTDB): domain Bacteria; phylum Bacteroidota; class Bacteroidia; order Flavobacteriales; family Flavobacteriaceae; genus Maribacter; species Maribacter thermophilus. The sequence goes on along the minus strand of NZ_LDAS01000001.1, from coordinate 2,803,653 downwards.
CGGTAACTTTGACGGCCCCATGTAAGGGATCGTCCACCGACTTGGTAACCGCGGATCCAATCAAAACGCTTGGTCTCCACATAGGGATGCTCTAGGTCGTTAACAAAAAAATGCTTGTTGTCATCTTTTGGCGCCCATATAACGCGGCTTTGTACATGGTATTTCTTTTTATCTTCTTTAGATAGTTCTCCTTTATTAGGGTAATCCCAAGGGTCATCGTTCATAGTGGGGTAATCTTTGATGTGGGTAACCATAGGTCCACGTTCCAATACGAGGGTCTTTAGTCCGTTTTCGGTAAGTTCTTTGGCCGCCCAGCCTCCACTAATTCCTGTACCCACTACAATGGCATCGTATGTTTCATTCTGATTCATCCTTAAAATTTTATCTTTTTCTGATGGTATTTCCTATATTTATAAATTGTCGGCAGACAAATAAAGAAATACGTAAATATTTCTCTAAATATAGTGTTTATTCACATATTTATAATTGGCAGATTAACAACAACATATAATAATAGATAGTAATTTAAGCATGAAAACAATTAAGGGACCGGGAGTATTTTTAGCGCAATTTGTTGATAGTAAACCACCATTCAATAGCTTGGACGGATTATGTAAATGGGCATCGGATTTAGGGTATAAAGGAATTCAAATTCCTACATGGGAAAGTTTTTTGATCGATTTGGACAAGGCAGCCGAGAGCCAAGTATATTGCGATGAGCTAAAAGGTAAGATCAACTCTTATGGGCTTGAGATAACCGAATTGTCCACGCATTTGCAAGGGCAATTGGTAGCGGTACACCCAGCATATGATTTAATGTTCGATTCCTTTGCTCCAAAAAGTGTTCACAACAACCCTAAGGCAAGAACAGAATGGGCGGTAGAAACCGTCAAGAAGGCAGCAACGGCAAGTAGAAGACTTGGACTGTCGTCACATGCTACTTTTTCTGGTTCATTGTTATGGCATACCATGCACCCATGGCCTCAAAGACCTGCCGGATTGGTGGAGATGGGCTTTGAGGAACTTGCCAAAAGATGGATGCCGATATTAAACCACTTTGATAAGGAAGGTGTTGATGTTTGTTATGAAATTCACCCAGGAGAGGATTTGCACGATGGTGATACTTTTGAACGCTTTTTAGAGGCTACAAATAACCATAAAAGAGTAAATATACTCTATGATCCAAGTCATTTTGTTCTGCAACAATTAGATTATATAGAGTATATAGATTTCTACCACGAGTTTATAAAGTCTTTCCATGTCAAGGATTCCGAATTCAACCCTACGGGAAAAAAGGGCGCTTTTGGAGGATACAACGATTGGGGCAACCGTGCCGGCCGATACCGTTCTTTGGGGGATGGGCAAATAGATTTTAAAACCATCTTTTCCAAATTAACCCAATATGGTTGTGATGTTTGGGCGGTAATGGAATGGGAATGTTGTATAAAAAGCCCGGAACAAGGTGCTAGGGAAGGAGCTGTCTTTATTAAAGATCACATCATAGAGGCTACCGAAAAGACCTTTGATGATTTTGCCGGTGCGGAAATAGACAAAGAGATGCTTAAGAAAATGTTGGGAATTTAATCAAATCACAGATACATGAAAAACGTAGTAACGGCAGCCATGCTAGCCCTCTTGGTAATTGGTTGTAAAGAAAAACAAAAAGAGGCGGGCGCCGAGAAAGCGCCAGAAACGGTTTCTGAACAAAAAATGCCGTCCGCCGAAGATGAATGGACCATGCTTTTTGATGGCAAATCTTTTAATGGTTGGCATGAGTATCTTAAAGAGGGTGTTTCTGAAAACTGGAAGATAGAGGATGGCGCCATGGTTTTTTATCCGCCAAAGGAGCGAAAAGATGGAGAGCAATTTAATCTGGTTTCAGATACTGAATATACAGATTTTGTGCTTTCGTTGGATTGGCGCATTTCAGAAGCAGGTAACAGTGGTGTCATGTGGGGCGTTAAAGAATCTCCCGATTTGTCTCAACCTTATTTAACAGGACCCGAAATTCAGGTGTTGGACAACGATAAACATCCAGATGGAAAGAATGGAACCAGCCACCAGGCGGGCGCCCTGTACGATATGGTGTCGCCATCAAAAGATGTTACAAAGCCTGTTGGAGAATGGAATACGATGGTCTTTAGCGTAAATCATAAAACAAATGAGGGCAACGTAGTATTGAACGGAGTTGAAATAGTTAAATTTTCTGTGAACGATCCTGAATGGGGAGAAATGGTTTCAAAATCGAAATTTGCCGATTGGGAACATTTTGCTAAATACACTACAGGAAAATTCGCCTTGCAAGACCATGGTAATGAAGTTGCCTTTAAGAATATAAAAGTAAAAGAACTGTAGACATCTGTATTGAACCAAGCCAACCGAACATGAAAAATAATTACATGGCTATCTCATTGATAGCATTATTACTTGCCTCTTGTCAAGAAAAGGTAAAAGAGGAAATCAAGGAAGAAAAAAAAGAAGTAGGTAGTAAGGTCATTGTGCATGAAGAGTATAATGGCACAGAACCTACAAAACCTGAAGAAACCGAGTTTTATGAGCCAAAGGTGCCTATAGTTCATCCTACTTCGCAAAACGGAGTGCCTAGCGATGCCATAGTATTGTTCGATGGCTCCAATTTGGATCAATGGATTTCTAGCATAGATAGTACAGCGGCCAAATGGCATTTGAACGATGATGGTAGTATGACGGTAAAGGATAAAACCGGCGATATTCAGACCAAACAGAATTTTGGCGATATTCAATTACATATAGAGTGGAAGTCACCATTGCCGGTTCAAGAGGAAGGACAGCATAGGGCCAATAGTGGTGTCTTTTTAAATGGAATATACGAGGTTCAGGTGTTGGATCAAAATGATAATCCTACCTATGTAAATGGGCAAGTAGCTTCTATTTATAAGCAGCATGTGCCTTTGGCCATGGCATCGGTACCAACAGGTGAATGGAATACCTACGATATTATATACCATGCCCCTGAATTTAATGATCAAGGAGAAAAGATAAAGTCGGGAACCATAACGGTGATACATAATGGTGTTCTGGTTCAGGATCATGTAGAGATAAAAGGTACCACCCCTTATATAGGATGGCCCAAGAACCCTGCGCATGGTAAAGGACCGCTGCGTCTACAAGATCATAGAGACGATAGTCGTGTAAGTTATCGAAATATTTGGGTAAGAGAGTTATAAGACATGCCCGGTAATGGGCAAAACAATTACCTTTGCCAGAAATCTAAATTCATTCTATGATTCAATCCATGACTGGATTCGGGAAGTACGTAGTTCAGCTTCCAACTAAAAAAATTACGGTAGAAATAAAATCGCTCAACAGTAAGAGTATAGATTTGAACGCCCGCATGCCTTCAGCTTACCGTGAAAAAGAACTTGAAATAAGAAAACGTATTGCCAATTCGCTACAAAGGGGCAAAGTTGATTTTAACCTGTACATTGAGATTACCGGTGACGATACCTCGGCACAAGTCAATGAAACTGTAGTAAGGCAATATATGGAGCAGTTAAAATCTATTGCCGAGGGCACCGATATTCAGCTAATGGAAATGGCCTTGCGTTTGCCCGATGCCATGCGGACCGACAAGGAAGATATAGATGAGCAAGAGTATAAGGCAATATTGGAGGCCTTGAACGGTGCGTTGGAGGAAATAAATAAATTTAGAACTGAAGAAGGCAATGTTCTAGAAAAGGATTTTTTAGAACGAATACAGGTTTTAAAAGATTTATTACAGCAAGTCTTGGCAATGGACCCAGAAAGGCAAGCTAGTATCAGGGAACGTTTAGAAAGGGCCGTACAAGACCTAAAAGTAGAGGTCGATGCCAATAGGTTTGAACAAGAACTTATCTATTATTTGGAGAAATACGACATTACCGAAGAAAAAGTACGTTTGGCCAATCATTTGGACTATTTTGAAAAAACACTGAAATCCAACGATAGTAATGGTAAAAAACTAGGTTTTATTTCACAGGAAATAGGTAGGGAGATCAACACCATTGGATCCAAGGCCAATTATGCGCCAATGCAGCAGTTAGTGGTCCAGATGAAGGACGAACTTGAAAAAATAAAGGAACAAATGTTAAACGTGTTGTAATGGAAGGAGGAAAACTCATCATTTTTTCGGCTCCTTCAGGGAGTGGTAAAACTACAATAGTCAGGCATTTGCTACAGCGTCCGGAATTGAACTTGGCGTTTTCGGTTTCCGCAACCTCTAGACCTAGAAGAGGAAAGGAAAAGAACAAGGAACATTATTACTTCATGTCGGTTTCAGAGTTTAAGAATCACATAAAGAACGATGACTTTTTAGAGTGGGAAGAAGTGTATCGCGATAATTTTTATGGAACTTTGAAGAGTGAGGTAGAACGTTTATGGGCCCAAGGAAAGAATGTGATATTCGATATTGATGTAGCTGGAGGTTTACGAATAAAAAGAAAATTCCCGGAACGGACACTAGCGGTATTTGTAAAGCCCCCAAGTGTAGACGAGCTAAAGATCAGGCTTAAAAAGAGAAGTACCGAAAGTGACGATAAAATTAATATGCGTATTGCAAAAGCATCGGTAGAATTGGCTACCGCGCCCCAATTTGATAAGGTCATAAAAAATTATGATCTGGATGTGGCCTTAAAGGAAGCGGAAAAATTGGTGGCCGATTTTGTAGGGGCCGACATTAAGGAAGACTAGCTTTTATGTTCTTTTTTGATATTAGAAGTATAATTGAGAATAGATAGATGAAAAAGGTAGGACTTTACTTTGGTACTTTTAATCCTATTCACATTGGTCATTTGGTGATTTCGAACCATATGGTGGAGTTTTCGGAACTGGATGAGGTTTGGTTCGTAGTAACCCCACAAAGTCCTTTTAAGACCAAGAAAACGCTTTTGGACAACCATCATCGCTATCAAATGGTGCTGGAAGCTACCGAAGATTATCCAAAATTGAAACCGTCCAATATAGAGTTTAATTTACCACAGCCCAACTACACCATAAATACCTTGGTTCATTTGGCAGAGAAATATCCCACGGGACATCAGTTTTGTCTTATCATGGGCGAAGACAACCTAAAGGGCTTTCATAAATGGAAAAATTATAAGGCCATTTTGGAGGATTATGAAATATATGTGTATCCTAGGATCTCAAAAGGGGAAATAGACCATCAATTTAAAGAACATCCATCTGTTCATCGGGTAAATGCCCCCATTATGGAAATATCCTCCACTTTTATTCGAAGGGAGCATAAAAATGGAAAAAATGTTAGACCCTTATTGCCATTTGCCGTATGGAAATATATGGACGAAATGAATTTCTACCGGTAATCTAATTTAGCTCCGATACTTTTATAAGGGTGTCTGTGCCAAGATACTTATCATCGTTGTTGTAATACCAAGAACGCACTTTTGGCATTTTAATACCATTAATTTCCGTCGCTTCTTTCAACAGAATATACTCTCCGTCGTTTTTAGATTCGTCATGGTAAAATTGGTACACTTCCATGGCATAAGTGTCGGGGTCAAAATAAAAGTACCAAGTGTCTTTTCCGACATTTTCATCATAGTTTACCTTTAGTACGAAGTATTCTTTTCCTTTAAATGATTTTTTAACCACTTTCTGGTCTATAATGGTACCCGGATTTTTTAACTTCATGGGCAAGCCATAAAGGTAAGTGTAGTAGTTCTTGGTCATCTCGGCCCTTTCGCACGTGATTCTCAATTTTTTTATATCATCATCGTCAATGTCGGTACTTCCATTCAGTTTTAGAGTGCAGTCGCCATTGTTTAATTCAGATTCTATAACGTTGTTGTCTTTTGTAACGATGGATTTAAAGAAATTGACAGGAAAATTGATCTGTACTTCGGTCGTTCGTAAACTGCTGTTCGGGGTTTCCATTTCAATAAATAGTTTGCCCTTAAAAGAAGGCCAATTGTTGTTGGGGTCGTGAAAGGAAATGGCTTTTTCTAGAAGTTGATCACCGGTAAGATCTTGGCTAAATACGGCAATATGCAGAATAAGTGTCAGGGATAAAAAAAAGTACCTTGTCATATCGTTGTTTTATACTGACAAGGTACTTATAATTTTGGAGTTATGTACAACTCTTAGTTCTGAAGCTGATCAGCAATGGTCGCCGGTTCTACCGAGCTATCATGTTCGTCATGATACTGTTGTAGCAAGTTCATCGTAGAGGTCATTAAATCTTTTGTTTCAAGAAGTAACGAGAAGTATAGGGTAGTGTTCTTAGGGCTGGACTCCTCTGTACGTGTCCTGGCTACTTGGGTCTTGATTTTATCGGATACCATATCGAACAGTTCTTGTTTCTGTTCCAAGACCTTTCCAATTTCTTCAAAAGACTGATTGGCAAATGCCGCCTGTGTCTGGTTTAAGATATCTTCTAGCTTAAGGTCTATTTCCTTTAATTCCTTTATCTGGTTGTATTTAAGTTTTTTATGGTTGTTGTTTACGTGCTTGTGGCTAACCTTTCCGATATATTCCAATGATTGGGCAATATCTGTCAAATAACCAAGAACATTGATATAAAAATTACTTGCACCTACACTGTTTTCATCAAGGTTTTTTATAAAATAGAAAATATGATCACGTAGGTCGTCTATCTCGTTTGATAGTTTTTCACCTTGTTTCTTATTTTTCTTTAATAGGTTGACATCTTGTTTGGCAAGCCCGTTGATAGAGTTTTTGTATATTTTATTTGTTCTTTTAAGAACGTTTGAAATATTGTCGGCACTTTCTAGGATAACCCCTTGTATAGAACTGCTTTCGGCTCTGTTAAGTGAATCTTCTTCACGTAGTTCCTTATTCTTTTTATTGTGCGATATGTAGCTTCTTACCAATAACAAAATTGCGGCGAACAAGAGTATTGCTATAGCGGCACCTTTACCAAAACTGATTAGGGTAAGTATAATACCGGATGCTATAAACGCGATGATGGCGGTTCCGAACCATCCTCCGATAACATTTAATACACCGGCTACCCTATAAACGGCACTTTCGGCACCCCAGGCCCTATCGGCAAGTGAAGTGCCCATAGCCACCATAAAGGTTACATAAGTGGTAGACAGAGGTAATTTGTAAGAGGTGGCAATAGAAATCAATATTCCTGCTACCATCAAGTTTACGGCGGCACGAACCATATCAAAAGCAGGAAGGTCCTTTAGGTCTTTTTTCGAGATATTGTTAACGGGGGGCTTTTTAAACTGTTGGTCAATTTTATCTTGCCAGCTTTTTGGCAATATGTAGCTGGTCATTTCTGACATTGCTATGGCCAACCTAACAAATCCTCTTGAGAGGAAATTTGGTTGAAAACGCTCTTTGGTGTCTTCTTGGCTAGATAGGTCTATCGAGGTTTGCACCACTTTTTTGGCCTTACTGGAAAACAATAAGGTGATGACCATGACCATACCTGCGATGAACAGAAGCAATGTGGGTGTGGCCACTTTTTCTGCCAATATGCCCATGCTAAATTGCGTGGCATCCACACCTGAGGCAACCCATGCCTCATATGATTGCCATGCGGCAATAGGCACACCTATAAAATTCACCAAGTCATTACCGGCGAAAGCCAAGGCCAGGGCAAAGGTACCCACGCCAATAATCAATTTATAAATGTTTGTTTTGGCGAATTTCATTAAAATATACGATAGTGTAGACCATATCAAGAAATTCAATATAACCACCAACATTAGATTCTTCTGTAAAAATTCCTTAATGGTAACACCGCCGATTAGATCAAAGCTTTCGTTGGCAAACGAAGTTCCCCCGATACCTTTTATCAAGATAAAATAAGTAATGGCAGAAAGTGCAAATCCACCGAACATAGCTCCTACCCAAGTTGCTTTTTTTTGAAAATCATAGGATAGCAACAATCTTGAGACCCATTGGACAATTGCACCAATGGTAAAAGCCACTAGTACCGATAGTAATATTCCGAAGATTATCTGTATGGCCTTGTCGTTATTAATATACTTTACTACATCTATAAAGCTACCTTGGGCAGCCCCGATTTTGATCAATGACATAGCCACTGCGGCACCAAGAAGCTCAAATACGATAGAAACTGTCGTTGAGGTGGGCATACCTACGGTATTAAAGAAATCTAGCAACAAGATATCGGTAATCATTACCGCCATAAAAATGAACATGATCTCGTTGAAATAAAACTCACCGGGGTTAAATATGCCCTTTCTAGCCACTTCCATCATTCCACTGGAAAATATGGCTCCTGCAGCGATTCCAAAACTGGCAACAATCATTATGGTACGAAACGAAATGGCTTTTGAACCAATGGCGGAGTTTAAAAAGTTTACCGCGTCATTGCTAACTCCCACAACAAGATCTGCTATAGCCAAGACGGCTAAAGCGATAAGCATTAAAAAATAGATGTTATCCATAATTTGATTGTTCTATCAATTTGCAAATATCATTATCGTTGACCGCTATAATGTTACCATAAGGTTATTTTTTTTAGAAATGAACCTCGAGCTGTAATCGGTACATTAAATTGTTCTGGGCAGTTTCAACGGTTAGGTAACTTAGGTCTGTCTGGACTTTTAACTTATGTCCTGCCACGTATTTAGAAAGCCCTAAAGTATATTGTGTTCGGGAATTTGAATCGTTAAGCTCTTCATCGAACCCTATGTTCGTGTAGCGAGCCGATACTTCCCAATTGTTTCTAAACAAATATCCGGTTTGTAGATTTAGCCCTTCTCCTATTTGTACTTCATCTCCGGTAAGAGACCCGTCCGAGTTTTTCGCAAAGGGATCATCTGCCGTTCTGTTTGAATATTCTCCCATAAAAGAAAAGCCATTGTATTTGAACATGGCATCAATAAAGATGGTGCTGATATCGGTGGTATAAAACCCAATATCATTGAACATGTACGAGCCTTGGTTGCTTCTTGTCTTAACCGCATTTTTATTGTTGTCATAGGTGGCGGCAAGCATTAATCTCGGTTTTTTTTCGCGTTGAAGGTCACCACCTACATAATCACCTTTTTTTAAGAATTTGCCAAAAGGCAACAACTCTATACGAGTCGTGTATTGGTGGCCACCAAGGTTGCCACTGGTAATATTTCTTCCTTCCCCTTGTGAGACAGCGAATATTTCCCGTACTATAAAATTTTCTGAAATATTGAATTTATGCCTTAATTGAAAGCCTATGTCGCGATCTATATTAAAATTGCTGTTCAGCAAAGAGCGATCTACTTGTTGTAAGTTACCCGATGAAATTACACGTTCTATGTTTCCGGGCAGTTTGGCTTGACCGAACCATAACACAAAATTCTTGTAAAAATTCCATTTTACGACGGCGTCAAAAATATACCTTGGAGCGTTCCCTGTAAATTCTGATGCCCCCGAAAGGTCTCGATTGGAAACCCCAAGTTCTAGTTTATAGGTCAATTTTGGGGTGTAGGCAAATCCGTCAAATTTAAATCGGGCCCTTCTGACCAAGAAGTTCTGTTGTGGGTCTACCAAGCTTGTGTTTTTTGTGTTCCAGTCGGCAACCGCCTGTATTTGCATTCTAGCGCCAACTTTCATTGTCCAGGAGCTGTCTTTTCCTACTAAATTCAAAAGGCCTTTGCCAAAAGAAGGTGCGCCCGTTTCTTGGCCTACTATGTAACAAGAATTACATAGGAGTGCCAAGAGGCAGATAAGATTGATTTTCATCAATTATTGGTTTTTGTCGGATGCAAAATACTGAAAACAAACATTAACTCGATGATCTTTAAAAGTTAATTGGCGTCAATACTTTGATATTCTCAACGGAGATGTAGGGTAGGGGACTTTTAATCTTTTGTATGGGGGGATGTAAAGTTAAAAAAGCTACCTTGATCAAGGTAGCTTTAAGATTCCAAAAAAACTAGTCGACAAAAACCAATAGTATTTGAAATCGAATTTTTTAAAAAAGACGAACAGAGGTCAATGACCAACTACCATGCATGGGGTAGCAATAATCTTATTTTGAGCAATAGGGGTTATTGTTCGCTTTTAATAATTGATTTGGTCTGTTCCGATTTTGGGTTGACCTGGGCCAAATCTATGGTCTGCATGGTTTTTGCATGTAGACTGCATTGTATATATGTGGTATCGTCATAACTTATGGTTACGGGCAATTCCACTTCTTCATAACCCAAAAAATGGACCAGAAGGGTATACTCTCCAGGGGCGACGTCGGTAATCTCAAAATTACCATTAAAATTTGTGTAGGTAGACCAATCGGTATTTTTTAGGCTTACAGTGGCCATTAGCAAAGGTTCATTGTACATTTCTGCATCTAGAACTTTACCGTTGATGCTACCGGTGGACTGTGCATAGGTAAGAGAAGATATAAGGGATACAATGGCGATTAGCAGTTGTTTCATTATCAAATGTTTATTTGCTTGCAAATAAAGGTGTCATAGGTTAAGATAAGGTTAGGTACAGATTATTAGTGTATTTCCAAAAGGTTAAGATATGACATCAAGCTTGTAATTCCGATGGGATTTGAATGCTGTCTAACATCCAAAAAATGTATCTTGCATTCAACTAAACAAGTATGATGGATTGGGAACATTTACTTTCTTTACGTAGAAAGGGAGATACGAATAAAAGACTTCGTAACGAGCAAAACGAGACGAGATTGGGTTTCGATGTAGACTATGATCGTATCATTTTCTCTGCGGCGTTCAGAAGCTTACAGGATAAGACCCAGGTAATTCCACTTTCTAAAACAGATTTTGTGCATACAAGGTTAACCCACAGTTTGGAAGTGTCTGTGGTAGGTAGGAGCCTTGGGCGACTTGCCGGTAAAAGAATTCTTGAAAGACACCCTTACCTGAAGCAAATACATGGTTACAAATTCAATGATTTTGGGGCAATTGTGGCGGCGGCATCATTGGCACATGATATTGGCAATCCCCCTTTTGGGCATAGTGGCGAGAAATCCATAGGGGAGTATTTTAAGAGTGGCAAGGGTAAAAAGTTTAAGTCGGAATTGTCGGATAAGGAATATCAAGATATTATAGACTTCGAAGGTAATGCCAACGGATTTAAATTGTTGACCCAAGATAGGGCAGGTGTGCCCGGTGGCTTGCGTTTAAGTTATGCTACCCTTGGAGCCTTTATGAAATATCCAAAAGAATCATTGCCCAAAAAGCCATCTAGGCATATTGCCGATAAGAAATTTGGCTTTTTTCAAACCGAGAAGGAGGCATTTTTTGAGGTAGCAAAAGATTTGGGCTTGTTGCAGACCAGTGAGGGGTCGTCTATTTCATTCGCAAGGCACCCATTGACCTATCTTGTAGAAGCTGCAGATGATATTTGTTACACGATAATTGACTTTGAAGATGGTATTAACTTGGGGTTGATCTCAGAAGATTATGCATTGGAATATCTTATTAACTTGGTAAAAGACACTATAAATACTAAAAAGTATAATTCTTTAAAGTATAGGGAAGACAGGTTAAGTTACTTAAGGGCATTGGCCATAAATACCTTGATTCAGGATGCGGTTTCCATTTTTATGGAAAACGAAGATAAGATACTGAACGGTACATTTGATGTTTCGTTGTTGGATAAAAGCAAATACGAGGCTCAGGTCAAAGATATTATTAGCCTTAGTGTACAAAAGGTTTACCGGGCAAAAGAAGTAGTGGAGAAAGAGATAGCCGGTTATAAGATAATTGCAGATATTTTAGAGGTGTATACAGATGCTTTGGTTCAAAAGAAAAACCAAAGTGCATCAAATTATCATAATTTGATTTTGGAAACCCTGCCCGAGTTTTATCAACGAACAGAAATTTCTTTGTACGAAATACTATTGAACACTTGTTGTTATGTGGCTAGTTTGTCCGATAGTTCGGCAGTACATATACACAACAAGATAAGTGGTAAGCAACTTTAGAAATCATAGGCTATGCCTACTGCCAGTACTTGTTTAAATTGAATTTTGGGCTCTCCGGGGTCTATTACCGTGCCATCGTCGTTCTTTACTTCGTCAAATAGAATGTCGTCATCATAGATCATCTGGGTGCCAATGGTCGTTTGTATGTATTTGTTTACTTTGAGCGTAAGGTTTAGTTCCCAATCCACATCGACATTGCCAAAACTGTTCAGGTAGTCGGTGTATAAGTTTAGTCTACTTTTCATATCCACGTTCTTGGCAAGGTTTACCTGCCAGTTATGGGTAATAAGTATACCGAGCTCCATAAGAAGGTTTTCCCCTGGGGTTATTACATTGCCATTATCGTCCAAAACTGCTTTTTCTACACCAAAAGAACCTTTGTCGGCGAGGTCTTGATCTAATACAAAGGTAGATTTCATGGTCAATGGAGACAGGTAAAGATTAAACTTTTGATTTTTACTTATGTAAGAGGTACCCGCACCAAATAACAGATAACCAGGGGCCATAAACCTAGAGATGGGTGTTTCCCTATCGGGGTATTTATAACCATTGGAAAATTGAGTGTTGAAATTTAACTGAACCGAATAATACCAATTACTGATCGTATCACGTCTATAACCTAAATTTGAACTCAACCTAATGACATCCTCCGACTTTCGTAGCTTTCTGCCTTCTTGGGCGTTTAAACCATACCGTAATTCAATATTGTTGTCCCATTTGACATATCTAAATTTATAATTTCTAACAAATTTTAGAAAACCTAGGCCGCTTACCGCATTGTCTCCACCAGCATTCCAATTAACAAATGCCGCCTCGCTTATATTAAGGCCAAATGTATTTTCCTTTGTCCAAAACGAAGGAACCCTAAACCTGTCATACCTATCTTTTAGGGGTTTTGTCCTTTTAAAGGATATTACAGGATTGGTCAAATTTACGCCCCTTGGTATATGTTTTATTTTTTCTTGGGTTTTTCTGATTACGATGGTATCAATGGCCATGGTATCAATAACTATCGTATCTGGAACGATAGGGGAAGGAATGGAGTCTTGTGCAAAGACCATGAAGGTTGAAAGAAAGAAAAAACAAACCAATGATTTTGCCCAGTGTTCAAATGTGCTCATAAAATATTCTCTATGTATGATTTTATTGAATTTTTGTCCAAAGCAGCTATTTGATAAAGTTCTTCTTGGGTTCCATGGGGTAAAAATTTATCCTTGACGCCAAATATCTTAATATTTTTGTTTAATCCAAGTAAATTTGACAATTCAAGAATACTACTGCCAAACCCTCCGGTAGCACATCCGTCCTCTAAAGTTATAATATGTTCGTAGTGCTGAAATATTTTGGTCACCCTATCGGTGTCCAAAGGTTTTATAAAAGGAAAATTGTAATGCCCTATTGCATCGGTGTTACGTAGTTCTTTTGTAATTTCTTTTGCCATATTACCTATTGGTCCAGTACTAAGAATAGCTATTTTAAGTCCTTTTTTGAGCTCAAAAGATGTGCCGATCTTTAGTTTTTCGAAAGGTTGTTTCCAATTAAGTATATGTCCTCTGCCCCTGGGGTATCTTATAGCTATAGGGTGGTCTAACCCTAATTGGGCGGTATACATAATATTTCTTAGTTCTATCTCGTCCAAAGGTGAAAATACGATAAGGTTGGGAATACATCGCAGATATGCAATATCAAAAACCCCGTGATGGGTTGGGCCGTCTTGCCCAACAATTCCAGAACGATCCAGACAAAAAATTACAGGGAGATTCTGAAGTGCCACATCGTGTATGACCTGGTCGTAAGCCCGTTGCAGAAATGTGGAATATATATTGCAAAAGGGAATAAGGCCCTCAGCGGCCATTCCGGCAGAGAGTGTTACGGCATGTTGTTCGGCTATACCAACATCGAAGGCACGTTCAGGAATCTTTTCCATCATATATTTTAAAGAACTGCCCGTTGGCATTGCTGGGGTAATACCTACTATTTTTTCATTTTCTTCGGCCAGTTCAACAATAGTATGGCCAAAGACATCTTGAAATTTTGGAGGTTCGTGGGTCTCTTTTTTTGGGTATATTTCCCCTGTTTTTTTATCAAATTTACCTGGCGCATGGTAGGTTACCTGATTCTCTTCCGCTTTTTTGAGTCCTTTCCCCTTTGTGGTTATTATATGAAGCAGTTTGGGGCCGTTAACCAGTTTTAGTCTTTCTAGTTCTTGTACCAAGGCCTTAATGTCATGGCCATCTATAGGTCCACTGTAATTAAAGTTTAGGCATTCGAAAATGTTTTCGTCTTTGGCGGTGCCTTTTTTTACATTGGTCAAATATTTTTTTAGGGCTCCGACACTGGGGTCTATCCCAATAGCGTTGTCGTTAAGGATAATTAGGATGTTGGTATCGGTAACTCCTGCATGGTTAAGACCTTCAAATGCCATTCCGCTTGCGATCGAAGCATCGCCGATGACTGCAATATGTTGTGATGTGGTATCTCCTTTTAGTTTCGAGGCAATCGCCATTCCCAAGATAGCGGAAATGGATGTTGAGCTATGGCCGGTGCCAAAGGCATCATAGTCGCTTTCGGACATTTTTGGGAAACCACTGATACCATTCAATTGCCTATTGGTGTCGAAAACATCTTTTCTTCCGGTCAGAATTTTATGACCATAGGCCTGGTGTCCCACATCCCATATTAATTTATCTATTGGGGCATTAAATACATAATGTAATGCAACCGTTAATTCTACCACCCCCAAGCTAGCTCCCAAATGGCCTTCTTTTGTAGAAACAATATCAATAATAAAGTCTCTTAGCTCTTGGGCCAATATGGGCAATTGCTCTAACGTCAACTTTTTTAAGTCACTAGGCGTATCTATATGTTGTAATAGTTTGCTCACGTTATAGTGGTAAGGGACAAAAATACTTCTTTTAAACACAAAACAATTGTTTTTAAATACTAGCTGTCATAAGAAGCATATTGTATTTTTGAAGTATGGTTTTACCGTTCGACGATTCTTATTTTATGAAAAAGGCCCTGCAAGAGGCAGAGCATGCCTTTGAGAAAGATGAAATTCCCGTAGGTGCAGTGATCGTTGTTAAAGATCGTATTATTGCCCGTGCCCACAACCTTACGGAGCAATTGAACGACGTTACCGCACATGCAGAAATGCAGGCCATAACCGCGGCGGCAAATTTTCTTGGGGGTAAATATCTAAAAGATTGTACACTATATGTAACCTTAGAACCTTGTCAAATGTGTGCAGGAGCCTTATACTGGAGCCAAATTGGCAAAATTGTTTATGGAGCATCGGATCCTTCCAGGGGTTATAATGCAATGGGAACAAAACTACATCCGAGGACAACGGTACTAGGTGGTATTATGGAAACTGAGGCATCGGAATTATTAAAGCGTTTTTTTGATAAAAAGCGAAACTAGTTTTTAAAATAAAAAAACCACGCTAAGGCGTGGTTATAAGTTTTACAAAATGTAATACTGATAATTATAGGACTTTTACTTGTCCTGCAACTATTCCTTTTCTTCCTTCTTCTTCAACGTATTCTACTTTGTCCCCTTCTCTGATCTCGGTTCCGTTCAGAGCCGTCGCATGGACAAAAATGTCCTTTCCTGTGTCGTCGTTGGTAATGAAGCCATAACCTTTGGATTCATTAAAAAATTTTACCGTGCCAATCATTAAAATATAAATTAAGTATTAGTTACCTAATTTAATAATTTTAGGCCAAGTATAGAAGTGATTTTTAATTTTTGTTGTTTGGAACATGTTGATTGTCAGGCTCTAGTGGTGGCTTCCCCTGCATTTTACGAATGTTTTCTTCGGTAAGCATGTAGTCTTTCATTTTTTTGCCACGGCTTTCTTTTATTAAAAACAGGGGCATGGCAACTAAGAACAGACCAACGGTTCCGCCTCCGATATATTTATTGGCTTGCTCTTCTTGTGAGTCTTCTAGTGTAAACCCGTAAATGATTGCGCCAAAAGAAAGCAGTACTATTAATGTGATAAGGTACTTCATGGTACAAATTTAGTAAAAGTGGGCAATTTGATGCGGAAGTTACTTCGTGGTAGCTTATGAACCGGTGAAATTTATCAGTTCTCTTCTATATGCGGTCAATAATTTCGATTTAGAAACAAAACCGATGTATTTCCCCTTTTTTATAACAGGTAGGTTCCAAGCGCCACTATCTTGAAATTTTTGCATTATCTGGGTCGTTTTATCCTTGTCGATCTCAATAACCTCCGGAGGCATTTGCATAATATCATTTGCAAAAACATTATTGTACAATTTTTGGTTGAACATTATGGACCGAATGTCGTCCAGTAGAATAATGCCTAGTAGTTTTTTTTCTTTCGCATCAATTACTGGGAATATATTTCTATTGGAAGTAACAACGGCTTTGTTTACGATATCGCCCAACGACATTGTAGGGTATACAATGGCAAAATTGTTTTCGATTACCTTGTTTATATCCATGAGGGTCAAGACGGCATGGTCTTTATCATGGGTAATTAAATCGCCTCGTTTTGCCAACTCCATATTGTAGACGGAATGTGGGCTTCCATACTTGGTTATTGAATATGAGATGGCGGCGGTGATCATTAATGGTATAAATAGTTCATATCCACCAGTTACTTCGGCAATTAAGAAAATAGCCGTTAATGGAGCGTGCAATACACCTGCCATTAAACCTGCCATACCGACCAAAGTAAAATTACTTTCTGAAACCCTTAACTGAAACAGCCCTAGGTTGTTTATGATCTTGGCAACACAATTACCCATTATACTGCCCATAAAAAGCGAGGGGGCAAAAATTCCACCGACACCACCAGCACCAAAAGTAAGGGCACTTGCTATTATTTTGAATAGCACTAAGCCTGCTAACAATATAATGATGACCCAAACATTGGCGAGGTCAATTTGGAAAATGTTATTTTTCAATACTTTTTCTGGATTCCCTTGTACAAGGCTATTAATAACATCAAAACCCTCGCCATAGAGGGGAGGTATGAAGTATATTAAGATGCCAAGACCTATGCCTCCTACAATTAATCGCCTAATTGGAGAGTCAATGGTCTCAAAGTAGTTGTTGATCTGTACGTATACTTTCGTGAAATATATAGAGGTTAGCCCTGCTACGGTGCCAAGAACGATATAGAAAGGAATATCTTTTAACTCAAAGGCGTCCTCAATTTTAAAAGGAAGCAAAATGTCGTCACCGAAAAAAAAGTAAGAAGTTATTATTGCAGAAATAGAAGCCAATAATAAGGGTAGTAATGAAACGATGGTAAGGTCTAGGCTAAATACTTCGATTGCGAAGATTATGGCTGCAATAGGTGCTTTGAATATGGATGATAACGCCCCGGCAGCGGCACAACCGATCAATAGGTTACGTTGAGATTGGTTCACATGTAGCATTCTGGCAATATTGGAGCTTATTGCCGCACCTGTTGCTACGGTTGGTCCTTCTAGTCCTACCGATCCACCAAAACCTACTGTAAGAGGGGCGGTCAACAATGAACCGAACATTTGATATTTTCGAATAAGGCCTTTGTTCTGTGATATTGCAAAAAGGGTAGATGGAATACCGTGGCTAACTTTATGGCGCACAATATACTTTGCGACCAAATAGACCAGAATTAAGCCTATAATGGGAAAAACGAAATAAAAAGCTTGGTGGTAATATTGGATTAACTCTAATAAATGTTGAAATGTGTGAGTTAGATTTTTAAGTATAACGGCACCAACACCTGAGGTAAAACCAACCAGAATACTTAGAAAGTAAATGAATTGGCGTTCAGAGATGTGCTTAACCCGCCAAACCAAAAGTTTGGTAAACCAAGTTTTTTTACGTATTCCCATTTATCTTAAGAACCCCAAAATAGTTAGAGTTCTAAATTTACGCTTTTATATCGATTCTCAAATTCAATTCTTTTAATTGCTCGTCATCGATGGGGGCAGGAGCGTCGATCATAACATCACGGCCACTATTGTTTTTCGGAAATGCAATGAAATCTCTAATGGTTTCCTGTCCTCCTAAAATAGAGACTAATCTGTCTAGACCAAAGGCGATACCACCATGTGGTGGAGCACCGTATTGAAAAGCATCCATCAAAAACCCGAACTGCGCTTTTGCCTCTTCGGGCGTAAAGCCCAAATGTTTGAACATGATGGATTGGGTCTCCTTATCGTGTATACGGATAGATCCACCACCAATCTCGTTTCCGTTTAAGACCAAGTCATAGGCATTGGCCCTTACCGCACCTGGATCGGTATCTAAAAGTTCTAACTGACCGGGTTTTGGAGAGGTAAACGGATGGTGCATGGCATGGTAATGGCCAGTTTCCTCGTCCAGTTCCAATAATGGAAAATCTACCACCCAAAGAGGGGCGAATTCATCAGGATTACGTAAACCTAAACGTTCTGCCATTTCCATACGAAGAGCACTCAACTGTGCTCTTACTTTGTTTTTATCGCCACTTAAGACACATATGAGGTCTCCGGGTTTTGCCCCTGTAGCTTCCGCCCATTTGGCCAAATCGTCTTGATCGTAAAATTTGTCTACAGAAGATTTAAAGCTTCCGTCCTCATTACACCTACAGTACACCATGCCCAAGGCGCCCACTTGAGGTCTTTTGACCCAATCGGTAAGTTTGTCTATTTCTTTACGAGTAAAAGAGTTTCCTCCCGGAATGGCGATACCAACTACTAATTCGGCACTGTTGAATACGTTAAAATCTTTATGCTGTGCAACATCGTTCAACTCTCCGAACTCCATTCCAAAACGAATGTCAGGTTTGTCGTTACCGTATTTGGCCATGGCCTCGTCAAAGGTGATTCTTGGAAACTTATCAATTTCAACTCCTTTTATCTCTTTTAACAAATGCTTGGTAAGACCTTCAAAAACATCCAGAATGTCCTCTTGTTCAACAAAAGCCATCTCACAATCTATCTGTGTAAATTCAGGTTGTCTGTCGGCACGCAAATCTTCGTCCCTAAAACATTTTACGATCTGAAAATACTTGTCCATACCACCGACCATTAATAATTGTTTAAAGGTTTGTGGCGACTGGGGAAGTGCGTAGAACTGCCCTTCGTTCATACGGCTTGGCACTACAAAATCGCGTGCGCCTTCCGGTGTAGATTTTATTAGGTACGGAGTTTCTACTTCTATGAACTCTTGATCTGATAGAAATTTGCGGACCTCCATGGCAACCTTACTTCTAAAGATAAGGTTGTTTTTTACGGGATTTCTACGAATGTCCAAATACCTATATTTCATTCTAAGGTCTTCTCCACCGTCAGTTTCGTTCTCTATTGTGAAAGGAGGGGTTTTGGATTCGTTTAAAACAATCAGTTCAGACACCAGTACCTCTATATTTCCGGTAGGTATATTGGGGTTTTTTGAAGCTCTTTCTATCACCGAACCTTTTACTTGAATTACAAATTCCCTTCCAAGATTTCTGGCCCGATCCAACAGTTCGGAAGAAGAGCGGTCCTCATCAAAGACTAATTGTGTTATTCCGTATCGATCTCTGATATCTACCCAGATAACAAAACCTTTGTCCCTGGTTTTATGTACCCATCCGGATAATGTTACATTTTCATCGATATGGGTTTCCCTTAATTCTCCGCAATTATGGCTTCTGTACATAATGATTGTATTAATAAAGGGGCAAATTTAAGAAGAGTTAACGATTAAAGTTCCATTAATAAAAATCGATTTTATAGGGATTACATTCTAGCAAATACGAAAATACATATTAATTAAATGTCTAATAATAAGTTGTTTACAAGTTTAATGTAAATTTAATGTTAACTCAATGTTATTAAAACGTTTGTTTAAAACAAAAAAAAGGGTATATTTGTTAGTATAGTATTAAGTGAATATTAATTTTTATAAAAATATATACAATGAAAAAAATACTTTTAATCGCGGTTTTGGCCTTTTCTTTTGGTGCATACGCCCAAATAGAACCGAAATTCGAAAAAGATGGAAATATGATAAAGGCGACTTATTTTCATGCTAATGGGGAAGTATCTCAACAGGGATATTTTTTAAATGAGAAACTGCAAGGTAAATGGAAGATGTTTAATGAAGAGGGAGACAAAATTGCGGTTGGCAACTATGATAAGGGTGTAAAGACCGGTAAGTGGATTTTTTGGGAAGGAGACACCGTTAGAGAGGTAAGTTTTGATAACAATAAAATTGCCAGTGTAGCACAAATGGATTCAAAAAAATCGGTTGTTACAAATAGATAGTAATGATGTGATATTTATAAAAGGCCCGGTACCATTGGTACCGGGCCTTTTTGTTTACTTGGTTTTATTCCGTATTCGGTGTTACGCAACACTCTCTACGGTAGAGTTGTCTTTGTTCGGTTCTTTTTTACCCATGCTCCTAAGCTTTATTTTTATGCGGTACACAATATTGAATAATACCGGTACAATAATTAAGGTTAAGAACGTTGCTACGATCAAGCCGAAGATAACCGTCCAGGCAAGTGGCCCCCAAAAGACAACATTGTCTCCACCTATGTAAATATTGGCGTCGAATTCTGAGAAAAGAGAAAAGAAGTCGATATTTAAGCCTATAGCCAATGGAATGAGTCCCAGAACCGTAGTAATTGCGGTTAAGATTACGGGTCTAAGCCTGGCCTTACCACCTATGATCATGGTCTCCGTTGCGTCTGGCAAGGTAAGAAGGTCGCTATCGTCCATATCCAATTTCACTTTTTTACGATCTATGAGAATCTGGGTGTAATCTAACAATACTACCCCATTGTTTACTACGATACCTGCCAATGATATTATCCCCATCATGGTCATCATAATTACAAACGACCAACCTGTTAGCATTAAGCCGCCGAATACTCCTATAAAGCTCAAGAATATGGCGATCATAATGATCAGCGGTTTCGAAATACCGCCAAATTGGAAGATGAGAATCAGCATTATAAGTCCTAGACCTGAGAAAAAGGCACCAATTAAGAACATTTGTTGTTTCATTTGTTCTTCTAATTGTCCTGTGTAATCTATTTTGACCGTGTCTGGTAGACCTTTAAAGTTTTCCATTTCTTCTTGGATTTCCCCAACAATGGCCCCGGCGTCGGTAAAACCTGGTTTTAATCCAGAATAAATGGTTACGACCCTTTTGCCGTCCCTATGCTTAATGGAACTAAAGCCAGAGGTGTTTTTTTCGGTAGCCACGGCAGAAACAGGAATTTCCTTAATTTGGCCTGTAGCGGCATCCCTAAAAATAATCTTTTGGTTGAAAAGAGCACTTTTGTTATAGCGCAGATCTTCGTTAAATCGTACGTTGATATCGTAATCTTCGCCATCCTCTTTGTAAACACCTGCTTTTTCACCAAAAATGGAGCGCCTTAACTGGCTGCCTACTTGCCCTACGGCCACACCAAGTTCTCCTGCCTTTTTACGGTCCACTATCACCTCCATTGAAGGTTTTCCCTTGTTCACATCGATTTTTAGTTCCTCGATACCGGCAATATTTTTTGTGTTGATGAAATTTCTAATATCCTCTGCCGTATTGATCAGCTCATCATAATCCTTCCCTTCTAGTTCTATGTTTATAGGATATCCAGCCGGGGGACCGTTAACGTCTTTTTCAACAGAGATGGCAACACCGGGGTATATGCCTTCCAGTTCGGCTTGTACCCGTGCCCTTATGTCTTCTGTATTTATGCCTTCTCTGTATTTAAATTCGCTGAAGTTTACGGTAACCTTACCTTTATGGGGCATTTCTGCAGATGAACCGCCGTCCGTAAGAGGGTTTCCGGCTCCTTCGCCAACTACTGAAACAGCTGAGGACATCATAAAGTTTTCACCGTTCTTCTTATACTTGGGGTCGTCCATAATGGCATACACCCTGTCTTCTATCTTTTTGGTGATTTCATTGGTTTTTTCAATCGATGTTCCTTCCGGGTATTCTATATATACATAGATTTCGTTGGGTTTGTTGTCGGGAAAGAACTCTATTTTGGTTCTGCCACTGCCTACCGACATTCCGAATAACATGAATACGCCGATCAGCAATAAAAATGTGATGCCAAAGTACCAATATACATTGCTACCCCTTAGGGCATGTTTTAAACGACGTTCGTACCAGTTTTCAAAACGGGACATCGTGTTTTTTTGAAAACGTATGGCAGTACCTTTAATAATGTACTTGTAGGCCCAGAACATAATTGCCGTTACGATCAAAACAGTTCCCAACCCACGCATTGCACCACCAAATATTAATATCAGCAAGCCAATACCACCTAAAATGGCACTAAGCCTGATAAGTTGTTTTAAGGTGAGCTCTTTTTCTTCGGTACTCATGAATTTGGAGACCAACATGGAATTCATAAAAATGGCCACAAAAAGAGATGAACCTAGCACTACGGAAAGTGTAATAGGAAAGTATATCATGAACTGACCGAAAATACCGGGCCATAACCCTAACGGAACAAATGCTGCTACGGTAGTCGCCGTCGATATAATGATAGGGAAGGCTATTTCTCCTATACCTTTTTTTGCGGCTTCTATACGGGGCATGCCCTCATCCATTAAACGGTATACGTTCTCTACCACCACAATACCGTTATCCACTAACATACCTAGGCCCATGATCATTCCGAAAAGGATCATGGTGTTCAGGGTATAACCTAACCATGATAGTATTACGAACGACATGAACATAGACATGGGTATGGCGAAACCTACGAACAATGCATTTCTGAAACCTAAGAAAAACATTAGTACCGTTACCACCAAGATAATTCCGAAAATGATATTGTTGACCAAGTCATCTACCTGGTTCAAGGTTCTAGAGGAAGAATCGTTAGCAATAGAAATGTGAAGGTCTTTCGGAAAATAGTTTTCCTGTTCATATTTTACGAGCTCCTTGATTTTATCGGCCGCTGAAATGGCGTTTCTTCCTGCACGTTTTTTAACGTCCAACATAACTACGTTTTCGCCAAATTCACGGGCATAAGTAGTTTTGTCCTTTGCTCTAAAGTTAATCTCGGCAATGTCTTGTAGGTAAACTGCGCCATTCTCCGATTTTACTACAAAGTTCTCTAGTTCTTTAGGGTTTTCTATTTCTCCCAGAATACGTATGGTACGTCTTTGTTCGCTAGTTTTAAGATTTCCGGCAGACATGGTCATGTTTCCATTATTAATGGCGTTGATCACATCCTGAAAGCTTATTTTGGCGGCCATCATTTTATAGATGTCTACGGCCACTTCTACTTCTTTGTCCTGTGCTCCGCGAATATCTGCTTGTTTTATCTCGGGAAGATCTTCGATTTCATCTTGAAGATATTCTGCAAATTCCTTTAGTTTTTCTACAGGGTAGTCTCCTGTAAAGTTGATGTTCATTATAGGAACTTCTTCCGAAAAATTAAGGTCAAAAACATTGGGTTCTACCTTTGCCCCGTTAAAAGTAGGCCAATCTTCACTTGCTTTTTCACTGTCTACTTCGTCCTTAACCTTTTGCTTTGCTTGCTCTACGGTAATATCTTCATCGAACTCAACGGTTAAAATAGCATAGTCTTCTTGCGAGGTAGAGGTAATTTCTACCACATTACTAATGTTTTTTAGCCGATCTTCTAGAGGGTCTGTTATCAACTTTTCTATATCCTCTGCAGTATTGCCAGGGTAAGGGGTGCTTATATATATTTTGGTTTCTACAATTTCGGGAAAGTCCTCTCTAGGCATTGCCATGTATGCAGAAAAACCGAGCCATAGAAAAATAGCGATCATTACATAAATGACCGAAGGGTTGTCAATGGCCCAAGAAGATAAACTGAATTCCTTATCGGCGTTTTTCTTTATTTTGTTGCTCATCGAATTCTAGTTTTGAATTTTTACCTTTTGTCCGTCCTTTACACTTCTGGCCCCTTCTTTGATGACATGGCTGCCATTTTCCAGGCCTGAAAGAATTTCCACTTGCGATCCTTGAACCTTTCCGGTGGTAATGATGGTTCTTTTCACCATAGCTTCATTGTCATCGTTGGGTTCTTGGGCAACGAAAACATATTGCTCTCCATCGGCATTTTCAGATATAATGCTAGATGGCAAAAGAATGGCATTGTCACTTGTATAATCGTTCAGGTTTACCTTGGCCGTTAGGTTGGGCTTGATCTTGCCGTTTTTATTGGGTACAGGTATTTCTACACTAAAGGATCTGTTCGAAGGATTTATGAAATTGCCGGTTTCCCTAACCTTGGTCTGCACACTGTCTCCAAGTACAGGAAAATAGACCAAAGCCTTTTTGCCTTTTGAAATGGAGCCTATATAGGTTTCGGGTACGTCTACCTCTATATACATATCGCTTAGGTTTACGATCCTAAAAACTTCGGACCCGGGACCTGGGGAGACAACGGTACCTTGATCTTTGATGACATCATCTATAATGCCATTGAAAGGAGCACGAATAGTTGCTTTGTTCAACTGGCTTTCAGCTTGTCTTACAGCTTCTTGCCGAGCTTCATAATCTGCCTTGGCCGATAGAAACTCGATCTCTGAGCCTATTTGTTGTTCCCATAATCTCTTTCTTCTTTCGTAAGTGGTCTTGGCAAGATCTGCCTGTGTTTTCAGTTGGGACAATTGGTTGCCCATACCTCCATCATCGATAACCGCCAATGGTTGTCCCTTACTAACACGTTGCCCTTCTTTTACGTATACTTTTTGCAGAATACCGGACATTTCTGGATACACAAGAACGTTTTGTTTTGTGGTCACGTCTCCTTGAAGCTCCAAATAATGGTCGAATTTTTGTGATTTTACCGTTATGGTATTTACCAATGGCAATTTTTCGGTAACATCCATGGTAGAAATAGCTGAGTCCAATTGTTTAATTTGACTATCTAACAGTTTTTGTTGGTCAAGTATTTCACTCTTTTTGGCCCTTAAGGCCTCTATGTTTCCTTGTGCTATGACTCCTGCAACAGATTCATCTTTTCCACCTCCACAAGATAAAAATGCCAAGGCTATGGATAGGAATAATACTTTTCTCATAATGATTCTTTTAGTGATTGATTTTTTTAGGATTGTTCGTTTAAAATTGTTTCCAATTCCGTTTTCTTGTTTATTACCTCTACCATGTCCTGTAAATATTCTTGCTGGGCCGTATACAATTGTATCTGTGCTTGGCGCAATTCAAAACTAGTGGCAATACCTTCGGTGTACTTTATCTGATTTTTTCTTTCGATGCGTTCTGCCAAGGCCAGGTTGTTTTTAGAGGTCTGGTATTCCTCTATGGCCAATACGTAATTGCTACGTGCATTTTCTAATTGTAATTTGATTTGTTGTTCGGCCTCGGTAAGTTGGGTTTTTGCCTTTTCCAATGCAATTTTTGCACGCTGGGTGCTGGCGCTCCTTTTTAGCGAACTAAATATGGGTATGTTTAGATTAAAGCCCAATATGGAAGAGTTGTACCATTGTTGTTCACCGTTTAAAAAGCTGAAAGTGTCAGAATAGGCACTGGATCCATAGTTTACAAAGGCGTTTAAAGTAGGCAAGGCGCGGCTTTTGGCCAGTTTCCATTCAAAAAACCGTTGTTCGTTCTGGTTCAGGGCCAATTTATAGTCAACATTGTTTTCTATCTTGAAATCTGTTTCCAAAAGGGCGAAATCTATTTTTTTCTCTGTTAGGTCTTCAAGGTTTTCCTTTAATTGGGTAGGGTTGTCCAAGTCTAGTCCCATGACCACATTCAACATCTGTAGTGTAATTTTCTCTAATCGCAAGGCATTTTTTAATTGACTTTCAACAGAAGATAAGGTAATCTGGAGCTGCTCTACACTTTCTTCGTCGGCCAGACCATTCTCAAAAAGCTTTGAAGTTTCATAAAGATTTTTCTCTAAAGTCTCTTTGTTTTTGTTCAGTATTGCAACGCTTTCTTTTGCCAACAATACATTGCCGTACGACTCAACTACAGATTTTCGTACTTCAAGGGCCGTTTTCTCTTTGTTGTTTGCACTATAACTCAAAAAGGCCTTGGTCGCCTGTACGCCAACGATATACGAACCGTCAAAAATTTGCTGTGTCAACGTAGCCGTGGCTGTAGCACTTTGAGGTTGCGAAAAAACAACGTCTACATAAGTTCCGGGCTCTCCACCGAAAATTTCGGCAGGTATTACCGTTACAGGCTGTTTTAATTGATTTTGATAGCTGATTTCACCATTTATCTGTGGTAAACCTGCGGCAATCGTTTCCCATTTTTGCTTTTGGGCATCTATAAGATCCCTGTCGGCATTAATGGCGCTATAGTTGTTTGCCAAGGCATAGGCAATGGCTTCGTCTAAAGTAAAACTATTGGTCTGTTCTTGGCCATAATTGAACTGTAGAACTACAATAAAGAGAAAAATAAATAGTGGATGTCGCATTTATTGTTGGATTGAATTGATGATTCTATTTAAGATGTCTTCCCCTTTTTCGGTTACGATTCCACGTAAATGATATTCTAGAAAGTCGTCCATTAGTGTTGAAATTGGAAACCTCTCTATCGGAAAAAGCTTTTGATCTTTAATACTGTTAATGCCCGAAAAGTATATTCTGGCTATAAATTCCGGATTTAAATTAGGACGATATATTTCTTGCTCTATTCCTCGTTCTACATTCGATACTAGACATTTCTGCATTTTGTTCAACTGCATTGATTTCATGTTCTCATGAATTTTGGGATAATACTTCATGAGCTGAAATTGAGGGGATGTTTTCTCGTCTTTAAGATGAGACATTACATATCTTTTAATGTCGTACAATTCTTCGATGGGGTTTTTGCCCAATGCGATTAAAGAATCTATACCGTTGTTTATAGTGCAGATCTTGTTCATTACACAATCTTCTATAAGAGCGGTCTTGTTAGTGTACGAACTATAGATCGTTTTTTTAGAAATGCCAATGGCATTGGCTATATCATCCATGGTAACGCTCTTAAAACCATAGTTTAAGAACATATCCGTTGCCTTTTCCTTTATTTTTGTTTTCATAATCGGGGGCAAAGATAGGTTAGGAAACTTTTAAAACTATAAAAGTTTCTTAAGTTTTACATTTTGTTAACATAAGTATTGCCGGTTTATTGTGTTTTTTTGTGCAGCTTTTCTTTCTCCGGTTTGTCGGATGAATGCCCATGTCTAATAGTGGAGCTTTTGTTTAGGCTCCAGAAGAAGGCTTTGTTTTTTATGCTGTATTTTCTTTTGGTATTTTTTGTCTTGCTTTCCATAAGGTTTATTTTTTATTTCGTTCTAGGTAATTTTTGTACGCTTGTTCTCCTTCTTCTTTCCAGAATTCATCATAATGTTTCCAGTCAGAAAAGTCATTTTTCCAATCCTTACAATTGCTGCCAAAAAAACGTTTCTTCTTTGATTTTACTTTTTTATCGTGGCTTTTATCACCACTGCCTCCAAATCCGAATATAATTTTGGCGAGAATCAATATGCCCAATGCTTTCCAATAATCTACTTGGGGTAAACCAAATAGGTAGGGCATTAGCCAATTCCATAATAACATTACAATATATCCTACCAAGAATGCAATGGCTATTCCCAATATGATATACATGATTATTTTGAGAACTTTTTTAATAAATTTCTTTGCTTTTTTTTCCATATGTTTTTCCATGATATCTTTTGTTTCCATAGTTTTATTCTTTAAGTGACTCTAGTTTTTTTGTTAGAATGGACATTGCCCTATGCCTTCGAGACATGAGTGTGCCGGGCGATATACCCGTTTGTTCAGATATTTCCCTATAGGTATAATTTTCAAAATCGACCGCAATAATAATGTCTCTATAAGCAGGCTTTAGCTCTGTTATGGCTACTTTTAGTTTTTGTATTAGTTGTGTCGAATATTCCTCTGGGAGGTCTTCATAAAATTTGCTGGCAAAGTCGGTCCATAGCAATTCTACCGTTTCTTCATTATGAATTCTTTCCTTTTTGGTTCGCATTATGTCTATGATCCTATTCTTTATTGCGTTGTAAACGAAACCGCCAATATTATGTATTGGTAAAACATCTATTGGTCTAGAGAACAATCTTAGGGCAACATCTTGTATAATATCTTCCGCATCGCTTTCGGCCGTGTGGTTAATTTTTGAACGCACAAAGCTCTTTAACGAGTTGTATTCCTCTTCAAAGAAGTTGGTAAGGCTGTTATCTTGTTGTTTTTTAGAAACCATTAAAGGCTTTTCTTAGGTCTTCAGTATTAAAGACGATGGTTTTGGAAACTATTGCATTTTTTTTAAATATTTTTCTATAACATCTGACGGATATATAAGCTTTTTGTAACAATGGATGTATTTTTGAAAAAAAATGTGCTATGCATTCCATTGAATTTTATCGATCAGAATTCATCTCTTATTTAGACTCCAAATTAACGGCGAAAGAACCTGTTAACCTTTACGAGCCCATAAACTATATTCTCAAATTAGGGGGGAAAAGGCTGAGGCCCACTCTTGTTTTGCTTACGGCAGAAATTTTTGAGACCAATTATCAAAAGGCATTGGACGCGGCGTTGGCGGTAGAGGTTTTTCACAACTTTTCGTTGGTACATGATGATATTATGGATGCAGCGCCCGTGAGACGTGGAAAGGCCACGGTACACGAAAAATGGGATGTAAATACCGGTATTCTCTCTGGTGATGCCATGCTTATTTGGGCATATCAACTATTCGAGAATTACAAAACCCATATTTTTAGAGGGCTTGCCGAACTTTTTAGTACCACGGCCCTACAAGTATGTGAAGGACAACAGTACGATGTAGATTTTGAGACCCGTGATGATGTAGCTCTTTCAGATTATTTAAAAATGATTGAGTATAAAACAGCTGTCTTAGTGGCGGCAGCTATGAAAATGGGGGCCATTGTGGCAGAGGTTTCCGAAACATCGCAGCAAGACATGTATAATTTTGGGCTCAACCTTGGAATAGCCTTTCAAATTCAAGATGACTATCTAGATGCTTTTGGTGACCCCAAAACATTTGGAAAACAGGTGGGGGGCGATATTATAGAGAACAAAAAGACGTATCTCTTTATTAAGGCGATGGAATCGGGTTCTAAAACGGTTAAAAAAGAGCTTTTGGACCTATACTCCATTCAGCCTCAAGAACCGGAGGAGAAAATTGAGGCGGTAAAAACAATTTTTGAGGAAAGTGGTGCATCCATAGCAGCTCAGGAGGCTATTAAGGCCTACACGGAAAAGGCCTTCGTTATTTTAGAGAGTCTAGAGTTAGCGCAGGAGAAAAAGGATGTTCTGAGAAAATTTGGCGAAAATTTAATGAGGCGTACCGTTTAGAACAAGCGGCTAAAAAAAGCTTTGAGAAAAGGTTTCTTAGGGCAAGCCATTATAAAATGCACATCTTCCGGTAGGGAAGTCTCTTCATCTAAAAACTTAAAGATCAGTTGAGGTCTTCTTTTTTTGAACAGGCTTTGAAAAATACTATATCCGAGGGCATTGTTGCTATGTAAAACATCTAGGAACAATAGGTCGTAGAACCAGAACCTGTTTTTAAACTTAAAATCGGTCAAAGTTTTTCGGTTTTTTAAATGGGCGATTAAACGAGGAATTTTTTTGGAGGTGCTCATAAAGGTATAGCCGGTACTGGGTTTTGCCCAACCACCAGCGGTACCTATATTCAGCACGCTAGAAGTGTTGTGAGCATCAAAGTTATAACAGGTCATTGGTATATTGCCTTCTTCGGTTTCCAAGATTTCGTAATCGTAACAATGCAGGTGTTCTGATACATAATTTTTAATGGCGTTTTCGTACTCGCTTTTTGGTAATGTTTCTTCAGAAAACAAGGTATATTCTATTAAAGCTGTATTCTCTTTAAAAGGTAGTACGTACATGAATCTTGTATTCCCTTTTTGCGGAATGGAAAAATCCATATAGGTAGCTTGGTCTGTATCGAATGTTATGTCTTTGGCCTTTATCGTCCAACCTAAAAAATGCTGTCGTAGTACAGGATATTTTTGCTGGTAGGTCATGTGTGCATAATTGAAAATGCTATTAAAAACCTGTTTTGTGGTGTAATCGTTTTCAGGGGTCGTAACCGTGGCCCCTGTGTTGTTTTCCTTTATGCCGGTAACCGTTTCTTGTCTAAATGTTATATTCTTATATCTCTTTAACCGATTTATGTAGTGGGTATAAAAATCAATCCCCCGTACCATTTTATATACATAGGGAGAAATGGCAGAACGTGTTGAAAAATCTGGTCCCGAAAACAGGATGTGGTTCCATTTTTTAGAAACTATTTCATCGAAGGGGCCATCTTCTTTTTCCCAAAAACACCAGGTTCTGTCGTTGGTAGTTTTAGGGTCTTTATCCAATATAAGAATACACTTTTTGCTAAAATGGGCATCTTTGCCAATGGCATCCGCCAACATGAGCCCTGCGGCACCTGCGCCAACAATTATATAATCGAAATCGGTATCGGCCATGTCTCAAAAATAGTAATTAATACCAGCAAGATTAACGTATTTGATTATTAATTAATACGATAGCGTACGCCTAGAAACCCGCGTATACCTTGATTGGGCCCATAAACATAAGAGGGGTCAAAAGTTAGGGCATAGGGGTTGTTGGGGGTTGCCACGGGGCTGCCGTTGCTATCAAAAGTCACCTCTTTATCAAAAGGGTCGTTCGCCCTTGCGATTATAAAAGGGTTTCCTCGGTTCGGTGTCCAGTTCAGCAGGTTTTTGATGCCGCCATAAAACTCGAGTTTATCTAAGCCTTTATAGGTGAATTGTATGTTTTGAATACTCCATGCCGGAGAATAATCACTTCTAGGATCTAAGTCTCCCAATGTGGGCAGTCGCATGGGGCCATACAGGTTTCCTGTGTAATCTATGCTGAGGTGTAGATTTTTAAAAGTATATCCTAAATTCCAGGTTCCGGTATACGTTTCTGTTAATATTTGCCGTGTTGTAATACCGTTTTCTGTTTGACTGACATCTTGCAAGGTTGCTCCTAATAAGAATTTAAAACCACTTGGAAAAGAAACATCAACATTGGCGCTAATTCCTTTAGAAACCGATTTGCCCTTTAGGTTGTCATAGATAATTTTGTTGGGGTCTGTATCATAATCGGGTAAGATGGCATTGCTAAAATGAGTGTAGAAGAGCGATGCATCTATACTGGCAAATGTACCGTTGCCACCATATATTTTCTTAAGATAATTAAGGTTTACGTTAAAGGAGCGTTCCGGATCTAGGTCTTCTGTGACCACTACGTCCCTTGCTCCCGTTAGGGCGGCATGTTCTTCGGTAAAAAGATTTACGACCCTAAATCCCGTTCCGGCATTTAACCTTATGATATCGTTGTCCGTCATTTTCCATCTATAGGCCGTTCTGGGGGTAAAAATGCTACCATGTCTTTGGTCATAATCGTATCGTAAGCCTACCAGTAGCGAGTGTTTTTTTGCTATACTGATCTCGTCTTGAACAAATACACTCGGAATTACTACTTCATCTGCCGATACGGTCGCCGTCGTATTATCATTATAATAATTATATCTTATAGCCGTACCTATTAGCAGGTCGTGGGCATTTATCTTTTTGTCCCACGTAAGCTGCCCGAAGCCTATACGTTGATCGGCCAAATAGGCAACATCTCCATATACCGAGTTTTGATTATGGTCATTGTAAGAAAAGGAGAATAATAGTTTTTCTTTTACCGGTAATTGATATTTGCCCAGTATTTCCCATCGTCTTGTATAAATACTTTCTCCATAGATTTCATCTCCACCCCGATATTCAGGTGTCCATTGCAGTTCTCCTCCCCAACGGTCTTCGTAGAAGAAACGACCGGCCACGGAAAAGATGCGGTTTTCTTTTCTTTGAAAGCTCCATTTTTGAAAAACCGATATTCTGTCCTGTAGGGTAAGGTCTGTAAAATTATCGCCATTGTTATCTATTACTTGGTCAAAGTTGAAATAATTAACGCCCAATAGTAAATCGGTATTTTTGCCAATGTCGATTTTGGCACCTACATCCAGGTTATATTCTCCCCAGCCCGTTGCAAAAATATCAGCGGCAAAATCAGGGGCGTCCAAGGTGTTTTTGGTTATAATGTTTATGAGTCCGCCTACGGCCTCGCTTCCATATAGACTAGAGGCTGGACCTTTCACGATTTCGATTTGTTCAATTAAAGAGTTAGGTATACCAGATAGGCCGTATACCGTTCCCAACCCACTTACAATGGGCATGCCGTCTATTAACACAAGGGTGTAAGGGCCTTCCAGTCCGTTAATGTGTATATCTCCGGTATTACAGACATTGCAATTTATCTGAGGTCTTACTCCGTTTACATTTTGAAGAGCTTCGAAAACACTTGCCGTTGGATTTTTTTTAAGGAAAGTAGGACTATAAACTTCTACAGGAACAGGACTTTCTGAACGTTTTACCGCTTTGAGAGTGCCGGTTACCACCATTTCTTCTAGATTTTCGGTAGAGGGAACGAGGTTTATGTTCATGGTCTTGGATTGTCCGGGATTCAAAACTATTCTCAAGGCAGACGGTTCGTATCCTATAACAGAAGTTATTATAACATGCGCTCCGGGCGTCATATTGGTGAGTTCATAGAAACCGCTTTCATTAGAGGAGGTTCCTGTATCGGTGTCCTTAAGGTAGATGTTGGCAAAGGGTACAGGTTCGTTGCCCGACATAACCCTACCCGATACGGTTATGTTCTGTGCAAAAGTAAAAGAGCTGACAACCACTAAAAGTATAATGGATAATTTGATTTCTATATTTGTCAAAACGATATTTTATTAAACTAAATAAATTTTTAGACAAAACTAAATATTTGTTTTTATATATAAAAATGTATTTTTGTGTAGAATAAAAAATTAATAATGACACTTTCGGAAGAAGACTATATAAAGGCAATTTATCATTTGGGCAAAGGCATGGAGCAAGCGGTTTCTACAAATTCTATAGCCGAACAGATGGATACCAAGCCATCATCGGTGACCGATATGCTCAAGAAATTGTCCGAAAAGGATTTGGTGTTCTATAAAAAGTACAAAGGGGTTCTTCTTACGGAAACAGGAAGGTTATCTGCCTTGTCCATTATAAGAAAACATAGGTTGTGGGAAGTTTTTTTGGTAGATAAGCTGGATTTTGCCTGGGACGAGGTGCACGAGGTGGCCGAGCAATTGGAGCATATTAAAAGTGAGAAACTTATTGATAAACTGGATGCTTATTTAGGAAACCCCAAGGTAGATCCCCATGGAGACCCTATTCCTTCTAAAGACGGGGAGTTTAAAAAATCCGTAAAGAGGTTGGTTACCGAACTGCCCATTGGATCACAGGGCATATGTGTGGGGGTGAACGATTCTTCGGTGGCCTTTTTAAAGTTTTTGGACAAGAATAATATTTCATTGGGAGATACCCTTGAAATTTTGGATAAGGAAGATTTTGATGGATCTCTGAGCATTAGGATCAAAGGGAAAGAAATGAGGATTTCTGAACAAATAGGCTCCAATCTTTTTTTAGAGGTGCTTGAAAAGGATTAAATAAAATAGATATGCAAGAAGTTATAGATTATTTTGAATCGATCAACCCTGTTTTGGCGGCATTCTATGCCACGTTGTTCACATGGGGGCTTACAGCGGCAGGTGCGGCCTTGGTTTTTCTGTTCAAAACCATGAACAGGGCGGTTCTGGATGGTATGCTCGGTTTTACTGGAGGCGTAATGGTGGCGGCCAGTTTCTGGAGCTTATTGGCACCGGGTATTGAAATGAGCCCGGGAGAGGGTTTTCTAAAAGTGGTGCCTGCGGCAGTGGGGTTTCTTTTAGGGGCCGGATTTATATTTGGGCTGGATAAAATTCTACCTCATTTACACATTAATTTTAAAGAAAGTGAAGCAGAAGGGGTTAAAACGCCTTGGCATAGAACCACTTTGTTGACCCTAGCTATAACCTTGCACAACATTCCAGAAGGTTTGGCGGTAGGTGTGCTTTTTGGTGGTGTGGCAGCTGGTTTTGAAGGTGCTTCCATTGGTGGCGCGGTTGCCTTGGCCTTGGGTATAGGCCTACAGAATTTTCCAGAGGGTTTTGCTGTCGCGATGCCTTTAAGGAGGCAAGGGCTTAGTAGAACTAAAAGCTTTATGTATGGCCAGGCTTCGGCTATCGTAGAACCTATTGCGGCCGTTCTTGGTGCGTGGGCGGTGTTGACCTTTCAGCCAATATTACCATATGCCCTGTCTTTTGCGGCCGGGGCCATGATTTTTGTTGTAGTGGAGGAAGTCATCCCCGAAACCCAACAAGATAAATATACCGATATTGCTACGATGGGCTTTATTGGAGGCTTTATTATTATGATGACTCTAGATGTTGGTTTGGGATAAAAGCTGGTTATCCTATAAACTGTTCATGAAAAATAATTTTTTAAAATTTAAAGAGTTATTCTATCTACACGGGACATTTGATAAAGCAAATGCCCGATAATTTGTTCTAAATTAGTGGAGGTAAACCATAAGCAACATAGGTATGGGTAAAAAGGGTAGGCACTGGATATGGAATTTGTTATTGATCATTACAGTGATCGTATGCGTATCCGTTTTAACGATGCACTATAAAAATTGGGTAAAAGCTACATCTGATCACCTTGGTATCTTGTCTGGATTTTATAGCGAAAAAGTACCTTATGCCGAATTGGATAGTGTAGTGTTCGTTGAAAAAATTCCGCCTATGATACGGTTAAACGGTTTTTCTGCACTGGAGAAGGAAAAAGGAATTTTTAGGGAGTTCAAAGACTCTTTAACCGATAAGAGCATTCATGTTTTTGTGGACAATATTACACAGCCCAAGATAAAACTGGTGTATAAAGACTCTTTAAAACTATATTTTAATCTTAAGGACTCTCTAGAGACGGTAAATATGTATGACGCCTTGCAAGAAAGGCTGAAGCAAAATGAAAGTCCTGATTAGAAGGGGCGTGCCATAAAAAATGTATCTCTTTGTTTTGTTAAATATGCTTAATAAACCTGTGCCGTTTTTGTAGCCTTCAGATTTTCATTATTCATATATTTGATAAAAAGTTAAATGGTACTTCTTACTCAATTTATAGGTGCATTCTTTGGTCTGTTGGCAATTATTTTTGGCGCTTTTGGGGCCCATGCCTTAAAAAAGTCTTTTAATGCCGAACAGATAGCTAGTTTTGAGACGGGTGTAAAATATCAAATGTACCATGCCTTGGTATTGCTCATGATCGGTTTTAACCTAAATCTAGAGACTTCATTGGAAAAGTACATGGTGTATTGCTTTATAATGGGCACCTTTCTTTTTTCTTTTAGTATTTACGGTTTGTGCATTAGCGGTGCAAGGGGCAATAAATGTAGATTTTTAGGCCCTGTAACTCCTTTTGGAGGAATGCTCTTGGTTATAGGTTGGGGATTGTTAATGTATTCGTTTATTAAGAACTTTATATAGTCCACCATATCTACAGCTCGGTATTCTTTTGATAGGTGTTTTTTAACAACAGAGACTAGTATTCTGGTTGCACTTCCGATTTAAATTCTTTGATAGCGGTATTGGGAGCCATAATAGTGTAACCTTCCCAGAATTTGGGATCATAATCGGGCATGTACTGTGGAAGCACATCGTTTGTTTCTTTAAAGGCCGAAAATTGACTTTCTTTTATAGGTTCTTCGTCAAAAACTACCACTTCGTATTTATTGAGGCCACCAAAAGCGGCATCTATCTTAAGATGCAGTTCGTTCTGTTTTCGACGCCCCTTTACATTTTTGTTTTTTTCGATGATCTTAATAGGTCTTTTGAAGCCTACCCGATTCCCTTTGGTGATTTCATAATAACGTAAACTGTATAATCCGTCATCGCCCTTACCGAAAAGAATGCTGCCTTTGGCCAAATATTCGTTCAATGAGATACCCAAAAGGTTAAAGGTTCTAATGGGTTTTACGTTTTCGAAATCCATTTTTACAATGGCAAAGTCATTGGCATCTACATATAATTTTCCTTTGAAATCTTCTGAACGTTTGGGCTCGAACGCGATTACATATAGGGCCTTATCACCAATAAAGGAGAATTCTTCCAGAGATAGATGGTAACGGTTGGGTTTCCATATGATGTTATAATCCGAATCTTCAAAAATGGGTAGATTGGCATATAAATTTCCCAAGGTCCTTTTTTTGTAGTTGGCAAAGAACTTTTTTCTGTTCTTTTCTTCTTCCAAACGTTTGTTTACGGCGGCTACATCATTAGAGTCTACCTCGGCTTCAAAGAGGTCTTCCGCATCTACCTTGGTGCCGAACAAGCCAGATTTTACCTTAAAATATGAATCGGTCTTTACGTTCTTTTTAATGATCTGGTTAAAACGTTCTTCTAAATTGTCTACATCCAAGCGTTTGCTTTTGTCATATAGTTCAGAAGCTTTTATAAGACCTAGTTTTTGTTCGTCCTTATCGTTGGTTCCATAGAAATCTCCCAAAACTTCGGTGTAGTAGGTGTCACTTTTTGGAATAGAGCGCACTACACTGTCTAAAAAAGACCTATTAAGGGCGTCAATGGTAGATTCTTTGATCCGGTAATCCGTTTTTATAATGTTGTTCTGATAGGTTTCCCTTAAAAAAAGTCTTTTTTTCGTGAAACCATATCGATAGTTTTTTTGAAGATTTTCTTCTACAAGATCTATGATTTCTTCTGGGCTATAATTCTTGTTCGATACTATAACTCCATTAAGTTCAATGGCCTTTGGGCTCATCAGAATTCTATTTTCCTTAAACTGGTTCAGGGGTTTGGATATGGACTCATATCCGATGCAGGAGATAAACAAGGAATCTGTTTCTTTGACTTTCTCGTCTATCAAAAACGAAAATCTTCCCTCTTCATTGGTAATAACACCTTTGTTGTTCAATAATACGGTCGCGTAGGGGATAGGCTCTTGGGTAACGCTATCAAGTATTCTTGAGTTCAGGGTTTGTGAAAAAAGCAAAAAAGAGGAACAGGTGTAACATAAAAGAACAAGTACTACAGGAATTCTTTTCATATAATTGGTTGCTTACTTACAAACTAAAGTATACCCTGGCAGATAACCATACTCTTTTACATTTTATTGGGATGTTTTTATTGTTTTTTTAACGAAAGGTCTTCTAAATCAATGTGCTGTGTAAAAATCAATGACACCCGCAACCATCTTGTCCGCAAGTTTTTTTGCTTGGTTTTTTAGTAGTCAAAAAACTAGGGAGAAAGAATTTTTTAATAATATAACCTACGGCGATCGCTAGGGTTATATAAACTAATATTTGTTGAAGTAAATCCATCTCTATTTTAATAATTGATAGGCTATTAAAGCTACAATATAAGCAAAAAGGCTCATGAAAACCAGCTGACCTGCCGGCCATTTCCATGAATTGGTCTCTCTCTTTACAATAGCCAAGGTACTCATACATTGCATGGCGAAAGCATAGAACAATAACAGCGAGATACCTGATGCCAGATTAAACAAGGGTTCTTTTGTTATGGGGTTTACTTCGGCCGCCATTCTGTGCTTTATGGTTTCCTCTTCGTCGTTTCCAACACTGTAAATGGTAGCCAGTGTACCCACGAACACTTCTCTGGCGGCAAAGGACGTTAGCACGGCGATGCCTATTTTCCAATCATAGCCCAAAGGCCTTACGACAGGTTCTATAGCTCTGCCCATGATGCCCATATAAGAATGCTTAAGCTTGTAACTGGCGATTTCTTGGTTCAGGGCCCTTTCTTCCAAGACGACGGTATGAAGGGCTATGGAATCTTGGTACGCTGGGTCAGATTCGTGTAGCCCCATAATAGGTAAAGTAGCTTTGTATTCCGCTATTTTATTTTCGATATAAGACTCACTGAAGGTGTTAAAACCTTCGGCTTCTATTCTTTTTGTGACAATGGTTTCCGCATTTTTAAAATCATCGGAATGCCCATTAGAACCTAGAAACCATAGAATAATGGAAATCGCCAAAATGATTTTACCGGCACCAAAAACAAAACTCTTGGTTTTTTCCAGTACGGTGTAAGCTACATTTTTAAAAAGTGGTAGTTTATAATTCGGTAATTCTATAACGAAGAAGGTTCTGCTCTTTATTTTCAATATCTTGTTAAGCACCATGGCCGATAGTATGGCGACACCAAAGCCAAGTAGGTATAGTAGCATTAAGGTAAGGGCCTTAAAGCTTAAACCCAGTACGTTTCCTTCGGGAATTACAAGGGCGATTATTATAAGGTATACCGGTAGCCTGGCAGAGCATGTAGTGAAAGGTGTTACAAGAATTGTAATTAATCTTTCTTTCCAATTCTCGATGGTTCTGGTCGCCATCACGGCAGGTATGGCACATGCGGTACCCGATATTAAGGGCACTACACTTTTTCCGCTTAGACCAAAAGGTCGCATTATCTTATCCATGAGGAATACTACGCGGCTCATATAACCACTTTCTTCCAATAGGGAAATGAACAGAAACAAAAATGCTATTTGGGGAATAAAGATGACAATACCCCCAATACCTGCCAAGATACCTTCTGCGATCAAATTGGTGAACACTCCTGGAGGCAATGTTTCTTTTACCCATTCTGTGGCAGAGGCAAAGAAGCCGTCTATTAGGTCCATTGGGTATTCGCTCCATCCATAAATAGCTTGGAAGATGGTAAGCAGAATTACAAAGAAAATAAGGTACCCAAAGATTTTATGGGTCAATATTTTGTCCAAGGTAGCCCTGAATCCCTTAGCGGCATTCACATCTACCTTGTATGTTTCTTTGAGTATGCCGTTAATAAACTGATACCTAAGAATAGTTTCTTTTTGCTGTAGCCTTTTGAGTTCCGATTTGGATTTTGTTGCAAAAGAGGATGTGTCCGGAATCAGATTTTTCTGAATTGGCATAAAGTTTACATCCTGCGTTATCACCAACCATAACTTGTATACATCTTCTTTTGGAAAAGCGTTTTTTAACCGTTCAAAATAATCGGGCGCTATGGCCGTAGTGTCCACATTCGGAACTTTAGAAATGTTTTTGTAATCGGCAATTAACTCCTTTAATCTATCAATGCCCGTTCCCTTACGGGTACTTACCAAGGCAACTTTGGCGTTGAGTTTCTTTTCTAAAAGTTCAATATCTATACTAATACCTTTACGAGACATTCGATCGGCCATATTTATAACAAGTATGGCGGGTATTTTTAAATCTTTTATCTGTGTAAATAAGAGCAGGTTTCTTTTTAGGTTCTCAACGTCGGACACAACCAAGGCTACATCTGGGTGGTCTTTATCGTTTTTGTTGAGAAGTAGCTCTACCGCCACACTTTCGTCCAGAGAGGTTGTGTTTAAACTGTAGGTTCCCGGTAGGTCTATAATGTGGGCCTTTACGCCCCTTGGCAATTTGCAGATACCTTCTTTTTTTTCAACGGTAATACCCGGGTAGTTTCCTACTTTTTGATTGAGTCCGGTGAGTTGGTTAAATACAGAGGTTTTACCAGTATTGGGGTTCCCGATTAGGGCCACATTAATTTGTTTGCTCATAACACAACATCTTCTTCTTCAACAATATCCAATGCGATCTGTTCGGCCATGGAACGTCTTATGGCAATGTGCGAACCATTAACATTTATGTATATAGGATCTTTTAAGGGGGCTACTTGTACCAGTTCTATGACATTGCCCGGAAGGCAGCCCAATTCCAATAACTTTATAGGTAGTAGGTTTTCGGTAAACTCTTTGATAATGCCCTTTTGGCCCCGTTTTAAATCTGCGACAGTAGTTTCCAATCTTTATTTAGATTCATTATAAGTAATCAAAAATAACTCAAATATTTCAATTAAAAGAATTAATAAAAGTTAATTTAAATGGGTGTTCAAAGCATTGCCGAATATAACAAAACACCTATTCGGCATAACTGGCTTTCAGTATTTCTAGATCACTTAATAGTTTTTGTATTTCTTCTTCTTTGGTGCCATCATAGAAGCCCCTTATTCTCTTTTCCTTATCAACAAGAATAAAGTTTTC
Source organism: Maribacter thermophilus (assembly GCF_001020565.1). GTDB lineage: Bacteria > Bacteroidota > Bacteroidia > Flavobacteriales > Flavobacteriaceae > Maribacter > Maribacter thermophilus. The sequence continues at coordinate 2,763,742 of NZ_LDAS01000001.1, read as the reverse complement.
TGTATGGATCATATCAAACGGGCCACCATCGCCATCGGTTTTTACCGCCAAATACGATTTTCGGGCCAATTCATAGATTTGTTTCTTGTCTCCCGTCACCAAGTTCCATTTTGTGTCGTCCACTCCTTTTTCCAAGGCGTATTTTTTTAGTTGGGCCACCGAGTCTATCTGCGGGGTTACCGAATGCGAAAGTAATAGTACGTCATCTCCTACCTTGTCTTGTATAGAGGCCATATTCTTGGTCATAATAGGGCAAATGGTGGGGCAGGTAGTGAAGAAAAAATCCGCAATATATATTTTACCGTCATAATCGGCCTGTGTAATGGTTTTTCCGTTTTGGTTGGTGAGCTCAAAATCTGAGATAGTGTGGTATTTTCGTATGTGCTGGATCTCTTCTGCCACCAACTCGCTATTTACCATGGCCGGGGAATATATGGGAAGTATTTTTTTAGGCGTTAAGGCATTATAAAAAAGATATACGACCACCGATGAGATCAATAATAGTACAAGACCAAAAATCTTATATCCACTGAAGAAAGAGCGCATATTTATTTTTTTACAAAGGTACATTAGCTTTGTGAAGGTTTCAAGCGTATAAGAGTTAATACGTGCCAAAATATTCTTAAAATAGTGCGGGTGCAACGAGTTTCTTTTTTTAAGACCTTGTAAAAATGTACTTTTGTCAGATTTAAATTTTACAGAACGCTAATGAGTCCCATTTTAATTAAGACTATTCAATTTTTTTTAAGCCTTTCATTATTAATAGTGCTTCATGAGCTCGGGCATTTTATCCCTGCAAAATTGTTTAAGACCCGGGTAGAGAAATTTTACTTGTTTTTTGATGTGAAGTTCTCTCTTTTCAAAAAGAAAATAGGCGAAACAGTATACGGTATCGGTTGGTTGCCTTTGGGCGGATATGTCAAAATTTCGGGTATGATAGACGAAAGTATGGATACCGAAGCCATGAAAGAGGAGCCCAAACCTTGGGAGTTTCGAAGTAAACCGGCGTGGCAACGATTGATCATAATGTTGGGCGGGGTTACGGTCAACTTTATTTTGGCGGTGATTATCTATATAGGTTTGGCCTATGCGTACGGAGACCAGTTTATAGCCAACGATAGTTTAAAGGATGGTGTTTACGTGAACGAAACCGAAATAGGCGATAAAGTGGGTATAAAGACGGGGGATAAAATTTTGGCCGTTGATGGTAAGCCCGTAGAAGACTTTAATAAGATTTTTATAGAACTGGTAAACGGAAATACTTTTACGATAGAGCGAGACGGTGAGGTCATAGAAAAAGAAATTCCGGTAGACTTTATTGCAACCTTGTTGGAAGACGAGGATAAAATTAGGTTTTTAAGTCCGCGATATCCATTTGTGGTTGGATCCATACCGGAGGAATCCGCAAATAAAGATTCTGGCTTAAAGGTAAAAGACGAAATCGTAAGTATTGGTGGTGACTCTTTTACCTATTTTGATGAGGCCAAGGAGATTCTTCAAAAATACAAAGGACAAAAAGTAGACCTGTCGGTAAAAAGGGAAGGTAGTGGTCAAGTACAGATCCCTGTAGTTATTAGCGATTCTGCAACCATAGGTGTAGGCCTTGGTGGCTTAAGTTTCGCAGATCTTGAGGATAGGGGAATACTAAAAATTAAAACAAATACCTATTCGTTTGTAGAATCTATACCGGCAGGTATAGATAAGGGGGTAAGTACCCTAAGCGGCTATGTAAAGCAAATGAAGAAAATCTTCAACCCGTCTACAGGAGCTTATAAGGGAGTAGGAGGTTTTGCGGCTATCGGAGGTTTGTTTCCCAGTGGATGGGACTGGCCTGCTTTTTGGAATGCAACCGCGTTTATATCTATTATTCTGGCATTTATGAATATACTGCCCATACCTGCATTGGACGGTGGGCACGTGATGTTTCTGTTGTATGAAATGATTACCGGAAGAAAGCCGAGCGACAAGTTTTTAGAGTATGCTCAAATGATCGGATTCTTCTTGTTGATAGCATTGTTGCTGTTCGCAAATGGTAATGATTTATATAAATGGTTATTTAAGTAGAAAAACATCTTTTTTTGTTTGGGAGATTTTAAAAAACATTTATATTTGCACCCGCTTTAAAGGATTAAAGTAAGGTATTTTCCTCCTTAGCTCAGTTGGTTAGAGCATCTGACTGTTAATCAGAGGGTCCTTGGTTCGAGCCCAAGAGGAGGAGCAAAAAAGAAATCCAATCTAATTTATTAGGTTGGATTTTTTGTTTTAGGTCAATAATACTTAGGGGCGGTATTAAAAAGTATTCATGAGTCTAAGCATTGATTTTACTTAATATTTTTTTTCGATATACCTTCGATTGAACAAGATGAACAATACTGGTTTTACCTTATCTGAAAGTTTTTTGCGTAGAATCTTAAATCCTCTGGTAATTTGAGCTTCTACGGCCTTTACCGAAATCTCTAGATGTTCGGAAATTTCAATATTTGTTAGTCCTTCTTTTTTACTTAACATAAAGACCTGTTTGCATTTTGGAGGCAGATCTTCCATCATGTTTTTTACGTCGGAGATAAGTTTCTTTGTACTTTCCTCGTCTTCCCCTGCTACAATGGTGTTAAGGTGTTCAATATACTTTTTTTCAATCCGTAATAAAGATTGTGATTTTCTGTATTGATCTATAAACTCGTTATAGACAGATTTGTATAAGAAACTCTTTAGTGAATGACCTGGATTTAGCATGTTCCGTTTTTCCCATACGTTTATAAAAACGTTCTGTACAATATCATCTGCCAACATACTATTGTTCACAAGGCTGTTTGCGTAAACGCATAACCTATGGTGATAAGAGTCTACCAGAAAAGAAAATGCCTTCTTGTTATTCTGTTGAAGACATTTTATCAAAACTTTATTGTCCTTGAAATCCATCATTCTAAATCCATCGCTCTATAAAAATAGTATAAATATGAAATAAAATAGAAAAAAATTGCTGGACGCATAGGGTGTGTATTTTGAGAATCGTATTAGAAATATAATTAATTAGCTTAATGAAAGATAAAAGAATCGAAGAACTGATTGTAAAGTTTATTTCGAAGGCCATAACAGAACCTGAACTAGAAGAATTGTCCGATTGGTTTGACCAACAAGAGAATCAACAATTGTTCAAAGATTACATTCAGGTAAATTATGCCTTGGATTATAATCTGTCGAACTTTGATTCGGAAAGGGCAAAGCTTGTTTTGTTGGATAAAATAGGAGGGCCAGATGAAGCCAGCCCTGGAAAAATAAGAAAACTTAGGTTTTATAAGTATGCGGTTGCTGCGGCAATCGCTATTCTTGTTTCCCTAGCTGTATTTTATTCTAAAGAGGATTTAGACCCAACTACAGAAATCATCGCAAATACCGAAGCTTCTATTCTTCCTGGTACTGATAAGGCTATACTCACACTTGATAATGGTAAGCATATCACCCTGGAAAAGGGAAAACAGGTCCGTATTGATGAGGTAACCAGTAATGGAGAAAGTATTCGATATAAAAAAGGACAAAAAGAAAGTGAAGAAATAGTTTATAATTATCTGACTATCCCAAGAGGGGGGCAATTCTTTGTAGAGCTATCGGATGGCACCAAGGTTTGGCTCAACTCAGAGTCTAAATTAAAATATCCGGTATCTTTTGTTTCCGGAGCACCTAGAAGTGTGGAGTTAATTTATGGAGAGGCCTATTTCGACGTTTCTTCAAGTACAGAAAATAACGGAGCATCATTTCGTGTGCAAACAAGAAACCAAAATATAGAGGTACTTGGCACTGAGTTCAATATTTCGGCATACGAAAACGACCAAAGCATTCACACAACCTTGATAGAAGGAAGTATTGCGGTAAGTAATGGTGCAGAGGATAAAATACTTGATCCGGGGATGCAATCCATCTTATATATGGATGAGGCCGAAATTCAAGTGAAAAATGTTGATGTCAATTACGTTGCGGCATGGAAAAACGGACTGTTCATGTTCGATAAAAAACCTTTGGGGGAAATGATGAAAGTATTGGCTAGATGGTATAATATAGACGTAGAATTCGAAAACCTGGAAAAACGGGATTTGGAATTTTCCGGAATATTGAAAAGAGGAAATGAGATAAACGTATTATTGGAAAAAATAGAACATACGGGTCTTGTAAAATTTTCTTTACAGGACAATAAGATATTGATAAAGTAAAATAATAGGATATGATGAAATAAAATAAAAAAGGAATAAAGCTATCACCGTCCAAAGTAGCAGCTAAATTCCTTTAAGTAATCAATTAAACGAATTGTTTAACCAATACCAATACAAATATATGAAAATCGGAATGACCCCAGTCTTTGTATGTCGATTACAAAGGCTAACTAAACTAATCATGAGGACCTTTATTTTTTTGTTTTTGACTTCAGTTTTCGGTCTGAGCCCAAAATCCGGGTTTTCTCAGAATGCTGACATATTCATTAATACAGAAAAAGTAGTTTCTCTTAAAGAGGTTTTTGAACTTATCAAGGCCCAAACAGATTATGAATTCGTATACGCGGACGACCTTGTGAAAGATGCTCCGAAAATTCTTTTGAAAGAAGGGAGTGTTAAGGTGGGAACCATATTAAAGAGAGGCTTGGATCCTATTCTTTGTACTTATGAATTTACCAATAACACCGTAATCGTTAAACGAAAGATACACCCTATATTAGGTGTTCCCTTACAGGATACATTTTCTATTTCAGGTACGGTGAAGGATAAAAATGGAATGCCGATTCCTGCGGCATCTGTATATGTTGCCAGCAATGAACCGTCAAGGGATGCAGATCGATCCGATGACTTTATCGTAAGAGGTACAGTTACCGATTTCGATGGTAATTTTAAAATAGACGCAAGTCTCGATTATTATTTAGCTGTTTCTGCATTAGGTTTTGAGTTTAAATATCAGAAAATTACGACCAAACAGGATTTTTACGAAATTGTGCTTGATGAAAGCGCCAGTAGGCTCGATGAGGTTGTGGTCGTAGGTTATGGTACTACTGTAAAGAAAGACCTTACGGGTTCGGTAGGCTCGGTTAAGAGCGAAGAAATAGTACAATATAAGAGCCAGACGGTAGATAATGCCCTTGCGGGCAAGATTACCGGTGTAAATGTTATGAGTGCCGGAGGGCGCCCAGGGCAAGGTGGTGTTGTTCAGATCAGGGGACTCAGTTCACTTAGGGGTGACAACCAGCCGTTGTATGTGGTCGATGGGGTTCCTTTTGTTGTTAACCCTAGTGTCGACGATGGGTCTGGAACCAGTGGTCTTTTTAGTACGGGTTTGACAAGTGTAAATCCACTATCGGCCATTAATCCTGAAAATATTGAACGAATTGATGTATTAAAAGATGCTTCGGCCGCAGCTATATATGGTTCAAGAGCAGCCAATGGGGTTATATTGATTACTACCAAGAGGGGAAAAGCTGGGGAGCGTACCAAATTCAACTTTAGCGTTAGTTCTACTATAAGCAATCCGATCAAGACATATGATTTTTTGAATGCGGCCGAATACAAACAGTTTGCCCTTGAACAATCACAGAGTGTTCTGGACAATAGTGCTTATCCAGAGGCACAATGGTCCTATTTGCATCCAAAGGAATATGAGGTGGTCAACAACCCCGATTTTTTTGGAGATGGAGATACCGATTGGACGAAGGCCATTACCAATAGCAATGCCCTGTGGAGGCAATATAATCTAGGGGTTACTGGAGGTACCCAAAAGACTGCATATTCACTTTCTGCATCTATTGCCGATCAAGAGGGAATCGTGGTGAACAATGACGTAAAGAGATATAATGTGGCTTCTAATTTAGATGTGAATGTTACCAAGAAGTTACGGGTTGGAGGTTCTATCAACTATAACCATATGATAGATGAAATTTCCGGTATCACGGGCATCGGTCAAGGACGTTTTTCTTCAGCTACCGCTTTCCGACCTGATATTCCTATTTATGATGCGAATGGAAACTATACCAAAGCTTACAGTGATAGATATGGAGAAGTATTCAATCCGTTGGGTGATGAGGGTAGAATAACGAATAAGACGGTTTCGAAAAATCTATTTGGTGCCTTTTATGCAGAATGGGAATTTTTAAAAAACTTAAAATTCAAATCACAGGTCAGTATCGGGGTAAACGATATAAGCAATACTGTTTTTACCCCATCATTTACACAAGATGCCTTGTTTGAAGGGCTATATAGGGGGGCTCCAGGAGCCAATCTTGTCGATTTAGAGATAGACTCTTATAATACGGCATTCGAAAATACTGTCTCATACTCCAATCTAATTAAAGAGAAACATAAGATAGATGCAGTAGCGGGTATTTCGTTTAACAGAAGCAGGGATGATAGAACGTCGGTGAGGTATAGGGAGTTTCCTGATGATTTTATCTTAATTAATCCTGGGTCGGCCAATATTGTAGAGAATAATACATCGGATCACTTTGAGGCCGTACTGAATTCTGTATTCGGTCGAGTCAACTATGGATATAAAGAACGTTATCTTGCCACTTTTACCTTAAGGGCAGACAAGTCGACAAAATTTGGCCCTGGTAACCAAACAGGTGTTTTCCCTTCTGGGGCATTGGCATGGAACATGCATAATGAGTCTTTTCTGAAAGACAGCAAATGGTTGAATCAACTAAAATTAAGGGCAAGTTTGGGACGTACCGGTAGTGATAATCTTCCTGCGTTCACTTTTTTACCTACATTTTCGGCCACTGGTGGCTATAATGTTAGCAAAGGTACCATATCGAGCGATGTGCCCAACCCGGACATAAAATGGGAAACAACAGATCAACTAGACTTAGGTCTTGAATTGGGATTGTTCGATCAACGATTAAATGCGGAAATCGTTTATTATGAAAAAAATACTTCTGACCTCATACTTGTGGTCCCTATTGTAAATGAAACCGGTACGCTGCAGCAAAACCAAAACGTGGCGGACGTGACCAACAAAGGTTGGGAATTTTTGATCGGAGGCGATATAATCAGAACAGATAACTTCTCTTGGAATTCCTCGTTCAATATTAGTTTCATAAAGAACAAAGTAGAAAGCCTAAATGGTGGAAGCGTCAATTTATATGGTAGCCCAGGGGTTGTGGAAGGAGAGCCTTTTGGGGTAATACAAGGGTATAATGTGCTGGGTATTGCACAAACACAAGAAGAAATAGATGCTCTTAATGGCCAAGCGTCGGCCAATGGTGCACCAGGTGGACTTTACAGTAGTTTGCTGCAGGCACCAGGGGATTACATTATGGAGGATATTGATGGCAACGGTTATATTGATTCGGAAGATCGGGAGGCAATTATTGGCAATGTGAACCCCGACTATTATGGTGGCTGGTCCAATACGCTTACGTATAAGAACCTGGATTTCAGTTTTAATTTCCAATTTGTCCAGGGAAATGATAAAATCTTTGATTTATATAATAGGTTTGCAGAAGTAGATGTAACGCAAAATGTTGTTAAAGATCATTTGGACCTTGTATGGTCTCCCTCCAACACAGACGGAACCCTTGCCCGTCTATGGTCGCCATCCTATGATGGAGGCAGAACAAATTCTAGATCTATAGTAGATGGTAGTTATATAAGGTTAAGGTATGTAGGTTTGGGCTATCGGTTACCTCAAATGGCCTGGATGGATAAACTAGGAATAACCGGAACCAAACTATCGGTCAGTGGAAACAATCTCTTGACATTTACAAATTATCCAGGTCTTGATCCCGAAGATCAATCTGCCTATAGAAGTGGGAATATTAGCGATTTTTCTAGCTACGGTGATGATGGTACTGGATATCCCCAGGCAAGAAGTTTTACTCTTACACTAAACGTAACCTTTTAATAAAGAATATTATGAAACAATATATATATAAAGCATATGGGATGGGTGTCTTCATCTGTCTTTTAATTTTTAGTTCATGCGATCTTACTACGGCTGTCGATGATGTAGAACCATTATATACAATACCTGCCGACGAGGCTATTTATGATGAAAAATCAGCGGATCTGGCACTTTTGGGGGTGTATTCGGGGATGACACAATATGGGCTGGATTTCCCGACTGTATTTTTTGCTCCCGATATTTTTCTGGGTTATAGTAATGCCGGATTTTATGTTAATAGTGAGGAGCAATTGGGGTGGTCTTCAAACAACCCGATATTGACGGGCTCTATTCAGCATGGGGCATATACAAGATTTTACTCTTTGATCAATAACGCCAATTGGGTAATTGAACAAACTGGTTTGTTGTCCGATGATATATTCGATACCCCGGGGAGAAGGGCAGAGGTGATAGCAGAGGCTAGGTTAATGCGTGCTTTGGCTACTTTTTATTTACTAAGGGCTTACGGTCAATTCTATGATACCTCATCTGAATTTGGTGTGGTATTGCGTACAGACCCGGCCCGTTATGAAGAAGAATTGCCAAGAAGTTCTGTTCAAGAAACTTATACGGCAATTCTAGCAGATATAGAGGATGGTATTGCAAATGCGCCCGATAATAGAGGGAAAACGTTTACAAACAAAACATTTGCCAGGGCGTTCAAGGCCAAGGTATTGCTTTATATGGGTGATTATCAACAGGCGGCTTTCGAAGCAAAAGCGGTTATTGACAATCCAGGACCCGGTTTTGCCCTTGAAGCAGAGTATGCCAGTATTTTTGCCCCTCATGACAGTTCTACATTGTTCGAAAAGAGTGAGATTATCTTTGGTATACCGGGAGTGGAAACTCCTGAAGGCACTGGTGTTGGATGGGGCAATTTCTATAACGGCTTTTCGGCCGGGGTAGAACCTGCTTATTTTGATTTGGTAAATACGGGTACGTTGACCGTTGGAGGTCAGACAATTGCCCATGATGGTGGTCGGGTAGAATCGATTACCGATCCTTTTGGTAGTGCCTTCGGTACGGCATTAATGACCAAATACTCCGATTATACAACCGATTATGAAATGCACTACGTGATGCGTATGGCAGAAATATACCTGATTCATGCAGAAGCTGCCACTAGAGCTTCCGGGATGGTAACCCCAGAGGCGTTAAGCTCATTGAATGAGGTAAGAAAAAGGGCAGGGGCCACCACAACCGGAGGAGACGGTTTTGAAACTTACCCTGAAAGTATTTCGTTCTCAGAATTTTTGGAAGCTGTTCGAATAGAGAAGCTTGTGGAACTTTATGCCGAAAATGGCGAAAACTGGTTTGATGTGGTACGGTATGCCTATGAGGACGGAGGGTTTAGTTCCGGTTTTCAGGTTTCAGAGATAAAATCCACGGCTACCGATCCAAACAAGTTTATTTTTCCTATTCCCCAAACATCTATAGAATCTAATTCTTTATTAGTTCAAAATCCGGGGTATCAATAAAATTTTTCTGCTAGATAAATTGGTTGGATGAGGTTATGGAAGGGTGAACGACCCTTCCCATACCTCTTCAATAAAATTCAGTTTCTCAATAGGCATCAATATTGGTCTTATGGCTAATATCTGCCATAATCCCTTTTGAGTGCTTCTTGGTTTCAATTTTGGGCAAGTTTATAAAGTGGCCTTTTAGGAGACCTTATTCTTTAAACAATTAAAATATAGATCTTAAAATGAAAATATATATCAAAGTAACAATTATTGCCTTAACGGGACTTTTTTTTGTTACATCATGTAAAAAAACAGAAAAAACACCTCCTAATCAATTTACACTGGAAGGTGAAATACAAGGGTTAAAATCTCATTTTTTCTTTCGGCATCCCGATAAGGAATATACAAGGGAAACCCCTCCGGATACGATTCATGTAGTAAATGGGAAAATCAAATTTTCAGATACTATATCAAAACTTTCCCTGATCAGGGCCTATACCGATTATGAAGACAAGGATAACAAAATTTACAAGAAGGCTGCCGATGGAGGATATTTCCCTGTGAAATCAATGTACTTAATGTTTTTTGCATACCCAGGGGCCCATATTAAAATACAAGGGGAGGCCATTGATTTTATAGATGCCTATCCCAGTGGTGATGCATATAACAATAGTTTGGCCGCCATAAACAGACTCACCTTTCCGAACATAAACGAAAGCGCCAATCTTATGGTAAGGGCTACTTATGAGAAAGATTCCGTGGTTATAGAACAACTTCAAAAAAAAGCTGAGCAAATTGATGAAAAAGGAAGGCAGGCTTTAATTGAGCATTTTAGGGAACATCCAAAATCATTGGGGGCCCTGTGGTATTTAGAAGACATGATTATGCGTGGCCAAATAGAAGATACGGTTGCGATCGATCTATTTAATAACGTCTCTAAAGAACTCAGTGACCTAAGTTTTTATAAAACGGCCGAAACCCGTATTCAGGGTATAAAAGCTACTGCCGAGGGCATGCCAGTGCCGGCTGTTAAAACCAATGCAACCTTGGACGGTAGTGAGTTCGATATCGCATCTCTCAAAGGAAAATATGTGTTAATCGATTTTTGGGGTATTTGGTGCGGCCCTTGTGTCAAAGAAATGCCCGAGGTAAAGGCCTTTCAAGAACAATATGAGGACCAGCTAGTAGTACTGGGCATTAACTCAGGGGACACAAAAGATAAAATAGAAAAGTTCATTGCCGATAACGGCTACAATTGGCAACAACTAATGAGCGATAGAGAGAATACCCCCGATAACTTCGTAACCCGTTTTAATGTAAAAGGCTTTCCTACTAAGTTCATCATTGATCCAGAAGGTAAAATTGTGAAACGATATGTTGGTGGCGGTGAAGAAGCTTTTGAATTATTGGAGGAACTGTTAAACTAATAAGCGTCCATACTAAAAATTAAATTATGAAAATGTCTTTAAAAATAAAATCAGCATTAATACTTGGTTTAATAATGATATTACCTCTTACTAGCTGTAAAAAAGAAGCATCTTTTGAAGGTTATACCATATCTGGTGTAGTAAAAGGTTTAGATGAGGCCAAAGTAAAATTAATTGAAATGAATTTTACGGACAGAGGTGCCAAACCTAAGGTAATTGATAGTGCCCAAATGACAAATGGGGCTTTTACATTTAAAGGAATCGTTGAACATCCTGATCGAGTAATCATTAAGATAGGTGATGAATTTTACAGTGAATTCTTTCTAGAAAACAGTGACATTACTTTAGAATTTGATACGGCAGAGTCAAATCGTGGTCAGCTTAAGGCAAAAGTATCCGGTTCAGCGTTGCAGCAGGTTTATGAAGCGCAGGAAGCGAAAATAGACAGTATCATGAACCAAAAGAAATTTATGCCCTTGCAGGCTATAAGACCTAAAATGGAAGTGGCTTATAAGTCTGAAGATGAAGCTAAAATAAAAGCTTTTCAAGAATGGAGAGCCCAATTTAGCGACTTGGAAAGTCAACGACAAAATGAGCGTAGATCCTTTATGATTCAGTATGCAAAAGATTATCCTGAATCTCCGGTAGCTCCTTGGGTTTTGGCCTTTCAGTTTAGCGAAGGGCGTATGTCCAAAGAAGAAATGAAAGCTATTTACCCTCTCTTTAAAGGGGATGCCAAACACACGGCGATGTTCAAATATTATGAAAAAACATACAATGATATTTTTAAAAACCTTGGTGTTGGTAGTATAGCTCCAGATTTTACTTTAAACGATGTTAACGGAAAAGAAGTTTCCTTAAAAGGTGTTGAGGCAAAATATAAGTTAGTCGATTTCTGGGCATCTTGGTGTGTGCCTTGTAGGGCATCATTTCCACATTTAAAAGAATTATACAAAAAGTATAAAAAAGACGGATTTGAGGTTGTAGCCATTGGAACGGCAGATGCAGAAGCAAAATGGAGAAAAGCCATTGAAGAAGATCAAACACCTTGGATGCATTTAAACGATACAGGTGAAGACCATCAATATGGTATTGTTGCACGTAAATATGGTGTTCCATTTTTACCAACCACATTTTTAATGGATGAAAACGAAAAAATTATCCTTAGAAACCCTTCAAAAGAGGCGTTGGATGCAAAATTGGAAGAGCTATTTGGGTATTAAGAACCAATAAAATTAAAAATCATGAAAAAAATATTTAAAACAATACTGCCAATGGCCATAGTGCTGTTGGTAACTGCAAATTGTAAACAAAAAGTACCCTTTGATGGTTATACCGTTACAGGTACTGTTAAAGGCTTAGATACTGGCTGGGTCAAATTAACAGAAGCTGCAAACCGCAATAATGTTATAGTGCTGGATAGTACAGAGATAGTAAACGGTACTTTTAAATTTAAAGGAAAAGTAGGAGCCCCAGATATGGTGAATCTGGTTATTGAAAATAAAAGTGCACAGTTTTTTCTAGAAAACGGCGACATAAATATAGCTATAGATTGGTCTACAGTAAAGCCAGAAGATTGGCGATTTACTACAATCGTTTCAGGTTCAAAATCAAATGACGAGTACGAGCGGTTGGAAGCTGAATCTCAAGCCATCTTTAAAAATCCGAAATATGCCCCGCTCGATTCTGTTCGGGAAGCTTATGCGAAAGCCAAAAAGAGCAAAGATCCTAAATTGTTAGAAGAAGCAGAGGCGTTACAAAAAAAACTAAATCCATTGTCCGAAGAGCGCAGTGCTGAATATATTAAGGCAAAATATGATTACGCAAAGAATAATCCAAGTTCACCTGTAGCGGTTTATTTTTTAGGATATCAATATACAGAGGGACGAATGAGCAAGGGTCAGCTTCAGGAATTTTATAATCTTTTTCAAGGTGATGCAAAAAAAACTGGTTTTTATAGAAACCATATCACCAAAGTTTATAAAGATGTATTTGAGAATTTGGGAGAAGGTAATAAAGCCCCTGATTTCACTCTAAATACAGTTGATGGAACAGCACTTTCTTTGGCTGATGTTAAAGGAAAATACCGCTTAATCGATTTTTGGGCAAGTTGGTGCATACCATGTCGTGAATCATTTCCTCATTTAAGGGAATTAAGAAAAAAATATGGGACCGATAATTTTGAAATTATAGGTATAGGCACGGCCGATGAAGAAGATAAATGGAGAAAAGCTATTGAAGATGATCAAATTTCATGGTTACAAGTATATGATGATGCAGATATGGGCGATAAAAAGAGATCACCATATGGTCCGGTCGCCAGATTATATGGAGTGCCACATTTACCTACTACTTTTTTAATAGATGAAAACCAAACAATTCTACTACGTAATGCTACAAAAGAGGAGTTGGATGCAAAACTTATAGAACTTCTTGGTTATTAATAAAATGATATGAAAAACTACATTAAACTAATAGCAACGCTCGTCTTAGTACTATGTATAACGACCATAAAGGCGCAAGACATTGACAAACAAGATATAAGTGTATTATATGTTGGCTACAGTTCCGAAAAACCAATGCCCGAAAATTTAGAATCTTCACGAATAAGTGGAGGTATGACACCAGAGCGTTTTAAGGAGGAATATGGGAAAAGAATGCCTGCATTTGAAGAATTGTTGAACAAGTATTTCACAAAAGTGACCAGTGTGGACGCTAGGGATTATAACGAGGAAATGTCAAAAGCACATGACGTGACCATTTTTGACCAAGCTCCAGATATGATAAAGGATCGGGTTATACACAATGATCCCGAGACCGGAAAATTTATAAGTATGGAGCCAGCTAAATTCGTTAGTGACGATTTTGATAGCCCATCGGTCTTTATAGGGCATACTTCTTCTGTTATAGGCGCAAGCCTTGGGTCTAAATTAGATTGGTATTGCCTTTGTCTAGATCGGCATGCCCATCATATAAAAACAGAGCATGCTATTTTTAAAGGTCCCTATAAAACAGATATAACCCTTGAAAAAAAGGCAACTCCCAAAGGTGTTCTAAAGGCCTTCGATGGTCAAGATGTTCCAGAAGAAATTCCTATGTGGGAGGTAAACAGTGAAGGCTATAAAGATGGTAAAGGTTTTAGAGTGGGTATGGTAGCCCGTGGATGGGGTTTTGAAGATTCTCCCCATTCAGAGATTATTTCTAGCGGGGTCTGCACCAAACAAAAAACGGCGGTCGCCTTGGGGCGACATGGCAACTTTTTTTTATGGGGGTTTGCCGGTTCACCAGATTATATGACAGAAGAAGCTAAAAGGGTTTTTGTAAATGCTATTGTTTATACTCATGAACATGCGGATGATAAGATGATTGTTAGAAAGTATAATGAGCGTATTGCAACCAAACAGTACATAGATGAGATGATATTCTATACGACAGAAAAGTCCTATTTGTCGTATGTTGAATTCTTGAAAGATTTTAATGAAAATAGTCTTAAAGAAAAAGAAAAATTGAAAGAAAAGAAGGCTTCGGGTAAAGATTTGACACAAGTAGAAAAGATGATCTTGAATAGTCGGCCTCAAGAAATTTTAACAAGAGAGGGCTATCTTAAAAAGAATATAGGTCGAAATTCTTGGTCTTCCATTACCGGTCTAGATACACTTGCCATTAGAAAATACCTTAATGAAAACAGGGATTATTTTTATTCTGAACCAGATGCCTTTTACGAAATAAAAGTTGATGAGGACGTTAAAAGTCTAGGTGTTGCAAACACCAATATAGCAGTGCTAGACAAAGCGATAACAATGTTGGAAGACAATGCGGATGCGGATAAGGCATATAGAATTCTGATGAGATATACTTTGGAAGATTTTAAAACTGCCAAAGAATGGAGAACTTGGTTTAATACATACCGCGACAAGTTGTTTTTTACCGAAGTAGGGGGGTATGTGTGGATGGTCAATGATAAAAATGCCAACCCACGGGTCAGACCCAGAAGTGAAAGTGACATTGCCCTGAAAGAGTCTAAAAGGCAGCATAATTCTAAAATATAATCCTATGAAGAATCATGTCTTCTTATATATATTGTTTTTGATGGCCCAGATAGGGTTGGCACAAACAACAAAGGTATATCCTACATTAAGGGAAAAAGTTAAAAAAGAAGTACAGGGGCTTGCTACCGAGGTTACAAATCCCATGGATCCCGTAGCCATAAACGCGAAATTGGTTAGGTCAAATGACATGACCCAAATGGCGGTAATAATAAAAGCCAACATTGAAGACCAATGGCATATATACGCTTACGTGCCCGAAGGACAGCCTTATATCGTTTCTGAATTGCAATTGAAACTTCCAAAAGGTATTACCGCTATCGATGATTGGGAAATGCCAAAGGGTTCACCATATAACGATGGAATATATATTTATGAGGACACTCTTGTTTTTGTAAGATACTTTTCGGTTGGTGAGTTCGATAAAGAGGATGTAATTGTTACCGGTCTATATTATCAAACCTGTGACCGGTATAAGTGCTTTCCGCCTCAAAAAAAGACTAAAAACTTAAGTGTTCTATAATTAACATTTTTTTTTAATAGGGTGTAGACTTTTAAAATCGTATTACGCCTAGATAACCTATATAATGATGAAAATTTTAACGAAAACAAAAATAATTTCCTGCGCGATCGCAGCCATGGGGCTACAACAATTTGTAAATGCCCAGGATGTTGCCGATAAATTCTCGAAAGTGAAAGAATTGGGTGGCATCGAAGAATATATGTACGAACCAAATGGTATGAACCTGCTGTTGTTACAAGATAATGCGGCACCTGTAGTAACCGTGCAGGTGGTTTATAGAGTGGGGTCAAAACATGAAGTAACGGGTAATACGGGTTCTACCCATTTGTTGGAACACTTAATGTTCAAGGGAACGACCAAGTTTCATAAGAGTAAAGGAACCTCTATTGATAGTAAGTTGACGGGTATAGGTGCTCGGATGAATGCTACTACTTGGAATGATCGGACCAACTATTATGAAACCATACCCAGCGATCAATTGGAACTTGCCTTGGATATTGAAGCCGATAGAATGAGGAACTCTTTGTTGCTCAAAGAGGACAAGGATGCTGAAATGACCGTAGTCCGTAACGAGTTCGAACGTGGTGAAAATAGTCCGTTCAATGTTTTGAGCAAAGAAATTTGGGCTATGGCTTATATGGCACATCCCTATCATCATTCGACTATTGGTTGGCGATCGGATATAGAAAAAATGCCGATCGAGACCTTGCGCAAATTTTATGACACCTATTATTGGCCCAATAATGCAACTTTGACAATTATAGGAGATTTTCAGAAGGCCAATGTTTTTAAATTGGTAGATAAATATTTTGGTAAAATTCCGAAGGCACCCCATAAAATGCCTCAGCCTTACACTGAAGAACCGGAGCAATTGGGCCCAAGAAAGACCACTATAAAAAAGAACGGTCAACAAAGTATGGTTGCCATAGGGTATAAGATTCCTGGTAAATTACATGAAGACATGCCTGCCTTAACGGTTTTAGGTGAAATTTTGGGAAGTGGTACCTCGTCTGTATTAAGTAAAAAATTTAAAGATACAGGGTTGGCGTATTCAGTTATGGCAGGACCATCCACTTTCAAGGATGCGGGACTATTTACCATAGCCCTTATTTTTGACCCGGCCTCTAGCCATGAAGACCTAAACGATCAACTTTTGGCTGTAATCGATACGATTAAAAAAGAAGGGGTCGACCAAGTGGACGTAGATCGTGTTGTAGCCAAGCTGAAAGCTCAGACTATATTGGCCAGAGACGGTTCGGGAAGAATTGCGGGCCAACTTAATGAGGCTATTGCTGCAGGTGATTGGACAGATTATGTAACAGGTACCGAAAAACTTGCAAAAGTTACGGCAGAAGATGTAAAACGAGTGGCCGCTACATATTTATTGGAAAATCAGAGTACAACAGGTTACTTTGTAGCTGAGACAGGCGCAGGCATGGCCGATGTTGGTTCAAAGCCTAGCAAACATCATGAGGTTAATGGTAAATATTTTTACAGGAATCCGGATCATACAGATAATAAAACGGGTTATTCGGTAAATAACGAAGACACTGTCCTATCTGTTGCCACTAGCGAAATACCTGCTAATAAAGTGATCGAAAACAAGGCAAAGGATAAAAAATTCAATAGAAAGAATATTGAGGGTATCGATGTTGTTACCACCAAAACCGGTGTTAAGGACTTTATAACGGTCTTTGCGAGTTTTCCTATTGCAAATTACTTAAATACAAACGGGAACAATGTAGTGCCAATGTTGACAGTTCGAATGCTGGATAAGGGCACAATAAAACATAATAAGTTTGATTTTTCTCAAAAGTTGGACAAGCTAGGGGTTAATTTCAATATAAATACGGATACCCATCATATTCAAATTGGATTTAAATGCCTTAAAAAAGATGTAAAGGAAGTTATATCATTGCTATCGGAAGAATTAAGGTTTCCCTTATTTGATGCCAAGGAGTTTGATCTGCTCAAACAACAGGTGATAGGTAGTATTAAAAGAGGTATTTCAGACCCTACTACCCAAGGATCTATTGCCCTTGCACAGGCCATTTACCCAGAAGGGCATCCAAATTATAAACAGGATATCCAATCGACTATTGAAGATCTTGAAAAAGCTACCCTAAATGAATTGAAAGCATTTCACAGTAACTATTTCGGAACTAAAGGTATGCATTTGGTAGCCGTAGGCGATGTGGACACCAATGAACTGTATACTTCATTGAAAAAATCTTTTAAGGGATGGAATAGTGGTGAAATTTCTGCTGCCACTTATAAAGAACCATCAAGAGCGAGTGCTCTGGAAAAAGTGATAACTATTCCTCAAAAACCCAGTGCACAACTATATATAGGTCAATATACGGGTATCAAAAGAACCGACAAGGATTATGTACCATTTTACATGGCGACCAGTATTCTGGGGGGAGGTTTTTCCGGTAGGTTAATGCGAACGGTAAGAGATGTTGAAGGGTTGACTTACGGTATAGGGGCCGGCCACTCCGGTGATGAACAAACCGGAGGTCATTGGTTCGTCAGTGCCACGTTTAACCCTGACTTGTTCGAAAAAGGGATGAACTCGACCATGGTACAGATAAAAAAATGGGTGAACGAGGGGGTCACCGAAGAAGAATTGGCGGCTAAAAAGTCTAATATAACAGGTAGTTTCAAAGTAAGTCTAGAAACCACGTCTGGACTTTCAAGAACTATTTTGAGTTTTCTTCAAAGAGGTTTAGAGCCTGATTATATAGACCAATATCCAAAAGATGTAGAAGCCGTTACCCTAGATCAAGTAAATGACGCAATTAAAAAATACATAGATGTGGATAACCTGATTGTAATTAAATCAGGATCGTTGGATAAAGAGGGCAAACCACTTGAGCAATAGAACATTGTTTTAAACACTACGAGAGGTAGTTTTAAAATGTTCGAATTACGTAAAAATAAGATCATTAGAATTTTAAGGGGGTGTATTGTATAAAAGCCCCCTTTTAAACCAACCCAAATGAAAACGAAAACATTACTTTTTCTCGCCTTACTCATAATACAATCTTATGTGTCGGCGCAAATTCTTGATCCGGTGAAATGGTCGACTTCTGTTGAAAAAATCAGTGATACCGAATACAAATTAATATCCAGGGCATCAATTGATCCAGGTTGGCATTTATATTCACAAAACGTTCCGGAAGACGGCCCGATACCAACAACATTTAGTTATCTAAACGAAGATGCTTCCTTTAAACTTATAGGAGGCACTATCGAGGAGGAAGGCCATACGGTAGATGATCCGGTTTTTAATATGAAAATTAAATTTTTTGAGGACCAGGCCACTTTTGAACAGATTATAGAGGTATCGGAGTTTAAGAATATCTATAATGGTATTGTTGAGTTCATGGTTTGTGATGATCAAAGATGTCTTCCCCCGACCGAGGTAGATTTGGTATTTGAAATGCCGAACGGGAATAAAACAATAGTTTCAGATGAAAAAAACAGAATAATAGGCGATGGTACGGAAGTTGGTGATGCACCCGATTCAAAATCAGGAAGAGGGCTATGGGCAATTTTCTTTATAGCCTTTTTATCTGGTTTTGCGGCTCTTTTGACGCCATGTGTTTTTCCGATGATTCCTTTAACGGTGAGCTATTTTACCAAGCAGAGCAAGAATAAGGCGGTAGGGATTAAAAACGCCGTATTTTATGGAATATCTATTATAGTGATATATGTATTCTTGGGAAGTGCGGTAACGGCCATTTTTGGTGCAGATTCTCTCAATGCCTTGGCCACTAATGTCTGGTTCAATATCATCTTTTTTCTATTACTTGTAACTTTTGCGGTTTCGTTTTTAGGTGCCTTTGAAATTACCTTGCCCCATTCTTGGGTAAACAAGGTAGATGCACAATCTACTAAAAGTGGATTGGTGGGTATATTTTTTATGGCATTGGCATTGGCTATTGTTTCTTTTTCTTGTACCGGACCCATTGTTGGCACTCTTTTAGTCGAGGCAGCTTCAAAAGGAGGCACTGCTCCAATAATCGGAATGCTTGGTTTTTCGCTTGCTATTGCATTACCGTTTGCACTGTTCGCGGCTTTTCCTGGATGGTTGAACTCACTTCCAAAGTCGGGAGGGTGGTTAAACACGGTAAAGGTGGTGTTGGGCTTTTTAGAGCTGGCATTAGCATTTAAATTCTTATCGCAGGCAGATCTTGTTCTTCAATTACATTGGTTGGAGCGAGAGGTGTTCATTGCAATTTGGATTGCCATTTTTGGTGCCTTGGGGCTTTACCTTCTAGGTAAGATACATTTACCACACGATTCTCCCCTAACCCATATTTCTGTAGGTAGATTGGGACTGGCACTATTGACCTTAACTTTTACAATATATATGATTCCGGGCCTTTGGGGCGCACCATTAAATTTGATAAGTGCCTTTCCTCCTCCTTTAGAATATAGCGAATCGCCTTATGGAGTAGGGTATTCCAAAACAGTAGCGGGAACGGGGTCTGTAGAGCATGGGGATTTACCCGATGGAGCGCATCTTTTGGCTCCTCATGATATTTTGGCTTTTAATGATTACGATAAAGGGCTGGCATACGCCAAAAAAGTGGGTAAACCTATACTGATAGATTTTACGGGGTGGGCCTGCGTCAATTGCCGCAAAATGGAACAAAACGTATGGCCCAAGCCCAGAGTATTAGAGGTCTTAAAGAACAAAGTAGTACTTATTTCATTGTATGTAGATGATAAGCGGCCCTTGCCTGCGGGAGAAGAAATAGATTCTAAGTTAAAACCGGGTAAAAAATTAAAATACATAGGTCAAAAATGGAGCGAATTACAAACAGTAAGATATAAGGCAAATTCGCAACCTTTCTATGTGCTAATGGACCATAATGAAGATAATCTCATAGATCCCATAGGATATACACCCGATGCTGATGAATATTATCGTTGGCTAGAGGGTGGAATTTCCAAGTTTAAGGCATTACATTAACTTTTATGCTTTTTTTTATTTAATTTATGAATTAGCTATTGATAGAATCACTTTGGTGTTTAAACCAAAGTGATTCTTAATCATGAATCTGATTAAGAATATGAATGCAGTTGATAAAAACCAAGACAGAGGACTGTTGGAGGACTACTTTAGTGAGTTCAGAAAGCATATAATAGGTGTTGATGAGGAATTCCGATCCCCATATGGCAATCAGAAAATCTTATATGCAGATTGGACAGCTAGTGGTAGGTTGTATAGACCTATAGAAGAAAAACTGCTTAATGAAATTGGACCTTTAGTAGCGAATACACATACAGAAACCTCTTTTACAGGGGCGTCAATGACCAACGCATATCACCAAGCCCGCAATATTATTAAAGAGCATGTTAACGCATCAAAAGATGATATCCTTATTACTGTAGGTACAGGAATGACAGGGGCAATCAATAAATTTCAGCGTATTTTGGGTTTAAAGGTGTCCGAAAACCTAAAAGAACACACACATGTTCCGGAGGCTTTGAGGCCTATAATTTTCATTTCGCATATGGAACATCACTCTAACCAAACTTCCTGGTTAGAAACCATAGCAAAGGTTGAGGTTATTCCTGCCAATGAGAAGGGGTTACCATGTCTTAAAAAACTGGAGGCGCTACTTGAGGAATATAAAGATTGGCCTTTAAAAATAGCGGCTGTTACAGGGTGTTCCAATGTTACCGGAATTAGGACCAATTATCATGAAATAGCCGCATTGATGCATCAGAACAATGGACTGTGCTTTGTCGATTTCGCATGTTCGGCACCTTATGTTCAAATTGATATGCACCCAGAAAATGATGAGGAGTATTTGGATGCGATTACCTTTTCCCCACATAAATTTTTGGGAGGTCCGGGATCTTCGGGAGTATTGGTTTTCAATAAAAAATTATATAAGAATCTAGTGCCCGATAATCCAGGAGGGGGAACTGTATCCTATACCAATCCATGGGGAGACCATGATTACATAGATGATATAGAAACTCGTGAGGATGGGGGTACCCCGGGTTTTTTACAAACCATTAAAGTTGCTTTGGCCATTAGATTAAAAGAGAAGATGGGAGTTCAGAATATCTTGGATAGAGAGCATGAAATGAACTCATATATCTTTAAAAGGCTTTTGAACATAAAAAATCTACACATTCTTGCAGAACATCACAGAGATCGTTTAGGTATATTCTCTTTTTATATCGATGATGTTCATTACAATTTGATAGTTAAGCTTTTAAATGACCGTTTTGGTATACAAACAAGGGGTGGCTGTTCGTGTGCAGGTACTTATGGCCATTATTTGTTACATGTGGATCAACCCAAATCTAAGGCCATAGAACAAAAAATTCTAGAAGGATGTCTTATAGAAAGACCGGGGTGGATTCGTATGTCCATACATCCGACAATGACACAAGAGGAATTGACCTATATATGTGATGCCATTGAAGCTACGGCGAAAAATCATGAAGATTGGGGAAAAGATTATAAATACGATAGTACAAAAAATGAGTTTGTTCATATAGAAAAAGACAATTCGGAGAACGAAATTATAGCTGATTGGTTTAAACTATAGAACAAGATAGGTGTTGATATACGGCCATTTTAAACGACACAAAATCAACGATTAGCCCAAAACTTTAGCAAAGTTATAGGTAGACATGACCAAATTCACATAACTAGATTCCATGGCCTCTTGTAGTGTTGTAATACCTTGTACAATGGCCGTTACATAATCAAGACCCAATTGTTGTTGTTGGGCTACCGTAAGTTGTAGCGATCCACACAGGGCGGCTACCGGAATATTTTTTCTTTGCCCCGATATTACAACACCCTGAATGGTCTTGCCCGTTAGGGTCTGTGCATCGAGTTGGCCCTCACCGGTTATGATCCAATCGCAACCTTCAATGGCATTGTCAAAACCAGCCAGTTCTTTGATCAATTCAATACCCGATGTAAGTTCGCCGTTCAGAAAGGCTACGGCACCCCCACCGATTCCACCGGCGGCACCGGCACCCTTTATTTTTTGAAGGTCTATACCGTATTGCCCCAACACAATATCCGCAAAGTTGCGCAAGCCGTTGTCCAGCTGTTCAATCTCTTTATCGGTGGCTCCTTTTTGGGCGGCAAAAATAGGGGCCGCCCCTTCTTTACCGTATAGCGGATTGCTTACATCACAGGCTACTTTTACTTCCACTTCCCCAAGTCTTGGGTGTGCATTGGAGGCATCAATGCTCTGTACGGCCGACAAACTTCCGCCTATGGGTTTTAATTCGATACCGTTACCATCTAGAAATCGATAGCCCAAGGCAGAGGCCATGCCCATGCCTCCGTCATTGGTGGCACTACCGCCGATTCCCAAAATAATGTTTTTAGCGCCCTTGTCCAATGCATGTTTAATAAGCTCGCCCGTACCCAAACTGGTAGAACGCATGCAGTTTTTTTCATCGTCCTTTAGTAATTTGAGTCCCGATGCCTCGGCCATTTCAATATAGGCTACGGCATTTTCAGGGGCATATAGATAAGAGGACTCTATAGTTCTAAACAAAGGGTCTTGTACCTTTACGGATACTTTTTCTCCCTTAAGATAGTACTTAATGACCTCCATGGTGCCATCACCGCCATCGGCCAAGGGCATTTTTAATATTTCGGCATCCTTAAACACCATCCGGAGGCCTTCCTCTACTGCATTACAAAATTCGAAACCGGTCAATGAGCCTTTAAATTTATCGGGAGCTATTACGAATTTCATAGGTCGGATCAATTAAGAATGTTTGGTAAAGATATACTGAACAAGACAATTGCGATAAAGTAAACACCCAAGATGGCCACTTCTTTTTTGCCTGCATAGTAGACCACTTCAAGGCCTTTGTTAGCCTTTCGCTTTACCGTAAAGCTTACGGCCAAGGCTACGAGTATGGTGACCAAGCATCCGAGGGCATTCCACCAGAACCAAAATATCTGTGGAACATAAAGCCAAAGATAAATATTGAACAATACTCCTACGACTATACCAATATTGGCACCCAACGCATGTGTTCTTTTCGTTAAAATGGCCAAAATAAAGGCGGCGAGTATAGGTCCGTAGAAAACGGAACTGATCTTATTGATGACTTCTATAACCGTACCTTCTATATTGCCGGCAAAAAAGGCAAAGAACAAACATACGAGTCCCCAAAAAATAGACAATAACTTAGAATAGGTCATGTATTTCTTGTCCGGTATATTCGGATTGAACCTTCTGACAAAATCCTCCATGGTGACTGCAGAAAGGGAGTTTACGGTAGAGCTCAGGGTAGACATGGCCGCCGACATAATGGCTACGATCAATATTCCGATTACCCCGTTGGGGAGGTATTTTATAATAAATACGGGCACCATCAAATCTGCCTTTTTCCCTTGTAAAGAGCTAATGTTGGCTTGGTATACCGTTTCCATCTGTTCTTGAAAGCTTACATCCTGTAACAACAAGGTGCCCAGCACAAGGCCCATAATGCAATAGGTCAAGGTAAAGGGAAAACGAAGGAGCCCGTTGGCCATCATCAGTTTCTTCAGGTTGGGCATACTGCTCGAAGAAAGTAGTCTTTGCGATTGGGTTTGATCGGTTCCGTAATAGGAAGCATACAGAAAAAAGCCACCGATGACCATGGGCCAAAATCCGAATTCGTCGTTGCCATCGGCATTGTTGAAACCCCATTTGCTAAAATCGACCGCCGTAATCCTATCCGTATCTACATGGGTGAGAAAATTGTCTATGCCGCCCAATTCACTGAATCCGTAAAAAAGACAGATGATGATCCCCAAGAATAGGATACTCATTTGAATAACATCTCCCCAAATAACGGCTTTCATACCTCCTTGAAAAGAGTATAGCATGGTAATAAGACCGATGATCATAATAGAGATCCAAAAATCCAATTGAATGGTGGCCTGTAAAATAAGGGCCATTGTATAGACCATAACCCCGGTTGCCACCGAACGGCTTACCTGAAAGACAAAACTGATCAGAAGCCTGGAAGAGGCATCAAACCGTTTTTCCAAATATTCGTAAACACTTACGATCCCCGATTTGTACAAGGTGGGCATTATGGCAATAAGCAAGAAAGCCATGGCAAGGGGCACGCCAAACTCATAGGTCAACCATTGCATACCGCCCCCGTCTTTAAGGCCTACGAATGCAGGAGCCGAAATAAAGCTAATGGCCGAAAGTTGGGTAGCCATGGCCGATAAGCTCAAAGGCAACCATGAGGTTTTACGGCCTCCCAAAAAATAATCGCCTCCAGAGTTGTTTTCCTTGAACATAAACCCCAACCCTAAAAACCCGATCAGGTAAACAATGATGATAATGTAGTCGATGTAGTTCATACGGTTGGCTTATTTTTTAGTTATGATTTCACATTTTATCTCGATTCTTTTATGCTCATTGGTTAAACAAACAAGTTTTACGATACGTTTTGTGCGATCGATAGCCCTTAATTCTTCAAAAAATCGATTAGTAAGGCGGCGCTCCATGAAAAATTATTTCCCCCATACCCTACAGGTTCCTGTTCGGTATTATCTTTACGACAATCAAAATACTCATAAAAACCGTATCTCTCAATTAGTTCTATGCTGTCTTCCTTAATTCGAGATGCCGTATTTGTAAAACCATAGTTTTTGAGACCTAGGTAGAGCATCCAGTTCATATTGATCCATACGGGGCCTCTCCAATATTTTTTAGGATTAAAACGTTCATCTGTGGGGTCAAAAGAGGCACATAGATACTTGTCGTCACCACCAAATTTATCCATCATTGTTTTAACTATAACTTTTGCTCTTTCTGCACTTGGTATGTTGGCGAACAAGGGAGAAAACGATGACGAGGTAATATGGCGTATGGGCTTTTCGTTTCTTAGGTCGTAATGTACGTATGCCCCCAACTCTGTGTCAAATAGTTTTTTGTTAAAGCTTTTGATGCTTTTAGATTGCCATTTTAAAAGGGTCTTGACTTTATCTTCGTTTCCCCCTAATAGGCCGTATAGATCTATCAATGCCTGGTTCGACTTTATAAGCATCGAATTGAACAATGGGTCTTGCACCAAGAATGGTGAAAGCTCTGCTATTTTGGCATCGTCGTAATTGTTTTGCTTGGCTATGTCGATGATATAAAGGTAATGGTCGTATTCTCTTTTTGAGGGTCGTTGAGAGGCATCTACATGCGTCGTATCTTTTCTTTCAAAATTATATTCCGGGGGATTCATCGTATCCCAAATATCGTCCCACACAGGAGAATTGTCGGTGCCCGACTCCCAGTTGTGATAAATGTATACAAGCCCTTCGTTCTGCGGGTCACGGTTTTCGTAGAAATATACATGATTGTTGTACACCTTGTCTATCTCACTTTTGATAAAGAGGAGCATATCTTCCTTATCCTCTGCAATATGATACATTTCCTGTAAAACAAAACCGGATACAGGTGGTTGTGTCATACCTGTAGATCTATATTTTTTTGAGGACAATGGATGAAGTTCCGATTGATGAAAATCGGCACCAGGAAAATAAGAATCGTTTTCGGTATGAAAAACAATATGTGGTATAAACCCATTGCCCCATTGTGCATCTAGTAATGTTCGCATTTCTGTTTTTGCCTTTTCTACGTCGTAATGGGCAAAGCCAATGGCGATAAACCCAGAATCCCACTTCCATTGAAAAGGGTATAGCCCGGCGCTGGGTATAGTAAAACCGCCTTCTTGGTAATTGGCATCCAATATGGCAATGGCTTTTTTGTATAATTCTTTTTTCATGATAGGAGTTAAAAATGTATTTGCAATTTTCCAAGAACCAATATGTTTGCCCACTAAATTCAAACTAAACTCAAACTTCTTTATTGATTGATGTGGACGCAAATTCTTTACTTTTAATAGTCTGTCAATCAGAATTGAATAGTGTATTTGGTAATTGTTCAATTTGTAAACAGGGAAGTGAAATTATTTGAATATCATAATCGACCGACAAAATATTTATCAAATTCTTATGCAAACGTTTGCGAAAACGTTTGCAAAAAAAAGATTATTTTTGATTTTATTCCCTTTTAACCATGGCTAAGAAGAGAAATACAACCTTAAAGGAATTGGCACAAGAATTAAAGTTGTCTATTTCTACAGTTTCCCGAGCCTTAAATGAACACCCGGACATAAATCCGGATACTAGGGAAAAAGTAAAAAGATTGGCCAAAAAAATGCATTATGTGCCCAATTTGTTCGCCAGGGGGTTCCGGTCTCACGAAACCTATATTTTAGGGGTAATAGTACCCAATATTTCGCATATGTTTACCTCCACGATATTAAAGGGTATTCTGGAAGAAGCCGAGCTTAGGGGGTATCGGGTTATTATTTCCGAATCTAAAAACAGCGAGGCCAAACAAGTGGAAATGCTGGAGACCATGACCCAATTTGGGGTTGATGGAGTGTTAATGTCATTGGCCAGAAAAACTACGAGACTAGAGGAGTTGTTAGAAATTCTAGATAGATTACCTATTGTTTTGTTCGACAAAGTTTCTATAAAAATGCCCTGCACCCAGATCGTTATCAACGAAGAAGAAGCAGCCTTTAACGCGGTAGAGCATTTGATAGAATTAGGGAAAAGACGCATTGCCATTATCAAGGAAACGGAGAACAGTTATAACTCCGAAAAGAGGTATGTGGGCTACCTTAGGGCCTTGAACGCCCACGGGATTCCTGCATGTGACAAGATTATTTTAAGCACTGAAGATATATCTATAGACGGGGGCAAACACCTGACAAGAATTTTACTTAGTTTGAAAGAACGCCCCGATGCTATTTTTGCCATTACCGACAATGCGGCCATAGGGGCCATTCAGACCTTACATAGGTTCAAGGTGAAGATTCCAGAGGAGATTGCCGTGGTGGGCTTTAGCAACTCGGCCAACTCAACGATTATAAATCCTGCCCTAACCACGGTAGATCAGCCTGGGGATAGAATTGGCCGGACCGCCGTGAAATACTTGATCGATGAGATCAAGAATCCCAAAAACGAGATCGTTACCAAGACGGTCGAGATAAAAACCAATCTTATTGTAAGGGATTCCACTTTGGGTTCACAAGTTTAGGGTTAGTCATTTGATAATTAGGTACTTGCTATTTTATTTTGTTCTATTGGTAGGGTGTGGGCATATTTAATATGCTCTTACATATTTATTCAATAATTTTTATTTTCAAGACCATGATCAATCATTTTTTAAAGGTTAAAACCTTTATTGTGAGTAGATTTTTATTAGTTGTAATACTGTTTGTAAGTTTTCAATGTTACGTACAAAAACGTGTTTCCCAAATAAATTATTACTCCGTCGACAATGAAACAAACGAAGAAAATTTGATAAAGACTTTGGATTTTGTCTATACCGGTGAAAAATTGACAAAGATCAATGCCAAAGGGCATAACGGAAATAACCCCTATCATAACAATATTGAGTTTAAATATAATGGTGATGAGATAAAAGCATACTCGGGAGATGGGGAGAGGATGTTCGAATGCGTTTCAGAAAACGGGAGGCCTGTAAGGGTGTATTATAGATACTATGGCAGGGAATTGAATCTTGAATATGATGCCGATGTTAATGTTACATCTTTGATTATAGATAGAAGGTTAATTGACCATATGGTATATTGGAAGTACGACTACGATAAAAATAGGATTGTTGCCGCTGAGGACGGAAAAGGCAACGAAGATTTATATCTAGAGTATTAAGATGATGACTTATTTACCTATACCTTACAACCGCAATACAGTACCAAGTAAGTTGTTTAGCGGATGGCTTAATTTCTGATTACATCGTTTAACGGATAAATGCGAACGGCCTTTGGTTTCAAATAAGAAATGGGTCATTATAGTTTTGGTCGACAGAAATTATGGTCTCTGTTGAATGGAACCAATGCATTGGATTGGCGAGTGTGGTCCATACCAAAAAAGGTTAACTGAATTGTTTCATTAAATCGGAAACCACATTTTCTATTACTTTGTTCTTGTTCATTTTTTCCAAGATCTTTGGGGGTACTTTCCGTTCTTTACAATTAGAAATTGCGCAGCGCTCACAGGTGACCCCCACCATTTCCCGTTTAATTTTAGGGTCTTCCAAAAAGGATATTTTCTTTTTCAACTGCTTGTCTATAAGAAGTCCAATGCTAATGCTCCTGTATTGGTTGTCCTTAAAGGGGTCCTTGGTCGCCGAAGAAAACAACAGGTATGAGATATTGCCCGGATATTCTGAAATCTGAAAGTCGAAGACATGATCTTTTTCTGTCTTTGCAATGTCTTTTAATACCTTTAACGAGACCCATCTTCTACAGTAATGCTCATTGGTTTCGTTGCCATGTGGCGATTGCTGGCTTGGTAAATGTAATTCTTTGTTGAGGTAAAAATTAGAACTGCCCGCTTTATGGGTAAACCTTAAAAAGAATAGGTTCTGAATATTAAAATCTTTTGGCAACAGATTGGTCAACCGTTGGTAAAAGGTTTCCGGTGAGCTGGTAAACTCTGAAATTATTTTGATAAATACCCTTTTGTTAAAGGTTTTTTGTTGAAATAGTGTTTTGAGCTGATCGATCATGACTTCTCTGGGCAACACCAGTGCCCCTGCAAAATAAGAGGCATAAAAGTTATTGAGTACCTGTTCAAAGTTCTCGAACTTGATCCAGGGAAAAGTATATAGCCTTAGACTGTAGCCTAGGTAATTATAGGCTATTTCCTTAGCGTAAATAAAAATACGTTGCGCCTCATCTAGATGACTGGCAAGTAGTAATGTTTTGGTCTTGGGAACAAAGACCGAACGAAGATCGTACAGCTCTTTGTGTTTTTTTAGGTCCGAATTATTAATGTTGTACCCGTATTCCTCTACTAATATTTCCTCCAGCTCTTTTGCCGATACGGGCTTTTTTCTATCTACCTGGTATGCCTCGCAGAATTTAACTACCTGCTCCTCTAGCTCCTCAAAATAGTTGTAATTGGACTGTTGGTATGATCGTAGTGATGAAAGATAAAAACTCTCTCTGTTAAAGTTATAGTGTTTTGCTACCTCAATGATCGTTGTAATAAAGGCATTGACCTTTCCTGGGGCATTGGCGATAATATCTATAAGGTCGCTTTCCTTTATGCCAAAAAGCTCTAAAGGTATTTCCTTTAAAACTTTGGATTGTAAAATTTCTCCGATAGGAGCTAGGTTTTTATCTAGCTGTAAAGAGACCAAATGGTCGTAAGGCACCTCTAATTTTTCTGATAAAACGACAATTTTATCGGTTTTTGGATATTTTTTTCCATTCTCAATTTCGTTCAGATAAGACTTTGATAATCCTGTGAGTTTTGATAATCCGAACAAGGATAAATTCTTGTCAGTCCTTATCTGCTTTAGCTTCAGCCCAAATATAAGTTTAATATCATCCTCTTCCATAAAGGCAAATATACGCAATTTAGAGCGCTTTTATTTTTTGCGTAATTTAATATTTTGCGAACGTTCGCTTGTTTGGTAACGTTCTTTTTTTTAACATTGTTCTCGTAAAACAATTTAATTATGGAGAATTATAGCGCAACCATACAAAGCGAATGGCAGTTCAACAGAGAGGTAAGAAATTATTATCCGCAGTTATTGACCGATGAGGCAATGGCCTTTTTAACATCATTACATCGTCGTTTTAATACGGAGCGACTAGAACTCTTAAAAAGAAGGCGGCGTCAACAGGCCATATTCGATGAAGGTAAGTTTCCTCAGTTTCCAGTGGAGACAAAAGAGCTTCGGGAGTCGAATTGGAAGGCTGCTCCGATACCTTCAGATTTATTGGATCGCCGAGTAGAGATAACCGGCCCGGTGGATCGTAAAATGGTTATCAATGCACTAAACTCTGGGGCAAAGACCTTTATGGCAGATTTCGAGGACAGTAATGCCCCATCTTGGGAGAATTGTCTTGAAGGACAGCAAAACTTAATAGATGCCAACAATAGAACCATTACATACCACGATTCTAAAAGAAACAAGACTTATGCCCTAAAAGAAGATCCTTGTGTTTTATTGGTACGACCAAGGGGATTGCATCTGAACGAACGTCATGTTCTTATAGATGATACAGAAATGTCCGCAAGTCTTTTTGATTTTGGACTATACGTATTTCATAACACCAAAACACTAATGGCCAATGGTACTGCGCCCTACTTTTACCTTCCAAAACTGGAACATTATTTAGAGGCGCGTTGGTGGAATCAGGTATTTGAATTTGCTCAGGGGTACTTAGAAATTCCTTCAGGTACTTTCAAGGCCACGGTGCTTATAGAGACCATTACGGCCAGCCATCAATTGGACGAGATCATCTTTGAGCTTAAAGACCATATTGTAGGTTTAAACTGTGGTCGCTGGGATTATATCTTTTCTTACATAAAAAAGTTCAGAAACCATGAAAATTTTGTGGTGCCCAATAGGGATCAAGTGACCATGACTTCTCCTTTCATGGATGCATATTCAAAACTGGTAATACAAAGGTGCCACAAGCGCGGAATATTGGCCATAGGTGGTATGGCTGCACAGATACCTATTAAAAATAACGAAAAGGCCAATGCCCTTGCACTGGAAAAAGTGCGATTGGACAAGGAGCGGGAGGTAAAGAACGGTCACGATGGCACTTGGGTAGCGCACCCCGCCCTAATCGGCGTGGCCATGGAAGAATTTAATAAACACATGCCCACACCCAACCAATTGCATGTTACCAGAGACGATATCAATATTACCGAAAAAGACCTAGTAGAGCTTCCAAAAGGTACGGTTACCGAAGAAGGAATACGTAAGAATATCAATGTCGGAATCTTATATCTAGAAGCTTGGCTGCAAGGTAATGGGGCGGTTGCCCTGTACCACCTAATGGAAGATGCCGCAACGGCCGAAATTTCTAGAACACAGGTTTGGCACTGGTTAAACAAAAATGTGGTTTTAGAGGATGGTAGAAAATTCGATGTTGCTCTTTTTGATGCCATATTCAATGACGAAATGGAAAAGATCATTACCGAAACGGGTCCGGATAAAATAAAGGATACCCAGTTTCAAAATGCCTTCGACCTTTTTAAAGAACTGGTGTTGTCAAGAGAGTTTGTAGAGTTCTTGACCATACCGGCCTATAAACACCTATAGAAAAACAAAGTCATGAAATATTCTAAAAACAATCTATTGATTACCAATTGGGGAATAAACAATACGATTCGGTACATCAGCCCCACAGACGCTATATCATTAATAAAATAAACCCTTAATTCATTGCTGTTATGATAAATTATAATTCGGCCATCGACGTTGTTCGTAAAATAAAGGCCAAACACGGAAATACCTGGGCCTCTATAAGCCCGGAAAACGCGGCACGTATGATTGCCCAAAACCGCTTTAAAACAGGATTGGATATTGCCAAGTACACCGCCTCGATTATGCGAAAAGACATGGCGGAGTATGATGCCGACCCTACTAACTACACCCAATCATTGGGTTGCTGGCACGGTTTTGTGGCGCAACAAAAAATGATAGCGGTGAAAAAACACCACGGCACTACATCTAAGACATACTTGTATTTGTCCGGTTGGATGGTGGCCGCCCTTCGTTCAGAACTGGGCCCTTTACCGGATCAATCGATGCACGAAAAAACGGCAGTACCCAAATTGATAGAAGAGATCTACACCTTTTTGCGTCAGGCAGATGCGGTAGAACTCAACGATCTTTTCCGTCGATTGGATGCCGGAGAGGATGTACAAGATGAGATAGATAACTTTGAAACACATGTTGTGCCGATTATTGCCGATATAGATGCAGGTTTTGGTAATGAAGAGGCGACTTATTTGTTGGCAAAAAAGATGATAGAGGCCGGTGCATGCGCCCTTCAAATAGAAAATCAGGTGTCCGACGCCAAACAGTGTGGGCACCAAGATGGTAAGGTAACGGTACCGCACGAAGATTTTATTGCCAAGTTAAATGCCTTGCGCTATGCCTTTTTAGAGTTGGGTGTAGAAGAAGGTATAATCGTGGCCCGTACAGATTCTGAAGGTGCCGGTCTAACCCAAAAACTACCGGTATCTCAGAAAGAAGGTGACCTGGCATCTCAGTATATGGATTTTATAGAGGCCGAAGAAGTATCTGCCGAAGAGGTCAAGGATAATGATGTGCTGTTTAAGCGTAACGGTAAATTGGTGCGGCCGGTGCGTATGCCGAATGGCCTGTATAAGTTTAAGGAAAATTCCAATATAGATAGGGTAGTGCTAGATTGTATTACCAGCTTGCGTAACGGTGCCGATCTGCTTTGGATCGAGACCCCGACCCCACATGTAGGACAGATAGCCCACATGGTAAACAGGGTCAAAGAAGAAATTCCCGATGCTAAATTGGTTTATAACAACTCGCCTTCTTTTAATTGGACGATCAACTTTAGGCAGCAGGCCTATGATGCTATGAAAGAGGAGGGTGAAGATGTTTCAGGGTATGACCGTGATGCCTTAATGGATGCTAAATATGATGGTTCTGAATTAGCTGCTAGGGCCGATGAAATGATCCGTTCGTTTCAGTTGGAAGCATCCAAGCACGCAGGGGTGTTCCATCACTTGATAACTTTGCCAACATATCATACGACAGCGTTGCATATGAACGATCTTGTTGAGGGTTATTTTGGTGAAATGGGTATGTTGGCCTATGTAGATAGTGTTCAGCGCCAAGAAATACGTAAAGGTGTTTCCTGTGTTAAGCATCAGCGTATGGCGGGTTCTGACCTCGGTGATGACCATAAAACCTTTTTTGCTGGAGAAAAAGCCCTAAAGGCAAGTGGTGAAAAGAATACAAGTAATCAGTTCGAGTTCAATAAAAAAACCGCAAGACCAGAGCCGATACTTGCAAAGTAAGGTTCTCTGAACCTTGTTAAAAGGCGGCACTTTAAAAGGTCGCCTTTTAATCTTTAAATCAAATTTTTGGCATAACAAACAACCATTATATATTATCATGTTTACAACAGCGGACCTATGTGACGAGTACCCCGAACAGGTGCTATGTACAGATCCTATTTTTCGGGATTTTGGAAATAAAAAATCGTTCTTCGGAAGAATAACTACCTTAAAACTCTTAGAGGACAATACAAAGGTGCGTGAACAATTGGCATTGGACGGAACAGGAAAGGTGCTGGTGATAGACGGGGGGGCTTCGTTACGGTGTGCCCTAGTAGGTGATCGGTTGGCGGATTTGGCTATTAAGAACCATTGGTCGGGTATTATTGTCAATGGTTGTATTCGCGACAGCAGTCTTATCAACACTATGAATGTTGGTATTAAAGCCCTTAATACTTGTCCCGTGAAAAGTATTAAACGCAATAGTGGCGAAAAGGACATTCCCGTCAAATTTGCCGGAGTTACCTTTGTTACGGATCATTATGTTTATGTAGATTCCGACGGAATACTCTTAAGTGAACAAAACCTATTGGATTATAAAAAAAGATTATGAAACATAGAAAATTACTCATGATTCCTGGGCCCA
The DNA here is from genome assembly GCF_001020565.1 of Maribacter thermophilus. GTDB lineage: Bacteria > Bacteroidota > Bacteroidia > Flavobacteriales > Flavobacteriaceae > Maribacter > Maribacter thermophilus. Next base: position 2,729,833 of record NZ_LDAS01000001.1, on the reverse strand, counting down.
TCGAATTTGAGCCAGAAGTTCTACGAGCTATGGGGGTAGCTACTACCAGTCATATAGCACCTAATTTTATCGACGTTTTTGGAAATAGCCTCGAATTGATGAAAAAAATATGGAAGGCCCCAAATGGCCAACCTTTTATAGTTGCCGGAAGTGGTACGTTGGCTATGGATATGGCGGCGGCCAACCTTATAGAAAACGGTGATGCTGCCTTGGTGGTTTCTACCGGATATTTTGGGGAACGTTTTAAGGATATTTTAGACCGATATGGTGCGAGCACCACTCTCTTAAAGGCTCCTATCGGGGAGGTGGTTAGCATTGAAGCTATTGAGAACCAACTCAAACAAAAGCAGTATAAAATGATGGTCTTTACCCATGTGGACACTTCTACAGGAGTTTTGGTAGACCCCGTGCCTATGGCCCGATTGGCAAAAAAATACAGTGTTTTAAGTGTTATGGACGGTGTTTGTTCAGTCGGGGGAGAAGATATTAGACAAGAGGAGTGGGGAATCGATATTGTCCTCACGGGATCTCAAAAAGCCATTGGTGTCCCGCCGGGCCTTGCATTGTTAGTGGCTTCCCAAAAAGCTATCGGGGTTTGGAAAAATAGAAAAACACCGGTGTTCAACTACTATGCTGATTGGGGCAATTGGCTGCCGATAATGCAAGCCTATGAAGATAGGCGACCCTCCTATTTTGCGACGCCTGCCGTTAACCTGATCTTGGCCTTGGAGACAAGCTTAAATATTTTGGATAACGAAGGTATGGACAATAGGGTCAAAAGACATCAAAATTTGGCTCGGGCATTTCGGGAGGCTTTAAAGGCTTTAGATTTGAAGATTTTGCCCAAAACACCATCCATAGCAGCCAATACCCTAACGGCGGCATACTATCCCAAAGATATAAATGCAGCTGCGCTACGTAGTAGAATGGCCGAGAACAATGTAATTATTGCCGGAGGGCTGTTGCCCGAAATAAAAACCACTTATTTTAGGGTAGGTCATATGGGGTCGGTTTCCGCAAATGATCTAGTAGCGGTGTTAAGTGCCTTAGAGCGTGCTTTGGCGGAGCTAGACTATTCTTTTAAACCAGGGCAGAGCCTACAAGCATTTCAAAATGCGATTTTACGATGTGGGGAGTAAAATAAATAGTATAGATGATGTTTTTGACTATCGTGTCTCTAGAACCAAAAATCCCCGACGCTTGTCGGGGATATATATTTTAATGAACTATGGGGTAAGCTGTTGTTTTAGAAAGTCGGACTTGATCTTTTTTCGGTCCAGTTTGCCCGTTTCGTTCTTGGGGATGCTTTCCACAAAATAAAATTCGGAGGGAATCTTAAACTTGGCCAAATGCGTTTTACAAAAGCTTTTGAGCTCCTCTTTGTCGGGCTCGGGTTCCGCTACCAGAAAGGCCACGCCGCATTCGCCCCACTTGTTGTGTGGTACGGCGATCACCACGGCTTCCCGTATGTTCGGGTGCTGTAGTAAGGCCCGTTCCACTTCGGCAGGGTATACGTTTTCACCACCACTGATGTACATATTCTTTTTACGGTCCATAATATAGATAAATCCCTCATCATCCATTCTTCCGATGTCGCCGGTGCGCAGCCAATGGCCTATTTTTGCCGCCTTGGTGGTTTCAGGATTTTTCCAATATCCGGGCATGACCATAGGGCCGCCGATCAATATTTCACCGGGGGTGTCGGTAGGGGCTTCGTTTCCGTCTTCCCCCAAAATTTTTACATCCACATAAAAATTGGGCTTACCAATAGAACCTTGTTTTCTATGGGCATCGTCTTGGTGCAAAGAGGTCAGGTTGGGGCCGGCTTCCGTAAGTCCGTAACCCTGTCTGATAGGTACGTTTTTACGGTGGAAGGTTTCGATAAGGTTCAAGGGCATACTTTCCCCGCCTACTACAATATAGTGCAGGCAGCTTATGTCGGCCGTTGTAAATTCCGGTAGTTCAGCCATCATTTTTAACATGGTGGGCACGGCCATGAATAGATCTAACCGTTCCTCGACGATACAGTTGAGCACGGCAAGGGCATCAAACTTTTTGAACATGATTACCGTACCGCCCCGATGCAGCACGGGCGTTAAAAGTACGTTCCAACCGCCGGTATGGAACAGTGGCATGCAGTTGAGGGTAACGGTGTCGTTATTGATCAGCAAGCTTTGCGTGGTGTTTATGCTGTTCCAAAAAAGCATTTTGTGGGTATAGAGAATCCCTTTGGGAAGCCCCGTAGTGCCACTGGTGTATAGTATAAATACGGGTGCATCTTCAGTAAGTTGGGGCTCGCAGGCCAAAGGCGCCTCTTTCTCCGTAAAATTATACACCGATGCCAGGTCTATGAATTCGGTCTTGGTCGTAAGGTCTTTAAGGTCGACACAACCATCGGTATAGGCCAATTTGCACTGCGAGTCGGTCAGCAGCGCCTCCATTTCCTTGGGTGCCAATCTAAAATTTATGGGTACCAAGATGATGCCCGTCTTTTGGGCGACGGCAAAAAGAATCACTTGGGCCAGGTGGTTTTCGGCAATAATCGCCACCCGGTCGCCCATGGCCATTTGGTAACGTTCCCGTAGGTGTTGTGCCAAGGCATTCGCCGCTCTGTCTATTTCTTTGTAAGTGAGGCTCCTACCCGAAACGGGATCTTTAACTGCCGTTTTGTTAGGATGGTAGTCTGCCCACTTCTTAAACCAATCAAACGTATTTAACATAGGTATTCTTAAAGTATAAATGCATTTGCCGCAAAGGCCAGCCCTCCTCCAGACCCGATAAAAAACAAGGTGTCGCCCTCTTTTACCTTTTGTTTTTGCCATGCCTCGTGAAAGGCCATGGGTATACAGGCCGAACCTGTGTAGCCATAATGGTGCATCACCGTATGGGCCTTGTTCTGGTCCACATCCAAGATACGAAGGGTTTCTTTAATGGCATTGATATTGATCTGGGTAATAAGAAATTGATCTACTTCTTCCACGCCAATATTCATATTGCTGGCAAGTTCTTTGGCCAAACCGCTCCACATTTGGGGATTCAGTTCGGGCGGAAATTTCTTCACGAACTTCAACTTGTGGTCTTTTTGTTGCAATACCTTGTCCGAAATGGGGTTTTTGGTGCCTCCACCGTAAATGCCCATCCAATCGGTATACTGCCCTTGCGAGATGAGCTTTCCGGTTTGGTGCCCCTTATTCTTCTCGTCGGTAGCCGTAAGAACCACGGCTCCCGCTCCATCGGCAAATAAGGTCACGGTCTTCTTGTCCGTCTTGTCCAAGTATTTGCTCATGGCATAGGCCCCTACGACCAGCACGTTGTTTACCGATCCACTACGAATGTAGTGGGTGGCCGTTTCGGTGGCGGTCACAAAACCCGCACAGGCGGCATTTAGGTCAAAAGTACCAGCATTTTTGGCCCCCAAACGGTGTTGCAGTACTGCGGCCGTTGACGGTGAAATGTATTCCGGGGTATCGGTGGCTACGATAATAAGGTCTATTTTCGTTGCTTTCATTCCCGCATTCTGCAGGGCTTCCGAAGCGGCACCGTGGCATAGGTCGGCCGTAGACTCATTTTCATGGCACCATCTACGTTCGTATATCTGTACGTTTTCGCGCAACCAGGTATCCACGTCCTCGCCCAAAAGCTCGTTAAAATAGGCATTGGAAAATATTTTGTCGGGAACGTGCATTCCCGAGGCAATGATCTTTGCGTTCTTCATAAATCTTGTTTGTAAGGGGCTTTAATCCAAGTGAATTTTTGTTTCCAGAACATAGAGTCCGCGTGTGGGAGGTGCGGCGGTAAACTCGCGCAGCTCGTTGTTGAACAAGTTGGTGGCTGCCAAGGAAACGGTAACCTTGTCGCTTACCTTGTACCCGATATTCAGGTCCATGGTAACAAAGCCGCCCAAGGGGCCGTAGTTATAGGCATCTCCACTGGGTGCATCCTCAACAATGGGAACCCCTCTGTAGGTCATCCCCGGAAGGGTCTCGGAAGCGATCTGGAAACTGGAGAAGTAATTGTACTTCTGTACGGCCCTTCCGAAAACGGAACCGAAGAAGCGCGAACCGTAATAGTTGATACCGAGTCCGCCCTTGTTTTTCGGCGCATTGACCAAGAAATCAAGGAAGTTTACTTCTCCATCATTGTTAAAATCGTTGTCGGTATTGTTCTCGTCAAAGGAGTAATCGAAATAGGAATAATTGGCCGTCATGCTCCATTCCGGAGAAAAGGAATAGGTAAGGCTAAGGTCGGCCCCGTAGGTATTCACTTCCCCAAAATTGATGTAGGTGGCCACCAATCCGTTATACACCCCATAGGCCGCCTGCACTTCTTCAATAGGGGTATCACCGCGATGGGTGGTAACGCCCACGACGGTAACGGGACTCAAAAAGTCTTTGTTAATATTGTAATAGGCGTTGATATCGGCATACAGTTTATTGGCAAGGGCTCCACGGTATCCAATTTCATAGGTACTTACCTTTTCCACATCTTGAGGGTCTACTTTGGAACCATCCGCTAGGGTAAAGCCTTCGGCGTTACCCAGAATAAGTCCCCCAAAAAGGTTGCCGTACATATTTAGGATCGTTGGTGCGGCGATACCTTGCCCGTAGGTAAGTCTAAAACTTCCTTTTTCTAGCTCTTTTGAAATACCAAGCTTGGGAATAAAGTTGGTGCCATAGATTTCATGGTTGTCTACCCGCGCGGCGGCAAGGGCCTTGAATCCACTGCCAAAATCATAATTCAGGTGTAGATAGCCCCCCAATTGTGAAACATCGATGGTATCGTCTTCGTTCTCGTCCAAAAGATAAGTGCCCAAACTGTTGGCCATATCTTTTTGGTATTGGATGCCCGTAATCAGGTCCAACTTTTCGAACAAGGTATTGCTGTATTGTAGTTCGGCGTTCCATCTTTTTGAATCGTCCTTAAAACGGGCACCACTGAGATAGGAAAACTCCCCTGCGGCTTCTTCGGGACTCAACCCTGAATCGATACCCACGTAGTATTGCTTTGTGCGGTCGTCTATGGAATAGGTGTCGTCGGTCTTGCTCGTGGTTAAATAGGTCTGTGCAAAAAAGTTCTTGGTATTGAATCGCAGTTGAAAGACATTGATGCGCCAATCTATGATCTGGTTTCTACCCACATTGGTAGGTGAAAGGTAGGTACTGTTGCTATGGCCGTAGGTAGCGATAAGGTCGGTACCCGCCTTGGGTGTAAAATAGGCACTGGCCTCGGTCTTAAAGAATTCGACATTGTTGTCGAGCTCAAATTCTTCATAGGCCTCTTTGACACCGTCCATTCCCGGACTTCCATCGGCAAGTTTTCGGTCGATGTATACCGAATCGGCATAGTGGAATTCCTTGGCCTTGGTGTATTCGCCAGTGGCCTTGAAGGCCCATTTATCGTTGAATTTTTTAGCGAAACGCAACCTTCCCGAATAATAGGCGTCACCATCCCCGGTGACCCCAAGGTTGCCGGCAACCGTCAACCCTTGGTGTTTACGAGGGTCTTTGGTAATGGTATGGATAAGTCCGTTATGGGCATTAGGACCGTAGAGCGTGGCATTCGGGCCCAATATAAGTTCTACCTGCTCGGTATCTTCCTTAATGGTGGTAGTCAAAGGTCCCATGGGGAGTCCCGTGGCAACTAAAGACGAAAAGCGATTGTCTACGACCTGAAGGTTTTTGGAGTTGAAATTGGAATTAAAGCCTCGAATATTAAAGGCCGGTGCGGCAATACCCGCTCTAAAGTAATCGACCCCTTTTTTGCGGGCCAACAGCTCTGCAGGATTACCTGCATAACGGTCTATTTCACGGGCTCCGATGGTGATGACGGTGGCGGTGGAACTGGTCAATTTTTCGGCCTTCTTTGATCCGGAATATACTACTACCTCGTCGAGAAAACTAGCAGGGGACAGTACAAAATCGATCGTAGTGTTTTCGGAGACCTCCACATTTTTTGAGGAAGCCGAAAAACCGACATAGGAAGCCTCGAGCAAGACCTTGCCCGTAGGCAGGGTAAGTTCGTAGTTACCGTCCATATCGGCAGTGGTTCCCACCCCTAGTTCAATGGCGTATACGGTGGCGCCCGATAAACCTATGCCTTCCTCATCGGTGACCTTTCCGGTAACCGTGACTTCTTGTGCGTTCAGGGCTATACAGCCTACAAAGAACAGCATCATTACAGCTAAATGTTTCATTTTCGTTTGGTTTTATGAGTTAATTAATTTTAAGCGTTGTTATCGTTTTTTTTGTATTGCTTCTGATTACTTGTCTTCCAATGTTTCTATAATACAGGTGTTTACGGCATCACTTTGGTCCCAGAGCACAAAATGCCCGGCTTTGTCCAACAGTGTTGTTTTAATCTTTGGATAATCTGCGCGTAGTTTTTCCAAGAGGTCATCCAAGCTAAGCTGCGGATGGAGGATCTTGTTCGGTATCAGCATATCGTTTTTGCCATAAATGACCTGTATCGGCACCTTTATATCCACTATCTTATCATATACCGGTTCGGCCAGCATGGCATGGATGCTTTGTACGACGGTAGATACATAGGTCTTGTATTTTTCGGTGTCCTCTTTGATTTTGAACCGATCGTTGACCATAAATTGGGCGTCATCGGGAACCTTGGCTCCATAAAAATTGATATCGAAGTTTTGTTGGATCTGCGCATCTGTAAGATTAAGGTACAGCTGATCGTTGACCACGGCTTGGAACCAGTTTTTGTCCTCTTGGGTAAATTGCTCCAGTCCGGCGGGGGCCAACAATACCATGTTTTTTAACCACTCGGGTTGTTGTGAAGCGGCCAGCTGCAAGGCTATTTGCCCTCCCATGGAATGTCCTACCAAGGTTACATGGCTATATTTTTTTAGAGTGATAAATTCTGAAACAACCTTGGCATAATTATCTATTCCCGGTACAAAGTCTCCCAATGTGGTATTGCCAAAACCGGGAAGGTCCAAGGCGACCACCCTTGCTTTTTGAGACAAGGCGGGAATATTCTTTTGATAGGCCTTGGTGTTGCTGCCCAAACCATGGATCAATATCACGGTGTGGTCCCCGTTGCCCGCTTCTTGGTAATTTAGTGTGATATTACTGGTTGGCAACAATAGTTCCGATGACTGTATTTCTTGGCTCATAAGCGTAGAAAGGGTTAAAAAAATGAAGGTCGAACACAAAAACTTAACTTTCATGGGGCATGGTTTTTATGGGTTTAACTAAATAAATGACCGTACCCACCGCGGTAGAAACCATCAGGGCAATGGCCGATGCAATGGCGGGATTTTTTACCGCAGCCCCTTCCATATAAGGTGTTAGTTCCAGGTAATAAATCCCAAAATGGATTACTACCGCCACAATAGAGGAAACAATGGGGATGTACCTATTGGTGGTCTTTGTGAAAATGCCGAAAAATACGGGTACGAAGGCGGCCGAGAAAAAGGCATAGACGCCATTTTGGGCAAAAATGCCCACGCTTAAACTGGGGTTTACCAATTGCCCGTATGAGAGTACAACGGCCGCTACCGCTACCAAAAAGGTAATGATCCAATTAATATGTATGGCGTTGACGTTCTTTTTGTATTTGCCCACGATCGGCATGATCAAATCGTTGGTCAAGGTGGTGGGGATGGACTGTATCAATCCTTCCAAAGTAGAAAGTCCGGCTGCAATCAATCCCAAAATCACAAGAATACCTACGTAGATGGGAAAACGGTCTACCACGTAGGCGGGTATGATGCCGTCCATTGTCAATAATTGGCCGCCATCCATAAGGTCAGGAAAGTTAAGACGGGCGTAAAACCCGGTAATGACGACCGAAAAGAAGATCACCAATAACAAGATTGAATAAACCAAAAACCGATTTACCTGTTTGTCTTTTTTGATCAGTAGCGATTTGGTCAAAATATGGGGTTGACAGACAATGGCGATACCTACAATGGCATTGCAGACGACCACTTCAAAGAAATCGCGAAAAAGGGGGCTGGACTCGTTAAAGGTTTTTGTAAGGTTGGGGTCTATAGCATTTAACTTGGAAAGTATCGACTCACCACCGCCCGTAAAAAAGTAGTCTGCCCCCGAACCCAACAACAATACGGCTACAATGATCATCATAATGGCTTGCAAGGAATTGGTGTAGACCATAGAGTTGGCTCCACCGGCCAGCATATAGGAAAACACCACGGCCACCAGAATAATTAAAATGGTAAGTTCATCTGCAGACACTGCCTTGGCGATGACTTTGGTGATGCCCACACAGATCAATACAATAAACGTTATCAAAAGGGTACTTAAAAGTCCGAAAAACAGTTTTAGAAAAGGAGACCCGTAACGTTTGCCCACCCAATCGGCAATGGTCAGCGATTTTACGTTAATACCGTACTGGCGGAACCTTTTCATTAGAACTATTAGGGCTACAAATATGGCCAAGGGCATTACGACCCCAAAGGCCAGATAGGCACTTAGGCCGTACAAGGAAATAAAACCCGGGTTGATGATAAATGTGGCCGCACTGGTCAAAGAAGCCGCCAATGAAAGGGCCACCGAGAACGAAGAAAACGATTTACTGCCCAAAGCATAGGTTTCTATACTTTCATCCTTTATTCTTGACTTTATGACCAAATAACATAATATAGCCAAGAATGCTAGTAGTGATATAAGTGTTATTTGTGGGTAATATTCGTTCATTCGTAATTTATCAATATATTTTTTGAGTAATTCTTATTTTGAATATGACTAAATATAGAAACAAAGAATTTTAATATGGATGTTTATTTTTGAAATTTATAGGGTAGACTTTTTTAATCAATAAATGTGGGTAGGTGCTTTTTTGTGGTTATAAAAATGAATTTTCATCAAGGAATTAATAACGGTAATATTCTTTATAACCCCTATTTATATTGATATAAATTATATAAAACGCAAATGAATTATGAGATTGAAAAAAATGATTTAAAAGTCGCTATGAAGCGATATGTATTAAAATTAATGATGCATGCTTTTAAATTCAATAAAAAGTCAATATCTAAAAATTAATATGTAATTAATTGAATTTAAAGTAATTATTATTTATAATTATGTTTAAAATAATATAGTCAATATTGTATAATTGAATTTTTGTAATTTTATCTTGTAAATAAAACGATAGCTTTGGCCTAAAACATACAAGATGAAGAGATTAAAGGACAAAGTTGCCGTAGTTACCGGAGGGGCCAACGGCATAGGAAAGATAACCGTTGAGAAATTTTTAAAAGAAGGCGCTAAGGTCGTCTGTTGGGACATTAACCAAGATGCAGGAGAAAAATTGATTGCGGGACACAAGGGAGAAAACTTAAAGTTTCAACAGGTAAACACGGTAAATAGATCCGAGGTGGACGAAGCCGTATCGAGTATTGTCAAAACATATGGTGGCATTGACATCTTAATCAACAATGCGGGTATAACAAGGGACGCTACCTTACGAAAAATGACCCAAGAGCAATGGCAATCGGTATTGGATGTGAACCTAACCGGGGTATTTAATTGCACGCAGGCCATATCGGAACACATGGTAGAAAAGGGCAGTGGAAAGATCGTCAGTGCATCTTCGGTAGTGGGACTATATGGTAACTTTGGACAAAGCAACTATGTAGCGACAAAGAGCGGCGTTATTGGCCTTACCAAGGTATGGGCGCGTGAATTGGGCCGTAAGGGCATCAATGTAAATGCGGTAGCCCCCGGATTTATTGCAACCGAAATGGTAGAGACCATTCCCGAAAAAGTAATCAAGGACCTGGAATCAAAAACTCCCTTAGGTCGTTTAGGAAAACCGGAAGATATTGCCGATGCCTATGTCTTTCTATCATCGGAAGAGGCAAGCTTTATCAATGGGGCGACCCTGAGCGTTGACGGGGGACTCGTAATGTAATGAAACTGAAAAAATTTTCGAAGTTTGTCGACTCGCTTTTACCACATGAGGTACAGTTGTTGGAGTGTTGTGCCCAATTTCAGGATGTGGACCGCATCGAAATTTTTGAAACCGTAAGGCACAATGTTCTAAACCAGGACCAAAAGAAAGCGTTTTCACTGACTTGCGACAAGCGGAAATACTCGCACATGATGAATTGGATGCAGGCCCGCCTCGACGAGCATTGTACCGATAATTATTACGAACGGCTTAACTATTTCGACAACAAAATAAAGACCGATGCCCTATCATCGGAAGAGGAACGGATCTTGCTAAAGCTCATTAAAAACTACGAGCCCCACCATTTTCATTTTATCCGGTTTTATGAGGTGGTTAAAAACTACCTGAATTTTTTACTGGTACGGGTGCGGCTGAACGATTACGAGCTGATCAACAAGTTTGTGCACAATTACCATGACGACTATATCCGCAGTAAGAACATAGGCGACAGAATGACCCAGGCTACCTCCGATATCGTTACCGATTATCATAGCGGGCGTCTTACCCAAAATTCACTCAAATGGTCCCCTTGGCTGGAGCGGCTTTTTCAGGATGAGTCCATAGACGGATTCAACCGCTACCAAACCTTGATTCTTTTATCGTACCTGGCCCTCTTAAAGAGCGATTTATTGGAACCCGCCATTGGGTATTATGATCAGCTCGAAGCACGGTTAAAGGACGGGTCGTACTACTCCAAAAAGCTCTTGCTCAATTTTTACGGCAACCGGCAGTTGATACTAATGAAACTGCACAAATACGACCAAGCCCTATATTACGGGCGTTTGTCCATTAGCGAGCAAGGGCACGATTACATTATGTACCTCAATAATTACTGCTTTAACCTATTAAAGTTGGGGCGGGCAAAGGAGGCCTTGCAGTTGCTGAAGGATGCCCTGCCCTTCGCCCGACAAATGTCGAACAAATACAACAAATCGCTCTTTATTTCTTCTTTGGTGAAATGCTACAACGACAACGGACAATATAGAAATGCACGCCAGTATGCCGAAAACCAACTGGTTCAGTATGAAAAGGACATTTTGGAACACAACTGGAACAAATTTTTCAGGACCTATCTGGAAACCCTGTTGCACCTAGGGGATTACAAGCATGCCAAAAAGACCATAAAGCGCTACGGACTTTTAGATCGAGAAAGTGCCCAACTCAAGGCTTATGCCGGCTTTCCTTACTTTAAATGGTTTATGACCCTGATAGATTTTAAACAAGGAAACATCAATGGGGTGCGATTTAGAAAATTGATCCTGCGCGAAAGGGAGCATTTGACCCATTCGCAAAACATACGACCTTCAGAAAGTGTAATGGTATTACTGGAGGATGCGTTAAAGGATGGGTTATAAGTCTTTTAAAATATAGGCACCTTGAAAAGTGGCCTTCGGTCATATTATTCTTTTGCCTTTATCCAAGCTTCAAATCTTTCTTTGTTTTTGTTATTAGTGAGAGGGTAGAGACCAATAATGGCTTCACCTTTTTGAACGCTTTCCATAACAAATTCCTCATATAGGGTCATTTGTAGGCACTCGTCGGCTACACTTTCGGCCATATGCGCTGGTATTACCATAACCCCATCGTCATCACCTAAAATAATATCGCCGGGAAATACGGCAACATCACCACAACCTATGGGGTCGTTTATAGATATGGCTTGGTGAAGGGTAAGATTGGTAGGCGCCGAAGGTCGGTTGTGATAAGAAGAAAAATCCAATGCTGCAATCTCGGCCGCATCCCTAAAACCCCCGTCGGTAACTATGCCTGCAGCTCCCCTGACCATTAATCTTGTAATTAAAATAGAACCTGCCGAAGCAGCTCTGGCATTTTGTCTACTATCGATTACCATTACGGCACCGGGCGGACACTGTTCCATAGCTACCCGTTGTAGGTGTTTGGGGTCTTTAAAAACTTCTATCGGGTTTAAGTCTTCTCTGGCTGGTATGTAACGTAATGTGTAAGCTTCGCCGACCATGGTGGGCCTGCCTGGCTTTAACGGGCGTACATTTTGTATAAATTGATTTTTAAGTCCTCTTTTGAAAAGGCAGGTAGCGACCGTTGCTGTACTAACTTTTTTTAGTTTTTCTTTTATGGTCATAGTTGTATGGTTTGTGTTCCGTTCCTCTTAAGAGAGGTAATGATACATAGTTGTAAAAAGGATTCAATTCAGGATCCTTTATTTTTTAGACCTACTTTGTGTGTATATCTCAGTTTTGTGTTAATAAATTTGGAGGTTCTACAAATATATGTATTTTTGGTAAACCAAATTGGTTAACCAATTTATTAAAATATAAGATAAACACATATATGAAGTTGGAAATCCTATCTAATAATGGTCATAAAGAAGTTCTAAGCAACAAAATTTCCAAGATCCGTGATGTGATAAATTATAAAAAACTGGATTCTGGCTATAAATTTCCTTCAGAAAGAATGCTGTCCGAAAAAATCGGTGTGGGCAAAAGTAATATTGGGGAGGCCATTCAAAAACTGGGAAGCTTTGGTATTGTAGAATTAAGGACACCGAAATTTAAAACATTGTATCTGTACTGTTATAACACTCAAAATAAAACATGAACGGAGGGACAAGAATGCACGTTTTTGTCTTTCCGTATAATAAACGAAGGGAAGTAATACTGGACTATGCTCTATAAATTATGATATACTTAATACTCGTTAAGTATTTTTCAAATTTTTGGTCAAGGTTTAAGTATTTGGAATAAAGGGGATATTGTCTTCTGTGTATACCACATATGGTGTGCAAATACAGAAGACATATTCAAGTTAGCTTTTTTCAAAATAAAGAAATATGAAAGTAAAAGGTTTAAGATGGTGGATAATTACGTTGATCTGTTTGGCAACGGTTATCAATTATATAGATAGGACGGCATTTGGTGTCATGTGGCCAGAAATGGGTAAAGATTTGGGAATGGACGAGTCTGATTATGGCATAATGCTGAGTATTTTCATGGGTACGTATGCCATTGGTAAATTCCTCTCGGGTAAATTATATGACATCATAGGAACAAGAATGGGGTTTGTAGTATCGATCGTTGTATGGTCGGTAGCCTCGGTATTTCATGCTTTCGCCAGAGGATTGGTGTCCCTTACCATTTTTAGGGCGCTTTTAGGGTTGGGCGAAGCGGGCAATTGGCCTGGTGCCGTAAAAAGTAACGGAGAATGGTTTCCCGTTAAACAACGGGCCATCGCACAAGGTATATTTAATGCCGGCGCCTCACTTGGAAGTGTTATAGCACCTCTTTTAATCGCTTATTTATATGGCCATTTTGGATGGCGTACAACCTTTATTATAATTGGGGTCGTAGGTTTGCTATGGGTAATTCCGTGGTTGTTCATTAATAAATCCAAACCAGGTAAACACCCCTGGATTACAGAAGAAGAATTAAAGTTTATAAATTCTGACAGCATAGGTGATTTACCTAAGGAAGACGAAGCAAAAGGATTGTCGGTCCTTGAAATTCTCAGTTATAAAGAATCATGGGGCGTACTGGCCTCCAGATTTTTTATAGAACCAATATGGTGGTTGTTCGTAGGTTGGATGCCCCTTTACCTAAATTCTAAATTCGGCTTTAGTGTAGAAGAGATCGGCTCAACCATTTGGATATCTTATTTGGGAGGAATGGCAGGTAGTATCATTGGTGGATGGTACAGTGGCAAATTGATGGAAACAAAATCAGTAGATGCTGCAAGAAAAATAACCATAACCATTGGCGGGGTTCTGATATTTCTAGGTTTGTTGGGCATTATATTCTTGGTAAACGAGAATAACCCCATGACTTTTATTTATATCGTGGCCATTGTTCTCTTCGGTTTTCAGTTTGCCATAGGCAACATTCAGACTATATCCAGCGATTTGTTCAGGGGTCCGTCGGTAGGTACATTGGCGGGACTCGCAGGAACCGTGGCAGCGGTATCGGTAATTATCATGAACTCATTGATACCGATGATCGCGCAAGTGTCCTATACACCTGCATTTATTGTAATAGCGGTATTGGCCCCAATGGCCGTACTATCCATTTATACATTGATAAAAAGAATTAGACCAGTAGAAATTGAATCAGCATAACGAGGTTAATATTTAAATAATTATGAGTTTAGAGAAAAAAGTAGCAGTAATTACAGGAGCGACCGGAGGTATTGGTTTTGAAGTAGCAAAAAGATTGGGACAAGACGGTTATATTGTTATATTGAACGGTATTGATGATGAAGCGGGTGCAGAAAGGTTAAAGGAACTTTCCGCTGAGGGCATTACTGCGGCGTACTACAGTTTTGACGTTACCAACGAAGAAGCTGTAACTTTCAATATTAAGACGATAGGCGAAAAATACGGAAAAATAGACGTACTCGTAAATAACGCAGGGGGATTGGGCGGAAGGTCCAGATTCGAAGAAATGACAACGGAATTTTACAGGTCGGTGATGGCATTGAACCTAGACTCTGTATTCTTTGCTTCAAGAGCGGCCATTCCATTTCTTAAAAAAGGGGATCTTCCTACGATTATCAACTATACATCTATCGCAGCATGGAATGCCGGTGGACCGGGAGCAGGAATTTATGGTACTTCAAAGGCAGGAGTACATGCCATAACAAGGGCTTTGGCAAAAGACCTTGCCGAGTATGGTATTAGGGTGAACGCGGTATCTCCGGGTACGATAGACACACCTTTTCATGCACAGATAAAATCAACAAAACCGGAAGTGTTCGCCTCTTGGAAGAATAACATCTTGTTGGGAAGATTGGGTCAGCCAGAAGAAGTAGCCTCCGTTATTTCATTTTTAGCAGGCAAAGATGCCGCTTTTCTTACGGCGGAAACCATTCAAATTGGTGGAGGTCAAGGTCTTGGAATTTAAAATAGAGAAACCAGTCAATAAAAATTAATATTGTTTAGTATGAAAAAAGTAGTAACATTCGGGGAAATTATGCTAAGATTGGCGCCTAAAGGATTTTTAAGGTTTTCCCAAGCCACAGAATTTGATGTAGTTTACGGAGGAGGGGAATCCAATGTAGCCGTATCGTTGGCAAATTATGGTATTCCCGTAGATTTTGTAACACGATTGCCAAAAAATGATATTGGTGAGTGTGCGTTAATGGAAATGCGCAAACGTGGGGTAAATACACAAAATATCATCTATGGAGGTGACCGTTTGGGTATTTATTTCTTAGAAACGGGAGCGGTAAGCCGTGGCAGTAAAGTGGTGTATGATAGAGCGCATTCGGCCATTAGTGAAATTAAGCCCGGCATGATTGATTGGAAAAAGGTTTTTGAAGGGGCCGGTTGGTTTCATTGGACCGGTATTACACCCGCTATTTCTCAAGGAGCTGCCGATGCATGTTTAGAAGCGGTAAAAGTAGCCAGCGAAATGGGAATTACTATTTCTACCGATTTAAATTACAGGGCAAAACTGTGGAATTATGGTGGGGACCGCGAAGCAATAATGACAGAACTTACGTCGTACTGCGATATCATTTTGGGGAATGAGGAAGATGCCGAAAAACATTTCGGTATTAAACCGGAAGGGTTGGACATTACCACCCAAGGAGAACACGTAAAGGCAGAGGCATTTTTATCGGTCTGTAAACAGATGATGAAAAAATTCCCTAAAGCCAAAAAGGTGATAACTACTTTAAGAGGTTCTATTTCAGCTTCTCACAATACATGGGCGGGTGTTTTGTATGATGGTTCTACCATGTATAAAACACGCGAATATCAAATTACCGATATCGTAGACCGTGTAGGTGGAGGCGATTCGTTTATGGGAGGTCTTATCTATGGTCTATTAACGTATCCGGGCGATGATCAAAGCGCGTTGGACTTTGCGGTAGCAGCTTCTTGTCTTAAGCATACTATTAAGGGAGATGCGAATTTGGTTACCGTAGACGAAGTAAACAAGTTAATGGGTGGCGATGCCTCTGGTAGGGTTTCTCGTTAAAAAACAATAATCAATATGAGTCTTCCTTAATCAAAAGAGCATGTCAAAAAAGTCCATATTAATTCTTTGTGGTGGTGGTCCTGCTCCTGGTATAAATTCTGTAATCAGTACGGTCGCAAAGGCTTTTTTAAAAGATGATTATCGGGTATTAGGGCTACATGAGGGGTTTAAGGGACTGTTTGATACACATCCGAAGATTAAGGAATTCGATTTTTTTCATGCTGACAGAATTTTCAGTAGAGGCGGTTCAACTTTAATAATGAGTCGTTTTAAGCCCAAGAACGAAAAGCTAAACACTAACCTTTTTAGCGAGAATAATGTAAAACTGTTGGTTAGTATCGGTGGGGATGATACTGCTTCTACTGCCAACAGAATTACGGGCTATTTAAAAAAAGAAGGAATCTCCATTTCCAATATTCACGTTCCTAAGACGATCGATAATGATTTGCCTTTGCCCGATAGAAATCCCACATTTGGTTTTCATTCGGCCAAAGACGAGGGAGTTCGAATTGGGAATACTACCTATGAGGATGCGCGTACCAGTCAAAATTGGTTTGTAATGTCCACTATGGGGAGATCGGCAGGTCATTTAGCATTCGGTATTGCGGCAAGTTGTCATTTTCCAATGATGGTTATCCCCGAAATGTTTCAAGAAACCAATATCACTTTCGATAAAGTGGTGCGTATGGTCATTTCTTCGATGATAAAAAGAAAGATCAGGAATATAGATTATGGCGTAGCCCTCATTAGCGAAGGGGTCTTTCATAATATGCCCAAATCGGAGCTGAATAAATGCGGTATCAATTTTACGTACGATGCGCACGGTCATCCCGAATTGGGAAATGTAAGCAAGGCCCACATATTTAATATGCTGGTACAACAAGAATTGAAAGAACTGGGTATCGATATTAAAAGTAGACCGGTAGAACTTGGTTATGAACTTCGTTGCTGTAGGCCTATTGGTTTTGATCTAACATTATGTACCTTGTTGGGGCTTGGGGTTAAAAAAATATTTGATGAAGGAAAAAGCGGTTGTATGGTCACCGCAAATTCCAGAGGAGAGGTTGCCCCTCTTTTTTTGTCGGATATGCAAGATGCCTCAGGTAAAATACCCCCCAGATTGGTAGATGTAGATTCTGAATTTGCAAAACTGTGTTTTCAAAATCTATATTACCTGAATACCGAAGATTATGAAGAGGCCAAAGAGTATGTAGACAATCCTTCGAAATATGATTTCAATAAAATTTTAAAAGAAAAATAAGAGTATAAATGGCACAATTTTCAAGAATAGAAGTAGCACAGGTTATGAAAGAATCTGGAATGGTTCCTTTGTTTTACCATCCTGACGTAGCGTTAGGAAAAAAAGTACTCAAAGCCTGTTATGATGGCGGAGCAAGATTGATGGAGTTTACCGCTAGAGGTGATTTTGCTTTCGAGGTGTTTTCCGAACTTAATAAATACGCGATCAAAGAACTTCCGGGTATGATCATGGGCGTAGGTTCCATTACCGATGCCGCAGCGGCAAGTATGTTTATGCAAATGGGAGCGAATTTTATAGTGACTCCTTCTTTGCGTGAAGACATTGCAATCGTATGTAATCGTAGAAAGGTGTTGTGGTCGCCTGGCTGTGGTTCATTGACCGAAATTAATAGGGCTGAGGAATTAGGCTGTGAAATCGTAAAATTGTTTCCAGGGGCCCTATATGGACCTGGTTTTGTAAAAGGGATCAAAGGCCCACAACCATGGACAAGCATTATGCCTACAGGTGGGGTAAGTACAGATGAGGAGAATCTTAAGGGGTGGTTTGATGCTGGTGTTACCTGTGTTGGAATGGGTTCAAAACTTATCAGTAAAGAAGTTTTGGCGAAGAAAGATTTTGTTGGGTTGGAGAATACCGTTAGAGAGACTTTGGCGAAAATCAAAAAAATGAGAAACTGAACATAGCCTGGTACTTAAACCTATACCGATTATACGTCGGTATCAACTGACTATATTGGATGTAAAAAAATAGGGATCAGCACTGCACTGGTTGAGGTAATCAATAAATGAATCTTAAAAGAGCTTGTTTTCTTCTATGAACACAAGCTTTTTTGCGTTACTATTTTATGGTAAATGTGCCGTATTTATGACATTTCTTTAAATCTAAAAGGTAAAATCGATAATTATAAGTGTGCTATAGATTTAGTTGTAATAGCTTTATGTTATCACTGATTATTTGAGAACGGAATCTTTTTATGATCGCAAACAATTGTTTGTCAATTATTTTTGAATGATTTTGGACCTGTTTTTTTGATTGTTAAACAGGGCAAAATTCTTATAAAGTGCCAGGTTTTCTATATTAGAAAGGTTGAGAACGGTATGTAAGATGGTTATAAGGCCTAAAACTGAAAAACTAGTTGTAAAAAATTATCTATACCGTTTACCGAAGGCTCAAACCATGGATGGTATAAGATAAAGGAGTGGGGGGCCGTCTCAAATGAAATAACCTCTGAATATATATTATAACCACGAAGCATTTCTATAAAGTCTTCCCTGCCGGCATGCATATGCGATACCGAGCTATTAATAAATAAAGAAGGGGGAGTTTTAGAACTTACATGGGTAAGTGGAGATGCCAACTTCCACAATAGGGGATTTTCTTTTTTATTATATCCGAACCAATGGGTGGCAGCAGAAATATGATCATTATCCTCGCCACTGTCCGGATGTACAAATGAAAGGGTACCGTCTATATCTATAATGGCGTTTACATGTGATGATACTTCTGAAAAACAGCCCTCATTCTCAAATATCGCTTTGTTGGCCGTGGTACCTAAAAAGGCGGCCAATTCACCACCTGCCGAAAAACCGGAAACAACAATTTTTTCTGGATCTATGTTGTAGGTTTCTGCATTTGCCCGTACCCATCGTATAGCTGCTTTTAAATCATAAATGGCGGAAGGAAAGAGAGCCTCGGTAGAAAGTCTGTATTCTGGAGTAAAGCAAACATATCCCCTATTCGCTAGTTGTTGAGCCAAAGGATGGTGTTGGCTTCTGTGTCCCGAACGCCAACCACCACCATGAATTATGATAATGGCCGTTTTTAAAGCAGGTGCAGCTGTTGTGTTCTTAAATACATCCAATTTAAGCTCTCGTTCTCCCCATGAACAATAGGTAATATCATGGAGTTCTTTTACGGTTTCTAGATTGAACTCTTTTACGACTTTAATGTTTGGATGTTTTTTTACATCGTTCGCATAGGCAGATGCTACCGTGAAAGAGGTATCTCTAATGCCCGTTATGCCATCAAAACTTTGTGAGTAAATGGTACTTGAGAATAACACCATAAAGGCAAAGAAAGCAAATAACGAAACTTTTAAATTCATAGACTTTCCTTATTTGACGGAGCTAGGGTTGTTTGCTTTTCTCTCTCCTTATTATTTTGCCCTAAAAACATAGGGTTTTTAAGTCGTATAATTTTTCGTCTTGCCACATTTTTAATGGGACAATAGACTCTTTATCACTAACAAAAATAGACCCGTCTATAAATAGACCTGGTATAAAATATTTAATGTAGGTCAAATATTTAAGTGCAAATATGGAAAATATGAGGTTAAAAACCTTGTTTTTTTTCTTTTTACAGTTTTTCTTTTGTGAAATTCCCATCTACTAATCGCCATATATTCAAAGGGTTTTCATCTTTTAACTCTTTTGGTAATAATGCCTGCGGATAATCTTGGTAGCAAACAGGGCGTACAAAACGTTTAATGGCGTTAGTACCTACCGATGTGGAACTTGGTGCGGTAGTTGCCGGAAAAGGCCCTCCATGTACCATTGAATGGCAAACTTCTACGCCCGTGGGAAAACCATTGATCAACACTCGACCTACCTTTTGTTCCAATATATCAAACAATTCACTGTAATTTTCTAAATCTTCCTCGGTGCCATGTACCGTAGCGGTTAAGTGGCCTTCTAACTCTTTTGCTGCTTGTAAGAGCTTTTCTTTAGATACGTCGGCTACGACTACCGAGGAGGGACCAAAATTTTCTTCGGCAAGAGTACCGTTTGATAAAAAAGTTTCAATATTGGTTTTAAACACGGTGGAAACTGCTTTATTGGCGCCTTCATCATTTTTTCCTTTCGCTACAATTTCCAGACTTTCTTGTGATTCAAAATATTCAATTCCTTTCTTATAGGAAGATTGAATGCCCGAAGTTAACATGGTTCCTGCCTCTTGGGCATTAATTCTGTCTTGTAATGTATTAATAAAACCATTTGTGGTACCATCGGAAAGAAAGGTAAGTCCGGGATTGGTGCAAAATTGACCTACTCCCATGTTAATGGAGTTGGCCAAGCCTTCCGCGATTTTTTCTCCACGCTCTTTAAGGGCTTGCGGTAAAATAAATACCGGGTTGCTACTACCCATTTCAGAGAATACGGGAATTGGAACAGGTCTGTTGTTCGCATATTCGAAAATAGCCATGCCTCCACGGTAAGAACCGGTAAAACCTACCGCTTTGATACCTTCGTGTTTGACCAAAACTTCACCTACTTCTATGGAGTTGCCCTGTAGCAATGTAAATGTCCCTTTTGGCATTCCTGTTTTTTCTATGGCCGTTTCAATTGCTTTTGCAACCAATTCTGTGGTACCCGGGTGTGCTGGGTGCCCTTTGTATACTACTGGGCAGCCCGCTGCCAAAGCAGAGGCGGTATCGCCACCCGCTGTGGAAAAAGCCAAAGGAAAATTACTGGCGCCAAATACGGCAACGGGACCTAAAGGAATAGTCATGTGCCTAATATCCGATTTGGGTATAGGTGTCCTGTCCGGTTGCGCCTTATCTATTCTTGCATCTACCCAAGACCCTTCTCTTACAACATTTGCAAATAGTCGTAATTGGTTCATGGTCCTACCTCGCTCTCCTTGTAAACGCCCTACGGGCAATGCGGTTTCCAAATTACCGCGTTCTATGAGTGCATCTCCCAAATTTTCAATTTCGGTAGCTATCTGTTCTAAAAAGAGTGCTTTTTGTTCGTTTTCGGCTTTTCTATAGGTCTGAAACGCTTCTGTAGCCTTGTTTACGGCTTTATTTATATCTGATATGGTCGCATTTTTAAACTCACCTTCCAAAACTTCATTGGTGGCCGGATTCACTGCTTTAAAACAATCTTTTTCGCTGCTCATAGTAATTCTTTAAATTTTGTATTGAAAAAATACACGATAAAAATAACGAGATTATATTAGGCTTAAACCCTTTTTATTGACCTTTTTTCAGGTTCTTTCCCTAATGGATAATATATTATAACCTGTGGTTAATATACTATAATCTGTATAGCACCATTTGTATCGCACGAGGCAATCAAAATCTCCGATTGATCCTTAAAGTGTATCCGTAGATCTATGGTTTGGGTGCAAAATGCTTTTATAGATCGAACAAACTTGGTAACCACAAGCTCAATTCTGGAATATAAGTAACCAGAAACAAAGCCAATATCATTGCTACGAACAATGGCAATAGTGGTTTAAACACTTTTTGTATGCTTGTTTTTGCCACACTTACACCCACAAAGAGTACCGAACCAACAGGTGGTGTACAAATACCTATGCAAAGGTTTAAGATCATGATAATTCCAAAATGAACAGGGTCTAATCCTAATTTAGTGACCACGGGCAAGAAAATGGGTGTAAAGATCAATACGGCCGGCGTGATATCCATAAAAATGCCCACGAACAACAATAGTAGGTTTATAATCAATAGAATTACGATTTTGTTATCGCTTAAGCTCAATAACCCTGTACTAATATCCTGTGGAATATTTTCGTATGACAAAGCCCATGACATGCACATAGAAGACCCTATCAATAACATTACAATCGCCGTTGTGGCAGATGAATCCAATAGTATTTGAGGTAATTTAGGAAATGATATTTCTTTATAGATAAAGCCAAGGATCAAACTGTACAACACGGCAATGGCCGATGCTTCGGTGGCCGTAAATATACCGGAGACGATACCGCCAATGACTACTACCAACATAAATAGACTGGGGAGGGCGTCAATGAATGTTTTTCCTACTTCTTTTAGACTGCTTCTTTTGCCAACTTTATACTTTTTCTTTTTCGCCCAGAACATGGCCACGATCATCAAGAAGAGTCCTGTCAATATCCCCGGAATATATCCCGCTAAAAACAAGGTGGCTATAGAGGCACCACCACTGGCCAGGGAATATACTATTAATATATTACTGGGGGGTATGATCAGCCCCGTAGTGGCAGAGGTGATGTTTACAGCTGCACCAAATTCTTTTGAATACCCTTCTTTTTCCATTTCTGGCCCTAGAATACTTCCCATGGCAGAAGCAGAGGCCAGGGCAGACCCGGCAATGGCACCCATTAACATAGCGGCGATTACATTGATCAAGGCCAATCCTCCAGGAAGGGAGCCGACCAGTGTTTTTGCAAAAGCAATGAGCCTATGGGCAATACCGCCTTTGTTCATTAGCTCGCCAGAGAGTATAAAAAAAGGTATGGCCAAAAGAGCAAAGCTGTCCAGACCGGTAGCCATTCTTTGTGAAACCGTTGTGAAAGCGGGCATTGCAGGAATACTTACCAACATGGTTAAAAGAGATGATATTGCAATGCTCCAAGCAACCGGTGTGCCAATGGCCAATAAGCAGATGAAGCTTATGACCATTACTAAAATAGGTATATGTTCCATCATGGTTTACGTATTAATAGATCTGATATTTTATAGTATATGATCAACAGCCCACTTATGGGAATAATCATATATACCACTGCCAAGGGCAATTGTAAAGCGGGAGATTGTTGCCCGAGCACATAAGAAATATAGACCAAGCGTGAACCTCCTATCACAAAAGCAAAGAATACAAAAAGAGTAACCAGTATAGTAACCACGGCCTTAAATTTGTTTTGTGTTTTTACATTGTAACGTGTTGGCAGAATATCAATGGTAACATGTAAATTTTTGCCAGAAACATAGGCAGCGCCCAGCACGCCGATCCAGATCATAAGGTAACGCGCCAGCTCATCGGTAAACGAACTTGGGTTTCCTGTTATGTACCTTGTGAATACCTGCCAAAGTACATTTATGACCATAACGGACATGATAAGGACCAGTGTTTTACTTATAACACTATCAATTTTTGATCGTAATGTCATTGTCTTATTGGTTAGTTGGTTTTGTATCTTGTATTTGTTTGATCAAAGGGTAGATATCTGTGTCATCTTTGTACGATTCATAGATTTCTTCCACTTTATCCGCAAATGCCTTTTTCTCGGGTCTTATAATTTGTACCCCCGCTTTTTCTACTTCCCTCAGTGCTTCTGCTTCTGCCTCGGCCCATAATATTCGTTGGTATTTTACCGATTCTTTTACCGATTCTTTCAACCAAGCTTGTTCTTGTTCGGTTAATTTGTTCCAAGCATAGGTACCTATTAATAAGGCGTCTGGCAAAACGGTATGTTCATCTAACGAATAGTATTTGCATATCTCGTAGTGTCTAGATAGGTAAAAACTGGGAGGGTTGTTCTCGGCGCCATCTACTACACCTTGTTGTAGAGAGGTATATAGTTCTCCCCAAGAAATTGGAGTAGGAGACCCGCCCAATGCTTTTACCATGTTTACCGCAGTGGCACTTTCCATGACCCTTATTTTTTGTCCTTTTAGGTCCGAGGGTTTAAGAATGGGCTTTTTCATGGTATAGAAGCTTCGGCTGCCCGCATCATAGAACCCCAAACCTTTTAGCCAGTATTTTTCACCTTCGTTTAAAAGTGCTTCTCCTATAGGGCCATCTAAAACATCAAAAGAATGTTGGCGATCTCTAAACAAGAAAGGTAGGCCCAGTACTTTTGTTTTTGGAGCAAAGTTTTCTAAAACGCCTACAGATACTTTGGTCATGTCTAAACTTCCGATTTGTAAAAGCTCTAAACATTCTCTTTCCGTACCTAATTGTTGACTGGGGTAGATTTCAAGTTTTAACCGACCTCCAGAACGTTCAAAAAGATCTTCGCCCATTTTTACCATAGCTTTATGTACAGAATGGCTTACATCAAGACCATGCCCTAAGCGTAGGATCTTGACATCTGAGTGCGTTGAACACCCCATGATGAAGATGAAAAGGGACAACAAGGGGAATACCATGGTATTTTTCATAATAGTTGCGTATTGACCAAGTTTGTTGATAAACACCATGCGGCACTATGGGCCATATTGGAATTAATGGGTCGGGTATATTCTACAAATCTCTTCGTTGCCAATATGGGTATGGTTTTTCTGTACGTTGTTACTTTCTTCATGGTCGGTTATATGGTTGGTCTGTTAAAAATTGAAATATTCTTTGGCATTGTTGTAGCAGATATCTTGAACGATCTTACCTACTAGATCAAAATCTTTTGGTATTTCACCTTTCAACATTTCTTTTCCGAAGAGGTTGCAAAGTATTCTTCTAAAATATTCATGTCTAGGATAGGATAAAAAGCTTCTAGAGTCGGTCAACATTCCTATAAAACAACTTATGAGCCCCATATTGGAAAGTGCGTTCATCTGTTTGGTCATACCATCTTTTTGGTCTAAAAACCACCAGCCGGAGCCAAATTGTATTTTGCCCTTGGTGCTACCGTCGTTGAAATTGCCGATCATAGAGGCCAATACCTCGTTATCGGAAGGGTTTAGGTTATAGAGAATCGTTTTGGTCAGTTTATCTTTTGAATCCAACCTATTTAAAAACCGAGAAAGCGTATAGGCCTGTGGGTAATCTCCAATAGAGTCCCATCCGGTATCAGGACCCAACAAACGGTGCATTCTTTCATTGTTGTTTCTTAGTGCGCCCAAATGAAATTGTTGTATCCAGTTACGGCTATGATATTGTTCGCATAAATATAACAGAAGGGCCGTTTGAAATTTCTCTTCCTCTGCTATCGTAACTACTTTATGGGTCCTTCTGTTTTGAAATATGGTTTCTATTTCAGCATCCGTATAGACTCTGTATGGAATGTTGCTTAAACCGTGATCGGATAACTTACACCCATTGGCATCAAAATAATCCAATCTTTTAGAGAGTGCATCACAGAGCGATTTGTAGGTGGTAATTTCTACACCACTGGCTTCCGCTAATTTATCTAGATATGAATTGTAGTTCTCGTCGCCGATTAATAGGGCTTTATCGGGCCTGAACGATGTACTTATTTTTACCCCAAATCCATTTTTTGCAATATGTTGATGATGTACCAGATCATCGATAGGGTCTTCGGTGGTGCACACCACCTTGACATTCATTTTTTTTATCAGATTCTGGCAACTATATGCGGTGGTTTGCAGTTTTGTGGTAGCTTCGGTATAAATATCATTCGCTGTAGAGGTATTCAGCAATACATCTATGTCAAAGTATCGTTTTAGCTCTAAATGTGTCCAATGATATAGTGGGTTTCTCAGGGTATAGGGCACTGTTTTTGCCCATTGCCCAAATTTTTCATGGTCGGGGGCCGTACCGGTAATATACTTTTCTTCGATTCCGAAGGTACGCATGGCCCTCCATTTGTAATGATCTCCGTTGATCCATATTTGTGTAAGGTTGTCGAATATGCGATTCTCCGCTATTTCTTTTGGCGGAAGGTGGCAATGGTAATCGATAATGGGCATTGTAGCGGCAAATTCATGATAAAGTCTTTGCGAAAAGTTATTTTCCAGCAGATAGTCTTCATGAATAAATTTTTCTGTATTCGGAGTCGATGTGTTCATTGATTTTCGGTTGTAATCGGCATTTTATTTTCTTTCAACGATATAGCGGTCGTACATTGGTAGGCTGGCTAGATACATCTTTTTTTACGGACCGTTTTGTGGTTTACAAACTATATGTCTCATTTGGGTTTCATTAGCGCTGGTATGTACTAGGTGAGATGTGTATATGTGTTGTAGGTATATCATTCTAATTTTATGTAATCGATTGCGTTATTGTAAATTAATTTGAACGATTGTCAATTAAATGGTTTTTCTGATGAAATATATTGTATAAAACTAATTATTTTTTGTTTGTTCTGTAATTTACAAGATTACGGGCTGTAATTAGAAATTATATTTGTTACAGGTATCACAGGTTTTATGATTTGTTATTGTTACTTGTTGGTAATTAGGTGAATAGGTTGTGGATTGTTTCTTTGTGCCGTTGGTAGTTGTCCTATTTAACAACCCAAGGTGATTTATGTTTATTTCAGTTATGGAATGGGTTGGTTGGAGTTGGTTTTCAGTCATTTCACATAATTAGTGCCATCTGCAAGAGAAGTGTTGGCCTACATTTGTCCTCAAATAATATTTAATAAAATCAAATAGTATATATCATGAAAAAAATAACAGGCCTATTGGGAATAGGATTATTGGGCGCATTGCTAATTTCCTTTACCGGATTTGACAAAACATCGAACAAAGAAGATCATGGAAGCGTAGATTTTCTTGAGGAAATACATAACCCTTTTGCAGAGGGCTTAAGAATGGAAATGGAATCTGCCAACATGAAGGCCGATGATCTCGTGTTGGTAGAAGAGGAAGAAGAAATTGTTTTAGGTTTTGACACGGCCGATTATTTACCTTTTGGGTTTAATGCGTACAAGGGTATGGAGGTGGATCCAGACGATATTATAGTATTAGAGGAAGAAGAGGAAGTAGAGTTGGGTTTTGACGTAGCCCCTTATCTACCCGAGAACTTTGATGCATTTGCCAAGTAAAAGAATCCAAGGCTTATTTTCTTTACAGGTCTTTAATTTACTGAAGGCCTGTGATAGAAAAGGATTTTTGTAAAAATCACCAACTAAAATTGACGTAAATTTGAGATACTGCCAAAGAACAATCCAATGATGATAAAACAGGTAAAACATACCCAGATAATAAGGGTAGCTCTATTATTGGCACTTCTTATATCCTTACCTAGAACCATTTATCTATATAATATGATAACGGAGGGAGCCATTGATTTCTCTGGTAAATGGGTTGTTGATTTTTTATACAGGTATGTTCTTTTTTTCTTCTTTTCTTGGGTAATATTGGAGCTGAACACAAACGTAGGATACTTAAAATTTAAAGGATCGCACATTGCAAGAATGGTGTTAATGCTTGTTGCCGATATTGTTGTTCTCATATTGTTTTTAAAATTGTTCGGTCACTTTTTCTACTATGTCATGGGAATAGAAATGGATTCTAAAGAAAGAGGATTTACCAAGTTTAATTACATTTTTTTCTTGATAGTACTGTTCTTTATTGCCCGTGTTCTTAGGTTACAGGTAGACCAACAAGAGAGTAGAATAGAAAACGAAAGGCTAAAGCAGCAAAACCTGCAGAATGAGCTTAACGCCTTAAAAAACCAAATAGACCCCCATTTTTTGTTCAATTCGTTGAACTCGTTGACATCATTGATAAGAGATAATAAAACGGCGACACAGTTCGTGAAAAAATTGTCTTATATGTATCGCTATATACTGCAGAGCGGTGATTCTGATTTGGTAAGTATTCGTGAAGAACTTAAATATTTGGATAGCTATGCCTATTTAATGGAAACCAGGTATCGGGATCGGTTGCATATAGATGTAAACATAAATGAACATTGCCTAGAAGAGAAAGTACCACCTATGGCACTGCAATTATTGGTGGAAAATGCGGTAAAACACAATGAGATTTCAGGATCTAATCCATTGACTGTAAATATTTTTGATAAGAATGGGTCTCTTTTTGTAGAAAATGTAATAAGACCTAGGACCAACCTGGCGGACGGTACAAAGAACGGACTGGCAAACCTGCAAAAACGGTACGAGATTTTACTAAAAGAAAAGTTGACCGTGCGAACCGTAGATAATGTTTTCAGTGTAGAACTTCCTTTAACCAAAGAATTATGAAAGTTGTAATCGTGGAAGATGAACTTGCGGCCAGTGACAACCTTGCCTATTTACTTCAGGGGGTAGATAGCGATATAGAGGTTGTTGATGTGTTGGATTCCGTTAAAAGTGCAGTGGAGTATTTTAAAAAACCATACGAAGCAGAATTGATTTTTATGGACATTCACTTGGCGGACGGTATTTCTTTTGAAATATTCGAAAAAGTCAATATAACCACTCCCGTTATTTTTACGACCGCCTATGATCAATATGCCCTGAGAGCTTTTAAAGTAAACAGTATAGATTATTTATTGAAACCCATAGACGAAGATGAACTGAAAGACGCTTTAAATAAACTTAAAAGCCATGTAAAAGAGCCCGTGATCGCCGAGAATCAGATTAAGGGTTTACTCAGTTTGATAAACAGAAAAGTAAAAAACTACAAAACAACTTTTTTGGTAGGGCACCGTGATCAATTAATTCCTTTGAAAGTAGCTGATATCGCTTATTTTAAAATAGATACCGGTGTCGTAAAGGGGATTGCCCTAAGTGGTCAATCTTATGTGGTGGACGGTAAGCTCGAAGAGATTGAAGAAGAATTAGATCCAGAGAAATTTTATAGGGTGAACAGGCAATTTATCATTAGAAAAGATGTCATAGAAAACATCAATTATTACTTTAACGGAAAATTGATCGTAAACGTAAGGCCAGAGGCCGATGAGCGCATTGTGGTAAGTAAGGCCAAGGCAACAGATTTTAAAAACTGGGTAAATTCGTAAAGATCATTGTGGTAGATCTAGAAAGATGGGTATGAGAACAGATAAACTGTTTTTATATTGCGAAAAAATACCCGACCATCCATAGAGGAATAAGTCGGGTACCTTAACAAACCAACCAACTAAGTTTATTTTGTTCCGTAGGTTACAGATAGGGTTAAATAATCTCCAGAATCATTGTAATAGCTGGTCCATACATCGGTTAACGGCAAGTTTTCCGAAATAGAGACAATATCACCCAAGCTTTGCCCTGTTAATTCACAAAGTTTTAGGGCTTTTGCCTTTGCATCTGCCAAGGCTGTTTTTAGTAATGAGTCCATTGTTTTTTGGTCTATCGTAGTTTTAAACAGGTATTGGTGTACCACACCGTTCATCTTTACGGACAATAATTTTTTTGCAATATCTTCAGAAGAGGTTTCAAACTCTAACACCGTACCTTCTTTTTGATATCCAGAGGTAAGAAATTCCATTTCTTTCTCCACAAAGTTTTCAGGGTCGATACCGACTTTTTTCAAAGCTTCGAAATACTTGTCCTTAAATTCTTGTAGCGACTTAATTTGTGGGTCCGAATAATACAATTGATCCATGTTCAAGGTAGCTTTTACCTTGTGGGTAGATACGTTTCTTTCTACTTGGGCCATACCTGTAACAGAAACTGTTTTTTGAAGATCTTTGTTCTGTGCATTTACGGCGGTAGCACCTATAACGGCACACAAAATGATAAATTTTTTCATGATTTTGATATTTTATTGTTTTAAAAATTAAAGGGTAAAAAGAAAAGAGGCAACTATCATCCATCCACCTACAACAAGACCTAAGATGCCTAATTTACCTTGTTTTGGGGCAATTTTGCTTCTTAATTCGGCGGCTTTTTCTTGTGCTTCGGTGTTTTTTGACATAAAGAGTTTGTTTATAAGTCCAAAGCCTAGCATAAAACCTAAAGTTGCCTGTACAAGGCTTCCTGCGGCTAAGGTAATCCACCAAATGGGAGCTGTTGTCAACCAGCCGATATTTAAGATGGCGGTAATAATGCCCCATATGCCAAGAATACAGAAAATTAGGCCTATCCATCCTTGGTAGGGTTCAATTTTTTCCAATAGCTCTTTTGCGTTCGGTTTTTTTGAAAGTACTAATGATGGTACTGCTATGATACTTAACAATACTAAGGTAATTCCGTTGATCATAATTTTGGTTTTAAATATTTTACGGTGTAAAAGTATTGTGGTAAAATGCCATAAACAGCCCATTATTCCGTAGAAATTACTCCCTGAAAACAGGGGTATTATTCTACCAAGCCTAATTTAATGGCGTATTTTGTAAGCCCGGCAAGGTTTCGGACCCCTAGCTTTGAGATGAGGTTTTTACGATAACTTTCAATGGTGTGTTTACTTAAAAATAGCTCATCGGCAATTTCTTGGGTCGTAAATTCCTGTGCTATTAATTTTAAGACTTCTTTTTCTCGTTTCGATAACGAATCTTCCATGTTTTTTTCATTCGAGAACATGCCTTTCAAGTACACGTCCTTTATGGATTGGGAAAAATATTTATCGCCTTTTAAAATGGTTTCAATAGCCAATAAAAGCTCATCTTTTTCGGCATTTTTTGGTATGTAGCCATCTACATTGTCTTTTGTCAATGTTTGTACGCTTTTAGTGTCGTGTAACATACTTACCACCAAGGTCTTTATGCTTGGGTGGTTCTTTTTGATATAACTGTTTAGTTCTATACCGCTAAATTCTGGCATGTTTATATCGGTTATAACAAGGTCGATTTCGTCATCCTTATTAATATCAAGATACTTGGCTACATTTTTACCGTTATTGGCGGTCAATATAATTTCATACGTTTCTTTATGTGCCAAAATACTCATTAGGCCGTCCAAAAACATCTTATGGTCGTCTGCAATGATTATCTTATACTTTCTCATCGATATCTTTTATGGGTATGGTTATGGTAAAGGCAGAACCTCTTCCGGGTGTGCTATCTAGAACGATGTTTCCGTGCAATTGTTTTATTCTGGTGTTAATATTGGTAATGCCGATTCCTTCATGGCTCTTTTTCATATCAAACCCTATTCCATCGTCCTCAAATAACAATTGAAGTGTATTGTTATAAAAACCTAGGTGTAGTTCTATAGAGGTCGCATTTGCATGTTTTAAGGTGTTGGTGGTCAATTCTTGTATAGTTTGATAGAGTTCCACTTTGATCTTTTCGGACAATCCGTTTATTTTTTCTTCCGGATGGGCAGAAAAGGCAATACTTAAATTAGAACTGGTTTTGATTTTTTCAAGATAATCGGTAAGTAACATGGTAAACGCATTTTCGTTGAATTTCTTGGGAATTAGGTTATGCGATATTTCACGAACCAGTTCGTAGGTCTCGTTTACCTGTTTCATGATGCCAACTTGGGTATCGTTGGGTTTTTCGACGTTTGATAATTGTAACTTTATGCCAGCTAGGTTACCACCAATACTATCATGTAATTGTTGGGCAATTCTTGAGCGTTCTTCTTGCTGCGCGCTCAATGCGGTTTTTGCTATTTTTAACTCTTGCTCGTTTAGCAAAGAAGTTATTTTTCTATTGTTTAGTTCTTGCTGTTTGGCCGCCAATAGGCTTTGTGCCTGTAGTTTCTGATAATAAACGTATAACAAGGTGATAATAGGAATTAGAAGAACAAGAAAACCATATAGAACGGCCTTTTTAATGGTTTTTTGACGTTCTATTTCATTTTGTTTCGCCAATTGGGTTCTTTTAAGTTCTACTATTTCCTTTTCTTTTTGCAGTGTCTTATACTTGTATTCCAGGTCCTTTATGGTTTTTAAGTTCTGGTTTTCCAGTATTTCTTCGGAAATGGAATTGTAACGGGTCATTAAATTATAGGCGTTCTTATAATCGCCTTTGGCAACATATACATTTCTTAGGCCCTGGATTATACTTTTTTGTAGTTCTAGACGATTCCAGTTTATAGCATTTGCATATGCCATTGACAAGACCATTTCCGCCGTTTCAAACTCACCAAGCTCACTGTAGGCGTCTCCATAATTTAATACGGCATTGGTGTATAGCCCATAATATTGTTTTTCCATGCTGGCCCTCATTACATGTTCAAAATTTACCAATGCCTTGTCATATTTTTTACGGTTAAGAAAAATAGCTCCCTCATTTAATTCGATCTTAAGTAAAAGCCTGTCCATTGATGGTTTTTGGGCCAATGATCTTGCCTTTTCATAATAAGATAACGATAGATCGTAATCCTCATATTCCATGGTCGCCAGTACCCCCAAAAGGTAATAGGCATTTGCCTTGATCTCTTCATTGACGGTTTCTTGAACACATTTTTCAAAAATGTTCTTGGCACTGGTGTATTCCCTTTTTCTTAAATATACCTTTCCTAGGCCGAGCCTCAGCCAAATGACCTCTTTAGAGGTAAGGGCAAGAGAGTCAGAAACGGTAATACCTTCTAAATACTGCTTTAGGGCCTCATCGTCGAACCCTGTTATGAATTTGCCATCGCCCAACAACTTTTTCATTCTTAGAATGTGTAACAGACTATCTTTTAAGTTGCTGCCATTTAAGACGCTATCCATTTTATTTCCGTAAAAATTTACAGAATCCGCATTACCGTGTTTAGCGTATTGTTCACCTATTATATAATATAAGTGAAGTCTTTCATTGTCGGTTTTTGTCTGTTTTAAACGGGTGTACAATGAATCGGGAATCGTTTTTGGAATATGCCCAAAGGCTGTTATCCTTATCTCTTCTTGAGCAAAAACATAGAAACAAGAAAACAGCAGGACTAAAAATAGACATGCGTTTTTTATGAACGGAGACAGAGGCTTTATGAGGCTCCGATTACAGAAAATATGATAGGATGTTTTAATTGACAATATGCTAAGATTTATTTAGGTCAAAAATAAGGCATTTATAACCTCGGTAACACCCTGTTTACAGGGAGCCTTTTTCTTGTTGATACAGAGATGGGTATATTTTATTGGTTAATGAAATTATATTCGACAGCTCGTTATGGTAAACGTTTTTAAGTATGACAAATAACAACACTGATCTTATTGTATCTTTGATATGCGGCTGTCTAAAAATATCCCATATATATTTTTAGCATTGTTCAAGTTGTCTTTTGAATACAAAATTTATGGCTTAAGATGAAAAACGATACCCTTTTTAATGAGTTTCCTGAAATTTCTGCGAAGGCATGGAAACAAAATATTCAATTTCAATTAAAAGGTGCTGATTATAACAAAACATTGGTTTGGGAGTCTCCCGAAGGTATTAAGGTAAAGCCCTTTTACCATAGTGATGATGTTGCTGGAGATACAGGAAATGGCCCAGTTATAAACCATACTTGGACTATTGGCCAAACAATTTATGCCGGCAATGCCGAGCATGCGAACAAGAATGCGATACAAGAATTGAACAGAGGTGCTGAAGCACTCTTGTTTACCGTACCCACAGAGAAGATTCAGGTGCAGTCTCTTTTTAAAAATCTGGATACGGAAAAAAATACCATGTATTTCGATTTTCGATTTTTATCCGGTGACTATATTAGTTCTATCGTGGCCTTGCCCCGTTACAAGGAGAGTAAAATGTTTTTTAATGTAGATATCATTGGTAATTTGGCACGATCGGGCAATTGGTATTTTAATCTTACAAAAGACCATGAAATATTGAATGGTCTACTGCGGGGTTCTGGTGAAAATATTTTGAGTGTTGATGTTTCGTTATATGAAAATGCAGGTGCCAATATAACCCAGCAATTGGGCTATGCCATGGCTCATGCCAATGAGTATTTGAACCATTTGTCTGAAAATGGCCTTTTGGGGCAATTAAAGAATATCACTTTCAATTGTGCTATAGGGGGTAATTACTTTTTTGAGATAGCAAAATTTAGGGCATTGCGCCTGTTGTGGAAAACATTGGCCGAGGAGTATGGGGCAGACATAGATTGCCATATTACTGCTTTTCCGTCCAAGAGAAACAAGACTCTTTACGACTATAATACCAATATGTTGCGCACAACTACCGAATGTATGTCGGCCGTTTTAGGTGGAGCCAATACCATATTTAATCTACCGTATGATGCCATCTATCATAAAGACAACGAATTTTCTAAACGTATTTCTCTAAATCAGTTACTACTGTTAAAAGAGGAAAGTTATTTTGATAAAGTCTCTAATGTAGCCGATGGGGCCTATTATATCGAAAATATAACCGGACAGCTTGCAGAAAAGGGGTTGCAATTATTTAAATCTATTGAAAAGGGAGGTGGTTTTTTAAAACAATTAAAAACACATACCATACAACAAAAGATAAAGGAATCGGCGCAAAAACAACAGAATAGATTCGATGCCCAAGATGAGGTGCTGGTAGGAACCAACAAATACATAAACGAATCTGACAAAATGAAAAATGATCTTGAGCTTTATCCTTTTGTTAAGCACAAACCTAGAAAAACGTTGATAGAGCCAATTATGGAGCGTAGATTGGCGGAAGCTATAGAACAAAAAAGAATTGGAAATGAGTAGGAAGGATATTCAGCATATTCATATAAAGAAAACCAATGGTCGTCTTGGCAATGGCAATGTTGAAACGGACGAAACTTTTGTGACGGCCGAAGGGATCGCATTAAAAAAGAACTATACCGATCAAGATATTGGGGGGGTGGAACATTTAGGTTTTTCGGCTGGCATGCCTCCCTTTTTGCGCGGGCCATACGCCACCATGTATGTTCAACGACCATGGACGATTCGCCAATATGCAGGTTTTTCCACTGCCGAAGAAAGCAATGCTTTTTACCGAAGAAACCTGGCGGCCGGCCAAAAAGGACTGTCTGTTGCATTTGACCTCCCTACCCATCGAGGATATGATAGTGATCACGAGAGGGTTGTCGGCGATGTTGGAAAAGCAGGTGTCGCCATAGATTCGGTAGAGGATATGAAGATACTTTTTGATGGTATTCCATTGGATAAAATGTCGGTGTCCATGACCATGAACGGTGCTGTTATACCGATACTGGCATTCTTTATAGTTGCGGCGGAAGAGCAGAATGTTTCCAAAGAAAAATTAATGGGAACCATTCAAAATGATATACTTAAAGAATTTATGGTGCGTAATACCTATATCTATCCTCCAAAACCTTCCATGCAATTGGTAGCGGATATTTTTGAGTATACCAGTAAATATATGCCCAAGTTTAATAGTATAAGTATATCGGGGTACCATATGCACGAAGCGGGTGCACCGGCACATCTAGAGTTGGCCTATACCTTGGCAGATGGTTTGGAGTATATTAGAACAGGTTTAAGTGCCGGACTCAAAATAGATGATTTTGCTCCAAGGCTATCTTTCTTTTGGGGTATAGGTATGAACCATTTTATGGAAATTGCCAAAATGAGGGCGGCCCGAATGCTATGGGCAAAATTGGTAAAACAATTTGATCCGCAGAACCCTAAGTCCTTAATGTTACGAACACACTGCCAAACAAGTGGTTGGAGCCTAACGGAACAAGACCCGTTTAATAATGTGGCACGCACTACAATAGAAGCCGCCGCCGCGGTATTCGGAGGTACCCAAAGTTTGCATACCAATGCATTGGACGAAGCTATTGCCTTGCCAACGGATTTTTCGGCCAGAATTGCCAGGGAAACACAGATATTTCTTCAAGAAGAAACTAAAATAACCAAAACGGTAGACCCATGGGCGGGCAGCTACTATGTAGAAAAGCTAACGGATGAATTGGCCCATAAAGCCTGGGAGTTAATAGAGGAAGTAGAGGAATTAGGAGGCATGACCAAAGCTATAGAGGCAGGTATTCCCAAAATGAAAATAGAAGAGGCGGCAGCAAAGAAACAAGCGAGAATAGATGGTGGTAGGGATACTATCGTGGGGGTAAACAAGTATGCTTTAGCCCAACAAGACGATCTGAGTATTCTGGAGGTGGACAATGAAAAAGTTCGAAAAAAACAATTAGATCAGTTGGCCAGACTTAAGAAAAACAGAAATAAAGAAGCCGTTGACCAAGCGTTGAAAAATATTGCTACAGCTGCAGAGCTAAGATTAAATGGAAATAAAGAGGCCGACAATTTATTAGCTTTAGCGGTAGAAGCTGCAAAAGTCCGGGCTACCTTGGGCGAAATAAGCGATGCGTTGGAAGAGGCTTTTGGTCGGCACAAAGCAATAACAAATACTATTACAGGCGTGTATTCTAAAGAAATTAGTAAAGATGACAGCTTTAAGAAAGCAAAGGGGTTAGCCGATCGTCTTGCAGAACAAGAAGGGCGGAGGCCGCGAATCATGATTGCAAAAATGGGGCAAGATGGGCATGACCGTGGGGCAAAGGTAGTGGCTACCGCTTATGCAGACTTGGGTTTTGATGTAGATATAGGTCCATTGTTTCAAACCCCACAAGAGGTGGCCAAACAAGCCGTTGAGAACGATGTGCATGTTTTAGGAGTTTCATCGTTGGCTGCAGGCCACAAAACATTGGTGCCGGCAGTGATCAAAGAATTGGAGAAATATGGCAGAGACGATATTATGGTAATAGTAGGTGGTGTGGTACCTAAACAAGATTATCCGTTTCTTATAGAAAAAGGGGTGACGGCCATATATGGGCCAGGTACTAAAATTAGTGAAGCGGCCATTGAAATTTTAGAGATTTTGATGGATTGACAAGAGGTTTCAATAAGCAAAAAAAAGGATCGCCTTGAGCGATCCTTTTTTTGCTTGTGGAGATGCAATTTATGCTGCCGCCACTTCTTTTGATTTTTTGTTTTTCATCCAAAAATATAGAAAGGTAAAAAGCACGATCAATATAATTGGAAAGATGGTGATGGTCCGCATTGTTTCTTGGCCTGCGACCAACTCCAACTCATCACCGGTTAATCCTCTGGCGGCTACGGCCTCTAAATCGTTATCTATCCATCTTCCCGTAATAGGTTGAAAAATGGTTTGCGAAAACATCCCTACAGCTCCTATGATAGACATGCCCAAAGCACCACTCTTAGGAATTTTATCGGCAACAAAACCAATCATATTCGGCCAAAAATAAGCAACCCCAAGAGCAAAGAATACAGCAGCTACATAGGCCATGGCCCCTGTTTGCGTACTAAATAAATAGATGCCTACCGTCGCCAGTACGGCAGATCCTAAAAGAACGCCCGTTTGGTCGAACCTTTTGACCATATTTCCACCAAAATACCTGGCAACGGCCATAATACCCGTTACCAATGCCAATATCAACATGGGTTGTGCACCGCTTTTAGAAAGAATTATACTGGACCATTGTTGTGGAATAAATTCTGATGCGGCCGTTAAAGACATACAGATAATCATAAATATGAAAAGCGGAGAGATCATGGCTTTTAAATTACCACTTAAAGTTGCCCCTTCCTCTACCTTGGCCTTAGGCCAAGATTGTCCGAAGAAAAGATAGCCGTAGATGATAGTTGGTACCAAGATGATCCAAATTTGGGTTTCCCAACCTAGTCCCGCATCCGTCATAAATTTAGAGACCAAACTTCCTATAACGATACCTCCAGGAAACCACATGTGAAATTTGTTCAGCATGGTACTCATACGTGTGCCCTGGTATGCATCTGCAATCATGGGGTTACAGGCAGCTTCTGTACAGCCGTTGCCCAACCCGATCAATAAGGTAGATATTAAAAGCCCGATATAGCTTCCAGAATATATGGTCAATATGATTCCTACGGCATGGGCAAAAAATGCAAATTGCATAATTGCCTTGCCACCTACTTTGTGGTAGATGAGTCCCCCAATGACCATAGATATCGGAAAACCTAGAAACCACATAGAGTTGATGAAGCCCAATTGTTCGGCGGTTAAACTTAATTCTTCGCCAAGTTGGGGTAAAATACCGGCTCTTATACTAAAGGAAAAAGCGGTGGTAATAAGCGCAAAACAGCTGGCATAAAATAACCTGTTCGCGTTAACAGTTGATGTCGAAGTTGAACTCTCCATATTTTGTTGGTTTTGTTGTTATGTTTTTGGTTAATATGCTAAACTAACAAAAATGAAATAATATCAACACTTTTTTAATAAAATCGTACTTTGATTACAATTTTGTGTAAAAAATATGCTGTTTGTCTATTTTTTGGTGTTATTTGTGAAATTTCAGGCAGGTATTTTGGGGATACCAAGTTGATAATGAGTTGTTAAGTAACTTTTAATATACCATACAGACCACTATGAAAATGTTCGGTAAAAAAATTATTTATGGTTTTATAAGCTTTGCGATTTTAAGTTGTACGGACCTAGAAAGAAAAATCGAGGAAAAGGAAACAAACAACAAAGTTCTTTCCAATATAAATTACAACCCAGAGGCCAATGTAGCCGAATTGGGAATTACGTTCAGGAATCCGGGAAATCCTGTAGCAA
Source organism: Maribacter thermophilus (assembly GCF_001020565.1). Lineage (GTDB taxonomy): Bacteria > Bacteroidota > Bacteroidia > Flavobacteriales > Flavobacteriaceae > Maribacter > Maribacter thermophilus. Next base: position 2,691,902 of record NZ_LDAS01000001.1, on the reverse strand, counting down.
ACTATGTGCATGCCGTACAAAGCGGCAATTTATTGTTTCTTTCCGGTAAAGGACCAAAACAGGCCAATGGAGAAAATGTTGTTGGTAAGTTGGGGGCGGACCTAACTATAGAGGAAGGGTATGCCGCTGCACGCGAGGCGGCAATAAATCAATTATCGGTGCTAAAGACCGAATTGGGCGATTTAAGAAGGGTAAAAAGAATCATAAAAGTAAAAGGGATGGTAAATGCCATTCCAGAATTTAAGGATCATTCAAAAGTGATCAATGGATATTCCGATTTAATGGTCGCTGTTTTTGGAGAAAACGGAAAGCATACGCGAGCAGCGGTAGGTATGGGGTCTTTGCCGGGTAATATGGCGGTTGAGGTAGAAATGGTCGTGGAGCTTTGGGAAGATTAGGCGTGTTTGTTTACACAATATTTTATCTTTTAGGAGCAGATTTAATGGAGCTCTTTTTTTATCTTAGATTAAAATTAATTAATCTACCGGGTGTGTGCGATAGAGGCAAAGGTTTTTTTGGTCGTTCGTCTATTGCCCCCTTTGTTTTATGAGACTTTACATTAAACGCAATATATGTATGGTATTTTTATTTAATACGTAAAATGACATACCTAAATAATACAATATCGCAATAGTTACTTTTTTTTGTCTATAAAATGAAAATAGAACGCTTAAAATAAAGAGTCGGGTCATATATGTAAACCAAAAATAACCAAGACATATGCAAGAGCGTGGTGAAAGGGCGTTGGAATCCAATACTAGTTTTAATGCTGATCATGGGTATAGCACTACTAATGGGGAAAGTAAACTGAGGATAGTAAAAACTTCTGAAAAGGCTATTTGGAATAATCTGAAGAAGGGTGATGAAGGAGCTTTGGGAGAATTGTATAATTTACATGTAGAAGACCTTTTTTCTTATGGTATTCGTCATTCACAGGATAGAAATTATGTAATGGACTGCATACATGATGTTTTCCTTGACCTCTACAAATACAAGAAGAGTATACCGGCTTTAGAGGATGGTAAATACTACCTTTTTAAATGTTTAAAGCGAAAAATAAACAAGAAGTACCAACATAGAATAGTGGTCTTGTCCGAAGAAAACGACTACCTTTTAAAAGACAGCCTTAAGAACCACATCAAATCTCACGAGGATACCATAATAAGGGCCGAACGAAAAACGGAAAAGAACGAAAAACTTTCGGCCGTCTTAGATACCCTGACCCAAAAACAAAGAAGGGGTATATATCTTAGGTTCAATCAAGAGAAGAGCTATGAGGAAATTTCCGAAATAATGGGAGTAACCGTGCAAACGGCCAGAACAATCGTCTACAGGGCTCTCAAGGCGTTACGTTCATAGAATCAGAGTTTTTTTAATAAATACAACAACAAATACTGTCTATATAATGTGCGAATGCTGCTTTATATGTGTAAGAAGATTAGACAAGTATAGTCCCAAATTAATATAGAAGATCAAACAAATAATGAAGGATAAAAGATCGGATAGAAAAATAAAATATTTGCCAATTACATTTTCAGAAAAGAAAGACTTGGAAAATAGGATACTTAATTCGGTACAAAAATATAAGTACAGAAAAAGAAGAGTCAGGTTTTTGGCTGCCTTTGCCGCATCGTTATTATTCTTGGGCGGTATCGGGTTTTATTTTAATCGGTCTACCTCTCAGCCTATGTCCATTACAGATTATGTAAACTCCAATGTTTCCGGCCATGATGGAAATACCGATAAGGTGACATTGATTCTTGGTAAGGAAAACGAAATAAAGATTGATGAGGATGGTGCTATGGTAACCTATTCTAACACTGGCCAGGATATTTCGGTAGGGTCGACCAAGACCATTAGCCAAAAAACGAGGATAGAAGATGAGCCAGTTTACAATACACTATTGGTGCCTTATGGTAAAAAGTTGAAAACCAAGCTTTCTGATAATAGCGTAGTATGGTTAAACTCGGGCTCAAAGTTGGTTTATCCGGCAAAATTCAGTGATGATAAAAGAGAGGTTTATATAGAGGGAGAAGCCATTTTTGAAGTGGCCCATAACAAAGAAAAACCATTTTATGTGGTTTCTGGAAACCAACGGATAAAAGTATTGGGTACCGTATTCGGGGTTACTAATTACCAAGACGAAGGTTCTATAAATACAGTGCTTAAAAGCGGTAGTGTAGAAATTAGTTATCTGGGCAATTCTGAAACGTCGGAACCGATGGACAAATTTAGGATTACCCCCGGTACCAAGGCCAGTTACGATAAAAACACCAAAAGTATTATCTCTGAAAAGGTGGACGTGGAGTCGTATTTTTCTTGGAGGGAAGGTTATTTGATATTTAAACAAGATGACCTAAGACATATAATAAAAAAGATATCCAGATACTATAACCTGAACATTGTGGGTATCGAAAAAATATCGTCCGATGAGACGTTCTCGGGATATTTGGATTTGAACGAGGATATTAAGAAAGTAATGGAAAGTATAAAAGAAAGTTCAGTTATAGATTACGAGCTTTCCGAAAACGAAATAATAATCTATTAACAAAAACCCACTATATGAAGTAAAAAGTAAATTATTTGAATTAGTAAAAAAAGCCAGAAGGTGTTCCAGCATCTTCTGGCAATTAAAACAACATTGCTGTGGTGAACAGCAACATTCTATAACCAAAACAAAAGTATGAAAAAAACCTTAAGTACGGCCATATTGGTCATTATGAGAACATTTTTGCTATTTATTGGTATTGGGCTCACGTCTGTTTATGGTAATATTATTTTGGCTCAAAATGAGGTCCAAATAAATGTTAGGAATATTACTATTGAAGAATTTTTTGAGGAAATTCAAAATAAGAGTGATTTTGTCTTTTTCTATAACGATGATGTTCTTAAGACCAAGAAGAAAATTTCGTTAAAGTTAAAGAAGGCTAAAGTGTCTACGATTCTCGATAGGGCACTTTCAAATACGAGTTTAACCTACAAGATCATTGGCAAGCAAATAATTGTCAAGGAAAGAAAAGACGAATCTGACAATACCCCAAAAGAAGAAGAGGTAAAAGTCGTACAACAAACCATTACGGGTGTTGTATCTGATGAATCGGGGATGCCGCTTCCTGGGGTGAACGTAGTCGTGCAAGGAACCACCACTGGAACACAGTCCGATTTTGATGGAAACTATGCCATTAATGCAGGGGATGATGATGTATTGGTATTCTCATATTTAGGGATGGTTACCCAGAAAGTTAATGTTAATGGCAAAACTAGCATTAATGTAACATTAAAAGAAGATGTAGCCGCTTTGGATGAGGTTGTGGTAGTGGCATATGGTACTCAGACAAAGGAGTCCGTTACAGGATCTGTCGGAGTCGTAAAAAGTGAAGAACTAGAGCAAGTGCCGACTTCGAGTTTTGAACAGTCTCTTAGGGGTAATGTAGCGGGATTACAGGCATCTGCCTCCGATGGTGCTCCTGGTGCCAATACCCAAATTAGAATTAGGGGTATTGGGTCTATCAATGCCTCTAGTGAGCCATTATATGTGATAGATGGTATTCCTTTGCAATCAGGTAGTCAGGCGCTCAATGATAATGATGGAGCCAGTTCAAATATTATGGCTTCCATAAACCCAAACGATATAGAAAGTATAAGTGTGCTAAAAGATGCAGCCTCTACTGCAATTTATGGTTCCAGGGGAGCAAACGGTGTTATTTTGATTACTACCAAAAAAGGTAAGTCTGGTAAAGCTACTATAGAATTAAAAACACTTACTGGCTTTAACTCACAAGCTTCAAAGAATATACTAAAACCCTTAAATGCAGCTCAGTATAAAGAATTGTTTATAGAAGGGTACATGAATCAGGGAGATACTTATGAAGAGGCTGTAGACCGACTAAATTCCAGATACACCCAACAAATAGACCCATCAACAGGTGAACCTACCGATACCAATTGGTTGGATGCCATTACGCGCACCGGTGTTACCCAAAGCTACGACTTAAGCGTAAATGGTTCAAAAGACAATTTAAAATACTTTATGTCTGCCGGGTACATGGATCAAGAAGGATATATTATTGGTTATGGCTTTAAAAGATATAGTACCCGTGCCAACCTAGAGTACAAAGCAAGTGACTATTTAACCATATCTAACAACATATCAATTTCTGATATTACTTCCAGTACGGCACCTGATGGAGGTTCTTGGAACAACCCATTTAAAAGTACTTTAGAATTATCACCACTTATTCCTATTTATGATGAAGAAGGTGAATATAATGCAGAACATGTAAATTATTTCCCAATCGGTAGTAACCCAGTGGGTAGTTTAAGTGGTGATGATACATGGTTGACCAAGACCACCCGTATTATCGACAACTTTGCTGTTTCGGTTACCCCCGTGAAAGATTTGGTGTTTAAGACGCAATGGAATTTTGACGTATATAATATTAACGAATCACAATACGATAACCGTCGTTACGGATCTGGATACGATTATAACGGATATGCTTATGAAGGTACGGTTTCCGGAAAAACTTGGGTGGGTACCCAAACGGTGAACTATAATTTAGTTTTAAATAACGATCATTATTTTAATTTCCTTGGTGGTTATGAAGCACAACAGACCATAAAAGAATCTCATTGGGGTTCTGGCACCAATTTCCCAAACGACATAGTTAAAACTTTAAGTAGCGCATCTTCCGAATTTACAGTAGGGGGAACTAAGTCTGAATATACTTTTAGCTCCATGTTTTTAAGGGCCAATTATAATTATGCAAGTAAATATTATTTGTCTGCAAGTATAAGGCGTGATGGGTCTTCAAGATTTGGTTCAGGAAACAGATATGGTACTTTTTATTCTGTTGGAGGTAGTTGGAACATAAACAGAGAGTCTCTGTTCGATGATGTTACTTTTATCGATATGCTTAAATTAAGAAGTTCGTTTGGTGTTACAGGTAACGCGGCCATTGGCGATTTTGCCTCTTTAGGATTGTATACCTACGGAGAGGATTATGACGGCGCGCCAGGTGGTAGTCCTTTACAATTAGAAAACTCCGATCTTACTTGGGAAACGCAAGAGAACTTTAACGTTGGCTTGGACTTTGGTTTGTTCAACAGGATAAACGGTACTGTTGAATATTTTAAAAGAGTTTCTTCCGACCTTATTTTAGATGTGCCTATTTCCAGAACTACTGGTTTTACGGAACTTACACAAAACTTTGGAGAAATGACCAATTCCGGTTTGGAACTTTCTTTAAATGCCGATGTCATCAATAAGAAAGATTTTAGATGGAGCCTTGGGTTCAATACTACTTTCTTGAAAAACGAAATCACCAAGCTTACAGAAGATTATACCGATGGGGCCTATAGAAGACAGGTAGGTCAAGATTTTCAATCTTTTTATCTGTATGATTGGGCAGGTGTAGACCAAACGAACGGTGATCCACAATGGTACACCGATGAGACTAGAACTACCATAACCAACGATATTGGGGAAGCAGAGCGCTTTTTGGTAGGAAAATCCGCTACTCCTGATTTCTATGGTGGGTTTAACACCGCTGTATCCTATAAAGGAATTAGTCTAAGTGCCAATTTCATGTACTCATATGGTAATTATCTCTTTGATAGTAGGGCCAGAGGAACATTGGGAGATGGTAGGTTGGCACCAAGAAGTACGGCAACTTATTTGTTCGAAAACAGATGGGTAGAAGGAAAAACCGATGCCTTGTTTCCAAAATTCGTTTGGGGAGGGCAATCTGGTAGTAACGAGGCAAACCAGTCAAGATGGCTATATGATGGTAGTTATATCCGTTTAAAAGACTTGACTGTATCTTATAACTTTCCCGAGAAAATCGCATCCCTATTACATATCAGTTCAATGAGAATGTATGCAAGGGGTACCAATATCTTAACATTCACTAAGGATAAGGATCTGTATATAGATCCAGAACAAGCAATAAATGGAAGCTATGTTGGTACCACTCCAGCAATGAAAACAATTTCTTTAGGCTTAGATATTAAATTATAAACTAAAAAAAGACTAATGAAAAATTATAGCAAAATATTAGTAATGATCGTGATAGGGTTTTTCTTGTCATGTTCAGAATCGTTCTTAGAGGTTAGTCCACAGAGCTCTGTTTCAAATGAAGAAGCTTTAACAAACTTAGAAGATCTAGAGACTTCCATTTCTGGGGTTTATGATGAACTGCAAAGTGCTTATTACTACGGTAGATATATGTTCTTGATTCCTGATGTTATGGCTGATGATGTCAAACAAAATGAACAGGCCAATAGGATCGTAGATTATGCACAGCATGTACAAAGTGTTTCCGATGCCCAAGCAGAAAGCTTATGGACCGGATTGTACTATACCAATAATGCTTTGAACAATATTATCAATTCCGATGTAGAAGTGTCAGAAACGTCGCAAGATGATAAAAATCGAATTTTAGGTGAAGCTTATGCACTAAGAGGCCTAATTTATTTTGATTTGGTACGACTTTTTGCAAATCATTATACCTATACGGCCGATGCCGATCACTTAGGTGTGCCTATTATTTTGGATTTTGATTATACCTTGGAACCATCAAGAAATACGGTTGCCGAAGTGTATGATCAGATCATATCCGATATGACTACAGCATTGACTTTAATGGACGATGCGTCAAGAACCGGGAATTCCAATACACTTTCGTCTACTTCGGTAAAAGCCTTGTTGTCAAGGGTATATCTGTATATGGAAGATTGGGAAAATGCCGAAGCAATGGCTACCCAGGTTATTGAAACAGGAGGATATAGCTTGGTGGACAATGCCGATTATTTAAACTTATGGTCTTTGGACAACACCTCAGAATCCATTTTTGAAATATCACAGACCGAGTCTGATAACCAAGGAGGTAACAATTTGGGCGCAATGTACGTGGTGGATGGTTACGGGGATTATCTGCCTTCGGATGATGTAATCTCTTTATATCAAGAGGATGATGCCCGGTTACAGGTGTTTATAGAAGATGATCTATTGGTAGGGGACTATGCTCCTTATAGAATGAATAAGTATCCGGATGTTCTCGGGTATGATAACATAAAGGTAATACGTCTTGCTGAAATTTACTTGAACAGGGCAGAGGCAAGAGCTCAAATAGGTACCAATATTTCCGGGGCTCAAGAAGATCTAAATACGGTTCGCCAAAGAGCCCTTCCTTCCGCACCCGATGTTACTGCTACCGGAGACGAGCTTATAGAGGAAATATTATTCGAAAGAAGATTGGAACTATGTTTTGAAGGACAAAGGTTATGGGATTTGATGAGATATAAGAAAGATATCCAAAGAGACCAATGTACTGCAAGCATCTGTTATATACCTTATGGTGATGACAGTAATATTTTACCGATTCCACAGAGCGAAACGGATGCAAATCCGAACATAGAGCAAAATTCGGGTTATTAGTAGTTGACACGATACGTGTAACCTTCAAAAATGAAGGTGGTTATTTATAAAGTTGTATACATTGGAGAAGCATCATGTTTATATGGTGTGTTTCCCCCTCTCCAATGTATTTCAATTTGTCTTTAAAATTTTGCCGGAAATGGTATATAAATCCAACTTAAAAAGTTAATATTTTGGATAAAAACAGAAGAAACATTGCAAAGTTGTTATCTCTTGGAACCTTGTTGCCAAGTCAGATGGCATATTCCTTTTCGTCGATCATGGAGTCCATACCTGCCAGTGGCAAGGGGCCCATTGGAATGGGATTGGAGCATCCAAAGAAAAACATAGAAAAGCTATATAACAACGCCATTGTCAACGATGGCCTGATCATTTCACGTAACTGGAACGAGGATTCTTTCAAGGCGCTTGCCGAATCGGGTTATACAGGATTCAACGCTTCCGTTGATTCGGGAAATTTAGAGAAAGGACTGCGGAACTTGAACAACTGGCAGACCATCATAAAGGAAAACCCCGACCGGTTGATCTTGGGTACGAGCGCCGATGACTATGAGCGGGCCAAAAAGGAAGGGAAGGTCGTGGTGATGCTCGGTTTTCAAAACTCCACGATGGTGGGCAGGTCCATCAAAAATTTGGACAAGCTCTACGATGCCGGAATGCGCTGGATGCAGTTGACCTACAATGAGCGAAACTATTTGGGCGATGGAAGTACTGAACGTACCAATTGCGGCCTGTCCGATTTTGGCGTAGAGGTCGTTGAGCGTATGAACGAGCTGGGCATTATGGTCGACCTGTCGCACTGTGGCAAGGAGACCACCAACGATGGTATAGCGTACAGTAAAGCACCGGTCTCCATAAACCACTCCATGTGCGAGGCCTTGCACAAAGACCATCCACGTGCGAAAACGGACGATCAGATCAAGGCCATGGCCGATAAGGGAGGTATTATCGGTATTATCTGCTTGGGCTATATGATCGGTCCGAACCTTGGAACGGACACGACCTTGGAGACCTATGTGAACCATATCGACCATGCGGTCAAGATCGGAGGGATCGATCATGTCGGCCTGGCATCCGATTTTGCCATCCAAGGCTTGGAGGCCACGGGGGCCACGCGCGAAAATTGGTACGTGCCAAGGTTGACACGTTTTAAACCGTCCTATAAGGTACAATGGCCGCCATGGATCCCCGAGCTCGATAAGCCGGATAGATATCTTCAAGTGGCCAAAGTCTTGGACAAAAGAGGATATAGCACCGGGGATATCGAAAAAATATTGGGACAGAACTGGCTTCGGTTCTATAAAGAAACCTTAAAGCCTTGATAGTTCTTGGCGCTTTATCGCACACATTTTTAATGAACCCTATTTTTTAATATCCATCTATGAAATATCCTGTTGGAATAATTGTTTTGGCGGTAAGCCTGCTGTTCTCGTGTAAAGATGTAAAAGAGCAGGACAAGACCGTTTACGATGTGGTGTTCCGGGAAAGCCTAGCGGGCACTTATGAGAAATGGCAGACATCGGACCATGGTTATAAATATTACTACACCTATACCGATAGAGGCCGCGGACCGGAATATAACGAGGAAATATCGCTTAGCGACGAAAACTTTATTACCGCCCAGACCGTAAAGGGGATCAATTATTCCAAGGTGGCGATAGATGAGAGTTTTTTGGTGGCGGATGGGACGGCAACCATCAACAATATGTTCGGTACTTCCAAGGATGATTTTGAAGGGGGGCAACTTTATTTTCGCTTTGATGGTTCCCCCGCGGTATATGAAATTCTTGCCCAACTTGCCCTGAAATCGGAAACGGGGAAAGTGGCACTGTATCCGACGGGCGAGGCGGAGTTGACAAAAAAGACACCGTTAGAACTATCCAATGGAGATACGCTTGACCTACTTATCATGAAGGGCTTGGACCTGAGTCCGACCTATATCTGGATGCAAGGGGGCCAAATGGTGTGCAAAATAGCCGGAAACCTCCACATTGTCAGAAAGGACTTTAGCGATCTTCGATTGGAGATGAAGAAGATGCAGGATTCCATAGAGGACCAAGGTCTCGCCGAAGTCGCTAAAGACCTTACCCATGCCATGGATAGGGTAGTCGTTAAAAATGTAAATGTATTTACCAAGGAAGGATCTTTGCTTCCGAACCAAGATGTTTTCGTAGACGGCGAAACCATTGAGGCAATCGTACCAACGGGTCAAAAAACTATTTCTGGCGATGTTCAGGTCGTTGATGGTACAGATAAGACCCTTATGCCGGGCATGTTCGATATGCATACCCATAATTCGAAGTTCAGGGGGGCGTTATATCTTGCCGGAGGGGTGACTTCCGTCAGGGATCTGGCCAATAACAAACAGTTATATCGGTTAAGGGACCAGTTCGAGAACAATGAGATTATTGGGCCGCACATCGTAACCTTTTGTGGTATCATCGATGGTCCCGGTCCGTTCGCGAACCAAAGGAACGTGGTGGAAACACTGGAAGAGGGATTGGCGGAGATAGAGGATTATAAAAGATTGGGCTATCAGCAGATCAAATTATATAGCTCCATAAAACCCGAATGGGTGGCCCCTTTGACGGAAAAGGCCCATTCCCTTGGTATGCGGGTGAGCGGACATATTCCTGCGTTCATGAACGCAACACAGGCCATTGAGCAGGGGTATAACGAGATCCAGCATATCAATATGCTGTTCCTTAACTTCTTATCGGACACCATAGATACCAGAACCCCGCTGCGATTTACGATGCCTGCACAATATGGGGCCGATCTGGATCTTAAATCAAGGGAATATACCGATTTTATCGACCTTCTCCTTGAAAAGGATATCCTGGTGGACCCTACGGCGGCCATTTTCGAAAACAAGTTTTTGGCCCAATTGGGAGAGGTAAGCCCGACCTACGGCATGGTCGAAGATAGGTTCCCGGTCATATACCAGCGTAGTTTTTATGCCGGTGGGCTGCCGCAAGAAGGGGAGCAGATCGCGAGGTACAGGGCGAGCTATGATAAAATGTTGGATGTAATTTCAGATCTGTACCACAAAGGGGTGGATATCGTTCCCGGTACCGATGGGCTTCCCGGGTTTTTGTACCATCGCGAGCTGGAACTTTATGTAAAGGCCGGTATCCCGATCAATGAGGTGTTGAAATTGGCGACCATAAAATCTGCGGAAATAACGGGGGTCTCCGACTCCTATGGTTCTATTGAGCCTGGAAAGAAAGCGGATTTGATTTTTATAGACGGAAACCCTTTGGAAGATATCAGCGACATCCGTAGGGTGGAATGGACCATGAAGGGCGGTAACCTTTACTATGCCAAGGAACTGTACAATAGCGTGGGCATCGATCATTTTAAATAGATCCGTAATAACGGGCAAACTCACCAATCATACATTTAAAAAAATAATAATGAAACAGATATATATATTTCTTTTTTCACTTTTTGTAGCTACAGGTTATAGTCAGTCTTCTGAGTTCTTTACCAGTGGCAGGTTAATTTTAGGTACCTATAAAGAGCGTACGGCATCTATGGGCTTGGGAGATATAGACAAGGATGGAGATGTGGATATACTCGTGGCCAACGGTCGCCATTGGCCAGGTCAAAATAGGGTTTTCTTTAATAATGGCAGGGGCGTATTTACCGTTTCACAGATTTTGGGTGACGAGCAAGAAACCAGTTATTCCACCGAGCTTGCCGATTTTGACAACGATGGCGATTTGGATATAGCCGTTGGTAACGATATGGCGCCCAATTACATCTTTATCAATGATGGAAATGGGAAATTCACAAAAGGTTCTAGGTTCGGTGAAGCGTATGCACCCACTAGAAATATCGTAGTTGCGGACATCGATGGTGATGGTGATATGGATATTCTAATAACCAACCGTGGAAAGGAAAATGAGATATGCCTTAATGATGGAAAGGGAAACTTTACCAAATCTATAGGTTTTGGTTCTAAAAAAGACTCTACAATAGATGTTGAAGTGGCGGATATGAACGCTGATGGCCATAATGATCTTATTCTGGCCAATAGGGACGAGCAGCCCAATTATGTGTATCTAAATGATGGCAAGCTTAATTTCTCTAAAAGAATACCCTATGGTACAGGTACGGACAATACCAGATCTGTTGCTATTGCCGATATGGACAAAGATGGATATTTAGATATTGTAACAGCTAATATAGGCGAGCCTAACGTGATTTATTTTGGAAGTAAAAAAGGGGATTTTAATAGAAAAATGGTATTCGATGCCAGTTCCGATAAATCATATTCCCTGTCGGTTGCCGATATGGATATGGATGGCACTATGGATATTGTCATAGGTAATGTAGCGGCGCCCAATACTGTTTTTCTAAATCAGGAAGATGGTAAAAGTTGGAAAAAAATAGTGTTGAGCGATAAAAAATTCAACACCTATGATATCATGGTCAGTGATTTGAACGGGGACGAAAAACCAGACATTATCGAGAGTAACTCTGATGAGCTGAACCTCTATTACTTTAACAAATACGTTCCAAAGTTTCCTTGATATAAGGTGAATTATGGTTCAATAAAAAATGGAAGAAAAACTATAAGATCAATGATAAGTATTAGCAAATACACAAAATCACTATGTACGGGGCTGTTCCTGTCCATATCGTTGGTTTCATGTACATCGGAATCGTCAAAGTGGGACAATTTCACCGATGATGGAACATTCATAGTGCACAGAAGGCAATCCCCTATCGGTGAGGAGACCTATGAGGTGTACACCGAGAACGATACCATATATGTAAAATCGCTGCAGGGCGAAAACGAGCGGGGACGCATTTCGGGGGTGTTGTCGGAATTGCGGCTTACCAAAGATTTGGAACCTGTTTATTACAGCAGCAAAAGAATCTCCAAGGATACCACCAATATTCTTGAAGTGGAGAAAATAGGTCCCGAAGAGATTACCGTTTGGGAAAAACATTTTGACAAGGTAACGCAAAAGGTGTCCGGCCATTTCTTTCCCCTCCACAGTAATATTCCTGCGGGCATAGAGATGATGCTGTACCATTGCTATTTTAAATATGGGCAAGAAAGCCTGCCCACCTTCCCCAGGGGAGAGGTAACGGTGACCCATAGGGGCAAGGATACCGTGACGATAGGTGGTGAGCAAAGGGTATTGGACAGATATGTTACTACCGGTGTCAACTGGGGCGGTAGAACCATTTGGTTGGACGAGTCGCAGAATTTGGTCGCCTTGGTGAAGGCGAACACCCAGATCAGGGAAATGATCAAAGAGGAATACGAAGAGGCATTACCCACCTTTATCCAGGGCAATGTAGAGGAACAAATGGCCCAGCTGGCCGAGTACACCCAAGACCTGAAAGGCCCGGAATACCCGGTGGTAGCCTTGGTAGGGGGCGATGTTGTTGATGTGGCCGGTGAAGGGGTCAGAAAGGATATGACGATCATTGTCGAAGAGGGCAAGATCGTCGAGATCGGCAAAAGGGAGTCCGTAAAGGTACCGAAAGGGGCCAAGGTGATCGATGTAAAAGGGAAGACCCTGATCCCAGGGCTATGGGACATGCACGCCCACTCCAACCAGGTACAATGGGCACCCGCTTATTTGGCCGGTGGGGTTACCACGATCCGGGACAATGGAAACGAACTGGAGTTCGCGACCGCATTTAGGGACGCCATTGCCAAGGACGGGGCATTGGGACCCGATATCCTTTTGGCGGGTATGACCGATGGCCCAGGCATAAAGGGCAACGGTGTAATACGTGCAAGGTCGGTAGAGGAGGCAAAGGAAACAGTGGCACTGTACCATAAGAACGGTTACAAGCAGATCAAGATCTATACCTCCATAGAACCCGAAATGTTAAAAGTATTGGCGGAAGAGGCCCATAAAGTGGGCATGACGGTCACCGGTCATGTGCCCGCCCTGGTGAACGATGCACGGTTGGCGGTAGAAGATGGTATGGATATGTTGAGCCACTACAATAGGATTTTAGGGGCTTTGTTTACGGACAAGAAAATATCGGATCTAGGCCCTTATTTCATGGTGGACAATGAAGTTACGGACGAAATGGTGAACGATGCCATCGCCTTTTACCTAAAGCACGGTACCGTTCTGGACGTTACCCTTGGGTTGGGCGTAATACGTACATTGCCCAAAGGCGAACCCGTGGAAACCCTGGAGCCGGAAGCCTATAGGATGGCCTACGAACTCTTCGAGGGCAAAAGGTTCAGGGCGGGAGCGTCCGAAGCCCGTGCCGAAAAATTGAAACAGAATATTATTAAGTCCGCGGAGGTGATCGGCAAGTTCTATAAAGCGGGTATTCCGGTAGTTGCCGGTACCGACAACTTTGCACCGGGATTCGGGCTCTTTTTAGAGATAGAGACCTATAACAAGTTAGGGGGGCTAACTCCGTTGGAAGCCATCAGAACGGCGACCATAGTGCCTGCCAAGGCCATGGGCATGGATGATGTAACGGGGACGTTGGAAGTAGGCAAAGAGGCGGATATCGCCATTTTGGACAAGAACCCGTTGGAAAACATAGACAATATTAGGACGGTGTCCGCGGTAATGACCAACGGAAATTATTATGAAAGCGAAGGTTTGTGGACAGCGGCGGATTTTACACCTAATAGGGATACACAGAATTGAGAATGGAACACAAAGTCTACGATCCGGAAGCCAGGTTGGCGGAACTTGGCATAGAGCTGCCCAAAGCCCCTAATCCGGTGGCAAATTATGTGAACGGGGTACGTACGGGAAACCTTGTTTTTTTGGCGGGAAAAGGACCAAGGTACGCCAATGGGGTAGAGATAACGGGAAAATTGGGAGCTGATATTTCCATAGAAAAAGGCTACGAGGGGGCACGTTTAACGGCCATCAACCAAATCGCCGTCCTTAAGGAAATGTTGGGCGACCTAAAAAAGGTAAAACGTATCGTAAAGGTGTTGGCCCTAGTGAACTCCACACCTGATTTTATAGAGCAACCCAAGGTGATAGATGGTTTTTCCGACCTAATGGTAGCCGTTTTTGGAGAAAGGGGCATCCATGCCAGGGCGGCCATCGGTGTAGCAACATTGCCAAGGGCACAGGCCGTAGAAGTGGAATGCGTGGTTGAAGTGGAAGATTAAAAAACACTGAAATGATTAAATTGAAATCGATTCTCGTTAAATATATCGGTCTTTGTTGCGTATTGGTGAGCGCCCAAAATTTGTTGGGTCAAGAAGTGCATATGAAATACCTGGGGGTCGCTGGTTGGGAAATTACAAACGATAGCCTTACCATTTTGGTGGACCCTTATATTTCTAGGGTCAAATTAAAGGGAAACCCTCGTTTTTATGGAGAGGGAGATGACCGTAAGGTATATGATGGTGATGATATTTACGAATCGGATACCGTGGCCATAAATAAAGTAATTACCAAGGCAGATTATATTTTGGTCCATCATTCCCATACAGATCACTTGGCGGATGTACCCTACATTGCCAAAAAAACGGGAGCAGTTGTTATTGGGACAGAAACTACATCCACTATCTTAAAGGCTTATGGTATAGCACAAAAACAATTGATTACCGTTAAAGGAGGGGAAGATTATCAGTTCGATGGTTTTTCGGTAAGGGTGGTACCTTCCATTCATTCGGCTTTGGGCGATAAGCGTTACTTTCAATCAGAAACATATTCAGATCCCGCTAAGTTAAATGTTCCTTTGAGGGTAGGGGAATTTATAGAAGGGGGGTCCCTTATGTTTTTGTTGCGTATCGATTCGCATAAAATACTTACCTCCGGATCAATGAATTTTATTGAAAGGGAAGTAGCCGGACTACGACCTGATGTCCTTGTGCCGGGCATCAATCTTTCACGGTTGGAAATCTATAAATATACGGAACGTTTAATGTCGCTAACAGGTTTTCCAAAAACCATTATACCAGTACATTGGGATAATTTTAGGGTTCCCTATGGCTTTTCCCAAGAAGATCCTATCAAGAGAAAAGTAATGCCTTTTATCGACGAAGTAAAAGCGGTATCGCCCAATGCAAATGTTATTGTCCCTGTTCATTTGGAAACTATAGTAATCAAATAAGGTACGAGTATTCATAAAGTGCAGATTTACCTATATAAATAAGAATTTTTAATGATGAAAGAATCCCTCACCAATCCACTTTGGAAAGAAAGCAAGATCAAAAACTACTTGCCACACATGACAGTGCCCGAAGTGGAGGATTTTTTAAAGAAATCGGATCTGGCCATTATTCCCATCGGGGCATTGGAACAACACTCGAGCCACCTGCCCATTGGAACCGATTTTATAAACGGAATAGAGCTTTGTAAGCTTATAGCCCAAGAGCGCGATGTCTTGGTGGCACCGGTGTTAATGGCAGGCCAGTCCCCTTATCATATGGCCTTTGCGGGCACCATTACCCTAAGTGCGGAAACCATACTGCGTGTACATATGGAAACCGTAGAGAGCCTTATAAAACATGGGTTCAAGCGGTTTATGTTGATGAACTCGCACGGTGGCAACACGGCGATCACCACCTTTTTGGTGGATCAGATAAACCAGAAGACCTCGGCCGTTGCGGTAGATTTTGGCGTTGCCGTGAAGCCTTATCTACAAAGTGGGGAAGAAAAAGAGACTCGGGCACTGGATCGCCATGCCGGTACGGGAGAAACATCCAATTCCCTTTACCTGATGCCAAGCTTGGTACAATTGGACAAAGCCAAACCGACTAAATTATCGTTGCCCAAGCATTTGGCGGATATGGTGCCCGCAGTCATTAATGAAGAACCTACCGAAAAGCTGTTGTTTCTCTCCGAAGGTTTAAAGGCCGAGGAAACGGGTAAAGGGACATCTACCCTCGAAATGACGAAGACGGGCGTATGGGGGGAACTGGACCCCAAGGAGGCCACCGTGGAGAGAGGGGAAAGGAACACAAAAAATATGGTAAGGGCCTGTGTCGATTTTATTGATAAATGGAATGAATTGATCACGGTTTAATGTGTGCGACAATGGCCTGTAGAACCGAACACCGATATAGCGCTATGAAAAACCATTTGTTGCTGACCGTTTTGTTTTTATCCCAATGCGTTTGCTCCTTTGCACAGGAACCCGGCTTGTTCCCGGCACCCAATACGGTGCTGGAAGTGAAGCCTTCCGCGACCGACCCCAGGATAGAAAAAGCCGATACACCCCATTTTGTGGCCTATGACCCAAGCAACGAACAGGGAAAGTTGTTGCTTTTTATCCCGGGTACGAACGGTATAGCCCTGAAGGGACCGAAAAATCTCTTTTATACCGCGGTGCGGCAAGGGTATGCGGTGATCAACCTTTCGTATATAAACACTCCGGCGATCGCCCGGATATGTAAAGGGGATGCGTTGGTAGCGAACTCTGATTGTGCAAAGGAATTTAGAAATAGAAGGGTGTATGGCGATACTACGTTCAAGTTGATAGATGACAGACCCTATGATGCCATAGTTAACCGTCTTACAAAGCTTTTGGAGTATTTGTCCGAGAACGATAAAAACTGGGACTGGGGCCGTTACTTGGAAGACGGCGAACCCAAATGGAGCAAAATAGCACTTGCCGGACAGTCGCAAGGAGGAGGGATGTCGGCCTTTATAGCAAAGACCCATGAGGTGGCCAGGGTAATCGATTTTTCTGGGGGATGGGACTATTCCTCCAAGGACAAAATAGCCAAATGGTATTTTCAAGAAAGCAAAACGCCCCTGGATCGTTGGTACGGCACCTACCATGTAGAGGAGCCTACCGCGGCGACTATTGTTGAGACCTATAGGGCGATGGGCATTCCCGAAGATCATATTTATGCGTTTGACCTAGAGGTTCCGGAAGGAAAAAGGGCGCACTCCAACGGGGTTCGTAATACGGGGTACAGAGATCAATGGATCGCGTTGCTCGGTAAAGGAAATTAATGACAATAAAAAGAAACGTGTGCATGAGGAAATATTTGTATTGCCTATTAACGGTAGGTCTTGCCTCGTGCAATGAAGCGGTAGAGGAAAAAATGAAAGATAAGAATGATCCAAAAACAAGAAGATTCCGAAATGAACGTATTGGGCTTGATCGGGGGAACATCATGGCATTCCACCATAGAATATTATAGCATGATCAACCGATCGGTGAACGATCATTATGGTAACAATACCAATCCTCCCTTATTGGTCTATACGGTCAACCAGGCAAGGGTACATCGCTATCAGATAGAGAACAAATGGGACTCCATCGCCCATATGTTGGTAGAAGCCGGACAGGTCCTTGACAAGGCAGGTGCCAAAACGGTTCTTTTCTGTGCGAACACCCCGCATAAAGTGTATGATGCCGTCCAGGAAAAGCTGGATGTCCCGATCATACATATCGCGGATGCCACCGCGAATGCCATCAAGGAAAGAGGTTTGAAAAAAGTACTTTTTATAGGTACCAAGTACAGCATGGAGGAGACCTTTGTCACAAAAAGAATCGAGGCCCATGGTATCGAGGTATTGGTTCCGGAAAAACACGGGGTGATCGATGAGCTTCATAGGATCATTATCGATGAGCTTACCTATGGTGAAATAGTGCCATCTTCAAAGGATTATGTGATGGGGGTCATAGAAAATGCGAGGAAACAAGGGGCCGAGGGGGTGATTCTGGGGTGTACGGAGTTTCCTTTGATGATTTTGCAGGAAGATGTGGACATCCCTGTTTTTAATACCACCGAGATTCATGCGAAAGCCGGGGTCGATTATATTTTAAAAAGATAAATTATGCGAATAACCAAACAAAAGATAGGTCTGGTCCTAGGGCCGTTGACTTTTTTTTACATTCTGTTTTTCTTTCATCCCGAGGGGCTGAGCGATCAGGCCAATGCAGTTTTGGCATCGGTTGCCTGGGTGGCGATTTGGTGGGTCACGGAGGCCATTTCCATTATGGTCACGGCCTTGATGCCCATTGTGCTGTTTCCCTTGTCGGGGGGTCTGGAGCTGAGTGCCACCACGGCATCCTATGGCCATAAGTACATCTATCTTTATATCGGGGGCTTTATTCTGGCCATTGCCATCGAAAAATGGAACCTGCACAAGAGGATAGCCCTGTCCATAATCAAACTGGTGGGCACTAATATCAATAGGATCATTCTTGGTTTCATGGTAGCCACGGCCCTGTTGTCCATGTGGATCTCCAATACGGCCGCGGCGGTAATGATCTTGCCCATGGCCATGGCCATCGTTACCCAGTTAAAGGACAACCCGAACACCATAGAGAACGAGAACATCCTTTTTGGAAAGGCCCTGATGTTGGCCATTGCCTATAGTGCCTCTATCGGAGGGATCGCCACTTTGATCGGTACCCCTACGAACCTGGTACTGGTGGGGGTGGTCCAGACCACTTTCGATAAGGAGATAACTTTTGCCCAATGGTTCGTTTTCGGTTTTCCCATTGCGGTACTGTTGTTGTATGTATGTTGGAAGTATTTGACCAGCTTTGCGTTCAAGTTCAGGCAAAAGGCATTTCCGGGCGGAAGGGAAGAGATAGAATCGCAATTAAGGGCCCTGGGCAAAATGACCTACGAGGAAAAAGGGGTGCTTGTGGTCTTTTTCATTGCGGCATCGGCATGGATTTTACGCTCCTTTCTACTTCAAAAAATAATGCCGTCACTGGACGATACGATCATAAGTATCATAGCGGCTGTTCTTTTGTTCATAATACCTTCCGGTAACAAGGGGGAACCCTTGCTTACCTGGAAGGATGCCGTTAAGCTCCCATGGGGAGTGGTATTGCTGTTCGGGGGCGGTTTGGCCTTGGCATCCGGATTTGAAAGTAGCGGATTGGCCTTGTGGATCGGATCTAAGTTAATGGCGTTGAAGACGGTTCCCTTTATTGTCCTGTTGTTGATCTTGATAACAACGGTGAACTTTTTAACGGAAATGACCTCCAATATAGCCACCACGGCCATGTTGTTGCCCGTATTGGTGTCATTGGCCCCGGTCTTGGGCGTACATCCGTACTACTTAATGATCGGTGCGACCGTGGCGGCATCCTGTGCTTTTATGTTGCCGGTGGCCACACCTGCCAATGCCATCGTATTCGGGTCGGGCTACCTGAAAATAAGCGATATGGTCAACAAGGGAATCTGGTTGAACCTCATTTCCATAGCGCTGTTGACCGCGTTCGTTTATTTTCTCCTTCCACTGGTGTGGGACCTGGGCTCAATAGGGTGATTTTAGATGTATCTTAGAGTGTAGTATATATAGGTAATAAATTAATAAATGTAGATTCTCTAAAAATTTTTAATTGTAGGAAATATTTTAAACCAAAAAAACAGCACCTATTTACTTTAAATAGGTGCTGTTTTTTTTGTGTAATGCGGTTAAAAATAAAAAAGTAGCCTCGGCAAGAATCGAACTTGCATCTAAAGTTTAGGAAACTTCTATTCTATCCATTGAACTACGAGGCCAAATAGGCACGCAAAAATATAATTTTTTATCAATCTACACCACATCAAGGTTGGTGTTTTGTTGATATGTTCAATTTCTTTTGGCCCAAATCTCGTACATAGGTTCGCCTTTGCTATTTTTACCCGTGTGGTGCCAATCGTTTCCTTTGATCTCGTAATTAAAATTAAGGCTGGCCCCTACGCGAGAATTGTCTCTGGAAAAGAATTCGATGTTCTCTGTGTAAACACCATTTTCGGCCGTATAGCTACCACCTCCTGTTCCAGAGAACCTCATAGTTTCGGTATGATAGGCGATCCATTGAAAATGCCCGTCCATTAAAAATTTCAATGTTTTTCTTGGGTTTTCCTCACCTCTTCTCTCTTGTCCGGTATCTGGTCCTCGGGTGGCAAATAACCATTGTCCGTCCAAATCTTGCTGAAGACTTTCCAGTTTTAAGAATACGAGAGATGGTTCATCATTTAACGTCAATAACTCGTTATCTATCGTAAAGGGAATCTCCAATTGTTTAAGTTGATCTTTTTCATAGTCCGAATTAAATTCCAAAGTTACTTTTAGCACATCGGAGTCGGTGGTAAAGAATCCGCCTACGGTCTTTATAAAGGTAGCGGGCGAAGTTTTGTATATATTATAGATCATATAGTCGCCGTCAATTTTAAGCTCGTGTCGTTCATTTCCAGTGTCGGAAACATAGATGCCGGACGGAATTTGCGCTTGTAGAGCGACCGTAAATAGTAAAAAGACGATAAAATAGCCTATAAAACGTGGTTTTGAATATTTCATGAGTGTTGTTTTAAGATTAAAAATAGCTAATTAGGGCGTTGATAATAAACATTTTATCTAAATTTTTAACCTAGGATTGTTAATGTTTGCATTTTTTTTGCCCATTTGGCGTATTTTAATTGAAAACGGTTGTTTTTTCATTTTTTTTGTTTTCATTTGTTCCTCTAAATTAGAGGATACTCTAACTTTAAGTTTTAGGCTTTTAGCTGAACATAATGCAATTTGTTTCTATGTTCGGGCTTTTGGGAATTAGGAAGTCAAACCCAAGGGCAGCTTATAAGATGAGCGACCGAATTTTAAAGCTAACTTCCGATTTTAAAACTTCGATTGTGCAAAGTCAGCACATCTATTTCTTCATTCCTACGACCCAGGAACAGATTCTTATTTGATTTTGATCAAATCCATCATGTTTTCTTAACATAAAGGGAGTCCAATACATCAATTTTTTAAACGAATTTTCAATCTTAATAATTATCGTTCTTAAATGAATACTAAATATATTGATCTGATCGATCAAACCTATTTTTTTCCTCAAGAAGAATTTAATCTTGACGGGGACCAGCTGAGATTTCATAATATTCCACTAAACCAATTGGTGGAAGAATATGGGAGTCCATTGAAATTTACTTATCTGCCCAAGATATCAGAGAATATAAGCAGGGCCAAAAATTGGTTCGCCAATGCCATTGAAAAAAATAATTACAAGGGCAAGTACCATTATTGCTATTGTACAAAAAGCTCGCATTTTCAGCATATACTACACGAGGCCCTAAAGAACGACATACATATAGAAACCTCTTCGGCCTTTGATATAAATATAGTAGAGCAGTTAAAGAGAGATGGAAAACTAAAAGACAACGCTTATGTAATCTGTAATGGTTTTAAAAGGGACCAATACATAGACAATATTGCAAGATTGATTAACCATGGGCATAGTAACTGCATTCCGGTCATAGACAATTATGAAGAGATAGAATTACTTTCCGATGTTATAGACGATACCTTTAAAGTTGGTATCCGTATCGCATCGGAAGAAGAACCTAAATTCGAGTTTTATACTTCAAGGTTGGGTATAGGTTACAAGAATATCGTACCTTTTTATGAAAACCAGATAAAGGATAATGATAAAGTAGAGTTGAAAATGCTGCACTTTTTTATTAATACCGGTATACGCGACAATGCCTACTATTGGAACGAATTGGCAAAATGCCTTAAGGTATATGTGCGCCTTAAAAAAATATGTCCTTCTTTAGATAGTTTAAATATTGGAGGAGGCTTTCCTATAAAAAATTCATTGGCTTTTGAGTACGACTATCAATACATGGTAGATGAGATTTTAAACCAGATCAATATTGCTTGCGCAGAGGCAGATGTACCCGTTCCGAACATATTTACAGAGTTCGGCAGTTTTACCGTTGGGGAGAGCGGAGGTGCCATTTATGAAATTCTATATCAGAAACAACAGAACGATAGGGAAAAATGGAACATGATAGATTCATCTTTCATTACCACCTTGCCCGATACTTGGGCCATTAACAAACGTTTTATTATGCTGCCTATAAACCGTTGGCACGATGAGTACGAACGTGTGCTATTGGGCGGCCTTACTTGTGATAGTGATGATTATTACAATAGTGAGCAAAACATGAACGCTATATATCTGCCAAAATACAAAAGGGACAAACCTTTGTATATCTGTTTTTTTAATACCGGTGCGTACCAAGAAACAATAGGCGGCTATGGAGGTTTACAACATTGTTTGATACCACAGCCTAAACATATTCTTATAGATAAGGATGAAAAAGGCAATATGACCACAACACTCTTTAACCCACAACAAAAGGCGGAAGATCTATTAAAGATACTTGGCTATGAAAACAATGGGGAAAAAGTGGAAGAACCCCTGACAATAGAAGAAATACCAGTCCAACTTTAAACTAGTTTAAATTTTTAGCAATGAGTACATCCA
Source organism: Maribacter thermophilus (assembly GCF_001020565.1). Classification (GTDB taxonomy): domain Bacteria; phylum Bacteroidota; class Bacteroidia; order Flavobacteriales; family Flavobacteriaceae; genus Maribacter; species Maribacter thermophilus. Next base: position 2,669,269 of record NZ_LDAS01000001.1, on the reverse strand, counting down.
AGAATTATGCAGGTATTCCTGATAAATTCGCACAATTAGAAACCGCCAAGGTTATTTTGATACCTGTTCCATATGACGGAACAAGTACGTGGGGCAAGGGAGCCGATAAAGGTCCCGATGCATTTTTAGAGGCTTCCGAGAATATGGAACTTTACGATATAGAAACCGGTACCGAAGTATATGAGCAAGGGGTTTACCTAGCAGATGCCATTACCGAAGATAGCTCACCGGAAGCCATGGTCAAGGCAGTACATAAGGTGACCAAAGATTACATTAAACGCAATAAGTTCGTAACACTGTTCGGAGGTGAACATTCTATCTCTATAGGAAGTATAAGGGCCTTTAGCGAATGTTTTGACAACCTTACGGTATTACATATCGATGCCCATGCCGATTTACGTGAATCTTATGACGGTACCAAGTTTAACCATGCCTGTGCCGTGCACGAAGCAAGCCAAACTACCAATTTGGTGCAAGTAGGGATACGCTCTATGGATGCGATCGAGAAAACGTTTATGGATGAGGAAAAAACCTTTTTCGCCCATGATATGGTAGCCGATGAGTATTGGATGGACAAGGTAATAGATGCCATGACGGACAATGTCTTCATTACCTTTGATCTAGATGCCTTAGATCCCTCTATTATGCCTTCTACAGGAACACCTGAGCCGGGGGGTCTTTTGTGGTATGAGTCATTGGAATTTTTGAAACAAGTGTTCGAAGAAAAAAATGTGGTAGGTTTCGATATTGTTGAACTTTGCCCGAATCCTTCCGATAAGTCGTCCGACTTTTTGGCGGCCAAACTATACTACAAAATGCTAAGCTATAAGTTTATGGGACAACAAGTGGAGGACAATTACGACAATACCTATGATGTAGATTATAAACCCAACAATAGTTTAAAATTTAATGACGATGAAGAATAAGGGAGCTATCTCTAATTTTATAGAAAAGTACTATTTGCACTTTAATGCAGCTACATTGGTAGATGCCGCCAAGGCGTACGAAGCCCAATTGGCCAATGGGGCCAAAATGTTGGTGTCGTTGGCGGGTGCGATGAGTACGGCCGAATTGGGGAAAATTTTTGCAGAGATGATCCGTCAAGATAAAGTGCATATTGTTTCATGTACCGGAGCTAATTTAGAGGAAGATATCATGAATCTGGTGGCTCATTCACATTACAAACGTGTACCTGAATATCGTGATCTTACCCCGCAGGACGAATGGAATTTGTTGGAAAAAGGGTTGAACAGGGTTACCGATACCTGTATCCCGGAAGAAGAAGCTTTTCGCAGGTTGCAAAAACATATCTTCAAGATTTGGAAAGATGCCGATGATAAAGGGGAGCGTTACCTGCCACATGAGTTTATGTACAAGTTATTACTTTCCGGCGTTCTGGAAGAGTATTACGAAATAGACCTTAAAGACTCTTGGATGTACGCCGCTGCCGAGAAAAATTTACCGATCGTATGTCCGGGATGGGAAGACAGTACCATGGGCAATATTTTTGCATCTTACGTAATGAAAGGGGAATTAAAGGCAAGTACCATGAAATCTGGCATTGAGTACATGACCTTTTTGGCCGATTGGTATACCGATAATTCTGAAAAAGGAATAGGTTTCTTTCAAATAGGAGGTGGTATTGCCGGTGATTTTCCAATTTGCGTAGTGCCTATGTTATATCAAGATATGGAACGTACAGATACTCCTTTTTGGAGCTACTTCTGTCAAATAAGCGACTCCACTACCAGTTACGGATCTTATTCCGGAGCTGTGCCCAACGAAAAGATCACTTGGGGAAAATTGGATATCAATACCCCAAAATTCATTATCGAGAGTGATGCAACCATTGTTGCGCCTTTAATTTTTGCTTACCTTTTGGACTTATAATTATGGACAAGAACGCACATTTAAAAAGAGTCATTGTTGATTTTAAGAAATTGACCCCCGAAGTGTTGAAACTTTTGGTAGAAAGATATCCTGATGGGTATGATGACAGAAATATAATCTCTTTCAAAAATGCCCAAGGCGAACGAATCGAAGCAGTGGAGGTTTTGACCGAGGATACCAAGTATTTGGTGAAGATCAGCGCCAAGCTGGAGTATACCATGGAAAACTATGACGAGGATGACTACGAGGATTTTGACGATGACGATCCAGATGCAGTGATAGAACCCGACCCAAAAGACATGGTAGATGGTGACGATGAGGACTAACACAGGCCGCCATCGCTATAAAATAATATACGCATAAACATATTTATGGGCCCTAGGTTTCTAGGGCCATTATCCGGGCAATTTCCAAATAGTGTTTTGGTCACGGCCAATACATTTATTGTTAGTTATGAAAATTGAGGAAATTGAAAACATAGAATTAAAGTACTTGAGCTTAGCCGATTATAAAGAGCTCAAGGCTGCCATGGTTTCTTCGTACCTGAACATGCAAAATGCTTTTTGGAAAGAGAGGGAAATAGGCAGGTTGATAAAATTGTTCCCCGAAGGCCAAGTGGTGATCAAGATCAATGGCAAGTTGGCGGGTTGCGCGCTTTCTATCATTGTTGATTACGATAAGTTTGAGACCGGGCATACTTATAAAGAGGTAACGGGTAATTATACTTTTAGCACCCATACCGATGAGGGCGATGTGCTCTACGGTATAGATGTATTCATAAGTCCTGATTTTAGGGGTATGCGATTGGGGCGCAGGTTGTACGACTACCGAAAAGAGCTGTGCGAAAAACTGAACCTGAAAAGTATTGTATTTGGCGGACGTATGCCCAATTATCATAAGTATGCCGATAAACTTACGCCAAAAGAGTACATAGAACAGGTTCGTAGAAAAGAGATACATGACCCCGTACTTAATTTTCAGATCAGTAACGATTTTCATCCGTCTAAGGTGATGAAAGGTTATTTGGAAGGGGATAAGGACTCCAATGATTTTGCCATTCTAATGGAGTGGGACAATATCTATTATCAAAAACCCTCAAAAGTGGCGGCAAGTACCAAAACGGTCATTCGTTTAGGACTTATTCAATGGCAAATGAGGCCCTATAACGATATAGAAGAGCTGTTACAGCAAGCTGAGTATTTTATAGATGCCGTTTCTGGATATCGTTCCGATTTTGCACTGTTTCCAGAATTTTTCAATGCACCTTTAATGGCGGGCAACAACCATATGTCTACCCCAGATGCCATTAGGGAGCTTGCCAAACATACAGAAGTCTTGGTACAACGGTTTTCAGAGTTTTCAATTACCTATAATATTAATATTATAACAGGTAGCATGCCAGAGGTTATAGATGGTATGTTGTATAATGTTGGATATCTATGTCGTAGGGACGGTAGTACGGAACGGTACGAAAAATTACATGTAACACCCGATGAGGCAAGGGTGTGGGGTATGCAAGGGGGTACAAAATTACAGGCCTTCGATACCGATTGTGGTAAAATAGGTGTGCTGATCTGTTATGATGTAGAGTTTCCGGAACTCAGTAGGTTGTTGGCCGAAGAAGGTGTGGATATCTTGTTCGTTCCCTTTTTGACCGATACCCAAAACGGCTATTCCCGAGTGCGTAATTGTGCTCGCGCAAGAGCTATTGAGAACGAATGTTACGTGGCCATTGCAGGTAGTGTGGGCAATCTTCCGAATGTTCAGAATATGGATATACAGTTTGCACAAAGTATGGTGTTTACACCTTGCGATTTCTCTTTTCCGACTAACGGAATTAAAGCGGAAGCTACGCCCAATACAGAAATGATATTGATCGCCAATGTGGATATAGGTCTCCTACGAGAACTGAATCAATTTGGGGCGGTACGAAACTTGAAGGATAGAAGAAAAGATTTATTTGAACTCAGAAAAAAATAACATTGGAAAATTTAAGGATTATTGGGAGCGAAGAATGGTGTGTTTTTAAAGAGCTGGGGATTCCCGGTATTAAAGCTAGGGTAGATTCGGGTGCCAAAACCTCTTCTATACAAGCGGCCAACATAAAAGTATTTAATAAGGGCACCCAAGAATGGGTAAAATTCGAGGTAAACCCATTGCAGGAAAATAGAAGTATTGCCATTGCCTGCGAGGCAAGATTGGTAGATCGCCGTATGGTAAAAAGCTCTTCGGGCATAGCTGAAGAGCGATTGGTGGTAAAAACACCGGTGACCTTGGGCGATGAGACTTTTGATATAGAACTTACCTTGGCGAACAGGGATACCATGGAGTTTAAAATGCTCTTGGGAAGAGAGGCCATAAATGAAAGGTACATGGTAAACCCTGCAGTGAATTATCAGATCCAAGATTTTTCCGAAGAGGAAATAAACAAGAAGTACAAACCCTACTTTAAGGCAAAGACCGGTCTTAAGATAGCCCTTTTGGCAAGTAACCCCAATCTGTATAGCAATAAACGCTTAATGGAAGCGGCCAAGGCCCGAGGACATGAGATCGTGTTCTTGAACGTTGAACTGGCCTATATGAAACTAGATGCGCATTCACCCGAAATACGGTATCGTGGAGGCAATATCTTAAAAGAATTCGATGCGGTGATACCGCGGATAAAACCGGCCGTAACCTTTTATGGTTGTGCCTTGATCCGACAGTTCAATAATCTGGGGGTCTATTGTCAAAATTCTGCGGAGTCCATCACACAATCCAGAGACAAGCTTTTTGCTTCACAATTGTTTGCCAAGAACGATATTCATATCCCCATTACCGGTTTTGCCAAATCTCCGATGGATACCAAAGACCTTATTAAAATGGTCAACGGGGCACCTTTGATCATAAAGTTGTTGGAGAGCACCCAAGGCAAGGGCGTAGTGCTGGCGGAGACCAATAAGGCAGCAGAAAGTGTGATCAATGCTTTTAAAAGTGTAAATACCAATATTTTGGTACAAGAGTTTATAAAAGAGGCCAACGGGCAAGATATTCGCTGTTTTGTAGTGAACGGTAAGGTGGTGGCCAGTATGCAACGACAAGCGGAAAAAGGGGAATTTAGGGCCAATATTCACCAAGGAGGCAAAGCTTCTATCATTAAAATAACTTCTGATGAAAAAAAGCTGGCCATAAAAGCGGCAAAGGTATTGAACTTGGCCGTGGCAGGGGTAGATATCATCCGATCCAATAAAGGCCCTTTGTTGTTAGAGGTAAATTCTTCGCCAGGGTTGGAAGGGATAGAAAATGCTACGGGAAAAGATATTGCCAACGAAATGATCGTGGCCATTGAAAAGAAATTAAAGTTTAAGGCATAGAAAGAGTTGTATTGATGTTTATTGTTCTCCTGTCATTTTTGTGGTCGATTGTTAGAGGAGCAATCATGTAATTGCCTAACTTTGACAATCGTTTTATGAAATTCGTTCGCAAACATATCAATCTACGCTTGTTTTGGTTTTTGATGGCACTGCACATCCTCAACCTTAGTGTAGATTCGCCCGATCCCCAGCCAAATTATATTCCCGAGGATTTGAGTTACAATGATATGGAAAGCATCGTAGAGATTGTGCTAGAGGAACTGTTGGGTATTGAAAACGCTGTCCCAGAACAGGAAGATGACGACACCAACAATAGTTTGATGGTAAAATTGAACTTTCAACCTGTTTTGTGTCAAGAGAGGTCGCTATCCGAATTTATGTTCGCTTCTGACGATATCGCCGTTCGGCACTCCATATTCTTCTATCACGATGCCTATGCCGAACAATTTCATCCCGAAATAATACCCCCACCGCCCAAGGTGTAATTCTTCATTTTTATTTGCATTAAACCTGGTTCGCAGACCAAGGCTTCCCTTTGCTTTTATGAAGTGATGTAGTAGTCCATTGTTTTGCCGTACCGGGTCCGATATTTCCGTTACGGGAGTTTTATCCTCCCCTATTTTAATTTAAAATCTAAAAACAATGAAGAATTATATATGGTTTTTGGGGGTGTTCGCTATGATGTTAGCCGCATCATGTACATCTAAAAAAGAACAATCAAAAAAAGAGGAACATTTTAAAGTGGTTCGGCCCTTGGTAAAGGACACCGTATCTACCAACGATTATGTAGCTGACATAAACGCTTTTCAACATGTAGAGATCCGTGCACGTGTAGGCGGATTTATAGAGTCTATTTTGGTCGACGAGGGACAGGAAGTCCGCAAGGGGCAGGTGCTTTTTACCATCAACACCAGCGTGTATCAACAAAACCTGCAAAAGGCCAAGGCTGCCACCAAGAGTGTTTCGGCCGGACTCAATGCGGCAAAAATAGAGTTGCAAGGCTCAAAAAAGTTATTGGACAAAAATTTCATCTCTCGATCAGAGTACGATTTGGCAGCGGCCAAATTGGAGGCATTGGAGGCAAAATATAAGGAAGCCCTAGCGGAAGAGGCCGAAGCGGAGCTCAATCTTTCCTTTGCCCAGATAAAGGCTCCTTATGATGGTATTATCAACCGCATTCCCCAAAAGGAAGGGAGTTTGGTCGAAGAGGGTACCTTGCTCACCACTATTTCCAACAACAAGGCCATGTTCGCCTACTTCAATATTTCAGAGGTCGATTATTTAAAATATATGGCTTCTATGGATGTTAATGAAATAAAGGAAGTTTCCTTAATTCTGGCAGATGGCAATCGCTACCCGTTTAAGGGTGTTATAGAGACTACTGAAAGTGAATTTGATCGTAATACCGGAACCATTGCCTTTCGTGCCAAGTTTCCCAACCCCGATAATGTATTAAAACATGGGGAAACGGGAAAGGTGCGGATCAGAAATAAGGTAAGGAATGCCTTGTTCATTCCCCAAAAAGCAACTTTCAATCGTCAAGAACACTTGTGTGTTTTTGTGGTGGGCGATGACCATACGTTAGAAGTACGGAAAATATCCCCCTCATTGCGAATGCCCCATCTTTTTGTTGTTGAAACGGGACTGGGTCCAAAAGACCGTATTCTTCTAGAAGGGGTGCAGCATGTAAAAGAGGGGGATAAGATCATTCCTGAAACAGTTTCATTTTCTCAAGTTTTTAACCATTAATCATTAGAAACCATGAAAGTGAATATTATAAATCGCCCTGTGTTGGCGATAGTCATCTCGTTGATTATTTTGTTTCTGGGCATCTTGTCCATCTTTCAATTGCCTATGGCCCTTTTTCCCTCGGTGGCCCCTCCAGAGGTGAACGTAGAGGTAGAGTACCAAGGAGCCAATGCCGAGACGGTTGCCAAATCTGCCATAGAACCCTTGGAGCGCGCCATTAACGGTGTGCCCGATATGAAGTATATGAGCAGCAATGTGGGCAGTGACGGTGTGGGTGTGGTTCAAGTCATCTTTGAAACCGGAACCGATATCAACGATGCCGCTGTGAACGTGCAGAACCGGATTACCGACGTAATGGGTGAACTTCCCCCCGAAGTAATAGAGCGTGGTGTCTTAATAGGTAAGGAGACAAATGCCATTTTAATGTACATCAACCTGTTCAGTGACGACCCTGAAATGACCGAGAAGTTCATCCATAATTTTGCCGATTTAAATGTGCTGTCCGAATTAAAACGGGTCAAAGGCGTCGGGTATGCGAATATCTTGGGAGCTAAGGAGTACGCCATGCGTATTTGGTTGAAGCCGGACAGGATGTTGGCCTATGATATTACAACACAAGACGTCCTTAACGCCTTGGAGGAACAAAACCTAGAGGCTTCCCCAGGTATTATCGGAGAGAATTCGGAAAGAACCAAAAACGCTATCCTACAATATATTTTGAGCTACGCCGGAAGGTTCAACTCTGAGAAAGAGTATGCAAACATCCCTATAAAAGCTACTGCTCAAGGGCAGATATTACGAATAAAGGACATTGCAGATGTAGAGTTTGGCACCGAATATTTTGATGTGGAGGCCAAGTTCAACGAAAGGCCGGCGGCTTCCATTATTTTGAAACAATTGCCGGGAACCAATGCCAAAGAGGTAATCGATAATGTTAAGAAACGTATGGAAGAACTTAAGGAATCCATGTTTCTTGAGGGTATGGATTATGAGGTTAGTTATGATATATCACGTTTTATGGACGCCTCTATCCATGAAGTCATCAAAACCTTTATCGAGGCCTTGCTTTTGGTAACCTTGGTCGTTTTCGTATTTCTTCAAAACTGGCGTGCTACCTTAATTCCGGCCCTGGCCGTACCCGTATCCATTGTAGGTACGTTTTTCTTTATGCAGTTCTTTGGATTTTCACTTAACCTGATTACACTTTTTGCCTTGGTGATCGTAATTGGTATTGTGGTAGATGATTCCATTGTTGTGGTAGAGGCCGTTCATGCGAAAATGGAACGCCATAACCTAAATGCGAAAGAAGCCACACAGGCGGCCATGAAAGAAATTAGCGGGGCCATTGTCGCCATTACCTTGGTGATGTCGGCCGTATTCGTTCCGGTAGCCTTTATGAGTGGGCCTTCGGGGATTTTCTTCCGACAGTTTGCCCTCACCATGGCCATTGCCATTGTCTTATCGGGGCTTGTGGCCCTTACCTTGGCGCCCGCTTTGTGCTCCTTGCTGTTGAAACATCCCGATAAGGAGAAAAAAACTTTTCTCGACCCCTTCTTTTCGCGCTTCAATTGTTGGTACGAAAATTTGGAAGACCGGTATAAAAACCTGTTGAACCGTATTGTTAACAGAAAGGTGGTGACATGGGGTATCTTGGTGGCCTTTGTAATAGGTACGGGTATTTTTAGCAAGGTTTTACGTACCGGTTTTATTCCGAATGAAGACCAGGGCATGTTCTATGTAAACGTGTTGACGCCCCCGGGTTCTACCTTGGAAAGGACCAAGACGGTAGTAGATGCTTTTGCCGCGGAAATTCGAGATATGAAAGATGTGGAAAGTATTTCATCCCTAGCGGGGACCAATATACTTTCTGACGGTACTGGAGCTACTTATGGCAGTTTTTTGGTGAACCTAAAGGAATGGAGCGAGCGAAATGCCACGGTAGACGATGTTATAGCGGAAATGAAGGAGCGGACGGCCCATATCAAGGATGCCGAGATAGAGTTTTTTCCTCCACCCCCCGTTCCGGGTTACGGAAATGCCAGTGGGTTCGAAGTAAAACTATTGGACAAATCGGGCCATGGTGATTTAAAGACTTTGGAATCCGTTACCTATACCTTTATCAAGGCCTTGGAAGACCGTCCCGAAATAGGCTATTGTTTTACCACCTTTAACGCCAACATACCACAGTATATCTTAAAGGTAGATTACGACAAGGCCGCACAAAAGGGCGTAACGGTCAACAATGCCATGGGTACCCTTTCTACCTTGGTAGGAAGTGAATATGCCTCTAACTTTATCAAGTTCGGAAAGACCTACAAGGTAATGGTGCAGGCCTTACCGGAATACAGGGCCGACCCAGAGGATATCTTGCAGTTCAGGGTAAAAAACGACAGGGGCGAAATGGTTCCTATTTCCACCTTCATCACTCTAGAAAAATCGTACGGAGTGGACCAAATAGAGCGCTACAATATGTACAACGCCGTAGCCCTTAACGGAGAGGAAGCACCGGGCTATAGTAGTGGCGACGCCCTAAAGGCGATAAGGGAGGTAGCAAGGGAAGAACTACCTAAGGGCTATGATATCGCCTGGTCGGGAATATCGTATGATGAAGCCAATGCCGGAAACGAGGGTACTGTTATTTTCTTTATTTGTCTTTTGTTCATCTATCTCATCCTGTCCGGACAATATGAAAGTTTCCTGTTACCCCTGCCCGTAATTCTTTCGTTGCCCACAGGAATTTTCGGTGCCTTTATGTTCCTAACGGTCCTAGGGCTTGAGAACAACATTTATGCCCAGATCGCCATGGTGATGCTTATTGGGCTGTTGGGCAAAAATGCCATTCTAATCGTTGAGTTCGCTACCCAAAAGCACAGGGAAGGTAAAACGGCCCTAGTGGCCACCATCGAAGGGGCCCGATTGCGCCTTAGGCCAATACTTATGACATCTTTTGCCTTTATAGCGGGACTCTTGCCGTTGGTGTTCGCCTCGGGCGCGGGGGCCGTGGGCAGTAAGACCATTGGTGCCGCCGCCTTTGGGGGAATGTTCGTGGGAACCCTTGTCGGGGTCGTCATCATTCCCGGACTCTACTTCGTATTTGCCAAATTGACGGAGAAATACGGACGAAATCCAAAAAACGAAAAATCTATTCTTGAAAAAGTATATAATGAAAAAGTATAAAACCATATTTGTGCTGTTCCTTATCTTGATTGTGGGCAGCTGTAAAACAATGAAAACCGATATTTCGGCCAAGCACAAACCGCTGCCCGAAAAATACGGTACCGCCCAGAGCGATACTACGACCGTTGCACGTATCGACTGGAAAGAATTTTTTGCCGATGACTATTTGATACAACTTATCGATACGGCTCTTACCAATAATCTCGACTTACAAATGGCGCTGCAGCGCATTGAGGCCGCCCGTTCGGGACTTCGCTTTGCCAATGGTGAACTGTTTCCGAAAATAGAAGGGACCTTTACGGCCGCGACCACCAAGTACGCCAAGTACACCGAGGGCTTTGCAGGGAATTCCACTACCGAATTCGAGGGAAGGACAATACCCAATCCCGTACAGGATTATTTTGCTGGATTGACAGCTACATGGGAAATCGATATTTGGGGAAAACTGCGAAATAGCCGTAAGGCGGCCCTTTCTAGATATCTGGCTAGTATTGAAGGGAAGAATTTTGTGGTGTCGAACCTAGTGGCCGATATTGCAGCCTCGTATTACGATCTGCTGGCCTTGGACAATGAGTTGGACATTGTACGGCAGACCCTGCGAAAACAGCAGGAAGCGTTTGAGGTGGTAGAGTTGCAAAAAGAAGTGGGCAAGGCGAACGAATTGGCCGTGCAACAGTTTCTTGCCCAATTGCTAAATACCCGCGCACTTGAAAAGGAAACCCTGCAACAGATCGTGGAAACCGAAAACAAAATCAATTTTCTGATGGGCAGGTTTCCACAACCCATACCAAGGGAAAAGGGGTCTTTGTTCAAAGAGCTGCCTCGGCAGATAGCATCGGGCGTTCCGGCACAGTTGCTTGCGTACCGCCCCGATATACGGGAAGCCGAACTAGAGCTACGTGCCAGTAAGTTTGATGTTAAAACGGCTAAAGCGGCTTTTTTTCCGAGTCTTGCTATCGAAGCCACTGGGGGGTATCAAGCTTTCGATTCAAAGTTTTTGTTCCGTTCGCCCACCTCTATAGGCTATTCGGCCATAGGCGGACTCGTGGCGCCCTTGATCAACAGAAAGGCTTTAAAAGCGGAATTCCATAATGCGAAGGCCCAACAATTAACGGCCATGTACCAGTACCAAAAAACCATTTTAAACGGGTATATGGAAGTGGCCAATGGGCTTTCGAACCTTCATAACCTACAAGAGACCAAGGAAATAAAGGAACAGCAAAACCAAGTATTGGAAAATGCCATAGAGGCATCCGCAGAATTCTATAGAATGGCCAAGGCCGATTACTTGGAGGTGTTGATGGCGCAGCAAAATTCGCTACAGGCCCAACTGGAACTGATTGCCTTAAATAAACGCCAGCAATTGGCTACCGTATCTATTTACAAAGCCCTAGGTGGCGGTTGGCAATAATACGGGTAAAACAAGCATATACTCCCCGAGAATCGGGGAGTTTTTTTAGAATTATTTGGAAGGGTTAAAAGATTATAATTCCGTTCTTATTCCCGAAACCTGCACATTTTATTTATGTGCAACATTCTCGATATTTCCAGTTGCTGTAACTTTGGTTTTACAATAATAGGTCAAATAGGAAAAAGATTTCCAGAGAAAGCACCCCACTTGATTCATTAAAAAAATCACTAACTTTCGTTCTAACAAATAACAACCCGCTGTAAATCATAGTAGTACGGTAGGGTGCATCAGATAAAATCATTCCTATGAAATTTAAGAGTAAGAAAGACACCTTGTTCAGTTTGGTGATATTAGGTACGTGCGGTTTAATGCTGGTATTAACGGTTACAGGTATTCTAAAGGGAGAAATGGATCCCGATGAATATTGGACCTTACCTATTGTAATCGGTGTTTGTTTGGCTTTACTGTGGTTTTACTTTGGCACCTATTACGAACTGGGTAAAGAAGGTCTTACTTACAGAAGCGGACCGATCCGCGGAAAAATCCGTTTAGATCGCATTACCGAAATTGTAGAAGGAAAGACCCTCTGGGTAGGTTTTAGGCCGGCAACATCTAGAAAAGGACTCATTGTTAAGTACGATACCTATAACGAAATTTATATAAGTCCGCAGACCAATGAATCCTTTATCAGAAAAATGTTGGAGTTGAAAAGTGATATTAAAATAAGTGAATAAACGGCACCCTTGCTTTTGGTCGGGTACCGTTTTCTTATTATGCCTTAATCATTTTTAGGTTTTTCAGCATGGTGGATGTAGTGTTTTCCATATCAAAATCAGCTTTCCAACCCCAATCTGCGCGAGCATCCGAATCATCGATACTGCTGGGCCAAGAATCCGCGATGGCTTGCCTAAAATCGGGTTCGTACGTAATGGTGAAATCGGGAATATGCTGTTGAATGCTTTTGGCGATATCTTCGGGTTTAAAACTCATGGCGGCCAAATTATAGGACGACCTTACTTTAATGTCGTCGGCGTCTGCTTCCATAATCTGTAGGGTTGCTTTTATGGCATCGTCCATATACATCATGGGCAGTACAGTGTCTTTCTTTAAAAAACAGTTGTAGGTACCTTCTTCAAGTGCTTTATGGTAGATCTCTACGGCATAATCTGTAGTGCCGCCCCCGGGCATGGTTTTCCAGCTGATCAGGCCGGGGTAGCGAATGCTACGTACATCTACATCAAATTTTTTAAAATAATACTCACACCAACGTTCTCCAGACTGCTTGCTAATGCCGTAAACGGTACTAGGTTCCATAATCGTGTTTTGCGGGGTGGCTTCTTTGGGCGTATTGGGGCCAAAAACCGCAATACTGGAAGGCCAGAATATCTTGTCCACTTTCTTTTCCTTAGCCAAATTCAGCACATTGAAAAGAGAGTTCATGTTTAGGTTCCACGCACGCATCGGAAATTTTTCTGCGGTGGCACTCAACATTGCCGCCATCAGGTATATTTCACTTATTTTGTAATAGGCGATTATCTCTTCCAAGGCATTGGAATCGGTAGCGTCCAATATCTCAAAAGGTCCCGAATTCATTAGCGTTTCGTTGCCTTCCCTAATGTCGCTTGCTATAACATAATCGTTTCCGTACTTTTTTCGTAGGGTCATTGTCAACTCCGTTCCTATTTGTCCACATGCACCTATAATCAAAATGTATTTCTCCATTAAAAAAAGAAGTTAAATAGCTTATTCGGTAAAGATAACTTTTCTTAAAATTTGTACATTCGTTCTATGCCTAAAATCTACTTTTTTATTTCTTTGGCACTCCTTTTAGGGTCGTGCAAAGAGTCTGCTTCAGAATCTGTCGTCGGACAAACCTCCGATTGGAATGTGATGGTGGAGAAATTCCAAAAAAAAATCACCTTAAGTCCTAAGGCCATAGAGCTGGTTGCAGAGTGGAAGGAATACAACGAATTGGAAAGAAGTTTTGATCGTTTATATACGGTTGAAAATGCGGAAGACCTGATATTGGTAATTGAAGAACTGATAGAGAAACAGAAGTTGATGGAGAAAAGTGTATATCCTAAAGAATTGGATATGCCTCAGGTGAAGGGCAGACAAAAGGTTTTTAAGACCTATCTTCTTAAGATAAAGGGAAATTTGGCATATAGGCAGGATCCCCAAAGCAGCATTAAAGAAATGATCGATGCCTTTAATATTATGCGAGATCAGTTTAATGTAGTCGTAAATAATACGTTGCCCCAAGATTTAATTTCAAATGAAGAAAATTAGCTGTTTACTATTTTTATGCGGTATGCTTGCGACCGCCCAGGATAATAGCAAGGTTGAAGTTGCGGAAACTCTGGATGCATGGCATTTGGCTGCCGGCAATGCTGATTTTGACACCTATTTTGGGCTCATGACCGATGATGCTGTATTTATAGGTACCGATGCCATGGAAAACTGGGGGTTAAAGGAGTTCAAGGCCTATGCAAAACCCCATTTTGATAAAGGAAGAGCGTGGAGTTTTAAGGCTGTAGCGCGTAATATATATTTAAACGATACCCATGACCTTGCTTGGTTCGATGAGCTTTTAGATACCCAAATGAAACTATGTAGGGGGTCTGGAGTGTTGCGAAGAGAGAATGGTACTTGGAGAATTGCCCATTATGTACTGTCTATTGCCGTACCCAATGAGTATGTGGACCAGCTGGTAGAAATTAAAGAGAACAAGGATAATTTACTACTAAACGAATTGACTAAAAATTAAAAAGCGAGCCAAGGCCCGCTTTTTTTAGTAGGTTTCCCAACAAATTATTTTTTAGGTTCTTCGGCAGTTTGTTTTCTGTTTAACAAAGCTTGTTTGCTAAGACTTGCCAGATTAAAGTTCGGGTCTATGGCCAAGGCTTCGTCTATGGTCGCAACGGCAGCATCAATATTATCTTTGTCCTTATTAAACTGTACCAAGGCCTTTAGGTGAAGAAAAGCGGCCTTTAATGGTACTTCGTAAGGTTGTTGGCGCTCATAAAAGGCATATTTCATATCGTCTTTTGAGTTGGTTATACCATACTCAATATTGGTCATGGCCCCGTCGTTATCTCCTAACTGAATTTTTAAATCTGCCAGTTCATAGGCCAAATAGGCATTAGGGTTTCTCTTGTTCAAAATCTCAAACTGCTCCAAAGCCCTTTTAGGTTGGTTCAGTGCCTTTAGTGAGATTGCTTTTACCTGTACCGCCAAATCGGAATCGGTCTCCAATTTTTCTATACCTATGGTGTTTAGAGCCTGTAAATGTTGATTGTCGTTGGCGTAGATATAGGCCAAGGTGTCCATTCTTTCCTTTGAAGGAGAAAGTACGTTTAGGTGGGTAAGTGCATTTATGACTCCGTTTATATCTCCCTGAAGCCTCATTTGACGATAAAATTCTTCGTAGTGCTTTTGTAGTTCACTTTTGGTTTGTGCACTTCCGGCAAAGCTTACCATTAAAATAAGCGCAAAAATCAGTTTTTTCATTGTTCAGTGTTTTTTAGGTAGGCTAAACTATTAAAATATTCCGAACGAACTTGTTAACGAAAACATTAATTGGAATAAAAAGAAATAGGCGTTAAAAAACGCCTATTGAATTCTATGATGACCATATGTTCACACCAATACCTGGTGCCTTTTCTTATTGGTGGTCACATTTAATAATTGGGCATAAAAACCAATGCTTTTGTCATCTTTTTCTATACATGACCGTAAGAAGGTGCGTAAGTTTCCAAAAATGAGATTGGCATGCAAAATAGGAAGGTTTATGTTTAGCTTTCCTGTCTTGTAACTCTTGTCGTCCATTATAATATCCATATTAATACGATGTCTATGATAATCTATAGATACATGGGCCGCATTGTAATATTTTTTGAGAAGTGCAACATGTAATTGACGGTATTTCAATGATTTTATCGGGTTATTGCAACTTTGGGAAATAAGACTTTCAAATTCCATGAGAATCCTTTTTCTAAGATTAGACTTTTTCATGATTTTTTATTTTGAAGTTACTTAAAGATATAAGTTAAAAATGTAACTATCTAAAAATCAATTAATTATTATATAAAATAAGACGATTTATGTTGTAAAAACTAAAGTAGGAGTGGTAAACTATCCGTGCAATGGTGTTAAATAAGTGAATTTTTCGACCATAAACGGGTGATTAGAGGTGATTTTTTTAGGATTTTTTGTGTTAAATGATTGGTATTCGGGTGGTACTATGTTTCTTTTAAGGGCTTCGTTAGAATAGTATTGTTGCTTTGTTGGATGGTGGGGGTAAGCCCCGTGCAACAGTGTTCCCCAGATATTTTCTGTTATAACGGCTTGTATAAGGCGTATACAATCGTTTAAGTGAATGAGGTTTATAAGGGCATTTCCATTTTTTAGGTCTTTTCGGCCAGAGAGCATGGTTACCGGGTGTCTATTGGGGCCTATTAAACCTCCGAACCTTATGATGGTGCTTTTAAAGCTTGTGTTTTCTGTAAAAAGATTTTCTGTTTGTAATAGTTGTTTGCCCGATTCCGACGAAGGTTGGGGTGTGGTTTTTTCGTGGACTTCACCTTGAGAATCACCATAAACAGCCGTGCTGCTGATAAAAATGACCTTTTTAATGAACGATTTGTTAAGTTCGGTCACCAAAAACCGCATCTTTTTTACATAACTCTCCTTTTTTCCTTTGCCACGTAGGCCGGGTGGTATATTAATGATCAATATATCCATATCGGACAAAAAATCCTGTATGGGGCCTGTTATGCCTTCTTCAGAAATTTTTATGTGATAGGGAGTAATGTTCTCATTGGTGAGTAACGCCAATTTATCAACGGATGTAGTGGTACCCTTAACAGAGAAACCTTCTTTAATTAAGTTTTTTGCTAATGGTAGGCCTAACCAACCACACCCTATTACCCCTATTTTTTTAGTCAAACGTTAGTTTTTGAACGGTTAAAATGGCATCGTTGAGTACAAAAGGCATCGGAATATTGTTTTCTGGCCTTTCCGGAACGGTAAACAGGTCATTGTTAAGCAGGTCGTTGGATGCTTCATAAAAGGTTAATTCCAAAGAATCGTCGTTAGAAAATTCCAAACTTAACTCTGTATAATGGTTGTCGCTAATGTAATGGGTTATTAATTTTCCGTTTCTTCTGTTTTTTAAATAATGATTCGAAAGTTCAATGCCGTTTACTATGGCTTTGTTTATGTCCATATCGTTCGTAAATATTTCTAGTCTATTTACATGGCGTTTGGGGGTAACACAGATTTGCAACTTTCTTGTCTCCCCTATAAGGGTATCTCGCAAGATCTCAATGGTCGGTGGTGTTATATTTTTTAACGGTGCCGCTGCGGTGAAACTAAAACCTGATCCGTACTTACTGCTTAAGGTATTTGCAGATGGTTTTTCTGGGGTGTTTTTTTTGGGGTCTATGTATTGTTTTGTCCAATTGGAGGGGGCTTTTTCATACGTTGCCCATTTTGCCTGGTTTTTGTCTACGTCCAGCAAGTAGACCAGACTGGTAGGTTTGGCGTTTTCTGGGGTAAAGTCAACATTGAAATGTGCAGAAACCATGAAACCTATAAAGAGTAGAAAACTAATAAAGGCCATACTTCTTTTGTTTTTGTATCTGGTGAACAATGGTAAAAGAAGGTAGAAGGTAAGGGTCGTAAATACAGTAGATGCAACCATCATCTTTAAGCCTAGAGCAATAGGAAACAATTGTATCAATGGGGCGAATATAAAGATTGCCGGTAACGCCAAGAACAATAGTAAAAACCCATTGGGGTTTTTCTGGTTGATCACGATATAAAATGCAGCCAATGCCCCATATACGGGAATAATAAAAAATGCAGCCCCGTCTAAATATAGGCACAACAATGTGCAGATTACAAGCCATATAAAAAGGGGAGCTACCAATAAATTTGGGGTTTTAACTATTTGGAATTTATGATAGGCATAAAAGCTAACACTTACCGAGAAAAAGACAAAAGCTAAAATATAGGCATGTCCGTTATAGGTGAAACCATGTAAGATATCTGCATATTGCGGGTACAAGGATTTTAATGCCGACCAAGCAAAATAGCCTACGATACCATTAATTAAAAGAGAGGTCAATAGAGGAAGAAAACCTTTTAAGATGTCTTTTCCGTTCAATACATTTTTGTTGAACCCAAGGACCAATAATAACAAAAACACCACACAACCCAATAGTAACATGGGCCAGATCCACTCAAACGGGTATGAAATCAATTTAAAGAAGGGGATATTAAAATAAACAGAGTCTTTTAGACTTCTGACCGTACTTAAATCTATATTACTGAAATGGTCTAAAAGGGCAACCAAATAACTTCCTTGGTGCGCTAGAGTATTACGGTCCAATCGTTCATAGGTGTCGTGCGCCGTATGGTAATCAAAATGATCGTCTATGAACGCAAAGTTGAAGCCGTCTATATCTGCATTTTCCCTAAAAACGGTCAAATCGGTATCGTTGGGCAATAGTTTGTAGATACTGTAGGCCAAAGAATTGGCAACGGGGTATTCGGGATCGGCTTTTATAAACTCTTTGATAAGGTTGTTGTTTCCTCTGTTGGTTTCCAAGAGCATGATTCCGGGGCCTCCACTGCCACGGGCCTCAAAATTTAATACCAATCCTACGTCTTTGGTCCATGGGTGTTCTTTTACAAACAGATCGGCCCCGTTAAGACCAAGTTCCTCTGCATCGGAAATAAGAATGATAATATCGTTTTTGGGAGCTTCATTTTTTGCCAAAAAGGCCCTGATGCCCTCTATAATTGTCGCTACTCCACTACCGGCATCGCTTGCTCCCAAAGAGGAGTGGGGGTTGCTGTCGTAATGACTTAATAGCATAAGAGCCTTTCCTGCTTCGGTACCCTTAATACGGGCAATAATGTTCACCGCCTTGCTCAAATTGCCCCAGTCACCGGCTGTGTACCCTTCTTGGGTCTCTGTTTTCAACCCTAGTTTTTCCAGTTCGGAAACAATATAAGACCGCACTTTTTCGTGTCCTGGAAAACCTACTCCATGTGGTTCTTTCGAAATGTTTTTAACATGCGATAAAGCCCTGTCTGTTGAAAAAGAGGTCGTATCTACCTTTTCATTTGGTGTATAGGTAGGAGTCATGCTCTTAAAACTCCAATAAATGGCTAAAATTATAAGCAGTAGGGTGGTTACGGTCGTGGTTTTTTTCATAAGTCTTCGATTCTTGCTAAAATTATAAAATATTAAAGTAATGACACGTTACAACGAATTTTTTTAATAAATACATTATTTTTTAATATATTTATTAATTAACCTTCAATATAAACGTTATGGGAATCAAAAGCTTTCAAGGAATTCGTAAGAATGTTAAAAAAGAGTTTGACGCTCCAATTCTTGTTGCGGATTATATGACCAAGAAATTGATCACCTTTAGGCCAGACCAATCAATTCTAGAGGTTATGGAGCAATTTGCAAAACATCATATCTCTGGTGGGCCTGTTATCGATGATAACGGATTTTTGGTAGGTATTATATCTGAGGCCGATTGTATGAAGCAAATCTCGGAAAGTCGTTATTTTAATCAGCCTATCTTAGATAAGAGCGTTGAACGTTATATGACAAAAGAAGTAGAAACTATTCCACATGATATTACCATTTTTGATGCCGCGGGTATTTTTGACAGGCATAACCGTAGAAGGTTGCCCGTGATGCAGAACGATATATTGGTAGGGCAGATCAGTAGAAAAGACATTGTGGTCGCCGCACTTAATTTAAGCGGGCACAATTGGAAATGATTTTTTTTTTTTCAATTTAGTTAGTAATAGTAGATTACGGAAAATGCTTCTATAGGAAGCATTTTTTTTGTGACATTTTTTTACGGGATTTGGGGTTATTCCCTTTTAACTATCATATAATAATCGTTATCTAAGGGTAGATAACCCAAATCATATATAAAAAAATAGGTAGTTCCTTTTTTAGTGGTATAAAGATTGGTGATGAAATCAAAGTCAAAACCTTTATGGAGCAATTGGGTTCGAGTGGTCTTGGTTTTGCCATCGGTTAGTTTAAAACTGTCTAGAATACGATAATTTTTTCGCAAACGATTGTTTATGTTGCGCATTAGATTTTTACTGTCTTTGTTGACCTTGTTGTTATAGGCATTTCTACAATGGTCGTTACAGTATTTTTTATCTATTCTGCCTATAATTTCATTGCCACATTCCAAGCATTTTTTTTTCATGCTATTGTTTTTTGTAGTTGAATTTTACTTCTTCTTCCGTACCGTCTTTGTGTCCTATAACTACGTAAATGTTTACCTCTTTTTCAGAAATGCGCTCCATGGTAAAACCATCGAAATATATTTTGTTATCCTCTAATTTTACTAGTTTAAAGTCTACCGTGTTTTCTTTCTCTTCCCAACCGGTAAGGTCTCCGTTAAAGTGTTTTAGTTGTAATAAAAGGGTGTTTTCTGTCTCTTTTATGTGGCCGAGTTCATAGAAAGTTACCTTGCCATCGGCAACGTGTTTAAAGGAAAACATCATGCTGCCGCCCAGAGGAGGACTCCAAATTTCTTCGGTGATACCACCAAAAGCTTCGCCTTTCCAATGACCCGTCATCCATGCTACTTGGTCTATGGTAGCTTTGGGGGAATCGGAGCCTTCCTTGAAAGAAAGCGTGTGTTGTGAGTAAAGAGAGGTGCAAAAAATCAATAATGTTGGCAATAGTAATTTCATGGTCAGAGTTTGTAACAAGTTACAAATTATCTGTTTACAAAAAATACCCGTCTATTGCTCGTAAAATTCTATAGGTAAATTATCGGGATCGGCGATAAAAGTAAATTTTTTTCCGGTTGCTTCATCGATACGAACGGGTTCTATCGGTATTTTCTGTTTTTGGCAATGGTCCATTACTTCAACAAGATTTTCTACAGCAAATGCCAAGTGCCTTAAACCAAGGGCCTCTGGTCTAGATACTCGCTTTGGTGGATCGGGAAAAGAGAAGAGTTCAACTACGTATTTTCCGTTAAGGGCCAGGTCCAATTTGTACGATTGCCGTTCTTCCCTATAGACCTCCCTTATAATCTGTAATTGCAAAACCTGCGTGTAAAAGAATTTAGATCTTTCGTAATTAGAACAGATAATGGCTATATGGTGAATATCTTTAAGCATTATATGGTGACTTTTATCTTGTGTTTTACCAAGAGGCCCGGTAAGGCCTCCAAACTAAAATGGGCATTGGTCAATTTATTTTTTTCAGGATCCAGGACAATGTTGTAAGATGAACTTAAATCTGCTTTTATTAGGCTGGTGCCAGAAAAAATAGCTTTCTCCAAGTCACAATTTTCAAATTTCGAATTGTTCAAGATGGTCTTGCTAAAATCTACAGAAATTAATTTACAATCGGTAAAGCACTGGTTTTTTAAAGTAAGTTCATAGAACGAGGTAAGGTTAAGAATGCAGTCTACAAAAGAAAAGTTCATCAAAAAATCATTACAGTCCTCAAATTTCAATCCCATCATTTTACAATGCTTAAAATCAACTTCGTTAAAAGTGGTATTCGTAAGATTGGCATTGCTTAAATTACAATCTATAAAGGTACACTCCATAAAATTCTGACTATCTAGGTAACCATTGGAAAAATCGCAACCTTCAAAAGTACAGTTTTCATAGGATGCCCGTGGTAATGGACTTTTGGTGTAATTTTTTGGTCTAAAAATCTGATCACAAATGAAGTCTGACATGATGTGGTTTTATTTAAATAAGTTTTTGTCTTTGGCAAGGTATTGGTCATGAATTTCGAAACTGTTCATAATTCTCATTTATTGCACTTGGTCAAGATACTAAAACCAATGAGTTTTCTTAGAAAACGAAAATTATTAAAACAGAGCTTCTTTGGGGTATATGTGATTTGGGCGATTGTTGTAAAAGCAAGTGATATTTGTGGATTTTCTTAAAATATGGCGGGCATTTTGCTAAAATGGTTTTAATGGTGCCTATGTTTCGGTTTTCGGTTAAAACTTAATAAGTTAGTTGGCCTTATTTGGGTATAAAAGACATTGGTTTTTGGGAGAAAGTATGCATATTGAACGATTAAAGGAGTATTTTCCGGAAGGCAAAGCTACCGCATATTTAAAGGATCATATAATTTGTGATATACATAAGAAAGTAAAGACCTTTCGGTGGCTTATAGAGGGTAGCGTAGATTATTATATTGCTGTAGAGAATCCGGACAACGATATTTTGGTCTGTACCATTACCGAACCTTATACAACGCTTGGGCTTAATGGGTTTAATCAGCGAAAGCGCTATACCTATAAGGGCGTTATAGCGTCGCCAAAGGCCATTTTTTATGAGATACCCCTTAAAAAATTGGAGGATTTTATTCGTAACGATACCCAAAACTTGTTGCTTAAAAGTATTGGGGTAAAACTTTATCATCAATTAAGGACGGCACTTCTAAAACAAACGGAGTTATTGAGCCCGGTAAGGTTTCAGCCTTTTGTAGAAGACCGTGAATTTTATATTACTCCCGATACGGAACAGTCTGAAATAGTATCGTTGATGAGACGATCGCCCTTTCTTGATTTTTTTGAAGAAAAGTATCTTAAATCTATGGCCAATATAGCCGAGAGAAGAGAATATGAACCGGATGAGGTGCTTTATGTACAAGATGGGTCTAGTAACGGCCTTTTTATATTGATTCATGGTGAAGTGGCGATAAAAAGGGTAGAGAATAATATAGAAATCAGGCAACGTTCCATTAAAAATTCGGGATTTATTTTTGGTTGGTCATCGTTGTTGGAAGAGAAGGATATTTGTTCGGCCATAACAACCCAAAAGACCTCGGCGTACTTTGTTCCCCAAAGGGATCTAATTGCATTGTTTGTCAGGGACAGGGCTTTTGAAACTCTTTTTTATGAGAAGTTGCTTTGGCTTATGGGGAATCAGATGAATGCGGCCTTTGTACGGTATGTAGGGCTTTTGGGAAAGCATAATCTTCAGGCAGTATATCAACTGATCAACAATAATAAATCTAGAATTAAACTGGCATCTCCGCTGCATCAAGTACCACATTTGTTGGCAAATATAAATACCAAGCCTTTTGCCTATTCGGCATTGAGAAATATATTGAACAGTGGTACCGCCTTGGAACGGCACTTGGCATCGCTGAGCTTAGAGTTACTTGCCGAAGACAAAAAGGAACTTACATTTATTAACGGACTTCGCCATATATATGAAGTGGTGGCCGAACGTGACAATGTGGATCCAGAAATGAGCAGAAGGGCCTGTGCGGAAGTAACTTTAAAAGTTTTTGAAAAAGTACCCCATGTTGTAGAGGGTTGGGAGAATCTACCGGATAATTCGGGGAATATTTTTATTTACAATCATCTGGTAAACGATACTTATTATACTCTTAACAATAACTTTCAAATTACCCTCGATTCTCATTTTTTAAGTGCTATGGTTCTCTATAAAAAATACGGGGAACCGGGTATAAGAACCGTTAGGATAGGGAAGGGGCAAGAGTATGGGCATCAAAATTATTATGATCGATTGGGCTATATAAATGTTTATACAAAAGAGTCAGAAGAGACTACGGCAGAAGAAAAGAAAGCATCTCGAAGCATCTTTTATAGCAAGGCTTCCAAATATCTTGAGAACAACTATAACCTTATTATAAGCCCCGAAGGTACTTCGTATAGAACCGAAGAATCTCCCGGACCTTTTAAATTGGGGAGTTTTAAGTTAGCGATGAATTCTTTTCCCGAACCTTTTATAGTGCCGGTAGTTATGGTTAATTTTGATCATAGAATAGGAAAATCGCTGTACTATTGCTGTATAAAAAAGCCTTTTAAGTTGAGCGATAAAGTGCCCTCTAGAAAAGTAGAGGACCTTGTCAATTTTGTAAATGAGTATCAGTTGCAATACAAGAAAGATGTTAAACAGGCGATAGACAGGGCAGAAAATTTATTTATGGCACCTACCAGATCAGATGGTCAAGAACCCCCAGAAATTTGGAGAAACGAGATCAAGCGGTTAAAAAGAAGAATTGCACAATTAAGTTCGCAAGAAAATTTAATCGCATTTTATGGTAGTTCTTCTGTTCGTTTATGGGTAAACATGCAACGAGACCTTGCACCCATGAATGTAGTGAACCTAGGTTTTGGCGGCTCTTCGTTTGCATGGTGTATTCACTATTTTGAAGAAGTGTTCAAAGATGCCCACCCTTATAAAATTGTGTTGTATGCGGGCGAAAACGACTTAAACGAAGGCAAGACCCCGCAAGAGGTCTTGGCGGACTGTAAAGAGCTCGTGCAGTTAATTTACAATAAGTACCCAAATATAGAACTGGCCCTAATAAGTCTAAAACCAAGTGTAGAAAGAGAGGCCCTTATTCCATTGATCATGGAAACGAACCTCTTACTTTCAAAATACATTATATCGGAGCTTAATGGGCAATATATCAATGTTTTTGGGCAAATGATCACCACCGAAAACAGGCCTATTCCCGAACTTTATATGTCAGACGGACTGCATCTGAACAAAAGCGGTTACGCCCTGTGGAGCAATGCCATTAAAAAAGCGCTGCAGGCCACGGATAATCAAGAAATTTGGGATCAATAAAGCCACGATACGCAAATAGGGTCTTTTTAATCTAGACCACCTCTTCTGTTCGGGCTTCTTGGGGTCGGCCATTCTCGTTGTTCGCCCGTTCTAGGGTTAGTGCCCAATACCGCTTTTTCGCGCGATGTTCTTTCTGGATCCTCACAGGCCATATAAGTTAATATAGCTGTTAGAATGGCATTGTTACGAACATCGTCAAAAACTATTTTATCATACGTGTCCAAATTTGTATGCCAGGTGTAATTCCAATAATCCCAGCTTAAAGAGCTTAGCGAAAATGCGGGTGCCCCTGCTGCCACAAAAGAGGCATAATCGGATCCCCCACCTCCTGGAGCACCCGGGAAAGTGGTCTCAATTTCATTTTTATAAGCTTTAGGTACGGCCTCTAACCATTTTCCTAAATAGGCATATGAGTGTAAAAACCCTTGACCGGATATTCTAACAACTCGGCCTGTTCCATTATCTTGGTTGAACAAAGCCTGTAGGCCGGCAACAATTTTGGGATTGTCCTCTACAAATGCCCTTGATCCATTTAAGCCTTGTTCTTCACTTCCCCAATGGCCGATGATAATGGTTCTTTTAGGGTTTGGGTATACCTTTTTAAGAATGCGGGCCGCCTCTAACATGGTAATGGTTCCGGTACCATTGTCGGTAGCACCTGTTGCCCCGTCCCACGAGTCGAAATGAGCGGAAAGTATCACATACTCGTCCGGTAGTTCTGTACCGGGTATGGTAGCAATGGTATTAAAAGTAGGTACCTCGCCAAGCTCTTTGGACTCCGCAACGATTTTTATTTCTGGTTTTGCCCCATGTTCTACCATACGGTACAACATTCCGTAGTCTTCCAAAGAGATATCTACCACGGGTATTTTGTCGGTTCCGGCACTGAATATCTTATTGGCGCCAAAACCTTTTGACCATCTAGATTGGGCAATGCCAACAGCTCCGGCTTTTTCCAGTGCTTTGTTAATGGTTCTGCTGGAGTATCCGGTATTTTCCATGTTCTCACGCCATTCTTTTTCCAATGCCTCTCTTTCTTTTTTCATTTTGGCAAATGAAGCTTCGGTCGCGAATTTTTCCCAATTTTCATCAGGTCTTCCCGTGGGTTGTGGCATGCTTACCATTACGATCTTACCTTTTACGTTCGGCAACCATTTTGCGAAGGCCAGTGAATCCGAAACCTTGGGTAATATTATCAGTTCGGCAGTAACTCCTTTTTTGCCTGTGCTTGGGTTCCAGGCCAATTGTGTGGCATGTAAAGAGGCTACTCTAGGCGAAACCATGTCTACATGGGTAATGCCACGTTCCCAACCACGCCATGTTCCCCATTGTTGGTTTTCTGCACTAATGCCCCATTTTTTGTAGGTGTTAACGGCCCAATCATGTGCAGATTTCATTTGGGGAGTACCTACCAATCGAGGTCCGTTATAGTCCATTAGTTCGTAAGCCAATTGTTCTAGTTGAGAATTTTCGATGGCTTCTTTCTCTATGGCAGCAACAATTTCTTCGGTAGTCTGTGACCAACCGATGATGGCTGTAAATAAAAAACAAAAGAATGTTAGAAAGCTCGATTTTTTCATTTTCATTGGTGTTTGGAATTAGCTAACAAGTTAAGGAATATAGGTCGAAAATAGAATATTGCTTCTTTGTTTTAATTCATCTTTTTATCCAAGGAAAGAAGGGTGTTCAATAATACATTGGCACCGTTGGCCATATCTTTAGTAGTTAGTGCAAAATCTAAAACGCGTAGCTCTAACAGATCTTGATCTATTATTAGTTGTATATGGCCTTCATAAGAACCGATAAGTAAAAAGGGTAATGGTTTGTAGTTTTAATTTATAATGGTGAATCGTTTATTTTTTCAACTCTTGTTGATTAAAAATGCAGTTGTTCGCAGGTTTTTCGTTTCTTAAGATTGCGATGGTGTTTTTTACCGTCAGCATACACATATGGTTATAGGTAGTCTTTGTTAAACTGCCTATATGGGCCGTTATACATGTATTTGGTAAATTTAATAATGGATTGTTTGGTATTGGGGGTTCCTCGGCCAAAACATCCGCTGCAAAACCTCCTATTTTTTTATTGTGAAGGGCTTCGTAAAGAGCCTCTTGGTCTATTATCTTACCTCTTGCGGTATTGACCAATAAGGCAGATGGTTTCATTTTGGCCAAGGCATCTTTATCTATTAATTTTTCTGTCTTTGGCGTTAAGGGTAAATGTAGGCTGATGCAGTCGGCCGTACTAAGAACTGTGTCAAAAGACCTAAAAGGGTAGGGGACATCTTCTTTTTTTGAGCTCCAATAAATAACGTTCATGCCGAATGCATCGGCTATTTTAGCAACCTTTTTACCAATATTCCCAAGGCCCAAGATGCCCAATGTTTTTCCATGTAATTCATCACCGATATAGCCTCCACGTTCTGTCCATCGGTTTTCTTTTACCATGGTAATGGCATTATAGAGATTGCGTTGCAACATTAACAATAAAGAGATGGTATGTTCTGCAATGGTATTGGCGTTGGAGTTGGGGGCGTTTACTACTTTGATATTTCTTTTGGTAGCTTCGGCAACATCAATATTATCTAGCCCTACACCGCATCTTGAAATAACCTTGAGGTTGGGGCAGGCATCCATAAGTTCGGACCTAACCTGACCTTTTCCCCTGGTAATGATGGCATCTATTTGATGTTCTTTTATATGTTTCTGTATCGAAGGTTCGTCGTAACCCTGTAAAATGATCAGGTCTTTGTCCGATGTTAGCAAATGCATCGCATCATCTGCAATGGTTTCTAGAAGTAAAATTGTTTTAGACATCTATTTATTATGGTATAGTGTTGCGTCTTTGGTTTTGTAACCTCTAAAATCATTTCTTCCAGAGACATAGATGCCATCTTTATAGAGTTCGTCTTCAAATATTTTAGGATCTATATAGGCGCCGGGTTCCGATGATAGTTCAACCAAATTTCCAGAGGGGTCGCGTACAAACATCTGAATGGCCCCATCGGGTAATTGTCGGACTTTTCCCCAAGGTTTAACATCTATGATGCCTAATTCTTTCATACGAAAAAAAAGAGCATTGATGTCATCGACCTGTACACATATATGACCTCTAAAAGAGTAGTTGTCTTCCCATTCCGTTAGGTGTAACTGTTGTTCTTCGTTGAATTTAAAGAATGCCGTAGGGTAGTCGAACAAAAATGCGGGAATGGGCTCTAGTCCCAGTTCATTTTCGTAAAACCTACAAGCTTCCTCTAAGTTGCTAACGATCAATGCTACATGATTTATTTTTAGTGCTTTTGCCATGGTTTATTGTTTAAATTCTTTTACAAAGTCCCAATTAGGGTTTAATCCCAATCCGGGCTTATTGGGAGCTGTAATCATACCTTTGTCGTCTACACTAATTTGCTCTTTTACCAGATCGTACATCATGGGGTTTCCACCCAATGAAAATTCAATAACGTTGGCCGATGGAGATGCAAATGCCACCGATACTCCTGCCATAAAAGAAAAAGCAGAACCCCAGCAATGTGGCGCTAGCTCTAATTGATAGGTATGTGCCAATTGAGAGACCCGCATGGCTTCGGTAATACCACCAATAATGGCGCAATCTGGTTGTAGAACATCCAGTGCGCGTTCCGATATCATGTCTCGTATATCGAAAGCGGTGTATTCACTTTCTCCCGCCGCTATAGGAATATCTGTACTTGCCCTAACTTCGGCAGTTCCGATTCTGTTGTCAGGGCTTATAGGTTCTTCAAACCAGTACAGGTTGCAATCGGCAACACCTCTACAAAATTGTTTTGCTTCAGGTACGCTGAAAGTTCCGTGGGCATCTGTCATTAACTTAATGTGGTCCGGTAGAGCTTTGCGTGCCGCTTTTACCCTTTCTATACTGGTCTTTACATTCTCGTCCATTACGCCTACACGCATTTTTACGCCCGAAAACCCTTTTGAGGTATAACTTTTTAATTGTTCGCCTATAGCATCGACTTTTGCCCATCCACCACTGGCATAGGCAGGCATTTTATCTCTACAACTACCGCCTAAAAGTTCCACTACCGGAACTCCTAACGATTTTCCTTTAATATCCCATAGTGCGGTATCTATACCGCTTAGTGCAGAAATGGTAAGTCCCCTTCTTCCCAAGATAGGGAACTTACGGCCCCTAGAAAGGGCATAATGGTCTCTAGTGCCGTTGTAGGCCTGTTCCCATATTCGAGAAATATGTCTGGCGTCCTGGCCGATCAATTGTGGTTTTAATTCGTTTTCGATACAACTGACAATACTGGCGCAGGAACCTGAGGAGCCAACGGCCGCTTTTGCTTCTCCAAAACCTTGAAGGCCCGATTCTGTGGTAACGACTACCAAGGTCATGTCAAAATTGGTGAGAAGTCCGTAATCGCTAAAGTGTTGTTTTTCTTTTGGAATGGGACATCGCAACCAAAAAGCTTCTATGTTGGCTATTTTCATGCTTTTATATCAATTTGGTTAAGGTTTCTATGGATTTTTTTGTCAGCATGGTATAAAATTCATCGGTAATGGCAGAGCTTCCATGATCTTCCAAAAATTTCTTTTGTTCGGCAGATAGCCCTTCTGGGTTGGTGTCTATAGAATTTGGATAAGGATTTGCGGGCGTACGGTCTAAAGGGGCACAGAACTCCACGGAAAGTACCTTGTCATAACCTATCTCTTTAAGCGTGGTGATAATTTTGTTCCAATTTAAATGGCCCATTCCCGGGGCCATACGGTTGTTATCGGCAACATGAAAGTTTACCAAGCGTTTGCCTACTTTTTTTATCGTTTTGTAAAGGTCTTCCTCCTCCAGGTTCATGTGAAATGTATCTAGGCAAACCCCACAATTACTGCCTACGGCCTCTGCCAAGGCAAGGGCCTGTTCACCACGGTTGATAAAATAGGTTTCAAAACGGTTAATGGGTTCAATACCAATTTTTAGACCAAGGTCTTCGGTATACCTATATATCTCCTGTATGCCCTCCACGGCCCATTCCCATTCTTGGTCGGGGGTAGCATCGGGAATAATCTTGCCCACGGTCGCCGGTACCAACGATATCACCGATCCGCCAAGTTCTGAGACCATTTTTGCAATATCCTTTACATACTGAACCGACATTTTTCTTTGTGCAACATCTTTTGCCAAAAGGTTACGGTCTTCCAACATCAATGTCACGGACCCCCAACATTTAATGCCATATACGTCTAATAATAATTGCACTTTTTGGGTGTCGTAATTTTCAGGGGTGCCCTGTATTTCTATATATCCGTAATCTAATTTTGATATTCTGTTGAGGGTATGTTCTAGCGTTTCGGCCCTCATCCAATTGTGTATGGCTAATTCCATAAGTTATTTTTGATCGGTGGTGTTAATGATGTGTGTGTTATTGAAGTTGCGGTGCTGTGATAATAAAATGTGATAGCAGTTTTTTATTCTGTATTAGCATCTTGTATGACTAATTTATTCCATTCCGGATACCGTTGTAGATAAGAAGCAACAAAAGAACATAGAGGTATCAGTTTTAATTGTTTCTGCTCTATGTCTTCCAAAACTTTGGATATCAATTTAGAGCCAATTCCTTTTCCGGCCAAAGATTGGGGTACCTCGGTATGGGTCAAATATATTTTATCCTCTTTTTTTGTGTACTCGATTTTTGCAATGGCATTTTCGACCCTTGCTTCGTAGCGGTTTTGAGAGGGATTGTCTGTTACTTCAAAATCTGTTTCCATAGAGATTCTCTTTAAACTTTTAAGGTAGCAAAAAAATGCTTGTGATGCGAAAATAGGAGATAAGCGTTTTTTGATAGAAAACTTAAAATTATATAAACAACTGTATTATAGATGTTTAAAAGTTTTTAAACGACTGTAAACGATTACAAACGAAATTAAGTGTTTTGTTACCGACTCGTGTTCGACGATGGTTTTAGGTTTGCAGTGTCGGATCAAGGAGGTTCGATAGTATTAACTGTTTAACGATAAAAAAATAATTATGAACGCACTTAAAAACAAAGTACAGTTGATTGGAAACTTGGGACAGGACCCAGAGATCATTACCATGGAAAATGGTACCAAACTTGCCAAATTTTCTTTGGCCACCACAGAGAGTTATAAAAACGCAAAAGGAGAAAAGGTAGATGATACCCAATGGCATAACATTGTTGCTTGGGGCAAGACCGCAGAAATTGTAGAAACGTATTTGCTAAAGGGAAAACAAGTTGCGGTAGAAGGTAAGTTGACGCATCGTTCTTATGAAACTAAAGAAGGTGAAAAGCGGTACATTACCGAGATACGGTGTAACGAGCTTTTAATGCTAGGAAAGTAATAGCTTATATAAACCCCGGGCAACCTAATGTGTTCGGGGTTGTTTTATGCCAAAAAGACAAAGATTTTTTTTGGTGATGCTGCATAAGCCATTACCTTTTTATTTTACGAATTAGTTTTTCAACGTTTTTTTTGTCGGGTACGGTAGTCACTTCTTTTTCCAACGCTTTTTCAAAATAATCCAAGGCCACCCGGTCGTATCCTTTTTTGTAATTGTAAAGACCTACTAAATAATAGGCTTCCCAGAAATTGGGGTTTAGTTCAATAAGTTGGTGCAAAACAGGTTTTTCTATTCTTGCTTCATCGGCAATGGCGTCTTGTACTTGGTTTCTCAATACCCGATATTGTTCGTAGTTTTTATATTCTTTGCTCTGTAAGAAAGGGTCTTTTGCTATGTTGAGGTCGTTTTTTGCCACATCGTGCTTAGGGTCTTTTGCGGTATTGAAAATCTCGTTTAGGTCATATGCTACAAATTCCCCTAATTGATATGGGTTGCTTGAAACCCATACCAATAGTTCTTCTGGTTTAAAAACGATGCCATGGTGTGCCAACAATTGATTCAGTGCTTTTTCGTTGCCATAACCGATTTTCTTTTCGTTCAATCCTTCTTTGTCCCTTAAGATAGACACTACTTTCTCGGGTGTTACCTTTTCCGTTTCCTCTAAAAGTTCTTCCATACGCTCATACCTATATTGCGAATGGCTTTCTAAAATATGTTTTTGGTTCTTTTTGTCATTTGAATAAGCGGCACTTTGAAAATGGTTGGCGCAGATCAATTGATTGGAATTTTCAACTTGGTAAACACCGAAGTTATTTGGTGAAACCTCAATGAGGGCCGCTTTTTTATCTTTTGCACTACCTACAAAAATGGCTTCAGATACAAATACTTCCCTCTTTTTTGCAATTTCGATAGCCTCGTCTATCGTAGAGGCATATTGTAAAATTTCTCTTGTCACCAAAGAAACAGGGGTTTTGGCAACTAAGGGAAATTGTGATTTTCCTGCGTTTATGGTGACGGTAAGCCCTTGGTCGTTCATGCCGGATACAACCCCGATCATTCCGCCCCAGGTAACGGACATAAAGGCATGGCCGTCGTCTGGTTTAATAAATGAGATAATTTTGTTTTTCGAAAAGTCGTCCCCTGCGTAAAAGTCGAAATTACGACCTATTAATAATTTACCATCTGCGGTGTGGTCTCCCCATGCCGCAAAAGAAGAACAGCCTACTAACGCCAAATCTTGTAAGGCATGGCCGATATCATGGGCTCCATGAAAGTACATGACCCTTTGGTAAGGTTTGGCAATATAGTCGTAATTAGGGGACGCATAACGTGATACACCATAAAGCTCCGCCTTAAACTTTTCGTCAATGTTCAGATACATCTTGCGGTTAAACCAAGCTAAAAATTTTCGGAGTAGGTTCTGGTACCCTTTCGAAGGCACCAGCTCGTCGATTTTTTTTATGAAAACATCTTCTTGTTCATTAAACAATTCTTGTGTTAGGCTGCCTGTTTTTAAACCAAGTTCTAAGGGGTTTCCGGTTACATATAGCTCCCAAAGACCCTGCTGGTTCTTTCGTAAAAAGTTATTGGCTATGGTATAGGTAGTATCATTGATCTGTACCCGATCTGGAATTTCTGTTCGATATTGTGAAACATCGATTTCTTCTTTTAATGATTTGGATACACCGCACGAAACCATGCAGCCCATGAACAGGAAAAGAACAATAAAACGATGTGCGGTATTTAGGTATTTCACTTAAGAATGTTTGCTAGGTTTTTATGTGTTTTTTTTATGGCCAGTTCATCTTTATGATTCAGCCACTTTTGCCCCCAATGCTTTCTTGTAAAATTATCGAAATGACGCATGATCATTACGTTATATAGCATTTGGATGAATTTTTTCGGTTTTCTGGGCAAGGCCCGTAGCGTCATAGAGAAACCACCGTCCAAATACTTTATGTAATGCCAATAGCCACTGGGCATATAAAGAGCATCGCCATGTTCCATCTGTGCGGTAATACCTTGCGCATATTTAAGTGCCGGATAGGTATCAAAATCAGGATTGTCCATATCTATGGACTCTAAATTATGTATGGAATATGGCACCCTGTACAGGTATTTTGTCTGATCTGGAGAAAATAAGGTTACATGCTTATGGCCATCAAAATGAAAATGCATACTGTCGGGTAAATCAATATCATAGTGCATGAACACTTTCGATTCTCCACCACCAAAGAACAGGGCCGGAAGTTTTTTGAAAAACTTGAGCCCTATATCGGGGTATTCAAAGTCTTGGGCAAGATCGGGCATCTTTTTTAGGATCTCATAAAAGAAAATCCTTAAGTCCGTAGGTTTTGTTTTTAATATTTCTATATACTCGGCCAGTTTCATTTCCTTAACAGGTTCGTATACGCTTTGTTTGTCTTTTGCGGGTTCGTTGTTGTATAAAGGAACTATTTGGTCACCGGCTTTTTTTTGAATGTAATTTAGGGTCCATTTTTTATAGGCGGGCCAGTTTTTGGTCATACCCTTGATCAAGACCGGTTTTTGGGGACGGTAATAGTTTTTTATGAAATCTTGTTTCGAAATGTTTTCTAGAACGGTGATAGGTGTAGTCTTAAAAGTTCCCATTAGACTATGGTTTTATTGTTTTCTTTCTTTAAAAGCTTTTCCTTGATCTTGTTGACCAAGTAGGGGCCTCCCAAAATTTCCGAACAGGTAACCACGCCACTTATGGTAACACCTAAAATACCGTGCATGTTTAGGCTTTGTCCTGTCAAGAATAGGTTTTCGATTTTTGTTTTGGGCGATATAAACGATTTTAAAGGATCGTTTACATCTTTTACATAACCGTACATAGAACCTTGGTGGTTGCCAATGTAATCTCTATAAGACAATGGTGTAGATGCATGTACGGATTGTATGCACTCTCTGATATTAGGGAACTTTTTTTCTAATTCTTTTAAAAATATTTCTGTTTTTCTTTTTTTAAAGGCTTGGTATTCGGCACCTCTATCATTTTTTTGAGAAACGGTGTTAAAGGTGTCATCCCATTCCATGACTTCTTCATATTTCATATAGGTGATGGCCGTAAGCTGCTCTCCCCATTCATCTTGGTTTTTTCTGGCGCCCATACAAACCATGTATGTTTCTGGCCAGGTTTCCTCCGTATACTTATGGCCCTCCCAAACTTTTTTATAATCTTTAAAATGGTAATAATTCTTGTTAAGGTATTTAAAGGTTTTGGGCTTTAGCACAATGTGGATACTAAATGCAGAAATGATACTTTCCATTTCCTGTATTCGGTAGTTGTACGATTTTCTAAAATTCTCTTCACCTACCAATTTTAGGGTGTATTTGGGTTCAATGTTAGATATGAACAGATCTCCGTATACCACTCTGCCATCTTTTGTCGTGGCAGATACCAATTTTTTGTTTTCGCAGGTGATGTCTACAACTTCGCTATGTTTATAGGCTTCTCCTCCATTTTCTTTTAATTTTCTAACCAGCAGTTTTGTGATCTGGCTACCCCCGTCCGCACATCTATAGGCACTTTCTATATAAGAATTAATAGATAGTGCATGAACGTATAGCGGGGTTTTGTCGGGGTCGCCGGCATACAAAAGATTTGAGCCGGCCAATACGGCCCTAAGTTTCTCGTTTTTGGTAATACTGTCAATATATCCCTTGGCAGTTTGTTGAAATAGTTCTGGATCGTTGCCATAAGGTTTGCCCTGCTCTAGTTTGTATAAGGGGAATTTATGACAGATTTCCTGCAATTTAGCACTATACGCTTCTATGGCCTCACCTTCTTCAGGAAATTTTTTGACCAATTGAGCTATAAAATTATCATATCCTTGGGCATGCGGATATACGTCGTCATCATTGCCAAAAGAAATAATGTCGTAACCGTCTTCATCTAATTTTTTAAAATGGAGTCCGTCTAAAATATCCAGATAATCAAAGTACTTATAAAGGTTCTGACCTTCGGAGAGTCCTCCTATATAATGCACTCCGGTGTCAAAAATAGTTCGCTCGCGAACAAATGTCTGCAGGTTGCCACCGTACTGGTTGTTCTTTTCTAAAACACAAACACTACGACCTTCACTTGCAAGAATATTGGCCGCAACAAGCCCGCCCATTCCACTACCTATAATAACCACGTCGTAATGTTTTTTCAATGTTGCGTTTTTTTGTTTAGTACAATAAAATTATCACTTTGGTCACTAATGGAGAAATCTGTATGCAAAACTTCTTCCGAATCAAGATTTCCCTCGGGCTTCAATAGAATAATGGTGTGAATGTCAAGGTTTTTAATTTTTAGTAATTCTACTTGGTCAAGATTGATAATGAGTAAGTTGGCCGGTTGAGACAAAGCTTCTTCCATAGTGTCGTGTACCGTGATCTTACTATGGTTCTTTGTTAGAAAGTTTTCCTTTAAAGCTTCTCTAGATAGTGTGTTTGATAAATACGTGTGTATTTTTCTGTCTAAGGAGTCCAACGACAATAATAGGTCTAACTGCCCATCATCTTGAGAAAGGTGAACGATTTTTTCTTTAAGGGCTATTGATCTAATGATCTTAAGGTATATTTTGCTGTGTTGTTGTAGGTCGGTCTTTACCCTTTTGTAAATGGCATCGCCTTTATAACGGTAGTTTTCAAGCAAGGTTTTTTTCCAATAATCTTGGCTTTCTTTCTGCTCGCGTAATCTTCTAAATTCGTTTCTAAAATAAGCTCCTACCAATTTACCTTTTTTGGTGTAGTCCTCTCCATATTCTTTGGAAGAGACCGGTATTCTTGGTAATAGCTCTACAGTGATACTGCCATCCCTGATTACAAAACTACCTTTGGGCAAAACTTCAGAGTTGCCATGAATTAATACGGGCAGTAAATCCAAATTTAATTTTTCGGCCAGGTAAAAGGCCCCTTTGTGGAATCTTTTTATTTTATTGGTCGTGGAACGTGTTCCTTCGGGAAAAGCAATAAAAGAAAAGCCTTGTTCCAGTTTGTTCTTTAAATAGACCTCTCCGTTTTCTATTCCTCCCGAAACGGGATAGGCTCCCGCTAGCTTTGCCGCCCTTCCGAATATAGGTGAGTTGTATACCCAATCGTTGACCAAAAAGACAATTTTAGGGTGAAGCATACCAATGCATAGAATATCTAGAAAAGAGGTATGGTTGGCAATGATCATTACCGGTTTTTCAAAGGTTTCGTTATGTGGGTTTACAACTTGTTTTTTTACAAAGGGATTGGTGTACAGTACCGATTTCATTAATTTGGAGACCGCTTTGTGAAATCGAATATTTTCTTTTTGAGCTTGGTCGGGGTTTA
The DNA here is from genome assembly GCF_001020565.1 of Maribacter thermophilus. GTDB lineage: Bacteria > Bacteroidota > Bacteroidia > Flavobacteriales > Flavobacteriaceae > Maribacter > Maribacter thermophilus. Next base: position 2,633,386 of record NZ_LDAS01000001.1, on the reverse strand, counting down.
TTTTGGTTGCTATCCATGCATAAATAGAGAATAGAATGCCGCCAAGGCCAAAATAGATGAAAGACAATACGGAATGAATGAAATATCGTAATGAAATAGGCCTTTTATCCTTATTTCCTATAAAAAGACGAAATAACTGTGGCTGCAATGTAAAGGCAACAAAGGCGGCAGAGAATATTCCGATAAGGGAGACCCTTGAGATGGCATAAAGTGCGGGGTGTTTTGCAAAGACCATGACTCCCACACTGGCAATGGTGGTAATAATGGATAGCAATATAGAGGTCTTATGTGTGGGTAGTGTTTTAACGCCGGTCCTATGCTCGGTCAAAAGACCATTGGTGACAAAGATGCTATAATCTACGCCCAAGCCAAAAATAAAGCTACAGATTATAATATTGAAAATATTGAATTCTATATTCAGCAACCCCATGATGCCAACGGTTAAAAACCATGTAAGAAATATGGGTATCGCGGTTACCATGGTCAACGATAGGCTTCTGTAAAACAAGGCAAGAATAACAAGTACCGTAATCAACGATAGCATCAACAAACGGTTAAAATCATTCTTTAGAGTACCCAAGAACGACTCGTTCACCTGTTTTCTGTTTATAAGCAAAGTATTCTGCTCATCTTTGAATCTATTTTTTAAAACATCAAATTGGTTATCGTTCAGTTTTACCAAAGTGGTGGCCGTAGTGCCAGAGGTATCCGTAACTATATAGTCTTCGATGCTCAACAATGGTACTTTCTCAAAATCGGAAAGCGACATTGGGGTAAATTCGCCATTGAGCCAGTTGTAAAAATTTTGAAAAGTGCTTTCTTTGAATCCTAGTTTTTTTGAAGAACTATTCAGATTTTTTTCTAACGAATCTATTTTTATGGATGTCCAGAAGTTGCTCCAAGATTCTATTTTCCCTTTTTGGGTCTTAGAGGATTTGGCAAGACTGGAGACCGAGGTAAAATTGATAATCTCGTTTTTTTTCTTTAGTTGTTGAAGGTCCTCATAAATGGCATCGTTTCTCTGTAAAACCTTTTCCCGATCTTCTCCGTATGTGGAAAGGTATACCGATTTTGATTCTAGATCTGTAAGGTTTTCAAGCTTTTTCTTAGCTTCTGAAAGTACTTCGGATTCGTAGTTTAGTTTACTTATATCTTGGTTAAAAGTTACCTTGTTGTAATAAAAGGCACTTATGACCATACCTATGATCAAAAGCCCTATGGCCCATTTGTTTTTATGAAACTCAAATGCGGCCAAGTGTTCCAAAAAACTGGTTTTCTGTTTTAGACTTTCTTTGTATGCATACACCTGAGGAACAAATATCAAGGCGAAAAGTGAAGCTCCGGTAACACTTACAGAGGCAAAAACACCCAGATCCTGAAGGGCCTGTGAATCTAAAAACAAGAGGCACAAAAATGCGGAGGCAGTAGTAAGACTGCTCATTATAATGGAGGGCGCTACCTCGTTGTAGAGCATTTTTATAGTATGTCCTTTTCTAATATGGGTAAGTATATGCAGGGCATAGTCTAGGGTGACTCCCAATAATATAGCTCCGATACCCAATGAAATTGCCGAAATATACTCACGTACCAACGATAAAAACGCCATTGCAAGGAGCGCGCCGAAAACAGTGGGGGCAAACAGGATAATAGGTAAAGTTATTTTCTTGTAAAAGGCTATTAATAAAACCAGTAAAAGTATCATGGCGATACTTACCGTAAACAAAATATCGGTTTTTACCTGTTGTGCATTTGCCACCGCGACCATGGCGGCACCAAAAAAAGATACTTCTATATTGTTTTGGTATTTGGACTTGAATTTGTTTTCCAGTGCATACAGACCGTCTGATAAGGGTTTGTTTTCTACCGTGGCGCTAGAGGGGTGTACAGGCGTTAAAAAGAGTAGAATGTTTGTTTCTTCCTTATTCAGTAAAAACCCATTATGAAGTTTAAAATCTTCTGCTACGCCTAATTTCTGAAGTTTTTTTAATGCAATAAAAGATAGCCCTAAAGGATCTTTGAGTATACTTTTTTTAGATACGATACCGGACGGTGATATAAGCGACCGGTAATTTTGTTCCATTTGGTGCTGTATACTGTCTTTTGACAATTTAAGGGCTATGGTCTTATAGTCTTTCTGTTCAAGAAAAAGGGGAAGGTTTTCGTAGACCAGGTCCAGCATCTGAAAGACTTCGGTATCGTTTACCTTGCCCTGAACCTTTTTTACATAGGGCGAATAGTCTTTTAAAATACTATCGGTAAACTCAGAGGCATATTGGGTGAGTTGGTCTAGAGAAGTATTGGGACCTCTTTCAATATTAACAATGATCTTGTCGGTAAATGAAATGGACTTCAGTACTTTTTGAATTCGCAATGTTTCCTTGTTCGAAGGAATTAAAGCGGTGATATCATCCTTAAAATTGACTTTGGAGGCTAAAAACAAAAGAACGGATACCATTACCAAAAGTAGCGATATGCTAAGGCCCTTATGGTTTTTGATACTATGATATGTTTTCAGAAAAAAATTACCCATTATTAACGGCTATTTTCCGCTTTCCCCAATATGTAAGGGTAAGATAGCCAATTCCCCCTAAAATCAATGCGCTGGCCGTTGCGAATAATAAGCTTCCGATGATATATGCTTTTAGATGCGTTAAGAAGTTGAAATTTTGATGAATGCCCTCTAAAGAGAAGGTGAAAGTCTCACCAAGTACCCAGCTGCCTATTTGTAAGCTTATTAGCACTACGAAAGGAATAAATGGCGGTAGGCTTACATTGGAAAAAGCAAAGGCAATGGGTTTGTTCAATTTGAATAAAACGGCCAAAAACAAGACCAGTAATGTGTGAAGCCCCCAAAACGGACTTAGGCCAATAAACACGCCCAAAGCAATGGAAAGTGCTTTTTTTAAAGGAGAGTCGGTGCTTCCCATTACATCTTCCAAAAGAAATTTTTTAAACCCTTTTTTTTTAAGCTTCCTGAAAAAATTACGAGGCTTAATATAGAAAATGGTTACCAGAACAAACCAAGTGTTCAAAATGCTTATACGTGTAAAATCGGGTACGGTCCTAAAATGTGATACGCGATCTTTATCGTCATATAATATTTTAACCGGTACGTTTTTTACCAATGTTCCGTTCCAAGAAGCCTTTACGATAACCTCTATTTCAAACTCGAACTTAGGGGTGTACAGTTTAAGTTTTTGTATTTCTTTTAATGGGTACAAACGATAGCCGCACTGCGTGTCGGTAAGCCAAGTTCCTGTTTCGAACCAGAACCAAAAATTAGAGAACTTGTTACCGAAGCTGCTTTTTCCGGGTACGTCCGATTGCGACATGTTGCGGGCACCGATGTATAACACATTCTTAGTTTTCTCTGCTTCAAGTGCATCTAAAAAAACAGCGATATCCTCTGCAAAATGTTGCCCGTCGGAGTCTATGGTGATCGCAAATTCATATCCTTGCTCAAGTGCCGTCTTAAAACCAATTTTTAAAGCGTTGCCCTTACCTTCATTTTTTTTTAGGTGCACCTGTTCTACCTGTGAAAAGGTTTTTAGTATTTCGGGGGTGCTATCGGTGGCCCCATCGTTCACGACAATAATATTGCAGGTGTACCCTAAGACACTGTTCAAGACCTTTGCCAAGGTCTTTTCATTGTTGTATGTGGGTATTATGACACAGCAACGATGTTGTTGCATTCGCTCTTGTATGGTGGTGATGGCAGGCACGTTTCTAAGATAGGTGTTGTTTTTTGATTAGTGGGTGTTGATTTGGACAAAGATACACATTAGAAAGAGCTAAAAAGTGGCCTTTTCTACTTCGGTAAAAAGTTTTGATGTGCGAATATAATCTCGGATCAATGTTTTTACCGAATTGTTATCCAATTTATCCAGGTTCTTTAAAATGAAATTTTTGTCCTCTTCGGTCTTGGTATTGTACTTAACTATTTTTGGGGCGTTTTCTTGAACGCTTAACCTAATAAAACGAAGTTCTATATTGTCGGGGTTCGATGCCAAGGCAGACTCTATAATGCCAACACCTTCTTTAAAGAAATTTTTCTTTTCCTTGATGCTCTTTGCGTGTTTGGCCTTTAAGGTCAAAATGGCACCTTTATACCCGTAGAGGATAATATTATCCGCTTCGGAGACATTTGATAGATCTTTGTAAAGTTCATCTGTAATACCCGAATCTTCCATGGCCAAGGGGTACATCTTACGTACCTCTTTTAAGTTTGTCGAGAAAAGAAGCAAAAAAAACAAAGAACCGAAGAGTAATGATTTCATACGTTTTTTATTTTAAACGTAGCATTCAACTTTAATGCCAAGGTATCGTCAAAACTGACCGTATTTTTCACTTTAATGTCGCCATCATTTTCTGAAAGCGCCAAATCTACCTTTATGACTTCGTTTTTTTGAGGATTGATAATGGCCATGAACTTTACGTTGGAGGCAACGGAGAGCGATAGGCTTTTGTTCAATGATTTTTCGGTGAGCTCCTTTATAATTTGAATAATACAGACGCCTGGCATAACTGGGTGTCCAGGAAAATGGCCTTTAAAAATATTATGGTCTTTGTTCAATTTGATTGTGGCCTCGACCCGTTGCTGTTCATGCTCATATTCCAATATTTCGTAAAGACCGTCAATTAACATATTAGTTGTTTTGTATTCCCCAAAAGAAGCTGTTTTTAAATGGCAGTTAATCTAATTTGGAGTTTTATGTTACTATGTGTGATTTGTATATAATCTACAATGTTATTACTTATTTTCGAGAATTTGATAACTACTTTTTCTTTTTGATTTGCAATGCGTGCAATTTGGGTCAAAGTATCCGATTCATATAGATAGTAGTATTTTTTAGATCTGTTTTGGGTCTTGATCAAACTTTTGTTTTCGTTTTTATAGATGTCTATAGGGGTTATATGTTCTTTTATAAGACTTCTAAAATCCTTTTCTAAAATATTTAGCAATAACTTACGGTCCATTTCTTTAAGAATTCGGTTTACCTTAAAATCATCGTCTTTAAAAGAAAAATCGAAAATAGTATTGCCAAATTCGGTGGTGAAGACTACCCGGTGATTGTTTTCCTTTATTTTTTTAATTACTAGAATACCGCCAAATTGTTTGTCAAAAAAAGTAATGCCGGCTTTATAGACATAATCATGGTCTGCATCGGAAAAATAAGGATTGGTAATTTGAACAGATGTAGAGGTCGACTGGTCGTAACCCATTTTTTTTGGATATGGGGTACAGCCTATGAGTATTATGAAAGTACTACTGAGAAAAAACCGCATCTGGTATTGCTTTATTTTCTATTCTGTTGTAAAAAATGATCAAGGTATAATCGTTACTGGGTTCTATCATTTTTACCCTGGTAACTTCCCCGGTCTTGGAAAAGGAAATATGAAATGTCTTTATAAACTCAGCAAACTGTGCGTCTTTCGGGGTAAAATGGACAATGTTGGAATCATCTGTCTTAAAATAATCGATCTCAAACTCGTCCGAAATAAACATATCTCCGTTAATACTAGCGGTAATTAGCTGATTTAATTGTTTAAACAGTTTGTTGGAGCCAACGTTAAGATCGCTCTTGTTTCCATTGTCGTTTATGTAAAGCTTTTCGTTCTTAAAAAGTATCGAATACGAAAAAGGGGCGGAGTATTGCCACAATACCTTGTCGGGTGCCTGAAAAGCAAGTTTACCGTTAGATTCGATGTCGTTGGAAAGAAAATCTAAATGTTTGTACTGGGTAAAATCGCTCAAAATGGTTTTGGTGAGAGCGGCCTTTTCTTTAACCAAGGTCCGTAGAGCCTGTGCTTCGGCAGATGTCATCTCTGTTTGTGCCGTAACCGCTTTTACGAGAAAGAGCATTATTACCAAAAATTTATTCATAGGCTTTGATCTGTAGTATTTGGTCTACTGTAACCGATTTTAGTTTTTTCTCTTCCAAAAATAACAATAACCGTTCCAAAACACGCACACTTTTTTCACTGGTATCATGTAATAGAACAATGTCGCCTTTTGAAATTTTCGAAGTAATTCTCTTTAGGACCATACTTTCGTTTCTCGGGGTAGTATCCAAAGAACGTACGTTCCAGCCAATAGAGGTAAGGTTCAATTTTTTTACACTTTTTGCTATGCTGGGGTTGGTTACCCCAAAAGCAGGGCGATACAGTTTCATTTGTAAACCACTGATACTTTTTATCAAATCGATGGTCTTATAGAGTTCTTTACTTACTTCTTCCTCGTTAAAAAAACCAAAGGATCTGGCGTGTGAAAAGGTGTGGTTTCCGACGGTGTGGCCGTCGTCGATGATTGCCTTAAAAAGATTGGGGTGTTGCTCGACATTTTGGCCAATGCAAAAAAAAGTGGCCTTGGCGTTGTGTTTTTTTAATAGGTTCAATACTTGGGGCGTGTATTGTGGGTGAGGGCCATCGTCAAAGGTTATGGCGACAAAATTGTTTGTAATGTTTTTATTGCTGTGTAGCGATTTGTAGTGATAGTTCCATCGTATGAAAAAAGAACCGCATATGGTAATCAATAACCAAAAGAAGAAAAAAAGGAAATATACTATTAGGGGAACAACAGTAAAAAAAGAGAGCCCTAACAACAATACCGTTAGAAGTATGAAAACAGTATTTACGGTCTTTCGCCTTAGCATTTTTCCAGCAACACCAGGCTATGGTTTCGTCCTCGGTATTGATTATATAATAATAACCTTTTCGGTTCGGTTATGTTTTTATCGTTTAATTTTACTATTTCCGGTACAATACCAGTTTTGAATATTTTGTTGGCCAGCCAGAAGCCAAAACCGGTAGCGGTATCAAATTCGCCCGAAAGATGTTTAAAAACTAGTTGAGGTGTATTCTCAAAAATCGAAGAGCACAGGTCGGTGTAAAAGTGGTCGTACTCAATATCGCCATTATTGCCCAAAATAACGCCGTCGATATCTTTTAACAGAAGGTGGTTGTCTTTTAGAAAACCGGTAATTACTTCTGCGATGTTTTCTTTTTTCAGTGTGTTGTAAATATTTAGGGCCGTTAATTTGGAATAGGTAGATTTCCCTTTTTTATTCGACAGTACAAAAAAATGAGAGCCTTCACCGATGACGGCACCTTTTGTATGCGAAGAAAGCACCTCTTCCATGGCCACGGGCTTATCTTTTACGTGACCTATGAACCTATGTGTATCTACATGATGGTCCACCATTTCATCTACACCGCCAACCAAAATATGGGTAGCTTCATTTGCCTGTAACTGCAATTTTGCATCCCATAGGCTAGACTCAAAGGAAATAGAGGTATTAACGTATGTGAAATTGTACCCTTTACAGCCCATATCCAATGCTATGGAACCGGCGACCGTATTATGTGAGGACTGTATAAATCTCGTAGGGGTCAAATACTGTTCATCGTTTTTGATGATGTCGCTTACGAATTTTTCAGAATCCCCAAGGCAGCCCAACCCCGTGCCAACAATAATGGCGTCTACATTTTGTAACCCTGCCTCTTTCATGGCATTTTTTGAGCTTACAGCACTCATTTTAATGCCTTTGGCCATTCTGCGAGCCGCCGCAGGCGGAATATATTCCTTATAGTTAGGGTCCACTACTTTTAACGTAGTGTCGTTATAAGTGACGATATCTTCCAAAAATTGAGTGCTGTCAAATGTTTTTTGAACAGATACAGAACCTATACTATTGATGTAAACTTCCTTTTTCATGCCTCTTTGGTAAAAATAAGGGTAGAACAATTACCTCCAAAACCAAAAGAATTAGAAAGTACCGTATTAATTTCTTTATGCTTTAATATTGTTTCAGGTACAAGATCAAACTCGCTCATGGGAGTTTTAAAACCAAGGTTGGGATATATTATATTGTTTTGAAGTGCCAAGACCGAATAGATGGCCTCAACACTGCCGGCTGCGGCCAAGGTGTGTCCCGTAAAAGCCTTGGTAGAACTAAATTCAGGAACGTTGCCGTTGAAAATGCGTATTAGGGATCTTCCTTCAGAAAGGTCGTTGTTTGGGGTTGCGGTCCCATGGGCATTTATATAATCTATATCCGAAGGTTCTATCCCTGCGGTCTGAAAAGCCTTTTCCATTGCCAAAACAGCACCGTCACCATTTTCTGAAGATGCCGTTTGGTGAAAGGCATCGTTGGCATTGCCGTACCCTTTTACATAGGCCAGTACTTTTTTGTTCTCCCTTAAGACAATTTCGTCCGATTCCAATACCAAAAAGGCTGCCGCTTCCCCTAAATTTAATCCCTTTCTGTTTTCGTCGAAAGGCGTGTTGTAGGTGTCGGAAAGTATCATAAGGGTTTTAAAACCGTTTATCGTGAATTTTGATAAACAATCGGATCCCCCTACAATGACACGGTCAAGTTCGCCGGCTTTTATCATTCTTGCCCCTAACATAATTGCATTGGCCGATGAAGAACAGGCCGTGCTTATGGTAGTCACAAAACTCTCGGTAAGCCCAAGGGCATCGGCTATTTTTTGGGTGGAGTCGCCAGCATGTAGGCCATTGATATGGTTCCAATGATCGTCACTTTCAAAATAATCATAGAAGTATTGTTCGGACTTGTCCATACCTCCGACAGTGGTGCCCGATATAAGGCCCGTCTTACAATCCTTTATATTGCTGATGCCGGCTTGGGCAATAGCTTCTTTGGCGGCAACAATACCCAAAAGCGGTGTTCTTGAATAGGAATTGGGGGCCAGGCCCAACTTTTTTTCGAGCATATCGTTGGTTTGGGATATTTCCCCTACCATAATATCGTTCTTATGAACCGTGTTTATTTGGGTAATACGCGAAATACCCGTTTTGTTGGATGTTAAAGAAGCCAAATTTTCTTCTACATTGTTTCCAATGGAAGAAATTAAACCCATCCCGGTAATAGCAATTCCTCGGTTCATTGAAAGTAATTAAAATTACTGCTGATCGCTTTTAAATGAGATCAGATATAACTGTCCTTATGCTTTGTTGGCAGAAATGTAAGCGGCCATAGTATCTATGGACTCAAAAATTTTTCGTCCCTCTTTAGGGTCGGCCAATTTTATACCATAATCTTTATCCAGCATTACGATAAGTTCTAAGGCATCGATCGAGTCTAGCCCTAGACCGTCGCCGAAAAGTGGATCATTGTCCGCAATTTCATCAACGGATACATCCTCTAAGTTTAATTGCTCTATGATCTTTTCTTTTAATTCTAATTTCAAATTACTCATTGGTCTCTAGTATAATCGGTTTATTTCGGCTTCGGAGTGCACAAAAGTACCCTTCTTTGCCACAACATACAAAAATGCATTATATTTTCCATTATCCACATCTACCCAACCACATAATGCTTTTCTCGCCTTATTGCTCTCCAATAATTCGTTTGCATAAGTGCTTAAGGTTTTTGGTGTAAACTCGTCCGTTACAAAAAAGCAATTCTCCGAGTACAATTTATGCTTTATACTTATTTCCCCCATGCATATGTTGGGCAGCGTGTATACGAACACTGCAGGACTTGGATAGTACTGCTCGACATTTTTTATGGATTCTTGATACGTACGATCCGTGTCTAAACTCGATGCTTTGTTAGATAGGATCAGGGCTATGTTCTTTTCTTTTTCGTTTTCTAATAGTACATGCGCGGCCAAGAACCCCAGTTTGCTAAGATTGTCCATTTTAAAGAACTTGGGGTGGTCTATGATCAATTTTTTGTAGGCCGCTTTCATGACCAACTTAAAATCGGTTTCCGATGTTTTAAAAACGGTTTTTCCGTTTACGGACACTTCCCCGTTTTTAACATGGCTATAGCTTTGTATGTAGAAATCGTTTTTCAAAAATTCTATTTCTTTTTACAGACGAACAAGGTATGGAATTCCCCTAAATTAACATCTTCTTTAACACTCAATCCTGCTTGGTCGGCTAGTTCAATAAGCTCGGTGGCCTTGTACATTTTACTGTTGCCATTGGCAAGGGCGGTAAAATATAAAGAGGTTGCTTCTAATGTGAATTTCGCGTTGTCGAATTTTTGGCGGTCCGTAAAGGTTTCTATGATGATAAGCTCGGTTTCAGTATCCATTGCCTTTACAGTGGTTTTGAGAATTTTTAAAATTTCCTCTTTTGAAAAGCAATCCAAAAACTGGCTCATCCAAATGGTGTCCGCACCATGGGGAATAGAGGGTTTTTCCGAAAGCCAATCTATTTCGGTGCCACTTACCCTATCGCCAAAACCTTTGTCAGCTGTATTCTTTAATGCCTTTTTTAATTGGCCCGGTAAATCAAAAATGCGCACATTTATGTCATCATTGTAAGAACAACATTGAATGGCGAATTTACCAGTGTTGCCTCCAATGTCAAATAGGAGCTTTGGTTTGTGCTTAAAAACAATCTTCAGGGCTTCATCGAAAATACCATCGGAATAAAAATGGTCGAAATCGAACCAAGATTTTTGAATTTTGGGGTTTAATTGAGAAAGCCCCTCGTAGATGGTTTTCCAATTGCCCAATTCTTTTAGACCCGCCGGTTTTTGTTCTTCTATGGCTTCTTGTAAATGAAACAACCCTTGGTAGCAGACATCTTGGGTGAAATTTAGGTTTACCTCGGTCATAGGGTTGTAGCTCAAGAAGTATCCGATTTTACTAAGTTCGTATTTTCCGTTTTCGTCTACATAAACAATATCGGCACTTTCGGCGATTTCTAATAGTACGCTAAGGCCATATTCGCTTATAGAAAGGGCTTGGGAGATTTCTTTGAGCGTAACGCCACCTTTGGCATTGTTCGCAAAAATATAATCGAAGATACCAAGGTTTTTTAGGGAAACTGTTGTTTGAAAAACAAAAGGGGCAAAAGCTATTTTTTGAGCCTCTTGTAATGCATCAATAGCTTTGATGTTCTTTTTTGACATTACGTTCTTTCACAAAATTAAAATGGCGAATTTAATACTATCCCATTTATTATCAACTATACTTGGGCTTTTTGAAAAACGACGGCGGTATTAGAGCCTCCAAAACCGGAAGCCGTTTTTAAAAAAGTGTTTATATTTTTAGAGGTGGTCTCTTTAATTATGTTCAATGGTCGTGACACCCCCAATTCTTGAAAACCCAAGGATGCAAATAAAGTGTTTTGATGCAGCGAATGCATGCCAATAATCGTTTCCAATAGGCCGGAAGCCCCTAAAGTGTGTCCAAAATATCCTTTTAAACTGTTCAATGGCGTGTTTGATAGGTTTGCTCTTTCAAAAGCAATGGATTCCATTTCATCATTGTACATGGTTGCTGTGCCATGGGCCGAAATGTAATCGATATCGCCAGATTGTAGTTCCGATTGTTTTATGGCTGCCTCTACACTTCTTAGTAATCCCTCGCCTGTTCGCGATGGACCCGAAATATGATTGGCATCGTTACAAGAACCTTCCCCAAGCACTATTACCGACTCATCGGTTGTTTTAGATGGGTCGTTGGTTACCAAAACACTGCTTGCTACTTCACCAATGTTTATTCCGGTTCTGGTCTTGCAATAAGGCCTACATGGCTCTGTGCTCAGTGCCTGAAAAGCATTAAAGCCAGAGAGTATAAATGGTGTTACCAAGTCGCCAGCTACAATAAACACATCATCGTATAAACCCTGTTTTATAAAGCGTTTAGCGGCTGCTATTGCCAGTATGCCCGAAACACATGCATTGGATATGATAATGGGCTTGTTGCCAAAACCAAGGAATTGCCGTATTTTTTCTCCAAGAACGGGCAAATAGGCCCTACTTTCAGGATACTTACTTTCGTTTTCCAGAACATCGATATTGCCCTTGGTGGTCGAAATGATCAACCCGGTTTTTTCTGTCAATTTTATATTAGCCTTCTTTAGGCAATCGGACAGGGAGACCAACATCATTTGTTCTAAACGTGTATGCTCTTCGTTCGGGGACAATGCACTGTAATGTTCCTGTAGTTTTTCTTGATGTATCCTTGACGAACAAAAAGGAGTGCCAAGAATCTTTTTGTCCTCGTAGAGCGAAAGCCCACTAACCTGGTTGCGAATACCCTCTATTGCAGAAATACTGTTAAAACCAAAGGAAGAAACAATGTTGTTATGTGACAAATAAATTTTACTCATTAATTAAACCTACTTTTTTCTTCCATTTTAAAAAGAACTCTGGGATGACCAAAGATAGTTCCCCTTCTAATTCTACAAATACCTGAACCGTTTCCCCGATGCATACTACCTCGCCATCAGGATTGTATATTTCGTATTTAAATATCATTTTGGCGGCCGGGGAGTCTATATAGGTCGTTTTTATTTCTGCTACATCACCATATCGTAACGGAAGCTTGTGTTCGCAGGTAGATTTTACGATAGGGGTAGAAAAATTATGTTTTTTTTGGTCTAGATATGAAATTCCATGGTGCCGCCCAAAGGCTTCCCTTCCATCCTCAAAATATTGGATATAATTACCGTGCCATACGATACCTAGGGGATCTGTTTCGGTAAAACGAACCCGTATCTTACTAAGATGGCTAATTTCTTTTTGGTTGCTAGACTGCATTTTTTCTTTCGTTATATAGAATTGCGATTACAGTTGTGGCTATAAAAAACAGTAGAAGTAATGACAGCTCCGGAACAATTTCTTTGAATCCTACATTGCGTAAAAATACGTCATAAAAGGCATTTAGACCCCAATTCATAGGAGATAGCTTAGAAATTGTCTGCATAAAGGGAGGCATGGCAAAAACAGGAACCCAGACTCCTCCGATAGCTGCTAAAATTACTACAAATGTAGCTCCGAAAGGGGCGGATTGTTCTTGAGATTTGGCAATGGTACCTAATAATAAGCCTAATCCCACGGCGGCCAAGCCTGCAAAAAGGGCCACGAGCATGAGAAGCGGTATTCTTCCCGAAACATCTAGCTTAGGAAGTCCTAATAAGGGAAATAGGTATATTCCTAACAACAACATCAATACAAACTGTAGTATCGATACGGTCAAAAAAACCAAGGCTTTTCCTCCCAGTACCGTAGCATACTTTACCGGCAGTGTTCTTAAACGTACAAAGGTACCCTGGTTTTTTTCGTTCACCATGTTGATCGACAATGGTAATATGATAAAGAATATGGCAAACAAGGTCCAGGCGGGTATATTGTGCTGTGTTGAGTTGGGTATTGTTTCTTTTTTGTGTTCGTTGGGTATTATTTCCTTGAAAGAGATAAAACTTTTAGTATCAAATAAGGGCTCGCTTGGGTCTTCGCCCAATTCTTCTTGAAAAGCCTGATATATGGATTGGCTTTCTATTTGCGCGATCATCTTGTCCACATTGTTTCTTACCGAGCTTTTGAAGGTTTGTTGTGCGGCAGGGTCAAAATATAGCCTGATTTCTTTTTGGGATATGGGGCTATCGGTGATAGGGGCATTTTCCTCTTCTACCCCAAATTTGGCCAGAATGTCCGTTACATTTTGCCTAATTTTTAAATTAAGGTCTTTGGTGAGGTCATTGGGTAGTATGATGGCCAATTGATAGGCTCCTTTTTGGACCAGGTCTTGAGCTATGGATTCTTCTTGTTCCTGAACTATTTCAAAAAGATTAGAGTTCTTTAAGCTTTGCTTTACCTGGTTTGAAACATCTCCCTTGTCCATATCTACCAAAAGCACAGGTATTTTATTTTCCTGTATGATCTTAAAAGTATTGTCTTGTATAATGGTAATGGTAATTACCAATAGCAACGGCATTAAAAACAATACGGCCAAGCCTCCAAGATCTCGGGTGAGCAACAATAGCTCTTTATGTGCGGACACCAACAGCTTATGCATGATCACGTAGAGCTTTACCTGTTAATGATAAGAAAACACCTTCTAGGTCGGTAATGCCTTCCTCTTTTTGTATTAATTCTTGGGGAGTTCCCATACAAACAAGTTTGCCATGGTCTATGATGCCCACGGTAGTGCAAAATTGTTCTGCTTCATTTAAATGGTGCGAGGTGTAGATTATAGTAGCCCCAGCCTTGTTCAGAGTTCGCAAAAATGCTATGATTACGGTTTTCGATTGCACATCTACCCCAACGGTAGGCTCGTCAAGAAACAGTACTTTGGGCTGGTGCAACACACCGGCAATAAGATTCACGCGACGTTTCATGCCACCGGAAAATGCCTTTACCTTTTTATGTGCAAATTCATGAAGGCCCAATATTTTAAGATGAGAGCGTATGCTTTCTTTTAGGGAATTTCCTTTTAACCCGTACATGCTTCCAAAATAATATAGATTTTCGTAAGCTGTTAGGTTAGGGTATAGGGCATACTCTTGTGGAACGATACCTATAAGGTGTTGTAATTCATTTTTATTGGAACTAAAATTTAGGTTATGGATGCTAAAATTGCCAGATGACGGTTTTAAAAGACCACATAACATAGAGATAAGGGTAGTTTTACCGGCGCCATTGGGACCTAAGAGACCAAAAATTTCCCCTTCGCCAATTTTCAAGTCCAGATTGGAGACAGAAAAATGTACTGCATCCTTATACTTTTTTGAAAGTTGGTCGATTTGGATCATGGAATAAAAATCAATTTAAGAATGTTTTATACCGATTTCTTTAAGGTCTTAAAAAAAGATTCCTCCCTAGCGGCCAATGCTTCTAATTGGGCGGCAACATCATCGTAGCCACTGCTCTCTGCGTTCCTGTTTTTGTAAATTCTAGATGCATCTACGGCAAAATCGCGCCAAGCATCGCCAATAGAGGTCATTTCTTTTGACAGTTCCATCAACTGATCGTTTTTCAGAATTTCACTGGCCTCCTGCAAAAAGGCACCATAAATATATCTAAAACCACCGCCGCCGGTTCCTATTTCCTCTTGCATTCTAACAATTTGACCTAGGTAGTGGTTGGCTTTCTTTGTGCCCAGTTTTTTTGGCCATTTTCTAATGTTCTTAGCTACCCATTTCATGGCCTTAACACCAACAATAGGTACGGGGGCGGTCATATCGCGCGAGGTTTGTTTAATACCTTTTACAATAGCACTTTTAAGTTCTAGCTCTTCGGGAAATGCCGTGGGGTAGTACATATGCCCCTTTGGAGCAAAAGCTCCCTTGGCGAAGCGTACTTTCTCTAGTTCTTTGCTTGTGAGACTGGTGACATCTTCCATAACGGGATCGCTTATTAAATAGCGATCACCCTCTTTGCCGTATACCACCATATTATGGGCATTGAAATGAAAGCGGTATTCGTCGGGGAAATAGATTAAGTTGTATACCCCCACCTGTAACCCCACAGGGTTGTTGTTGGCCAGGTTTTGGTCCAATCTTTTTTTAGCAAGTTCTGGGTTGGTGAACTTTTCTCGTTTCATTTTAATGCCCGTACGCTTAGCGAATTTATTAAAGATAAAACCAGGCATGGATCGGTATGTAAAGACCGGGGCATAATTAACTTTTAAAAAAGGGAGGTAGCTGAACAGCAGTCCCGACCCAATGCCAAAGACCATTGGTTCGCTTATTTCAAAGCCATTATGTCTCATTAAGTTAGATACCACGCCATTTTCGCAATGGGCAGCCTGATTATGGGTAAAGTCTATTTTAAGATGCTCCGCCATTAAATGTTTTTAGTTGATTGATACTGATGTCGAACACATCCGCATATTTTTGTAACGTTTTGTCGCTCAGTTTATTAAAGACAGATGGTTTAAAGTGTCTTTTGACTCTCCATTTCCACAGTCCTACATAACTTGCAAGTACGGTAAGATCCATTTTGTGCAGTTCCATATAGTATTCTATGGGGCTGGTCTGGTTGTTGGCTACACGTTCTTTGGCCAGGGCAATACGTTCTTCTATTTCCTTGATGGCATTGTCAAGCGCAATGGTCTTGGGGTCCCAACCCGTGCTTAACGAGGTAGTGTATTTGCCATTCTCATCAACGGCATACATCATTTCACGAATGTTGGCGGACGCAAGGTTACTTTTGTCTTGAGGTACTTCCTCTTTTTTCATAGTTACACTTCTTGGATCAGACAATTTAAAGTACAATCTACGATTAAATCATCATTTCTAAAAGTACTGGAACTCATGGTGCAGATACTTAAACCTTCTGTATCGTATCTAGAAATAAGTCTTGCTTTCGTAACTATGGTGTCGTTGACTTGGGGCAAGCCAAAGATTTCTACTTTTTTTATGGCACTTATATAGCCTACAAGCTTGTTGCTGGTGCCTTCTAAATCCTCCTTGTCAAAATAACTTTGGCCTACAATGGCAGAACAAGTTTGTGCGGCATTTTCTATAAGGCCGGCTTCAACAAAATAGTTGTTGTCAATAAAAATACAATCGGAGGTGATATCGAATTCGGTGATTACGGATTCTGGACCTATAAAAGGCATGTTGCTTACCAAAAGCATAGGAGGTCTGTGCGGCAAGAACTTTTTGATGTCTATTTTATAACGGCCTTCTTCCATAGTAGTTAGGCTAAAACTGTTTTAATTTCGCTGTTCGCTACTAGTTTTTGGTTGCACTCTATCTTGGCTTTTACCAGTGTTACTCCCATAATATCATGCAGAATATCGACGGTGGTCACCAATTCATCCCCTAGTTTGGGCAGTATAAAAATCTCCGCCTTTTTTATTGCCCCGATATAGCCAATGGGAGCTGGTTCGTTTTTTAGATAATATTTATAACCTGTATGCATGGCCACTGTTTGTGCCATATTTTCAATTAGTCCGGGTTCGTTAAAGACATTGTCTTTGCAAAATAGATTATCTTCTTTGATGGTAAAGCCAGAGGTGATTTGCTCTTCGCTAAAATGATGCAATTTATCCACCATTATAAAGGGCCATTTCTGGGGTATTAGGTCGATTATGAAATCGAAATTTACAATGGGTGGTTTTAATAGGCTCATTTAACAAACGGTTAAATACGCATACATATACGAAAAACGGGCACTTTCGGGAACATGTAAAAGTATTCTGTCTCCTTTTTTTAATTTACCCGAAGCTACTAATTCTTCTAACATTACGTATATGGATGCGGCTCCGATATTTCCAATATGTTCCAGGTTAAGAAACCATTTTTCCCAAGGCATTGGAATTCCTTGTTTTTCCATTTCCTCATAAAGGCCTTCTTTAAAATAGTAAGAAGAAATATGGGGTAGGTAATAATCTACGTCATCAGGGCCAATGCCGTGTTTTTCGTAAGTCTGCTTTAAACTGTCCACACCTTTGACAAGTATGTTGTTGCCTAATAGCCTAGTGTCTTGTTTCATGGCGAAGAGGGACATTTTGCCCCATTCAGAGGCAGGAAACTCGCTCCAAGGTTTTAAATTGCCGTCTTCGTTTTTTTCTGCCCCGGCGTACATACATGCATCCATTTCAAAGGCATATGAATAACCGTCCATCCACTCTATTTTCAAAGGTGTGGGCCCGTTGGGCTTACTTTCTAAAAGCACCGCTCCTGCACCATCGGACAACATCCATCTTAAAAATTCTTTATTGAAGGCCAGCATGGGGTTGTCTTCCAAGCTTTTTAAATGCTCCACTTCGTTTTCGAACACATCGTTCTTCATCCAAGATGAGGTTCTTTCGGATCCTGCGCACACTGCGTTCTCCACTTGGTCGGTCATAACCGATAGATATCCATATTTTAAGGCGTTCATTCCAGAACAACAAGCACCTGACGGAGAATTGATTTCCATGTTGGTGTTTTTTAAATACCCATGTACCATAGCGGTATGTGATGGTAAAATCTGATCGGGGCTAGAGGTGCCACATGACAATAGCTGAATGTCTTTTGTCGTAAAATCGTCGTCGCACAATTTTTCTACCACTTCTTTGGTCAATTGGGCATTGTTGTGTGTTGGATTGCCATTTTCGTCGATTGCGTAATAGCGTTGTTTAATCTGGTTGTTTCTGAGAACTATACGACGGGCTTTGGAGGCCTTTCCGTTGATAACCCCTAGTTTTTTCTCCATTTCTTCATTGGAGACAGGCTTGTTTGGTAAAAATTTGGCAATTTTTGTTATAAATACGTCTTTCATTAATTCTCTTTTAACTCAACCGATGAAAAATAAGCTATGTCTTTTTTTCTTCGTTTATAGCTCGGTAAATAAGCTATCAAAAATACGATAAAAACTATAGGGGCTATGACCCATATGGCAAATAACAAATAAATTTTGAACAAACCAATCCATTTCAGGCGTTTAGGGGTTCCTGGCGCACCTTTCTTTATAATTAGATTGGCCCATTTGTTAAAGAGTATATTGCCGCGCTCGTCGGTCTTTATTAAAAAAGGATTAACGACCACTCCTCCCATTTTAACCAATTTGTCTTGTAGGTGGGTAAAATCATTGGAAAGCAATGCTTCTTTTATCGGGGTTCCAAACCGTGAGGCCTCTTGTATGTCTTTGTCGGACACCCCTGGTTTTGGAAAAATACCTAAATAGCGGTCTTTTTTTCCCGATAGCATCCAGTGTGCAATGGTAATTACACTGATGTTATTCATGTTTCTGTCCACTAGGGCTACATGGCCTACTAAATTTGCTCCAACATCACGTAACAGACGTTTCATCTTTTCTTGGGCCATGAGCCACATATTTCTGCAGGCGACTGCCGTAATTACTGGGGTGTCCTTTAATATTTTTTTCGCGGCTTCCGATTTTAAAAATGAGTTTACCGGAATGGACGGCGTCAGGTACCAAACCTGATAGCCCAGCAATACAAGGTCATATTTCTTATCCAATACCTCTTGGGGCGGAAGCTGGTAATTACGGGGTATTTGTAAAAATGACTCAGGAAAGACATCATAGAATTTCTTGTTTTCCCACGGAAATTCGAAGATGGGGTCGGGGATTATTTCGAAGTAATTAATGTTTATACCTTCTCCATGTATTTCTTTGGCCATATTTTCCAATATGGTCAAGAGTTGACCTGTTTGGGTGTAGTAAACAATTAGTACTTCTTTCATTTTTTTAGGCTGTCTTTCCAAAAATCAAAATAATTAAACCATTGTAGGGGGTATTTTTTCAATATCCATTCCATGCTAAGGGTATATTCTTTTAGCAGCGCCTGGGGGTCCCTGGCCTTTGCTACCGCCTTTCTAGCATATAAGTGGTACTCTCTTTTCGGTCCTTTCATAACATATACGAAAAGTACCGGAACTTTTAAGCGAGACGCCAAAACATAAGGTCCCATAGGGAATTCCGCTTCGCTTCCCAAAAATTCTTGCTTTAAGGTTTTGGTTCCGGGAAGATAGCGATCTCCTGTAAAAACTACTAATCCTCCTTTGTCCAATGCCGCATGAATTTCAAAAATATGTGACATGTCGTCTTTGACAACTATGAACTCCATAGATGATTCCGACACTTGGCTTTCCATGTACTCTTTGATGTTTTCCCTTTCGGCATGGGTGGTTACCATATGTATTTTTGAAATGGAGTATCGACTTTCCAAAAAATAATGAGACACTTCAAAGTTGCCTATGTGGCCACTAATAAGAATGCCTCCTTTATTTTGTTTTAACAAATGGTCTATATGTTCAATTCCGTCATGTGTGTAGGTGAACTTATCCTTAAATGCGGTGGATATGGCAAACCGGTCGGTGAGTACTTTGCCCAACATATAATAGTTCTTATATATGCACAAGATACTTTTTGATGTAGAATACTTTAATCGTTTTTTAAAGTAATAGTAGATGGCCTTTGAGCTTTCGAAAGAAAACAGAAAATAGTAAAGGACAATAAACCTAAGTATAAAATAGGCGGTACCTATTCCAAAAGTTTTAAGGAAAAAAATGTACAGTTTATATCCTAGGAGAGTACCTTTTGATTTTCCTTTCCACTCGGTTGCCATTGAATTTTGGTTCTTGGAATTTTGCTTAGTCCAGTTTTCTTTCTATTAGGTCATAGAAATCTTGCAGTGTTACGATGTTGACAAAATCCTCACCTACCAACTTGACCCCAAAATTACTTTCTACGGCGACCACTAAATCCACAAAATCAAGGCTGTCAAGGCCAATGGCCTCTTTAAGGTTGGCACTAGGCTCCAATGCTTCTTCCTCTACCTCAAAGTCATCTATGAGAAAGTCGTTAATTTTTTCGATTATGGTTTGTTTGGTCATCATTATTGGTCAACACTTTTTACGATCAAAGCGGAATTTGTTCCGCCAAATCCAAATGAATTGGACAAAAATACGTCAATTTTTTTATCTATCGTTTTACGGGCAATGTTTAGTTTGGCAGAATCTTCGTCTGGATTTTCCAAGTTAATATTCGGAGCTATAAAACTGTTTTGCATCATTAACATTGAATAGACCACTTCGCTGGCCCCTGCCATCCAGCACTCGTGGCCTGTCATTGATTTTGTAGAACTTACAAATGGTTTATTCTCTCCGAAAACTTCATGAATGGCCTTTGCTTCATTGGCATCGCCAACGGTCGTAGAGGTTGCATGGGCGTTCACATAATCTACATCAGAGGTTTTAAGGGTAGCGTCCGCTAGTGCTTTTTTCATGGCTCTTGCTGGACCGTCAACATTAGGTGTAGAAATATGGTCGCCGTTGGAAGAGAAGCCATACCCAACTACTTCTGCCAAGATGGGTGCCCCGCGTTTTACCGCAGATTCATAACTTTCTAAGATGACGGTGGCCGCGCCGCCACTGGGTATTAGTCCGTTTCGGTCCTTGTCAAAAGGCCTAGATGCCTTAGTGGGTTCGTCGGGTCTAATGGCGAATACGCCCAAACCGTCAAAACTGGCCATGGATATATGATTGGTTTCTTGCGCGCCACCTGTAATAATACAGTCCTGTAGGCCACTTTTTATTAGTTGGTAGGCTAGCCCTATTGAATGTGATCCACTGGCGCATGCGGCACTTAAGGTGAGGTTAATGCCCTTTAGTTTAAAAATGGTTGAAAGGTTCATGGTCACCGTAGAGTTCATGCCCTTGAAAATGGCTCCTGAGCCCACCAGTGTTGTGTCTTTTTTTTCTTTGATGGTATCTATGGATTCTACAACGGATAGGGCCGTACTATCGTTACCGTAGATAATGCCCACTTCGTTTTTATCAAAAAAAGCCTGGTCTATTCGGGCATTTTGCATTGCTTCGAGAGATGCTACATAAGCATATCTGCTTTCCTCTCCCATGCTTATACGTTGTCTGCGGGAAAGTAATTTTTTGAGGTCAGGGTCTTGAACAATACCCGTTAATGGAGATCTATAGCCGAATTCGGTACGAACTGGGTCAATGGATATTCCGGACTTTCCTTCATAAAGAGATTTTTTTACTTCGTCTAGATTCTTGCCTATACAAGAATAGATGCCCATGCCGGTAATTACTACTCGCTTCATCATCCTCTTCTTTTCTATGAATAAATACCTCCGTTAATATTTATTACCTCTCCTGTAATATAAGACGCCTTTTTAGAGGCTAAAAATGAGACTACCGCGGCCACCTCTTCTGGTTTGCCAAACCTGTTTGCGGGTATCATTTTTTTAAGTTCCGACTCGTCTAATTCTTCGGTCATGTCGGTTTCTATAAACCCCGGTGCCACTGCGTTTACGGTTACATTTCTTTTGGCTACTTCTTGCGCCAAGGCTTTGGTGGCACCGATTACGGCGCTTTTCGCTGCAGAATAGTTGGTCTGTCCCGGAGTGCCTTTTAATCCGGATACGGAAACTATGTTAATTATTCTTCCGTATTTATTAACCAATAATTTTTGTATCAAGGCATTGGTTACATGGTAGAAGCCGTTAAGGCTGGTGTTGATGACAGAAGACCAATCTTCTGGGCTCATCCACATAAAAAGACCATCTTTTTTTATTCCCGCATTGTTTACCAACACTTCGATGACCGCATTTTCGTTTTCTTTATGCCAATTGTCTAGGCTGTATTTGACACTTTCGTTATCGGTAACGTTGAATTGCAGTATTTCTCCAGATCCGCCCGCCGCTTCCACTAAGGAAAGTGTTTCTTCGGCGGCTGTCTTATTAGTGTTGTAATTTATCAGTAATTTATAATCGAGGTCTTTGGCCAATTGTATGCAAACAGCTCTTCCAATTCCTCTAGATCCGCCTGTTACCAGTGCGTACTTGGTCTTTTCCTTTCCCATGTAATTTTTTAAGTTCCTTTTTAATTCTTTACGAACGGTTCCGCATTTTGAAACCATTTGTTACCTAAAAGCTCTCCTTTTGTATTAAAGAAGCCCCATCCTTTTTTGGATTTTAATCTGGCATAGTCGCCTAAAAAACCTTTGTCGTTATTACCTGCTAAAAATGCCAATCCTGCCGTAATACTGTAATCTGTCGGAATTATCATGTTACCCGAAGTATCAATAAATCCCCAATTTTTTTCTTTTACCGGGGCAAATCCATTCGCAGAAAATACCTCTGCATCCTTATATTGAAAATCTATGACCGTTTTACCTTCTGTATCTATATATCCCCATTCTTTGTCTTTGGCAACGGGTGCCAGTCCATTTGAGAATGCCCTGGCTTTGCTATATGTAGGTGGTATAACCCATTCTCCCTTTGAGTTGACGAAACCCGTTTTTTTATCTTTTCTGGCATAAGTGAGACCAGAATCGCCATGGAAGTTCCATACTTTGTCGGCTCCATCGATGATGTTGAAAGATCCATTGTGTATAATGCCAAAATCATTTCCTTTTTTACCGTACACACCAGAGGCGTTATAGGTGTTTCCAATCTCTTCATATTCAAAGGGGATGATTATTTCTCCTTTATTGTTGATCATGCCCCATAGCTCTCCTTTTCTGGCTTTGGCGTAGCCATCCCTAAATTTTTTTATCTCATCATAGGTGGGTTCTAGAATGGTCTTGCCATCGGTACCCATAAGGCCTATTTTGTCGTTTTGTCGAATTAGGGCCACACCCTCCTCAAAATCGTAATATTTGTCCGCTGCAGGGGTGTTCAGTTCTTTCCCGTTCTTGTCTATGTATTTCCATTGATCATCTTTAAGAACCAATGCATAGCCCGAATTGTAGTATTTTACCTTATCGTACGTGGGTTCAATGACCCATTCCCCTTTTGTGTTGATAAAACCCCAGGCTTTATCTTTCTCTGCTGCGGCCAAACCTTCAGAGAAGCTTTTGGCTACCTTGTATTGGGGCTTTATAACATATTCCCCGGACTTGTTGATGTATCCGAACAGACCGTCTTCACGTACCAAGGCCAATTCTTGGGCAAAGGACATTGTGACGCATAATACCAGTAATAACGAGAAAGCTTTTTTCATGACTTTTTATTTTGATGGTTTATAATATAGTTCTTTACTTCATTTACATAAGGGTACATTACCTTATCTTTTTTGAATGGGGGAACTATTTTACGAACAGCATCGTACATTTTTTTGGTTTTCGAGGAAACTTTGTCCTTTACTTCCAAGTATTCTATCGCCTGTACAATAGTTATCATTTCTATGGCAACTATCTCGAACGCGTTTTCAATTACTTTTTTTGTAATTAGGGCCGCATTGGTACCCATACTTACAATGTCTTGATTGTCATTGTTGTTTGGTATGCTATGCACGTACATGGGGTTGGACAGCATTTGGTTTTCTGCTGCTGTCGATGTAGCCGTGAACTGTACACCTTGCATTCCGAAATTTAATCCTAATGTACCTAAATTAACGAAAGGAGGCAAGATATCGTTTAACTTAGAGTTAAGAAGGTAATTAAGTTGCCTTTCGGCCAACATACTCATTTTTGTAACGACTATTTTAAGTTTGTCCATTTCCAATGAGACGTAATCGCCATGAAAATTACCGCCATGGTATACATTTTGTTTTTCGATATTTACGATAGGGTTGTCGTTGGCAGAATTTACTTCCTCTATCAAAATTCGTTCAACCTCGTTCAAGGTGTCCAACACGGGCCCTAAAATTTGAGGTACACAACGAATAGAGTAGTATTCTTGTACTTTTTCTTCGAATACGGCAACATCATTGTTGGCATTGTATAAATGATGTTCTCTTTTTCTGGTTAAAGTACTATCCTCTAAATGGCTGCGCATTGATCGTGCGATCTCTCGTTGGCCTTTGTGTCTTTTGGTTTGGTTGAGTTCAAAAGAGAGGTGGTCGTCATAGGCCTGCATAATTTCATTGATGGCAGAAGAGCAGGCAATGGCCCATTCTAACAATCTACGGGTATAGATGATGTTTACGATACCTATACCGGTCATTACCGAAGTACCGTTTATTAGCCCCAGCCCTTCTCGCAATTCTACTTTTATAGGTTGTATGCCTTCTATTTTAAATACTTCTGATGTAGGTCTTCTTTCTCCTTTGTAGAAAACTTCGCCTTCACCGATAAGTACAAGCGCCAAGTGCGCCAATTGGACCAGGTCTCCGCTAGCCCCAACACCTCCATGTTCATAAATTAAAGGGGTGATGTCTTTGTTCAGCAATTCTGCCATTACCTTGATGACCGATACATGAACTCCAGAATTGCCCAAGCTTAAAGTGTTTAACCTTGCCAGCATGGCCGCCTTTACATATTTGGGTGGAATGGGGTTTCCCGTTCCGGAGGCATGGCTGCGGATAAGGTTGTACTGTAGCTCCAATGTTTCGGAGTCTTTTATCTTGTATTGGGCCATAGGGCCAAATCCGGTATTTACACCGTAAATGACTTTATTTTTTGAAAATTCTTTTAAGAAGTTATGGCTTTCTTCTACCGTGCTTAGAAGTTTGTCCGAAAGTTGAATGTCTTTTTTGTCAAATATGACATCGTAAAATTCCTTAATTCCTAAGCTTCCTGTAATTTCTGGCATGTATGGTTGATTCTGTAAGGTTTATATAATACCTTAGTCTTGATAAAAAAAGATTTTTGTTGCGCAAATTTAAAATAATTAGCGAATTAGGGTACTTATTGTCAGGGAAATAATCCAATGGAGAAAAAAGAAAAAGTAGATGTGTTGATTATAGGAGCCGGACCTTCTGGTTCGGTAGCGGCTTCTTATCTGTTTAATGAGGGCTTTTCGGTTAAAGTAGTCGAGAAGAACAAGTTTCCTAGATTTGTTATCGGTGAAAGCCTTATTCCCAGGTGTATGGATCATTTTGAGGCTGTAGGGCTATTGGATTGCCTAAAGGAAAAAGGTTTTGAAATTAAGACTGGAGCCCGATTCTTACAGGGAGCCAAAGCCTGTGAATTTGATTTTAGCAAAAAACATACCGATGGTTGGAGCTGGACTTGGCAGGTGCCGCGTGCCGATTTTGATAAAACCTTGACAGACGAACTAACAAATAGGGGTGTTGATATCGATTTTGAAAAAGAGGTTACTGAGGTCGATTTTGTTGACGGTAGTTCCATTACCACTATTCTGGACAAAGAGGGGAACACATCAAAAATCGAAGCTAGGTTTATAATAGATTCCAGTGGTTTTGGTAGGGTATTGCCCAGATTGTTAGATCTGGACAAACCTTCGGAAATACCCAAGCACTCTTCTATATTTACCCATGTAAAGGATGTAAATAGACCGGAAGGTTGGGAGGGACATAGAATTACCTTTGATATCGTAAGTAAGGAAACTTGGCTTTGGGTGATTCCTTTTTCTAACGGTTATACCAGCATTGGGTACGTAGGGCCAACCGAATATTTGGCATCTTTTAAAGGTACCAATACAGAGAAACTTCAAGAAATGATGAAGCTGTCCGACCATTATTATGAAAGGTTTAAAGACTTACCTTACGAGTTTGAGCCTAGGGTGGTAAAGAATATAGCCAAATCTGTTAAACAGTTATATGGGGATGGATATGTACTTACGGGTAACAGTGCCGAGTTTTTAGATCCGGTATTTTCGTCAGGGGTGGCTTTTGCCACGGAATCTGCACATTTGTCGGCAAAACTGATAGCAAAAGAACTAAGAGGGCAATCGGTTGATTGGGAAACCGAATATTCGGAGTATATATTAGAAGGGGTGCGTGTTTTTTCTACCTATGTGAAAGAATGGTATACGGGGAATTTGCAGAAAATTTTCTTTGCCGATTCTGAAAATCCTGTTATCAAGTCACAGATATGTGCAGTGCTTGCAGGTTATGTGTGGGACAAAACGAATCCGTTCGTTAAAAACCATCACAGGTTGGTGAAAACAGTGGCGCATATAACCGATATGGAAAAAGAAAACGCCAACAGTTAACTGTTGGCGTTCAGGTAATTCAATTATTTTCGGTCTTTATTTTAAAACCTTTTTCTTAATTACACTGGCAATGTTCTTGGCCAGTTTGGCATAGCATTCGGCAATTCTGTCGCCAGAATTGTAATCATATCCCATTGAACCATAGCCTTGTACATCTTTATATTTACCTTCGAAAAGTATGTTTGATGGGTCGTTCGTCTTATAAATAGTGAACGTAGCGTCGATTTCGGCATTGTGTCTTACAATACCAACATTATATCCAGGGTAAATTTTTGAAGTATGTATTTTCATGGTGTAATCGGCGGCATCTTCGGTGACCGAAACAACCCCGTCATCAAACCTTTTGTTGAACGATTCAATGAATTTAGGATGGTAACGATTGGGACGATCACTAAACCAATCATTTTTAAAACGCTCGCCATCTCCAGCTTTTTTCTCTTCCCTTTTGTCCATTTTATCTTTCAAGAACGCTTCTTCATTGTCAAATTTCGGAATTTGTACATCGGTATAGTCAAATACCAAACTATAGGTGTCTATCCCTTTTAAATTTTTATAATCACCTTCCTGTATTTTTAATTTTTGGGCAGATGCGCTTACGATGACCAACATGGCAAAGAATGATAGCAATTGTTTTTTCATGATTTTGTGTTTAATTATGTATTTGATTTTTATGTATACAGGATATAGGCTTGTTTTTTTGTTCAGCAATCCCAAGACTGAACGTATTTAAATGGTTTTTATTCTAAATGTTCTATTTGGGCATCTATTGCGGCAAAAATCATTTGCCTAAATTTCCATGTGGTATCGATATCGATATTGACTTTTAAATAAAAGCAAAGTGGGCAGAACTTAAGGTAAAATAATAAATGCCTCATTTAAAAGTAGTTTTGTATAAATGTAACAAAAGTTTTTTTTATTTAATCTGTAATATGTGAACAGTAATTCTGTATGTATTATATTAGAGGCCGTCATTTTATATTGTTTTCATAATTTTTTGTTCTACGTCGAATATTTAGGCGTGCTGTTTGTTATATGGGCGATATAAATATTATTGTGATTTCAATTAACCAAGAATATAATTTCTAATATGGATTTTCTCTCAATATTTTCTTTTTTGGGCTTTACTTTACTAGTGGCTGTCATTGCATGGTATGCAACACGTTCTACCAATGAGAAATCATCTGATGGATATTTTTTAGGGGGTAGGAGTCTAACAGCGGGTGTAATCGCAGGTTCTTTGTTGTTGACCAACCTTTCTACCGAGCAGATTGTAGGATTAAACGGTAGTGCATATAAAGACGGACTATCTGTTATGGCTTGGGAGACCTTGGCCGCTATGGCTATGGTGGTCACCGCAATTTTTCTATTACCCAGGTATTTAAAAGGAGGATTAACAACAGTGCCCCAATTTTTGGCGGATAGGTTTGATGTATCTACAAAAACAATAACCTCCGGATTGTTCTTAACAGGGTATGTAGTAGTATTGCTTCCGGTAATATTATACTCTGGTTCTGTGGCTATCAGTGGAATGTTCGATGTGCCGGGTATGTTCGGAATATCAGAATCTTCCGCCCTTATCTATTGTATATGGGGTATTGGGGTTATAGGTTCTATTTATGCTGTCTTTGGAGGTTTAAAGGCGGTAGCCGTATCGGATAGTATTAATGCTGTAGGTTTGATAATAGGAGGTATTCTGATTCCTATTTTTGGTCTT
This sequence comes from Maribacter thermophilus, assembly GCF_001020565.1. Classification (GTDB taxonomy): domain Bacteria; phylum Bacteroidota; class Bacteroidia; order Flavobacteriales; family Flavobacteriaceae; genus Maribacter; species Maribacter thermophilus. Next base: position 2,605,587 of record NZ_LDAS01000001.1, on the reverse strand, counting down.
ATGGCTATTGGCGACGGTAGTGTTACCCATGGTTTGGATGTTTTGATGAGCGCCAATCCCGAAAGGTTTGATTCTACAGGGGAGAAAGGGCAAGAAGTACCGTTTGTAACCATTTTTACAGGAATGATGTTGGTTCAACTTTTTTACTGGGGAACCAACCAACAGATCATACAAAGGGCTCTAGGAGCCAAAAACTTGGCAGAGGGGCAGAAAGGATTGTTGTTGGCCGCCTTTTTAAAGATTTTAGGACCTATTATTCTAGTATTGCCGGGTATGATAGCCTATTACTATTTTGATGGTGGGTTGTCATCGAGTGATTTGGCATATCCAGAATTGGTACGTGCCGTTCTACCAAAAACCTTGGTCGGGTTTTTTGCGGCTGTTTTGTTCGGTGCAATATTGAGTTCTTTTAATAGTGTTCTAAACAGCTCTGTAACCCTTTTTGGTATAGATATCTATAAACAACATATAAATAAAGATGCCTCTGAGGTAACCGTGGTAAAATACGGTAAAATATTTGGTATATGTTTGGCCTTGGCGGCAATGTTCATAGCTCCTTTGATTGCGAATGCGGGAAGCCTTTTTAATTACCTGCAAGAAATTAACGGTATTTACAGTATCCCTATTTTTACAATTATCGTCATTGGTTATTTAACAAAAAGAGTACCTGCCATAGCAGCTAAAATTGGAATTTTTTCAGGTTCTGCCCTGTATATTCTAAGTCAGTTCATAATGAAACCTCATTTCGTTGACAAAGCTTTGGAAGAAGCTAAAAATGCGGGTATTACCGATCCGGCCCAATTAAATTTGGTAGAGGCGGATGCGTATCCGCACTATTTACATGTTATGGCTATTTTATTTGTAATGAATTGCATCATAATGCTCGTGATTGGTAAGTTTTGTCCAAGAAAAGAAGCTTTTGAGTTAAAGTATACAGAGCAAGTCGATATTTCTCCTTACAAATATGTAAAAGAGGTAGGTATCGCCATTGTGCTTATTGTTGTGGGTATCTACATTTACTTTGCTAAGTAGATTTAGAGGTCAAAACTGAATTTGAAGACCTACCTGTCCAGGTCCGAAACTGAGGTTCCAAGCCAATTTTTTGTTGTGATCATTGTATTTTTCGTCGTATCTGCTGTCTAGATAGCGGTCTATGGATTCTACCGTAAAAATGCTTATGGCAACACCAAGTGCTACATCTGACAGCCAGTGCTTGCCTTCCCAAAGTCTTGATATGGCTGGTATGGAGCCCAAGGTATATATGCCTGTCTTTACCCAGACATTGCTAAATTGTTTGGCAATTGCATGTGCATTGGTCATTGCTAATATCGCATGGCCCGAAGGGAACGAATGATAATTTTTGTCTCCTGACCAAAATGGATTAAAAGTGTCTTTGCTCTTGCCGCTCAGGGGTCTTGCACGACCTACGGCAGATTTTAGTATTTGCTGCAATAATCCGGCAGATGAGGCAGAAGCGATCAATAAGACTCCCGTTCTTCTGAGTTTTTCGTTTTTAATGACAAGTCCTGTTACGTAGACACCTCCGGTTACCATATAATTGTATGTAGGGCTTCCATATTCAAATCCATAATCACGTATTACCTCGGGTACATCTTGTTTGATACCTACAAAATAGTCGCTTACCGGGGTATCTACAAGATAGATGATAGCTGTGCCCCCCATAGTGTAGCCAAGATTGCCCCAATCTTTACCCTGCCAGTGCAGGGGTCTGGTATAAGAATGTCCAATGCCTTTAAAAATACTTCCCATATCGTAAGTGAACATTTCCCAACGGGTATCAATACTGTCATTTATTACACTTTGACCTTGCGTATAAAATGAAATAAGAAGTAAGAAAATGATAAGATGTTTCAATGGTTTTATTTAAAAGGGTTCATTTGTGTAGGGTGTTTTAGTTATCTAAAAACTAAATGGGGGCAAGATTACATAATATATTTATTGTTTTATCCATAATCTTGTTTTTTAAAAATCTTAATGGTTTATAAGTTGAAGGGTTACATATTTCAGGAAAATTATTTGTGCAATTTTAACTGAATTCGTTTCCTAGAGATATCTACCGCCAATACTTTTACAATTACCTGTTGGTGTAGGCTTACGTGTGCGTTTACATCTTTTACAAACCCGTCGGAGAGATTGGATACGTGTATAAGTCCACTTTCCTTTATACCAATGTCCACAAAGCACCCAAAATTGGTAATGTTGTTTACAATGCCAGGTAACAATTGACCTTCCCTTAAATCGGTAATCGATTTTATGTTTTGGTCAAAAGAGAAAACTTTTGCTTTTTCCCTACGGTCCAATCCTGGTTTTTCCAATTCTGAAATAATATCCTCTAAGGTAGGTATGCCAATGGTGTCGGTACAATAACGGGTTAGTTCAATTTCTTTTAACAAGGCCTTGTTTCCTATAAGTTCAGGTACTTGTTTGTTTTTGTCCGAAGCCATTTTATTTACTATGGCATAACTTTCTGGGTGAACCGCAGAGTCGTCTAAGGGGTTTTTAGCATCTTTGATGCGTAGAAACCCGGCCCCCTGTTCAAAAGCTTTTCCTCCCAATCGGGGCACTTCTAAAATTTCTTTTCTGCTGGTATAAGCTCCAATTTCTTTTCTGTAAGATACAATGTTTTCTGCAAGTTTGGGGCCAATGCCAGAGACATAGCTTAATAAAGAAACGCTGGCAGTGTTGATATTTACCCCAACAGAGTTTACACAGCTTTCTACGACCATATCCAAAGATTTTTTTAGTTTGGTCTGGTCCACATCATGCTGATATTGCCCCACACCTATAGATTTGGGGTCTATTTTTACCAGCTCGGCCAATGGGTCTGCCAACCGTCTACCGATAGATACGGCTCCCCTAACGGTTACGTCGTAATTGGGGAATTCTTCTCGGGCGATTTTTGAGGCCGAGTAGATAGATGCACCTGCTTCACTGACCACAAAAACTTCTATGGGCTGCTTAAAGGATACTTTTTTTACTAACCTTTCCGTTTCCCTAGAGGCTGTTCCATTACCTATCGCAATGGCTTCTATCTTATAGGCATCGGCTAAAGAGCTTAATTTTTTGATGGCCCCCGATACATCGTTTTGCGGTGCGTGGGGATAAATGGTTTCGTTATGTGCCAAGTTGCCTTGAGCGTCTAAACACACTATTTTACAACCAGTTCTAAATCCGGGGTCAATGGCCAAAATACGTTTTTCTCCTAGGGGAGCCCCTAATAATAACTGCCTTAGATTTTTAGAGAAAACGGCAATGGCATCGTCATCGGCTTTTTCCTTGGCTTTCTTTAGCAGTTCATTTGACAAAGAGGGAAACAACAATCTTTTATATGCGTCGGCAATGGCTATTTTGATATGACTGGCACATTCATTGTTCGTTTTGATAATTCTACGTTCAATGCGATCTAACAGTCTTTCTTCGTCGAGTTCGATCTTTACTCTTATGAATTTTTCGGATTCGGCTCTTAAAATTGCCAATAAACGATGCGACGGACACCTGTTCAAAGGTTCGCTCCAATCAAAATAATCACGAAATTTCTGTGCTTTTTCATCTTCTTTTTTCGTGGAGATTACCTTGGTGGTTATCAAAGCAAAGCGTTCTAGTTGCGTACGTATTTGGTCGCGGATATCGGTTCTTTCATTGATCCACTCGGCAATAATATGCCTGGCGCCTTCCAAGGCATCGTCTTCATTTTCGATTTGGGGACCTAGATATTTGGAAGCAATAAACTCTATTTCATCCGAACGTTGGGCCATGATAATTTTCGCCAAGGGTTCTAAACCTTGTTTTCTGGCAATTTCGGCTTTTGTTTTTTTGCTTTTTTTGAATGGAAGATATAGGTCTTCCAATTTGGTCAGGTCATCGGCCGCTTCAAATTTAGACCTTAATTCGTTGGTTAATAGGCCTTGTTCCTCAACCGCTTTGAGAATAGCTTTCCTTCTTTTTTCAATAGCTTCGAACAGCTCTTTGTATTGTACGATTGCCCCGATCTGTACCTCGTCCAGGCCGCCTGTTTTTTCCTTTCTGTAACGGGCTATAAAAGGTACTGTACAATCTTGGTCTAAAAGTTCTATGGTGTTTTGTATGTTCTTTTCCGCAAGTTCGGTACGTTGTACAACATACTTGACCAAAGTGTTTTTTTTGGTAATCGTCATCTAAAAAAAATTAAAAGCTATTTGTTTAGCTTATCGTTGATCCATTGTTTACCCCGTCTTCATCAGGATTAACAAACACCAATTTGCCTTCTGGGTTTTCGGTCATTAAGATCATACCTTCACTTTCAACACCTCGTAAAGCCCTTGGGGCCAAATTTACAAGTACGGTAACTTTTTTTCCTACTATTTCTTCTGGCTTAAAGCTCTCTGCAATGCCCGAGACAATGGTTCTGGTATCTAGACCGGTGTCTACCTTCAGTACAAGCAATTTCTTGGCTTTCGCCATTTTTTCAGCCTCCACTATGGTGCCAACACGCATGTCCAGTTTTGAAAAATCATCGAAAGTAATGGTGTCTTTTTGTGGTGTAACCACCTTGTTTTCTTGCTCGTTCACTTTTTTTGTAGCTTCTAGTTTGTCTAATTGGGCCTGTATTTCAGAATCTTCAATTTTTCTGAACAATAGCTCGGCTTTGTTTATTTTATGGTCGGCGGGTAGTAATGGCCCTTCATTGGACACACTGTCCCATGTTAGGTCTTGGTCTGAAATTGCTAGAATGTTCTTTAGTTTTTTAGAGGTAAACGGTAAAAAAGGCTCACTTAAAATAGCAAGGCCCGTAGCAATTTGTAAAGCTACGTACATAATTGTTTTTACCCTTTCCTCATCTTGTTTTATAACTTTCCATGGTTCTTCGTCCGCCAAGTACTTGTTGCCAAGACGGGCCAGGTTCATTAATTCTTGTCCCGCTTCCCTAAAGCGATAGCGTTCCAAAGAACTAGAGATTATCTCCGGGAATTTAGTTAGTTCTTCCAAGGTTTCGCGATCCACATCGGAAAAAGTATTCGCAGCAGGTACGGATCCATCATAATACTTATTGGTGAGCACTACGACACGATTAATGAAATTACCGAAGATGGCTACCAATTCATTGTTATTTCTTGCCTGAAAATCTTTCCAAGTAAAATCGTTGTCCTTTGTTTCCGGTGCATTTGCCGTGAGGGTGTATCTTAATACATCTTGCATGTCTGGAAAATCTACAAGATATTCATGTAACCAAACCGCCCAGTTTTTGGAAGTGGACAGTTTGTTCCCTTCCAAATTCAAGAATTCGTTCGCAGGAACATTGTCCGGAAGTATATAATTGCCGTGCGCCTTTAATATGGAAGGGAAGATAATACAGTGAAAAACTATATTGTCTTTACCTATAAAGTGTACCAGTTTGGTCTCTTTGTCCTTCCAGTAAGGTTCCCAATCCTTGTTATTTTGCTCGGCCCATTCCTTAGTTGAGGAAATGTACCCGATTGGGGCATCGAACCAAACATATAAAACTTTGCCTTCCCCACCTTTTACGGGTACCGGTATGCCCCAATCTAGATCTCTGGTCACGGCCCTGGGTTCTAACCCACCGTCTATCCATGATTTGCATTGGCCGTAAACGTTGGGTTTCCAGTCGTCTTTATGTCCTTTTAATATCCATTCCCTTAAAAAATCTTCATACCTGTTCAGGGGTAAAAACCAATGGGTGGTTTCTTTGGTCGTAGGTACGGTACCTGTGATGGTAGATTTTGGGTTTATAAGGTCGGTAGCATTTAAAGACGAACCACAATTTTCACATTGGTCGCCATATGCTTCTTCGTTTCCACATTTGGGGCATGTGCCTACCACAAAACGGTCCGCTAAAAACTGCTTTGCTTCCTCATCATACAACTGTGCGGTGGTCTCCTCTATAAAATCACCTTGCTCATAAAGCTTTTTAAAGAAAGCGGAGGCTGTATCGTGATGAATTTGAGCCGATGTTCTGGAGTAATTGTCAAAAGCGATACCGAAGTCGGAAAAAGACTGTTTTATAATGCCATGGTATTTGTCTATGACATCTTTCGGGGAAATACCTTCTTTTTTGGCCTTCATTGATATGGCTACACCATGTTCGTCACTGCCACAAACAAAGACAACATCTTTACCTGTTAATCTCAAATAGCGCACATAAATATCTGCAGGCACATATACACCTGCCAAATGTCCAATATGTATAGGGCCATTGGTATAGGGCAGTGCTGCGGTAATCGTATATCTTTTGGGTGTTTTTATTGTGGACATCTAAATTTTTATTAGGGCACAAAAATAAAGATTTTTAAGGCGGGGCAATGCCTGTTTTTCAAAAAAGAGAAAACCTTCGGTGTACCAGTTAAGATACTGCCGAAGGTCAAGTTGCATAGTGGGGAAACAGATTAAGCCACCATTACCGACTTACTCATTTTCTGATTCTGTACACTTATTCTATAAATGTACTTGCCGGTAGATAGGTGCTTTGGTATGCGCTCTCGTATGTTGATCTCTGTGGAGCCCTCTAGCATCATTTCGTTAAAGACGGTGCCTATATGTTGTCCGAGAATGTTATAAAGTTGAATATCTACTTGTGCCGTAAAGGGCATTTCCAAATAAATATGTGGAGTGCTATCCGTAGGGTAAAAAGGTTTATGTACTATAGCGTTTAACAGATCGGGGTTAAACGGATCTGTGCTTTCTTCCCCTGGTTGTGTAGGTGGGGTTACCTCACCATCACTATATACAATATCGGGGAAATCGGTGCCACTACAATTAAAGCCTAGGTTGACCGGTGCATAGGGGTGGTTCAATAAATGTTGTTCCACCAACGGAATATCTACACACAGCCATTCTGCCAAAACGGTGGCGTACAGATCCCTAAAATCCATTGTGTATTCGAGGTTTCCTCGTCCGTCGGGGTTATCCAATGTTGGGTGGTCGCCAACAAAGGCGCTACCATTTAATCCTGACCCAAAGAATAGGGTAGGGGCCGCTTTACCGTGGTCGGTTCCGTTAGAACCATTTTCAAAGATTCTACGACCGAATTCAGAGAAGGTCATGCTTAAAACCTTGCTGTCTTGTTGTGTACAGGCCAAATCTTCATAAAAGTTGTTAATTGCAATAGAAAGGTTGGTCATTAATCTTTCATGTACCAAAGGTTGGTTGCCGTGAGTATCGAAGCCCGACATAGAAATCATATATACTTTGGTGCCTAAGTTGCCCTTTATTAATTTTGAGATAACGGATAACTGTCTGGCGAAAGAATTGTCTTGGTATTCAACACCACAACCTAGGGCTTCTCCTCTTTCATATGCTTCATGTATCATACCAGAGTATTCATAGGTAGTGTTTGCAACACCACGCAAAAATTTTAATTGGTCACCATACATACAATCGTTAAAAAGCGTATCGTCTAAACCGTAAACAACACCCGATTCCGCTATTTCCTCAAGTTGGTCGACATTAGAGGTCACAAAGGCATAGTTGGTTTCCTCCCCTTGAAAAACCAAACTACCAAATTGGCCTATTTGAATGGCCGCAGGTGCTGCTGGTGGGTTTACCAAATAATCTGGATAAATGTTTTCGAAGTGCCTTCCCATCCATCCGGTATTAAGGCCACTAAAACCGGTTGTGGTAAGGTCTGTATTGGCAAATATGTCGGATCCCGTAAAGTGGGAAAGGCTTTGCCCTTCATATCCTACCCCGTGTACCGCTTTAAATTGCCCATTTCCCCACATAGGTTCCAATGCACTCATGTAGGATGGAACGCCAAATTCGTCCGTAAGTTTTAATACCTTACTTTCTGGAATATAGATATTAGGCCTTGCGTTGGCATAACTGTCGTACTGTTCTATGGGGATAACGGTACTTAAGCCATCGTTGCCACCTGCAAGTCTAATTAGTATTAGAATGTTGTCCGTTTCGGCAGCCGCAATTCCGGCAGATAATGGAGAAGGGGCGGAAGCGGTAAGCATATTGGCACCTAACATCATAGAGCCTGATCCGGCTATTCCGAGTGCTTGTAAAAAAGAACGGCGACTCCAATACTGGTGTTCGTGATCATGACCATCGTGTTCTAGTCCTTTGTGGGGTGAATGAGGTTTATTGCACATAGTAGTAGGTGTTGTTATTTTAATTGAAATTCTGGTTGCCTTGCTAAATATTGAAGTAATAAGTATACTTGGTACGGCGCTTGGGGCCAAGTACTTAATGTCCAAGACTCTTGGTTGCCACCTTCGTAGTAAACGTCTTCTACATCGCTTCTAAAAATAGCGAAAGCTTTTTCGTATTCGGCTTCGTTAAGAAGGCCTTTAGGTAACACAAAATCTATAATTTGCCGAGCAATAACATCCGGGTTGGCACTGGTCATTCCAGAGGTTTCGGTAATTTCTAATCCAAAAGTTCTAAATTGCTCATTATCGTCCTGGTAAAAACTTTGTAATATGCTTTCTATGGTAAGCCATCTACCTATTAAAAAGTTTGTGTTTATCCAGGTTCTATCTCGTTGCCAGCCGTTAACGTCAAATGGGTTGAACAGTTTTTGACTCAACAATTCACTGTAATAGACCATTCCGCTTACAGTGGTATCGTCATATGCAAAACTGGTTTCCTTTAGGGTGTTAAAGTAAAAATCGAACGGACTTTTTATAATAACCCCTATAGCTTCATCGTCAAAAAAGTGTTCACTTTTAAAAAGCTGCCTTAGTACCGGTGCTATTTCAAAATCGTTGGAAACAAAGGTCGCTGCCATACCATCTATGATGGTTTGGGCATTGTTCATCTCATCTTGTGAGTCTGGATGTACAAAGAACTCGTAGAGTTTTCTGCAAATGAATTCGGCAACTTGGCTGCCTCTTTGTTCAAAAAGAATATCAATTACATCATCGTAGCCCCAGTTACCGGTCTGGCCTAAAATGGTTTTGGTGCCGTCATCATGTTTTGTAGGGTCAAAGGTCACTTGGGTACAGCCTTCTTCGCCACGTTCTACATAACCACTTAAGGCTTTGGCGGTTTCTACTATATCTTCTTCCGTATATCCGTTACCTTCACCTAGCGTAAAAAGTTCATACAATTCTCGGGCATAATTTTCATTTGGATTGTTACCATTGTTATAGGCACCATCCAAATAGTACAACATAGCACTGGTGAGGCCTACTTCCCTTACAAATGTTTTAAAATTGCCAATGGCATAAGTTTGTAGGCAGTTGATATAATGGTATAGAAATGAGTTACAATTGTATACTTCTATTTGGGTAACAAAGTGATTGCTCCAAAAAAAGCTTAAACGATCTCTTAGATTGTTGTTTAAAAGACTATTGGCATAGTCCAATGTAAACTGTGACCGCTGTTCGTTTATAAGTTGATTTCTAGCATCGACGTCAGCTGGGTAATCGGCATTGTTCCAGTCCGCCCACGTAGGGGCCGGTAATGGAGGCATGCTAATTGCTTGGTCTACAAGTGTGTCTACCAATGTTCCGGAATTTTGTCCTATCGCTTGTTTTATTGTTTGTACAGATGCACTAAATCCTAACCTTCTGTACAAATGCGAAGCTCTTAGCTGGTCTAAGGGAGCGTTATAGGGTGCAAGAGTAGAAGTATTACAATTAATGAAATATTCCATAGTCTTAGTAAGGCGTTAATAAATTACGTTCTATAGAGTTGGGGCTTCTATTTAACGATACGAAATTTTGGATAGTATATAAATCCGTATATTTTCGTTGACCGGCAGTCGAAATTAGCTTCTTAATTCAAAAAAACCGTCAAATAACATATTTTTTCGACGAAATACATGTTTTAACTTAATATTATGGGGAGACATAACGAGTTTGGGAAGGAAGGGGAAGAAATCGCAAAGAATTTCTTAGAAAAAAAAGGATACTCCATACGTTATAGAAATTATAGGTACTTACAGGCGGAAATAGATATAATAGCGCTTAAAGACAACGTGTTGGCTATTGTAGAGGTGCGTTCTAGAAGTTCTGAATTTATAGAGAACATTGCAGAGACCATTACCCCCAAAAAAATTAAGTTATTGGTGATGGCTGCCGATCATTATGTTACTTCCAAAGATTTGGATGTGGAAATACGATTTGATGTTATTACTATTTTAAAGAATAAAAGCGTCTTTAAAATAGAACATTTGGAGTCGGCTTTCTACCATTTTTAATACTCTAGTATATTTATAGGATAAATTTTAAAAACATTTTGTTTTATTTGTAACAAGTTGTTATATTTGCATAACAACTAAATGCTTATGAAAACAATATCGTCTGTTGTAGAACAATACATTAAGAAAAAGCCTTTTTTGCAAAGTGCTTTGGCTCAAGGTATTATAAATTTGACTTCGTTGTCTAGAATCGTAAAACCTGAGATCGAGTCCGAATTAGGAAAGGAAATTCGAAATGGCGCCATTGTAATGGCGTTAAAAAGACTATCGGACGATCTAGAGTTTAGGGCAACCCATAAGATTTTAAAGGTTCTAAAGAATATTGGTGAAATTACGGTGCGGTCATCGCTTACTGATTATACCTTTTTGGCCTCGGACCATATTTTGGTACAACAGGCCAAATTGTTAGAGGAGATAAATGACAATCAAGATGTTTTTTACACTTCGAGCAGAGGTGTAAATGAGATCAATATTGTTATTAGTAATATAATGGACAAAACCGTAGAACAGCTTTTTAAGAACGAGAAATGTACTCAAAAGGCTGAGGATCTATCCTCTATAACGGTAAAGCTCCCGGCAGAGAATGTTTCCGTACCGGGAATTTATTACTTTATTTTTCAGCGCTTGGCTTGGGAAGGTATTGTGCTTTACGAAGTTATTTCTACCACCAACGAGTTTACTATTCTAGTAAACGATGAGCAGGTAGATATCGCCTTTAAGACTATTAAAGACCTTAAATCTTTATAAACTAACTTTTCTTTTTAAGAAAGTCTATTACCTCTTCTGCAGATTCGGGTTTGGCAATAAATCTTTTATTGTTGTCCAGAATAAAATAAGTCGGGGTCTTTTGTATGGCAAAAGTTTTGGCGTATTCGCTTTCCCATTTACCCAAAGCGATGGCATGGTGAAAATCGGATAACCTTGGTATGGTGGCTTGCCAGTTTTCAGTGCTGTCCTCTAGGCCCACGGCCACTACTTTTACTCCGTCAAATTTTTGTAGTTCTTTGTGAAGCCCAGGCAATTCGTTCAGACAGTGAGAACAGGTGCTGCTCCAAAATACAAGTACGTATTTAGATGCTCCGTTTAGCGCTGAAAGTGATTTTGTGGCACCATTTTCTTTCCAGGTTATTTCGGGTGAAACGGCACCTATTCGTAACCTGATATTTGTCTCTATTTCGGCTACCAAATCATTGTTGCCGGCTTCTAGGGCAAACCCTTTTAAGTAGTTGTCAAAAATATAATCGGAAACCTCATATACACCGTCGTTACTTGCTTTTGTCCAAGCTTGGTCTAAAATCTGTACTTTAAGGTTTAGGGGAATGTCTCCTAATTTAGAAGCTACATCTGTCACATTTTCGTTAATGGCCTTTACCAAAACGTCTCTTTCGGTAGCATCTGGGGGTATGGCCCAAAAAATATAACTAAGTATTTTGTCCGAGAAGAAATCTGAAGATTGTAAGGTGCCGTCCGTAAAGTCTATAGCATCAAAATAATGTTCCTTTTTTTCTTTAAGGAAATCGTTCAAAGGAAGAAATTTTTCTGGCAGATAATGTTTGTTGGCTTTTATAAAATGGTTGGCGATCGTTCCTTTGGATGCCTCTTCATATTTGGTCTGGGCCTTTTTAAGGTTGTCCGTGATCTGCTTGTACTCTTTCTCTGAAGGGTTTTCTTTCTGATAAAAATCCATTAACCTGTTTTTTAACATGTCAATTTCCGAAAAGTAACTATTGTAAAGCTTGTTTTCTATCGAACTCACAAAATTTAGTCCCGATTCCAGATCAAAATTAAACACGATATCTTCTTCACAATTGTATATAAAATCTATATAATAGGTGTCTTGTGGTACGGCATAGACCACTCTGTACATTCCTGGCGATACCGAATTTGATAAGGTGAATTCGAAATGCCCATCTTTTACGGCCGTATCGGTTACATAACTTTGTCCATTTGAATTTAAATGGTATACCATAAGCCATTTAAAGGATTTTGCAGGCGATAGGTTGCCCGATACGGTATGTTGCGATTTGGCTCCAGTGCTAATGAGCAGTAAAAATATAAAGGCAAATAATCTCATAATATCAGATTTCAATTTTATGTCTTGGTGTCCTTTTTATGGGTTGTTAAATGTGGTTCTTATCCAAACATTCAATACACGTCTTTTCTCTTTTTGTAAATAAATTCCATTAAGAAGCAGCTAAAGATAACTGAAATTGAAACGATTACCCCCAATCTATTGTCGGAATATTGCTGTGCGATAAGGACTATCGTCGCTATAATACATAGTATAAAACCTAGAAATGTAATGGTTTTATTGGCATTTATCTTTTTAAAAAGTTTGAAAGCACTATAATTTACCATAGCAAAGATGAGGAGAAAACCCACGCTGCCCGATGTGGAAATACTTTCAAGGTTCAGGGTGTTTACCAGAACCAGGGTTAATATGGCTGTAATAAGCAGACCTATGGGTTGGTTCCATAACCTACTTGTTAACTCGTGGGGCAATTCATCATCTTCGGCTATTTCATAGCTTACTCTGCTGCCACCGTACAAAGAGGCATTAATCGCGGAAAAGGTGGATATAAGGGCAGCTATCGTCATAACCGTAAAACCCAGTTCGCCAAGCATAGGTTTGGCGGCTTCGGCCAATACATAGTCTTGTGCACCGGATATTTCCGAAAAGGATATGGAACCAATGGTAACCGTTGCGATGACCATATAAAGGGCGATTACAAAAAGTACCGACCAATAATAGGCTCTTGGAATATTCTTTTCTGGATCTACAATATTGGAAGCTGAATTGGCAATAAGCTCAAAACCTTCATAGGCCACAAAAATCACCATACCACCGGTCAATAAATTCAAGGGGCTTTCCCAATGCTCAGGTGTTAATTGGTTGAGGTTAGGGTTGCCGATCAGGCCATAGGCGCCAATTCCTACAAAGACCAATAAGATTATAAGTTTTATAATAACGGCATACGATTCTATTTTGCTCACGACCGTTATACTGTAGTAATTTATGGCCGTAGCAAAAACAACGATCATACTGGAGTATAGGTGACTATCGATACTGGTGTCGCCTGTAATAGAAAGCAAATTTGGGGCATACGAGCCAAAAGCGGAGGCATAGAGCCCGAGCATAATAATATAGCTTACCCATAGTAAATTATTAAGACCACCGCTACATATGTTTTTGCCAAGGGCTTGGTTCAAAAATTTTACGGTACCTCCACTGTCCGGATACACCAAAGATAGTTTTACATAACTATAAGAGGTAATAAGTGCTAGAGAACCGGCTATTACAAAAGCAATGGGCGTGCCACCTTGGGCCAAAGAGACAGCCAGTCCTAAAACGGCGAAGATGCCGCCTCCGACCATACCACCGATACCAATGGACATAGCTTCTTTAAGCCCTATTTTATTGCTCATTTAAAACTGGTATTTAAAATAATGGGCGTTTCCCGCATTGCACAAAATTATCTCTTATGGCCAAAAGAAATAGCCCCATCAAAATTAAAGGAACTTAAGGTAGGTGTTGTATTTAGATGCCATTTTTTAAATAGCCCCTAAAACATGTTCTATTATCTCTATTTCTTTGTGGTGCACAAACCCATCAGATTGTGCTACTTCTTTCATACGTGTAGAAAGAAATTCTTTTTTTTCGAAAGATAATTTTTTAAGTAATTCAATACTTTGTTCCCTATCCAAATTTCTGGCCTGAATAAGAAAATTTGTATCAAAATCCAACACTTTCATAAGTTGGCCAAAAGCATTTATCTCTCCCTTGTGTACGTGTCCGTCCGCATAGATTACAGCATCGATAACATTTACAATAGCTAGTTTTTCCGATATATCAAATTCCACTTTATGCTGTTTGTTTTTCTTTTGTTTCAAAAGGTTGTAGTGCCAATAAAGCCCTGTCTACAGACCTAATGTTGTCAAAGACCAATAATAAACGCAACCCTTTACGGGTCTGTTTTTCTTTGATCTTGCATTCCTTTACATGTGATTGCACATATTGTAAAACTCTGGTAAATGTGCTGGTTTGATAAAATTCGGATTGTTGGTCGCTTAAGAAATAACCGATCATCTTACCTTGTTTCATCACTATTTTTTCTAACCCTATGCTGTTGGCGATCCATTTGATACGAACAGAATTTAATAGGTCTTGGGCCTGGTCCGGTAGTTCGCCAAAACGGTCTACCAATTGTGCTTCAAATTTTTGAAGTGCTTCCTCATCCTTTACTTGGTTAAGGTCTGTGTACAAGGTAAGCCTTTCTGTGATGTTATTGATGTAATCATCCGGGAACAACAACTCAAAATCCGAATCGATCTGTGTTTCCTTGACAAATATTTTTTTGTGATCACCTTCTACTTCATCGTATAAATCCTTAAATTCATTTTCTTTGAGTTCTTCTATGGCTTCGGCCAAGATCTTTTGATAGGTCTCAAAACCTATTTCGTTGATAAAGCCACTTTGTTCACCGCCCAGAAGGTCTCCAGCACCTCTAATTTCCAGGTCTTTCATAGCAATGTTAAAGCCACTGCCCAATTCTGTAAATTGTTCCAGTGCCTCTATACGTTTACGGGCATCGGTGGTCATCACCTCATAGGGGGGCGTAATAAAATAGCAGAACGCTTTTTTGTTTCCACGTCCTACACGGCCCCGCATCTGGTGTAGGTCGCTAAGGCCAAAGTTATTGGCATTGTTTATAAAAATGGTGTTGGCATTGGTTACGTCCAGGCCACTTTCTACAATTGTGGTGGAAACCAGAACATCAAATTCACCATTGATAAAGCCTAGCATTAGGGCCTCCAGTTTTTTACCATCCATTTGTCCATGGCCGATCCCTACTTTGGCATCGGGTACGAGACGTTGGATCATTCCGGCTACCTCTTTGATATTTTCTATGCGGTTGTGAATAAAGAAAACCTGTCCGCCCCGTTCAATTTCATAACTAACGGCATCTCTGATGGTTTCTTCGTTAAAACGAATTACCTGACTTTCTATAGGGTATCTGTTTGGTGGGGGAGTGGTAATCGTAGAAAGGTCCCTTGCGGCCATTAAACTGAACTGAAGTGTTCGGGGAATAGGGGTAGCCGTTAATGTAAGTACGTCTACATTTTCTTTTATGGATTTTAATTTATCCTTTACCGATACTCCGAACTTTTGTTCCTCGTCCACGATCAAAAGCCCAAGATCATGGAATTTTACATTTTTGTTTACCAACTGGTGCGTGCCGATAATGATATCTACTTTGCCCGCCGCTAAATTTTCGAGGGTTTGTTTTTTTTCTTTTGCAGTTCTAAATCTATTTAAATAGTCTACCGTAACGGGCATTTCCTTTAATCTTTCGGAAAAAGTGCGATGGTGCTGAAAAGCCAATATAGTGGTAGGTACCAGTACGGCTACCTGCTTGCCGTTGTCCACCGCTTTGAACGCGGCCCTAATTGCAACTTCTGTTTTGCCAAAACCAACGTCTCCGCAAATTAAACGGTCCATGGGGCGTTCGCTTTCCATGTCTTTCTTTACGGCTTCGGTGGCGGTACTTTGGTCGGGAGTATCCTCGTATATAAAGGAAGCCTCCAGTTCGTTTTGCAAGTAACTGTCAGGACTGTACTGGAATCCTTTTTCCAGTCTTCTTTTGGCATACACCTTTATTAGGTCGAACGCAATTTTTTTGACACGGGTCTTGGTCTTATCCTTTATTTTTTTCCATGCCCCAGAACCCAGTTTGTATATTTTTGGAACAGCTCCATCCTTTCCATTGAATTTAGAGATCTTATGTAAAGAATGTATGCTCACGTACAAAATGTCTCGTTCTCCGTACATTAATTTAATGGCCTCTTGTTTTTTGCCATCTACATCTATTTTCTTTAATCCGCCAAACTTGCCGATACCATGGTCTATATGGGTAACATAATCCCCAATTTCAAGTTTATTGAGCTCTTTTAGGGTAATGGCCTGTTTTTTTGCATAGCCATTTTTAAGGTGGAATTTGTGGTAACGTTCAAATATTTGATGATCGGTATAGCACACCAGCTTGTTGTCGTCGTCCACAAAGCCCTGAAACAAGGGAAAAACTATAATCTGATAATGAACCTGTTTGTTTACCTCTTCGAAAATTGCGTGAAAACGATTTGCTTGTTGCTCGCTGGCGCAAAAAATATAATTGGTATAACCTTGTTCTCTGTGACCGTTTAGGTTATCGATCAATAGATCAAACTTTTTGTTGAAAGAGGGTTGGGGTTTGGTATGGAATTCCACTACTTCCGATGCCTCACGCTGCGAATCCATGGTGAGCAACGTAAAATCGGATAAATGGTTTTTGAATGCAGTACCGCCCATAAACAGTTCCTCGGGTTCGGCGTGCTTTATATCTTTTGATAACTTTAAAAAAGCTTCTTTTGCCTTTTCGAAAAAATCGTCCAAACGACCATATAAAAGGTCTGTGTTTTTGGCAAAAACCAAGGTTTTAGATGCTACATAGCTTAAAAAACTCTGTCTTTTTTCTATTAAGAACTTATCGGCCATATTGGGCACAATAGTGATCGATTTTACCTTTTCTTTAGAAAGCTGTGTTTCTACGTCAAAGGTTCTGATACTATCTATCTCATCTCCAAAAAACTCTATACGGTAGGGCTCGTCATGTGAAAAGGAGTATACGTCCACAATACCCCCGCGAACAGAAAATTCGCCCGGTTCCGTAACAAAATCGACTCTTTTAAACTGGTATTCGAAAAGTACTTCGTTTAAAAAATCTAAAGAGAGGGTGTCTCCCAACTTTATTTTTAAAGTGTTCTTGTCCAGTTCTTTTCTGGTAATTACCTTTTCGAAAAGCGCATCCGGATAGGTAACTATGAGCGCCGGTTTTTTTCTGGAGTTTATCCGGTTTAAAACTTCGGCCCGCAATAGCACATTGGCATTATCGGTTTCCTCTATCTGGTAGGGTCTTCTGTAACTGCCTGGGTAAAAGAGAACATCATCTTCGTTTATTAACCGCTCTAAGTCGTTCAGGTAATAGGCGGCCTCTTCCTTATCGTTAAAAATGGCAAGAAGGGGGCGTTCGGCATTTGTAAAAACATTGGACAGTGTAAAAGATACCGATGACCCTGTAAGGCCTTTTATTTGAATGTTCTTATTTGAAGTATTTTCAGAATGGGCAATAGCATCCAATAGTTTCCCTGTTTGGGGAGACTGTAGGTACTGTTGTTGGATAGAAAAATGGCTCAACAATTAAAAATTTGTGCAAATATAAGCATCCATGATCTATAGATGATATCTCTTTTGTAGAATATGAAATACAGTTTAAACAAAAAAATGGGTTCGATTTTTATGTGGGATGGAGTAATTATTGTGTCGGTATTTTAATTGAAAATTTTCGAGGCACTGTTTTTTAAAGGAATAAAGACTTTCTATATCTGTCGTCTTACTACTAAAATAGGATCGATTCTTATTTGATAGATTCTGTTGTCTATAAACTTTTGAAATAGAGAGTTACGGGAGTTTTTGGGTCTTGAATTTTGCATTTCAACAAAGTTTGAAACAAAATAAATAATGAACTTTAAAAAATTTATATTTGCCGAATAACTAAAAATTAAGATATGTCTTTTGCAGATTTATATACTAGTGGAGAACACAGAAAGAATCTAGCTCATTTTGCGGCCTTGGCTACTTTGGCATCCGTAGATGGGGAGATTAGTGCCGAGGAAAAAGAATTGTTGGATCGTTTTGCTGTAAAGCTGGATATCACAAAGTCAGAATACGAAGAGGTGTTAAAAAAGGAAAACAAATATCCTATCGATGCGACCAACGATTCTGAAAAGCGTTTAGAGCGGTTGTTCGATCTGTTGCGAATTGTGTATTCCGATCACAAAATAGATGACGAAGAAATGGTCATGTTAAAGAGATATGCCATTGGCATGGGCTTTACCAACGAAACAGCCGATAAGGTAATTAAAAGGTCTGTTGCTATTTTTGGTGGTAAAATAGACTTTGAAGATTATTTATACTTGGTTAAAAAGTAATAAGTACAGTCAACCATAAAATAAAAAAAGGGAGCTAAATGCTCCCTTTTTTATTGATATTTTTCTAGAAATTCTTTCAGTTTTTCTACCATTTTTCTGCTTCCACAGAAAAAGGGTACACGTTGGTGCAGCTCGGTCGGTTGAATGTCCAGAATACGTGTTTTGCCTCCTATCGCCATACCGTTCGCTTGTTCCGCAATAAAGGCCATAGGGTTGCATTCGTACAAGAGCCTTAGTTTTCCACTTTGTGTTACACTGCTTTTAGGATACATGTAAATGCCTCCCTTGATCATGTTTCTATGAAAATCTGAAACCAACGAGCCAATATATCTGGAGGTGTAAGGCCTGTCGCCTTCTTCCATTTGGCAATATTTGATATAATCTTTAACCCCTTGATGAAAGTGAACGTAATTGCCTTCGTTTACAGAGTAAATTTTCCCAGTTTCCGGAAATTGCATGTTAGGGTGCGATAAATAAAAAGTACCTAGGGCAGGGTTAAGGGTAAACCCGTTAACTCCGTGTCCGGTGGTATAAACGATCATGGTAGATGTGCCGTATACAACATAGCCGGCGGCTACTTGTTGGTTTCCGGGTTGAAGAAAATCCTCCAGGGTAACGGGTGTCCCTACAGGTGTGATTCTTCTGTAGATAGAAAAGATAGTACCTACCGATACGTTCACGTCTATATTGGAAGAACCATCCAAAGGATCGATCAAAACCACATATTTATTCTGGTGGTTTTCGTCACTACTGTTTATAGATATAAAGCTGTCTTCTTCTTCAGAGGCAATACCACAGACTATTTCGCGGTTTGTTAATGTCTGAATAAACTTTTCGTTGGCAAAGACATCGAGTTTTTGTTGATTTTCACCTTGAATGTTCGTTTCGCCCGCAGCACCTATGATATCTACAAGTCCTGCTTTGTTTACTTCGTGGTTCACTACTTTTGCCGCAAGCCTTATTGCATTTATAAGTTTTGATAATTCGCCCGAAGAATATTGAAACGAGTTTTGGTTCTCGATAATAAACTCCCCTAAGGTCTGTTTTCTTGTTGCTGCCATATTTTATTGGTTATTCTATATACAAATATCGGGTATTTTGTGAAACTCTCTTATTTTGGGTGTATATGTTTTTTTAAATTTATAACTTTGTGTTTTATTTGTAACAAATATGGACTATATAATAAGAGAGGCTAAAAGAAAGGATATGGCTCAGGTCCTGAAGCTTATAACCGAGCTCGCCGTTTTTGAAAAAGAGGATGATGCGGTGGAGGTAACCGTTGCCGATTTAGAGGAAAGTGGGTTTGGTGACCAAAAGCTATTTCATTGTTTTGTAGCCGATAAAGAAGGCCAAATTGTGGGCATGGCATTGGTATATCCCAGGTATTCTACATGGAAGGGCCCTGTTATTCATTTGGAAGATCTTATTGTTACAGAACGCATGAGGGGTAGTGGATTAGGTACCGCTCTATTGAACGAGGTGGTCAAATATGGAAATAGTCTAGGAGTAAAAAGGATAAGCTGGGAGGTTTTGGACTGGAACAAACCTGCTATTGACTTTTATGAAAGTAAGGGTGCGGATGTAAAAAGAGATTGGGATGTTGTACACCTAGATGAAAAAGGTATTTCGAACTACCTGTCAAAAATATAAATAGAAAAATAGATTGTAGTAGTATAGATATGAGAGTATTTAAATTCGGGGGAGCATCCGTTAAAGATGCAGATGCGGTAAGGAATGTGGTAAATGTATTGCAGCAAGTAGGCTACGATAATACTTTATTGGTGGTTTCCGCAATGGGGAAGACCACTAATGCCATGGAAGAAATAGTAAACGCTTACTTTAAGAACAAAGAAGAGATACCTTCCAAAATTTCTGATATCGTAGAGTATCATAATGATATATTGTCTGATCTTTTTGAGAATAAACAACATAGCATATATAAAGATTTTAAAATATTGATTGATGAGATCAATGGTTTTTTGGTATGGAACAAATCGCCGAACTATAATTTCGTCTATGACCAAGTTGTGGGTTATGGAGAGTTGATATCCACGACCATAATCAGTGCCTATCTGAAAGAGGTCGGTATTCCTAATAATTGGTTGGATGTTCGCCATTATATAAAAACCAATAATGCTTACCGCGACACAACCGTTAATTGGGATGCCACCCAGAAAAATATGGCGAACATCAATACAGAGGTGCTGAATATAACACAAGGGTTTTTAGGGAGCGACGATAATAACTTTACCACGACATTGGGTAGGGAAGGGTCTGATTATACGGCGGCCATTTTCGCATATTGCCTCAATGCCGAGTCTGTAACTATCTGGAAAGATGTACCAGGGGTATTGAACGCCGATCCTAGATATTTCAAAGAAACACAGTTATTGAACAATATCTCGTACCGAGAAGCTATTGAGCTGGCTTTTTATGGAGCTTCGGTAATACACCCGAAAACATTGCAGCCATTACAGCGCAAAGAAATACCGCTACATGTAAAATCGTTCTTAAACCCAAAAGGAAAAGGAACTACAGTGGGCAAAGGAATGGGGATAGAACCAAAAGTGCCATGTTTTATCGTTAAAAAGGACCAAGTGTTGATGAAACTTTCTTCGTTGGATTTTTCCTTTATGCTAGAAGATAATATTAGCGAGATCTTTAAGCTTTTTCATGAGTTTAAAATAAAGGTAGACCTTATCCAGAATTCGGCGATCAGTTTTTCGGTATGTGTAGATAACAAATTTGGAGGATTGGACGATTTGTTAAAACAATTAAAAAGCAAGTTTAAGGTGGTGCATCAAGAAAATGTATCGCTGTACACCGTAAGGCATTTTAACAGTAAAGCCTTGGAAACCTTACAGAACGGTTATGAAATACTATTGGAGCAACGAGGTAAGGAAACGGTGCAGTTAGTAGTAAAATAGAAAAGGTATTTCTTCAGAAATGTTAAAAAAATGCGCTTCAAAAGCGCATTTTCCTATATTTATGAATTCTTTAAGAGATATTGAATATGGGTTTAGTGACCGCAAAGGAAGTAGCCAAGGCTATCAATTTATCTAGATATGGCTTCGTAGGTACTTTTATTGGTTGGGTGTTGATGAAGGTCACCAGAATTTCGGATATCAATAAATATTACGATAGTATTTCCCATTTAGAAGGAGAAAACTTTACGAAAGCTATTTTAGAACATTTTGAAATTGACTTTGAAATTCCAGAGGAAGATTTTAAAAGATTACCTAAAGAAGGGGCGTTTATAACCGTAAGCAATCATCCATTGGGGGCAATAGATGGTGTGTTGTTGATGGATCTGATGTTGAAGAAGAAAAGCGACTATAAAATTATGGCCAATTTTCTTTTACAGCGAATGCTGCCCTTAAAACCATATATTCTTCCCGTAAACCCTTTTGAAGAACATAAAGATGCTAAAAGTAGTATTGCGGGCTTTAAAATGGCATTACAACATTTAAAGGATGGTCATCCCCTTGGTATTTTTCCGGCGGGGGAAGTATCTACTTCCAAGGAAGGAAAATTAATCGTGGACAAACCATGGGAAGAGGCTGCCTTAAAATTGATACAAAAGGCACAGGTGCCAGTGGTACCCATATATTTTCATGCTAGAAACAGCAAACTTTTTTATAGACTCTCTAGGCTTAACGATATTTTTAGAACAGCCATGATACCCTCTCAGGTCTTTTCGCAAAGAAATAGACCTATAAAGGTTCGTATTGGGCAGCCTATTTCTGTTCAGGCCCAAAAAGAACAAGAGAACTTGGAAGATTTTGCTGAGCTGTTAAGGAAAAAGACCTACATACTTTCAAACGCTTATGAGAAAGAACGCTTAATAGATCAGATCCCGACCTCTTTGAAAATACCCAAGGCGCCAAAAAAAATAGCCTCGGCCATGCGCAAAGAGGTAATGTTGGGAGAAATAGAAAAACTAAGGGAAAAAGACTGTCGTCTTTTACAAAGTAAGAATTATGAGGTATTCTTGGCCAAGGAAAAAGACATGCCTTTTATTCTTAAAGAGATAGGTAGACAGCGCGAAGTAACTTTTAGAGCTATTGGAGAAGGTACCAATAACGCTATAGATCTTGATAAGTTCGACTCATATTATTACCATCTTTTTCTTTGGGACGATGCCGAACAATGCGTTGTAGGTGCGTATAGAATGGGAATGGGATCCGAAATTTTCCCCAAGTATGGTATTGATGGCTTTTACTTGCAAGACCTGTTCAGGGTAGAACCTGAGTTGTATGGGATGATGAGAAACTCCATAGAAATGGGGCGCGCCTATATCACCAAAGAATATCAACAAAAACCAATGCCTCTCTTTTTATTGTGGAAAGGAATTGTACATACCACTTTAAGACATCCAGAGCATAAATACCTTATTGGCGGTGTTAGTATCAGTAACCAGTTTTCTAACTTCTCTAAATCGCTGATGATAGAGTTTATGAAATCACATTATTGGGATCCTTACGTAGCACAGTATATAAGGCCTAAAAAAGAGTTTAAGGTAAAACTAAAAGATGCCGATAAAGAGTTCGTCTTTGATGAGACACAGGCGGATCTAAACAAGTTCGACCGTATGATAGACGAGGTGGAACCCGGCAGTTTGCGCCTGCCTGTTCTTATCAAAAAGTATATTAAGCAAAATGCGAAGGTCGTGGCATTTAACGTTGATCCCCTGTTCAATAACTCAGTAGACGGATTAATGTATATTAAGATTGCAGATTTGCCGGAAAGCACGGTAAAGCCCGTTATGGAAGAGTTTCAGGCAGAACTGGAGCGTAAAATGAACGAAGCGGCCCATCAACACCAAGAATAGATCAATCTGTTCCTACTATTTTGCTTCTTCTTTCGTACAATAGGTTGTCTACCCATACCCCGTGTAGTTTACCTACCTTTTCTCGTTTACCGATATACCTGAATCCAGAGACCTCATGGAGTTTTATACTACCTGTATTGGTCGGGAAGATTCCCGATTGTAATGTCCATATATTTTCTTTTTCGCTTTCCAATATCAGATGGTTCATTAAGGTCTTTCCAATACCCAGCCCTCGGTATTTTTCTCCTATATAAACACTTACTTCTGCCACACCACCGTACACACATCTGCTAGAGACGGGCGATAGGGCGGCCCATCCGGCGATGTCACCTTTGTACAACGCTGTAAACCGACAGTTTTTTAGATGGGCTTTGTCCCAATCTTCATAATGCGGAACATTGGTTTCAAAAGTGGCAAATCCGGTTGCTATTCCTTCTTTATATATTTTTGCGATTTGTTCCCAGTCTTCTGGTAGCATCTTTCTTATTATGATCATTGGGTATCGTTTTTATTTTGGTGTTATTTTGATTCTTTCGTTTGTTGCATACCGTATTATCGTAATATTGCGATAATGAAAGGTGTAAAAAAAAGGTTGAATCGAAGATTCAACCTTTTTTATTATAAGCTTTTAAACCAATCTTGGAATTGTTGACCGAGACCTACTATCGGTACCATTTTACCGTTAGCAGCATTTACCAAGCTTATGATGATAAGTACCACACAGATGATAAACGCAAAACAACCAATAATGGGTATGATCCCCAATAAGAACCCAAGTATCCAAATACCCAATGTTTGCCTTATGTAATAACTGCCGAACTCGGTTTTGTTTTGGCTGTTCATTATTAAAGCAATAATCCAACCGATGACGGTAATATGGGCTATAATGGCCACTGTTTTCCCGCTCCCGGGATTGTTGGGGTCAAAGGTGCTTTTTACATCCTCTTTAAAGTCTTTGGCGGCTTCTTCTGCTTTTTTTCCAAATTCTTTTGCTTCTTCTTTGACTTTGTCAAAGGCGTCTTCGGCTTTATCTTCGAAATCTTTTTTTTCGTCCGACATTTCTATTGTTTTTTGGTGGTTAAATATGGATTAAAATTAAAGAATTAAACATCATTACAGAAATGCTTTATCAATAGGTTCCCATAATTCTATTTTGTTGCCGTCGGCGTCTAGGATCCACCCAAATTTACCGTAATCATATTCTTCTATTTCCCCTACGACTGTAACTCCTTCTTTTTTTAATGTTTGGAGCAATTCAACTAAATTCTCTACCCTAAAGTTCATCATAAAAGATGATTTGCTCGGGTTAAAATAAGGGGTGTCCTCTTTCATGGGGCTCCATTGTGTAGAACAATCATTGCCCTCTTTGTCTTTCCACCAAAAAGTACATCCATACTGGTCCGTGTCCAGACCTAAATGCTTTTGGTACCACTCTTTTGTTTTGTCCGGGTCTTTTGTTTTAAAAAAGAATCCTCCTAGTCCAGTTACCCTTTTTTTCATATTTTGTTTATTTGTTTTTGATATATATGGATCCATTCCTCTACCGATATTTTTTTACATAGTTCGCCGATCAGTTCGTAAGGTATGTCGTTCAGCTTCTTAAATCGCACGCAGCTCTTGCCCATATCCAACTTGTATTTGCAGTTTTTAGGGTATTCGGCAACAAACCAATCCATTAGTTTCTTATCGGCATAAAGACCGGAATGGTATAGGGCTATATAGTTTTTTTGCGATGCTAGATTAATGAAGGGTAAAGGTAGTTCGGGGTTTACGTGATAACCGGACGGGTATATGGTATGGGGTACAACATATCCTATCATACCATAGCTAATTTGTTCTTCAAAACCTTGTGGTAGATTGTTTAGTATGGTGGTCCTTAATCTTGAAATGGCTTTTTGCCTTTCTAACGGAAGTTGTTCAATATACTGTTTTGGTGAATCGGCTTTGTATTGCATATTGAATGTTTTGTTTCCCTTAAAGGCAGCGCCTATATGAGCTGTTATGATGTTTTTTTAGGCTATTGGCCCATTTTTTAAAGAGTTTGTTTTAAGCTACAAAATTATTTTTGATTTTGTCCACTACGGTCTGTGCCAATTTTATTTTGCTCTCCACTGTCCAACCGGCAACATGCGGGGAAAGAATTACGTTATCGGCATTGATCAAGTATTTAAAGGCATCCGGAAGCTCATTTCCAGTGAACATGTTTTCAAAAGATGATTTTTCATATTCCAATACGTCCAATGCGGCACCCAGTACCTTTTGCTCTTGCAGCGCCTTTACGAGGTCGGCGGTTTTAATACACTTGCCACGAGCGGTATTTACGATCCAGATCGGTTTTTGGAACTTGTTGAGAAAATCGGAATCTATCATACCTATCGTTGTCTCTGTCTGAGGTACGTGCAAGCTTAATATATCTGTTTTCTGCTGTAGCTCCATAATGCCCACTTGGCGAGCATTTTCGTCTTCGACACCTCCTAGTATGTCATAACAGATAACTTCGTTTACATCGAACCCTTTTAGTTTTTTTGCAAACGCTTTGCCCATATTTCCGTAGCCGATGATGCCTACCGTTTTTCCTTCGAGTTCAATGCCCCTGTTGCCTTCTCGGTCCCAAATTCCGGACCTAACTTCGCGATCTGCTTTGTTCAGGTTGTTAAATAAGGAGAGAAGCATGCCCAATGCATGTTCTCCTACGGCATTTCTGTTGCCTTCTGGGGCAGATGCCAAGAAGATACCTAATGACTTCGCATGTTCGGTGTCTATATTTTCTAGTCCGGCACCCAATCGGCCAATGAACTTTAGGTTTTTTGCCTTGTTCAAAAAAGAGGCATCTATAGTGAATCTACTTCTTATGATAAGGCCGTCGTATTGCCCAATTTTATTTTCGATTTCTTGTTTGGACGAGGTGTAGTCCTCATCGTTCTGAAACCCCAGTTCGTTAAATTGTTCTATGATTAAAGGGTGGTTTTTATCTACGTGAAGTACTTTCATTTTATATTCCATATATTTTGGAGCCACTTTGTTGATTTTTTTAATTCTTTCGAATAGGCACAAGCCTCGAAATGTGAAAGTCGCTCGTTTTTTATAAAAGTAATATTACTACCTTTTTTTATACTATTGTTGATGTGTTTTTCTGTTTTGGAAACCAAAAATAATTCATCTTTAGCTCCATGTATGGCATAAACTGGAATTATAATTTTTGATTTAAGCGGGTATGAGCTTGCCATAGGTATGGCCGCGGAAAATAGTTCGGGGTAATGTTCCGCGAAAAACCAACTTCCATTTCCACCATTGCTATACCCCATAATAACTACTTTGTTCTGGTCTATGTTCCAGTATTTGGAGGCCATGTGAACAATTGATCGTACCTTTTCTATATTGTTTTCGGTAGTCCATAACTGTTCTTCTCCTTCGGGAGATATAATAATGGCATTGAGCGTCTTAAACCCGGGAGCCACAAGGCAATCATGAAAATCCTTATAAGTGCCATAGTTTCCAGCATAGTGAAGTGCTACGATCAATGGGGGTTTATCGTGTAAGTTTTCGGGGAAACTTACCCTTGCCTTGTACCTTTTTCCATAATCGTTCGTAAGGGTAATGTCCTGCACTTTGTTCGGCCTGTACTTTATTTTGGAAAAAACCTTTTCGGCCTTATTTCCGATTTCTTGGCATTGTATATTGTGTATGCCCATTGATCCGATCATAAATAATAAGATGATACTGGCCGATCGCATGTTTTATAATGGTTTGTTCAATAGAAGACAGACTTTTTTGTGGTGCCGTGGATTATTCTTAAAAGAATGGTTTCCTTTTTCGAGAATGGTCTTAGCATCCTAAAAATAAGGTTTCTTTTATAAAAATACCTGCCGGGTACCAACAATGATGAGATGATGATGGGCGTAGCTTAAGGGTGGGGCGGAATTTTATATGGCCTATATGCCCAGTATAACCTTAGCTATCCAAAAATAAATAAGAATTCCAAAGATGTCATTACTGGTGGTTATAAACGGACCGGTAGCAATAGCTGGATCTATACCTCTTTTGTGTAAGAAAAGAGGGGTAAACGTTCCTATAAAACCGGCAACGAGTATAACAGTGACCAACGATATGGATATGGCCAAAGAAGTTAAAAACTCTCCTTTCCAAGACCATGTGAACATTAATAGGATGACCGCCAATATAAAACCGTTTAGCAAGGCCAAAAGCATTTCTTTAATAAGGCGATTGCTTACACTGCCCTTTAGGTCGTCATTGGCAAGACCTTGAACAATAATGGCGCTGGATTGTACCCCTACGTTACCGGCCATGGCCGCAATAAGGGGAGTAAAGAAAAAAAGTACGGCATGTTTACTTATCAACTCTTCGAACCCACCCATGATAGCAGCGGCGCTGACACCACCAATGAGTCCTAAAAATAGCCAAGGCAGACGCGCCCGGGTTAGTACCCAAATACTGTCATCGGCCTCAACATCTTGCGATATACCTGCCGCCATTTGATAATCTTTATCGGCTTCTTCCCTGATTACATCAACAATGTCGTCAATAGTAATACGACCTACCAGGCGACCTATTTCATCTACTACGGGTATGGCCTCCAAATCGTATTTGGACATGATCTTGGCAACTTCTTCGGGCTTTTCATTCACGTTTACCGAATCTACTTTCGGAATGTAAACATCGCTGATCTGTGTTCTGGTAGATGTGGTCAGCAAATCTTTTAATGAGAGACGGCCCTTTAGCTTGTCTTCATCGTCCACTACGTATATAGAATGTACCCTGGTAACATTTTCTGCCTGTGCACGCATCTCCTTGACACATTTGAGTACATCCCAATTCTCCCGCACCTTGACCAATTCTTTCGCCATAAGACCCCCGGCGGAGTTCTCGTCATAGCGTAAAAGGTCTACAATGTCCTTGGCATGCTCACGGTCCTCTATTTCAGAAATAACTTCCTGGACAATTTCTTGAGGAAGTTCTGCAATAATATCGGCGGCATCATCGGTATCGAGCTCTCCTAGCTCATCCGCAATTTCTTTGGAGGAAAGATTTCTAAGAATGGCTTCACGAACATCTTCGTCCAGTTCGGTCAGAACATCCGAGGTTTTGTCGGTATCCAGTAACTTGATCAGATAGGTGGCGTCCTCCTTGCTTAGTTCGTTGATTATTTCTGCAACATCGGCATAGTGCACCTCTTCCAATAAGGAGGTAAGCTTTGAGTCCCTTTGGTTTTCTATTAGCTCTTCTATCTGAGCAATTAGTTCGTCTGTTAATTTAAACGGTGTCATCTGCAATTTTCTTCGTCAACGCGATAAATTCTTGAACGGAAAGTTGTTCTGGGCGCTGGTCAAATATAGTATCTTCTTTGAGAATATCTGATAGGGCGAATGTTTTTAAACTGTTACGAATGGTCTTTCGTCTTTGGTTAAAAGCTGTTTTTACCACATTGAAAAGCAATTTTTCGTCGCAATCCAATTTAAAGTTCTTTTTTCTCGTAAGGCGAAGTACGCCCGATTGTACTTTTGGGGGAGGGTTAAATACCTGCGGACTCACCGTAAACAGATATTCGGCGTCATAAAATGCCTGTGTTAAGACCGATAGAATGCCGTAAGTTTTGTTGCCTTCCTGGGCACAGATTCGTTGGGCGACCTCTTTTTGGAACATTCCGGAAAACTCTGGTACCTGATCGCGCATTTCCAACATCTTAAAAACAATTTGTGTTGAAATGTTGTAGGGGAAATTGCCTGTGATGGCGAACTGCTCATTGCCGAACAAAGAAGACAGATCGTAATTAAGAAAATCTGCCTCTACGACCTTGAACGAACCTTTGCCGCCCATTACCTCTGGGTGTTCTAAAGAAAAACTGTGGTTTAGGTATACGATAGAATCCTCGTCAAGGTCCATCGCAACCAAATCGATATCTTGAAGCAAGAGATATTTGGTCAAAACACCCGTTCCCGGACCGATCTCCAATACGTTTCTATAATTTTTTAGAGACAGTGTTTCCCCTATTTTTTGGGCAATGCCTTCATCTTTTAAAAAATGTTGGCCAAGATGTTTTTTGGCCTTTACGGGGCTTTCGTTATTATTTTCGGCTTTTTGCGAGTAGCGCTCTTTTTTTTGTTTCTTTCTCTTCTGTCCCATGTCATTATATATTGCGATTATCTGGCCAGATATACCCACGCCTTTTTTCCGGAGCTTAAAACTACCACCTCACGTTTATAAGCTTCTCCTTCATAAAAATCCGCCTTTTTTAATTCTTCTTCGGTTATTGTGTATACCTTCCCTTTGATGTGGTCTTTAGAATCGCCCGTTGGCTCAATGGTGGGGTATAAACCTGCTACTTTGTCGTTAGATATTCTATGATGGTGCAAAGTGTCGTCACTTCCTCCTAAAACCCGTGAAAAAACACCCATTTGTACTTCTTTTTCTTGTAGAGTGCCATAGGTGAACAATTGATGGGTAGCAGTATTTCGATGCACAAAAAACTCGTCCACTACCTCTAATTCCGTTCTAAAGGAAACTAGTTTTCCTGCAAAAAGTTTCATGGCATCTTCTCTAAGCCTAGAGGCATCTTCTTCGTAATAGCGATCCAAAGTTTCTTTATCCGGCACGGTATATTGCACAGAATAGGTATGGCCCCCGCTTTCTTCCTCTACCAGGACTTTGGTCATTTTTGCACTCAAAAATTTACCTGTTGATAGTACTTGTGGAATATGAACGGTCTTCATCCAATGTAACCACTCGCCGTGTGCAGTATCTTCAATGTTGGTCGTAACGTTATAAATATACATGTTGTAATAATCTGTTTAGTGTATTTGTGTGAGAATCGGATATTGGTGTGCTGTTTAAATGGAAACAGGGTTAATTAATGGCGTCTCCCCGTAATATTCTAAAATTCTTTCTGGCCTGGGGGAAATAATAGCTATCTTGATAATTATAAATTATTTTCTCGTAATGTTGTTTTGCGTTTTCCGGTTCGTTAAAAATAGTTCTGTATAGTTCTGCCAATGCAAAATGGGCGTCGTCGGCAAGAATGCCATTGCCATAGAACTCTATTATTTTTTGGTAGTTGTATTGGGCCTTTTCATATTTTTTTTGCAATTCATATAGTTGTGCTTGTTTTAAAAGTGCCTCGTCTTCTATTTTTTCACCTTTGTGGTTTTCCAATATGTCGTCTAAAGCATTAATGGCCTCATCGGTTTTGTTCTGGTATGCCAAAAAATCTGCACGTGCATATTTTTTTAATGCCGTTTGTGTGGAGTCTTCTAGGGAGTTGTCAGATATTAAAAGGCTCAATTGCATGGCGTCGTTGGCAATTAGTTGTGAGGTAGAGCCCCTTAAAACCTTTAATTGCGTTAAGGCCCAATCAAAATCACCTTTGTAAAAACTCGTCTCTGCAACTTTGTACCTGGCATTTTGCCCCAATACGTCGTTCTTAAGTTTTTCTTGTATCTGAGAGAAATAAATCAAGGCTTCGTTAAATCTTTTGTCATATACCAAGATATCGCCAAGAGCTAATTTTATATAGGCTTTTCCTCTTTGGTTCAAAGGCAGTTCCAGGCTGTTTTTTAATAACTCTATGGCAGGGGCTGGGTTATCTTGTTTAAATGTCAGAAAATTGGAGTACGCTATTTGTAATTGTAGTGTTTGAGGTCGATACCCATATTCGTCGATGAGGTTTTGATATCTTTTTTTTATGGCTTCCAGTCGGTTCTTGTCGGCATCCAATAAGTCTATTTTTATCAGGTTCAGCTCTGCATCCAATATGGTGATATCGTCGGTTGTTTGGTCCTTTATATATTCAAAAATATCTTTGGCGATAGCTGTTTCTCCCTCTTCAAAAGCCATGGCTCCCAAATTTTCCAATCTTTGAACAGAACTGTTTTCCATTCTTTTGTAGATAGCCTTTTCTTGTCTAAAGGCACTGTTGTATTGCTTCTGCTTTACAAATAACCAACTAAGAAATTCGTTCCAGATGACATCGGGCGTTTTTTGGGCACGTTCCAATAAAATCTTTTTAAGAATAAGATTGTTGGTGTTTTCGGGGTCCGCGCTCACAAAGTCATCAATACTTCTTAGAATGTTAGACTTTGAGGTTTTGCCATTTTGAAGCAAATCTAGGTAAGAACCATACATTTTTTCTATATCTCCCTGTTCGCCATAAATGCGTGCCAATTGGTAATTATAGTCCAGTTCTGGGTTTAGTTCCATGGCCTTTTTATATGCTGTTAAGGCCCGGTCCAATAAGGTGTATTTCTGAAATTGATAGCCCAATGCGTAACCGTAATTCGGGTTTTTGTCAATTACGGCCAAAGCTTTGTCATAGTAAATATTGGCTTTTTCCGTTAAATTCTGAAGGGTGTAATTGTAACCCATTTCAATAAGTAGGGTGGGGTGGGGGTTTCGTGCCTTTAATTGTTTGGATAAATAGTTCTCTGCATCTTTGTAACGTTCCAATTGCTGGTAACAAGAAATCAACCCTTGTAGGTAATCTGTTCTTCTTGGGCTCTTCTCCGTCAGTTTTTCGTAAAAAACGACCGCTTTCTCAAAATCACCATCAGCATAGTATTGCTTGGCCAAAAAATCTTCTTGGGCAATTACCGTACATGTGAATAGTAAGAATGTTAAAAAGTGGAAAAACTTCATATAGGAAATTTATCAAATTTACGTAAGCTATAGAAAAGAATTTGTTAAGTGTGCGCAAATTACATCAGATGTTTTGTTTGACCCGCAAAAATTGGGCCGCTTACTGTAAGATATACAGTTTTTTCTTCCGATTACAAACCTTATGGTTCAACTACCAGATTTATGGTATAGTTTTAATACTAGTCTGTTTACTTGTAATCGATAATAAGGTTTAAATGGAAAAGAGATTTTTAGGTGTTAAGACCAAGCGTTTTTATTTTAATAATGGTATAGAAGACGTGAGCTATGTTGCCATATATGGGGACGAATTGGAAGTAGACCCGGCCGAGGACGGTACCGCACAAGATTATAGGGTGGCCGTTTATAGGGGCAGAACAGGTAAGATTGCATCTAATACTTTGTTGCTGAACAAAAGAAGTTTAGAACTGTACTTTTTAGATATTGGTCAGGGCGATGCCTCTTTCGTTGTTACCCCCGACAATGTAAAAATATTGGTCGATGGAGGTTTAAAGGACAGAGCCCTGGGTTTTTTGATATGGAAGTATAGATTGGACCAGCCTAATAATAAAGTGGTGATCGATCATCTTTTCCTGAGTCATGCCGACAAAGATCACGTAGTTGGGTTGATTCCTCTTCTGAACCACCCTAAGATTCAGGTAAAGAATATCTATCACAATGGGATCGGTTTGTACGAAGAAGGTCATAATACCGCATTGGGAACTATGGAAAACAATCGGTTAAAGACATTGCACGATACCCTTCAAGACCTTTCCGGTGAGGTTTTAAAAGATGATTTTAAAGAATGGACAGAAGCGGTATCGGCCTCTGGTGCCAATTATAAAAGGGTAGATGCGTCCCATGGTTTTTTACCTCTTGGCGATGCTAGTGTAAAATTGGAAATTTTGGGGCCTATTTTAGAAACGGACCATACGTTGAAATGGTTTGGGGGAAAATCGCATACCATTAACGGACATTCTTTGATCTTTAGGCTCGATTACGACCACGTTAGAACATTTTTCTCGGGCGACCTAAATGTTGAGGGCAGTGAGCAATTGTTGTCGGTTCCGGGAAACACATTAAAGGTGAATGCCCAGATATTTAAGGCTCCTCACCATGGTAGTCATGAATTTTCGCAAGAGCTGTTAAATTATGTAAATCCTATGGTCTCTGTGGTTTCGTCCGGAGAGACTCCCGATCATGGTCATCCGAGAGCTGTATTTCTCGGAGGTCTTGGCTTGGCAGGTAGGGGCCGCATGCCCCTGATATTTTCTACAGAACTTTCGGCATTGTTCATAGATGCAGGCGATGTGGAGGCCCAAATACATGCCGGGTCCAATGTTACCACCTTGAGCGATCTAGATTTTTCTAGCTCGTTGTCTAACTCAGAGGCACGTCAACGATTCAAAAAAGTGTTGCCGGGAATCATAAATGTTCGTACCGACGGGGAAAAAATATTTGCTTTCAGACGGGTCCAAATGGGATACCAATGGGAGTCATATGAATTTAAATACAACGATGTTTAAAATCCATTAGTCGATCACCTCAAACCCGCAATAAGGTACCAAAACCTTTGGTATCCTGATACCGTTTTCTGTTTGATAGTTCTCTAAGATACCTGCCAAAACACGTGGTAGGGCCAAAGAACTACCGTTTAGGGTGTGCGCAAGCTGATTTTTGCCGTTTTCGTCTTTGTAACGAAGTTTTAATCTGTTTGCCTGGTAGGTTTCAAAATTGGATACAGAACTTATTTCCAACCAACGGTCCTGTGCCGTAGAGAACACTTCAAAATCGTATGTAAGGGCAGATGTAAAGCCCAGGTCACCGCCACACAATCGCAAAACTCGGTAGGGGAGTTCCAGTTCACGTAATATTGTTTTTACGTGTTCTACCATATCGTCCAGGGCCTTATAGGAATTAGAAGGGTGTTCTACACGTACAATTTCAACTTTATCAAATTGGTGTAACCTGTTCAATCCTCGAACATGGGCACCGTAACTACCGGCTTCACGTCTAAAACAAGGAGTGTATCCCGTATATTTTATGGGAAAATCATTTTCTTGCAAGATGACATCCCTAAAAATATTGGTAACAGGAACTTCTGCCGTAGGAATCAGATAGAGATCGTCTGCGGTTACATGATACATTTGACCTTCTTTGTCGGGTAACTGGCCCGTACCATAGCCCGAAGCCTCATTGACCAAGTGTGGTACTTGCATTTCTGTGTAACCCGCTGCCGTATTCTTATCCAAGAAATAAGAAATCAAAGCTCGTTGCAAGCGTGCGCCTTTACCCTTGTAAACAGGAAATCCGGCGCCTGCGATCTTAACGCCCAGCTCAAAATCAATAATGTCATATTTTTTGGCAAGTTCCCAATGCGGTAATGCTCCATCTACCAATTTTGGTATATCACCTTCTTTATAAACCTCTTCATTGTCATCTTCCGAGTTTCCTGCCACAACTAGGTCGTTAGGAACGTTTGGTATTTGGTACAACAAAGATTGAAGCTCTTCGGCCGCCTTGTTCAACTCTTCTCCAAGTTGTTTCGACTCTTCTTTTAGTGTAGCTGTTTTTTCTTTCAATAGGTTGGCTTCTTGGGCTTTGCCAGACTTGTATAGCATACCTATTTCTTTGGACAGTTTGTTGGATTCCGCTAAAACGGCATCCAATCGTGTTTGGGAAGCACGGCGTTTTTCATCCAATAGCAACACGTTGTTTAACATGCCTTCCGCATCGATATTACGCTTTTTAAGTGCTTCTACTAAACGATCCTTAGATTCTCTTATTACCTGTAACTGCAGCATTACTACTTGTTTGATTTGGCTGCAAATTTAAGCTAAACTTATGACTTAAATAAGATACTTTGGCTGTCTAAAACACTGAAATAGGTTTTTTTTAGAATTGTGTGAAAAAGGTTTGTGTTCTTATGCACGATAATTTGCTCTTTGAAGGTTCTAGTCTTCCAATTTCGAGGGTAGGATCCATTCACTATGTTCCAAAGGTTTCCAAGGGGTATCGGCCAAATTTACTTTTGGGTCTATAAAAGGGGCGTATGGACGGCCGTTGATACTTACTTTTGAGTTGATCAAGTATACGGCTACCGTATCATTGGCGGTAGAAAACTCCTTTTTTAGATATTGGGCAAATTGCCAAGCAAAATCTGGATGTGAGAATACTTTTCTTTTTTGGCTTTTGGTTAGATAATGGTCGATACTTACATAAATCTCTTTGCCATTATTTTGAATAACTTTAAACTGACCCGAACCTTTTCTGCTGCGTAGCATCATACGCCAGCTCATTCTATGGCCTTCCTCTGTCCAAAGTACATCGTCTTTTATAAAATGATGCCTGATGGGCAACAATAGCTGGACAATAAAATAGCAGCAAAAACCGATTAAAAAAACGTTTTTGTGCCTGGGAAAAACTGTTTCTGCGTTCGTAAAAGGTTTTTTGTGTTTGAAAAATATTTTTCTGATAGTTTCCGGTTCAAAGAAAAAGACCGAAAATGCCAATGATAGATAGGGAAATATTCCTATTTGAAAAATAACCGAATTGAAAAGGTGAAAGAATATAGAGGCAAAAAAAGCAATTTTCCTTGTGGGTTTCCATAATAGGGCGGGCACGACCAATAAATCAAAAAGTATGCCGACGGAACCTATAATTTTGTGTATCCAGGGTTGTTGTAGCAATCCTCCCACTAAAAAGTAATCGCTCTTCGATTTCATTAAGATTTTTATCATGCCAAAATCGAGCCAATCACCATACATCTTTGCAACGGAGGCATACACGTAAACAATGAACAGTTGTAAAACAATGGCCCATTTTACATAGCCGTACATAGAATTTTCCTTAGGTCTGTTGCCATATTTGACATCCATTGAATAATCTGCATTGGCAGGAAAGAAGCACATAAGAAAAGAAATCAGTATTAAAAGATAATAGTGATTGTTATAGGCTCCTTTTTGCATTAAATAACTGCCTGCCCAGAGAAGGGTGAAGGCGATGCAGCTGGCCCTGTATCTATAACCTAGGGCAATACAAATGCCTAAGGATCCCATGGCAAAAAAGTAAAAGTACATACCTGGCCCGGCAAGTGTTTCGAGCCATTCAAAGTCTATGAACGGAAACGTATATTGGGGTTCCACAAGGTTTCTTCGTACCCATCCGGTGGCAATGGCCCCAAAACATTCCAACGAAACGAGTGTTCCGAAAAATATACGAAAGATGATCAGTGGACTGTTGTCAACTTTTTTAAATAACAACCTGTTCAACATTGCATTTTTGCTATGAGCCTAAGTGAATTTTCTTTGTCTTTTTCCAACTGTTCTTTAAGGGCCTCTACGGATTCGAATTTATGCTCGTCTCTGAGTCGGACCAAAATATCTACCCTAAGCGTGGTGTCGTATAAGTTGCCGTCAAAATCAAAAAAATGTATCTCAATGGTTTTAGAAGTACCGTTGACCGTGGGGTTGTAGCCTATGTTCATCATCCCAAAAACGACTTTTTCCGCAATATTGCTTTTTACAACATAGGATCCGTTTTTTGGAATCATTTTATAAGATTCGGCAATAACCAAATTGGCTGTCGGAAAACCTAATTTTCTACCTAAACCCTTTCCTTTTTTAATAGTACCTGTAAGCATGTATTCATAGCCCAGATAAGAATTGGCGGTTTCGATATCACCTTCTTTTAAGGCTTTTCTTATTTTGGTGGAACTGACCGAAACTTCATCTATTTCTTGTGCCGGTATCTCTTCTACGGTAAAGTCCAATGCGTTGCCAAAAGCGATGAGGTCGGTAATGTTCGCATTTCGGTTTCTTCCGAACCTATGGTCGTATCCAATGATTATTTTTTTTGATTTTAGTTTATTGACCAAAAGATCTCTCACGAATTCAGTGGCCGATAATCTTGAGAATTCTCTTGTGAAAGGGTGTATTACCAAAATATCCAAGCCCATTTTTTCCAAAATGGCCTTCTTTTCCTCTATGGTATTTAGCAATTTTATGTCCGCATCTTTTTGAAGGACCATTCTTGGGTGGGGAAAAAACGTCAGTACGGCCGACTTAAGATTGGAGTTTTTGGCATGGTTTATGATTTTTTCAAGTATTTTACGATGACCAATATGAACACCGTCAAAGGTGCCAATGGTTATGACTATCGGATGTTTTTCATCGTATTTGGAAATGCTTTCGACTGTAATCACCTATGCTTGAAAATAAAAAAGACCTATATTTGATTCTGAGATAAAAGCCCCTCAATGACTGCTAAATTACGCCTTGTTTTCTCAATTACCATAGCATTTCTTTCCTTTTATGGGGTAGCACAGACCAAATACTGGAAAAGTACCGAGTTGGGTAATACCGATAAACATGTCACTCTTAAGAAATTAGATGTTGCCAAAGCCAAGGCTTTTGTACTAAACGAAGCTGATTTTAAGCAAAGGTTAAATACTGTTTCTACATCAAAATATAGTTCTAATGTTGTTTATTTTCCTGATGAAAATGGAGATCAAAAGGCTTATAACGTTATAGAGGCCAATGTTTTTTCTCCAGAATTGGCCAAAAAATATCCAAATATAAAATCATACAAAGGGTCGGGGGTTGATGACATATCTAGAAGTATAGTTTTTAGTGTTTCTCCCAAAGGGATACAAAGTATGGTCATAGACCCTAAGAAAGAGGGGACCGTATATATGGAAAAAGGGGAAAGTGGAGCCTATATTGTTTATAATGCAAAGGATCGTTTGTCCGGTAAAATAGATTTTATATGTAAGACCAACCCACAGGTTTTGGAGGTGGGGCATACTTCTACGGCAAAATTGGTCGATGATCAGAGTTTAAGAAAGTTCAGGGTTGCAATCGCTGCCTCAGGAGAGTATACCGAATTTCATGGTGGTACCAAAGCTGATGCCTTGGCTGCCATAAATGCAACCTTGACCAGGGTAAATGCCGTTTTTGAAAGAGATCTCGGGGTTACTTTGGAGTTGATAGGTAGTACTGATCAAGTTATTTATACAGACCCCGATACCGATCCGTTTACGGGAGGGTTAAGTTCTCAGACACAAAGCACCTTGACCAGTGTTATTGGGGAAGAAAATTATGATATAGGGCATTTGTTCAATCAGCAAGACAATGCGTTGGATGGCAATTCGGGCTTTATAGGGTCGGTATGTGTAGACAATAGAAAGGGAAGTGCCTACACAACTTTTTCCACACCCGAGGGAGATGAGTTCGATATAGATTTGGTAGCCCATGAAATGGGGCATCAATTTGGCGCTAACCATACATTTTCCCATATAAGTGAAAGTACGACCGTTCAGGTAGAGCCCGGTAGTGGTACAACTATCATGGGCTATGCGGGCATCACTGGAGCGAATAACGTGGCCTATCATTCCGATGATTATTTTCACTATGTAAGTATTGTTCAAATACGTGATTATTTAGAGACTATTTCTTGTGGAGAGGTAATTCCCCTAACGAACAATCCTCCTAGCTTAGATCCAGTCGAAGATTATGTGATTCCGGTCGGTACACCCTTCGTGCTTACTGGAACTGCTACCGACCCCGATGTAGGTGACGTACTCAGTTATACATGGGAACAAATAGACAATGGAATCGTTACACAGGCTACTTTTGGACCTAATAGTCCTACCGGAGCTCTTTTTAGGTCTTTACCCCCAAAGGACGTACCCGAACGTTATTTTCCAGATATTAGTAGGGTTGTAGAGGGGAGTCTTACACAGACCAGTCCTAGTGTTGGTGATGCCTGGGAAACACTTTCAAATGTTGAGCGTAATCTTAATTTTTCTTTGACCGTACGTGATAATGCCCTCGGGGGAGGGCAGTTGGTGTCTGAGGAACTGGAGATTTTTGTGACCGATGATGCCGGTCCGTTCGTTGTTACTAGTCAAGATGTTGCAAGTTCATTTGTGGCGGGAGAGGTAGCAACAATTAATTGGGATGTGGCCAATACCGATATGGCACCGATATCGGCTGAAACGGTCGACATCTATCTCTCTACCGATGGTGGCCTCACCTATCCAACGCTGATCGTAGAGAATGTTGTGAACGATGGTAGTTATGATATTGTAGTGCCTGGGGGAATAGAAACAACTACAGGTAGGTTCATGGTGAAGGCCTCCGGTAATATTTTCTTTGCGATCAATGCGGCCGATTTTTCAATTACGGAATCTGAAGTGGTATTGGACTTCGATGATTTAAGCTATGATGTTTGTAAACCCGACGATCTGGTAGTAGATTTTGATTATAAGACCTATCTCGGATTTTCAGAAGAAAGTACACTAAGCGTAACTTCTTTGCCCACGGGGCTAACGGCGGTCTTTTCGCAAGATACGGTTTCCGACTCCGATACCAATATAACTATCACTTTTTCCGGCACCACTAATTTGGCAATAGGTAATTACCCGATCAATGTAGTTGCTACCTCCGCTAGTTTAACAAAAACGGTGCCTTTGCAGCTTAATATCTATGATACTAGTTTTTCGGAGGTTGTTCTAACGGCTCCTGCAGATGGTATGATAGATGTTTCTAAAGATGTCTTGTTGGAGTGGGATCCCGATATTTCCAGTACGGAATATGAGGTAGAAATAGCAACGGATGTCTCCTTTGCCTCGATTATTGAAACCGCTACGGTTTCGGTCAATACATATGCGCCATCGTCTTTACTGAACGATACCCAATATTTTTGGAGGGTGAAACCTAAAAACGATTGTGGGGAAGGGGTGTTTGGTTCGCCTTTTACCTTTACCACCATTCAGTTTAACTGTAAAACTAAGAGTGCCGATAATCTACCTATAGAAATATCCTCTATAGGCACACCTACTATTACATCGAAGGTAGTTTTTTATCAAGATTTGGCATTGGCGGATATAAACGTCAACCTTGAGGTAGATCATACTTATTTGGCAGATATAGTAATTAGTCTTACTTCTCCGGAAGGTACAACGGTTGTATTGGTCTCCAGTTCATGTGGAGATAGTAGAAACATTAATGCGGTTTTTGATGATGATGCCTCTGCGGATTTTGAATGTTCGGGTACCCCTGCAATAAGTGGAACCGTACGGCCGCTCGGGTTATTGAGTTCTTTTAACGGAGAATCTATATTGGGAGAATGGACCCTTGAAATTCAGGATAATGCTGCTTCTGATGGTGGAAGCTTAAAATCTTTTTCATTAGAGGTTTGTGTAGAGGGGGATTTTAGGCCCGATGAAGATGAAGATGGAGTTTTTGACGACGGGGAAGACTTGTGTTTGGGGACGCCATTAGGGCAAGAGGTGGATGCATCCGGTTGTCCGGTATATAGGTTTTCGCAAGAAAATTTTACAGTAACCTTAGAGAGTGAAACCTGTAGTTCCAACGATGATGGTATTATCAAGATTTCTCCAAAGGTATTTCTGGATTATGAGGTTACCGTTAGTGGTAATGGGGTGGATTTGGTAGATAATTTTACAAACGATTTTGTCTTAACAGGATTAAGTGCCGGTACCTATGATGTTTGTATTACAGGTTCTGATGGTACCATTGTTTATGAACCTTTTTGTTTGGAAGCTGTAATTACCGAGCCAGAACCACTAAGTGTCAGTTCAAAGGTTTCATTGCAGGGGACTCAGTTAATTGTTGATATGGCAGGGTCCGATTATTATTATGTGGAATTGAATAATGACATAATTTATACACAATCTTCAAAAGTGACCTTAGAGTTAAAGAAAGGATTGAATTTTTTAAAGGTATATACCGATATTCCCTGCCAAGGCGTATATAATGAAGAATTTGTTGTGTCAGATAGCCCGGTAGTGTTTCCAAACCCGTTCACAGATATTGTTGATGTATATTTTGGAGAACAAAAAGACCAAGTCACCATTGCAATTTATAGTTCTGACGGTAGATTGGTAAAAACGGAGTTATTGCAGGTAGATGGGACCAATATAACCATAGATTTGAGCCAATTGGCAACCGGTCTTTATTATGTTAGGTTCAATAGTAATGGAGTAATAGAAACAACTAAGATTATAAAAAGATGACCCGTACCATTATAATTTTTATTTGTGTTTTAGGGCTATTTGGTTGTAAAAAGAAAGACGACGCTCAGCCACCAGGCCAGGCATTATTGGTATTCCCTGAAAAAAATTCTGAATGTACTACAGGTGTAGACCAAGGAGAAAATACCAGTCGGGTGGAATTTAGGTGGCAACTTGCCGACAACACAAAAACATATGAACTTAGGGTAACGAATATTAATACAGGTGTTGTACAAACGGTCAGTACCTCGAGTACCAGTGCCAGTCTGCCTTTGGTCAAAGGGCAACCGTATTCATGGTTGGTCAGGTCTAGAAATAACCAAACATCCGAAACCGTTTCAAGTGAGACATGGAGTTTTTATAATTCGGGTTCGCAAACGACATTTGCCCCTTTTCCTGCTGAAATTTTATCTCCTAAAATGTCGGAAAAGGTATTTAAGGACATTAACAATGATGTAACCTTATCATGGTCCGGTTCGGATTTGGATGATGATATCGCAGCCTTTGAGATATATTTTTCTAAGGTAAATCCCCCAACAAATTTGATCAATACCCTATCTAGTGAAACCTATACATTAAAGGTCGGTGTGGATTCTGGCGAGGTTTATTACTGGAGTGTGGTCACCGAAGACGCAGAGGGGAACGCCACGAGTTCCGGGGTATATAGTTTCGTGGTGTTATAGCATTATTTTAATTCCCGTTGAATTGGTTCATGGTTCGGGCAATACCGGCCAATACAAAAGAATCTAAAGCCTCTATGCTCTTTTGTAGGCGTTCTTCCATTTGAGAGTTCTCCTCATCGTTCCATTGTCCTAAAACATATTCTATTTGTCTTCCCTTTCCGAAATTGGCGCCTACTCCAAACCTAAACCTATTGTATTTGGTGGTTTGTAGGGTATTTTGAATATCTTTTAGTCCGTTATGGCCACCATCGCTTCCTTTGGTTTTTATTCTGATCGTTCCAAAAGGAAGGTTAATGTCGTCCGTTATAACGAGAAGGTTTTCTAAAGGAATCTTTTCTTTTTCCAACCAGTATCTCACCGCTTTGCCGCTTAGGTTCATGTATGTGGATGGTTTTAGGCAAAGAATACTTCTTCCCTTTAATTTATAAGTGGTAATGTCTCCCAGTTTTGCCGTTTCGAATGTTAATTCTTTTTGTGTCGCTAAAAAATCTAAAATCTTAAAACCGATGTTGTGTCTGGTCTCTGTGTATTCATTGCCTATGTTGCCCAAACCGACCACTAAAAATTTCTTCATAGAATCTCTCTCTTTTAAAACGCTTTTTTGGAAACCGAACAATGATTTAAGTAGTGTCGCCATACATCAAATCTTTTGTTGGTCAAAAATACAAAAGCACCCCGATACTTGGTACTGGGATGCTTTTGGTTTTGTGTAAAATCTTGGATTATTCTTGAGCAGCTTCTTCAGCTGGAGCTTCTGCTCCTCCTTCTGCTTCTTCGTCTTCATCGTCATCCGTAATAATTGCCGTACGGGCTGTCTTAACTTGTACCACGGTAGTGGTGTCTGGATGCATGATAGTGAAATCGTCGCTCAATAGACTTGAAACCGCTATATTCTGACCTATTTTTAGTTTGGATATATCCACGTCAAAGAAATCAGGTAATTTGTCCGGTAAGGCTTTGATGGTCAATTTTCTTTTTCTGAACAATAATCTACCACCGTTTCTTACACCTGGCGAGTTACCTTGCAATCTCACAGGAATGTTCATGGTTACAGGTTTATCGTCGAATAATTGATAAAAATCAATGTGTAGAATTTTATCTGTAACAGGGTGAAACTGAATGTCTTGCATAACAGCTTTAACTTTGACCCCGTTCTCCAACTCAATTGCAACTGTGTGTGCATTTGGAGTGTAAACCAAGTCTCTGAACGCTAGTTCATCTGCTGAAAAGTGTAATGGTTTATCCCCTCCGTATACCACGCAAGGAACCTTTCCAGCATTACGTAGGGCTTTTGTTGACTTTTTGCCCACGCTTTCTCTTTCTGATCCTTTAATTGTAATTGACTTCATTATTTATATTAAAAATTAATAATTCTAAATTGTATTTCCTTTTATCTACATTAAAAATTTTGAGGAAATAGAGTTGTTGTTATGTACTTTGTGCATCACGTCGGCAAATAGGTCTGCGCAACTTAATACCCTTACTTTATCACTTTTTATCTCTATCGGAATGGAATCGGTAATGATCAACTCCGTCAGTTTTGATTTTTCGATCTTTTCATAGGCATTGCCCGATAATAACCCATGAGTGGTAATGGCCCTTACACTTGCGGCACCTCTTTCCATCATTAGATCGGCAGCTTTGGTAAGTGTTCCGGCGGTGTCTACCATGTCATCTACCAATACTACGTTCTTCCCCTGTACATCGCCAATAAGTTCCATATGTGAAATAACATTGGCTTTGGCCCTTTGTTTATAACACACCACTACATCACAATCCAACGCCTTGGAATAGGCATAAGCCCTTTTTGATCCGCCCATATCGGGTGAGGCAATGGTCAGGTTCGGTAATTCAAGACTTTTAAGGTAGGGTAAAAACAACGTGGACGCGAACAAATGGTCTACCGGTTTTTCAAAGAATCCTTGAATTTGATCTGCATGCAGATCCATGGTTATAATTCTTGTGGCACCTGCCGTTTCCAGCATCTTGGCCACTAGTTTTGCTGCAATGGGTACTCTGGGTTTATCTTTTCTATCTTGCCTGGCCCATCCAAAGTAGGGCATTACCGCTGTAATATGTCTGGCAGATGCTCTTTTGGCAGCATCGATCATCAACAACATCTCCATTAAATTCTCTGGACCAGGGTGGGTAGAACCAATAATAAATATCCTGGTTCCTCGAATAGATTCTTCAAAAGAAGGTTGAAACTCGCCATCGCTGTAGCGAGAAAAGATTACATTTCCCAGTTCCGTGCCATATGCCTTTGCTATTTTTTCTCCTAAAGATGTACTCTGTGTACAGGTGAAAATTTTAGGTTCTGGGACTTGATATGACATGGCTCTTTCTATATTATAATTTAGGCCGCCAAGCTTAGGCTTGAAAGGCGCTGTTTTCTAGAGAGGTGCAAATTTAGAAATTAATTTGGCTCCTTGAAGATAATTATTAAATTTTTTGGTGTGGTAAACAAAATATTTTATAATTTTGCATTCCGAATTTGAAATGCTCGAGTGGCGGAACTGGTAGACGCGCTGGATTCAAAATCCAGTTCCTTTGGAGTGTGGGTTCGATTCCCACCTCGAGTACAAGAAAAAACCAAGACGAAAGTCTTGGTTTTTTTGTTTGGCGCTGTTGGGTCGAATGTCTTTATTCGTCCCTTATGTGAATAGGCTATTAAAGTGTA
This sequence comes from Maribacter thermophilus, assembly GCF_001020565.1. Taxonomy (GTDB): domain Bacteria; phylum Bacteroidota; class Bacteroidia; order Flavobacteriales; family Flavobacteriaceae; genus Maribacter; species Maribacter thermophilus. The sequence goes on along the minus strand of NZ_LDAS01000001.1, from coordinate 2,561,523 downwards.
TTGAAGGTTTGATTTAAATTATGTCTACCCCCTCGAACGTATTTCGCGTTTCATAAACAATATATACGATAACAAGAAACACAACAAGGTCAAAGCGATGAGGCCTGTAAACTGTGGCCAAACCAATAGAATACTCTGTCCTAAGGGAAGACTTCCAGGAATGGCCCCTTGCATCTGCTCCATGGTCAAGGGTCCCAGGCTACGTACCGATGGCACTAAAATAGCCGAGGTAATCTCATCGAACAGCTCGTTGGGCATTATTTGTACCAAATAGAACTTTAGTTTTTGATAGAAATAAATGGCCCTGGGCGTGGCGTATTGAGAGGGTTCGTATCCTTTAATGATCAGATTGGCGATCATAGGGTAGAATATGGTAAAGAACAACCATACCGCAATACCTAATAATGCCGAGGTGGCGGGTTGCCGAAACCGCACCGAAAAGAGGATGGATAGGTTCAACCAAAAAGATACATATACAATGCTCAGTATCGTATACACGATAATACGCATAAATTCTTCTGCCGTTGGGGGAATGCCTATGGCTATTAATCCGGCACCCATGACCAAGAAACTGAGGGTGAACAACATGAGGCTGATTACTATGATGCCTGCCAAAAACTTGGCATTCAGAATACTGTCTCTTGGAACTGGTTGTGCCAGTACACGGCTTAAGGTTCCCCTGTTCTGCTCAGAACTTATGGCATCGAAGCCGAGGCTTATCCCGAACAGCGGGCCCAGAAACCCTACGAACACAAAATAAGGAGGCAGGGTGCCGTCAGATTTTGTGAACAGGTTCAAGAAAAAGAAATTGTTTTCCGAATTATCGTTTATAAGAACCTTCATTCCATCGGACAAGGTAGAAAAAAGGGTCCCCAAACAGGCCAAGGCTATAATGGCGAAAAGAATGATAAAACGCCAGTTGGTAATATGGTCGGTTATTTCTTTCTGAACCATGGCCTTAAAGGGACTTAAAACCAACGAACGATCGTTTTCAACGGTTCCTTTCCTAAGGGAACGAAAGCGATTCGTTGGAAAATTGAACGAAGGAATCTTTATGATAGTGGTGAGCCTATCTATTCCCGATTTTAACAATGTACTTTTCATATCTGTTTTTCTTCCTGAAAATATTGATGATAAATGTCGTCCAGACCATATTCCTTTTTACTAAGGGAATGAAGGCCATAACCAGAATTAACGACTAAACGGGATATGGGTACCGAAATATCCTTTTTAGACGTTATTACAAATCGTTTATCGCGCATCTCTACTTGGGCAACCCCTTCCATCTGTTCCATTTTCTGCGTCAGTTCTTTCAGTGATAGGGAAGGTTTTTCCGTTTCGGCGACAATTCCCTCAAGGGTGTGGGCGTTTTTAGAGAACAATTGCTCGGCCAAGGAACTGATTTTTCCTTCGGCCAATAATTTTCCTTTTACAAAAATGCCGACCCGGTCACAGAGCTGTTGTACCTGGTGCAGGTGGTGCGATGAGAACAGAACGGTAATCCCCTTTTTTCTGCTAAGATCTACGATTAGTTGAAGAAATTTCTTTACGCCCTCGGGGTCCAGTCCCAAAGTGGGTTCATCCAGTATAATTACTTCCGGCTTTTTTATGAGTACGTCCGCAAGGCCCAAACGTTGGCGCATTCCTCGAGAATAACTGGCTACCTTCTTGTCCTTCGCCTTTTCTAGGCCTACTTCGGCCAAAGTTTCCAAGGCGGTCTTTCGGGCTTCTTCTATTGGAATATTGTTAAGGCGTGCCACGTACATCAGATTTTGCAAACCGGTGTAATCGGTATAAAAACCTACATCCTCGGGTAGGTAGCCGACCTTTCTTTTTACCTCTAGGGGATACCTGCTACTGTCTATACCACATACTTTTACACTGCCCGAGTCTATTTCGGTAAGTCCTAAAACCATAAGGATGGTGGTCGATTTACCGGCGCCGTTCGGCCCCAATAGGCCAAAAATTTCGCCTTTTTCCACAGAGAGCGTTAAATTGTCTACCGCCACATGCTCCCCGTATTTTTTGGTCAATCCAACAATGTCTATACTCTTGTCCGCCATTATCGTCTTCCGTATTTTTTAAACAGGTAATAAATGGCTCCTAATGTTCCTAGTATAATTAAGATGCCTACCCAGCCCCATAATAAAGGGGTCTTTACTAAAAATCGGATAGATGCGGTAGAGGATACTTCAGGAGTCTTGGCCGTAATTTTTGGTAGGTAGTCTCCAGGAACGGCCTTGTCTGCAGCTTTTATGGTAGCCGTTATTTTTTCTTGTGAACCAGCTTTTATAAAGGGTATGGTGTCGGGTTTAATGGAAACTTCCCAGTCTTTAGGTTTGTTAGAGCTAAACGTAACATTTTTTAATTCGCTGGATCCGGTATTCCGTACCAAAAGTTCCATTTTCTTTTCTCTTCCAGAAGTAATGCTGGAACTTAAAAGTCCTGTAGGGGTGGTCAGCTCCATATCATAAGAGCCTTTGATCACTACTTCTAATTCCAGTTCGGCAGTGGTATACTTGTTGGTCGCCTTTATGGGTATTTTATAGGAGCCTGCTTTTACTATTGCAGAAGGGGTTACTTCGACTTTAATATTAGTTGTTTTCCCCGGTGCTATCTCTACTGCGGTTGCTTGTCTGGCATTGGGTTTAAAAGCTACGTTCCAGCCTCGTGGTGGTGCTGCCAATAGCGAGTATACCTGCTTTTCGCCTGTGTGGTTCTTTAATTTTGTAGAGAAATTGAAGTTAGATTTTGAATGCCCTTCCATATTGATCTGATCGGAAGTAAACTCGGTCTTAAAGGTTCCTTCTTCCGATACATTAATGGTGATGGGAAGTACGTCGTAATTTTTGCCGACCAGCTTTATGTTGTACGTGCCTTTTTCGACCTTCAAGGGCACGTTTACCGTTAGGGTAAGGTCTTTTTTTTCACCGGGCAACACAGCTATTCGCTTAATGGTGTAGCCCCCGGCCTTTAGGGTAGAGCTCCAATCATCGGGCAGGCCCGTAAGGCTAATTTCAACATCCCTTAGTTGGCTTCCGTAGTTTTTTACCTGAACGGTATAGTCGATAGACTCTCCCGGAGGTACCGAAATATTAGTGTACGGCGTATATAAGGTGATACCGTTGCCGGCCAAGGCCATAGGGCTGTATAAAAATATAAGCGTGATAAAAAACAATAATGTTTTAAGATTGAATTTAATGGATTTCATAGTGCGTAATTTATATGTCATTAAAAAGCTAAAAGTTTGGGCCGAGGTGCCGGCTGGTTTATAGTTTGTGATTTGATTATTCTTTTTCTTTTATGAAATATTCCTTGTCAACGAACAATCGTTTGTACAGTCCTGTAGAATCGCTCTTAACATAGGTTTTGGGGTGTTGCGACGAGTGAAGTAGAAAATTGTTTTCCACGCTGTCAACATAGGCTTTAACAATAATATTATCCATAGATTTTCCTCGAACGGTCAAGGTTCTAAAAGCTTCTTTTTTCGGAGCAAACCTATCTACGAAAAGAGAGCTGCTCTGGTTACGTAGAATATTGAGATAACGGGCTACTTTTGTAGAATCTGATCGTATGCCCATAATGGTCCAAGTAGCGTCTTTTTTTTGAAGGGTAAAATCTTCTTGGCCATCCCGTTCAAATTTTACTTCTGTAATGTCTTCCTTGTTCAATTTTATAAATTCAGAATTCCTCCATGTATTGAACTTACGGTCAAAGGCACTCGAAATCTGATTTTTTAGGGTGTAGGTCTCGGGCCTGTCATTTATTCGAAAGTAAGTGTACCCTTTCATGGATGCTCCTCCGTACTGCGATGACGCGCCCTGTTCATAAGATGTTTTTCCGAAGTAGACAGTATTTATTTTGCCTCCATCTTTTTCTTGGATCTCCAGTTTTCTGGCCAAGGAATCTGTGAGTTCATAAGTAGCCCATTTGTCCGCTGTTTTTGCGACCAGTCGTTGGGCCTTTATATCTTGTAATTGCCCAAGGGCACTTTTTACCAATGTTTGGCTCGCTTTAGATCTGATGGTGCCTTGTGAAACCTCCCATCTATTTTGCGACCTCGAAATATAAATAGGCTCTTCCGACATTTTGGCCGGTGGGTATATGGTGAGTTTTTCTATCGCAGAGGTATCCAGTTGTATGACCTCTGGGTTAAAAGTGGTGCTATTGTTCTTTTTAAAGTAATTGGTAGAAACATAGAGCAGTACCAATACCACCAATACCGAGATCAATATGTTGTTTTTCTTCATGGATTATGGTTTAGTTGTAGTGATCATTCGTAGTTTTCTTCCAGTCTTTTGCTGCGTTTGTTTTTGTTTATCTGCATACGTATAATTCCGTAGACAATTACCAGAACAAGGGGCAACAGGAAATTGGCATATTTTAATGTGGTTTTGGTGCTTTCCTCTAATTTGTCCAAGGGTCTGTACCGAACTCCTTTTGTTCTAAGGTCTATTAATCCGGTGTCGTCGCTCAACCAATCTATGGCATTGACCATAAGGTTTATATTGTCGGCCTGTAGTGTTCGTTGGCCGTCGCTAACTGGAAAATCCCCATCGGAAACCACAAAAATGCGGGATCGCTTGCCATTGGGATGGGTTTGCTCCAAGACGCCTGCGACCACTTGGTTGGGGGCATTGAAATCATTATTTGTCCATTCTTTTTGGATATTAAAATACTGAGGTGCCGGCAATACTCCCGAGTTATCCGATGAAAAGGCGAGCGGGGTAAAGGTGGTCAGCGAATCCTTGGCGGTAAACTTTAATGAACTGGCAAACTGCATTACCACGGCATCTAAGCCCTTGGTACTGGGGTGGTCTGCAAATTTGCTGATAATGGGGGCATAGGGGAAGGCAACGTTCGTCGTAAAATTAAAGAAACCTTGTCGCTGTTGAACCGATATGTTGGCACATTGGGCATCGATGACAAAATCTGAACCTATTGCAAGTCCTTTTTCGTTCAGCCATTTTTCTATTCCGGTACCGATAGCACTGCCAAATGTGTTGTTTAGGTTTCCGTTTACCCGGTTCAGGGCGATGAACAAATTTCCGCCGTTTTCTAAAAATGTATCCAATTGTTTTAAGGTGCCCGCGCTGATGGTGTCCGTGGGGCGTACCAAGGCCAATGTCCTTATATTCTCAGGTGGGGCAACGCTGTCGTTTACGGTGACCGACTTAAAATTGTACAGTACGTCCAAGGCTGTTTTTACCTGTGCAAGTTCACCAATGGTGGCCTGTCCGTAGTCCTGTAAAAGTCCCACTTCGGGTTTATCGGTAACCGCTATCTTTTTTATGGAAGACGAGAGGAGGTACTCTAAGGGTGCTCCGGGTTGTACAAAGGGGATGACCTCCTTGCGGTCCTCCAGTTGTAAAACGGCGCCCAAAAAGGCCTTTTGTTGTTTCATCTGGTCCTTTTCGCGAACGTTGATCATGACGGGGTTAATGCCCGCTTCCATGGCCTCTAGCTCTAAAGATTCCTTCTCGTTGGGGTTGATAAAGGTGTAGATGAGGTTGTCGTCCGAATGCCGTGCATACTCGATCAAGTATTCCTCGAAATCGTTTTTGGTCTTGGCGATATCGGGGGGCAGGTTCTCAGAAAAATAGGCCTTTACGGTAATAGGGTTTTCTAAGGATGCCATAATGTTCTCCGTAGCATCACTTAAAGTATATTGCTTGTCTTCGGTGAGGTCCAACCTGAAAAAATATTGCTTTGATACCAAATTGGCGAACACCAAGATTGCGATGGTCAAGACAATGGTTATGTTCGTTTTTTTCATTGGATGTACTATCGTTTAAGAAATATGTCTTTTAGAAAGGGACCATTCCCCGAGGTAAAGCCCCAACACGGTTATAGAAAGAAAATAGACCAGGTCCTTGGAGTCCAAGACCCCTCTTGAAACGGACTCAAAATGCGATTGAAGGTCCAAGGTATCGAAGAATTGTCCCAGGCTACCGGTAAAGTTGTGGGCCAATACCCCAAAAATGATATGGAAAAAGAGACCGATGAACAGGGCGGTCATAAAGGCCACGATCTGGTTGGTGGTAATGCTGCTCGCAAAAATACCTATGGCTGTATAGGCGGTACTGAGCAACAATAGGCCCAAGTAACCGCAGATGGTTCCGCCGTTATCCAGATTGCCGATGTTGGAAACCGTAATCACATAGGGTAGGGTGGCGGCCAGGGCTATACAGACCAATAGTATGGATCCCAGAAACTTGCCAAGGATCACTTGCCTGTCCGATACTGATTTGGTCAAGAGCAGTTCCAAGGTGCCCGTCTTGCGCTCTTCGGCCAACATTTTCATGGTAATGGCGGGAATAAAGAAGAAGAGGCTCCAAGAGGCAATATTGAAAAAGAGCCGAAGGTTGGCCTGTCCCACCAAAAAAATATCGTTTCCGTAAAGCCAGGTAAAAAAACCGCTGAAGCCTAAGAAAAGAACCAAAATAATATAGGCGATGAGCGAGTCGAAAAAGGTCGCCAGTTCACGTTTGGCGATAGTCCATATGGTATGCATGTCTAATTTACCGTTAAGTTTCTAAATATGTCTTCGAGTTTGGTTTCCAAGGGGGTCAGTTCGGTCAGTGCCCATTTTTTGTCCACACAAAGGTTAAAGATGTTCCGTTTAGACGATTGCTGGGCGACGCTCTGTACCTCGAACAGGTTTTCTTCCTGTTGAACAAGGTCTACGTCCTGTACCGTATCCAGGGCGCTTAAGGCTTTTGCAATGGTTTGGGCCTCGGCGTCCTCTATGCGAACCTTCAATACCTCGTTGCCCTGTGCTTGTTTTCTAAGGGTTTCGGGGGTTCCGTTGGCGACAATGGTACCCCTGTTGATAATGAGGATGCGGTCGCAGGTGGCCTCCACTTCGGGCAAGATGTGCGTACTGAGGATAACGGTCTTTTCCTTGCCCAGATCGCGGATCAATTTTCGGATCTCGATAATCTGGTTGGGATCCAGCCCCGTGGTGGGCTCGTCCAGGATCAATATTTCAGGGTCGTGGATCATGGCTTGGGCGAGTCCCACGCGCTGACGATACCCTTTCGATAGTTCCCCTATTTTTTTGTGTTTCTCGCGATTGAGTCCGCACAGGCCTATCATTTCCCGTATCCTATCCTTGATCTTTGCCTTTTCTACCCCTTGCAGGGCGGCGCAGAATTCCAAGTAATCGATGATGGGCATATCTAGGTACAAGGGATTGTTTTCCGGCAGGTACCCAATGTGTCGCTTAAAATTGCTCTCGGGGTCGGTTACGCTTTTGCCACCGATTCGTATATCTCCTTTTTCGATACCGATATAACCGGTGATCATTTTCATGGTGGTGGATTTTCCCGCTCCGTTGGGACCAAGAAATCCGAGTACCTCTCCCGTTTTAACATCAAAGCTGATGTCGTTTACGGCCTTCTGAGGGCCGTAGGTTTTGGTTAGTTTTTCGATTTGTATGTCCATGCTCGGTGTGTGGCGTTTAATTCATTTTAATATGGGATATGGATTGTATTCTAGATTTAATTGACGGTTGACCTATTGGACGTAAAGGATGGTTTGGGTAATCGTACGGTACTATTTGTTTTGTGCTCTTTTGACAGGTGTATTTTTAATACTCCATGGTAAAACCGAACTGTATGTATATGGCAATGCTGTTTGTCGGGAAGTCGTATCTGAAAATCAATATCTTTTTCATATCCTTCGTACGACATAGACCCGCCGTAATAATCATAGTTGTTTTTAGGTTTTTTTATTTTTAGATGTAAGACTCCGTTTTGTACCCTTACGGCATGGTTGTATTTAGAAAGAAAATTGGCCGAGATAAGGATATGTATACCCGTATTCTCCAATTTCATTTGAAATTTATTGAATCTCAGCGGTGGAAAAGAATGAAGTCTTTGATGTTTTTCTTTCTTTATTTTGTTCAATGATTCCATAACTATTTTTTTAAATTATACTTTACGTTAAAAAAGTATTCGTCTAAAGAAACAGAATGATGAAATGTTTTTTCGAGGGTTGAAGAGCGCTATTATACCCCTAGGTCGGGTGTTCTTATCTTAAGAAAAGGCGATGCCTTCATCTATAGAATTTGAACTCAAAATTGTGGTTCTCCGAATAGGATATAAAGGGCAGGTGATGTGATAACACCGTTTTAAAAAAAGGTTCAGAAGATAGCCCACCTTTTGTGTTATTTGATAATAGATTGCCTAATTTTTTTTGAAAAGGCAGAACAGAAAACGCGGGCTTAAAACCGTCTTCATGTCTACTAAATGGCATAGTATCGCTATTTCAAATTCTCAATAAAAATAAAAATTTAGAAAATACACTAAAAGTTAAAAAATGTAAAAAAGACATCTTTTTAGTAGTTTCCGTTACAAGGTAAACCTGTTTAGAACAGATGTCTGCGGTAAAAGTAAAAGGGGATTTAAAAGTTTAATTTATACAAAGCCCCGATTTGTATGACCCGGTTTAATTGGTTGTTTTCATTATTGTTGCCATATTCTCCGTCATCGTTAAAATCAAGGTCTATAAGCCCTTGTTTATATCGTAGTTCAAGGGCAAGTCCAAAATCGAATTCGATACCTATTCCCCCAAATGCGGCAAGGTCTATTGGCGTAACTTCAAAATTGTCACCATCACTATTGATTAAGTTGATAAAATTATCATTGAAATTAAAATCTATGCTAGGGCCTAAGATGAAATGAAAATGACCCCCTTCGGTAAATATTTTATTGGCAACACTTACAGACAGGTAGTTGATGTCAATGTCGTCAAGCTCGGGAATTTCAGATTTCCCTCCTTGTTTAGAATAAGTAATCTCTGGTTGCAAGGTATATGTTTCATTAAATGCGATAGCCAAAGCTACACCGGCGTATGGGGCATATTTGGTATGTAGGTTAGAGTTGAGAACTTTACTACTGTTAAGTCCCATGCGTAGTGCCATTTTTGTTTTTTCTTGAGAAAATAAGGTTGTAGAAGAAACAATTAAAAAAATAATGAGCAGCTTTGTTTTCATATCAGTGCTTTTTTTGTGGTTGCATGGTCTATATGGTAAATAGGTGTCTATTTAACCACGTTGATCATTACGGCCTCGCAACTTTTTAAGTCTGAATTTAAGACAATGTTTTCAGATTTTTTTCCGTCCGTTATTTCTATCGCTACGGTGTTTGGAGGAGAATCACCTAAATTATGGGCGTAAAGGAACAGGTCATTAGATTTGTTAGGGTCTAATTTAATCTGAAACTCTTTTTTCCAGTAGGTCAGATAATATTTGGACACTACCGGGGAGCCGTTTAAATAGATAGAAACGATATCGCCATCCTGTCTACCGTGATCCCATATTTTAACACTTATGGTTTCACTGTCGAAAGTAAATTCTTTGGTATATGATATTTTTCTTCCATCGAATTCTTCACGTATGGTAGAGGTAGGTGCATTGGTGTCTATGGTCGATGCCACAGCGGTTTTAGCCGATGCCGCTTTGCTTTTGTTTTTGGCCCTTCTTCTTTTTTCTCTTTTACTAAGTCCTCGTTTTTCTAGTTGGGCAAGGTCATGTTTCTTTTTTAGCTCGTCCGATGCTTTGTTTGTTATGGAGAAAAAGGGGGTTACGAATTTTGCAATTTGATATTTGTCTTCCGGAAACAATTCGATGCCCACTACTTGGTAACGATCTCCCGAGCCTATGTTTTTGGCAAGTTCTATTTCTTCCGAGATGCCATTGTTCTCAAAAGAGCCCAGTTCTTGAACCACCATTTCGTTTCTGACCAGAAAAAACCGAATAGACTTGTTCGGAGCTATATTTTCGGTATTCCACTGAAGGGTTATTTTTTCGGGTATATTCCAAACCGTCCCCTGTGCGGGGTCTGTTATCAATATGGCCGATTTTTCTTGTTGGCAAAAGACGGCCGTTGAAAATATGCTAAAGAGTAGGGGAACTAATAGAGATTTCATATGACGAAAATAAAGCAAAATATACGAATAGCTTTTTGACTTTAATAAATAAAGAAAGAGTTTGGTCGAATCTATAACGTCATTTATAGGGAAATGTTGAATGTGATTTAGATTATTAGAATTTAAAATGGAATAAATCCAATATTTTGGAAATATTCCATAAATTAGCTATCCGATTTTAAGGATAGTTATGCAAAAGACCATTTTACATCTGGATCTTGATACGTTTTTCGTATCCGTAGAACGCCTTATCAATAGCGAGTTAAAGAACAAACCGCTATTGGTGGGCGGGTTGAGCGATAGGGGTGTGGTCGCGGCCTGTAGTTATGAAACCCGTGGTTACGGGGTGCATTCCGGTATGCCCATGAAAATGGCCAAGGAACTGTGTCCCGAGGCGGTTGCCATAAAGGGCAATGCGGGTACCTATAGCAACTATTCCGATATGGTTACCGAGATCATCAAGGAGCAGGTGCCCCTTTTCGAAAAATCGAGTATCGATGAGTTTTACGCCGACCTAACCGGAATGGATCGCTTTTTTGGCTGCTACAGGTATGCTTCCGAGTTGCGCCAACGGATCTTTAAAGAAACGGGACTGCCTATTTCTTTTGGGCTTTCGGTCAACAAGGTGGTGTCTAAAGTGGCCACTAACGAGGCCAAGCCCAACAATCAACTGAAGATAGACTACGGCTTGGAGAAACCCTTTCTTGCTCCCCTATCCATCAAAAAAATACCCATGGTGGGCGATAAGACCTACCAAATGCTCAGCAATCTGGGGCTACGCCAAGTGCGTACCATTCAAGAAATGCCCATAGATGTTATGCAACGGGTCTTGGGCAAAAATGGAAGGATCATATGGAAAAGGGCCAATGGTATCGACCATACCCCCGTGGTTCCGTTCTGCGAACGAAAATCGATATCTACCGAGCGCACCTTTGACAAAGACACGATAGATGTGGTAAAATTAAGGGGCATTCTCATTGCAATGACCGAGAACCTGGCCTACCAATTGCGACGGGGGGAAAAGTTGACGGCCTGCATCGCGGTCAAGATCAGGTACTCCGATTTCAATACCTATTCGAAACAAATGCGTATTCCATATACCAGCGCCGATCATATTTTGATTCCCAAGATCTTGGAGCTGTTCAAGACCCTGTACAACCGCAGGTTGTTGGTGCGCTTGGTGGGCATCCGCTTTAGTCACCTGGTATCGGGCAATTATCAGATCAACCTTTTTGACGATACCGAGGAGATACTGAACCTGTATCACGCCATGGACCATATTCGAAAGCGCTATGGCGATAAGAGCGTAATCCGTGCCTCGGCCATGGGTGCACGTACCATCGGAAGAATGCAGAACCCCTTCGATGGCCGACCGCCAATCGTGTTGGCCCATCGAAAACAGTAATGCTGGTAAAACCACTGGAATACAGTGGGGTCGTTTGCGATCGCCCACAACCAAAATAAACATCGACGAAATTGTACCTAAACTGCCATACATATTACAGCCTTCGTTACGGAACCTTTTCCGAAAAGGAGCTCTTGCAGCTGGCCAAAGAAAATGAGGTGACACAGTTGGCATTGACCGATATAAACAATACCTCGGCCTGCCTTAATTTTGTGCGTTTGGCCCCGGGTTATGGGGTCAGGCCCATTCTGGGCATCGATTTTCGAAACGGTGCCGAACCCTGTTTTATCGGTATCGCCAAAAACAATGAAGGCTATATGGAGCTGAACAATTTTCTGTCGGAATACTTGTACGGTGGAAAAAAGTTCCCCGCAACGGCGCCTAAGTTCAAGCAAGCCTATGTAATATATCCCTTTGAGAGTGTATTGCTCAACGAGATCGAGGTCTTTAACGAGAACGAGTACATCGGTGTATCGATCGCCGACCTGCGAAAACTGCCCTTTTCAAGACTGTCCGGGTTAAAGGATAGGTTGGTGGTGCAACAGCCCGTTACCTTTCGCAACAAAAGCGATTTTAACGCACACCGCCTGCTGCGGGCCATCGACAATAATGTGCTGCTTAGCAAGCTGGACAAAAGCGAGGAGGCCAATGAAGGCGAAAGGATGTTCCCCATAGGTAATTTGGCCGCGGCCTTTTCGGAGTATGCCCATATCTTGGAGAATACCGAACGCTTGATGAATTCGTGCAGCATCTATTTTGATTTTTCTTCGGATAGGAAACCCCAAAACTTGAAAACCTATCTAAATACAAGGGAAGAGGATGAGGCCTTGCTGGAAAAACTTTGCCAAGAGGGCTTGTCTTACCGGTATCCCGAAGGCGGGCCGGGTATCATGGAGCGTTTGCACAAGGAGTTGGAGCTGATCAAGACCATGGGCTTTGTTTCGTATTTCCTCATTAATTGGGATATCGTTTCCGAAGCCCGAAGAAGAGGGTTTTTCTACGTGGGTCGCGGTAGCGGGGCCAATAGCATCGTGGCCTACCTATTGCGAATTACCGATGTGGATCCCATAGAACTGGATCTGTATTTTGAGCGCTTTATCAATTTGTATCGGGTGAATCCCCCTGATTTTGATATCGATTTTTCGCATCGCGACCGTCCCGAAATGACGAAATATATCTTTGAACGTTTTGATCATGTGGCCCTATTGGGTACCTATGTTACTTTTAAGGAGAAAGGGGTAGTCCGCGAATTGGGCAAGGTGTTCGGGTTGCCAAAAAGCGAGATCGACCTGCTTTCGGAAGGGAGGTACGATCCCCAAAAGCTCGATGAGATCTCTCAGTTGGTGTTGAAATACGGTCGTTTGATCAACGGTATGCCCAACTATCTGAGCATTCATGCGGGGGGTATTCTGATCAGTGAAAAACCGCTTCATTGGTTTGCCGCTACCCACCTTCCGCCCAAAGGGTTTCCGACCGTTCAGTTCGATATGGTGATCGCAGAGGATGCGGGACTCTATAAATTTGACATCCTTGGACAGCGCGGACTCGCTAAAATACGGGAGGCAGTAGATATTATCGGTTACAATCGACCCGATGAAATAAACTCGTTCGATATTCACGATGTACGTAGGTTTAAGAACGATCGGTCGGTTAACGCATTGATCAAAAGCGCACAGTGCATGGGCTGTTTTTATGTGGAATCGCCCGCCATGCGGATGCTTTTAAAGAAATTGGAGGTCGATAACTACCTAGGTTTGGTAGCGGCGAGCTCCATTATTAGGCCTGGTGTCGCCAAAAGCGGTATGATGCGCGAGTATATTTTAAGGCACCGCAACAAGGATAGGGCGAAGGAAAGGGCGCACCCCGTGATGCTCAATATTATGCCCGAGACCTATGGGGTCATGGTCTACCAAGAGGACGTGATCAAAGTGGCCCACCATTTTGCGGATCTTAGCTTGGGAGAGGCCGATGTGCTACGACGTGGTATGAGCGGTAAGTTCCGCTCCCGCGAAGAGTTTGAAAAAGTACGGTTGAAATTTATAGACAACTGCCGAAAAAAGGGAGAGCCCGATAGTATTATCTTCGAGGTATGGGAACAGATCGCCAGCTTTGCCGGCTATGCCTTTGCCAAGGGGCATTCCGCCTCCTATGCGGTCGAGAGCTACCAAACCTTGTTCTTACGGGCCCATTTTCCGTTAGAGTATATGGTGGCCGTGCTCAATAACGGAGGCGGATTTTACCGTTCCGAGTTTTATGTGCACGAAGCCCGGATGTTGGGGGGTATTATACATTCGCCCTGTATTAACAGAAGCTTTAATGCCAATGTAATTTATGGGAAAGATATTTTTTTGGGCTTTGGCTACCTGCGCGATTTGGAGCATAGGGTGTCTGAAAGGATCATAAGGGAAAGGAATACGGGAGGCCATTTCTCTTCCCTCGAGGATTTTCTGGATAGGGTAACGATTTCCATTGAGCAGGTCAGTATCCTGATACGTATAAATGCCTTTCGGTTTACGGGAACCAACAAGCACCAATTGTTGTGGAAGGCGCATTTATTTCTGAACAAAAACATGAAAATCGACCATCCGAAGTTATTTCCGCCCAAGCAGCAAAACTTTAAGATTCCCCAAATGCACACTACCGACCTGGAGGAGGCTTTTACCCAGTTAGAACTTTTGGGCTTTTGCCTGTGCAGTCCCTTTGAACTGTTGGCCGAACCGCCCAAGAACAAACGTTGTGCCCATGACCTAGAGCGGTTTTTGAACCGCCATATCGATATCTACGGGTATTTGGTCACCGTGAAGAATACACGAACCCATAATGGCAAACGTATGCATTTTGTCACGTTGATAGACCAGCAGGGCAAGGTGTTCGATGTAGTGCTGTTTCCTCCCGTGGCCGCTAAATATCACTTTAGGGGGAAGGGGATTTACAGGTTTTACGGTAAGGTAGTGAGCGAATTCGGGTTTTTGAGTATCGAGGCCATCAAGATGAAAAAACAAGACTATGTCCAGGATCCCCGTTATGCCGATATGAAAACGAGTACCAAGGTGTTTGCCGATAAGAAAATTGGTGTTTCTCCACTAAGTTCCGATCCGGAATCGGAAAATATCAATATAGAACCTTAAATAGTTTGTCTTTCTTAAATTAAAGACCGGTTCTTGATATAATAGATTTGTAGAAATGAATATAAAGAAGGGGGGTAGTTTTAAAATAGGAATAGTGATTTTCTTCTTTAAAAAATTTGGGCTTGTATTCGTTAATACAAAAACAATAGTAAAGAATATATAGCAAACAATAATAAACACTTTCTCATAATCAACTTTAGTTAGTATTGGTATATTCTGAGGGTGAATTTATACTGTTCTTCCAGTTTTGTTGAATTTTTTCGGAAATCCGGATATATATTCGATAAAGTGCTATTTGCCATAACTTATTATAACAGAAGTGGAAAATAAAAAGCCTTCGATTTCTCGAAGGCTCTTGTGGGGTAAAAAATGAGATATGGCTAATTCCAGCCCCCACCTAAAGCTTTATAGATGTTAACTCTTGCCATTAATTGATCTCGTTTAGTTTCTATGAGCTCCATTTTTGATTCTAGGGCCTCTCTTTGTGTTAGCAGTACTTCTATATATTCTATTCTTGCCGATTTAAACAATTGAGTGGATAGATCTATAGATGCCGTAAGTGCTTCCACTTGGTCGGCCTTTAGGTCATAGGTTTTTTTAAGGTTATCTAAATTGGATAGTTGGTTGGCCACTTCTATATAACCTTTTAAGATTGCCTTTTCATATTCATAAACCGCTTGTATTTGCTTTGCGTTGGCACTGTTATAGGCGGCCTTAATGGCATTTCTGTTGATTAAGGGTCCTACGATGTCTCCTACTGCGGAATATAACAGCGATTCGGGCGTACTGGTCAGGTATTTAGGTTTAAAAGCTTGTAACCCTACGCCTGCCTTGATACCGACCGAGGGGTAAAAATTGGCCCTGGCCACTTTAATATCCAACTTGGCAGCGGCCAACTCATACTCTGCCTGTCTTATATCTGGCCGGTTTTGCAACAGTTGAGAGGGTATACCCGCATATATGGGGTCAATGGTATTCTCGATAAAATTATCGGAGTTACGTTCTATATGCTTTGGGGTGCTGCCTATTAGAAAGTTGAGCCTGTTCTCGGTTTCGACTATTTCTTGTTGTACTTCAAATTTATGGCTCTGGTTTTTTAATACCTCGGCCTCAAATCTTCTAACGGCAAGTTCTGTAGCCCTTGCCGCTTGTTTTTGAAGTTTTACCATTTTGAGCGCGTTGGACTGAATTTCCAAGTTTTGCTCAATAATGTTCAATTGGTTGTCCAACGCTAAAAGCTCGTAATAAGAATCGGCTATTTCTGCGATTAAACTGGTCACCATAAAGTTTTTGCCCTCTATGGTAGACAAGTATTCAAGAACTGCCGCCTTTTTAGAGTTTCTTAGTTTCTTCCAAATATCTAGCTCCCAAGAAGCGGAAAGCCCTACGGAATAATCTGTTAACGGCTCAGGGAATTCTTCACCATCCTTTATGTTCAAGTTTTTCTCTACAGCACCGTTACGGGTGTATTCACCAACTTTTTCGACTTCTGCACCGGCCCCATAATTAATAAAGGGCAGGTATTCTCCCGTTCTGGTTTTTACCTCGCTTTGTGCAATATCAATTTGTTGCAACATAATGTTCAACTCTTGGTTGTTTACCAAGGCAGTATCTATCAAGGCGATCAGATAGGGGTCAGAGAAAAAATCGCGCCATTTTACGGTTGCCGTATTCGTGGTATCCGTTGATTGTGTCTGGTACGTATCGGGTAGGTCTACGTTCTCTTCTTTTAGTGTTTTTGTCGGTACACAAGAATAGAATATCCCGATTACCAGTATACAGACGACAATTGATTTTCGGTTTTTTACGATATTTTTTAGTTTCTTATTCATCGTCTTTTCTTTTGGTTAATTTTTGCAAAAGCTTTTTCATTTCAAGAAGTGCTTTAGCGGTTTTGCTTTCTCCTTCACTGTTTCGAATAAACTCTTCGGAGATAGGTTCTTGGTGCTCGTCTTTGATCAGACTTCGTCCTTCTGCCATTTTGCCGAATATGTAATATAGTCCTGGTATGACCAATACCCCGAAAATAGTACCGATCAGCATGCCTCCAAGGGCAGAACCACCTATGGTCCTGTTTCCTATAGCTCCGGCACCAGTGGCGATCACTAACGGAACCAGACCCGCGATAAAGGCGAAAGAGGTCATAAGAATGGGTCGGAACCTTGCTTTTGAACCTTCGATGGCAGCTTCCAATATGGTGGCTCCCTTTCGGTGTTTTTGAACGGCAAATTCTACAATCAGTACGGCGTTCTTACCTAATAGACCTACCAGCATAATGATACCTATTTGGGCATATACATCGTTGGATAATCCCATCATTTTTAATAAGGCGAAGGAGCCAAAAACCCCAACAGGTAAAGAGAGTATTACCGCAAAAGGCAATAAAAAGCTTTCGTATTGGGCCGCAAGAACAAAGTACACGAAGATCAATACGACCGCAAAGATGTAGATAGACTCGTTACCTCTACTGGCTTCATCATAAGATAAACCCTCCCATGCAATATCGTATCCTCTTGGAAGCGTTTGTTCGGCAACTTCCTGAATGGCCTTAATGGCATCACCACTGGTGTAACCAGAAGCGGGAAGCCCACGAATAGCGGCTGAATTATATAGGTTGTATCGCGTTACCTCGTTAGGTCCGAGTTGTTTCTCCATTGTCATAAATGCTGAATAGGGCACCATTTCCCCTTCCTCGTTTTTAACAAAGAGCTTTTCAAGATCTGTAGGCAATGCCCTGTATTCAGGAGCAGATTGTGTATATACTTTAAAGAACCTACCAAACCTGATGAAACCTTGTTCGTAGGTACTACCGATCAATATATTCAGGTTTTCCATGGCCTTGCCAATGGAAACTCCTTTTTGCATGGCAATCTTATTGTTGATCTTTAATTTGTATTGAGGATAGTTGGCAGAGAAGAAGGTAAATAAACCTGTTAATTCTTTTCTTTTTGATAAGTTTTCCATGAACTCATTGTTAATTCTTTCAAATTCATGGTAATCGGTGCCATTGGTCTTGTCCAATAATCGCATAGAGAAACCACCGGAAGAACCAAAACCTGGAACAGCGGGGGGTTCAAAGTATTCTATTACCGCACCTAGATCTTTGGTCTCTTCTTCCAGTTCCTCCATGATTTCATGAACAGAGTGTTGCCTTTCTGACCATGGTTTTAAGTTGATCAAACAAGTACCGGCATTAGAACCACGACCCTCGGTCATAATTTCGTAACCCGCCAATGAAGAAACGGATTCAACACCCTCTGTTTCCTCACATATTTTTTGCAATTTTCTTGCAACATCATTGGTACGTTCCAATGTAGCGCCCGGAGGGGTTTGTATGATGGCATAGATCATTCCTTGGTCTTCGTTGGGTATAAAACCTGCCGGTAACACTTGATTGGTAAAGAAAATACCGGCGCAGAATGCGATTAGAATTCCGAAGGTGACTATTCTACGGGCCGCAATTTTATTAAGTATGCCCACATACCCTCCGGTAAGTCTTTCGAATCCTTTATTGAACCAATCTATAAATCGGTCGATAGGTGTTTTCTTTTTAGGTTTACCGTGATTGTTCCTCAACATCATGGCGCAGAGAACAGGGGTAAGGGTCAAGGCA
This sequence comes from Maribacter thermophilus, assembly GCF_001020565.1. Taxonomy (GTDB): domain Bacteria; phylum Bacteroidota; class Bacteroidia; order Flavobacteriales; family Flavobacteriaceae; genus Maribacter; species Maribacter thermophilus. Next base: position 2,543,444 of record NZ_LDAS01000001.1, on the reverse strand, counting down.
ACAATGGCAGATATGACAATGGACCCTGCCATTGTTATAGAAAACTGTCTGTAGAAAACACCCACAGGACCGGTCATGAAAGAAACAGGGATAAATACCGATACCATAACCAGGGTAATGGCTATAATGGCACCACCTATCTCTTGTAGTACTGCTGCGGAGGCCTTGTAGGGCGTTAAATTTTCCTCTTCCATTTTTACGTGTACCGCCTCTACCACCACAATAGCGTTATCCACCACGATACCAATGGCCAGAACCAGGGCAAATAACGTAATCAGGTTTATGGAGAGTCCAAAAATCTGCATCACAAAAAATGCACCTATCAATGAAACCGGTACGGCTATAATGGGTATGAGCGTTGAACGCCAATCGCCTAAGAAAAGGAATACCACTATGGCTACCAAAATAAAGGCGTCTCTAAGTGTGTGCAATACCTGTTCTATAGAGGCATCCAAGAAATTGGATACATCATAGCTAATTTGAAAATCTAGGCCGGGTGGCAGGTCTTTTTCCAATTCTGCCAATTTATCTTTTACGGCGGCGATTACATCACTACCATTACTGCCAAAGGTTTGTTTTAATACAATGGAAGCGGAAGGGTGACCATCTAGATTTGAATAGATATCAAAGAATTCACTACCAAGTTCTACATCGGCAACATCGGCCAGTTTCAGAATTTCTCCTTCTTCATTGGCGCGTATAATTATATTCTCATACTCCTCGGGTTCATCATAACGGTCTTGGTAGGTAAGCACATATTCCAGGGCCTGTGATTTTTTACCCGAGCTTCTACCGATTCTTCCGGGTCTTGCCAAGATGCTCTGGTCTTCCATGGCCTCCAACACTTCTTCGGCAGATACGTTGTAGGCGCGCATACGATCTGGTTTTAACCATACCCGCATGGCATATTTACGGCTACCGAGTATTTGGGCGCTTGCAATACCGTTTATTCGTTGTATCTCTGGGACTATTTTAGTGTACGCATAGTTGTACAGAAACTTTTCATCATTGTGGTTTTCTTTACTGTATAGGTTTACGTACATCAACATACTGGGCTGTACAGGCGTAATAATAACCCCTTCTCGTTGTACCAGTTCGGGCAATAAAGGCATTACTTGGTCTACCCTTGTCTTTACACGTACCACGGCTTGGTTAGGGTCGGTACCGGGCTCAAAGATGACACGCAAGGTTCCTTCACCTGCACTAGTGGCATCAGAAGCGATATATCGCATTCCTTGAACACCATTAATGGCGGTTTCTAAGGGTATAAGTGTCGATTTTACCAAAACATCGGCACTGGACCCAGGGTAGGCAATAAAAATATTTACTGTTGTTGGGGCAATTTGAGGAAACTGGGAAATTGGTAATTGATTTATAGCCAGTAAACCTGTAAAAACGATTATGACCGAAATGACGATTGCCAGTACCGGTCTATGTATAAATTTTTTGAACATATCTTTTTAAGATTTATGTTGACTACTCAGTGTATAGGGCCAGCTGTGAAATAACGGTATTGGGATCCATATACGTGGTATGGATCTTTTCGTTGTCTTTAACCATCCGTATGCCTTCTAGTAATATTTGATCGTTTTCGGACAATCCTTTGTCAACCACAAAAAGGTGTGGTAATTCGGCCGCTACGGTAATTTCGCGCTGTCTAACGGAGTTATCTTTATCTATTACAAAAACATACTTTTTGCTCAAGACTTCAAACGTTGCTTTTTGGGGTATAAGCAGTGCATTGCTATAGGGGACTTTCATAAGAATACTACCCGTTTCACCATGTCTTAATATTCTATCTGGATTGGGAAAAGTGGCCCTAAAGGCGATATTGCCTGTTTCGTGGTTAAACTCGGCTTCAATGGTCTCTACAATCCCTTTTTGGTTAAACTCTTTATTGTTTGCCAAAAGAAGACCTACCTCTTTTTTCTCGTCTTTACCGGTACTGGTGATATAATCGAGGTATTCTGCTTCGGGTACATTAAAATACACCCACATCTTACTATTGTCGGATAGGGTGGTTAAAAGTTCTCCTTCGTCCAAAAGACTTCCTTCCCTAACATGTAAATGGTCCATAATACCATCAAAAGGGGCCCGAATATCTGTAAACCCTAAATGGGTCTTGGCCAGTGCTACTTCTGCCTTTGCTTTTTCTAGAGTGGCTTTCGACATAGAAAGTTCGTTTTCCGATACGACATTGCCATCTGCCAATAATTGGGTGTTTTGGAATTCTATTTCGGCCACTTTCGCTTCTGCCTCTGCTTTTTGAAGATCGGCTTGGTAAACATTGGGCATTATGTAGAACATTTTTTGCCCCTTTTTAACATACTGGCCCTCATCTACATATATTTCGTTCAAATAGCCTTTTTCCAGGGCCCTTACCTCTATATGTCTTATGGCATGTATTTGACATACATAATCTTTGGTGATCGAAGTGTCTTTTTTTATAGGTTTTGTTATTAAGAACTTTGTTTCGTCTTCGTGGTGTTCTTTTGTTTGGTTACAACTGGTTAGGCCTACCAATACGGACAAGCCTATAATCATGGGAAGTTTCCTCATAATAGTATATTTAGATAATTGGTTAAATTGAAAAATGTTTAGGTAATACTTAGAAAGAATAGAAGGCACTACGAAATAGGCCTGTTTCTAAGGTTTAGCGATTGTCATAGGATGCTATGACATAAAAAAAGGAGTAAGGTCTATATTCTGAATATCTGAAACCTGATATGTCTTCTATACGGAATCTTAAATCCCAGCGCCTTTATACAGACGGATGACTTTTCAGTTAAAAGAGGAAACAGCCCTAGAATTTGGGCATAAAAAAAAGCAGGGGAAATACTGCTTAAATTCTGATTTTTGTGTGTAGGCGATATAATATGCTCTTCCTCTTTCTCTTCTTTTTCAGCAGTCTCTACCGCGTGATGCTTATCATTTGTGGAAAGAGCATAGTCTATATGGGCCTTTATGCCGGTCTGGTTTAGAACGGTGTTGAGAACGGTAGAAGAAATTTCGCGAGAGGTTTCTTTTTGGTTCTCCGAACTAAAATGAACAAAGAATAGCCCGCATAGGAATGCGAGTACAATTGGTATTATCCGCTTGTTTGTTATTTGTTTCATTTAGCAAGCGAAAATATGGCAAGAAAACAGTGCGTACAAACCACTCTTGTTAAAAAACTGTAAAAAATCTGGAAAGAAGATCAAAAAAATGATAATCGAAAATTAAGGGGGTGTTTTTTAAAAAATGGTAATTGATTTCTGATATATTTTGTTTGTGAGGAGGTTATGTGGTTGGTGGTTGGCTGTAAGTATTTCTGATTTACGAATAAAAGACCCGGCAAAATATCGGACATATAAAATTTTGATGTTTGGTAAAGTCGGTATCGGTTACAATCTATAGAAAAGCATGTTTTAACTGTTTTTGGAGGGTAGTGCTATGTAATTGGATAATATAGTATAAGAAGAGGATAATTATTCAAAAATAATCGGCTGATATAATTTCTAAGTTTACAAGTGTAAAATCTGCACTTAATAACCTTTTGTATTAAAATAGGGGTTTTCGGTGATGGTTTTATAGAAAAAAGCAATCAAACTAAACTTTAGAATTATGAATTTGGCCAAATTATTACCAAGAATGTTTTTGGGATCAAGTCGTCTCAAAAAGCGAAAATTGTTTTCTGTTCTTTGTCTGTTGTGTGTGCAAGTTGCGTTATCGCAACAACAGATATCTGGAACAATTACGGATGATCAAGGAATTCCGGTGGCCGGAGCGTCGGTAGCCGAGAAAAACACTACTAATGGAACAGTCTCCGATTTTGATGGAAATTTTGAAATTACCACAAACAGTTCAAATGCAGTTTTGGTATTTTCTTATTTAGGTTTTAAAACTCAAGAGATACCTGTAGGGTCGTCGTCGACAATAAATGTGGTCATGCAAGAAGATTTGGAGCAACTTTCGGAAGTTGTGGTCATAGGGTATGGAACACAAAAACGGGCCGATGTTACAAGTTCGGTGGCAACCGTAAAATCTGAAGATTTTGTACAGGGTAATGTAAAGGATGCCGCACAACTAATTCAGGGTAAAGTGGCAGGTTTGTCGGTTTCTGCCCCATCCGGTGATCCTACAGAAGGTACACAGATTAGTTTAAGGGGTACATCTTCTATTTTAGGGGGTACAAATCCTTTGGTGTTGGTTGACGGTGTTCCAGGAAGCTTAAATACCGTTGCTCCAGAGGATATAGCCTCTATAGATGTGTTAAAGGATGGTTCTGCGACGGCAATTTATGGAACCAGGGGTACCAATGGGGTTATTATCATTACGACCAAAAAAGGTAGTAATGATATGAAATCTACCATAGAGTATAACGGGTATATGTCATTGTCCACTATTGCCAATAAGTTAGATTTTTTAGATGCGAACGAACTAAGGGAGAAGTTTAATGAAGGGTACGAATTTAATGGGGCCAATTTAGAGGATTATGGAGCCAATACTGATTGGGTGGATGAAATTACACGAAATGCCTATAGCCAAGTTCATAACCTTATTTTTAGAGGGGGCAATGCTACTTCAAATTTGACGGCCTCTATAAACTATAGGGATATCGAAGGAACGTTTTTAAAGTCGAATAGTGAAAAATATACGGCGAGGGTCAGTGCAAACCATGCCATGTTCGATAATCGTTTAAAAGCCAATATAGGTGTTATATTAAGTGAGCAAACCTATAATGCCTTAGGGGACGGAAGCAGTTTTAATCCATATATCTACAGGCAGGCCCTTATAAGAAATCCTACAGAACCAGTAAAGGATGAAGAGGGTAACTGGTACGAAAGAGACGTATATTTTTATGACAACCCTGTCGCGTATATACAAGAAACGATAGGCGAGAACAAATTTAGAAATTCTAGGTTCGATTTTTCCTTAAGTTATGATTTTGGCGACCATGTAACCATGAAAGGACTTTACACACGTAAAGGAGAGACAAATATTAGAGGTTTTTATCAGACCAAGAACCATGTGTCTACCACAAAGAATGGCCAAGATGGCTATGCTTCAAGAGGTACTGACGATTATGTAGGTAATTATGGTCAGCTTACCTTAGACTATGATAATTCTTTCGGTAAGCACAAGGTAACCGGTTTGGTGGGTTATAATTATGAAGATAATACGAACCAAGGTTTTTGGGCTACCAACCGTCGTTTTCCTACAGACGGGTTTACCTACAACAATCTAGGTAGTGGACAAGGCTTACAATTGGGTGAAGCGAATATGGGCAGTTATAAAGATTCTGATAAGCTGATCGCGTTCTTTGCAAGGTTTACCTACAATTATGACAACCGTTACCTTTTAATGGCCAGTTTGCGTAGAGAAGGGTCTTCCCGTTTTGGTGAAGATAACAAATGGGGTAACTTTCCAGGGGTTTCATTGGGTTGGCGTATAGATCAAGAGTCCTTTGCCGATAATTGGGATTGGTTGTCAAACCTTAAATTAAGAACAGGTTTCGGTGTAACGGGTATTAATGCAGGTTCTAATTATCAGGCCTTGAGTGGTCTAACCTATGGGTCGTATTTTTTAAACAACGGGCAATGGGTAAGAGAATTGGTGCCCTCGAGAAATGCGAATCCCGATTTAAGATGGGAGAAGAAAGAAGAGTTCAATGTTGGGCTTGACTTCGGTATTCTTGACGGGCGTATCAATGGATCGGTAGATTATTATAATAGAACCACCAAAGATGCATTGTTTAACTATAGTGTACCGACGCCTCCTTATTTCTTCGGAACCATTGCGGCCAATGTTGCTGAAATCAATAACAAGGGATTCGAGTTCTTGTTAAATGTGACACCTGTAAAAACAGAAAATTTTGATTGGACGGCTAACCTCACCTATTCGACCAATACCAATAAAATTGTATCGCTTTCCAATGATGAGTTTCAATTGACCAACGATTTCTTTGATGAGGGTTATACTGGAGAACCCATTCAAATTAGTACACATAGGGTACAAGAAGGACAGCCCATTGGTAATTTTTATGGCTTAAAGAGCGTAGATATCAATGATGATGGTATTTGGATTATAGAAAGACCTGACGGTAGTCTGGTTCCTGCAACGGAAGCTACTACGGACGACCGACAAATTTTGGGCAACGGTTTGCCTAAATCCTATTATAGTTGGAACAATACGGTCAGGTACAAGAATTGGGACCTGATGGTCAACTTAAGGGGCGCCTTGGATTACGAGATATTGAATTTCTCGCGTATGTTCTATGAGAATCCCACAATTACCTATAATACATTGGACTCCGCTTACGATCTTGTATATGGGAAAACAGAACTGCAAGACGTTCAACGTTTTGTTAGCTACTATGTAGAAGATGGCGATTTCTTGAAAATAGATAACATTACCTTAGGATATACCTTGCCCAAAGACGCTATAAAGTTTGCCCAAACTTTTAGGATTTATGCATCGGGGCTAAACTTGGCGACTTTTACAAGTTATAAGGGTATAGATCCTGAAGTCAATAGAAGTGGATTATCGCCTGGTAATGATGAAAGAGACAAATATCCTTCTACAAGGACATTCACCCTAGGTATCAATTTTACATTCTAAACTAAACGACTATGAAAAATATAAATAATAAAGTGTTTTCACTTAAAACAAGAATATCGATCCTAGCCGCCTGCGCCTTTTTGGTACAACTAGGATGTACAGATTTGGAGGAAGAGGTGTTTTCAGAAGTTACCGAAGCATCTTTTACACCATCACAATCCGATATTGTATCGGTAATGGCTTCTGCGTATACTCCCATGCGCTACGTAATGGGGTGGCAAGGCTGGTTTGATCTACAGGAAGAACCGGCCGATATGTTTGTAACGCCTACTAGACCAAATGGTTGGGATGATGGGGGTACCTATAAAAGAATGCATTTTCATGAATGGACCTCTACCCAATGGCAGCCAAGAAATACATGGATCAATTGCTTTAACGGTATCAATAGTGCCAATAGGGTAATATTGCAGATAGAATCTGGACAATTACCGGTAAGCGATGAACAGGCCACTGCTATTGTTGCAGAAATGAGGGCGCTAAGGGCCTTGTATTATTCTATGTTGGTAGATTCGCATGGTAATGTTCCGATCATTGCCAGTTATAGTGATGAGTTGCCGGTTCAAAGTACACGAACCGAAGTTTATAATTTTATAGTTTCTGAATTAACAGAAGTAATACCAAGCCTTACCGAAACGGTAGATGTTTCTACCTATGGCCGTATGACCAAGTGGGCGGCCTATCATGTATTGGCCAGGGTTTATTTAAATTCTGAAGTATATGCCGGTACCTCTAACTGGGACAAGGTTATCGATGCTTGTGATAAGATCATTGCCAGTGGAGCTTTTGAACTGTCGGATAGTTACTCTGATATTTTTAGTACTAATAATGAGGGCAACAGTGAATTGGTGTTTGCGATACCCTACGATCAAATTTTTGCAGGGCAGTGGAATGCCCATATGAAAATGTTGCTTCCTGATCATAGATTGGTCTTCGGAATGCAGGCCCAACCATGGGGCGGGTCTAGTTGTAACCCCCAGTTTATAGATAGTTATGAGCCAAATGATAAGCGTTTGTCGGATACTTGGTTAATGGGCGATCAACTAAATGCTTCTGATGGGAGTGTGGTTATGACCTTGGTCAAAGAGATGCCAAGTATTTATGACTGTGATTTTACCGATGGCTTTAGATGCGGAAAATATGAAATAGAACCGGGTGCTACAGGTGGACTTAGTGTAGATTTTCCATTTTTAAGATATACGGATGTGCTGATGATGAAGGCCGAGGCGCTTCTTAGGACCAATAAAAGTGATGAGGCTGCGACTATCGTAACCCAAGTACGTACACGTTCTTTTGATAACCTGGCGGATGCAACGGTTACTGGAGCAGAACTTGAAGGTGACACTACCGTGCAATACGGCACCTTGGCCGAAGATGGTACTATTGCCGATGCAGGAGACCAAACGGCTGTACCATACGGACGTTTCTTGGATGAATTGGGTTGGGAGTTTGCCGGTGAGGCCAGAAGAAGAACCGATATGATCAGATTTGGGGTCTATCAAACTAAAAGTTGGTACAACCATACGCCAAAAGGTGATTACACCACACTTTTTCCGATTGGTTTAGAAGAGTTGAATACGAATACCAATTTAGGCCAGAATCCCGGGTACTAACGAATTTTTGTGTAAGGCAAAAGTTCTAGAAAATAATTGTTTGAGTTAGTTTTTTATATAAGTGATGAAAGCGAATGGATTTCCATTCGCTTTCTGTTTTTATGGTATATGAACAGGGTATGGTCGGTTTGATAATTTGTAAGTGGTTTCTAATCGACTGTTTAAGGGCTAAGCAATTAAAACTGTGATCGATATTGTGTAGGCGGACATCCCTTTAATTCTTTGAATTTTCTGTTAAAGTTGGCAATGTTGTTGAATCCACATTGTTCTGAAATCAATGAAATGGAAAGCTCTGGCTTGTTCACGATCAATTTACAGGCATTTTCGATTCGAATTTCAATTAAAAATTGAAAAAATGTCTTGTTCGTCCGTTTTTTAAAGTAACGGCAAAATGCATTACGACTCATATTGGCAATACTGGCGACCTCCTCTAGGCTAATGGGTTCGTTAAATTTTTCCATGGCATATTTGTAGACATTGTTCATACGTTTTCCTTCATCATCTGAAAATGATTTTCTATAAACAAATGAGGATAACGGTGCTGTTTTTGCCTTTGAAACATGGCTAATGATCATTAAAAGAGTAGCTATCTGTTCTACTTTGTTTTGCGATGATAACTTAAGGAACTCGTCAATGATCGTCTTCTTATTTGAAAGTACTCTCATGCCCAGTTCTGATTTATTAAAAAAATCTTGCGTAAGCGAAAGGTCGGCGATATCAAAGAAATCTTTTCCGAAAGAATGTAGGTCAAAAAAAAGTGTGTGCATCTCAGATACAGGAGAGGCCGTAACATCACTTTTAAATACATGGGGTACAAATCCGCCGATTATCAAAAGATCATTGGCCTTGTATTCATTTATAGAATCACCTACAATTAAAGACCCCTCTCCTTTGGATATATAACTGATTTGAATTTCACCGTGCTGGTGAAGTTGATCGTAGAAAGCTTCTACTCGATCTAATTGATAAACGAGTGCTTCATTTCTCGGTTTCGGAATTTTAAAAGGAAGGACTTTCAATTTTTTTGTATTAAGTTAATTATAATTTATCCTGAAATCGGTTATTATGGTAATAAAGTACAAATAAAGGGGTGTCTGCCATAAATTACTACTTTAAAAACAATTTGATATTTCTGTATAAATTAACTTCTTATTTCTGAGTTATACATGTTAAGGGTAATATAGTATCATTATCTGTTAATATGGACTACTGCAAGACGATGGATAATCAATAGTTTTAGTGATAATTTTAAGTATGGGATTTTTTGTTCGAAAATTAAGTGTATTTTTTATACTTATAATTACCGGAGTATCTTTTTCACAAGGTACATTAAAGGATTATAAGAAGGCTATGGCCGTGGATTCTTTGTTTCGTAACAAGGTATTTAACGTGCCGTCTGCTTTTCGTTGGAGTGGAGATACCACGTTATGGTATGTGAACAACACAAAGGAAGGTAAGGAGTATATGTTGGTAGATCCGTGGCAGAAAAAACAGAAAAAATGTTTTGATCATGATGTTTTGGCAAAGCTATTGTCCGTAAAGTTTAATAAGCAGGTAGATCCAAAGAATATCGATATCAAAGAACTGGACTTTAATGACCATCGGACGGAAGTAGAATTTGTTTTTGAGGATGCTAGAATATCCTATAATATAGAGAAGGGGACATTAACGCTCTTGGAAGAGGTAGAAAGTAAAAGAAAGAAAAAAAACGAATACTGGGGAAATAGATTTGACGAAACCTCTAATCTTCCCGTATTTTCTCCTGATTCTACCAGGGTTGCTTTTGTCAAGAACAATAATCTCTATATAAAGGATATCGGTACAGAGATAGAAACTCGATTGAGCTATGATGGGGCTCCTGGATTTTTTTATTCTTCGTATATAAAATGGTCGCCGGACGGTGAAAAAATTATGGCATATAAAGTTCGTCCGGGAGACGACCGTAAAATTTACTTTGTAGAGTCTAGCCCTATAGACCGGTTGCAACCAAAATTACATTCAATAGACTATTTAAAACCTGGGGATGAACTGCCCTTTAAAAGTCCGCAGTTGTTCTTGGTTAATAGTCGACAGCATATTCAAATACCAACGTCCGGGTTCGATCATCAATTCGGTTTGTACAATATTGAGTGGAGAGCGGATAGTAGGGCTTTTACTTTTGAATACAATCAACGCGGACATCAGGCGTACAAGGTGATAGAGGTCGACGCAAAAACAGGTCAGGTTAGTACTTTGGTCAATGAGACCAGTAAGACCTTTATAGATTATAGTAGTAAAAAGTATAGATATGATGTTGCCGATGGTGAGGAAATAATTTGGACATCTGAAAGGGACGGATGGAACCATATTTATCTGTATGATGGAGAAACAGGAAAGGTTAAAACACAACTGACCAAGGGAGAATGGGTAGTGCGCAATGTTTTGTACGTAGATGAAGAGAATAGGGAAGTTTATTTTACTGCCAGTGGATTATATAAGAACCAGGATCCATATTTTCTGCATTATTGTAAAGTAGATTTTGATGGTAAGAATTTTACGCGCTTTACTAAAGAGAACGGCAATCATAAAGTTGCTTTTTCTAATGATTATAAATACTATGTAGATCAATATTCACGAGTAGATATGCCGCCCGTTACGGTCTTAAAATCATCTAAAGATGCTAAGACCGTGATGCAACTACAGCAAGCGGACCATACCGCTTTATTAAAAGAAGGCTGGATCGCCCCCGAAGTGTTCACGGCAAAAGGACGAGATGGAAAAACCGATATTTGGGGTATTATCATGCGCCCTACCAGTTTTGATCCAACTAAAAAATATCCTATTATAGAATACATTTATGCTGGTCCACATGGTTCTTTTGTGCCCAAAGATTTTAGAGCCTATAATTGGGCTATGTCGTCATTGGCAGAGTTGGGCTTTATAGTAGTACAGATAGATGGTATGGGAACTTCCAATAGGTCAAAGGCCTTTCACGATGTGTGCTGGAAAAACCTGAAGGATGGAGGATTCCCCGATAGAAAACTATGGATAACGGCGGCCGCAAAAAAATATCAGTACATGAATGCTGATAAAGTAGGTATTTATGGTACTTCGGCCGGGGGACAAAATGCCGCCGCCGCTTTGGTCTTCAATTCCGATTTTTATGATGTAGCCGTTTCTTCTTGTGGCTGTCATGATAATAGGATGGATAAAATTTGGTGGAACGAGCAGTTTATGGGCTACCCTGTTGGGCCTCACTATGCGGCATGTTCCAACGTGGAAAATGCATCCAATATGAATGGGCGCCTAATGCTCATTTTAGGGGAGATAGATGACAATGTAGACCCGGCATCAACAATGCAATTTGCAGATGCCCTGATAAAAGCGAATAAAGATTTTGAACTGGTTACCGTACCGGGAATGTCGCATTCCTCGGGAGGCGAATATGGAGAGCGTAAAAGAAAAGATTTTTTCGTAAAACACTTGCTGAACGTAACTCCCCCTTCATGGGATAAAATTTATAAATAAAAGAACCACCAAATAAGAGATAAGAATTTAATTATGAGAGTATATAAGTTGTTTGTTTATGGTTTGCTATTTTTTTGTGCCATAGGAACTTTTACGTCAAGGGCACAAAGTGGCAATCAAATATTGGATGGTATAGGTGAGACAGGGCTGATAGCAAGATATGTTTTTGATGGGGACTTAAAAGATTGGTCCCGTAACAACCTACATGGAAAAATGGTAGGTTCTAAGGTAGATTTTATAAAGGATGACCAGTTTGGCAACGTGCTTTCATTGCCTATCGATAGTAAATCGTTTATTTCGATTCCAGCGGAGTCCATGATAGGGGAAGAGTCGATAAGTATCACGGGATGGGTCTACCTGTATTCTGAACAACCTGGTCAAATACTTTTTGATTTCGGAAAAAAAGAGAGTTCACATTTTTTTGTGACTCCCGTCGGAACTAAGACCGGAGAAGGTTATTTTGCAGGGGTTTCTTTAGAAAAAGAAGAACACAATAGCACGGTTTCGCCGGCCATAGAAATTGGCGGTTGGAATCATTTGGCCATAGTGTTGAACGCTCCTTCCAGATCTATTAGCACCTATCTTAACGGAAAAATGGTAGGTGAGACAAAGAACGTAGCGCTGGTTTTGTCAAAATTGTTTGATGCCGGTGCGGTTAAGAACAATATCTTCTCTATTGGCCGACCACTGTCAGAAACAGGTGTATATCTGAATGCAAAGTTGTACGATTTTAGAATTTATAGAATACCATTGGCTGAAAAGCAGGTTGCAAGAATTTATAATAATGCCCTTAAAGGAGGTGAAACCTCGGAATCGGAAAAAAAACCTAAAGTTGATGATCTACCCAAATTTGAAAGTGGAACCCCGCAACTGTATAACGAATATCTGGTTGAGGTACCCGACATTGAGGTAGAGACCATTGTCGGAAATCTTCCTCGTTTGCCCCGTTATGTAGATGGGGCCTATAAAGAAGGAATACAAGGCCCCAAGGTACGGGTGCTCTGGCCTGCTCCTAAAGACAATGCTGCCGTATTAACAACGGGAAGATATATCATAGAAGGTAGTATCGCAGGAACCGACATAAAGCCGAAGGCCATTGTAATAGTAAAAGAAACCCAAAATGTTTCAGCACCAATAAGAAAGTTGGAAACATTTAGCCTAGATGAGGTTTTTTTAAAAACCGATGTTCAGGGTTATAATACAAAATTCATAGAAAATAGGGATAAGTTTATAACAACACTGGCAGAAACCAATCCCGATTCTTTTCTATATATGTTTCGAAATGCCTTTGGTCAACAACAACCCAAGGGAGCGGAACCATTAGGGGTTTGGGACAGTCAAGAGACCAAATTGCGCGGGCATGCCACGGGCCACTACCTTACGGCCATCGTACAGGCCTATGCAAGTACCGGTTATGATAAAGAGTTACAGGCCAATTTTGCCCAGAAGATGGAGTATATGGTCAATACCCTTTATGACTTGTCACAAATGTCGGGTAGACCCAAAGAAGCCGGGGGAACCTTTGTCTCCGATCCAACGAAAGTGCCACCAGGACCGGGCAAATCGGAATACGATTCACAACTGAGTGCAGACAGTATAAGAACCGATTATTGGAATTGGGGCAAAGGGTTCATAAGTGCTTATCCTCCTGATCAGTTTATTATGTTGGAAAATGGAGCTACCTATGGTACTAAGAAAAGCCAAATATGGGCTCCTTACTATACTTTACATAAGATTCTTGCCGGTTTAATGGATGTGTATGAGATCAGTGGTAATGAAAAAGCGCTTCATATAACCAAAGGGATGGGAGACTGGGTGTATGCACGTTTACGAGAGTTGCCAAAAGACAACCTTATCAGTATGTGGAATAGGTATATTGCGGGCGAATATGGTGGTATGAACGAAGCTATGGCCCGCCTATATCGGCTGACGAACGAGGATAAATACCTAGAAACGGCAAAATTATTCGACAATATCGAGGTATTTTATGGAGACGCGGATCACTCACATGGTTTGGCCAAGAATGTAGATACCTTTCGTGGGTTGCACGCTAACCAACATATACCCCAAATAATGGGGGCGTTAGAAATGTACCGTGGTTCTAATACTCCTGAATACTATCATGTGGCCGATAATTTTTGGTATAAGGCCACCAATGATTACATGTATAGCATTGGAGGTGTTGCCGGAGCCCGTAACCCTACCAATGCAGAATGTTTTATAGGGCAACCGGCCACTCTCTACGAAAATGGTTTGTCATCGGGCGGGCAAAATGAGACCTGTGCTACCTATAACATGCTTAAGCTATCTAGAAATATTTTTCTTTATGATCAACGAGCCGAATTAATGGACTACTACGAGCGTAGTCTTTATAACCATATTTTGGCATCTGTAGCAGAGGATAGCCCCGCCAATACATATCATGTACCCTTACGACCTGGTTCTGTAAAGCATTTTGGAAATCCGCACATGAAGGGTTTTACCTGTTGTAACGGTACGGCGATTGAGAGTAGTACCAAACTTCAGAATACCATTTATTTTAAAAGTGTTGATAACCAAGCGTTGTACGTAAATCTTTATGTGCCTTCTACATTAAACTGGACGGAAAAGAATGTTGTCATAGAACAGAATACTGCTTTTCCTAAGGATGATCATACCAAGTTGACGATCAAGGGCAAGGGTAAGTTTGATTTAAATGTTCGTGTCCCCCATTGGGCGTCCAAAGGATTTTTTGTAAAAATAAACGGTAAGGAAAAAAAGGTAGATGCAACACCCGGAAGTTACCTTACCATAAGTAGAAAATGGAAAAATGGCGATACCATTGAGCTATATATGCCATTTCAGTTTCATTTAGAACCGATCATGGACCAGCAAAATATTGCCAGCTTGTTTTATGGCCCTATTTTATTGGCGGCCCAAGAAACAGCACCTAGAACAGAATGGCGTAAGGTAACTTTAGATAAAGATGATTTGGGTAGAACGATCAAGGGGAATCCTGGAGCACTCGAATTTATGATAGACGGAATAGTCTTTAAACCTTTTTATGAAACCTATAATCGCCATTCGGTGTATTTGGATGTTACCTTAAAGTAGGCCTAAAAAGTCGGACAAAAACACAATAGGATATCCTAAACACCAAAATAAATTCACAGGTTGAAATAGTCGGCTTGTATGGTCTTATATAAAAATAATAGAGTTAAGAATAATATGAAGAAAACGAATATAAAGTATTGGGTAATGTTTGCCGTAGCTATAACTGCCATGTCCGAGCTAACGGCACAAAGAAGTTATTGGGACAAAATAGAGAATAGGGAATCTACGTTGGGCGTTGCAGAGGTATACCAAAAAATAACCACTCCAGATTTTCAGTTAAAACTCGTTAAGGCCTCCCAAACGGTAGCCGCATTAAGGCCGAACAACGAATTAGGTTTCGATTATACCCCAGGGGAACGATTGGAAATAAGGGATAAGGACAGTCTTTATCACTTGGGGGACATTAATCTGAGAATAAAGGGTGCTTCGGGAGAATGGAAAAATTATTCCACGGCAAGTAACCGTGCACCGGTTACGCCCCTTTCAATTCGTGATAGCATATTGGCAGCGGCAGACTTGGCCAATACATTGCCTAAAGATATACCTGTAACCATAAAGCGGTTTTATGAAATAGACAATGGCCAACTCGTAATGCGTTTTGAAATTACCAATAAGCAAAATACTCCTGTAGAAATAGGGGCTTTGGGGGTGCCTATGATCTTCAATAATATATTGGAAGGCAAGTCATTGACAGAGACGCATAAGCACAATGTGTTTTTTGACCCCTATATAGGAAAAGATGCAGGGTATTTAGAGGTTAAACGTCTAAGTGGCAAGGGACCCGCTTTGTTGGTCTTGCCAAAAGAAAATATGTCGTTCGAGGCCTATCGGCCATTATTGGAGGATCCTACACCGAAGAGTATCGTGTTTGAGGGTTTTCATGAATGGATGGTGTATAGTAAGGCCTATGCGGAAAATGAATGGAAAGGTGTAGAGCAATGGAACCAACCTACTTCATATGTTCTTAGTCCCAATGAAACTAAAAATTACGCTCTAAGATTTGTGCTTTCAGAAGGGGTGAAGAACATTCAAGAAACATTGGTGAAAGAAGACCATCCCTTGGTAATAGGTGTGCCCGGTTATGTAGTTCCGCAAGATGTAAAGGCGGGGCTGTTCGTAAATTATAAAAGTGAGGTAAGTTCAATAGAGGTATATCCAAAAGGGGCTTTACAGGTGAAAGAAAACGGAACGACACCATCTGGTCTACAGAAATACATGGTACAGGGAAAAAAATGGGGAAGAGCAAGGCTTACCATTATTTACGGCGATGGTGTGGAGCAGACCGTTAATTATAAGGTCATTAAACCCGAGGCGGAAGTTATAAAGGATTTTGGACATTTTTTAACGACGGAACAATGGTACGAAAACCCGAATGATCCTTTTGGAAGAAGTCCCTCTCCCATTAGTTATGATTATGAAAAAAAGGAACAGGTAACCCAAGACAGTAGGGTATGGATCAGTGGTTTGAGCGATGAAGGTGGTGCAGGTAGTTGGTTGGGCGCTATCATGAAACAACTTGTGCAGCCTGATAGGGGAGAAATAAAAAAACTACAACAATTCATAGATGAAACACTATGGGGAAATATACAGCATAGCGAAGGCGAAAAAAAATACGGTGTTAAAAAAAGTGTTTTTTATTACGAACCCGATTCTTTGCCCAAAGGCACCTATGATGAAAATATAAACTATACGACCTGGGCCGCATGGGACCATAAGCACGCCAATGATACTGGTAGGTCTTTTAATTATCCACATGTGGCCGCTGCCTATTGGGTTATGTACCGTTTGGCGAGGTATCATAATGGTTTGGTCGATAATAGGGAATGGGACTGGTATTTAAAAAATGCTTACCACACTATTATTGCAATGATGGACCAAGCACCATATTATGCCGAGTTTGGTCAAATGGAAGGTTCTGTGTTCTTATTTATTTTAAAGGACCTCAAGAATGAAAATTATAGTGAAATGGCTTCGGTCTTAGAGGAAAGAATGAAACAACGTGCGGATCATTGGAAAGCGTTGGACTATCCTTTTGGTAGTGAAATGCCATGGGATTCTACGGGGCAAGAAGAAGTATATACCTGGACAGACTATTTTGGGTACGAGTATAAGGCCAATATTACATTGAACGCTATATTGGCCTACATGCCAACTATGCCACATTGGGCCTATAACGGAAACGCCAGAAGGTATTGGGATTTTTTATATGGAGGTAAAGCAGGGGAAACATCAAGGGTAGAGCGCCAGATACACCATTATGGTTCCGGTATCAATGCAATACCTGTGCTTAAACAGTATAGAAAAACACCAGACCTATATTTGCTTAAAGTTGGTTATGGGGGGCTTTTGGGCAGTATTTCCAATATTACCCAAGATGGCTTCGGCCCTGCAGCCTTTCATTCATATCCCTCATCATTAAAAATAGATGGTATCTCTGGCGATTATGGTTCCGGTTTTTATGGCTATGCCGTAAATTCTGCAACCTACATTACACAAGATGAAGAATTGGGTTGGTTGGCGTTTGGGGGCAATCTTACCCAAAAAGGCGATGTGGTTGAAGTAGAGATTACAACGGCCGCAAAATCAAAAGTGTACGTCGGGCCTAAAAAACTTTGGTTGACACTAGATGCCGGTTCGTTTAAAAAAGTGGCATACAATACCCATACAAAAGAAGTGACCGTTACCTTGAACGGCAAAACGACGTATACGCCCAATGCATATTTGAGAACGGAAAATACCATCGATTTGCCTTATAAAAAGGTCAGGGGTGCCAATGAAATACCCTTGCAAAATAAACCTTTACAAATAAGTATAAAATAGGATATACTGACTATTTTTAGGTAATTAAAGACTATGTAAAAAGGAATCACCATTAATGATTAGTGTTTTTTTAACCCCGGGAGAAATTATACTCTTGGGGTTTTGTGCACAAAAAAAGCAAATGTAATGACTACAGAAATTTCATATATACCAGATTGTTTTATTGATGAGAATTACAATTTTAAGTCTCTCATTGCTGTACTTAAAGAGGCTTTTTCCAATCCAAGTATACAAGTGCCAATGCGTCATCACCACGATTTCACCAACCCCAAAGAGAACATAGATTCTACTTTATTGCTCATGCCCGCTTTTAATCCGGGGAAAGAGCTTGGGGTAAAAATAGCAACTGTAAGTCCTAATAATGGCAAATATGATCTACCTGCTATACAAGGCATGTATGTTTACATAGATGGTCATAAGGGTTCTATAAAGGCCATTTTGGAAGCAAAATCTTTAACGGCCAAAAGAACGGCGGCGGCATCTGCATTGGCTAGTAGTTTTCTTTCTAGAACAGATGCATCTTCCATGTTAATGTTGGGCACTGGAGCCTTATCTATAAATTTGATCAAAGCCCATAGTAGTGTTAGGCCTATAAAGAAGGTTTATGTGTGGGGACGTAATTTTGAAAAGGCCCAGAAAATATGTAATACCCTTATAGATGAGGCATTTGCTTGCGAAGCGATTAAAAATATAGAAGATATAATATCGGAAGTGGATATTGTTTCATCCGCAACTTTGTCTCCGGTACCGTTGGTCTATGGTAAATGGTTAAAGAAAGGGCAACATGTAGATTTGGTAGGGGCATATAAAAAAGATACCCGTGAAGCGGATGATGAGGCCATAAAAAGGTCGAGTGTTTTTCTGGACACTTATCAGGGTGGGTTAAAAGAAAGCGGCGATATTGTAATTCCGTTGGCAAAGGGCATTCTTTCTAAAGGGGATATCAAAGCCGATTTGTTCGAATTGTGCAATAAAACGAAAGCGGGTAGGGTTGCCAATAATGAGATTACACTGTTTAAATCTGTGGGCCATGCTTTGGAAGATTTGGCGGCCGCCTCCTATTTTTATGAATTATATCGAAACCAAGAGCATTAGTGTTCATGTTCTAAATTATATAAGAACCCCAGGAGCTTCTGTTTATCGAAGGTTTTTATGACCTATAGGTTTATTGCAAAAACGAATCTTTCTGATACCTATGAATAGGAACGTATTTCTGAATAATATGTGGGGTTATTTTTCGTAATGTTTCGCCGGTAACAGGGTGTAGTCCCGGGGCCGTAAAATATTCGATCGCGCCATCCTTGTTCTTTGCATACCAAACCAATGGTTTGCCATCTTCCGAAAAAAACCGATATGCCTGGGTAACCTTTACCTTTTTTAAATTCTTGAACCTAACCTCGTCCATTGGCTCTATTTGAGTGCCATAATCGGAATATGGGGCAATATTGCACGAAATTTTAATGTAGGTCGAATCTGCCCAGGTCATACAGGTTTGAAGGTTGTCGTTAAAAGAAATACGGTCTTTAAAAAACAAGGAGGCCCAGATCAATGCGATAAGGCCCATGCCTGTAAAGATCAAGATGATTCTTTTGCGCTTGCCATTTGCTTTTTTATCTAAAGTGGTATTGTCTGGTACAGAGTCATTTTCTAGCGCTTTGGGCGAAATAATTTCAGGGTTCTTTCGTATAAAATCGGCATAATCTTTATATCCCAAATATTGACATAGACAAGAAATGAGTTTTGGCTTTAGGTCTTCTTTTGGGCTTACGTCATTTTTATAATTGGTGTAGTAATCCCGTAAGGTACGCTCACTGATCTGATATTTATAGTCCTCTAGCAAAACATCTGAAAGATGCTGTGAAAGATGCGTTTTGGTGGTAGATCCAATCTCTTCTTTAGCCTTTTCGAATGCAAGCATTAAAATTTTGACTGACATATAACAGGTTGATTTTTAAGCTTAAAGCTACTATTAAAATGGAAATTCAATGGAATTTTTTTTCTGGAAATTCTTTTCCGCCCTTTCTCCATAAGGTGTGGTTTTATCTGTATTACTTTGATCACAAGAATGATGGTCACTATGCGTAGCTAACATAGTGTTTCTAGAACATCATTTTTACGGAAATCTATAATGCGGCCTGTATTCGGCCAAATGGAAAGTAGCCGAACGCTACCGCATTTGATTTCCACTTTCCACAAAAATAAGGGGTACTCCAAACTCTTTAGGGATTGGTAAAAATGAATCCGAGAGAATCTCGGACGGCCATCCCTGTATCAATTTTTAAGATAAAAATCATGAAAAAGGTAATATGGGCCGTAATGGCAATTGTTTTTAATTCTTTGTTGTTTTCTTGTTCTACAGATCCGATAGCCGCAACCGATAGTTTATATAATGTTAGGGCTACAGAAGGTGATGATCATGATCCACCAATACCACCACCAGAAGATATACCCGATGCATAGGGGTATTAATCATTAATTATTCATTAATTTGAGCCATACTATTAAGTATGGCTCATTTTTGGTTTTGGTTTAAATTTTGTGCTTTGAAAAATATTTTTGTTTTACTTTTTTTACTCTCGTTAACCGCATGTCATTTAAATAAAAAAAATAAAGAACCTAACAGTGCGGTGCAAGACAGCCTGCTGTTTCATTATAAAAATTCATTGTCGCGAGATTTGGAGCTTTCCAAAAGAAAACAGGAAATAGACAAAGCCTTTGTTTTGGTAAAAAAAATACCTGCAGATAGTCTATATGCCCAAATTCTATATAGAAAAAGTAACATTCACTTTGCTTTGGGGCAGTACGATAGTCTTCGTTTCTATAACAAGCTTTCTTTGGAACATTCATTAAGTACCAACAATTATAGAACGCTGTCGTATCAGTATTATCTAATGGGGTATTACTATTCCGAGGTTCTTCATATGAGCGACAGTGCCTTTTGTAATTATAACCTCTCCAAGAATTATTTTCTTAAAGTACAGGACAGTAGTAGGGTAGGTAAAAACCTTGTTATTCTCGGAACCATTCAAAAAAATCAGAACGACTATTTTGGCAGTAAGGAAACATTGACCGAGGCACTTCAATATTTAAACCCAGAAAACGACCAAGAGTTTATTGCCCGTTGTTATAATACCTTGGCCACAGATCATCGAAAGTTGTTTAATTACGAAGATGCGATCTCTTATTATACAAAGGCCATAGAAAATAGTGGCTCTAGCAATAATAAGTTTGCCTTTCAGAATAATTTGGCCACGGCGTATATGGATAACAGAGAATATGAAAAGGCCATTTCATTATTGGGTAAAATATCATCAGATTCTTTATTGGTAAAAGACCAAAAACTATATGCTAGGGTTTTAGATAACCTGGCTTATGCCAAATGGTTGTCGGGCGGTAGTATTACAGAGAGGGTGTTTGAAAAGCCTTTAAGAATACGGTCCGAAAACAAGGACAGTAGGGGTTTAATTGCCAGCTACACCCATTTAATGGAATACTATGGAGAAGGAAACCCCCAAAAATCAAAAGCCTATTACGACTCTGTGGTACGTTTGTCAAAAAAACTAAAAATACCAAGGGCCGAAAGAGATGTTTTAAAACATCTAATGGCTTTGGAACCGAACAATGTAAAGGTGCGCGACCGTTACGTGTTTTTACAAGACAGTCTTTACGAGCAAGAGTTACGGGTAAAGACACAATTTGCAAAGTATAAGTATGATGATAAGCTTAACCAAGAAGCAATACTGCGGTTGGAAAAAGAGAACACCGAAAGAAAATTGGAAGTTGCCCAGCAACGCAACCAAAAACTACTCTCTTATGGGGTGGCCGGTTTTTTAACAATGATATCCGGGTTTGGGATCTACTATTTTGTACAGCGATCCAGGCGGTTTAAACAGCAAAGCAAAACAGCAAAGTTAGAGGCCACTTATGAGACGGAGGCGGAACTGTCCAGAAAATTACACGACGATTTTGGCGGAAAACTCAACCATGCAATGTTGTTGCTACAGAATGGCGGAGCTACGGAGGAGGTGTTGAATTTGATGGATGTACTCTACAACCAAAGCCGTAATTTCTCTAGAAAGATCAACGATGTGGATACCGGCGCAAACTATAAACAAGTATTGTTGGGCATGATGGGTAACTACTGTAGCAATACAAAGTTGATCGTAACCGGAAGTACAGAGGTAGATTGGGCAAAAATATCGGCCTTAACAAAGAAAACATTGTACCGGGTGCTTCAAGAGTTAATGATCAATATGCAAAAACATAGTGGGGCAACTTTGGTCTCTATTTCTTTTGAGCAGGGGGCAAAAACATTAAAAGTAGACTATATGGATAACGGTGTAGGTGCTACAAAAGAAGAACTAAATGTAAAAAATGGTCTATGGAATACAGAAAAGCGTATTCTTGCCATTGGAGGAACTGTTATTTTTGATTCGAAGAAGGGCCATGGCTTTGAAGCCCAGATTGAAATATCGAATTAAATACTATCCATTATGTTCAAAAAAGTACTCATAGCCGAAGATTTTCAAGATACGAACAAAGGCATTGTAGATGCCTTGGAAACAAGGCTGCAAATTGAAACCATACAAGAAGAGCTTTATTGCGATACGGCCTTTAATAGGTTTAAATTGGCCTACGATAAAGGCGAACCGTTCGAGTTGTTGATTACCGATCTTTCTTTCAAGGAAACACATGTAAAAAGAAGGCTTACCTCTGGTAAAGAATTAATAGATGCCGTTAGGGGCGTAGATGAAAACTGTAAGGTGATCGTAAATTCTATGATAGATGACCCAGGTGAAATTAACCCGCTTTTTACCGACCAAAAAATAAACGGTTATGTGTGTAAGGGGCGCTACAGTCTAAACGAGCTGGTGAACGCCATTCATGAAGTATATCAAAATAGAACCTACGTGTCTCCTAATTTAAATTTAAACGCGGCCAATGCGGTACATGAAATGGACAAGTACGATCTTATGATTCTAAAAGATCTGGCCGAAGGGTATACAAAAAAGGAAATATCCGCAAGACTCAAAAAACAGAACATTTCGCCCAATAGCGAGAGTACCATAGATAAAAAAGTGAGTCGGTTGTTCGATGAATTTGGTGCCAAAAATACCCACCACCTTATCGCAAAACTTATTAAGCAGGGGAAACTATAGGTCGGTACCCCATCAGATTTATTTTACGATATATAAATTTCAATCCCTTACGGAAATCTGTAAGGGATTGTCGGTTAATGCCTTTAGGTTTGTGTAATAGTCAACATTAAAATTAACAATATGGCAGTTGAGCATTTACCGACAAAAGAAGTTCATTTGGGCATTAAGGGTGGCAACACGGGATGCGGTTTCGACACCACAAAAAATGCCGACCACTGGACCAACACGAATAGCCGGGTTACCTGTAAAAAGAATGGGTGTAGGAATTGATAGTTAACAATAAAAATAGATGTGTATGCAACTCCAGAGTCAATTAAAAGTTCTTGCGGAAAAAATTGAAAAGCTAAAAGAGAAAATAGATACGGAAGAATCAACTAAACATGCTTTTGTACTACCCTTTATAAATATATTGGGGTATGATACATTTGACCCTACAGAAGTGGTGCCAGAGTTTACGGCGGATCTTGGTTTAAAAAAAGGGGAAAAGGTAGATTATGCAATTTTTCAAAACGAGCAGCCGATTATTATTATCGAATGTAAAAACTGGAAAGAGAAACTAAATGCGCATAACTCACAATTGTTCCGTTATTTTCACACGACCAAAACCCGATTTGCTTTATTGACCAATGGAATAGAATATCGTTTTTATACAGATTTGGAAGCGACCAATAAAATGGATGAAAAACCTTTTCTGGAATTTGATATAACACAATTAAAAGAAAGTACAGTACATGAAATAGCTAAGTTTCATAAATCAAATTTTGATGTAAATAAAATAGTGAACACGGCTAGTTCATTAAAGTATACCAAAGAGATCAAAAAATTGATAGCTGAAGAATTGCAATCACCCTCTCATAATTTTGTAAAACTATTTGCCAATGAGGTTTATACGGGGCGTCTTACAGAAAAAGTAATGGCGGAATTTACAGATCTTGTTGGCAAGGCTTTTAACCAAACAATTAGCGAAAAGGTAAATGACCGTTTAAATGCGGCATTGAACAAAGAGTCCGAAAATCAGCAGGAAGAACTCCAAGAACCGGAGGAAATAAGCAAAATACAAACAACGGAAGAAGAGATGGAGGGTTTTCGGATTGTAGTTGCCATTTTAAGGCGGAAGTTGCCGGTAGAAAGAATCGCACATAGAGATACTCAATCCTATTTCGGAATTTTATTGGACGATAACAACAGAAAGCCTTTGTGCAGACTTCACTTTAATGGAGGGACTAAATATTTAGGATTGATAAAAGAAGATAAAACAGAGGACAGGAGACCCCTAAAAGTTCTGGAAGATTTGTATCAATTTGAGAAGGAGTTATTGAAAACTGTGGATTACTATGAAAAATAGTAGATAATAAATGGTTTTTTACAGGAGTAATTGTCGTTTGAATTCGGAATGATTTTGAATCGTTTAATTTATTCAAATAGAGTTTTTTAAGTATTATCAATTTTTTTATTTTGACATTACGGATATCTGTAAGGAATTGTTTTTTGTTCATTTTAATTTTGGAACAAATTACAGTAAAGCACTATATAACCATTAATTGTATTAGTTCTTAGGGCCAACTTATTGAAGAGGTGTTCGGGGGAAGGCTAATTTGATAAGCTTGGCCCATTTTTTATGACTTCGCGATTCAGATAATCCTAATCTTATAATAAATGAAACAATTAAAACTTTTTGTACTTGTATTAATCTTATTCTTTCCTAAGAAAAATAATGCTCAAGATAATGGAGCCGCAGTTGCCGGGGCCGTGGGTGCTTTGGTAGGTGTTGGAGCGGGTATTGCAGCGGTGGAGCAAATGAAAGAACGAGCAGAATTAACAGCCACAGAATGGTTATTGGCAAATAACCCTGAGATGACCAGTTTTTCATTAAAAACCTTAGATTTTGATGGTAAAAAGCTAAAGGATATGTCGTCCACTTCTGTAATAACGTTTAAGATACAAGAGTTTGTGCCTATGGACAATCCGATCTTGGATGGTAAAAAACAGGTGTTACTCGGTTTTACCAGTTATGGGTGGATCAATGAATATGGTATTGATTTTTCTAAAATAAAATGGTTTTTGGTAGATCAACAAGAATGGACCAAAATGATGGTTGCTTATGTTGGTGCCGCTTCGGGAAAAGAAGATAGATCTACTGTGCAGGCCACTCTTGAAAAAGGAAAAATAGTAAACAAAGGAGTGAAGGTTAAAAGTAAAATGACAATACCATTTTACAAGCTTTCCGGAGATATGTATGTAGTAAAGGACTACTCTGACGAAATGAAATTTATATATAACGAAAGGTCTTTGGGGATTTTCTTAAAAGAAACCAATGATTTGGTCCAGATAAAACGTGGTAGCTTAATTGATATACACGAGTTCTTCTTTGAAGATTAGACGGTGTATGAAGTAAATAGGGATGCAGTTTAAATCTATATCGGTTATAAACGGTTCATTGTAAATAATCTTAGGTTTTTATTGCACCTTTATTTACTTCCACCCAAAATTTAGATATACCGGTAAATGATCCGATAGGTCTCTCGCCATTTGCAGGTTGCCACAGTCTCTAATAAAATCGATGACATTGCTTTCTTTTTTTAAGATCTCTTTAGGGTAAAAAATATTATCAATGGCATGGTTGCGATAATCTTGTCCGTCGCAAGATTTTTTTAAAGTCGTTTTTTGATCGGCAATGGCAGCAGTGTATCCATTTTTCTTAAAAGTGTCGAATATGGGGTCGGCCTCGTTTACATTAAAATCACCGGCCAGTATCATCGGGGTTGTACTATTGGTTATCAGATAATCGGTTAGGGCTGTAATTTCTGGCCTAGGTTCTTTGCTATGTGGTCTTGAGTGAAAATTGACTATGGTAAATCTTTTGTTTTCAACAAAAAAGTCCAGTAAAAAAGGTTCCCTGTCTATTACCGTTTTTAGTTCCGATAGCAATCGCCCCCTGTTCTTTATTTTTATATGTTTGGTTTTCCAGATAAACGCATAACGTTCGGTAGCATATTTAGGACTTTCGGTGGGGTCGCTGATCACATAATCCCATTTGGCTCCCTTTCTGTTCAATAGATCCGATAACTTGGCAACGGCCTGTGCGCCCCCATAACCGGCTACCACTTCTTGTATGGCCACAATATCGGCATCCCTTACCAGTTCGGCAATTTGCTCTAACTCTGCGTTATTTTTTGTCTTTCCAAAATCTTGAATGTTCCATGATATAAGACGAATGTCTTTTTGCTGTGAATAAGAGCTAAAGGAGAATAGCAGAAGTATTAATAAAACTACTTTTTTAAGCATGTGGTTGTTTTTGGTAAAATGCAAATCTATATAAAGTTGTGCGTACGGTCTTACGTAAAACCGTAAGGTCAAATAGGCTATGGGTATATTAAGAGGTTCGGCCCATTAAGCTTTCCATGACTTTCATTACCAATAACCCTTCTTCGGCCGAACAGGGGTTTTCGGCCTTTCCCACAAAGTAATCTACGGTGGCCCGTATCATGGGTTCTTGTATATGTTTCGGATTTTTGAACGAGAATGTTTCGTTGCCTTTTTGGCTAGTAAGATGTACCTGGTCCCCAAAAAAGGAAAAAGCAATAGAGCCCTTGGTACCGTAAATGGTACATTGTTCTGTATTGTTAAAGGGTGGTGAGTTAAAATTCCAGAGTCCCCTAAACTGTACCCCATTCTTAAATTGCACAATACCGTTTACGATATCCTCTACCTTTGTATGGTGTCCGGAGGGTTGCGAAAACCCAACACTTTCTTGTACAGGACCAAAATAGTGG
Organism: Maribacter thermophilus; assembly: GCF_001020565.1. Taxonomy (GTDB): domain Bacteria; phylum Bacteroidota; class Bacteroidia; order Flavobacteriales; family Flavobacteriaceae; genus Maribacter; species Maribacter thermophilus. The sequence continues at coordinate 2,516,882 of NZ_LDAS01000001.1, read as the reverse complement.
TACATCAGGTCTATTTGATGCGGGGCCAAGTCATAAAAATAGCCGCCTCCGGAAATTTCCGGGTTCAAGCGCCAATTAGCTTCAGATGCTGCGACAATGTCCGTTTTTCTTGATTGTAACAGCTGTATGTCCACATGGGTGACGGTACCTATTTTCTTTTGTTCTAAAAGGGTCTTTACTTTTAGAAAGGCCGGTAATTTTCTTCGGTAATGGGCTACTGTGAGCTTTCCCTTGTTTGCCGCCACGGCATTACGGATTTTTTTGGCCTGCATGGCATCCAAGGCCATGGGTTTTTCTAAATACACATGTTTCCCTTGGTTCAAGGCCCGTAATGCATAGTCTAAGTGGGTAGATGGCGGGGTAGCGATATAAACAGCATTGATGTCCTCGTTTAGCAATATATCATCGGCATTGTCCGTCCAATGGGGTACGTTGTGGCGTTGGGCAAAATCCCTTGCTTTTTCGCCGTTCCGTCTCATGACCGATTGTAGGGAGGAATGCTCTATACGCTGAAAAGCCGGGCCACTTTTTATTTCGGCCACATCACCACAACCAATAATACCCCAGTTGATTTTGTCCATAACCTTTGTTGAAATAGGGAATATTGGAATTAGCTATTCTTTATTCGCTTTCCTTTTTTCTATAATGGATTCGAGCTTTTTCTTGTTGACGCCAAAAATGCCATTTTTCTCTACATCGTCCATAAACGTGTTAATGTATTTTTGGTCGAGCGCATCGCTATCCCCATATTTTTTTCTCATGGCCTCCAACTCTTTGTGCAATTTTTCCCGAACGTCGGCATATGCGGGATCGTCATACACGTTCTTAAGTTCTTTGGGGTCTTTTTTGCGGTCGATCAACTCCCAATAATCTTGGTCAAAATAGTAATGGATCAGTTTGTATTCTTTGCTTAGGATCGCGTAGTGCCTGTTGACCATATGCTCTGCAGGATATTCGTAGTAGTGGTAGTACACCGCCTCACGGTTCCAATCTTCCATTTTTCCCGTTAAAATGGGAAGCAGGCTTTCTCCTTGCATATCGGCGGGTTGCTCTACACCGGCCGCTTCCAAAAATGTTTGGGCAAAATCTAAATTTTGCACCATCTCATCGGAGGTTGATCCGGGAGCGACTTTTTGGGGCCATGCCACCAATAGAGGAGTCTTAAAAGATTCGTCGTATACAAAGCGTTTGTCGAACCACCCATGCTCGCCTAAATAAAAACCTTGGTCAGAGGTATATACGATAATAGTGTTTTCCATTAAATCGTTTTCCTCTAAATAATCTAGTACCCTACCCACATTTTCATCTACAGATTTAATGGTGCCCAAATAATCTTGCATGTAACGTTGATAACGCCACCGCATCTTGTCCTCTTCACTTAAAGAAGGGTAGTTGTTTTTAAAATCCGCATTGACTTTATCGTAAGACGATTTAAAATTGGCAAACTGCACGGAATCCATCCTCCCTACTGAATATTCAAAACGTAATTTATCGATACCTATTTCCGGTTCGTTCATGGCATCTATCGTTTCGGGGTAGATCTTGTTATCGCCTGTCCAGCTGAGGTGTTTTAAAATGCTCATTTCGGCTTCTTCCGCAGCCGGTCTGGTGGCATAATCGTCAAAAAGTGTGGCGGGTTCGCGAAAGGTTCTGTTGGTAAACTCTTCCATATGGCGTTCTGCCATCAACCAAGATCGGTGCGGCGCTTTGTGCAGGTACATTAACAGAAAGGGATCTTCGGGGTTTCGTTCTTTCTCTAACCAATCCAAGGTCATATCGGTAATGATATCGGTTACGTATCCCTTAACGTTTATTTTGCCTTCGTTCTTGGTAATAAAGTCCGGATTGTAATAAGCGCCCTGTCCGGGTAAGATCTTGAACTGGTCAAATCCTTTGGGGTTGTTTCCAAAATGCAGTTTTCCGAACATGGCCGTTTGGTAGCCTGCTTTTTTAAGTATTTGGGGGAAGGTAACATTGGTCGTATCAAAGGGGAAATGGTTGTCTATTTTTCCGTTGATATGGGAGTGTTTTCCAGTGAGGATCACCGCTCTGGATGGTGCGCAGATCGAGTTGGTAACACTGGCATTGGTGAAGAGCATCCCCATTTTTGCGATTCGGTCAATATTGGGAGTTTCTATCAAACTGGTATCATATGCCGAAATAGCTTGGTACGCATGGTCGTCCGACATAATAAAGACAATATTGGGTCTTTTTGAGGCGACTGCTTCTTTTTCTTTTTTAGGGTTGCAGCTAACTAGAAGACAAGCGGTTATTGCTAAAACACAGATGATGTTTTTCATAAATGGTAAAAGGTTGGTTATTTAAGTGAATCAAGATACATAAAATAGGGCAATTTTGCCAAGTAGGGTAGAGATCAATACTAATAGATCGGTGTGTTTTGGTCTCCTCTATTTTTACACAATATTTTTGATGCGGATTCTTCTTTATAAAGGGAAACCATCTCTTAAAAGTGCAATTATCTGAGGGTCGATATTTCTATTTTGTGTCTATAAATGGAATGAGATTTGGTATTTATGTTCATGGAATTCGAAAATATGGATATCTTAAATTATTTTTGATCAAAAATTATACGGATGGCTTCAGGATTTTTTGCAATTCTAGACGATATAGCAACACTGTTGGACGATGTTGCGACCATGAGTAAAGTAGCGACCAAAAAAACAGCGGGCATCCTGGGGGATGATTTGGCCGTTAACGCAGAAAAGGCATCCGGTTTTGTATCGCAACGAGAGCTACCCGTATTGTGGGCGATCACCAAAGGGTCTCTTTTGAATAAATTGATAATTCTTCCCATCGCTTTTTTGCTAAGTGCCTTTTTGCCTTGGGCGGTGACCGTAATATTGGTTCTTGGGGGGCTCTATCTTGCTTTTGAAGGGGCAGAAAAAATATATGAGTTCTTTGTGCCGCACGAGCATGCGCATACAATCTCTGCGGAAAAACCGATGACCAAGGCCGAGATTTTAGAAATGGAAAAGGTAAAAGTGAAATCGGCCATCGTTACCGATTTTATTTTGTCTATAGAAATTGTGATTATAGCCTTGGGCACTGTGCTAGAGCAACCATTGGTTAATCAGATCATAGTGGTAAGTATAATAGCTCTATTGGCAACAGTGGGGGTATATGGTATTGTGGCACTAATTGTACGGATGGATGAATTTGGACTTCGGTTGATCAATCTTAACGACGAGGACGACAGCATCTCCGATAAAATCGGAAAGTTCTTTGTAAGCGCCCTGCCAAAGGTAATAAAGGCACTGTCGGTTATTGGAACCATAGCCTTGTTATTGGTCTCTGGCGGAATTTTTGTCCATAACATCCATTTTATACATGATCTGTTTCCCCAGGTACCAAGTATATTATTGGAGTTTGGGGTAGGTTTGATCGTAGGTTTCTTGGTGCTTTTGGTATACAAGGGAATTAAAAAATTGTTTTAGTTCCGGTAGTCATCCTTTAATAGCACTATGTTTCTATAAAATGATAGGAAAGGAGTTTGCCATCCCACAACTTTGACAGTGTAGGTCTGACCAATATTTAATTTGTCTTGATATTCGGCACTGTTGAATTTGAGATACAATAAACTATTTCTGTTTTCTAAAATTTCTTCTTCTGAATAAACCAAAAACTTACTATTTATATTATCTCCGTCACCTTTAATGACTCTTTCTTTGTCTAGAATAGTTATTTCAATGGTTTCTTCACTCATTTTGTAGACTACTATATTAATTGTAGTAAGTAATAAAAGAATGATTAGAAAAGATTTATAAGGATTTCTCCTTTTTGTAAATAATTGTCTCATTGAGTATAATGTTTAAATTCTATGGGACAATTTAAAATGGACAATTGTGATTTAATTACAGAATTCTGTAACGGTCATATTTAAAAATTAAAATTCAACTTTATTAAGTTTTTGTAAATAACTTATGATATTGTTGAGTTTTTTATACTTTGATTTGGAAAAATAGTGAATCACATGAAGAACTTTTGGGACAAAAGATACGGATCGGAATCATATGCCTATGGGTTGCTCCCCAATGCCTTTTTTAAGTCGGAATTGGATAAGCTACCAGGCGATGCGGTATTGTTTGCGGCAGAAGGGGAAGGTAGAAATGCCGTTTATGCCCTGCAACAGGGCTGGCATGTAGAAGCTTTTGATTATAGTGTTTCGGCAAAGAATAAAGCCGAGAAGTATGCTCAAAGCCTAGGGTTCGATATTAATTTTAAGGTCGCCGATGTTTTGGAGTTTCATACAGAAACAAAATTTGATGTCCTAGTCTTGTGTTATGCCCATTTTCCGATAGAAATCAGGGAAAGGGCACATCGGCATTTACTTACCTTTTTAAAGCCCAATGGCACCGTAATTTTCGAGGCCTTCTCAAAGGCGCAGCTCGGTAGGTCGTCTGGCGGACCAAAGAGCGAAGAAATGCTTTTTTCGATATCTGAAGTACGTAGCGAGTTTAAAGGCCTGCGATTTGATTTTTTGGAAGAGACCGAAATCCATTTGGAAGAAGGTGAGTTTCATCAGGGGGAAGCTTCCGTAATTCGGTTCGTGGGTACAAAGGCTTCGATTACCGGTTAGTATGTGCTTTATGGATACTGGCGGTAGATTACCGTAGGTAATCTGCAGGCCAACGCCTTTCATTTCTCATCGATGGCGCTATTTGTAGGGCCTACAACTTTGGGTGTGTTCGTACCTCTTTTCATTGTAAATACCAATTTCAAAAAATAACATCTTTGTCGTTGTCCCATACGAAAAGAGAGGATAGTGCATATGGGTTTATTGTAAAGTTCAATACCTTTATAAGGTGTGGTAAAGGGGGTAAATAATTGAAAAACATGACCTTTATCACATACCTTGTTTTTTTTGAAATATTTCCTCGGTATGTAACCTGGGTTACTTTTAAGAAGTATCTGATGCCTACTTTTGTAGACATAATTGAACATTGAAAAGAATTTAGATTATGGAAGACATGCTTTTCTACGACCGAATGCAGTTTGCGTTCACCATAACGTTCCATTATTTGTTTCCCCAGTTGACGATGGGGCTTTCGTTAATGATCGTCTATTTTAAATGGAAGTTTCTTCGAACCCAGGTAGAAAGTTACAATAATGCGGCAAAGTTTTGGATGAAGATATTTGCCTTAAACTTTGCTATGGGCGTGGTAACGGGTATTCCCATGGAATTTCAGTTTGGGACCAACTGGGCCAAATTTTCAGAATTAACAGGGGGTATCATTGGTCAGACCCTCGCCATGGAAGGTATGTTTTCGTTCTTTTTAGAGTCCTCGTTTTTAGGACTCTTTCTTTTTGGTGAAAAATTGATGGGTCAAAAACTCCATTTTCTAACAGGCTTTTTGGTCTTTTTAGGTTCGTGGGCCAGTGGTTTCTTGATCATTGCTACACACTCGTGGATGCAAAACCCCGTTGGTTATGAAATACTGGAAAACGGAAAGTTCGTACTCAATAATTTTTCGGCCCTTTTTGGTAACCCATGGTTATGGCCTTCATACCTGCACAACCAATTGGCCTCTGTAGTCACCTCCTCGTTTGTGGTTGCCGGTATCGGGGCTTTTTATCTTTTGAACAATAAGCATAGCGAATACGGAAAGCTCTTTGTAAAAACGGGTGTTGTTTTTGGGTTGGTATCGTCGGTTCTGGTCGCTTTCCCAACAGGGGACTGGACCGCCAAGAACGTTGTAAAACACCAACCGGTCACATTTGCGGCCATGGAAGGTATTTTTGAAACAGAGGACGGTGGATCTGAAATTGTATTGATCGGTCAGCCCGATATGGAAAATAAAAAACTGGACAACAAAATAGCGGTGCCCAATATTCTTAGCTTTTTAACCTATCAAAAATGGGATGCACAGATAAAAGGCCTTAACGAGTTCGATGAAGAGAATTACCCTACCAATATACCCGGCCTATATTATGGGTATCATATTATGGTAGGGCTCGGTACTATTTTTATAGCCCTAATGATATTGGCGGGCGTTCTGTTATGGCGTAAAAAATTATATAAGACCAAATGGGTGCTGTGGGCCATTATGTTTATGTTGCCCTTTCCGTATATCGCCAATACCACGGGCTGGTACACGGCAGAGCTGGGGCGCCAACCTTGGTTGGTCTATAACCTATTGAGAACATCGGAAGGGGCATCCCCGACCGTTTCTTCCGGTAATACCCTGTTTACCCTGTTAGGTTTTGTGGGGCTGTATCTTTTGCTGGGGATGCTGTTTTTAATATTGGTAGGAAAAATTATCAAAAAAGGACCTGAAATAGTAAAACTATAAATTATGGAGTTGTTCTGGTACGTAGTATTAATGGGAATGTTGGCCATGTATGTTATTTTAGATGGCTATGACTTTGGTGCAGGTATTATACATTTGTTTTTTGCGAAGTCTGAGAAGGACAAAAAAGCGATTACCAATGCCATTGGTCCTTTTTGGGACGCCAATGAGGTGTGGCTAATTGCCGCAGGGGGAGTGTTGTTTTTTGCTTTCCCCACCTTGTATGCCTCCTCTTTTAGCGGTTTTTACCTGCCGTTGATCATGATATTGTGGCTTTTGATATTCAGGGCCATTGGCCTAGAGCTAAGGGGTCAGTACCACAATGCCATGTGGCAATCTATATGGGACAAGGCCTTTGGCATCGCCAGCCTACTTTTGGCACTGTTCTTTGGTGTGGCCCTGGGTAACGTAGTACGCGGTGTAAATTTAGGAATGGTAGAAAATGGAGTGTCGGCACACGAGGCCCACTATTTCTTCTTGCCCTTATGGAACCCTACTTTTAGTCCCACGGCAGAGCACTTGGGTATTATAGATTGGTTTACGTTGTTATTGGGGATAATAAGCGTATTGGCATTGATTATTCATGGAGCCAACTGGATTATCTACAAAACAAATTCCGGTCTAAACCAAAAGCTGAAAGACGTTATTTTTAAATTGAACTTTGCGCTGTTGGCCCTTGTGATAATATCACTTTTGGTGTGGCATGTTATTGAGCCCAAACCGTTTCATAATTTTATAGAAACACCTTGGTTATGGATATTTCCGGTAATAACCTTTACAGGGCTGTTTGGATTGTTCAATGTAAAAAGATGGAAAAAGGACGGATACGGATTTTTGTTTTCTTCCCTCTTTTTGGCAGGAGGCTTTGCCTCAACGGCGGCATCTATATTTCCGAACGTATTGCCTTCTACGAACAATGTAAATCCGTCTTTAACGATCTATAATGTAGCTGCGCACGAGTATGGCCTTTCGGTGGGGATGAACTGGTTTTTTATCGCCCTGTTCTTGGTCGCCGTGTATATGGTGGTACAGTACAGAATATTCAAAGGAAAAATGGACGATGTTGGCTACGGTGAACATTAAAAAATTAAAAGCCCCCATAGCAGTACTGCTATAGGGGCTTTGGCTAGAGTTGATATCGCCTTTTAAAATCTATATCCTACACCGAATCCGATCAGTAAAGGATTTATATCTACATCGGCACCCACGGTTGCACCCAAGGCAGAGGTAGCATCTACGGTAGCATCGGTACTCAAGAAAATTTTCTTAAGGTCTACGTTCAAGAACCATTTGTCGTTTAGGTTGTAATCCAATCCGGCCTGTAACGCAAAACCTACGCTGTTATCGTAATCCACGTCATCGGCAACGGGGCCTTCTTTGGCACTGTAAAAAATAGTGTAGTTGACACCGGCACCTACATAAGGCTTAAAGTCGCCACCGGTAAAATGGTATTGTAAGGTTAGGGTAGGAGGCAATAGCCATACAGAACCCAGGTCTATATCACCGGCCGCGGTATCGGTCGCCTCTACATCGTGTTTGGTAGTACCTAAAATTAACTCTGCGGCAATGTTTTTGGTAAAGAAATAGGTGATATCCAGCTCAGGGATTACAGAGGTAGAAATATCCACGTCTCCACCAATTGCTTCGATCGTTGCACTCTCGTCAGGTGCCACCACAACCCCTCTTAATCTAACCTGCCACTTGCTATAGCTGTCATAGTCCATTTTTTGGTCGTCTTGCGCATTCATGCAAAAAGGAACGGCTAGGGCCACAAGAAAGCCCGCTACTATTTTTTTCATTGTAATCATGTTTAAGTATAATAATGCTCAAAAGTATTTCTTAGGGGGAAGCATTTTTATGAAATAAATCATGTTTTATGGGTTAATTTTTTGGTTATAAGAGAAATGAAAGTACAAGGTGTTTTATGGGAAAGAAAGGGGGAATTAACTGTCCCCCTGAGGACGCCATAGCGTAAGCTATGGGTGAGATGGCGCGCTGGCAAAGCACCTCAAGAGGTGCTTTTCAGGGGTGTTTTTTAAGGGAAGAATGAAAGGCTTGTGAGAGTGGGATAGCCAGTTATTTCTTTTTATCTTCTAATGTATTCATTTTTGAATCTGTACTGTATGGAACTTTTCCGGACGGAACAACTTTTCTGGTTGCATCCAAATGTGTTTCTTGATCATCAAAGAAGATATGTGCGCCAAATGCTTTTAGAATTTTGTCTTTAGAAAGCCCCCCTAAAAAATGAGCTTCATCAACATAAACTCCCCATTTTCTCAAAGTTTTTATAACTCTCATATGGGACGGTGCATTTCTAGCAGTCACAATAGATAATCTCAAAGGTGTAAGTTCAATTGTTGTTGGTAAATGCTCTTGGATTTTTGAAAGTTTTATTAACAATTTAGCGAACGGACCCTCTTTTAATGGTTCGTCTTCGTGTTCAGATTCGTATTTATGAAAGGCTTCCATACCTTCTGTCTTGTATCTATATTCAGAATCTTCGGAAAATAAAACGGCATCTGCATCAAAAGCTATTTTTACTCTGTTATCATTTGGGTCAAATTCAGTTGGAGGATCATAAATTGTAGCTGCAGCTGACGCTCTTGAATCGATAACTGTTTGTACATCTGTATCGTCTTTTGAAAGAAACAAATCTATGTCATAAGCTTCAATATATGGGGCAAGAGGTTCACCTCCAGATAAAGCAACTCTAGTAATGTCTAAACTATGTTTATTAATCGAGTTCAACATTCTAACTCCGGTTTCGGGGCTATTTCTAGACATTACGACAACTTCTACAATTCTTTTGTCCGCTTGATTGTTTAATTCAAGTAAACTTTTTACTAATACGAAAGCAGTTCCAGGCTTGAGAGGTTCGTTCTCTCTTTCTTGTTGGTATTTTCTATATCCTTTGATTCCTTCTTTTTCGAATACAGCATTTTCGTCTTCTAAGTCAAAAAGTGCTCTTGAGGAAACTCCTATCACCAATATATTTGAAAAATCTACAGGCATTTCGTTTGGTTTAAATTATTTAAAAGCATTAATGTTATTAACAGTAGAAACATGCCGTTGTTTGTTTAAAACTTATACACAACCAATCTTATATAATCTATTATGGAACATGTTTTAGGGCTTTTTGATCGACTCTAAAGATTACTTAATGCGCCGATTTCAGTTTTAAAAATCCATCTCAATGAATTGTAACCTTTGTTACCATAATATGTTTTAGTTTTAGAATTACCAGGCGTAAATCACAAGTAAAATTACTGACACAAAAAAGGATAATAAGCAAGTTATAAAAGTCGATAAGATAAGTACATAATAAATTTTGCCGGTATGGAATTCATCCTGTCCTTTGTCTAATTTTTTCTTGCCTTTTGCTTTGTTTTGAATTTTCTTTCCAAGAATGTAATAGTCAATTGTCAATAAGGAAATGCAAATTACTCCACTTAAAATAGATAATAATAAAATACAAAGGAGGGTGCGGTATAGGCAAATATTGTAGGGTTGTGGGTCGGATAAGGTTGCAAGAACCATAATAAAAGAAGAACCTAGTAGAATAATATGATTTATAGTCTGGGGTAAGGTTCTATTTGTTACCTCGTTTTGAATTCTAAATCCTTTTTTGAGAAGCTCTCTTCGTCTTTTTTTACTCATAATATGATCAATAAGATGCAGGTGTTTTAAATATATATGACAACAATCCCATGACTCTATAAACTCTTTCGCTTCTTTATATTTAGGTTTAAAAAGCTTTAGCTGCAAAAAGCCACTTACAATATAAAAGTTCTCATCCATATTTTCTTATGGAAAGACGTAAACGGAACCTAGTTTAAGGCACGAGCGTGACGCTCGCCTAGAGGGGAGATATTTTATTCGACATATTGATTGTATCTTTCTGCAAATTCCTCAGAGTACTTTTCATTACTGGATAAAAAAACTTCAAAAACTCCAGAGTTGCTTTTGAAGGTCAATTCTCCATAGCGTGCTATTGGAATTTTGTAATTGTTTTTAAACCTTCTATCCGGTGTTCCGTCTTTATTTACTTTTGCCCAAGTTTCTCCAACGATTTTACTGTCATTTGGTATTTTCTCAGTTTCTAGAAAGTTCATTGGGCCATAAGTTATATCCAATTCATCAAGTTCAATGAGTCCAAAATTATCCTTGTTGTCAAATAGTGCGGCAAAACCGGGATAAATATAAATATTACTTCCATTTTGATTTTGAAAACACATTGCCTCGTAAACAGAATTTAGAAAAGGTATTTTCTGGTAGCTAATTTTTGTTGGCTTACGTTCTATACTTCTATTGGCTGAAGACCTATTGTCCTCGTTTGGGACCGCGCTAGTCATATCCCAAATGATTGATGACTTTAATAAATTATCAAATGCAAGTTTTAGTTTTAGATACTTTTCGTCGAGAACTCTATCCATGTGAATTTCTATATCGATATGGCATTCTGCAACTTGCTTTTTTAAATTAGCTAGGTATTCCTTTTTCTCTGAATAGTCGTTGTCGAACCATTTTATTAAAAACCCAATTAAAAATACTTTTGAGAATATTCTTAAAATATTTGAATTTTGAACTTTTTTTTCAAGTTGTGAAATTTCTTTTTTAATTGCAGCCATTTCTTTGTTTGCAGCAACCAATGTTTCTTTTAACTCTACTAAACCTTGCGTAGTAACTTCTGAAGCATTTTTGCTTTTAATTTCACCTCTTAAGTTTTCGGGTAGAAAATAATTTTCATTTTTGAAGGATTCATTAAAGGATTTTTCAGGAGTTGATTTGTTTGAGTTCCAATCGGATATTTTTTTTCTGTCATAAATTCCTGTTCCAGGTATTCCTGTGTTTAAATATGCGCCATCTTTATTTATGTTAACGTTAAACCCTTTAATTCCCATTGTTGTGCTTATTCCTTTGGCGCTAAAGTTCACATAGAACCCAGGAAATATTTTTTGTCTTCGTCTAAATTTTAATCCCATAATTTCTATCATTTTTAATGATAATTATCTATAGGTATATAAATGCCTATATCTCTTTAGTCGGTTGTAAAACAATAGTTTAGGCTACCCAAATACTCCCCCAAGATAAAAATCCCTGCCATTATTTTCTTACAGAAAAGCGTAATACAGATAAAAGAATTTATGTTAAGTACCTGTTTTTAGGTCTTGTGTAGGTTGCCATGTATAAGCCCCTGCCTTATGTAACAAAAGTTGCTGTACGGGTGGGCTAGAATAATGAATTTTACAGTATTAGAACAGGTGTCTCTAAATGGCAAACACTGTTGTAGAGGTGCTGTTGTCACAAACAAACTCCAATCAAAATGACAAAAATAGTTATACTCGGTGCAGGGATCGCTGGTCACGTAGCGGCTGCACATTTACGAAGAAAATTACCGAAAAAACATGAGGTCTTGGTGGTTTCCCCCAATAGCAACTACCAATGGATTCCATCTAATATTTGGGTGGGGATCGGAAGAATGAAATCTGAACAGATCTTGTTTCCCTTGCCCCCGCTCTATAAAAAGAAGGGCATTGGTTATAAACAGGCCAAGGTGACTACCTTTCACCCCGAGGGCGATGCCGAAACCCCAAAACCCTACGTAAACGTGGAGTATGTGGTGGGCGAGCATAAGGGCCAAACCGAAAAGGTGACCTACGACTACCTTATAAATGCCACCGGACCCAAACTGGCCTTTGATATGACCGAGGGGTTGAACCCCGGCACCAACAAAGCCTATTCGGTCTGTACCTATACCCATGCCGAGCATGCATGGCACGCCCTTAACACCTTGATCCAAGAAATGAAACAGGGCAAAAAAGCCAAAATATTAATAGGCACGGGCCACGCAAAATCTACCTGCCAAGGTGCCGCCTTCGAATATATCTTAAATGTAGAGAAAGAGCTTCGCAGACATGGGGTACGCGATATGGCCGAGGTTACGTGGATCGCCAACGAACACCAATTGGGCGATTTTGGTATGGATGGTATGCTCATGAGCTACGGCAACAACATCATGAAATCTAGCGAGATGGTAGAGATGGTGTTCGAAGACCGCGGCATTAAATGGATTTTAGGTGCCGGGGTGAACAAGATAGAGGACGGCGTGGCACATTACGAGACCCTTGATGGCGAGTTCCATACCAAGACCTACGATTTTGCCATGTTGATTCCCGCTTTCTCTGGGCATGGCTTTAAGGCGTATGACAAGGACAATAACGATATTACCAAAAAACTGTTTAAGGGCTTTATGATCGTAGATGCCGATTACACCCCCAAACCCTATGAGGAATGGAGCGTGCAAGATTGGCCAGAAACCTATCAGAACCCTACGTACGAGAATATATTTGCGCCGGGTATTGCCTTTGCACCCCCACATGCGATTTCTAAACCCCGGACCAGCAAAAACGGAACGCCCATATCACCGACACCGCCACGTACGGGAATGCCCTCGGGTATTACCGCCAAATTGGTGGCCGATAATATCATAGATATGATCAATGGCAAAAAAGACCTGCACCACAAAGGCTCTATGGGGAATATGGGCGCTGCCTGTATTGCCTCTGCCGGTTATGGTATGACCCAAGGCAGCGGGGTGAGCATTACCACCTTTCCCATTGTGCCCGACTACAACAAGTATCCCGATACCCAAGGCCGAAAATTGGGCAAGACCTTTGGTTCTATTGGTTTGGCAGGCCACTGGTTAAAACTGGCCCTGCACTACGCCTTTATTTACAAAGCGAAGATGAAACCCTTCTGGTGGTTGATACCGGAATAATTAGGACTACAGTATAGGAGCGAAAGGATAAACCCAAAAATCTAAAGAAATGACACGTAGAATATCAAAAACAAAGCGGTTTTTTATGCAGAACCCCATCATACAATTTTTTAAGTTCATTTGGTTGAGCATTAAAATTTTGGTAATCGTGGCCGGTGGCCATGGGGGCACCAGAAACGTAAACGGACAATGACGGTAAAAACAATAGTGATCATAGTGATCGGTGTGCTGCTCGGTGGGGCGGTAGGCTATCTATACTATGCTGAAATAGGTTGTTTGAGCGGTACCTGCCCCATTACATCCAAACCTCTTAACAGTACATTGTACGGTGGGGTCGTAGGTGGATTGCTGTTTCATACGTTCGTGAAACAAAAGAAAAAATAAACGCTTTGTAGTTCCATTTTAATAGTTGGTTTGTGAAAGGCACTTCTGTGATGGGAAGTGCCTTTTTTGTGCTTTGTTTCTCTGTAACATTGGTTACTGTGTAGGCCGTTTTATGAATCTAACTTTGTGGCAAATAAATGAATGCGATGAAGTATAAGTTAATAGGTCTATTGTTTTTCATCTTTTATGCGGGATTCGCCCAAGTGGTGAAACCGATCAGTAAAGAAGAAGTGTTGTCTAAAGTGACAGAAAACAACAATACGCTAAAAATTGCCCAACAAGAGGTGTTGGCGGCAAAAGGCGATTATAACCAGACGAATGCGGTGCTATTGCCCAATATTAGTGTTTCACATACGGGTATCGCCACGACCAACCCCCTAATGGCCTTTGGTTCTAAATTGAACCAAGAAATTTTAACGGCGGCCGATTTTAACCCCGACCTGTTGAACGATCCCCGTCAGATCGAGGATTATGCCACCCGTGTAGAGGTGCAACAACCCTTATTGAATTTTGACGGTATTTTTCAGCGTAAGGCGGCCAAGGCCAAATGGACGGCCACCGAGCTACAGTCCGAACGGATGCAAGAGTACCTGGTCTTGGAGGTAGAGAAAGCCTACATGCAATTGCAGCTCGCCTATAAAACGGTAGAGGTGTTGGAGAAGGCCCTGGAAACCGCCCAGGAGAACAAACGTATTGCCGATAACAGCTTTGCACAGGGCTACCTGCAAAAATCGGACGTGTTGGCGGTGCAGGTACGGGTTACCGAGATAGAGAACCAATTGCAATATGCCAAAAGTAATGTGTTGAACGCCAGTAATTACTTGTCGGTATTGATGAACGACGATACCGATGGGGTGTTGCAACCTACCGATTCCCTGGTTGTTTTTCAGGAAGCCATACAGCAAACGGACCTATCGGAAAACAGAAAGGATATTAGGGCGATGAACGCCGCTACCGAAGCCTACCGGCAAATGCACAAAGCGGACCAAATGGCTTTTTTGCCTAGGTTGAATGCCTTTGGTACCTACGAACTTCACGACGATGAGGTTTTTCAGGGCGATGCCAACGGATACCTCTTTGGTGCGGAACTTAAATGGAACCTTTTTGAGGGTAGCAAGCGTTTTGGAAAATCGCAAAAGAGCAAGGCGGAATACAACAAGTCGAAACTGGAACTGGAACAATACAAATCGGAAAGCGAGCTGGAGCTGAACAAAGCGAAGCGGGGCTTGCAAGATGCGAAGAACAAACTGGAACTTACCAAATTGGCCTTGGAGCAATCGGAGGAGTCGTTGCGCATACGCACCAACAGGTTTGAACAAGGTTTGGAGAAAACGACCGACCTGTTGATGGCCGAGACACAGTTTTCACAAAAACAACTGGAATATTACGCCACAATTTTTCAGTACAACTACGCCCTGGCCTATGTTCAATTTTTAACGAAAGAATAAAGGGTTAAGGCAACAGAAAAAAGGTTCAATTAAACATAACAATCAGCTTTTCGTACGAACGGAAGGGACAAATAAAAAACGTTACACATGAAAAACAGAAAATACATACTCGCGGCGACCCTTGGGGCAACCTTGTTATTGGCCAGTTGTGGTAGTGAAGATAAAAAACCGATGGCCGACAATTCACCGGCCGTGAAGGTGGTGGTGCAAACCGTTTCGGAGGACAATGACAATGGATTCTTAACGGCCAGCGGAAAGGTAGAGGCGGCCAAGAGTGCCAATATTAGTACCCGTATGATGGGGTATGTGGACAAGATCTATGTAAATGTGGGCGATAAGGTCCGCAAGGGGCAGTTGTTGCTCAGCGTGAATAACGCCGATGTATCGGCAAAACTGGGGCAGGTAAATGCAGGTATCGCAGAAGCGGAGGCCGCCTTTGCCAATGCCGAGAAAGACTACAACCGGTTTACGGCCCTGTTTAATGAAAACAGTGCCTCGCAAAAAGAGCTGGACGATATTACGGCCAATTACAACATGGCCAAGGCACGATTGGAAAGTGCCAAGCAAATGAAGAACGAGGTAAACGCCCAAATGGGCTACGCCAATATGCGCGCTCCCTTTAACGGGGTGGTGACCAATAAATTTATAAGTGCCGGTGATATGGCCAACCCGGGCATGCCCCTATTGGAAGTGGAATCGCCGGGACAATACCAAGTACTGGCCATGGTGCCCGAATCGGAGATCATGCAGATCAAGCCAAATACAGAGGTAAGCGTGCAGATAAAGGCCTTGGACAGGCAAGTAAAGGGTACCGTTACGGAGGTAAGTACTTCTTCTAAAAATACGGGAGGACAGTACTTGGCGAAAGTGGTCTTGAACAAGACCGATGCCCCCATATTGTCAGGTATGTATGCCACGGTGCAGTTTCCCGTTGCGCCACAGCCCCAAAGTGCCGCGGTAATGATACCGGTAGAGGCCGTTGTGCACAATGGGCAGCTGACCGGGGTTTATACGGTAAGCCAAAACAATACGGCCCTATTGCGCTGGTTGCGTTTGGGGAGAACCATCGGTGATAAGGTAGAGGTATTGTCGGGACTTTCGGCAGATGAGCAATATATCGTCTCTGCCGAGGGGAAATTGTTCAACGGAGTAAAAATAGCGAACCAATAAACAAGTTGCGTTAGGGATTGCAACGGATACCCCACAGTGTTTTTGATTGCATTTAAGATCAAAGAACACGAGGAGTAGCAGTGAAAAGCCCGCCCGAACGCCCAAACAAAATACTAGAAAGAATGAAGGAAGGTTTAGCTGGCAAGATTGCCAAAATGTTTATAGGGAGCAAGTTGACGGTGCTGCTGATGATCGTATTTATGGTCATTGGGGTGTACAGCTCGTTTTTGATCCCGAGGGAGGAAGAGCCCCAGATAGACGTGCCGATGGCCGATATTTTTGTGGGCTACCCAGGTGCGAGTCCCACCGAGGTGGAGTCGCGGGTGATCAAACCCTTGGAGAAACTGATATCGAACATCAAAGGGGTGGAGTACGTGTATTCGACCTCGATGAAAGAACAGGGTATGGTGATCGTACAGTTTTACGTGGGCGAGGATATTGAGCGCTCGTTCGTAAAACTCTACAACGAGATCAACAAGCATATGGATATTATGCCCCAGGGCGTAACCTTCCCCTTGGTAAAAACGCGTGCCATTGACGATGTGCCCATGTTGGGGCTTACCCTGTGGAGCGAAAATTACGACGGCTACCAGTTGTGCCAAATGGCGCAGGAACTGGAGAGCGAGATCAAGAAGGTGAACGATGTGGCCATTACCCATAAGATCGGAAACCAAGACCGACAGTTGCGGGTGGTTTTGGACAAGGATAAACTGGCGGCCAGTGGATTGGATTTTTTAACGGTCTCTGAAATGATCAAGGCGAACAACGCCCAGTTGAGCTCCGGTAGTTTTGATAAGAACGATACCGAGTTTTTGGTGAATACCGGTAATTTTTTGGCATCGGTGGACGATGTGGAAAACTTGGTGGTGGGCGTGCAACAGAACCGCCCCATTTACCTAAAACAGATTGCCAGCATTATTGACGGGCCAGAGGTGCCACAGAGTTACGTGTCCCTCGGTTTTGGACAGGGGAGCGAAAAAGTGTCCGACTATAGGTCGGAATACCCCGCGGTAACGATTTCGGTGGCGAAAAGGAAGGGTGCCGATGCGATGAAGATCGCCGATATCGTAATCGATAAGGTAGACCATTTACGCACTACCTTGATTCCCGATGACGTACATGTGGAAATTACCAGAAACTACGGGGAAACGGCTTCCCATAAGGTGTCGGAACTGTTGTTGCACCTTATAGGTTCTATCATTGCCGTTACCATTGTGGTAATGCTCGCCATGGGCTGGCGCGGTGGTCTGGTCGTGTTTTTATCGGTTCCGATAACCTTTGCCCTGACGCTGTTGAGCTATTACATGCTGGACTATACCCTGAACCGGATCACCCTTTTTGCCCTGGTCTTTGTTACGGGTATCGTGGTGGACGATTCCATCATCATCGCCGAGAACATGCACCGGCATTTTAAGATGAAGCGCCTGCCCTTTAAACAGGCGGCACTATACGCCATTAACGAAGTGGGGAACCCCACCATTTTGGCAACCTTTACCGTAATAGCCTCCGTATTGCCCATGGCCTTCGTGTCGGGATTAATGGGGCCTTATATGGCACCGATGCCCATTGGGGCTTCCATTGCCATGATTCTATCGTTGTTCGTGGCCTTGACCATTACCCCCTACTTGGGCTATGTGTTCTTACGTGAAAAGGACAAGAAAAAAGGCGTGGAAGAGAAAAAGGAGAAGCCCTTGGAGGATACGGTCATATACAGGGTGTACCAAAAATTTGAACGCCCCTTGATCGAGAGCAAGGCAAAACGTTGGTTGTTCTTGGGCTTGACCTTCTTATTGCTCATGGGATCCATGGTCTTGTTCTTTACCAAATCGGTAGCCGTAAAAATGTTACCCTTTGATAACAAGAACGAATTTCAGGTAGTGATCGACATGCCCGAGGGTACCACCCTGGAGCGTACGGGAGTGGTGGCACGTGAGATCGGGCAGTACCTGGCCACCCGCCCCGAAGTGGTGAGCTACCAGAATTATATAGGTACCTCGGCACCGATAACCTTTAACGGCCTGGTTCGCCATTACGACCTTCGCGGAGGTAGCAATATGGCCGATATTCAGGTGAACCTGATCGACAAGGGCGAACGTTCGGCACAGAGTCACGATATTGCCAAACTGCTCCGCCCCGATATTCAAAAGATAGCGGCCAAGTACAATGCGAACGTAAAATTGGTGGAAGTACCACCCGGACCTCCAGTGCTTTCTACGATCGTGGCCGAGGTCTACGGACCCGATTACGAGGAGCAGATGCGGATCGCCAACAACGTACAGGATATCTTGAAAAATACACAGGATGTGGTGGATGTGGATTGGATGGTAGAAGCGGACCAGACCGAATACCGATTTAATATCGATAAGGAAAAAGCGATGCTCTACGGCGTGGCACCGCAACAGATCGCCTATACCATGAACATGGCATTGTCGAACAGGGCCATTACGAATTTGTACGACGAGGATGCCAGCGATCAGGTTGGCGTGGTCTTGGCCTTGGACGAAAAGGAAAAATCGACCATTACCGATATCGCGCAATTAAAGATTGCCTCCAAACACGGGAACATGGTGCCTATTGCCGATTTGGTGGATATTGAGAAAACGACCAGTGATAAGAGCATCTACCGTAAGAACCAGAAACGCGTGGTGTACGTGATGGCCGACATGGCCGGGGAATTGGAGAGTCCTGCCTACGCGATTCTGGGGATGGAGGAAAAGCTGAAGGAAATTCCCTTACCACAGGGATACTCGATTAGCGAGACCTATTTGAACCAGCCCGAATTTGAGGACGACTACACCGTGAAGTGGGACGGCGAATGGCAAATTACCTTGGAGGTGTTCCGCGATTTGGGAATCGCCTTTATGGGCGCCATTATCTTGATCTACATTTTGATCGTAGGATGGTTCCAGAACTTTAAGGCCCCCGTGGTCATGATGGTGGCCATACCGCTGTCGTTGATCGGTATTGTATTGGGGCACTGGATCATGGGTGCATTCTTTACCGCTACCTCCTTTATAGGTATGATCGCCTTGGCGGGTATTATGGTACGGAACTCGGTATTGCTTATCGACTTTATCAACCTGCGTTTGGCGGAGGGCATTCCCTTAAAGCAAGCGGCCATTGAGGCCGGTGCCGTACGTACCACCCCCATTTTGTTGACCGCCGGAACGGTGGTGATCGGTGCCTTCGTGATCTTGTTCGACCCCATTTTTCAGGGGCTGGCCATCTCCTTGATGGGCGGTACCATCGTATCCACCGTACTCACCTTGTTGGTGGTGCCCTTGGTGTACTTTATGATAGAGCGCAAGAACTATCCCGAAAAGGGAAGTGAAGAAACAGTAAGTAAGATCGAAGACTAAAAAAGAAAAAAATGAAACTACTGATAGTAACCGTCGTAGAGGAATACGAAAAGGAGATCCTACGGCTCTTTAAAAAGGCTGATATCAAGAACTATAGCGGCTCCGATATCGATGGGTATAAAAATGGGGCCTCCATGTTGCGTACCGCAAGCTGGTTCCCCAGTGAAAAAGGGGGCGTGGAGTCGAGCATGTTCTTCTCCTTTACCGAGGAGGACAAGATCGATGCCCTGTTCGAACTGATCAAGAAATTTAACGAAGAACTGGAAACCAACAACCCCATAAAGGCGGTGGTGGTGCCTATAGAAAAATCGATTTAATCATAAAAAAAAGAATCAAATGCTAAACACATATTTTAGAGTAATCGTAGGTACATTCATCTTGTTGAGTGTGGTATTGGCCGTATACGTAAACATCAACTGGCTATGGTTTACCGTTTTTATAGGGGTGAACATGATACAATCGGCCTTTACGAAATGGTGCCTGTTAGAGGTTATACTCATGAAATTGGGAATCAAAAAAGAAGGAAAGGGTTGTTCGTTATAACCATATAAGAAAACCCGATACATTACACAAAGGCCTCATGTATGAGGCCTTTTGTTTTATATTTGAGTCATTTTAAAAACATTCGTAGAATTGTTGTTCGCGTAAGGTTTCTACTGTTTTCGATACATGGATCACTCCAGTTTTACGACCCAGTAATCCCACTGGCCTTTACCCGATCCACTAATATCCCCACCAGGACCTGAAACATAACCCGATACGATGTATCCGTCATTCGTTTGCTGAATAGTGGTCGCATAATCGTTTTCCGGACCTCCCATACTTATTTCCCAAGACAGTACCCCCTCTGGAGTCAATTTAACGACCCAATAATCGAGAAACCCTCCGTTAACAGAACCGCTTACATCAAAATCGGTTTCTCCCGCATTTCCTGCAACAATATACCCTCCGTCTGTTGTTTGTTGAATAGAACGCGCACCGTCTACCGATGAACTGCCAAGGTTGACTTCCCAAGTAATCGCTCCGGTCGTATTCAGTTTAACGACCCAATAATCCCTATTCCCGTAATTGTCACTTACATCAAAATCTGAAGATTCTGAATACCCAGCCACAATATACCCTAAGTCCGAGGTTTGGTGAATGTCATAGGCGTAGTCATCCAATGAACCTCCAAGATGGGTTTCCCATGCTAAATTTCCTGTGGCATCTAACTTTACCGCCCAATAGTCCCTCTCGCCATAATTACCTCCCACATCACCATCGGGAGATTCTGAATATCCTGCAGCAATATAGCCTCCGTCCGATGTTTGCTCTATCGATTTTGCAATGTCGAACCCGCTGCCTCCGAGGGTTGTTTCCCACACCAAGGTTCCGTTAGCGTCCAGCTTAAGTATCCAATAATCCAATCCCCCATTATTATCTTCTACATCACCATCTGAAGAGCCTGTGAAACCGGCAACGATGTATCCGCCATCTACAGTTTGCTCAACGGCATTGGCTTCGTCACCGGATCCGCCACCGTAATTGGTTTCCCAAACCAAATTTCCAGATCCATCAAGTTTAACGATCCAAACATCGGCAGAAGAGGTGTCTCCACTAATATCCTGATCATTGGAATCGGTCATTCCTACTACGATATATCCGCCATCTGCGGTTTGTTGTATGTCATTTCCGGCCTCGTCACTCGAGCCCCCTAGGTTGTTTTCCCACATTAAATCTCCTGAATGGTTCAATTTAATGATCCAAAAATCACCTCCTAGATATCCTTCAGCGTCATTGTTGCCGCCTACATCGCCATCATCGGAGTCGGAAGTGCCTGCTATGATATACCCGCCATCGACCGTTAGTTGTAGGGAATTGGCGATGTCAATTTTAGAACCCCCGAAGGATTTTTCCCAGGCTATGGAGACGCCATCGGTAATCTCTTCTTCATCTTCTTCCGTTGTAAAATCAAATGTGCTCGTAGAGGTATTCCCATTACCGTCGGAAGCTGTTACCGTACCGTTATAATCGGTTTGGGCGGTTAGGTTTTCCAAAAGAAATTCGGTGGTCTCCAGATTTACCTGCATTTCGTTGTCTCCCAGAAATACGGTATAGGTTACTTTGTCCTTGTCTGGGTCTACGGCTGCATTCCAGGTCAGTACTGCACTATTAGCGGTAATTTGAGTGACTTGCACCGTGAAATTCCCGGGCTTTTCATTTTTTGGTTCTGTAGTTCTATTGTCATCATCATTGTTACACCCAATAACGAGAATGCCAATAAGGGTTAAAGCGGATAAAAAAAGTGTCTTTTTCATAGTCGATATTTTTTACCCGCAGGTATTTGTTCGGGGTGTTATAAAAATAGAAGTGGGGAATCGTTTTAGTGTCCTGAAAGTTTGGGTTTCAAAGAATCTGGACTTGCTTGGGCGGTTTTCTTTAGAGCTTTATTTCCGGTATGTAAGGTGTCAAAATTTAGTCTTGGTGAACAATGGTTGATGCCGTGGCATAATCTATTGTTGTATGAGAACATTAAGTTCAAATGTAACGGTTAGGAATTCGGCAGAATATTGTCCTGTGAGTTTTCCTTGTTGGTCTAGGTCCGCGTCAAAAGGGGTGGTAGATTCACCATCCTCGTATTCGAACGTGCCCTCCATTTTAGTTTCCAAAAGCACATAATTGCCACTAAAATAATTAGGTCCCAATAGGGTGCCATCGTCCAATTCTGATTGGGTATAGCCGCTTAAGGTACCATCAATATTAAAATTTATTTCCATAGTTCTATTAAGTACATTGATAATAGAAACACTTGGTGAATAAGTGCCCTTGAAAGTTCCTTGAAATGGGTTGTTGATGGTGAGCGATGCCAAATCTTTACCAGCCTCGTTATATGCAAATAATATTACGGTATGTACACCAATGGGCAATGAAGTGTCCCACAATAATTGTCCGGTTTCTGAATCAATTGAAAGTCCTTGGATTGTATTTTCCAATCCAAACTTGCCCCGATCACCATTCCATTGTACTTCTGGTAAAGGGCTTTCGCCTTGTTGGAAATAACTGGCAGTGAGATTTGGTGTAACACTAAGTACGGGCGCTTCAACAACGGGGGCATCATCTTTGTTACAAGATTGTAGCGAAGCTATAAGGATAAAAAAAACAAAATAGGCCTTTGGTATGTGGTGGGTTTTTATCGTTTTCATTTGAGTTATGTAATAACGTTTGTATTTACTCTTTAAAAGGGGTGTTTGCTCAATATTCCTTGTAGCTAATGGTATAGCTGATGGTGCCAGCCAGAGGGTCGTCGGGAATCATTTTGAAAGCGATCAGGTTTCCGTCGCCATCACGTACCTTCTCCCTATAATCGTAATAGAAGTCGATGGCCTCAAAACGGTCCAGGTCTTTTTGGTGGAAAAAATAAAGCTCATAGGGGGCCAAATAGAAAAGCAATCCATGCCATATCGTCAATGCCGGTTGTGGGTCTAGATTATGGAAAACGCCTTTTTCGTTTCCTGAAGAGGTCAATTGGAAATAATTGTCACTGATAACCATTTCCGTTAGATTGTTGTTGGGGTCAAACCCCCAACCCATTGGAAAGTTACCTAAATCCCCATCAAGTTTATAAATATGGTTGTCGGGGTCAAATTCGTACATGGTGGGTTGTACATCTCCATTTATCATGAATACTATATCGGAGATATCATTATTTGGATCGTAATCAAAAGTGGTTGCAAAATTTAAATCGTTGCTTACATCCGCTACATCTATTGTTGTAATCAAGCCTGTTTCGTTATAGCGTATTTCCGTTTCCAAAATATTTTCCCCATCATCCGTTTTATATGACATGTCCATTGTTGTTAATTGAAGCGAATCATTGTAATCCATTGTATAGACTACTGTGCGACCATCACTATAGACTAATGAAATAACCTCGGGTAGTGGGGTTGTGTCCGCTACCATAGGCTCCGGACTGTCTTTGTCCTTAGAGCAGGCCGCTAGCAATATAGCTGCCAGTAGTATGGTAATGATATGTTTTGACTTCTTTTTCATATGATTTCCTTTACTGGATTTCATAGGTGACTTCCATGTCATAATAAAATTCGCCCGGTGGTCTGTCGTAGTATAGACTCACCTCATAAGGTTTATTAAAAAGGGCGCCATTCTCTTTTAATGCTATAATGCCTCCCAATTTCTTTTTTGCATTTTTTGCCAGTAACGTAGCTTGTTTAAAAGATTTGTCCAGCGCCATTTGAGTAATTATTTCCACTTCTTTATCATCGATTACGATGGCCGAACTCATATCTAAAACTTGAAGAATAGGCAGTTTAATGTTAAGGAACTGTTTCATCTCTTCTACAGATTTTGTTTCGTATAGGTACAGGGCTCCCTCTTTGTTATACCTCATGGTTTCATAGCCAAAAGTGAAGGGGTGTTCCTTTATACTGCTCCATGAAAGACCACTTTCCTCCACTCTTTTTTTAAAACGCTCCTTTAATTCGGCAAGACTCACGTAGTCATAATCATAACTTGAGGGATTGCTTAAAGAAATGGTTGCTTTGTATGTAGGATCGGGGTCTATATAAATTATCCTAGCGGTTACCTTGATCGTATTGGCCAATTGTTGTGCAAATAAAGACGAGCAGACGAATAGGCAGGTACATAAAAGGAGTGCTGTTATCGTTGATGTTTTCATGTTTTTTTATTTTTTCCGTAACCAGTTTTGGTACGGGGATTTAAGATCTGGTTTAATGTTTTTGGTGATTGTTACTTGCGGTATTGTTTAGTATTCAAAAGACCAAACATCGTTATGTTGAGAGCCATTGATCACCCATAGTTTATTTTCAAAGAATACCGATGAATGTTGGGAACGTTTGGGGAATTCTTGCGAAGTTTTTACCTCGAACCAATCTATACCGTTGGTGCTTCGCCAAATATCATTTTGAAGTCCAAAGTAATTTTCATCACCGTATTCTGCTAGGTGTCCTGCGGTGAGCCACATCTGCTCACCATCTGTGGTCAGTCCGTGCAATCCCCTTGTGGAAAAGGGGGCTTCATCTGTTGCCAGTATCCATTGATAACCGTTATGGCTGTACCATACATCACTGTTATAGCTGTTGTCTCCACCTGCTAGGAGCCATATTCTATTGTCATAGACGATGGTGGCATGCCACTTTCGCTTTCCAAAAGGCGCATTGGCTGTTACTAGTGTCCAATTAAGTCCATCGGAACTCCTCCAAATATCGGAGTATGTTTCAAACGTATCCGTTTTTGCATTATGGCCCAATCCTCCGATCAGCCATAAAGAGCCATTGAATGCGGTAAGAGTATGGTCCGCTCTTTTGGCGAATTGCGCCTTTGGCGTAACCAAGTTCCATTCAATACCATCTTCAGATGACCAAACATCGTTTTTTATACTGTTGCTAAACTCCGACCCTTTGACCAATCCGCCTGCAATCCACATTTTATTTTGAAAGACGGTAGCTCCAAAAAGGGTGCGTTGCGGAAAGTTTGCTTTTTCGTTCAGGTTGTTCCATTGCGCTCCATTGGTGCTAAAGAGGACATCATCGCTTATATTGGAAGCATCTTTGATATTTCCGCCCAATATCCACATTTTGTCATCAAAGACCAGCGAGCTATGGTTGTATCTAGGTAGTAAAATGGGGGATGGGTCGTACTTGTATGCTTTTAAGGTCTTTGCCTCTGTGGTAAAGCCCATTTTTAAATCGGTAGACCCAGTGTTTTCCAAGATATCAAAATATTCTTTTTGGCAAGAAGCCAAAGCAAAAAGTAATACACCGAAAAAGGCCAGTACTACACTATTCTTTATTGTCTTCATATGGAATGTTTTATATGTGATCCGTTTTGTTTTTTTAGGTAAAAAGGATTTTTAAAGACACGGAATGTGCTATTTGTAGGTTACCATATTGCTGTGCCTTTTTAGAGCACGTGTTATATGGGTATCCTTTTTCGGTGTATCGGTGCATTTTAATAAGCAGCCGTGAGCTTTGCTGTTTTCTTATTCGGGAATATTAAACTGTGCCACTATTTCTTCGTAGCTCATATTTGAATAGTCCGTTGAGGATTTTCCTGTAATACCTCCGATTCCATTACTAGCTTCAACACCACCAGGAATTAGAATGTACCTGTAATCGGAAAATAGGGTGCTTCCAATTAAACTTGAGTCATCCGTAACAACTCGTATCTGTATTTGTCCCACCCCTTCAAGACGGTGGTAATAACTTTCATGGGTGGTAGGAATGTATATTGGCAGGGGTAGTACATCTGAATCAATACCGGTTGTTCGGCCATATACCAGAACAGCTCCCTCGTCTATGATCTCTTGTGTCAACGAAGGGGCTTCAATATCAAAAGTTGCCGAATCGTCAAGTATATTCGCTTCGAAACCACTGGTTATCCATCCGGAATAAATAACATTGGCGGTACCTGTATCTCCTTTTTCCCCTTGTTCTCCGTCTGCCCCGTCTGCCCCGTCTTCACCGGGAATTCCTTGTTCCCCTTGTGGTCCTTGGGGCCCTATGGCACCGTCTTCACCGTCTTCTTTAGAACAAGCAATGAGCATGCTCGATATGAACAGTAGGCTAAGTAATTGTTTTGTGAATTTAAAAGTTTTCATAATTGTTTATTTGTAAATTATTGGAACAAACCTAACAGATTGGTAAAGTGTCGAAGTCCTAGATGTTTTGATTTTAAAGAATTAGGACAAAGAACAGGGCGAGTAGCCTTGTGTGGTTTTATGGTAATTAAGACATCATGTACAAACTGTTCTTGTACTGTACCGGAGTTAGCCCCGTATGTTTTTTAAAAGCGGAGTAGAAGGCCGATTTAGAATTAAAGCCTGCTTCTAAGCCCAATGAAACTATGGTATAATGGGCAAATGCATTGGAAGTGAGATTTTGTTTCACGTCCGCTACCCTATATTCATTGATAAAATCGATAAAGCTTTTGTTTAAAAGACGGTTGATCATACTAGACAGGTAACAGGCAGAAATGCCCAAAACTTCTGCGACCGATGACAGGCTAAGGCAAGGATTTCTATATAGTTTTTTAAAGCGCATCAGCTCTTCCAGTTTCTTAAAATATTTATGGGCCGTGCTGAACTGTGTTTTCGACTTTGTATGAAGTTCTTTGATCCGTTGGGCGCAAAGCGATGCAATAATGTTCAACAAACACAGGTGTTTCTCGGTAAAAAAGCCCGCTTCGGGGTGCTCGGAGTCGATAATGCCAAAAAGATTGCCGTTGATAACAATAGGTATACATATTTCTGAGAGGCGGGGCTCGTCATCCACAATGTACCTAGGATCTTTGGAAGTGTCGTTAATGATTTCCGCACATTTTGTGATGGCGACACTACCCACGATGCCCTCTCCTAGGTCCAGTCTTATTTGATTATAAATGCGCTCATCGGTCGGGTTTTTGCTGCCGTAGGCCGCATGTTGGCTCAGTTCTAATGTAGTATGGTTGTAGGTGTATATGACACAGTCGACGAACCCTAAACGATGGATTACGTTTTTGGTGATGTCCCAAAGTATCTCGTCAATGGATTCTTTGGTGCTTAACGAAGTAGAAAAAAAACTAACCGCCCTAATTTCCTCTAGGGTGCTTAATGTGTTTAGATCTTGCATAGCCAAAAATTGTATTTATGGGTTTATAAATGAACATTGTTAGGTAAAATGTTAGTTTGGTCTATAGCATATGAATGGTGTTTGCAGTTCGATTATTTTTCTCGGGTATTAAAAATAGGATCGTCCCTTTGTCCTGTATTTCTTAATGGTGATGCGCAGCGAAAAATATTGTGCTGACTGCGGAGATTAATGTATATGTGGGTTGATTCTGTTTTTTTTACCGTAAAAGCCTTCCATACAGTTATAGTACCATCTGTACAGCCATACCTACAATCTATCATGTTGTATAGCCGATATAGCTACAGAAGGCAATAACTTGAAGAATAAAACAGGACACAGGGCATGAGAACAATAATAGTCGATGACGAGCCTGCCGCTATCAAAAATTTAGCTTGGGAACTTCAGAAATTTTCGGACGATATTAAGGTTATAGATACGTTTACCTCTGCAAACGATGCTCTTTCGGGTATAAATTATTTGAAACCCGATTGTGTTTTTTTAGATATAGAAATGCCCGAGATGAACGGCTTTTCGTTGCTGCGGCAATTACAGTTCCGCGACTTTGCCGTGATCATTACCACCGCTTATAGCCAATATGCCATACAGGCCATTAAGGAAAGTGCGCTGGACTATCTTTTAAAACCTATAGATTCGGATGAGATCGGTACGGTGGTGCAAAAACTAAAAAATCTTAGGACCCCAGAGCATCTTCAAGACCAATTTCTTCAGACATTGGCGGCACTTTCAAGAGCCGGTTCCCCTAAGATGATTCAGATTCCCGTAAACGGAAAAGTACTTTTTATTAGGGTAGAGGATATCGTTTATTGCGAATCTGATGGTAATTACTCAAAGGTATTTCTTGAATCGAACAAAGAGCTCTATACATCAAAAAAGTTGAAAGATCTAGGGTTGATCTTACCGAAAGATTATTTTTTTCGCATTCATAATTCCTATATCGTACACACGATTAAAGTGGTCGAATATTTGCGAACAGAAGGGTATGTAGTGCTTTGCAATAATAAAAAGATTCCGGTGTCGAGAAATAAAAAAGAAGAGTTCTTGATCAAAATGTCATATTGAGCGGATGAAGGCAGCTACCATTAGGTCTTTTTTTGAGAATAGCAACCAGAACGGATTTGGTTTTTTAACGGTAGTAGTGCTGTTCTATCTCTTTGTTTTCTTTTTCATTCAATTTTTTCAGCACAAAAAGAGGTATTATTTGCTGTACAGCCTTTATGCTCTTGTAAATGCGGCCAGTCTGTTAAAATATATAGACGGTGTGTTTTTTTCTGATTTTTTCGATACCTCTTTGGGGAGGGTGTACGATCGGGCCATTCATTATCCGTCGCAATTGTTCGGCTCGCTTTTTTTTAGCTATTTTATTATAGAGATCATGCAATTGCGGAAGACCTTTCCGAAGTCAATCAAGGTAATCGATGTTGCATACCTCGTTTCCTCTATCATTTTTTTAGTCTTATGGGGTGTGTACATGAACGATTACTCTTCGTACCTTATAGATTATTTTCATGCCTATGTGTTTTTGATTTTAAGTTATATCGTCTTTTTTGCGGCTTTTTATATGGTGGCGAAAGGCAATATGGCCATTAAAGGGTATATTCTTTCCGGTATGTCGGTTTTGGTCATTTCCTATTTTGCCATCTCGGTAATGTCTATGCGTGCCATGACCGCCAATAGAGAAACATTGTATATCTATTACATAGGCATATTAATAGAGAGTTTGCTTTTTGCCTTGGCCATTGGGCTAGAGCAAAAAATGGTATATAGGGAAAAGGCATTGGTACAGAAAAAGTACATTCAACAATTGGAAGAGAACCAGACTATGAAGGAGAGTATTAATAGAACGCTGTCCGAAGAACTCTTACAGACCAAAACCGAGATCGAGGATCTTTCTGCCGAGGCGCAACGCGAACGTACCGAAAAACTGACCATGAAATTCGAGAACAAGTTTGCTCAATTACGGCTTAATGCCCTGCGGAGCCAAATGAGTCCCCATTTTATCTTTAATGCATTAAATTCCATCAAGTCTTATTTTATAGACAACGATCAAGAAAAGGCCATTTTTTACCTGTCCAAGTTTTCTAAACTGATCCGGTGTATACTGGAGAGTTCGCGAGCAGAGGAAATTTCCTTAAAAGAGGAACTGGATATTCTGGAAATGTATATAGCCATAGAGAACGATCGCTTTAAGAACGATATTCAGTTTAAAATAGCTTCGGATGAAGGTATAGAGCTAGAGAATATTATGATTCCGGCCCTTATTTTACAGCCTTTTATAGAGAATGCCATTTGGCATGGCCTATCGACCAAGAAAGGCGAAAAACTTTTGAATCTGTCTGTCGGATATTCCAAATTACCCAATACCATAGAAATAAGTATCGCCGACAATGGGGTAGGTAGGCGTGTTTCTGAAGATAGAAACCTGACAAACCCGTTAAAGAAAGAATCATTGGGACTTACATTGACCAGGGACAGGCTGGATCTTTTTTCCAAAAAATTTCAAAAACACTATAGCTATCGTATAGAGGATATTATAGATGAGACCATTGGCGATGCTCTGGGCACAAGGGTCGTTGTTCAAATACCCAATGCATAGAGCACCCCTTTTGGTCTTTGGTTCTAGCTCCCGTTTTCTATATAATAACGGGTATCTGGGGAATTCTGTTCAAATTTCTGCTTTGGCAGATAGTTTTTAAACATGAACCAAAATGTACCCTCTTCTGGTTTTTCTGTAGTGATTGCCGTTCCAGAAATAATAACGTTTGCCTTTAACAATGACAACTTTATGATTTCTAGGAGCTTTTTTAACAATGGTGACCTGAGCAGGTTCTGTTGCTACGTGTGTTGCACACGATGACAGGTTGAATAAAAAGAATGCCGAAATTAAAATAACAAAATGCCTCATAGTTATAATAGTTTGGGTTACACGTGTTAGTAAGACTTTTGAAAAAGAAAAAGGTTTAAAAAACAGGTAGGTGGTAGTCTCAATTTTATATGGGTAGGATTATTATATCTCTTGCAGTCGCCGTTTATAGTCTGCGGAGTGCCCTTTGTAAAAGACATCGTGTGAGGCGGAATAAATGATATATACGTAGAAATTTTCCATAAACTAAAAAAGCCTCCGATTTCTCGAAGGCTTCTTGCGGTCTGGACGGGACTCGAACCCGCGACCCCCTGCGTGACAGGCAGGTATTCTAACCAACTGAACTACCAGACCGTGGCGTTTAGCGAGTGCAAATATACATCGCTTATTCAATTGCGCAAACATTTTCTTTTAATTTTTTTTTCAATTATAGAAAATTGTTCCGTTCCACCAGAAAAGTATTCAATACGGTAGAAAAGTCGCTTTTTACATCAATATCAATATATTTTATTCGGTATTGGGCGCATTTTAGCTTTATATCATTGAAATATTGGGTAATACGCTGCTCATAGGCTTCTTTAATGTTGTCGGCGTATAAATCTAAATGTTCGCCTGTTTCAACATCTAAAAAGCGTTTTGGGGTATTGTCAAAATTAAAATGTAGCTCGTGTTCCTTATCCATTAAGTGGAACAGCACTACCTCGTGCTTGTTATATTTTAAATGTCTAAGGGCTTCAAATAGTTCGGTATCCTCCTTTTCTGTTTGAAACATGTCCGTAAACAAAAAGATAAGGCTTCTTCTTTTTATTTTTTCCGCTATCTGGTGTAGATAGGTATAGGTCTTGGTTTCTTTAGCGGCTTCTTTTGAGGTTCCTATTTTACTAAGTTGTGCCAAGAGCATTTGAAAATGGCGTTCACTGCCTTTTTCGGGCGCATAGAAATTATAATGGTCCGAGTATACGCTTAGGCCAACGGCATCGCGCTGTTTTTTGAGTACGTTCATTAAGGCGGCAATGGCCAAGATGCCGAAACCTATTTTGTTGAGGTTACCAATTTCTAGCTGTTTTACCTTGGGGTAATACATAGAGGCAGAGTTGTCCAAGATCATATGGCACCTTAAATTGGTCTCTTCTTCGTACCTTTTGGTGTATAGCTTATCGGTCTTGGCAAAAAGCTTCCAGTCTATATGCTTGGTACTCTCTCCATTGTTGTAAATCTTATGTTCGGCAAATTCCGCAGAAAATCCATGAAACGGACTCTTGTGAATACCGCTGATAAAACCTTCTACCACCTGGTTGGCCAAAAGTTCCAGATTGGGAAAGAGAGCTGCCTTATTTAATTCTGATTGTAGGTTCACAGCAATAAAGATAAAATAAAAAAGGTCTGACTTCTGCCAGACCTTTCTAATAAAATATTAAATTTTAACCTTATAGAAGTGCATCTATAGCGTCTGTGTAAACTTTCTTGGGAGAAACACCTACTTGTCTGCTGGCTATTTCACCATCTTTAAATACCAATACGGTAGGTATGTTTCTTACTCCGTATTTAGCGGCAAACTCTTGATTGGCATCTACATCCACTTTACCTACAACGGCTTTGCCCTCATATTCGTTACTGACTTCGTCAATGATCGGACCCACCATTCTACAAGGTCCGCACCAAGCGGCCCAAAAATCTACTACTACAGGTTTATCACTTTTTAAAACTACTTCATCAAAAGTAGCATCTGTTATTTCTAATGCCATGATTATTGCTTTTAAAGATTATGCAAATTTAGTCAAATATTATACAGTTTCCTTACAGGGTAAGTATTCGTTTTCGTTATTGCCCGATTGTTTTATTCTATTCCTTATTTTTTGGGGGTTCGCTCCCTTTGTCATAAATGGCTATATAGTGTGTTCGTACGCCAACGGGCACCGTGTTTTCTTCTTTATTTAGCTGTACCTGCATAGCCTGTGAGGGTATCACGGGCATGTGGCATTGTATGCAATTATTGTTTTTTTGCCCCATATTATTTTCCGGTATGCTGCATTCTACAGTGGCTTTGCTATGGCATTGCATGCATTTGGCGTTAAAATAGGAGTGGTCGCCGCGTTGGTTTTTATGTGGGTCATGGCAGGTTATGCAATCCATTGAGGTAGACTCGGTAAAGCATTTGCTACTGGTAAGTAGGCCGTATTGGTTTCCATGGACATCTAGCTTGCTGTTAGGCCGGAGCGAATGGTAATTTTTCGAGAAATTTGAAAGGGTGTCTCCGGGCAAGAACTTAAAAGGGTTCTTGATCTGGTTGTTTCTAAGGCCCGAATGGCAAGATGCACAGAGGTCTAACCTTTGCTGCCTGGATAGGGAAGCCATTTGTACCATAGAGGTATCGCGAGATTGTGGGTGGTTTCTTTTGTTTACAACATGCTGTTGGCCTGGCCCATGACACCTTTCGCAGTCTATGCCCATGACCATTTTTGTGATGTCGTACTTGTTGGATACGTCTGTGGGGCCCAAATTTTTGGCAAAGGTGACATGGCATTTGAGGCACTGGTCGTTAACCGCACGTAAAGGGTTTAACCTATTGGTGTAGTTGGGGCTATTTATCCAAGAGTTGGAAGGCACGTAGTACGATGCTTGTAATTGGTACAGTCCTTCTGGTTGCTGGCTCAGGTATGATTGCCCTTTAGACCCCGAGCCTATGATGATATCCATACTCCAATCAAACTCCCTGTGGTCGCCATATTTTAATTTCGCATGTTGAAAAGGGGTGCCGTTCTTGGTGGTCATTAGAAAATTGGCATCCAAAAGCGATAAGGTGTTTTTGCCTTCTTCAAAACTTGCCTTTACCTTATCTAACGTAGCATAGGCAGAGGTGTTGAAATGTGGGGTGAGAATGTGTGATTCATATACTTCTTGATGACATTCCATACAGGTGGTGGAACCTACAAAACCATTGCCATTGAAATGATAGGCGATTACTTTGGGGTCTAGATAATTTTCCTCTGGTCCCGAAAAATGGCGGTACAGTTTTAAGGTCACAAAAGCCGCTATCAGTAACGCGGATAGTACATAGATCGATTTTCTTTTCAATTTCTGTGATTCATTGGCGGCCGTAGTGTTTTCTAGTTCAATTTATAATGAATTTGTTCTTTTTCCAATTTTTTTAGCAGTTCGCTTGAAATTTGGACTTTTTGTTTTCTGCTAGATAGTCGAACTTTTATCTGTTCTTGCATTTCATACACGACAAAGTTAAGCTGGTGATCGCCCTTGTGGGTGACCAAGGTGTCCTTTAATTGCAGCACGTCCTCTTCTTTTAATTCGTCGATGTTTAAGTTTATGGTTAGTTTTTTGGCATAGGTTTCCATCACATCCTGTAGTAACATAAAACTGTTGAACTGCATACGGGGGTCTCCTTTTTTGCCCGTGTCTTTGTTTGTCCACCCTTCTCGAACATATAGTTTTACGTACACAAAAGAGTTTGGCATTAAAAAATGCCTGAATTTGAGGTATTCTTCACCAAAGATCCTAAACTCAAAGGAGTCTGTATAATCTTCCATGGTGAAAGCGGCCCATCCCTTTCCGTTTTTTGATATTCTGTGTTGCACATCGGTAATGACCCCGGCGAAAGTTAGTTCTCGGTTTACGTAACTTGGTAAATCGCTGCAGCAAGAAAGATTGGCATTGCAGAAGGCATTGATCTCAGTTTTAAAATCATCTAAGGGGTGTCCGGAAATATAGATGCCCACCACTTCTTTTTCTCTACGCAGCTTTTCCATGGTTCCCCATTCTTCACAGGGCGGAACGATAGGTTCGGGGATGGTGACTTCACTGGCTTCACCAAAGAGGCTTACCTGAGCGGAATTTTCGTTCTCTTGAAATTTAGCACCGTATTTGATTACTTTTTCCAAAAAGGTGATTCCATCTCCTTCATTATGAAAATATTGGGCCCTATGGGTGTCTCCCAAAGAATCGAATCCACCGGCAAGCGCCAAGTTTTCAAAAGCCTTTTTGTTGGCGGCCCGCAAATCGATGCGCTTGGCCATGTCAAAGACAGATTTAAAGGGGCCGTTTTCTTTTCTTTCCTCTACAATAGTATCAACAGCACCTTTTCCGACACCTTTAATAGCTCCCATTCCGAAACGTACGGCACCGGCATCGTTTACCGCAAACTTGTAGTACGATTCGTTTACATCCGGACCTAAAACATCGAGCCCCATTCGCTTACATTCTTCCATAAAGAAGGTGACCTGTTTTATGTCGTTCATGTTGTTCGACAGCACGGCAGCCATGTATTCGGCAGGGTAGTGGGCCTTACAATAGGCCGTTTGGTAGGCGATCCACGCGTAACAGGTAGAGTGCGACTTGTTAAAGGCGTAGGCGGCAAATGCTTCCCAGTCTTTCCATATTTTCTCCAGCTTATCTACAGGATGTCCTTTTGCGGATGCCTGTTCAATGAACTTGGGCTTCATTTTGTCCAGTACGTGCTTTTGCTTTTTACCCATGGCCTTACGCAAGACGTCGGCTTCACCCTTGGTGAAATCGGCCAGTTTTTGCGAAAGGAGCATCACCTGCTCTTGGTATACCGTAATGCCGTAGGTTTCGGCAAGGTATTCTTCGCAGGCCTCGAGGTCGTACACAATTTCTTCGGTACCGTGTTTACGTGCGATAAAACTGGGTATGTATTCCATCGGTCCCGGACGGTACAGGGCGTTCATGGCAATCAAATCCGCAAAGACCGTGGGCTTTAACGCACGCATGTGCTTTTGCATACCGGGCGATTCGTATTGGAACACCCCAATCGTCTCACCCCGTTGGAAAAGCTCGTATGTTTTTTCGTCGTCCAGCGGAAAATTTTCGGGATCCAGCTCTATACCGTGTTTCGCTTTCACGATCTTTACGGTATCCTTGATCAGGGTCAGGGTCTTTAATCCCAAGAAATCCATTTTTAACAGTCCCGCACTTTCTACCACCGAGTTGTCGAACTGGGTACAGTACATGTCGGAATCCTTGGCCAATGCCACGGGAACGAACTTGGTGATATCGTCCGGGGTAATGATCACCCCACAGGCATGGATACCCGTATTACGAACAGACCCCTCTAAAACGTAAGCTTGGTTCAGGGTTTCCGATTCCAGGCCATCGCCCTCGGAAATGTTCAGGAGTTCGTTTATTTTTTCGAGTTCCTCGCTGTTGAACTTACTACGAAGTACCTTTTCGTCTACCCCGATGATCTTTTTTAGTTTGGACATGTTGGGGATGAGCTTCGCCATACGGTCGGCATCGCTCAGTGGCAGGTCCAGTACACGGGCCGTATCGCGGATAGATGATTTGGCGGCCATGGTACCATAGGTAATGATCTGTGCTACTTGGTTGGCCCCGTATTTCTCGATCACATAGTCCATTACACGGCTACGCCCCTCATCATCAAAATCGATATCGATATCGGGCATACTCACACGATCCGGATTTAGGAAACGCTCAAAAAGGAGGTCGTACTTAATAGGGTCCAAATTGGTGATCCCCAAACAGTAGGCCACGGCAGATCCTGCTGCGGATCCACGGCCGGGTCCCACGGAAACCCCCATGTTTCTGGCTGCCCTGATAAAATCTTCCACGATCAAGAAATAACCCGGATATCCCGTTTTTTCGATCACCTTAAGCTCAAAATCGAGTCGCTCGTCTATTTCGGGCGTAATTTCGCCGTATCTCTTTTTTGCGCCCTCATAGGTAATATGGCGCAAGTATTTGTTTTCTCCACGCTTGCCCCCGTCCAATTTGTCTTCCTCGAACTGAAATTCTTCGGGGATGTCAAAAGCGGGCAAGAGCACGTCGCGGGCCAAGGTAAAGGTCTCTACCTTGTCGATAATTTCCTGTATGTTGATGATGGCCTCCGGTATGTCCTTAAAGAGTTCCTTCATTTCGTCAGAGGACTTAAAGTAGTACTCTTGGTTCGGAAGGCCATAGCGGTAACCGCGACCACGGCCTATGGGGGTCGACTGCTTTTCGCCGTCCTTTACGCACAAAAGGATGTCGTGCGCATGGGCATTTTCTTTGTTGACATAATAGGTGTTGTTGGTGGCTACCAGTTTTATATTGTATTTTTTGGCGAATTGGATCAACACTTGGTTAACGCGGTTTTCGTCTTCCTGTCCGTGGCGCATGATCTCTATATACAGGTCGTCGCCAAACATCTCTTTCCACCAGATAAGGGCTTCCTCGGCCTGTTTCTCTCCTACGTTCAGTATTTTACTGGGCACCTCACCGTACAGGTTTCCGGTAAGTACAATGATGTCTTCCTTATACTGTTCAATAATTTTTTTGTCGATACGGGGCACGTAGTACTTCCCTTCCACAAAGGCGATGGAAGACATTTTGGCCAGGTTAAGGTACCCTTGCTTGTTTTTGGCAAGCATCACGATCTGATAACCATTGTCTTTTTGCGATTTGTTGGAGTGGTCTTCGCACACGTGAAATTCGCAACCTATAATAGGTGTAATCTCGGGAATGGGTTCAGGTAGTTCGTGAAGGGGTTCCTCTCCTTCTTGGAGGGTTCCGTTTTGCGTGGCTTCGTACCTTTTTTTGTTTTCCTCATTTTTGGCGGCCACTCCCTTGTTGTGGTTAATAACCCCGTTCACAAAGTGAAAGGCCCCCATCATATTGGCATGGTCCGTCATGGCCACAGCGGGCATTCTGGCCTCCGCCGTTGCCTTGATCAGGTCGGGGATGCTTATGGTGGACTGTAATATGGAAAACTGGGTATGATTGTGCAGATGGGCAAAACTGGCCGACTCCAAGGTGGCCAGGTTTTCCTGTATCTCTTCTTGCGAAACGCCACCGGTATCCTTTTCCCATAGGGCGTCCGCTATTTTTTTGGAGGCCTGTTTTAAGTTGATGTGCTTAAGACCGATGAGCTCTATCTCTTGCGGGTTGGCCTCCGAGAAATTCTCAAAGTAATCGGGCTGTACATCCAGTTGCTCGGCCGTGTACTGTCTTTTTCTTATCAGCTCTAAAAAACAACGGGTAGTGGCCTCAACATCTGCCGTAGCGTTGTGGGCCTCGGCGAAAGGTTCGCCGAACAAGAACTCGTGAAGCTCGGTCAGGGTAGGAAGCTTGAATTTACCTCCACGCCCACCGGGTATTTGACATAACTGTGCCGTATGTTCCGTACAGGTATCCAAAACGGGGAGTTCCTGTAAAGGGTTTTCAACACCCATTCTATGGAATTCAGCCCCCATGATGTTCACGTCAAAACCCACATTTTGCCCCACGATAAACTTCGTTTTGGCCATGGCGGCATTGAACTTCTCCAAGACCTCTGCCAAGGGAATACCATCCTTTTCGGCCAGCTCGGTAGATATACCATGGATCTTTTCCGCATCGTAGGGAATATTGAACCCTTCGGGCTTTACCAAGTAGTCTTGGTGCTCTATAAGTCTACCCATGTCGTCGTGCAACTGCCATGCTATCTGTATACAGCGGGGCCAGTTGTCCGTGTCGGTAATGGGGGCGTCCCAACGTTTTGGTAATCCGGTGGTTTCAGTATCAAAAATGAGGTACATACTACGTGTGTTTTTATGCTGTTTTCCGAAAAAAATGGAAAATATATAATTCGGGAACTAGTTTTGTAAGGAACAGATAAAATTACAGAAAACCTATGGGTTGGTAAAACCGATTTGCTACGAGTTATTAACGGTTTTTATTTTTAGGGATAGCTTTTATGGATCTGATTAAATTTGATTTTTTTTATGGGCATAGATTAAACAGATTATATAAAGGTATTATTGAGAAAAGAGAAGAGGTTATTGTGTTCTATTACAATTTTTAAAAGATAATAAAGTTTTGTTGCTGATTGTTATGAATGTTTTCAATACTCGGTTTAAACAGCAAAGTTCTTTCTCCGATTTCTTGATCAGTGATCGGCGAACGTTCATATTGCCTAGAATAGCAATGCTCAAGGTTTCTTATAAACTGTAAAAAAGATATTGTGTATTCGTGAAATTCAATTATATTTGCACCCGCTTTCAGCTGGGCCCAGCTCTCTGACGGCGAAAGAGTTAAAAAACTAGAATTAATAACCGAGGGTCGGGCACCCTACATAATTAATGTGATATGCCAGTTAAAATTAGATTACAGAGACACGGTAAAAAAGGAAAACCATTTTACTGGGTCGTTGCCGCAGATGCAAGAGCAAAGAGAGATGGTAAATTTTTGGAAAAATTAGGAATCTACAATCCTAATACCAACCCAGCTACTATTGAGCTAGATGTTGACAGTTCCGTGAAGTGGTTACAGAACGGTGCACAACCAACAGATACTGCCAGAGCAATACTATCTTACAGAGGAGTTTTATTAAAACATCACTTATTGGGCGGTGTTGCCAAAGGAGCTTTGACAGAAGAGCAAGCGGAAGAAAAATTCAATGCTTGGGTTGCTGAAAAAGAAGCTGCTATCGATGCCAAAAAAGGCGGATTGAACAAAGCCAAGGAAGAAGCGAAAGCACAAGCATTGGCCGCTGAAAAAGTAATAAACGAAAAGAGAGCTGCCGAAGCCGCTGCTGCCGAACTTCCAGAAACTCCAGAAGGTGAGAGTGCCGAAGCAGAAGTAGAAGCTGTTGCCGAAGCTGCCGCTGAAGCACCTGCAGAAGAAGCACCTGCTGCAGAAGCAAAGGAAGAAGAAGCTCCTAAAGAAGGGGAATAATTGTAACGATGCGAAAGGAAGATTGTTTCTACCTAGGCAAAATCGTTTCAAAATATAGTTTTAAGGGAGAAGTTCTTGTCAAACTAGATACGGACGACCCCGAGATATACGAAAATATGGAATCAGTATTTGTTTCTTTGGGAAACAATCTGGTTCCATTTTTTATTGATAAATGCCGCCTTCATAAATCGAACCTGCTCCGCATAGATTTTGAAGAGGTGAAGTCAGAGGCCGATGCGGATAGGATCATGCGTTCAGACTTGTATTTGCCGTTGACCATGTTGCCCAAGCTTACGGGTAACAAATTTTACTACCACGAGGTGATCGGTTTTGCCGTCATGGACGATGTTCATGGTAATATAGGTACTATTCAAAGTGTGAACGATAGCACGGCACAGGCATTGTTCGAGGTTCAAAAAGAGGACAAACAACTTTTGATACCTATTAATGATGAAATCATTAAAAAGGTAGATCGCCAAAACAGTACCATAGAGGTTACTACGCCCGAAGGTTTGGTGGCCC
Organism: Maribacter thermophilus; assembly: GCF_001020565.1. Lineage (GTDB taxonomy): Bacteria > Bacteroidota > Bacteroidia > Flavobacteriales > Flavobacteriaceae > Maribacter > Maribacter thermophilus. Next base: position 2,477,728 of record NZ_LDAS01000001.1, on the reverse strand, counting down.
TATACTTGGACCTCTAAAATTAGAGCGTCACAATTTTGGTAATTTAAGTTTTTCCATAGAATTACTTCCTATCTTTCTTGTACGTCTATAAGGGCTGCGGCCTTGCTAAATCATGAAATAGAAATAATGAAACCTTTTGTTTTTAAACAGTTTAACGTAGCACAAGACCGTTGTGCCATGAAAATAGGCACCGATGGTGTTCTCTTGGGGGCTTGGGCGCCTGTAAACAATGAGCCTGTCACTATTCTAGATATTGGTTCCGGTACCGGTGTTATAGCTTTAATGCTGGCGCAACGCAGTAATGCCGAGATTATAGATGCTATTGAGGTAGATGGGGACGCCTATGAGCAGAGCGTAGAGAATTTTGAGGCTTCACCATGGGGAGACCGTCTTTATTGCTATCATGCCGGTTTGGATGAGTTTGTAGACGAGATAGATGATCGTTATGAGCTAATAGTGAGTAATCCTCCTTTTTATGTTGAAAATGTGGCCAGTGGTGATGTGTCGCGTGATTTGGCAAGGCAAAATAGCTCATTGCCCTTTGATGAATTATTGGAGGGAGTGGCTAAATTATTGTCGGACGAAGGTCGTTTTGCAACGATCGTTCCCTATAAAGAGGAAGCGCAATTTGTAAATATGGCCTCCGATTTGGGCTTGTACGCAAATAGGATTACAAGGGTGAGGGGAAATGAAGAGGCACCTATAAAAAGAAGCTTATTGGAATTTTCCAGGGAATCGGCGGAGTTGTTGTACGATGAATTGACCATAGAAAAAGCCAGACATGTATATACTGCCGAATATGTACATTTGACAAAGGATTTTTATTTAAAAATGTAACTTTTTATCTGTATAATGTTATATTTTTACTTTGGATACATTAAATATATATTGCTATGAAGCCCGATTTATTTGAAGCGCCCGATTATTATCATTTAGACGATTTATTTTCAGAAGAACATTTGCTGGTAAGGGATGCCGCAAGGCAATGGGTAAAGAGAGATATTTCTCCTATCATTGAAACCTATGCCCAAAACGCGGAATTTCCAAAACAAATAATAGGGGGGTTGGCAGAAATAGGAGCTTTTGGCCCCTATATTCCCGAAGAATATGGAGGTGCTGGCTTGGATCAGATAAGCTACGGACTCATTATGCAAGAGATAGAAAGGGGAGACAGTGGTGTGCGTTCTACAGCTTCGGTACAGTCTTCTTTGGTGATGTATCCGATTTATACCTATGGTACCGAAGAACAGCGAAAAAAATACCTTCCTAAATTGGCAACAGGGGAGCTAATGGGATGTTTTGGTTTAACAGAGCCGAATCATGGGTCCAATCCGAGCGGTATGGAAACAAAGTACAGGGATATGGGAGACCATTACCTTTTGAACGGAGCCAAATTATGGATTTCTAACGCCCCTTTTGCAGATATAGCCGTTGTGTGGGCCAAGAACGAAGAAGGTAGAATACACGGTTTGATCGTAGAGCGCGGTATGGAAGGATTTACCACTCCCGAAACGCATAACAAATGGTCGCTAAGGGCATCGGCCACCGGAGAACTTATTTTTGATAATGTAAAAGTGCCCAAAGAAAATCTTTTGCCTAAAAAAAGTGGATTGGGAGCACCTTTAGGATGTTTAGATTCTGCTAGGTACGGTATTTCATGGGGTGCCATTGGGGCCGCCATGGATTGTTACGATACGGCATTGCGCTATGCCAAAGAACGTATTCAGTTCGGTAAACCGATCGCCGCCACCCAATTGCAACAAAAGAAATTGGCCGAGATGATCACGGAAATAACCAAGGCCCAGTTGCTTGCATTTAGATTGGGGCAACTTAAGAACGAAGGCAAAGCCACGACGGCACAAATTTCGATGGCCAAAAGAAATAATGTGGAAATGGCGATTAACATAGCTCGGGAGGCCAGACAGGTTTTAGGGGGAATGGGCATTACGGGAGAATACAGTATTATGCGCCATATGATGAATTTGGAAAGTGTTATTACCTATGAAGGTACCCACGATATTCACTTACTGATTACTGGCGCGGATATAACCGGATACCAAGCTTTTAAATAAAATAACTTATACTTAACATTGTCCGAAAAAAGACATAGTACCTTTGCAGAGCGCATTTTGTTATGCATGTTTAGTTTGAGTTAGTTAGCATAAGCCGATGGGAGCATCGGCTTTTTTTGTGCCCCAAGATCATCGCATAAAGCTTAGGTCTTGGCCAAGAATTTTTTATACCACTTGCCCGAGTGTTTGACCGTGCGTTTTTGTGTTTCAAAATCTACATGTACCAGGCCAAAACTGGGTTGGTAACCTTCTGCCCACTCAAAATTGTCGGTAAAGGTCCAAACAAAGTAACCATGAATGTTCTTGCCCTCTTTTTTTGCCTTAAGAATTTGTTCTATATGGGTAATCAGGTATTTTTTTCTTTTTTTATCCTTTACTTTTCCTGATTTAAACTTGTCTTTAAAAGCGGCACCGTTTTCTGTAACGATCAACTTTGGTATGTTTTCGTAGTTGTTGTACTTGCCGATCATTTCGTAAATACTGGGTGGGTATACTTCCCAATCCATTAAAGTGGTAGTTACATTTCTTTTGGGCGCTTTTACAATTTTCACCTGAAGATAGGGCACAAAATAACTGTGTTGTACTACCTCTCGGGTATAGTTTTGAATGCCGATAAAATCAAATTGAAACTTACTGTTCTCCATATCGCCCGGTAAAATGTATTTATCCAACCGCTTTAGCATTGGTAAGTCTTTTTTGGGGTACCCTAGACCCAAGACGGGTTCTATAAACAGTCGGTTCAGCAGTGCGTCCGCCTTTTGTGCTGCCTTTATATTTCTTGGTTTGTGGTTTTTGGGCACGATATAGGAACATGAATAGGTTGTGCCTATTTCACTATCTGGAAGTAGCTTTCTTAATATTCGGCCACCGGTAGCCTGGGCCAATTGTGCATGGTGAAGTGCCGGAAGAAAATTTTTTAATCTCTTTTTTCCAGGGGCATGCACTCCTAAAAAATAGCCTCCTCCGGTAAATACCATAGGTTCGTTCAAAACCATCCAACGTTTTACCCGATCGCCAAAACAAGTAGCGCTCAGGGTAACGAACTCACTGAACCATTTAAGTACTTCCCTATTGGTCCATCCTCCTTTTAGTTCTAGGGCATGGGGTAGATCCCAGTGGTAAAGGGTGATCCAAGGTTCAATATTGCATGCTAGACAAAAGTCGATGACCTTGTTGTAGAAATCAATGCCTTTTTGGTTTATTTTTCCCGTTCCGTCAGGGAGTATTCGGCTCCATGAAATAGAAAACCTAAAGTTTTTGATGTTCATGGATTTCATTAAAAGAATGTCCTCTTTGTATCTGTGGTAGAAATCGCAAGATACTTTGGCGGTCTGGTTTTTGCGTATGTTTCCTTTTGTTAAAGAAAATACGTCCCAAATAGAAAGTCCTTTTCCATCTTTGTTATAAGCACCTTCTGTCTGAAAGGCGGCTGTAGAAACACCCCAAACAAAATTTTCTCCAAACTCTTTAGAATGAATTTCTTTTTTCATTTCAAGGAAAATATAGGTTGTTTCAGGATTGCAGTGCGATACTTTTGCTCAATAGACTTTGTACTATTATAGAAGTAATATCCGGATAATCTACTGCGACAATTTTATCCGAATCTATCCAATGGCTTATTTTTTCCAAGTGTTTTTCCTTTAGTGATTTTATGACGGGCACGTTCATGGCTTTTAGGGCGGCCGCATTGCACTGCTGTTCGTACTGGCCTTTCATGGGTATTACCATTAATTTTTTTCTCATGAACAATGCTTCTGCAGGTGTTTCAAAACCGGCCCCACAGAAAACACCTTTACTGCTCGCCATACTTTGAACAAAAGCTTCGTTGGTAATGGGGCGTATGCTCAGATTTTTGGTAACTACCTCTTTGGTATTGTGTTTTGAGAATACATCCCATTTCACGTGGGGCAATTGCGATAAAAAATGAATTATTTTTCCATCGCTATAAGAAGGTAGGTATACGGTAATATGGTCGCCTAAAGATGTGGCGATATTGCGTATGTCGTTTCTAATGATAGGGGTGAATATACCTGGTTCGTAGGGTTTAAAATGTAGTCCGAATTGATGGCTGCAGGGAGCATATTTTTGTAAAATCCACCTGCCGAATGCATCGGTTTTTTTTGGTTTTGGCGCTTTTTTCGATAAAACGGCCGCTTGGTGGCTAAAGCTAAAGCATGGTTTGTTCTGTAATTTACAGGCCCATGCGGTTATAGGTTCAAAATCGTTTATGACCAGGTCGTAATCTTGGACCGGTACGCTTTTAATTTCTTTTTGCAGCCTTAAGGTGTTCGATTTTATGTAGGTTTTCCACATATCTACACCACCCTTTTTTCCGAATATGAAACTAAGCCCCTTGAATCTATATTTTACGGGGTATGGTATCTGAATATCTGCCTGGGTACCACTTATGAGGAGATCTAAGGTAACGCCCTCTTTTAGTAACGCGGGTATAACGTCCCTTGCCCTACTTAAATGGCCGTTTCCCGTACCCTGAATTGCATACAGTACTTTCATGGTGTGGGTTAAGGTTATTTGACTTTTAAAAGGCCACTGGTCTGAAATTCGTCCATGAGGCTTTGAAACAATTCTTCTTTTTCTAAAACAGGAAGCTCATCATGGGAGTCCTCTAATTGGTTTACGGTATTAAAATCCTCGTAGTAGCTGTATAGTTGCCACTCCCCATTATTGTACTCCAAAGCGGTTAGGTTTTCTATCCAATCCCCGGAGTTAAGATAGGTAACCTGCCCTTTGTCCGTTTTAATTTGCCTTATTTCAGGTTGGTGAATGTGGCCGCAAACCACATAGTCGTATTGGTTTTCTATGGCGATGTCGGCAGCGGTACGTTCAAAATTGTTAATGAACTTGACAGCTGATTTTACGCCGTTCTTTATTTTTTTTGACATGGAAATAGGGCCTTTGCCAAGTTTTTTGCTGATAAAGTTAATGGCCCTGTTCAATAAGATTAAAAGGTCGTACCCCTTGGCGCCCAATTTGGCTACCCATTTAGAATGTTGCATGGTAACATCAAAGACATCTCCATGAAAAAACCATGCTTTTTTACCGTTTAAAGGAAGCACTACTTTGTTTACAATATGTAGTGACCCCATTTGAAAACCGGTAAATTTTCTCATCATTTCATCATGGTTGCCAGTAACATAATAGACTTTTACACCTTTGGCGATCCAATCCATGAACAATTTGATCACCTTCATATGTGATTTTGGCCAATACCTCTTGTTAAACTGCCATATATCTATAATATCGCCATTAAGTATTACTTGTTTTGGAGCAATGCTCTTTAGGTATTTTAAAAGTTCTTTGGAGTGACATCCATAAGTGCCCAAATGCACGTCGGATACAACTAGAATATCTACAGGACGCTTTTTCATTTTTGATGAAGAATTATTGTTTGGTCGGTTCGTAACGTAGTTGGGTAGAAAGGTAGGCTTACGGTAAAACCGGTTGTTTGTTTCGAAAAGCCCTTCAGTTTAATTTTCATGTATGGAAAACCTCTGATTGCAAAAGTGGTCAATTTATAGAACGGGGCGGTTACGGCTAACTTATGTTTTGGTTAGCGGATCGTTAAGGTTTTTGCGAATGGGGACAAAAGACAAGGGTTTAACAGGGGCTTACAATAGGTCAACAACAAAAAGAGTATGTTTCACCACATTATAGTCTTGTCTTACAACAATAAGTTCGCGCTCTGTAGATTAGAAAGTACATTTACCATGTAATAAAAAAGAAAAATAATTTTTCATTTTCATATAGTGTTCTCGTAAAAGAGTCCGATTTGTTTAAATCGGACTCTTTTTGGTTTTAATAGGTTTTGCATAAAAAAAGTAAGGCCTATAATTTAGGCCTTACTTTATAAATGGTAACGGTTTTCTACCATAGTGGTGTAGGGTAGAAGCCTTCTTCGGTTTTGTTTTTTAGGCTTGCTACGGCCTTTTCTTTGTCGCTTGCATAGGTGACCCCGAACCATTCCCCTCCAGAAGGAATACATTTTACCTTGACTTCATTGGCCTGTAACATTTCTTGGATCATAAAAGGCAGATATAGCTCGCTATTGGCTATTTTGTCCTGGTCTTTTATGAATACCTTTAATTCGTTGGTTATCTTATCAAAGATACTTGGTCTGCATACCCAAAAATTCATACTTGCCTGTTCTTCACCGGTAAACTCCAGCCCTGTATCCTCGTCTACAATCTTATCGCCTTTTTGTACAAGCTTCAATCTTTCGTTAACGGAAACCAAATCGTCTTGGTCTACCTTGCATATTCCTCTAGAAACAGAACCGTGTTCAGATAGTGTATCTTTTAAAGTGTAGCCCATTAATGCATAGGCTTCGTTGTTGGATTGTATAAAATCGGCCGCTTTTTTGTAAACAGATTGCCCATAGTAATCATCGGCATTGATAACTACAAAAGGTCCGTTGATGACATTTCTTGCGGTCCATACGGCGTGGGCGGTTCCCCATGGTTTCTTACGTTCTCCCTCAAAGGCAGTGCCTTCTGGAAGATCGGTAAGTTCTTGTGCAAGAACATTTAATGTTATGTTTTTTGGCAAACGCTCTTTTAGGTGCTCTTCTAAAAAAGACACGTTCTCTTTTTTTGTGATGACAACAATTTGGTCAAAGTTGTTTTGAATGGCATCATATATGGCAAATTCCATAAGAAACTCGCCTTTGGGGCCTAAATCGTCAAATTGTTTAAGTTTTCCATATCTGCTGCCACTGCCGGCAGCCATTAATAATAATGTCATTGTTTTTATTTTATGGATCAAAAATAAGGATTGTCTATAAAAGAGTTGTACTTAAAAGGGTGTTAGGTAGGCATATTCGCCAAACTTAACAATTAAATGATATTCTGTGGATTGCACTTTGCTACTGTAGCAAGAGATCGTTCGAAACTGACAATTATCATATTTTTTGCGATCGGTTGGTGTTAGGTTTGTTTGCATTTAAACTATACTATGTGCAGTCTAATAGACAAATATAACATTCCGGGTCCCAGATATACCAGTTACCCTACCGTCCCTTTTTGGGATACCGCTTCTTTTTCAGGTAAAAAGTGGCAGGTAACCGTAGAGAAAAGCTTTTCCGAATCAAATGAAAGAGAGGGTATAAGTCTTTATATACACCTTCCATTTTGTGAAAACATGTGCACTTTTTGCGGCTGCCACAAACGCATTACCAAAAGACACGATGTAGAGGTACCGTATATTGAATCTGTTTTAAAAGAATGGTCTTTGTACTTGGACCTTTTTGATGAAAGGCCCGTTGTAAAAGAGTTGCATTTGGGAGGGGGAACCCCCACCTTCTTTAGTCCCGAAAATCTAAAAATGCTGATTAACGGTATTTTTAGAAAAGCAGATAGGGCAGAGAATTATGAATTTAGCTTCGAAGGCCATCCTAACAATACAACAAAAGAGCATTTACAGGCTTTGTACGATGTAGGATTCAGAAGAGTGAGTTTTGGGGTGCAGGACTATAATGAAACAGTGCAAAGAGCTATCAACAGGATCCAGCCGTTTGAAAATGTAAAGAACGTTACGCAATGGGCCAGGGAGATAGGATATACCTCTATAGGGCATGATATTATTTTCGGGTTGCCGCATCAAACCTTGGCGCATGTACTGGAAACGATTTCAAAAACAAAGTCTTTGGAACCTGATCGCCTGGCTTTTTATAGTTACGCACACGTACCTTGGTTAAAGGGCAATGGGCAAAGGGGGTACAAAGATGAGGATCTGCCCTCTGCAGAAGAGAAACGGTTGCAATACGAAACAGGCAAAATAGAGCTAGGTAAAGTAGGGTATGAGGAAATAGGAATGGATCATTTTGCCTTAAAGTCAGATAGCCTATATGAATCGATGGCGGAAGGTAAACTGCATCGAAATTTTATGGGTTATACAGCCTCAAAAACTCAGCTGATGGTTGGTTTGGGGGCTTCCAGTATAAGTGATAGTTGGTATGGTTTTGCCCAGAACGTAAAGAGTTTGGAAGAGTACCAGCATTTGGTAGATAACAACATTATTCCAATTTTCAGGGGGCATATTCTAAGCGAAGAAGATACCGTTGTCAGAAAACATATTCTTAATTTAATGTGCCAAATGGAGACTTCTTGGTTTAATGATGCCATGCAGTTTGAGGCATTGCCGGCCGTAATGGAAAGACTCAAGGAGATGAAGGAGGATGGTTTGCTGGAAATGAATACGTATCAATTAAGGATTACCGAAAAAGGAAGGCCGTTCGTTCGAAATATATGCATGGCATTTGACTTAAAATTGCATGAGAAAACACCCGAGACCCGATTGTTTTCAATGACTATTTAATTGTTTAACCTAAATCTTGTTTACTATGAAAAACATTATTGTTCCTATAGATTTTTCTAACACATCTGCCTATGCATTAGAGGTTGCGGCCTCTATAGCCAAAGAGAAAAGCGCTACCCTGTATGTATTGCATATGTTAGAGTTGAATAGAGCTATGTTGACCTCTACAGAAGGTTTTCACCCAGAACAGACCGTTTTTCTGATCAAACTTGCGGAGAAGCATTTAAAGGAGTTTTTGGATAAGCCTTATTTGAAGGATGTAAAGGTGGTTCCCATTATTAAACATTATAAGGTTTTTGCCGAAATAGCAAATGTGGCCAAAGAGAAAGATGCCGATTTGATCGTAATGGGCAGTGAAGGTGCCGACGGGTTAAAGGAGATGTTTGTAGGGTCCAATACCGAAAAAGTAGTGCGCAATTCAGATATTCCTGTGTTGGTGATCAAATCTAGAATTTCTGATTTTAGTCCGAAAGAGATTGTTTTTGCCTGTGATCTGAAAAATGAAAATATACATGCATTTCAAAGAGCAAAGTCCATAGCCGATACTTTTTCTGCAGAACTTAAATTGGTGTATGTGAATACTCCCGGGGATGATTTTTTAAGTACCGCCGAGATTCAGGAAAAAATAAAGTCTTTTAGTGAGTTGGTAGGCTTTGATCTGCTCATTGCCATTTACAACGATTATAATGTAGAGAGGGGCGTTTTAAATTTTGGGATGGAAACAGGTGCCGATATGATCGGTGTTCCTACGCACGGCCGAAAAGGCCTTTCACATTTCTTTATGGGAAGTATAGGGGAAGATATAGCGAATCATGCTTCTATGCCGGTGGTTACGTTTAAAATTTAGTTTGGAGTAGTAAATTTCCAGATTTTTTTAGTTGGTTAAAAGAGGGTGTTTTACACCCTCTTTTTGTGTTTATACCAATTTCATTTTGGTCGGGTCCCAGTCAACGGGTTGCTTTTTAAAATAGCTTTCATTGGCCAAAAGTGCAGCGCCCGCGGCCCTTAGTCCAAAAGTGGGGTCTTGCACCACGTTTCCGTTCTCCCTAATGGCCGTAAAAAAGTTGTTGAAATGATCGTAATGTCCGCCTTTATAATCTCTAGGAGCTTCCCAAGTGGTTTTTCCGGTGTTTAAGGAAGATGCTCTGGTCTCTAGGTTCTTTTCAGCATAACCGGCCCTTATTTTTTCTTGCATGGCTTCTGTAAACGAAACCATGGAATATCCTTGAGGTATCATACTTAATTTGGATCTGGTAAGTGTTACCGAGTTTTGCCCCACTTCCATTTCCCCTTCCGTTCCTATGAGTTTAAAACCTCCTCCACCGCCACTTCCGGCAATAAAATTAATACGGAATGCGGCGTTAAATGCGGCGTGGGTCTCTGTTTTAGGGTAGTCGTAAAGGGTAATGGAAACATCGGGTACGTCACGGCCATCTTTCCAATAGCGCAATCCGCCAGTAGCTAGGGCCCTATTTGGACCGTGAGAACTGATTACATGGTTTAGGGTAGAGAAGGCGTGTACAAAAAGATCCCCTGCAACACCGGTACCATAGTCTTGATAATTTCTCCATCTAAAAAAACGTTTCGGCTCAAAGGGTACTTTGGGGGCTTTGCCCAAAAAGGTGTCAAAGTCGACTGTTTTTGGGTCGGCATCGGGTGGTATGGGATATTGCCAAGCGCCTTCGGCGGAGTACCTATCGTTATACATGTCTAACATAACAATGTCTCCGATCGCACCTTCCTCATAAAGCTGCTTTGCCTTTTCATTGCCAAGGGACGACATTCCCTGACTGCCTATCTGGCAAATTTTTCCACTTTCTTTTTGTGCTTTTATAATGGCTTGGCCCTCTTCGTATTTTTGAACCATTGGTTTTTCACAGTACACGTGTTTTCCCGCTTTTAGGGCATCTATGGCAATCTTTTGGTGCCAATGGTCGGGGGTGGCAATAATTACGGCGTCAACGTCTTTTCTCTCCAGTATTTTTCGGTAATCGCGCGTAGTGAAAATAGAGGCGCCCCATAGTTCTTTTGCGCGATCAAGGCGTCCGGTGTATAGGTCACAAGCGGCCACTAATTTTACGCCATCGACCTTTAGGGCGGATTGGGTGTCGTAAATACCTTGTATACCGGTACCTATAAGCGCTAAGTTAATGTGGTCGTTTGCACTAAAATTGATTGTTGTGTACGCTCTAGATAGAAGTAACTTCTCCTCAAAGCCCGAAGCCCATATAAAAGGAGATGAAGTTAAGGCAGCTGAGGTCAAGGTCGCTTTTTTTAGAAACGACCTTCTTGCGTTTTTTTTGTTCATGAAGAAATTAAGTTGGTTTTGGTATATTTTCTAAGCTATTAAAAATAGGAAATTTTACTTAGATGACCTGTGTTCATATATTTTCATGTACAGCATGGTATTCATTTTTCGGGCCCTATTTTTCGCTATCCAAGCGGTATCTCCGGTAAAAAGCTCGTCAATAGTTGCAAACCAGTGGTTGAGCCAAATACCAAAATGCTCCATGGTAATGGTGTTGTTCATGATGTCATCTGTTTTTTGATGGGCTTTTATAGGGTCACCGGTATACTTTCTTTTTAAGAACAATTGGGTTTCCCAAAAATCGGTCAAAAGTTCTAGGTGGGTTTCCCAGTCTGTTACTATCTTATTAAAGATGGGGCCTAGGGTAACATCTTGCCTGATTTTGGCATAAAATGAGCGTACCAATAAAGATACATCTTCCCTGTTTTCTATGGTTTGTCTGTTTTCCATGGTTATAGCAAATAAATTGTTCTAGGGTCTATTTTTCTGGAGATAGTATTTCCATCATAAAACCATATAATTCACTTATTTGTGGTTTTCCTTTTTTTTTGCCTATCCTGCCAAAAATATATAGCGAAATCCAAACGATTACCAATAAAACCATGAATGCGATCTGCAGCCCATATGGTTTGTTCAAGGAGTTGTTTACATAGGCCCATATGCCAAAAATAATGAACAGGGTGGCTACTATTAAATGTAAGAACATGAATAGTGTCCACAGTGTGGGGTTTGGACCAAAAAAACCATAGATTTTTACGCTGTTGGTGCCCGTTTCGTCAATTTCTAGATGTAATTGTGGAGACCAAAAGTGCGTTTTTTCCTTTTTGTATTTGATGAATACGTGATTATCAAGGCAATTAATGATAAAAGGTTCTTTGGTAGAAGTTAAAAACCTTTTCAATAATACTGTTTTCTTCTCCAAGATTTCTAGTTGAAACCTTGGTCTAAGAACAATATCATTGGGTAGTTTTTTCATGGTAGTTTCATGGGTGGCATTCTATTTCGGAAGAAATGACTTCTGTTACCGGCCTGGGCGATACATAGGGTATTCCAAGGCCAAGGCCCCTTAAAATAAACAAAAATCCCATAAGGAACACGAAAACAGGTATTAAACGTTGTATGCGTTGTTTTATGTTTGCCTTTAACAGACCACTAAAATATACGGCTGAGGTCATTAAGGGGATGGTTCCCAATCCAAATAAAACCATGTAGAGACTGCCTTGGGCTACGTTGCCCATGGCAATGGCTCCAAATAGAGCCATATATACCAGGCCACATGGTAGAAAACCATTTAAAAAGCCAATGGTTAAAAAGGTGTCCGCCGATTTTTTTTTGAATTCTTTGCCAAGTCTGGTCTTTACTTTAGAAATGAGTTTATATACCGGTTTGGAAATATGATACTTGTTGAGGGTCTTTGCGGGAATCAGTACCAAGAGAATCATAATGGCCCCAATGGCAATGGACAATTTTTGCTGCATGCCAAAAACATACAGGCCTTTGCCCAATAAACCAAAGACAAGGCCTATAAGGCCATATGCCAATAACCTTCCTATATGATAAAGGGTTATCTGTCCAAATTTCTTAAAGTTGTTCTTTCTGTCTACCGGGAGCATAAAGGCAATGGGGCCACACATGCCAATGCAGTGAAGGCTACCCATAAAACCTAATATGAGGGCAGAAAGAACCATAATCTAATAGGTAATGTTTTCTTTGTGTAAATAATCTTTGTCTTGGTAGGTCCAAGCAATTTTAATGTCCCAGCGACCATCCAACAAACGTTTGTCAGGTATGAGCAAATGGTTATCGGACAAACTTATAGGTAAGTTAAAATCCAACTGCTTATTAGATGGTCTGTATAGGGACACTGTTCCTTTTATTTTTTCGGGGGACAGGTTTTCTGGGAATTCGATTCGTAGCCCGTCCGATTGTTTTTTTACCTGTAATTGGGCAACATCCTTGGTAGAATTGTTTTGGGCATCTATTTCTTTTTGGTACTCTAGTTCTGCCTTGTAGTAATCTTCTGTGACCAAATCGTGGTTTGCACGATTATCGGTACTCATTCTTACGATAAAGAAAAGAATAAACCCTATAAATCCTATAAAGGCCAATACAATTGCTGTTCCCCAATTTATTTTCATAATATGATATTTTTACTATTTGTAGCTTCTTGGAGCCATAAAAGAGCATGTAGTGGTTTCAATTAGTTCATCTCCACTATATATGCCGACCTTCAGTTTTTCCTTATCGCTTTTAACTGCTGCATTGTTTATCTCTATAAACAAAGTACCTTCTGCCAAATCTTGGGCCGGAACTACGAAATTTTCATTCCTTACCAGCTTCACGGTGCCTTTGTGAGATAGTAGTTTAAAGTGTACGTCCGGCACGTCTTTGGTTGTTTTGTTTACGAGTTTATACGTATAGACATTACTGATGATATTGTTCTCTTTGTGCTCGTACAACTGGCCTGGCAACCTTAATATGTTGGCTTCAAGTTCATTTCGTAAAAACAACATGCCAACCAATACACCTATAAGAATAACAAGTACGGCGGTGTAGCCTTTTAGACGTGGTGTAAATTTGAATTTTTCCTTTTTTGTGATCTCGTCCTCACTGGCATATCTGATCAGGCCTTTTGGAAGGTTCACTTTTTCCATAATGGTATCGCACTCATCAATGCAGGCGGTACAGTTTACACATTCCAACTGAGTTCCATTTCTAATGTCGATACCTGTTGGGCAAACGTTTACACACTGTTTGCAATCAATACAGTCGCCATAGCCCAATTCTTTTCTGTCTTCGTTCTTACGCCATTTTTTTCTTCCTTTTTCACCCTCGCCACGTTTATGGTCATAGGCAACAACAATAGACTTATTGTCTAACAATACCCCTTGCATTCTTCCGTAAGGGCAGGCGATGATACATACTTGTTCGCGAAACCAGGCAAAGATAAAATAGAAGACTGCGGTGAACACTAGAAGAGAGATCAGGGTGCTTAAATGTTCCCCGGGCCCATCGGTGATGTAACGAATAAGTCTATCGCTTCCGATAAGATAAGCCAAAAAGATATTTGCTATTAAAAACGAAATGATAAAAAAGATACTCCATTTAAGGGCTCTTTTTCTTATTTTTTCGGCATTCCAAGGTTGTCTGTCCAGTTTTATCTGAGCTCCACGATCGCCATCTATCCAGTACTCTATCCTACGGAAAACCATTTCCATGAATATCGTCTGTGGACACATCCACCCGCAAAAAATACGTCCGAAGGCAACAGTGAAGAGTGCTATAAAAATAACACCGATAATCATTGATATAACGAACAAATGAAAATCTTGGGGCCAAAATGGAAATCCGAAGATATTGAACCTGCGTTCAAGTACATTGAACATCAAGAACTGGTTGCCATTAATTTTGACAAACGGGGCAGCAAAAAGAAAGGTAAGTAGCAGATAACTTACGTATTTACGATACTTATAGTATTTTCCACTCGGTTTTTTAGGAAAGACCCATGCACGTTTGCCTTCCTCGTTAATAGTTCCTATGGAATCCCTAAAATTTTCTTGGTCCTGTGACATTACTTTTTCTTTTTGCTGGTGTCGACCATTTGTTCGGCAATCAGTTAACTAATGTTTTAAATGTTTATCTTAATTAATAGCAACTTCGTCTTCTGCTACCGTAGCCGTAGAATCTATGGCTTGTTCTATTTTTTCATCAGATTGTGGAGCATCGGGATCCACCCAAATGTCACCTTCCGGATCTTTTGGATTGGCCGGTGTACTTCCATTAATCTCTGTTAGTATATAGCTGGCTACTTGGGCTATTTGTGCAGGTTTTAAGGTAGATTTCCATGAAATCATACCTTTACCATCTCTACCACCTTCAGATATGGTGTTGAAAACATTTTTAATGCCCCCGCCAAGAATCCAATATTGATCTGTTAGGTTTGGACCAATACCACCGCCACCATCGGCCATGTGACAAGCTACACAATTGGACTCGAAAATTGTTTTACCGGCAGAAATATCGGAGGCTTCCGTTAGCAAGGTAACGCTGTTGGCGTCTACCAAATCTTTGGCTGTTTTTTTATAGGCTTCTATTTCTATTTGAGCTTGGGCAACCTCTTGCTCGTACTCCAATTCTTGGTCGTATGCATTAAACACATGAAAACGAACCAAATAGATAATACAGAAAAGAATAGTGGCATAGAACATATATACCCACCATGGCGGTAGCTTGTTGTCCAGCTCGCGAATACCATCGTAATTGTGGTCCAGTATAATTTCTTCCTCGGCTTCTATAGGTTTTGATCCAAGGAGTTTTTTGTACATCTTTTTGCCCCAACTCCATTCAAATCCTTTGTTTTTGGAGGCTAGGTAACGTTCTTTGGCCTCTTCTGACAATGTTTGGAACATGACATTTTCAATGGCCGCCAAGATCAGTTCTATACCTATAAGTAATAGCAGTATAAAAACTAAAAACATTAATGCCATTGGGTACGCTATAAATGCAGGCTGATCACCGGAGTCTATGAAATACTCCATCAGGCCAAAAGAGATAAAAAAGAGTAGTGGCAGTCTAATCCACCAAGGTCCTAAGTTTTTCATAATTCATTATTTTGTTGGTTAGTGTTTTCTAAAGGAATCTCGCTAACCTCTTTGATGTATGATTTTGATGCGGTAAATACCCACCAGAACAATACGACAAAGAAGACGAAGAAAATTAATAGTGATATCATTGGATAGGTGGCTACACCTTCAATGTTTTCCATATATCCTTTTACGAATTTTAACATGGCTTCTTAGTTTTTAGAGGTTGTTACGTTTGTTTCCTTTATTTTGATATCTGTTCCGAGACGTTGTAAATAGGCTATCAGGGCCACGATTTCGCGATCTCGCATTTCTACGAAATCTTCACCGTTTTCTGCCGCGTATTTTTTGTCGGCCTCATAGGTAGATGCAAAATCTGGGTCACTGTACAGGTTCTTCTCTATTTTTATGGCTTGTTCCGTCATACTGGCTTCGGCATTCTCGATATCCTCTTCGGTATAAGGAACCCCCAACTTGGCCAAACCTCTCATTTTTGCCTTTATATCGCTACGGTCATGCTTGTTTCTGACCAGCCATGAGTACGATGGCATTATAGAACCGGAAGAAGTGGTTTGTGGGTCGTACATATGGTTCAAATGCCAGTTATCTGTATATTTTCCACCTACCCTTAACAAGTCTGGCCCGGTTCTTTTACTTCCCCATAAGAACGGACGGTCATACACAAACTCACCTGCTTTTGCATATTCGCCATAACGTTCTACCTCACTTCTAAAAGGTCTTATCATTTGCGAGTGGCAGCCAACACAGCCTTCTCGTATATACAGGTCTCTACCTTCCAATTCTAAGGGAGTGTAAGGGGTTACACTTGTAATGGTAGGTATGTTCGATTTTACCAGAAGAGTAGGTATAATCTGTACCATACCGCCAATTAGGATGGCAACGGTAGCCAAAATGGTCAATTGTATAGGTTTACGCTCTAACCAAGTATGGAAAGTTTCTCCAGAGGTTCTGCTTTTTGATACTCTGGTAAGTGCAGGCGCTTCGGCCAATTCGTCTTCTACCTTCTGTCCGGACCTGATAGTTACAATAACATTGTAAACCATTGTAAGAGCACCGATAATATATAAACTACCACCTATGGCACGCATCCAGTACATGGGCATTATCTCGTGTACGGTTTCTAAGAAGTTACCGTATACCAATGTTCCATCGGGGTTAAAATCTTTCCACATCAGGGCTTGTGTAAACCCGGCAACATACATGGGTAATGTATAGAGTATAATTCCTAAGGTTCCTATCCAGAAGTGGAAATTGGCCAAACCAACGGAAGCTAACCTGGTCTTGAACATTTTTGGAACCAACCAATAGATCATACCAAAGGTCAAGAATCCGTTCCATGCAAGTGCGCCTACGTGAACGTGGGCAATGATCCAGTCGCTAAAGTGCGCAATGGCATTTACGTTTTTTAATGATAGCATAGGGCCTTCGAACGTTGCCATACCATAACCTGTAATGGCCACTACCATAAATTTTAAGGTTGGGTCGGTACGTACTTTGTCCCAAGCGCCCCTTAAAGTCAATAATCCATTGATCATACCTCCCCATGAAGGAGCTATCAACATTACAGAAAAGGCAACACCCAAATTCTGTGCCCAATCAGGTAGGGCCGAATATAATAAGTGGTGAGGACCTGCCCAGATGTAAATAAATATCAATGACCAGAAGTGAACTATGGAAAGTTTATAGGAGTATACAGGTCTGTTGGCCGCTTTAGGCACAAAATAGTACATAAGGCCCAAGAACGGAGTGGTCAAGAAGAAAGCCACCGCATTATGACCGTACCACCATTGTACCAAGGCATCTTGTACACCGGCATATACAGAATAACTTTTCATGGCCGTAACGGGCAATGCCAAACTATTGAATATATGAAGTACCGCAACCGTTACGAACGTGGCCAAATAAAACCAAATGGCAACATATAAATGTCGTTGTCTTCTTTTTATCATGGTGCCGATAAGGTTGGCGCCAAAGGCTACCCAAACAATGGCGATGCCTATATCTATGGGCCACTCTAACTCCGCATATTCTTTAGAAGTACTAAAACCTAAAGGGAGCGAAATTGCCGCGGCGACAATAACCAATTGCCAGCCCCAAAAATTAATGTTGCTTAAAATGTCGCTGAACATTCTGGCCTTTAAAAGGCGTTGGGTAGAATAATAGACCCCTGCGAAAATGGCATTACCGACAAAGGCAAAAATTACCGCATTGGTGTGTAAAGGCCTAAGACGACCAAAACTTAACCAGGATATACCATCCGTTAGGTTAGGGAACATAAACATATAAGCGAGCAAAAGACCAACTGACATGCCTACTATACCCCAGAACATTGTAGCGTAGATAAACTTTTTTACGATTTTATTATCGTAATAGAACTGCTGTACTTCCATAGTTGATTAGTTATTGATTTCTATTGATGTATCTATTTTGGTTTTCTTTGAATTCTTTTTTTTCTTGACAAGTTCGTCTTCAAAAAGTATCCTTACCGATGGAGTATAGGAATCATCGTATTGTCCGTTTTTTACCGATATAATAAAGGCGACAAAAAAAATGATGGCAACAGTTATACTGATGGCCAATAGAATATAAATGACACTCATACCTTTTTGAATTATGGGGTAAAATTACCGTTGACGATTAGTTTTAAATATGATATTTATCAGGTTTGTGATAAAATAACGCACCTATAAATTCGTGGGTTTTGCTATTTTGTAAAAAGGGATTGTTTAGTATATTGAACATAATTTTTTAATGCTTTAGTTAAGTTTTCTTCCAATAAGATTGGTCATGATTGTTGTGAAACCTACTACGCTAATGGAGCTTAGTGGCATTAGTATGGCGGCGATTACGGGTTCTAGTTGTCCTGTAACGGCGAAGTAGAGTCCAATTACATTATACAACAGTGACAATATGAAGCTTAATTTTATAATCTTCATGGCCTTTTTAGAAGCCATAATGTAGTTGTACAGTTGTTTAAGTTTGGAGGCATCCATGATCCCATCGCACGCGGGGGAGAAAACATTGATGTTCTCCGAGACGGCGATGCCTACCTCTGCCTGTGCCAAGGCTCCTGCATCGTTGAGGCCGTCACCTACCATTAATACTTTTTTATGCTGCTTTTGAAGTGATTTTATGAACTCTAATTTGTCTTCCGGTTTTTGATTGAAAAAGAGGGGGGTTAGTTTAGGTAACAATTTTTCCAGATTGGCTTTTTCTCCTTCATTGTCACCAGATAAAATGGCTATTTGAAAGGTTTCGGACATATTTTTAAAAAGCTCTGAAACCCCTTCTCTATATTCGTTATGGAATATATATTTTCCTTTGTAAAGGTCATTACTTGCAATATGCACAGCCGTATTTGCACTGTCACCGGCCTGGTGGTTTCCCACAAAATTAGAGGATCCTATCTTTATATGTTCATTGCCTTTACTGCCTTCCACGCCTTTTCCCAAATGTTCTTCGTACTCATCTAGGGTCACAATGTTCTGCTCTTCCAAGAGGTCGTATAAAGCCCTGCTGAGCGGGTGGTTAGAGGCACGTAACGTATTTTTTAAAAGCGATTCCTCTTTTGGGGTCAAAGGCATGCCCTCGTATGTGGCAGTGCTTTTCCGGGTGGTGGTAATAGTTCCTGTTTTGTCGAATATGGCCGTATCTACTTGGGCTAATTGTTCAATGGTAGCCGTATCTCTGAGATAGAATTTTTTCTGTCCAAAGATCCGTAACATGTTGCCCAAGGTAAAAGGGGATGCCAAGGCAATAGCACATGGGCATGCTATGATCAAGACCGCCGTAAATACGTTCATGGCCTTGCTTGGATCATGATAAAGCCAGAAAGCGGTGGCCAAAAAGGCGATGGAAAGTACACCGATGGTGAATCTTTTTCCAATACTATCCGTAAGCGTTTGAAACCTTGTAGATTTATCGGTCTTGAATACCGAGTTGCTCCATAATTGGGTGAGGTAACTTTGAGAAACGGATTTTAAGGCCTCCATTTCTATCGGGCCATTCATTTGCCTTCCTCCCGCAAATACTTTATCTCCAAATTCCCTCTCCACGGGTACTGATTCACCAGTGACAAAACTGTAATCTATTTTTGCCTTTCCCTTTAATAAAATACCGTCTACGGGAATCAATTCTTCGTTTCTAATTAATAGCCTGTCCCCTTGTTTTATTTCATGTACTTGGGTGCTTTCTTCTTTTCCGTTTTCAAAAATCTTGGTTACCGCAATAGGGAAATAAGATTTGTAATCCCGTTCGAAAGACAAAAACGAATATGTTTTTTGTTGAAAGAACTTGCCTAGCAGCAAAAAGAAAACCAAGCCTGTAAGCGAGTCAAAAAAACCACTTCCCCAATCAAATATAATTTCAAGGGTACTTCGTAAGAACAATACCAAAATACCTAAGGAAATAGGTACATCTATGTTCAATATTTTACTGCGCAATCCTTTGTAAGCGGATATAAAATAATCTGCTCCGGCATAAAAGACCACGGGCAACGAAAATGCGAACATCAACCATCTGAACACATCTTCGTATTGGTTCAGCCAATACTCTCCACCAGATGCCTCGCTGGTACTAAGGTCAAAATATTCAGGGAACGATAAAAACATGACATTGCCAAAGGCAAAGCCGGCAACCCCTAATTTATAGATAAGACTTCTGTCGGTACTTTTTTTCTTGTTGTCAAAATCATCTAAAGAGATATATGGCTCGTATCCTATTTTTGTTAATAATACGGCCAGTTGCTTCAATGATATTCCTTTACTATTATAGGTGATTCGAACGGTCTTTTTGGGAAAATCTACTTGAGATTGGGTAATGAACGGATTTAATTTGTTCATGTTTTCCAGTACCCAAATACAAGAACTGCAATGTATAAGGGGAATATACAGGTTTACTATTTGTAGACTACCATCATTGAATTCGGTTAGCCGGTCAACGATGGTTTCGTTGTCCAAAAAATCGTACTTGCCTTCTATGGCCGTTGGAGTGCTACCCGCACCAGACTGAAGATCGTAATAATAAGAGAGGTCGTTTTCTGAAAAAATTTCATAAACCGTTTTGCATCCATTACAACAAAAATACTTTTCGTCATATTCGATTACATTTGAACCACACTCGTCACCACAGTGATAACAATTTTGTTTGTCCATAATCCATTTGCTAATACCCTTTTGCAAAGATGCTGTTTGAGAGTACTAAAAAACATGATATTTATCAATTTTTAATTTTCCCGAAATAATTACTTTCACCGCTTATAATTTTTTTCAAATGGAAAGCAGGTGTGAAAGTTGCATAATTCGCCAATTCAATTCTTTACGTGCAATGAGTAAAGAGGAGTTAAAGAAGGTGTCCGATTCAAAAGTTACCAAATGCATTAAAAAAGGTGAACCCATTTTCGAGGAGGGTGAAAAACTAGATGGTGTTTACTGTATAAGGAACGGTATATCCAAACTTTCAAAATTAAGTGCCAATGGTAAGGATCAGATCGTAAAATTGGCCAGTAAAGGAGAGGTAATTGGGCAACGATCCGTAGTTGCGGAAGAAAATGTAAACCTAAGTGCAGTAGCCGTTAGCGATATGGAGGTGTGCTTCATACCAAAAGAACATATTGTTTCTACCCTACGTACCAATCCTAATTTTACTTTAGAGGTTTTGCGCCATATGGCCCATGATTTAAAGGAAGCCGACGACGTTTTGGTAAACATGAGCCAAAAAAGTGTTAAGCAACGTGTTGCAGAGGCTTTTCTTTATCTGAAAAATAACTATGGTGAGGATGAAGATGGCTTTTTGAACCTTACTCTTTCTCGTGAAGATATTTCCAATGTTGTAGGTACGGCTGTTGAGTCGTGTATCCGAATTATATCCGAATTTAAAAAGAAAGGATTTCTTAAGACTTCAGGAAAAAAAATATGCATCGCAGATGAACGTGCGCTAAAGGAATTGGCCGAAGGGTTTTGATATACAGGTACAGTATGTTTAGGGTTACCGGGTGCTTATGAAAACCTGATAGATGTCATAGTTTTACTTTTTTTGAAGAGATACTTTTACCCATGTTTATATGTAATATGGTATCTATGAAGCATGTATTGATTCCTACTGATTTTTCTGAATGTGCATGGAACGCTGTGAAGTATGCTTTAACAATGTTCCGTAACCAAGAGTGTACTTTTTATTTGTTGAATACGTACACGCCTGCCATATCTAGCAGTAGGTTTATGGCTACATCTTTAGAAGAGGGGCGTATGAGCAATAGTGCCGAGGAATACTCAAAAATGGGCCTTGCCAAGGTGTTGGAAAGAATTCGAAACGAATACGGTAATAAAAAACACCAGTTTAAAACAATATCATCTTTTAGCTTGTTGGTGGATGAAATTGTCGAGACTGTCGCCTTGTATAAAATAGAAATGGTAATTATGGGCACCAAAGGTGCCAGTAGCATCGAGGATGTGTTTATGGGCAGCAATACGGTCGGGGTCATAAAAACAATAAAAGACTGCCCGGTATTGGCCATACCGTACAACCACGATTTTAAAAGACCTTCAGAAATAGCCTTTGCTACGGATTTTACGCGTTTTTATACAAAGTCGGAGTTAAGGCCGCTGATAGAGTTGGCCAATTTTTTTGAGGCTACCATAAGAGTGGTACATGTGCAATATGAGATTAAAAATTTAACAGAGCTGCAACAGTTTAACCTAGAGATGTTACGTAAATATTTGGGTGATGTTGAGCACTACATACATACAATTTCCGAATTAAATTCTGTTTCAAAAACACTGGAGGTTTTTTCAAGGGAAATGGGCATTCATTTATTGGCCATGTTAAATTATCAGCATAGCTATATGGAACAGTTGACCAGGGAGCCGATCGTAAAAAGGGTTGCGTTTCATACGCAAATACCCCTGTTCGTTATACCCGAGCTTGGTATGACCTCGAACGCCAGGGTCAAAAACCATGATGAGATGTCGCTTTCTAAATAACTCTTTCATCAATGGGAGCATCTTCGTAAAAATCATCGAAGATTTTATGGGTGCTATAGTTTTCGGTAAGTACTTTGTATACCATCCATATAACCAATGCCTGCCCTAGTACGGTGCAATAAAAAATCCAGTTGAACGGAAAGTCCATGACTGACATAATCGTAACGGTGACCAAGGCCATTGTGGCCATTAGTACCCAAACATGAGATGAGGCTTTCATTTTTTATTATAAGTTAGGCTTTATTCCGCAAAAAGGGGGTTAATTTTTTTTTAAAATTTGATAAAGTTTGTTGATCTCCAGTGCTATATGTGTTGGTGTGCCATGTGGGTATGGTTGAACCGGTATCTTTCAAAAGGTATTTTAGGTATGTATATTTCGCAACTATTTGCCAAAAGTTGAAAACCTTTGTTATCTTTGTCTTGTTGTGTTGTGCCTCAAGCAACATTTGAGGCAGTTATGGTTATCGATTTTATAAATCGGTAGTAACCAATGAAAGGCTTTCCATTAAAGGGAGGCTTTTTTTGTTTATGACAGTTCCTTTCTAATGGGCATGTATAATACCATGTATTAACGAAGCGGCCAGCCTTGCCGTTTGATGGTCTACGTCGTAAGTAGGATTCATTTCGGCAATATCCACAGCTGCCAACTTACCCGAAAGCGTAATGGTCTTTAAACTTTCCAAGACCACATCTGGGGTAAAACCCATAGGTGACGGGGCACTTACCCCTGGGGCGTATGCAGAGGAAAAACCATCTAGATCTATGGTAACATAAACGAGATCCACATTTTTAATGAAAGCATTTATCCAAGCATTTATCTCATTGTGGAACTCTATTCTAAAAGTATCGCGCTGTATATAGATCACATCTAGTTCCTTGGCGGTCTTAAATAGGGAAGCGTCGTTCGCATCTTGTCTAATCCCCATACATAGGTAATGAAAGGGAAGGTTTTTTGCCTGACAATCTTTTGCTATTTGGAAAAAGGGAGTGCCGGAATTGGAACCGGTTTTATCGGATCGTAAATCAAAATGGGCATCAAAATTTATAATGCCGATAGTGGCATCGTCCTTGGCTATTTTAATTCCGTTATACGTGCCATAGGCCATATCATGACCACCTCCCAGGATAATGGGGAAAGCTCCAGCTTTTAATAGATCGCTTACTTTTTTAGAAAGTAAGGCTTGGGTATCCTTAAGTTCACCATCGCCGTGCCTTACATTGCCTACGTCATAAAAAGATGTTTTCTTGTTAAGATGGTTGGGCAGCTTTGCCAATTGTTTTCTAATGGCATCGGGTCCGTTTACGGCCCCTGTGCGACCTTGGTTCAATTTAACGCCTTCATCACATTCATAGCCCAAAAGTGCTATGGTCTTGTTGGTATTGCTTTTTAGTTCGGAAATATCGGTACATAAGATCTTCTCATGTAAATACAATTCTTGGTCGGAGGTTCTTCCGGTATATATATTAGCTTTAGTAGGTTTGTATTTTGGCATAAATTATTCGTTTAAAACAAATCTTGTAATAGGTGATCGTCGACTAAGTTAGGTAAAGTTACCTTGAGTTTGGGTGTGCGTTCCATTTCTCTTTTTATGGCAAACATGGCTTCTTTGTTCCGTGCCCAGCTTCTACGTGAAATGCCGTTGTTTACGTCATAAAAAAGCATGTTTTTTAATTTTTCGGAAGCTTCTTTGGATCCATCCAAAACCATTCCGAAACCTCCGTTGATGACTTCTCCCCATCCAACGCCGCCACCGTTATGTATAGACACCCACGTAGCCCCCCTAAAACTATCGCCAATAACGTTGTGGATGGCCATATCTGCCGTAAATTTACTGCCATCATAAATATTACTGGTCTCTCGGTACGGAGAATCTGTTCCGCTAACATCGTGATGGTCTCTACCTAAAACCACGGGTGCAGAAATTTCACCTGATGCAACGGCATGGTTAAAAGCTTCGGCAATTTTTGCCCTTCCTTCTGCATCGGTATATAAAATTCTGGCCTGGGATCCCACGACCAGCTGGTTCTTTTCCGCTTCGGCTATCCATTTAATATTGTCTTGCATCTGTTGCTGGATCTCTTTTGGGGCACTTAGTTTTATCTGTTCCATTATTTTCAGTGCGATGGCATCGGTGATTTTTAAATCTTTTGGGTCACCAGAGGTACACACCCAACGAAAAGGGCCAAAGCCATAATCGAAACACATGGGTCCCAAAATATCTTGAACATAAGAGGGGTATTTAAAATCAATGTTGTTTTCTGCCATTACATCGGCACCTGCCCGGGAGGCTTCTAACAAAAAGGCGTTTCCGTAGTCGAAAAAATAAGTGCCTTTTTTGGTGTGTTCGTTAATGGCGGCAGCGTGTCTTCGTAAAGATGCTCTTACTTTCTCCTGAAATAGCGAAGGTTCTGAACTCAAAAGCTGATTGGCTTCTTCAAAGCTTAGGTCTACGGGGTAATATCCTCCTGCCCACGGGTTATGTAATGATGTTTGGTCCGATCCCAGATGCACAAATATTTTTTCTTTGTAAAAACGCTCCCAGACAATAACGACGTTCCCTATAAACGCAAGGGACACCGTCTCTTTCTTTACAATGGCCTTTTTGGTTCTATCCACCAAAATATCTATATCCTCTATTAATTCATCTACCCAACCTTGTCGATATCTTTTTTTGGCGGCTTCGGGGTTTACCTCGGCACATACCGTAATGCATTCGGCAATATTTCCGGCCTTGGGCTGGGCCCCGCTCATACCACCAAGTCCGGCCGTTAAAAACACCTTTCCTTTCGTGCTTTCGGTAGGTTTTAAAACTTTTCTAAAGGCATTCATAATGGTAATGGTAGTGCCGTGCACAATGCCTTGAGGTCCAATGTACATATAAGACCCGGCTGTCATTTGACCGTATTGCGTTACGCCAAGGGCATTGTATTTTTCCCAATCATCGGGGCTCGAGTAGTTAGGGATCATCATACCATTGGTAACGATGACCCTTGGTGCATTTTTAGAGGAAGGGAAAAGTCCCATGGGATGCCCAGAGTAGATATGTAGTGTTTGTTCATCTGTTATTGTCGCCAAATACTGCATGGTCAATAGGTATTGAGCCCAGTTCTGAAACACGGCTCCGTTGCCGCCATAGGTAATCAACTCTTCGGGGTGCTGTGCAACGGCAGGATTCAAATTGTTCTGTATCATGAGCATTATGGCCGCAGCATGGGGTGTTTTCGAAGGGTATTCTGAAATGGGCCTGGCGTACATTTCATAATCGGGCATAAAACGATACATATAAATGCGCCCATAATTTTTTAGTTCTTGGGCAAATTCTTTGGAAAGTTCCCCATGCCATTCTTCCGGAAAATAACGCAGGGCGTTTCTGATCGCCAGTTTTTTTTCTTCAACAGAAAGTATATCCTTTCTTGCAGGGGCATGACTGACCTTGTTCGAACGATGTTTTTTTGGGGGCAATTCAGAAGGAATTCCCTGTAGTATTTGAGATTTAAAATCCATGATCAAGCTTTGTGTTTATTAAAGACCAATTCACCTTTTTTCCATACCATACAAGGTTTTAGGTTGCCTTGGTTGTATAATATTTCTTGGTAATTATCGGTATGAAATAAATTAAAGTCAGCTAACTGACCTTCGGTCAATTTTCCTCTGTCGTTAAGGTTAAGGGCGGCGGCGGCACGAACGGTTATACCGGCCAATACCTCGGCATTGGTCAATTTTTCAAAGGTGCCAAGAATCGTAGCTTGGGTAAGCAGGTCTCCCATTGGTGCAGAACCGGGGTTGTGGTCACTGGCAATGGCAAGGGTGGCACCGGCATCTAAAAGTTTACGGGCGGGGGTAAAATTGCAGCCCAGGCCAATAGATGCCCCTGGCAAGGCCGTAGCTATGGTGTTACTCTTGGCCAAGAGCTCAATTTCCTTTTCGGTACTGGCCTCTAGATGATCGGCACTGATCGCGTTAAAATCTACGGCCACTTGGCTTCCCCCGGTCGTAAATTGATCGGCGTGTACGGTAATGTTAAAACCCATTTCTTTTGCTTTTGAGAAATATGGGGTTATCTGTGCTACGGAGAATGCGCTTTCTTCTACAAAAGCATCTATTCTGTTGGTTAATTGTTGCTCTTTTAACTTAGGGAACAACAAAGTGCTTATTTCCTCTAAATAGGCAACTTCGTTACCATCATAATCCTTGGGGAGCATATGGGCCGCAAGGCATGTTGGTACCAAATCTGTTTTAAGTAATGCATTGGCATCTTGTATGGCCTGTAGCATTTTTAGTTCTTCGGCAACGGTTAATCCATAACCACTTTTAACCTCTAAAGTGGTAGTTCCGTTTTTAAGATGGCGATTGGCCAATTTTATAGTGCTTATAGTTAGTTGCTCTTTGGAGGCCAATCTAGTTTGGGTCACCGTATCCCAGATACCGCCTCCGGCTTTGGCAATCTCTAAATAACTTTTACCCGAATTTCGCAAGGCATAATCGTTGGCTCTAGAACCTCCAAAACATATATGTGTATGGGCATCTATGAAACCCGGAAGGCAGACATGATCGCCCTTTAATTCGAACATTTCTGCTTTGGGATGGTCTTTTTTTAAAGATTCGTACAGGCCGGTAGCTACAATCTTTTCTTCGGAAACCAGTAGCCCCCCGTTTTCTATGATCTGTAATTGACTATCCGATAGAGCGCCTTTTAAGGGCAACACGTTCATTGTCAACAGTTGCTTAAATGGGCCTATTAGTTTTTGTTTGTTCATGAAGCTATTTTAATAGTTTTCAAATTCTTCCGAATACTTGGTTTTTAGCGAGATGCCTTTTTCTTTTTCTATTGTTCCAATAAGGGATATAATGGTCTTGTCCTGTATCATTTTAATTCCCTTTTCAATATCATGGGCAAAAACGCGGTCCTTGTCAGCAAAAGGCACTTGTTTTCTAACCTCCTTGTGTACTTCCTCTAAAAAGATACCGGACTTTAAAGGTTTTCTGTATTCAAAGGCCTGTGCGGCCGTCAGTAATTCTATGGCCAATATTTTTTCGACGTTTTCAATGACTTGTAAAGCCTTTCGACCTCCGATAGACCCCATACTTACATGATCTTCCTGCCCTAAAGATGTGGGTATGCTATCTGCACTGGACGGAAAACACAATCCTTTGTTTTCGCTCGCCAAGGCGGCAGAGGTATATTGTAGGATCATGTAACCAGAATTGATACCAGTGTCTTTCATTAATAATTTAGGAACACCCGGACTGTTGCCCTCCAGTGCCAAATAAATGCGACGGTCGGAGATGTTTCCGATTTCCGAAGCGGCCAAACAGGCGTAATCCAGTGCCATGGCTAAGGGTTGCCCATGAAAGTTACCTCCGCTAATGGTAAGGTCTTCATTGATAATGACGGGGTTGTCGGTAACCGAATTTAATTCTACTTCCAATAGTTCTT
The DNA here is from genome assembly GCF_001020565.1 of Maribacter thermophilus. Lineage (GTDB taxonomy): Bacteria > Bacteroidota > Bacteroidia > Flavobacteriales > Flavobacteriaceae > Maribacter > Maribacter thermophilus. The sequence continues at coordinate 2,449,993 of NZ_LDAS01000001.1, read as the reverse complement.
TTAAATGAAGCCATGCATTTCTAGATGCCCCATGTACTTGAGGTATACAACGAAGGGAGTATGGGTCTTGAACACGGTCACAATCTACATGGTCTTCCATAATTTCAGAACCTTTGAGCAAACGTTTTACCCTTCTGGCCACATGAATGTTTCCTTTAAAAGGACGTAGGTCGTGCAGTTCTTTATAGAAGGGTTTTACAGAACCCTGTAGACCTTCTATCATCATGGCCCCAATAATATCTGCTTGGGACAAAACGGCATGTAGTCTATCTACCACTTTTACGGCATGGGCCGCAATGAATTGTGTGCCGTTTATAAGGGCCAGGCCTTCTTTAGGCCCTAGGTCCAATGGTTTTAGTCCTGTTTTATCGAATAAATCAGATGTGGAAATTTCATGTCCTTCATAATGTACCTTGCCCAAACCTATTAATGGTAGAAATAAATGGGATAGTGGTGCCAGGTCTCCCGATGCCCCTACAGAACCCTGAGAGGGAACAACCGGAATGGCATTATTTTCTATATGCCATATAATACGTTCCAATGTATCTATGGATATGCCGGAATAACCTTTTGCCAATGAATGGGCTTTTAATACCAACATTATCTTGGCAATTTCACTTCCAATGGGCTTGCCAACACCAACGCTATGGCTTTTTAAGATGTTGGTTTGTAATATATCGGTTTCTGTCTTGGATATTTTAGTGGTGCACAAGGGACCGAAACCTGTATTTATTCCATATACAGGATGTCCTTTTTCGACTATTTTCTGGACAATATTCCAGCTCTTTTCAATCTTTTTTCGAGTTGCTTCCGATAATACAATAGAGGTGGTTCCGTTGCAGATGTTCAATGCGATCCCTGCAGTTAGCCAGTCTTCGCCGAGTTTAAAGGTTTTTGGTGCCACTGTGTTACTTTTTATTTTTCCACATAAATATATTTGTTAAGTTTGATAATTACCAATACTATTTTAGTGAACAATCAATAACTATGGGTTCTCAAATTGAATTAAGGCATCTTACTTATTTTTTGGCCGTGGCAGAAGAGTTGCACTTTAGAAAAGCTGCGGAAAAACTCTTTATCTCGCAACCCGGCCTTAGTCGGCAGATCAAACAGATGGAAACCATTTTACAGGCGAAACTTTTTGAGAGAAACAAGAAAAAGGTATCGCTTACCCCTGCAGGACATTATTTAAAAGAACAGGCCGAAGATATTTTTAAACAGTTAAAGGAAACCCGTAGGCAATTGCAGTTGATCGGGGAAGGGGATACAGGTGAGGTGCGAATCGGCTTTTTGGGTTCTGCGATGCAAAATGTAATACCTGAACTTTTGGTGAAGCTAAGGGATAAGTTTCCGAAAATTAAGACATCGTTGGAGGAACGTTCTAATCTGGAACAAGTAGAAGCAGTATTGAAAGATGAATTGGATTTGGGGTTTGTAAGATTGTCCAGGGTACCTGCGGAACTACATATGCAAACGGTATTTAAGGATACGTTCTCTTTGGTACTACCAGAAAGTTACCCTATGTTGACACGGGAGTATAACGGAATGGAGCGGTTTGCCAACGATAATTTTATCATGTTCGGGCAAGAGGACAGTCCTTTCTATTATGAAACCATAATGAGTATTTGTTCAGATGCGGGCTTTATACCCAAGGTATCCCATAAATCGGTGCACGCACAGACGATTTTTAAATTGGTAGAGAACAATCTAGGTATAGCGATAGTACCTACTGCTTTGCAAAACGGTTTTCAAATGGGGATTAAATTTATAGAGTTGAAGAATGTGAGTCAAAGAGCTTTGCTATCCGTTATATGGAAAAAAGAAAATAGCAATCCGGTATTAAAAAACTGTATAGATCTTTTGTTGAAATAAGGCAGAACGGTTTAAGACTTAAAATTATGTTAGATAAATTTTTCTAAAAAGACTTTCTGCTATTTTTACCTTAATTAAAAAGTGAGATATGATTTTTGATTTGATACAAAAAAGGCGTTCGATTTTTCCTGCACAGTACAACACTGATCCTATAGATAAGCAGGATATAGAAAAGATTTTGGAGGCTGCCAATTGGGCGCCTAGCCACAAGAAGACAGAGCCTTGGCGGTTTAAGGTGGTACAAGGGGAGGCTAAAGACCGTTTGGGAGAATTTCTTTCTGCCAAGTATCAAGAATTGGACCCGAACCCAAAACAGGTAAAAATTAAAAAACTGATGGAGAATCCGAAGAAGTCGGGTGCGGTTATAGCCATTTGTATGCAGCGCGACCCTAATGAAAGTGTGCCGGAGTGGGAAGAGATCTCGGCAGTGGCTATGGCTGTTCAGAATATGTGGCTATGCTGTACCGAAATGGGCATTGGGGCTTATTGGAGTTCTCCGGGTCTAATAAAACATATGGGCGAATTCTTTGAGATGGCCGAAGGTGAAAAATGCCTAGGTTTCTTTTATATGGGGCATTTTGATGGAGAGTGGCCCGAGCAGCCCCGTGGTCCTATTTCCGATAAAACCGTTTGGTTGGACTAATTAAAATAGGGAAAAAGTGCCGATTTGTACTCCCATGCCGTTGCTATAAACAATCCTAAGTAGATAATAGCGACCATAAACTTTAAAAAAGTTCCCGTTAAAAATCCAAGAAAAGATCCAAAAGCAGCCTTTGTGGCTGTTTTTTTATCGGCTTTATTTAATAGCTCTCCGACCAAGGCACCTACAAATGGCCATACAATAATGCCAAAAGGTCCTAGAACCGGAAAAACCAGGGCTACAAGTAAGCCAATGGTCGTGCCTATTACCCCTGCTTTTGTGCCGCCGAACTTTTTAGTGCCCATGGCGGGTATTACATAGTCCAATGCAAAAACGATCAATGCTATGGCAAAGGTAACACCTAATACCCACCAGTTGTTCGGAATAGCTTTGGTAAGATATAATAGAAGCAAACCAAGCCAACTGATCGGAGGGCCGGGTAATACCGGTAAGAAACTGCCCAATATCCCTATTAACATACAAATAAAACCCAGAAGTAATAATACAATATCCATAGTACAAATGTTAGACAAAAATAGATCGGATTTGTTACAATCGTTGAAAAAAATGTACAGTTTCTATTTATTTTTGCGAATCATAAAAAAATAAACAATTAAAATTTAGCAATTTATGAAAAGGGCATTGTTTGCTTTTAGTTTACTATTGTCAATAGCCGCACAAGGCCAAAATTTAGAAGGTGTAATCAACGATAGCGAAGGCAATGCTTTGCAAGATGTTGGCGTTTTTAATAAGAATAGCGGACAGCACAGCCATTCTGATGTTTCGGGTAATTTTTTATTGCTGAATACCAGCGTTAACGATTCTATTTATTTCTCAAGTTTAGGGTATGCAACCAAATTATGGGTGGTAAAAAAAGAAGATATGGCGAAGCCTATTTCCATTGTTATGGAAAGTGCTTCCATTTCTTTGGATCAGGTGGTATTGACATCAAAGGTAGATGTATTGAGCCAGTTGGTAGATATAGACGTTGAGGCGAGTCCGGTGAAGTCTTCCCAAGAAATTTTAAGAAAGGTGCCGGGCCTTATTATCGGTCAGCATGCCGGCGGAGGAAAAGCGGAGCAAATTTTCTTGCGCGGTTTCGATATTGATCATGGTACCGATATTTCAATTAGTGTCGATGGTTTGCCGGTAAATATGGTTTCCCATGCGCATGGGCAAGGCTATGCGGATCTACATTTTGTAATACCGGAGACCATTGAGAACATCAATTTTGGTAAGGGCCCTTTTTATGCGGAACAAGGGAATTTTAACACGGCCGGTTATGTAGATCTACACCTTCGAAAAAGTATCGATAATAATATGGCCTCTGTAGAGATCGGACAGTTCAACACCCAAAGGTTTTTGGGTATGTTCAATGTAATGGATACAGGTAATAGCGATGCCTATATTGCTTCTGAACTTTATTTGACGGATGGCCCGGTAGAATCGCCACAAAATTTTAACCGAGTAAACATTATGGGTAGGTATAGGTATAAGCTGCCCGGGCATCAAGAATTATTGTTGACTGCGTCTCACTTTACAAGCAAGTGGGATGCAAGCGGACAAATACCACAGCGTGCCGTGGATCAGGGATTGATCAGTAGATTTGGGTCTATAGATGATACCGATGGGGGAGAGACCTCCAGAACCAATATTTTGTTAAATCACCATAAAACATTACAGGATGGAGGGGCTATTCGTTCAAAGGCCTACGTTTCTCAGTATGATTTTGAACTGTATTCGAACTTTACTTTTTTTTTGGACGACCCCATAAATGGAGATCAGATAAAGCAAAAAGAAAGTAGGATGACCGTAGGTGCCGAAACCATTTATGAAAATTACAAGAAGAACTGGGGAAGTGAAGGTTTGGCCTATAGGGGAGGAATCGGTTTTAGATACGATAATAGTGATGATAACGAATTGTCACATACCTTGAACAGGCAGACGGTACTGAACAGCATTTCTTATGGGGATATCGATGAGGTAAATACCTATGGTTTTTTTGATGCCAAATTAAAATGGGGCGATTTTATGTTTAATCCATCGGTACGATTAGATTATTTCAAGTTCGATTATGTGAACAAGCTAAGTGAGCTTTACGATAATCAAAGTCAAGATAAACTAGCGTTCAGCCCTAAATTCAATACCACCTTTACCCCTAATTTAAACACCCAGTTTTTTCTAAAGGCGGGTATGGGGTTCCATTCCAACGACACTAGGGTGGTGGTCGCAAACAATGGGGAAGACGTATTGCCGGCCGCATATGGAATAGATTTAGGGACCATTGTTAAACCTGCAGATAAGTTGGTGCTCAATGCTACTTTGTGGAGTTTGTTCATGGATCAAGAGTTTGTGTATGTCGGTGATGCCGGTATTGTGGAGCCAAGTGGAAAAACCAGAAGGTTGGGATTAGAGGTAGGGGCCAGGTACCAAGCTGCTGACTGGCTGTACCTTTATGTAGATGGTAACTATACCCATGCAAGAAGTACCGATGAGCCCGATGGGGAAGATTATATTCCGTTGGCACCCGATTTTACGACATCAGGCGGTTTTACGGTCGATGCTCCCAATGGTATTTCTGGCGGAATTAATTATAGATATGTGGATGATCGTGCGGCGAACGAAGACAACTCCATCGTTGCGGACGGCTATTTTGTAACAGATGCCAATATTAATTATAGTCTTAAAAATTGGACTTTTGGTATCATTGTAGAAAACCTCTTCGATACCGATTGGAACGAAACCCAATTTGCTACAGAAAGCCGCCTTTTTAACGAAGCCGATCCTGTTGAAGAAATTCACTTTACACCCGGAACCCCTTTCTATTTAAGAGGAAAGGTATCCGTAACTTTTTAAGTAGATACTATTTATTTACTTGAAACCTAAGTAATAACCGTTGCTTAGGTTTTTTTATAAAGTTTTTAACTAAAATTTTAGTTTGAACTAATTTTTTAGTTATATTTGATTCGAACTAAAGAATTAGTTGAAAAGAAATGAAGCAATTAACAAAAGCGGAAGAGGAGGTAATGCAAGTGTTGTGGCAGTTAGAAAAATCTAATGTTGCCGGTATAATAGAAAAATTTCCAGAGCCGAAACCTGCATATAATACGGTTTCTACCATAGTGAGGATATTGGAAAGCAAAGGTTTTGTGAATCACGAACAAGAGGGAAAAGGGTATTTATATTACCCTTTGGTGAAAAAGTCGGACTACAGCAATCAGAGTATTAACAAGTTGGTAGACGGTTATTTTCAAGGCTCGTTTAAAAGTATGGTTTCTTTTTTTATGAAAAAGAACGATATGAGTCTTTCTGAATTGGAATCCATTTTAAAGGACATTAAAAAAGAGGAATCATGATACAGTATGTTCTAGAATGCATGGCATTTCAACTTTTGTTCTTGGTCATTTATGATTTCTTTCTAAAAAAGGAAACATTCTTTCAATGGAACAGGGCATATTTAATAGTTACCTATACATTGTCGTTGTTGCTTCCATGGGTGAAAATAGAGGCGTTTAGTACAGAGTTGCCTGCCACCTTTCAAGGCTACTCAGATTTCTTGTGGGGTTTAGAACAATCTCCAGTTGCCGTAGGTACGACTATGGATAGCGACTTGCATGTTTCTTGGCAACAAGTGTTTTTTTTAACGGGAATAGTAATAGCTACTCTCTGGTTTTTACTAAAACTATGGCGTCTATATCAATTAAGAAGAAAGGGAGAGGTCACGCATTTTAAACATTTTACCCAAGTTGTATTGCCCCATAGTAATGAAGCTTTCTCTTTTTTTAGGTCTATTTTCTTGGGCGATGAGGTATTAAAAAAGGAATATAACGTAATTGTTTCCCACGAGTTGGTGCATATAAGACAACGGCATTCGTTAGATCTGTTGTTCTTCGAATTAATGCGCATTGTAGGCTGGTTTAATCCGTTGGTCTACATATATCAACACAGAATAACCGAGTTGCATGAGTTTATTGCAGATGCCCATGTGCCAAAAACCGAACGTAAGGCGCATTATAATTTGTTATTGTCACAAGTATTCGAATCCGGAAACATCTCCTTTGTCAATCATTTTTTTAAAAAATCATTAATCAAAAAACGAATAGTCATGTTACAAAAATCAAAATCAAAAAAAGTATGGCAGTTAAAGTACTTACTTCTTGTGCCGTTGGTATTGGGTATGTTATTTTATACTTCATGTGAACAAAATGAAAAGGAAGGTCTTGGGGGTGTAGAAGAGACCACGGCATTAAAAACAGTAATGAACGCGGTATCTTTTGCCGAAATAGACGAAGCACCTGTTTTTCCCAATTGTGAGGATGCCGATGATAAAAAGGCCTGTTTCTCCACCATGTTACACCAACATATTTCTAAAAATTTCAAATATCCCGAGGATGCACAAGAATTAGGACTGCAAGGAAGGGTACATATTATGTTTACCATAGATGAGAATGGATCGGTAGGCGATATTAAAAAAAGAGGGCCACATTTTTTGTTGGAAGATGAGGCAGAGCGCATTATTGGTAAATTGCCTCAGATGCAACCGGGCATAAACGATGGAGCGCCCGTGAAAACGGTTTATTCTATCCCTATTTCCTTTAGGTTGGGGGATGGCGTAGCTTCAGAGGTTGGCAAGAAAAATTATTGGATAGACAAGGAAGAGGTGCCTTTTTCGTATGTAGAAAATGTACCTGTCTTCCCCGGTTGTGAAGATAACAGCAACGCTAGGGCGTGTTTTAATATGATGATGCAAAGGCATATCAGTAAAAATTTCAACTATCCTAAAGAGGCCATGGAAAAAGGCATACAGGGCAGGGTAAGTGTGATGTTTACGATTTCGGCAGACGGCAGTATTATTAATATCAGAAAAAGAGGGCCTCATGAGTTGTTGGAGAACGAGGTAGAGCGCATTATCAAAAAACTACCTAAAATGACCCCGGGCAATTACGACGGAAAGAATGTGGACGTACCCTATTCCATACCTGTAACATTCAAATTGTCATAGTCGTATATGATGAAGGTTGTTAAAGGGATAATTGTGTTATTATGCTTTTTTAAGGGCGAAGCCCAATCCTCAGGTATCATGGCCGCAGATAGTCTTTATGCTACGGGTAACTATACCTTGGCGATCAACGAATATTCCAAGATAGGTAGTACACGGGCACTATTACAAATAGCAAGGTCGTATAGTGCCATTGGTAATTATGACAAGGCCATTGCCCAGTATGAAAGTGTTGTGGGCATGGATCCCACGTTGCACATTGCAAGTTTTGAGTTGGGCAAATTGTATATGAAGTCACGGCTATTTGACGAGGCACGCAAGCTTTTTACCAAACTTGTAAGCAATGGTAATGGCAACCCTGAGTTTTATTATTACTTGGGGGAGGCGTATACGGAATCTGGGCAACCCGCCAGTAGTTTGGTCGCCTACAAAAACGCGGTGCAACTAGATAGCACCCACTTGCGAAGCTTATTTCGATTGGGAAAGTACTTTTTGGTCAAAAAACAACCAGATCAAGCGCTTTTGTACATTAACAAAGGATTGGAGTTTTATAGTAACGATGTGGGGTTTGTGAACTTAAAGGCTTTGGTCTATTTTAATGATAATAAGTACGAAGAGGCTATACCGTGGTTAGAAAAAGTGTTGGAGTTGGGGGCGTACAAAGAATACGTTTATGAAAAACTGGCCTATAGCTATTATAAGAACTGGGAGTTCGGCAAGGCCAAGAAGACCTACAAAGAACTACTAAAATTAAACGACCAAAATTCGGATACTTATTTTGGTTTGGCGGAAGTGTATAGAAAAAATAAGGAATTGGATAGTGCCGAAGTTTTTATAAACAAGGCCATGATCGTTAAAAGACCCATATTTGCCAAAGGCTATAGCCTATTGGCAAGTCTTTACAGAGAAAGAAAAGATCTACGGTCGGCATTTAAGTATTATCGAATGGCCCATGAAGAAAACCCCGAAGAACCATTGTTGTACTACAATATTTGTACGGTGTACGATCAATTGGCTACAGAACCCGAAAAAAAATTGGAATACTATCAAAGTTTTAAAGCCCAATATGGCACAAGACAGCCGTATCTTTCCGAAATAGTGGCCAAACGTATTTCTGAATTGAAGACAGAAATACATTTCACAGAAGAGTAAACTCCTTAAAAAGTTGTAATTTCAACCATAGTTTTGGTGTAATGCAACGCATTTTATTTGTACTTGTTTGTTTAATATTGTCCTCTTGTAATCTCTTTGAATCTAGAGAGCAAAGGACCCAAGAACTTGTGAATGAGGAGCTACGGCAGATGGATTGGAACTCGGTAGATTCTTATCCACTGTTTTTAGATTGCGATGAAACAGCTTCTAAGGAAAATCAAAAAAAGTGTTTTGAACAAAAATTGACCGGTCATTTCGAGGCTACCTTGAGCGAATTTGAATTTACCGTTGATGCTGATGAAAACGCTATAGTAGATGTTATCTTTGTTATTAATGCGGAAGGAAAAATCAGTGTGGTCGACATCCGTAAAGATGCTTCAATCATGAAACAGATGCCAGAGCTTGACGGTATTATTGTACAAAGCTTAAAAAATATTCCACAAATCGCCCCTGCATTAAAGAGGGGTGTGCCGGTAAGCACAAAGTTCAAGTTGCCGGTTCAATTAAATACAAAATAGAAATTTGAGTACCGAAAAGATTATATTGGGAATAGACCCCGGAACTACTATAATGGGGTTCGGATTGATAAAAGTAGTCGGTAAAAAGATGGAGTTTGTTCAAATGAACGAGCTTTTATTGCAAAAATATAACGACCCCTATACCAAATTAAAGCTCATTTTTGAACGGACCATAGAGTTGATAGATACGTATCACCCAGATGAGATAGCTATAGAGGCCCCTTTCTTTGGTAAAAACGTGCAGTCGATGCTCAAGTTGGGGCGTGCGCAAGGGGTCGCAATGGCCGCAGGGCTTTCTAGACAAATACCCATCACCGAGTATTTGCCGAAAAAAATAAAGATGGCCATTACCGGCAATGGTAATGCCAGTAAAGAACAAGTAGCAAAAATGTTGCAAAGCGTCTTGGGTCTAAAAACACTGCCAAAAAATTTGGATAGTACCGATGGGTTGGCTGCTGCCGTATGTCATTTTTATAACGAAGGTAGAATAGAGGTTGGCAAATCATATTCGGGTTGGGCTTCTTTCGTAAAACAGAACGAGGGAAGGGTCAAAAAGTAAACAAGACTTAAATGAGCGGTATCTACATCCATATTCCGTTTTGTAAACAGGCATGTCATTATTGTGATTTTCATTTTTCTACCTCCATGGGTAAAAAAGAAGCCATGGTCGACGCCTTGTGCTGTGAAATGGTACTTCGAAAAATGGAATTTAAGGACGAGGTGGTCGAAACCATTTATTTTGGTGGGGGTACCCCATCCGTTTTAGAGCCGCAAGAGATACAACGTTTAATAGCAACGGTATATGAACATTACCAAGTATCCGAAAACCCCGAAATTACCTTAGAGGCCAACCCCGATGATCTATCCGAAGAAAAATTGAATCAATTGGCGAATAGCCCTATAAACAGGTTGAGCATAGGTATCCAGTCTTTTTTTGAAGAAGACTTACGGCTTATGAACAGGTCACATACGGCCGATCAGGCAGAAAAAGTATTGGAAATGGCCACAAAAAAGTTCGATAATATCTCTATAGACCTGATCTATGGTATGCCGAACATGACCCAAGACCGTTGGCGACACAATATAAAAAAAGCGCTGTCCTTTAATGTGGGTCATATATCTAGCTATGCCCTAACGGTAGAACCAAAAACGGCCTTGGCCACCTTTGTAAAAAAAGGATTGGTAAAGCCGGCCGATGATGAGGTCGCTCAAGCGCATTTTAACGAGCTCTACGATCGTCTTACCAAAGAAGGATATGTGTGTTACGAAATTTCAAATTTTGGTAGGCCTGGCTATTTTTCAAAGAACAATTCGGCGTATTGGCAACAAAAAAAGTATATGGGAATAGGGCCTTCGGCACATTCTTTTGATGGTCAACGTAGAGGGTGGAACATTAATAATAACCCAAAATATATAAAGGCCCTTGAAAAGGGCGAATTGCCCATGGAAACCGAGGAGCTCTCTGATAGGGATAAATATAATGAGTATGTTATGACAGGCCTTAGAACTATTTGGGGCGTGTCTATAAACAGGGTCATTTCAGATTTTGGACCACAGTACGAGACCTATCTGCTTTCTCGGTCAAAAAAGTATATAGCGGAAAAGTTACTAACTTTAGAGGATAATGTGTTGTTGACCACTAAAAAAGGGAAGTTTCTAGCAGATGGAATTGCAGCTGATTTGTTTATGGTTAACTTGTCATGAAAAAGTATCCGGATTTAAAACGTATATGTTACAGATATCATTTTATTAATATTTAAAAGAATTTGAAGGCAACAATAAAACATAAGCAAAAAGAATATAAAATAGATTTAAACAAACCTTTGGATATTTCTATACCTCTAAAGGGAGATGTGTCCAACGTTAATGCCTGGTATATTGATCACCCCAAAATCGCCCCACATACCGAGCACGATTTTGTGGGAAGTGTAAAGGCTGGTGCATCGACGAATTTTAACGATATCTGGTTTAATCCGCATGCGCATGGTACCCATACCGAGTGTGTAGGTCACATTACACAAGAGTTTTATTCAGTGAACCAAAACTTGGATAAATATTTCTTTTTGGCAGAAGTGATTACCATAGCCCCTGGAAAAGTACAGGATGATTTTGTTATTTCAAAACATCAATTAGACAATGCCATAAAAGCTACTGGAGCGGAAGCCTTGGTTATAAGAACGTTGCCGAACACGACAGCAAAGTTTTCTAAACAATATTCGAATAGCAACCCGCCTTATTTATTAGAGGAGGCTGCTCAATATTTGGTGGATATTGGTATAAAACACCTGTTAATAGACTTGCCTTCGGTAGACAAAGAAAACGATAACGGGGCACTTTTGGCCCATAGGGCATTTTGGAATACGGCCGGAGCCATTAGAATGGATGCGACCATAACCGAGTTTATTTATGTAGCCAACGATATCCCCGACGGTAGGTATATTTTAAACCTGCAGATGGCATCTTTTGAGAACGATGCCAGCCCTAGTAGACCTGTTCTCTATCAAATAAAATAAAAATGAAGAATTTATTAAGGCTCGAAGAGCTGGCCATGTTCGTACTGGGTATTTTTATGTTTGGCCTTCTGGGGTATCAATGGTGGTTGTTATTGGTGTTGTTGCTTACACCCGATATAGGCATGCTAGGGTATTTGGTGAATAATAAATTAGGGGCAGGGCTCTATAACTTGTTCCACCATAAAGGTGTTGCCATCCTTTTGTACTTTTTTGGAATGTATTTTTCAATGCCAATTGTTCAGTTAGCGGGGGTTATCTTATTTTCGCATTCCGCAATGGATAGAATGTTCGGATATGGCCTTAAATATGAAAAAGGTTTTAAATTCACACATTTAGGAGAAATAGGTAAAAACAATGGATAACGTTCTAGACGTTCTTTTAGGTCTTATTCTGGGGGGTATTATAGTGTACTGGCTATTTTCATTCTTTAGAAAAAAGCAAAACAAAGAAATTACGACTCACCAATCTACGGTACTTCTCGAAAAAATAAAAAGTGTTTGCAAACTGATTTCGGTAGAAGGTGATTTTGCTGAAATTTATAAATACGAAAATACCAAAGAAAGATTTTTAAGCTTGGTCATTAGCAAAAAGAAGGCATTGGTGGTCATTAAGGCAAAGGCCCAAATAGGATATGACCTTAATAAGATTCTTATGCACGCCGATGATGGAAAGAAAAAAATAGTTCTTACCAATTTTCCGGAGCCCGAAGTACTCTCCATAGAACCTGAACTGGAATTTTACGATGTAAAGAACGGTTTTTTCAATAGCTTTACACCAGATGACCTTACAAGTCTTAACCAAGAGGCAAAAAAGCATATCAGGGAAAAAATACCTGAAAGTGGCCTTATGGACACGGCAAGAAAGGAAGCTCTGCAGACCGTATTGCTCATAGAAAAAATAGTGGAAACCATAGGTTGGAAATTGGACTATACGGCGCTTAAGATTACCGATGAACAAAAGAAATTATTGGAAAATTAAATTATTGAAAATGAAAACTATTACAACTTTACTATTTTTAACACTTACAATAACGGCCTTTGGGCAAACTACAGATACAATGAAAGAATTTGATTCTAATTTTTCACATACCGTGTTTTTTTGGTTAAAAAATCCAGATAGTCAAGCGGACCGCACTGCATTTGTCACATCCCTAAAAAAGTTTTTGGACAATTCTGCATATGCCAAAACAAAATTCATAGGCACCCCGCCTAAAGCCACTAGAGATGTGGTAGATGGTTCTTTTACGTATTCTTTGATACTGTCCTTTGATTCGGCAGAGGCACAAAAGGCGTACCAAGATGAAGCTCCGCACAAGGTTTTTATAAAGGAATCGGAGGCATTGTGGGAGAAGGTAATCGTCTATGACTCTCAAGGAATTTAGGTTCTATAATGAATATTGAGACTTTCCGTGAGTATTGTTTGCAAAAAAAAGGGGTGACCGAAGAATTTCCTTTCGATGAGCAGACCCTTGTCTTTAAGGTGATGGGCAAAATGTTTGCCTTGTCGGGTCTGGAGAGAATGCCGTCGCAAGTGAACCTTAAATGTAATCCGGAAAGGGGAATTGCTCTTAGGGAAGAATATGACGGATTCATTATTCCAGGTTACCATATGAGTAAAACCCATTGGAATACCCTTTTTATAGAAAGTCTACCTGAAAAGCTGATATTAGAGCTAACGGACCATTCGTATGATCTGGTAGTGGCCAAGCTTACCAAAAAATTAAAGACGGCACTGGATAATCTCTAGTGCCGTTTTATTCACACTTCTTAAGTTCATGTTTAATTCGTCCGTGCAGTATGCAAGACCCAAATAATTTTTATAGAGAACAAATTGCAAAACATAAAGAAAGCTTTGTAAAAGTAAAGGGGCAATTGTTCGCTTCTAGCATGGTAAGGTTATCTGTGTTTGTATTGGCAATTGTGGTACTCTACTTTTTTAGTTCCAATACTAAAATAATGGTTGCTATTATTGTAGGTGCGATAGCCCTGTTTCTATACCTTGTTTCCAGACATTCGGATCTACAGTACAAAAGGGACAAGCTAAAGCAACTAATGCTAATTAATGAGACCGAGCTAAAGGTGTTGAATAGAGATTTTCATCATTTGCCAAAAGGCGAGGCATTTAAAGATGATCAGCATTTTTATAGTCAAGATATAGACCTTTTTGGACAGGGGTCTTTTTATCAGTATATAAATAGAACGACCCTGCCACAAGGTAGTGAAGTATTGTCCGGTCTATTAAAGGAGAATTCCATTACAGATATAGTAAAAAAACAGGATGGCATTAGAGAATTGGGGGGCATGCCCCAATGGATACAAGATTTTTCTGCGACTGCATCGTTGGCAGCTACCGAAACAACCACCGATACTATAACCGACTGGTTAAAATCATATAAGCCTTTTGTTCCCAAGGTTATGAATGTTGTTCCCTGGCTATTTTCAGGCATTAGTGTAGCTCTTTTTGCGGCCTTTTTTTTAGGTTTTGTAAAAGAGTCCATATTAATTTACTGGTTGATGTTCGGTTTGTTGGTTACCGGTTTTTTCACGAAAAAAATAACCAAATTAGCTTCCGATGCAGGTAAGGTTCAATCTACATTTCAACAATACAATCAGTTGTTAAGAATGATAGAGGACAAAGAATTTACCTCTGAACTTCTAAAGGAAAAAAAATCGCAGATCTTAAGTGATGGCAAAAAAACATCACAGGCCTTAAAAGAGTTTTCGAAGCTGTTAGGGAGTTTGGACCAAAATAATAATATTGTTTATCTCATATTCGGTAACGGCCTTTTTTTAAGGGGACTCTACACATGTCTAAAAATTGAAAATTGGATAGCCAAGCACGGGGCTTTTGTAGAGAATTGGTTCGAGGTTATTGCGTTTTTTGATGCTTATGGCAGTCTAGGCAACTTTGTTTTTAACCATCCGGAGTATTCGTTTCCGGAGATTACGAAAGAAAAAATCACCATTAAATCTGTCGGAGCGGGGCATCCGTTACTGGACCCAAAAAAAAGTGTTCTAAACGATTTTGAAATTGATAATGAAGAGTTTTTAATTATTACCGGGGCTAATATGGCCGGAAAAAGCACTTTTTTAAGAACGGTATCCTTGCAGATAGTTATGGCCAATATGGGGTTGCCGATCTGTGCAAAACAAATGGTATACAACCCCATTAAATTAATTACCAGTATGCGCACCACAGACTCTTTAACTGATGATGAGTCTTACTTTTTTTCTGAGTTGAAGCGGTTAAAGTTTGTAGTGGAACAGATACAGCACGATCGATATTTTATTGTTCTCGATGAAATTTTAAAAGGTACCAATAGTATCGACAAGGCAAAAGGCTCCAGAAAGTTTGTAGAACGTTTGGTAGGGTCTAGGTCTACGGGTATTATTGCCACTCACGACCTTAGTCTTTGTGAAGTGTCCAAAGAGTTTCCACAGGTTAAAAACCATTATTTTGATGCCGAGATCATTGATGATGAGCTACACTTCGACTATAAGTTCAAAGAAGGTGTTTGTCAAAATATGAACGCATCCTTTTTATTGAAGAAAATGGGGATTATTGAATAACGCCCCTATTTATATCTACACATGGATTCGTTAACACAAATAGTTCTTGGAGCTGCAGTCGGTGAAGTTGCCCTTGGTAAAAAGGTAGGCAACAAGGCTATGCTGTACGGTGCCATTGCCGGAACCATTCCTGATCTAGATGTGTTGTCGAAGTACTTTTTAGATACGGTGAGTGCCACCGAGTGGCACAGGGGGCTGACCCACTCTATTTTCTTTTCGGTATTGTTCGCTCCCGTTTTTGGTTGGCTCGTTTGGAAATTGAATCCGAAAGAAAAGGCCTCTTGGCAAGATTGGTCCTTACTTATGTTTATGGGGCTCTTTACCCATCCGTTATTAGATGCCTTTACCACTTGGGGCACCCAGCTATTTTGGCCTTTTAAGACAAGGCTCGCTTTTCAAAGTATTTTTGTGGTCGATCCCCTGTACACGATCCCTTTTATCATTTTCTTGGTTTTGGCAATGATGCAAGAACGAACGGCGATAAAACGTAGCAGATATGTATATCTCGGACTTGTAATTAGTAGTGCGTACCTAGTGCTAACATTGGTTTTAAAAGGAGTCGTTTACCAAAAATTTGAAAACGAACTTCAAGAACAAGGTATAGCCTTTAATCAGATAAATACAAGGCCAGCTCCTTTTAATACTATTCTTTGGATGGCCAATATCGAAAAGGAAGATGCCTATCTCATGGGCAACTATTCCTTTTTTGATTCGCAACCGGTCGTATTTAGAGAGTATCCCAAAAATCATGAATTATTGGGAGATTGGGCCACCAACGATAAAATTAAAAGACTGATTCAGATTACAGGCGGTTGGTATACCATTTCTGAAAAGGATGGAGACCTTTATTTTAACGATCTGCGATTTGGATTGATAAGTCTGGATGATGACGAAAACCAATTTGCGTTCAGTTACCGTCTTACGCCCAAGGGAGACGATCTTCATGTTCATGAAACCCCTCGGTTAAAAAGAGACGCAAAGCGCTTAATGGCCTCTCTTTGGAAACGTATATGGGGCAACTGATCTTTAGATGATCTTGCTACTTTAACCCTTTTACCTGTATCTCATGAAAAGTGTCGGCTTGCAGGCGTAACAATTCTTCTGCCTTTTTCTTTTTGTACCCGTATAGTTCTTCTTCTCCCTTTAGGTCTTCATATATTTTTTGGTTGATCTCGCCATCGGTGGTAACGATTAGCTTGCGCTGTGCCACCTTTTGTGCCACCCAGGAAGATAGGATGCTTTCTTGCTCTTCCAGTTTTACATCATATTCACCTTTTGGAGCCAAGAGCTTGGCTATAATGGGCGATGTTTCTATGGCCAAGAACAATAGGAATATAAAAAAAGAGGGAAGCCATGGCAGCTCTTCCAATGCTGTAATTCTGGCCATAAGGCCATCAAAACCATCAATAATGGGTTGTGAATTTTTTACGACTTCTGCATATTCGGTATTCAGTACCGCAATTTGACTTTCGATAACCCCAATTTTTTCTGCATTGGCTGTTTTTAAGGCCAGTAATTCAGAAAGTGCGGCATCGTGTTTTTCACGTTTTTCTTTATAAACGGGGCCTTTGCCCAAGAGTTTTGTTCCAGCGGTTCCTTCTGCTTCATTGATGTAAATGTCGTATAAAGCATTGGTTTCTTTTTCTTTACTCGCAACTTCTGATTTTAAGGCGACAATTTCTTGATTCAGTTTTTCTATTTGTGGCGTGTATTGCTGCGCCAATTGCTCTTTATTGGCCAAAGTGAGTTCATTTTTTTGTTCCAGCAAGACCTGATTTATCTCTTTTTCAAATATTTTCATTTCCAAAGGTTTGGAAATTACGATGGCTATAATGATCGCTAAAACAATACGTGGCGTGGCCTGTAAAAACTCTTGTTTAAAATTGTTTCTTTTTTTAATAGTGGAGACGATAAACCTATCCAGGTTAAAAATCAACAATCCCCAAATGGCTCCAAAGAAAACGGCTATGTAGACGTTGTCAAATACCGTGAACAAGGCATAACTGCTAGCAATAAAAGCCATTATTGCCGTAAAAAATACGGTAGCGCCAATACCGGCATATTTGTTTTGTTCTCCTTTAGAACACGTTTTTAGTATTTCGGAATCGGCACCTGAACAAAGGATAAAAAAGTTTTGTAACATGTTGATTTGTTTTTTGATTGATGATGCTATGTAAAGGGTGAACGTAACTATTTGATTTTTGGTACGCAAAAAGCCCTCGAAAAGAGGGCTTTAACATTAGTTTGACGTTCTTTTTATTTGATTGTTACAGGGGTTTTTGTGATTTTTACCACAGTATTGCCGTTTTTGCCCCTAGATTCTATGTTCAACTCCTTGTTGTTTTTTATAAGGTCGATGGCCTTGTCAGATGAAACTTCTTTGCCTTCGTATAAAAATGTGGCTCCTTTTTTTGCTGCATCTATTACAAAGTCTAAAGGTGAAATGGGGGTAGGTGGAGACGGAGGAGGTGGAATTTTTACATCATCCTGGTCCTTATAGATTCGTACTTCTGGCTGTTTGTTGGAATAGGGCAATGTTTCTATGGTAATGTCTTTCTCGTTGCTTACGACGCTAAAGCCTTCTTCTGCAGATATTTTTTCGCCATCTAGATAGAATTGGGCATCCTGTTTGGCAAGTGTCTTTAAGCTTTCCATTAGACCGGAAGATCTGTTAGATTCGATAAAGTTAGAATTATGAATATAAACTTGTGTGTTTTCTACAGCAATAATGTCTTTGTTGTTTATGATCTTTTCTATTTCTGCATCGGCATAATCAGTGGAGTTTGGGGCCTCTGGCGCTTTTAGGGCAGGTGGTGGTTCGGGAAAATCGGGAAATGGGGCGGCGTCTTTTTTCTGTTTATCCGACATTAGGTTGTATATATACCTTAACTGGTCTACATCCGATTTTAGAATACGAATATCGCCACCTTTGGCGATCATGCTATTGTACTTTTTTGCCAGGTCATTGTATTCTTTGATTTGTTTTGTGGTGGGTGATTCTTGAAACCCGATCTCTTTGCCATAGATATTTACTGTGGCAGCACCAAATTCAGATACAATTTGGTCTAATTTCCGTAAAACATCTTTTGGGGCATCAATGTCGGTAGTAATAAGTACCCTTAGCGATTTTTGTCTTTCTTCGTAGGTTTTTGGGGTGTTCATACTTTTTAGATGTTCTTTTAATTCATCTACTTGCAATAACTGCGAATCAATTAGGAGAAGCCCATCTTTATTTACCTTAATGTCAATTTCTTTGACGGTGCCTTGAATGTTACATTCAGGAAAAGGTTGGGCATTCTTTTTTTGGCTTGCCGACATTTTACGATAAATCTTTTCCAGTATTTTTAAATCCTTTAATGGAATAATGCGTTTTTCAATAGCAACGGCATTGTATTTTTTTGCCAGTCTGTTATAGGTTTTTACAGCTTGTTCATCTAATTGCACATAATTTATACCCCCTTTATTGTACACATTAGAATCGATAATGTTAATTACATAATCTATTGTTTCTTTTGGGGAGTTTTGACCAAAATTGATAATAAAAGGTATGTCAGAGCGATTTATGTCAATATTGTTCAATGTTTTGATAAGGGTTGTCTCAAAATCTTCCAAATCGACTCTAAGATCGTTTAATAGAATATTGCCTTCGTCGTTTATATTTATATAAATTTCATTTTCTTTATTAGTATTAGAGTAGCCTTCAGAGGTGTACAAAGATACCTGGTAGGGTTGTGGAAATTTTTTACTCCTTGCGTTTTCATAAACAAAACTACTTTCATAGTGCACAATTTGTTGGTGATCATATGAGTTAAGAGAGCTATTTGTAATGTGCTTACCATCTAACCATAGAGCATATGTTTCGGGGTCTTTCCATTTTTTAAACAGTTCTATTGATGGGGTGCCAGAGGTGGCATTGTTATGTGCGATTGTCTGCACGTCATAAGAGATATTAAAATCTCCATTTTTTGATTCTTTTATTGGTTTTTTCTTAGCAATCTGTTTGTATTTTTTTTCAGCTTCTGTAAGAGACAAGCCGGCTAAAGGATTTTTGTAATGTGTTGGTTTTATATTTTTTAATTCGCTTATGGAAAGGTTGGCGGCGGAAACCTTTACAATGTTATTTTGAATTAATATGATACTGATTTGATCTACCAGTTCAATTTGAGAATCCTTACTATATAATATACTTGCAAATAGATATTTTTTCTTCTCTTCTATGGACAATGTCGGATTTATTTTTCTAATTGCATTTGGTAGTTCGGTAAGTTGAATGTCTTCATTGTTTAATTTTATGTTGGAGTTAGGGTCAATATCTAAGAATACATCTGCAATTTTTACATTGTCTATATATTTATAGGATATATTTTTATTGCTGAAGGCAACCACCAAAAAGAAGGTGATAGGTAATAGAAAAATAAACCTTAGTACAACTGCTTTTTTTGATGTTCTTTTTTTCATGATGATAAATCGTTTTTTGATTGATGAATAATTAATGGCACTGGAAATGCCGGTCGACTGATGTTTTGTATAGCTATCGTGTGATAAGTACGATAGTAAGGTATTCTGGTACTGTAAGAGATTTTTGTTTTTGTTGAGAACGGCCAGATCTGCCAAAAACTCATGGTTTAGTTTAGCGGCATGTTTGTATAGATATATGAACGGGTTAAACCAAAGTAGCACCTGTAATAATTCCAGAACCAATACATCTATACTATGCTTTTGTTTTGCGTGGGTTTCTTCGTGAAGCAAAACAGTTTCCGGAATTTCGTTGTTGTCAAATTTCTTCTTGTTCAAGAAGATATAGTTAAAAAAGGTATGTGGTGGCAATTGCTCTTGTAAGAGCACTTGAATAATGAAATTTTTCCTCAATTTGGGATTCTTGCGTATACGGTGCCATATTTGGGAAAGATGACGGGCAAAACGAAGTCCAAATCCGAATACACCTAGGCCGTACAATACCCATAGTAGTATCTGATAATTAAATGTTGCTGGTTCGGGGGCAACAGGTAGATCGGTGGCAGTATTGTCAAAAGAACCGTCTACGGGTAACTGAGGGGATATTTCAACGGGTGCAATTTCTATATATTCCGTAAAAACAAGCGAAGGTATTATAAACGACGCGGCCAATGCTCCCAGAAGATAGAACCTCTTAAAAACGTGCATGGCTTCCTTTTCCAACAAGAGTTTATAGAAAATCCAAAAAATGGCCATGCAGGCCGTAGATTTTAAAAGAAGGAGTACCATGTTATCGTTTTTTTAGTTCGGTGTCTATAAGCCTTTTTAGCTCTTCGAGCTCTTGTTTGCTCAGGTCGGTCTCCTGTGTAAAAAAAGAGGCGAATTGCCCAGGACTATTATTGAAAAAGTTTTTTATGAGTCCGTTTACGTGTTTAGAAAAATAATCTTTCTTTTTTACCAAAGGGTAATATTCCCTGCTTCTACCATAACTTTTGTATGCTACAAAACCCTTGTCGGCCATCCGTTTTAAAAGGGTGGCAACCGTTGTGGTGGCAGGTTTTGGGTCTGGGTAAGCTTCCAAAAGGTCTTTCATGAAAGCCTTTTTAAGTTTCCAGACAATATTCATTAATTCCTCTTCCGATTTTGATAGTTGCATCTTCTACATTTTTAGAATGTCTTCTACAAACATAGAATAAATATTTTAATTCTACAAATGTAGAGTAGTAATAAGTGAAATTAACAAGGTGTATTTATGCAGAAATGCCGTATAAAAGTAAAGCCGTAAACCGTCTTTTCTTATTGAAAATTTTAAATTTGAGCCTTATTTAAGAATTATGAGTGTACTTGAAGAATTAAAAAGTAGAAGTAACGGAGTTTGTGAACTATGTGGTGCCACAGATAATTTAAGCGTATATGAAGTGCCACCTGTTTCTACCGGAGGTGTGGACGGGAGCGTATTGGCCTGTAATACATGCATTGGTCAAGTCGAGGACCCGCAAACTACCGATGCCAACCATTGGCGTTGTCTTAACGATAGTATGTGGAGCGAGCACGATGCGGTAAAGGTCGTTGCGTGGCGTATGCTGTCTCGTCTAAAAGCGGAAGGTTGGCCACAAGATTTGTTGGATATGATGTATATGGAGCCCGAGACATTGGAGTGGGCGCAAGCAACGGGAGAAGGTGTTGCCGAAGCCGATAAAATAATCCATAGGGATGTGAACGGTGTTGTTTTGGAAAATGGTGATAGTGTGGTTCTTATAAAAGATTTAAAAGTGAAGGGTTCCAGTATGGTGGCCAAGCAGGGTACCGCGGTACGAAGAATATCGCTAGATCATGAAAATGCCGAGTATATAGAAGGGAAAGTAGATGGTCAGCAAATTGTGATCATTACCAAATATGTAAAGAAGATATAATACTTCTTTCTAAATATGTAAATAAAAAGCGAACTCTTTTGTCTTGAACAAAAAGTTCGCTTTTCTCTGTTTGGTGAAAAAAAAGTATTTGGTTTTTACGCTTTCTTCATCTCGGTAAAATATTTGTAAAAATAAGGTATGGTCTCTATGCCCTTTAAGTAGTTCCATACTCCAAAATGTTCGTTCGGAGAATGTATGGCGTCGCTATCCAGGCCAAAGCCCATAAGAATAGTTTTACTGTCCAGTTCTTTTTCGAACAATGAAACAATTGGGATGCTTCCTCCGCTTCGTTGTGGAATCGGTTTTTTGCCAAAAGTGGTTTCATAGGCCTTGGAAGCGGCCTGGTAGGCAACGGTATCTATCGGGGTAACATAGCCCTGTCCGCCATGGTGGGGAGTTACCTTTACCTTTACGCCTTTTGGCGCTATGGCCTCAAAATGTTTTTGAAACAGCTCTGTGATCTCTTGCCAATCTTGGTGCGGTACCAAACGCATCGATATTTTTGCATAGGCCTTACTGGCAATGACCGTTTTGGCACCTTCGCCGGTATAACCTCCCCAAATGCCGTTTACATCCAACGTGGGGCGTATAGAGTTGCGTTCGTTGGTACTATAACCTTTTTCGCCATATACGGTTTCTATATCCAAGGCTTTTTGATAATTTTCCAATGAAAATGGAGCTTTGGCCATTTCTGCCCGCTCTTCTTGTGACAGTTCCTCTACCTTGTCGTAAAATCCGGGTATGGTAATATGATTGTCTTCATCATGTAGACTGGCAATCATTTTAGCGAGAATGTTGATAGGGTTTGCCACCGCACCACCATACAATCCGGAATGTAGGTCGCGATTGGGCCCCGTTACTTCAACTTCTACATAACTCAAACCTCGCAATCCGGTAGTGATAGACGGTACGTCGTTTGCGATCATGCCCGTATCGGAGATCAGTATAATATCGTTTTTTAGTTTTTCCTTGTTCAAAGAAACATATGTGGCAAGATTGTTACTGCCCACTTCTTCTTCGCCCTCTATCATAAATTTAACGTTACAAGGCAATTGGTTCGTCTTTACCATAAACTCCAAGGCCTTTACGTGCATGTACATTTGGCCTTTGTCATCACAGGCCCCACGGGCGAATATGGCCCCTTGAGGATGTAGTGTTGTTTCTTTGATGACCGGCTCAAAAGGAGGTGACTCCCATAACTCTACGGGATCTGGCGGTTGTACATCGTAATGGCCATATACCAATACCGTAGGTAGGTCGGGGTCGATAATTTTTTCTCCATACACAATGGGGTAACCATCGGTATCATGAATTTCTGCCAAATCGCAACCGGCATCTTCCAACGCGGTTTTTACCGCATCGGCAGTATCTAGCACATCTTGTGAAAAAGCGGAGTCGGCACTAACGGACGGAATTTTCAGTAATTCAATTAGTTCTTTTAGAAATCGTTCCCTGTTATCAGAGATATAATCCTCTATGTTTTGCATGTATATTAATTCAAATAAGTACCTAAAAATACAAAAAGCGTGAATTTAAAGTTCGAAAATTTAGAGAATTGATTTTTTGCTTTATATTTGCATCCCGTTTTGAACGGATTATGCAGGCGTGGTGGAATTGGTAGACACGCTAGACTTAGGATCTAGTGCCGCAAGGTGTGAGAGTTCGAGTCTCTCCGCCTGTACAAAATGAAGGTCGACTTTTTAAAGTCGGCCTTTTTTTATGGGTATTACCTAGGTAGGCCGTACTGGTTTTTTAGAATACCGTTTTCAATAATTTTATTGAGAGGTAGGGAATTTTATTATCAAGATTGTCCTTACAAAGAATTTAACCATTACACTGAAGTAATTTACTTTATTGATACAACATATACATTGAATCAATAAAAAAGACCGCCTACTAGAGTTAGACGGTCTCTTTTTGTATATAAGCTATGCTTTGTAAAGAAATTTTTCTTTCTTTTTAAAAAACAAACCTCAAGAACAGTTCATTGGTGTTTTTGGCACTGGCCAATTCGTTTCTGGTACTTACCTCATAGGCAAAACCTAAGGTAAGTCGCTTTTGAAGGCTTAGATTTACCAGGCCGGCGAAGGCAGAATCGGTTCTGTAGCTGGCTCCCAGTTCAAAACTGTTGTTAAAGGAGAGCATGGTGTTAAAGTCTATGGATATTGGTGCCCCGCTCACTTGACGCATCATGGCAGAGGGTTTCAATATCAAGTTACTGTTGCCCATAAGCAGATCATAGCCTATTGTAGCGTAAAGATGGGGCTCGGCCACAGTGGCTGTTGCCGTACCGTTCTGGTTCTCTGTCCTGTCCGTTTTCAGTATTCTGGGCATAGCCAAAGAAAGGAACAGCCTCCCGCTTTTTAAAAGTAGACCCGCCCCGATATTAGGGTTAAAGTCGGAGAGAGACGATATACTGGGGTCCGATTGAATGTTGTAGGTCTCCAGTCCGGCAGTATTTATCGAATAGGTATTACCACCTGCCTTAAGGCCAAGATAGAGTTCGGACTTTTCGGATAACGTAAGCTTGTAGGAGTAATCGACACCTATAAAGGTCTGGCTCTCTATAAAGGTTTTGTTGTTCATTATAGAAACCCCTAGGCCCATTTTCTCGTTCAGGCGGGTACCAAAGGAGACCACCATGGTTCTTGGAGCCTCTTCCACTCCCGTCCATTGCTGGCGGAAGCTGGAAGTAATGGCCGTCTGCCCTTCTGGCGACACATAGGCCGGGTTATAGGCATTCATATGATAACGATAATTTGTTAACAGCCCTTCTTGCTGGGCGCTTAGCGTTCCAAAGATGAGGAAGAGGGCTAAGGTTGCTATATTTTTTATTTTCTGCATTGTATTTTATTTCTTAGGTGTTTTGTAATTATTGTTTAGCCAAGAACAGCCATCCATCCATATCCACGCGGCCGTCTCCTTCAAGGTCTACTTGGTAGAAGTAGGATCCACCATCAGGAAGTTTGTTACTAAGATTTTTGTAATGTCCGTCCCAATCGTTTCTATAATTCTTGGCAGAGAACACCTCTTTTCCCCAACTGTTGAAGACCCGTACTATAGAGTTGGGATAGTTTTCTATACCATAAATAGTCCAGGTGTCGTTTATTCCATCTCCATTAGGTGTAAAAGCCTGGGACACCTTTATAGTATCGGTATCATCTATACTTTCTTCCGAACCATCGCTATCTCCATCTTTTTGGCTATCGGCACATCCGTTGGCATCTACAGCTTCATCTTCGGGGGAATCGGGACA
Source organism: Maribacter thermophilus (assembly GCF_001020565.1). Classification (GTDB taxonomy): domain Bacteria; phylum Bacteroidota; class Bacteroidia; order Flavobacteriales; family Flavobacteriaceae; genus Maribacter; species Maribacter thermophilus. The sequence continues at coordinate 2,425,106 of NZ_LDAS01000001.1, read as the reverse complement.
TTGGTCGTCGGCATCGCTTACTCCGTCAAAATCAGAATCTTTTTGACTATCTGAACAGCCTTCGGCATCTACAGTTTCGCTTACCGGTGTATTGGCACAGATATCGTTTTCATCTAAAACACCATCATCATCGTCATCGGTATCGGCATTGTCGCCCATACCGTCACCATCGGTATCGGTATCCTCATTTGCATCCAATGGAAAAGCATCTTCAGTATCCAACGTGCCGTCATCGTCATCATCGGTGTCGGCATTGTCTCCGGTGCCATCATTATCGGTATCAACATTCTCGTTTTCGTCTAATGGGAAAGCATCTTCCGAATCCGGGGTGCCATCATTATCGGTATCTTTTTGGCTATCGGAACAACCATTGGCATCTACGGTTTCACCTACAGGGGTATCGGGACACAAGTCTGTATCGTCCGACACACCGTCTTCATCTGAATCGACAATGTCGCAATTTAGACCGGCATCGGTAATGGTCCATCTATATCTATCGATTAAATCTTGCCTTGCCGTCTCTCCGGCGCAATAAACACTATTACCGCCATTGAAGGTAATACCTGCTGGTATTTTTGTTTCCCCGGCATCTGTATCCAAAGTGTTCCAACCTATTAAGGTGTTGTCATAATTTTTTAAGGATAGTGCCGCACCTTCAAACATTATTATCATGTCCCTTACCTTACTTATATCCCAATTACCTAAATCTTGGTCAAAAGCTGTTGCATCTAGAAACATACCTGTCATAACGTTAACGCTACTAACATTCCAAGTGCCGATAGGCTGGTTAAAAGCGGTTGCTCCTTGGAACATATATATCATAGAGGTTACATTGCCCACATCCCAATTGTCTATATTTTGGTCAAAAGCTGTTGCTTTGTAAAACATACCCTCCATAGTGGTAACATTGCTTACATTCCAACTACTAAGATCTTGGTTAAAAGCAGTTGCCCGCGCAAACATAGAATGCATTGTTGTTACTTTGCTTACATCCCATTTTCCGATATCTTGTTTAAAAGCTATCGCGTCAGCGAACATACCTGACATACTGGTGACATTGCTTACATCCCAATCAGTGATATCTTGGTTAAAAGCGTCAGCATGATAGAACATGAAATCCATATTGGTGACATTGCTTACATCCCAATCACCGATGTCTCCATTAAATTTTGTTGCAAAGGAGAACATACTAGACATATCGGTTACCGACGAAAGGTCGGGCATATCGGTAGCATTATATTCCATATTTGAACATCGCCAAAAACTAGATTCCATGCTGGCCCATTGTTGGTCTCCCCATTGATCAATAGTTAGAAGTTGCTCCTTATTTTGAAAATAAATATGTGGAAACACACCAGAAATCGTTATGGTATAAATACCTTCATCATCATAGCGGTGGGTTGCCTCACTCTCATGAACCCTAGTATCCGTAGAACCATCACCCCAATCTACGGTATAGGCGTAGGTGTATTCTGATGTATTGGCCGGGATGGTAATCCATTCATTTGCACTTTCCGTTTTCCAAGTAGTTATAAAAGGCAAGAAGGGGCAATCCTCTCCGCCATCGGTAATCGTCCAACCATAGTTGTCGATTAAAGATTGTCTTGCTGTTGCTCCAGTACAATAGGTGCTATTACCGCCGTTGAATGTAATATCCGATGGTATTTGTGTTTCCCCTGCGGCGGTATCCAAAGTGTTCCAACCTATTAAGGTGCTGTCGTAACTTGTTGAGGAAAGTCCTGCACCATTGAACATATCATACATTCCAGTAACATTGCTTATATTCCAACCGCCAAGATTTTGATCAAATGCTGTTGCACCTTGAAACATTCCTTGGCCTGTTCGAGATCCAGGTCGTATAGATTCCTCTACTGAGCCCATATTTTGAACATTACTAACATCCCAGCCACTTATGTCTTGGTTAAAGGCTGTTGCATCCGCAAACATTCCACCCATACCTAATACATTACTAACATTCCAATTGCCAATATTTTGGTTAAAAGCAGTGGCTCCTTCAAACATTCCGCTATAGGTCATTGCTATCCCAATGTTTGGATCTAGATAGGTCCCCATATAAATTACATTGCCTACATCCCAATTACCGATATCCTGATTAAAGGAAATAGCATCTGCGAACATACCGGACATATCTTGTACAAGACTTACATCCCAACTACCTATGTCTTGGTTAAAATTGGTAGCACTTTCGAACATACTACGCATAACCATTACTTTTGAAACATCCCAAGTTCCAATATCTTGATTAAAACTGTTTGCACCATTAAACATATCTTCCATATCTTCAACATTGCCTACATCCCAATTACCGATATCTTGGTTAAATTCATAAGCATGTGTAAACATGTCTGACATGTTGGTAACATTACTGACGTTCCAGTTGCTAATATTTCCATCAAAAACGCTGGCAGAGTGAAACATATTTTGCATATTAGTCACCTTGGATACATCCCAATCATTAAGGTCCTGATTAAAAGCAGAGGCCCCAGTAAACATCCTGTACATATTGGTGACATTGCTCACATTCCAATTATTTATATCCCCATTAAAGGCTTCAGCCTGACTAAACATACTGCTCATATCGGTTACCTGAGAAAGATCAGGGGCATCGATCGCATTGATCTGAACATTGGCGCAGTAATAAAAACTCTGTACCATAGATTGCCAAATTTGGTCTCCCCATTGTTCTACCGAAAGTATCTTGTCATGATCTGCGAAATAAATGAATTTTAAATGTGGAAAATCTCCGCTGATGCTTACCGTATAGGTGCCTGCTGTTGCATAGGTATGGGTGGCATTACCCGTGTATACAGAAGTGTCGGTCGTGCCATCGCCCCAATCTACCGTATAGGCAAAAGTGCCGTCACCGGTGGGTATGGTAATTTGATTATCGTTAGATTCTCCATCATTATCCGTTTTCCAGGTCGTAATAAATGGGTCTTGCGCCTGCAGAAAGCCAAAGCCTAACATGGCTATTAGTAAAAGCAGGGGATTTTGAAAATGCTTTTTCATAAATAATTTAAATGTTTGTTTTGTTATTGGTGTATGGCGCTCATAATTTAGGTAGGAAAACGCTGACACTTTTTTTGGTGTGTAAAGAACGGAGCATAAAAAAGAATAATATATATGGGAGTTGGCGAATATGTGCCTACTTATGATTTGGACACCGTTTTCTACTTAGAAAAAGAAAGAAAAGAAAGAAGTTTCTTACAATACAAAACATTGTAAACAAGTGATTTAAACATCAATAAAAGCACATGAACAAAAGGAACATTTTGATAAGCACCTAGCATTAAAAAATTGTCTATAAATATGTGTCCAAATCGTATTTGGACACATAAAAAGGAAAATGAGCGGCAAATATGAGTAGGTTAACGTGTTTATAGTGCGCTCAAGGATCCGAAGGTAGGGGTGGATTTTATTGTTTGGTCAACGAGGTCTCGACTGCGCTCGACCAGACATACCTCGACTGTATTCATGCCTAAAAAAATGTTTTCCTAACTATTAGCGCTAAATTCGGTAACGTTCACAGAGGTTATCTTTTTAAACGTTTTACTGAAAGAACTTCTATTGGCAAAACCACATTGCTGTGCAAGGGCCTCCATCGTATTCCTCTCCAAATAACCAAGGGTAATAAGTTTTTTTCCTTTTTCTATTCGCACATTGTTTCTATACGCCGAAAAACTGAGCCCTAATTGTTGATTTAGAAAATAGGATAAATGATGTGTGGGAATTTCCAATGCCTTGGCACAACTGCTCAGATCAAAATCCTGTTCATAGAACGAACCACTTTCTTTTATACCGTTTAACCGACGTAACAATACATCGACATCCAAACCAAATTTCAACTCTACCTGGTCTTTATGGCGTGTCTTTTCTGTTAATTTAGATTTTTTTGACCTAGGGTAGCCATATAAAATTGTGGGAAAATAAATGGGTATTATGCCTATGGCAAATAGTATCACATAAAATACTAGGTTAACGGTTCTTAAAATTGGTCCCGTAGAACGTAAGAAATCGACCTTCAGCAATTTTTCAAATGCGAATATGGTGGCCAATATGGACATTAAAAGAAATAGTACGTATAAGGAAATTGCCCAAATAAGCAACTTACGGTCTTTTTCCTTAAATAGATTACGAATAAAAGGCAACAATAAAGGCAATAGGCTGATCAATGCCAAAAACTGCCATAGAAAGCGCATTACATAATGTTGGTTTATATTTAAAAAACCATATTGCACGGTAAGTCTTTCCCCAGGTTTTGCATATGCATTATTAATGATGTTGTCATATACCTCTTGGGGCTGTACATAAACATTTAACACATCTACCAAACCGATTATAAAAGGTGCAAATACCCACAAATACTGCCAGCGCCAAACAAATTCATCTTTAATCAAAGTTAAAAAATAAAAGAATATAGGTGCGGCAATTAAATTATAAAGGGGCAAGGGCCACACATAAAACCAGCGGAACTTTAATAGTAGACCAGATTCAATAATATAGGTTTGAAATGCGTAAATAGAGAATATTGTATAAAATGCCCCTAAGAAAAAGACAGAAACTCTATTAACAGACTTTCTGGCAAACAACGAGATTGCCAATACCATTCCGAAAACTGCAATAATTAAGAAAAGGTTTTGCAAATTGTAGGATATTACATAGTTGTGGAAATATTGGTAAAATTATATCTTTTACAATACATATAAACTACGAATTTAACTTTCTTGCGTTTTTATGCAGTATTGCCAGATTTGTATTAACATATTGCCAATCATACAAAATATATACCTTTTGCATACGGATGAAAGAAACCATATCCTATTTATTTTCATTGAACCTGAAAAGGCATCTAACCGGTCTCAAGTTTCAACTTTGATGAAACTACCTTCTGTTCGGTTTTTATTTTAAAAATCCCTTTATAGAGAATAATGGGTTTTATTTATGGTCGCATTAGATGTGGGCTGTAAGAAAAATAAATATTAATTTAACGCTTAACTGACAGTTGCAAGACCTGTAAGCATTGTTCAATAGCCAATACATTTTGGGACAACACCGTTAACTTATAATCGGATAAAATGAAAAATAGAAGAAAATTTTTAAAAGAATTGGGCTTTGGTGCTTTAGGTGTCGGTCTGTTAAGCGCATTGCCAGAATCTTTATACGCCAAAAACATATCGGCGCTCAAGTATGATATTTCGTTGGCACAGTTTTCTTTGGCTTCCGAATTTTTTACCGGCAAACATAACACATTGGAGTTTCCGGCCCGTGCCAAAAATGAATTTGGAATTGATATTGTTGAGTACGTTTCCATGTTCTTTGCCGATAAAATAACCAACGCTGCTTTTTTAAAAGAGCTTAAGATGCGTACCGACGACCTTGGGGTAACAAATAATCTGATCATGGTAGATGATGAGAACATTGCCGATCTGGACAAGGCCAAAAGAGATCATGCTGTAGAAAGCCATTACAAATTTGTGGATGCCGCCAAAGTACTGGGGTGTACATCTATTCGGGTGAACTTAGGTAGTTTAGAACAAACGGGTACGGCGGAAGAAGTAAGGGATGCCGCTTTGGAAGGGTATAGTAAACTACTTGAATTCGGAGACCAGAATGATATGGATATTGTTGTAGAGAATCATGTGGGGCATTCTTGTAATGGTAAGTGGTTGGCAAATATTATGAAAGAAGTAAACCATAAACGTGCAGGGGTACTCCCCGATTTTGGTAATTTTTGTGTGAACCGAACAAAGCCGGAGACAATGGATATAGCAGGTTTTATGAACACCAAATGCTTAGAAAAATATGATATGTATCTGGGTATAGAGGAGTTAATGCCCTATGCAAAAGGTGTTAGTGCCAAAACACATAAGTTTGATGCCAACGGCAATGAAACGGAAATAGATTTTAAGAGGGTTTTCGATATTATAGAAAAATCTGGTTTTAATGGCATTGTGGGTATAGAGTACGAAGGTGGTCTTATGCATTTGCAAGGCATGGAAGGCTATTTGAGTAACGAAGAAGGTATTAGGGCCACAAAGAAACTGATAGAGAAATCGGCGTAGTTAGTTGGATTTGTGAAAATGAACAAAGAACACTAGGGTATAGCCTTACAATATGCGATAAATTGTATATTCAAAGCGTATCTTTGGTTTTATAGGTGATTGGGTTATAAATAACGGGCCACGCAATTAAATAAAAGAAGATGACAATTAGAACTGTATTACATGTGCTGTTGATAGGTATACTATTCAGTAGCAATGCTTTTTCACAAGATAGGATAACGGAACTGAACGCATATTGGGATGTGGTGAAGGAAAAAGTGGAAGCCGGCGATGTTGATGGCTATGCGGCTACCTATCACGAAGATGGTATTTTGGTCTCCGATAAGAACAAAACGTGTTTTTCCGTAAAGGAAGCATTGGAAAATTGGAGAGATGGATTGGAAAAAACTAAAAAGGGAATTACAAAAGTAAACTTGGACTTTAGGTTTTCGGATCGTAGGGGAGATAATATTACCGCTTTTGAAAGAGGTATCTTTAGATATGAATTGTTGGATGAAAAAGGCCAGCAGTCAGTCAGGTTTGTTCATTTTGAAGGGCTTTTGACCAAAAAGAACGGAAAATGGCTTCTTATGCTAGAACATCAAAAACTACCCGCCACCAAAGAAGAATGGGGCAGCTTGGGCAAACTATAGCAGTGGTGCGCGTTGATAAATCAAATATTCTAGGTATAAGTTTTGCCTAAGTGATAGAAAAGGACACGATAAATTATACTGTCCATAATTGGTACTGCAATTTTGGATTATATTAACATGGTATTTGGTTTATTTTAGTAAGTTTGTTTTCGATGAAAGATGGTCGTTTAAAAAATAGTATTACCTACCTGTTCATTGCCCTCTTACTTTCATTGAAAATAGCAGGGCTGCATGTTTTGTCGCATTCCGATGATAACGAACATGCCCTACATTGTGCCATTTGTGATCATGCCTTGGCGCATGATATGACCCCGGCACTAGCTCCCGACACCCAAGATTTTAAAATTGAAAATACCGAACCTGTCGTTGAGGTAGAGTTGACGGATAACTACAGCTTTGTTATCTCTAATACAATAGCCTCCGATCAGCTCTTTTCGCGGCCCCCTCCTTTTGTACTATAAGTTTTCCCGTAAATTTTATTGTTAAAGAATACCGTCTGTTTGGTAGTATGGATCAAAGACTCATCTGTGTTTGTTCTATATGTCCAATAATGGATCGATGATATTTGGCGCATCCTACTGCTACCATGTGAGGACCGATTTGGTGCTCGGTACAATTTGGTTCTAACCCACGTATGTAACTACCATCAATCTATAGGTTTTAACAATAATACTATGTACGGGGTTTGATCAAAGTTCTGATAGTGAACAGTTTTCGAATTCTTATAGTATCTCTTTATGTTTTACAAAATACTGGGTGCATGGCTATGTTTTGGCCTGTGCTCCATAGCTTTTGCGCAAGATTCTTTTCAGGTAAAAGGATCTGTGTTTAATGCCAATACTTTACAACCTATTGAAGGTGCCAATATTGTTGGCAAAGGTTTTTATTCCGTTTCATCGTCAACTGGTGTGTTTACCATGAATAATGTGCCTAGGGGTACATATTCTATTACGGTGTCACATATAAGTTATAGTCCCGTAACGGTAGAGGTCGAGGTTGGGCCAAATATGGAAGAGGTTCAAATTTTGTTGAGCGAGACCACTACTGCACTAGAGGAAGTGGAGGTATATGGAGATTATGAGCAAGAGAAGGCCAAACAGCTTTCTACAGTGTCGCAATCTGTTTCTAAAGAGTTTCTTGATCAAAACAGGGAAAACAGTCTTATGCAGACCCTTAAGAAAATACCTGGGGTAAGTACAATAAGTATTGGTTCAGGGCAATCGAAACCGGTTATTCGCGGCTTGGGTTTCAACAGGGTAGCCGTTGTCCAAAATGGAATAAAACACGAGGCCCAACAATGGGGAAATGACCATGGTCTTGAAATAGACCAATACGGAATCGAAAAAATAGAGATCATAAAAGGGCCGGCCTCTTTGTTGTATGGCTCGGATGCTATTGCCGGGGTGGTAGATATACAGCCCTCGAAAATACCTTTCCAAAATTCCTTTGGTGGGGAAGTGAACGTATTGGCCGAAAGCAACAACGACCTGGTGGGTGTTTCGGCGGGCGTTCAGGGAAGAAAGGAAAAATGGTATTACCGTGGACGTGTGACGTATAGGGATTATGGCGACTATAAGGTGCCTACCGATAAGATCAACTATGAAAATTACATTTTTGAACTCCATGATAACCATTTGAGAAATACCGCGGGCGAGGAGGCCAATGCAAGTTTTAGTGTCGGCTATGTTTCCGACCATATAAAATCGGAAACCTTTTTCAGTAATGTAAACGCAAAAAATGGCTTTTTTGCCAATGCCCATGGTTTAGAGGTGAGGTCCTCCGACATTGATTATGACAGCTCCAGCAGAGACGTAGACCTTCCGTTTCATAAGGTGAACCATTTTAAGGTCACCAACAATACCATTGTAAATGGGGAGAACCACACGTTGCACTTTGATCTGGGCTATCAAAATAACCTTAGGGAGGAACATTCAGAACCTGTTCCCCATGGTTACATGCCCAAACCATCGGACAGTAAAGAGCGGGTATTTAGCAAGAATACCTATTCCCTTAATGTAAAGGACTCTTTTGAACCTCATAAGAAGCACGATGTCGTGGTAGGCTTAAACCTGGAATTTCAAAACAATAACATAGGCGGGTGGGGCTTCTTGATTCCGGCATACAACCGTTTTGCGGTCGGAGCCTTTGCCTATGATCAATTTGACGTAAATCCGGACTTGCATTTTATGGCCGGCATACGGTATGATTACGGATTTATAGATACCAAGGCCTATTTCGACTGGTATCCGTCCACCGTAAACAATGCCGATGGGTCTACGTCATATATTTACTTACAAAGGGCCCAGGACAAGACCTCGACTTTTGCAAACGTAAGTGCTTCTGCAGGGCTAAGTTATATACATAAAAACACCACCTACAAGGTAAATATGGGAAAGAGCTTTAGAATGCCCTTGCCCAACGAGTTGGCTTCCGATGGGGTCAATTATCACATGTACCGATACGAGCAGGGAAATCTGGACCTAGACCCTGAAGAATCGTACCAATTGGATGTGGATATAGACCATACGACCCCATCCATAAGTGTAGGTGTTAGTCCGTTTGTGAATCTTTTTGACAACTATATCTATCTGAACCCTACTTCCAACTACTATGAAACCTTGCAGATCTATGAGTATACACAAAGCAAGGTGTTTAGGGTAGGAGGTGAAGTCAGGGCCAGTATCACCCTGTTTAAAAATCTGGGATTGGACGCCTCGGCGGAATATGTGTACTCTAGACAGACCAGTGGCCCCAAAAAGGATTTTACGATTCCGTTTACGCCGCCTTTGTCCGGACTGGTTTCTGCCAATTATCAATTCAATGACTTTTTCTTTTTGAGCAGCCCCCGGTTAATCGCCGACTTGAGGGTGACGGCCGCCCAGAACGAAATTGTTCCACCGGAAGAAAAGACAGAGGGGTACCAGGTGTTGAATATGTCCCTATTGGCGGATATGAACATTTTTAAGAATAGTGCGCCCGTTGCACTGCGTGTAAAACTTAACAATGTATTCGATACCAAATACTTTGACCATACCAGTTTTTATCGGCTGATCGATGTGCCGGAAGCCGGTAGAAACCTGTCCATATCGCTCACCATGCCTTTTTAACAAATAACAACTATTACTAATGATTAAAACAGAACAAATGAAAACAAACCTTTTTAAAACAAACATTATGAGAACAAATTTTAAATTTTTGGCGGCCATTACCTTGCTTGGTCTTTTTCTACACTCCTGTAGTAGCGATGATGACGGTTCTTCCGCATTGGATGCCCCTGTAATCTCCAACTTTGAATATGGTGAAGGAGATGATCACTCAACAGAACAGTATGCCTATAAAGGCTCTGACATTCATCTAGAAGCAGAGATTACTGCAGAAGCGGTGGTAAGCAGCATTACCCTAGAAATTCATGCCCATGACCTAACTCCAGGGGATGGTGAAGTGGATTGGGAATTTGAACAAGTATATACAGATGCCGATTACTTGGTAATCAACCCGACGTTTCACGAGCACGTAGATGTACCTACGGATATACCGGCCGGGGAATATCATATAGAATTGGTCGTTACCGATGAATTGGGGAATAGTACCGAGGTAGAGGGGTATATCCAAATTTTGGATCCTATTACCCTAAGTGAAATTTCTGTTGATGAAACAGCTGTTAGGGGAAGTGATTTTCATGCAGAGTTTATGATAGATGCCGTTAATGGTATCCATAGCATTACCGTTGATGTGCATACACATGAGGTTACCCCGGGTGAAGGAGAAGAGGAATGGGATTATGAGGAAGAATTCTTGGGAGATTACCATGAGCAAACCTCTGCAGAATTTCATGAGCATATAGATATTCCCGCTACGGCACCTGCTGGAGAATATCATGTAATTTTTACCGTTGAGGATGAGGATGGCAATACGGTCGAGTACGAGACACACATAGATGTTACGGCCGAATAAAAATAATCTTACCGTATGGCACTTTAGGGTGCCATGCGGTTTTTAAATAGTTTTAAATGAAATTTATACCAAAATATTTTTACTTATTATTCCTTGCGTTAACGATATTTTCGTGTTCTAGCGATGACGGTATCGGAAAGGATGAAGAAAAGCCCACTATCAGTATTGATTACGAAGAAGGCTTTCCACAGGCTTGTGAGCAATTGGTAAGAGGGGAAACCTATAATTTTAGGGCACAAGTGACCGATAATATGGCGTTGGCCTCCTATAGTTTGGACATACATCACAATTTTGACCATCATACACACGATGATCAAGCAGAAGATTGTGACTTGGAGGAAAAGAAAGATGCTATGAACCCTATGATATTCATAGAAAACTATACTATAGAAGAAGGGGTTGCCAGCTATGAAATAAACATAAGTCTTACCATTCCCGATGATGTGGATACGGGAGACTACCATTGCTCTTATTCCGTAACCGATGAGACCGGCTGGCAGTCAAGGACATCAGTAGATATCAAAATTGTAGAGTAAATAAATTTATAGTTATAGATTGTTTTTATTAGAAGGTATTAGTAGTTATGCACAATGAATGTGACCTGTATGATACGGATGTATTTTTGGGTGTGTTCATGATTGAAAAAACCGAAGGGAAACCTTCGGCTTTTTCAATTTTGCAAATTGTAGAAGGTTTATTTTTAGTAGGTTATATCTATTAGTTTTAAAATAATTATTTTTTCGAATACTTATTTCTTTAATTTAGAACGAAGACTTTCTGCTCTTAAAGAAGTAGGTTATTGTTATATGCCTCGTTTGTGTAGGGTTATATTATAAGTCATGAATAGTTTATGGTGTAGAGCTGTAATGGGGCAATAATAAAAGGAGCTGTTTTTTTTATGTAAATTCCTTTAAATCAGCTAGGAGAGAAATGTGATTTTTAAAATACCTTATTTTTGAAAATCTAAAATAGATTTTTCGGTAGTCTTCCCCCTATAAATTTAATAAGCTTTACATATGGAACAATATGTTTTACGGGGTAAGGTGAAAACAGCTTTATTGTCTGTGTTATGCCCATTGTTCCTGTATTGTCAAATTGTAGATGTAGAAACAGAAGTAGGTGATTGGCAAATATTGACCCAAAATGATTTGTTGCATTTTGAAGACGGTACCAGGTCATTAACTTTTAATGAGGTTCTTAAGAAAGAATTCGTGGTAGCACCACGGGAAAACGTGAACAAGCAAGCAGTGCACTGGTACCGGTTTTCTTTGGTGGGTCAGAAAAATAAAAGCCTGTTGTTTATGAGCTTTCGTTTGGCTGATTTTAGTGATGTATATGTACCTGTAAAGGGTAAAGAAAAATATAGGCACCATACGGTGGGTATTTTTGCCAAAAAACAGGAAAAGATTATTGGGGTCCAACATCTTCAGATACTAAGGTTGCCGACCGATGAAGTCGATTTTTCGCGCCCTTTCTATTTTAATAGAAGGGTAATAACGCACTGGGCCAAAAATAATTGGGAGCATTTGCCGGCATTCTTCTTTGCTAATGACAATGTTGCGCTAAGTCGCGATTTATTATGGGTCAATTATAAGGGAAGTGATGTCCCTTTTTATATAGGTGTTGTTTTTATTTCGTTTTTTCTTTTTTTGGTCAATTTTCTGATCAGTAAGAATAAAAGCTATTTAATATACGGGCTCTACTTATTAGGAGTTGCTATATATTACGCCAACCGCTTACCAATGTTCTTGAATTTTTATCAAAAAACGATTCCAGAGCTTTACTTTTATGTTAATCAGATAACGCATATTGCCAATATTGGGTGCTATACATGGTTTGTTTTTTATTTTCTTGACTTTAAGAACGTTTTTCCAAAGGCATATATATTCACCAAAAGATTACTGTTCGGGGTGTTGGTCTTTGGTGTTCTCTATAGCTTGCAAATAATAGTGTTTCCGTATTTTCCGTGGAGATTCTTTTTAATAGATGCATTTCGAGTGGTTGTAATGCTGTTGTCCATGGCCCTGTTTGTATATCTAATGTTCCAAAATCCAGATACCATAGCCAAAATTGTGCTTATCGGTAGTTTGGTCCTTATTGCGGGCAATGTTTTGTCACTTGTTATGGGTGATTATATCATGTTCTTGAAATTGATGGTGTTAGAAATTATCCTCTTCTCATTGGTGGTGGCCCTCCGTAATAAGGAAATAGATGATGGGCGCCTTAAGTATAGGTATGATTTGGAAGTAGAGAAAATGAAACTAAAAACCTTGAAGGAACTAGATTCCGTCAAAACACGTTTTTATGAAAATATAACCCATGAGTTCCGCACACCTTTAACACTCATAATTTCTCCTGTCGTTGAGAAATTGTCCAATCCTGAATTATCAAACGAAGAAAGGGAAGAACTGGATCTTATAAATCGCAATGCCCATAAATTGTTGGATTTGGTGAATCAGATACTGGATTTGTCAAAATTGGAAGAGGGTAACGTAAAGCTCATTGTAAGAAAAGGCGATTTAAAAAGTGTAATACAACTATTGATAGACCCGTTTCGCCACGAGGCCTTAAGAAAGAAAATTAATTTTTTATACAGTGTACGAGATGTAGAAACAGCATGGTTTGATAAGGACATAATTGAAAAAGTGGTTGTAAACCTACTTTCCAACGCCTTGAAATACACACCGAAAAATGGCAGTATACATGTTGAATCTTATGCTAAGAACGGCTGTTGGATATTTATAATTACCAATACGGTGGATGTTAATATATCTATAGATGTATCTAAGCTTTTTACCCGTTACTATAGGGCCAGTAAAAATATTCAGGGAACGGGTATTGGTCTCAACATAACCAAAGAACTAGTGGAGTTGGCCAAAGGAAACATAGTGGCTAATACTTTGCAAAACAATAAAATTCAATTTACCGTATCGTTGCCTATAAAAAAATCAATGTTTACAGAGGTTGTTAATGATTATGATGGTGAAAATAACGCGGAGAGCAATCTTTTTATAGAGCCTAAAAGTGACGTTGAAGCTCTGTTGAAACAGGGGGGCGAAACCTCTTTGGTGAAAAAAAAGACAGAAGATGCCGGATTGCCTAAAATATTGGTTGTAGAGGACAATTCTGAAATGAGGGCTTTTATCGTTTCAAATTTTAAAGGGGAATATAATATAAAGGAAGCTGAAAATGGCCTTGAGGGCATAGCTTTGGCGAAAGAATTTTTGCCGGATATTATTGTTAGTGATATTATGATGCCTCTTAAAAATGGGTTCGAACTTTGTGATGCCGTTAAACAAGACGTGCATACAAGCCACATTCCCGTAATATTGCTTACTGCCAAAGTAGGGGAAGAAAATGAACTACAGGGTTTTAAGACCGGGGCAGATGATTATATTACAAAACCATTTAGTGTTAAAAAACTAAAAGTACGGGTAAGGCAGTTGATTCAAAATCAAAAATACTTAGGTGACTATTATAGAACTACTTTTAGTACAGGTCCCGACATGGTGATTTCGGATACCGATTCGGAATTTTTGAAATTACTCAAACAGGTAATGGACAAACATATAACCAATCCTGATTTTAATGTTGATACTTTCGTTGGGGCCATGAAAATGAGCCGTAGACAATTACAGCGTAAACTAAAAACTATTATAGGAATGTCCCCTACAGAATTTATCCGCAACGAAAGGGTGAAATTGGCGGCCAAGCTTTTAGGGCAGTCCGATGCTACCATCTCCGAAATTTCTTATCAAGTAGGCTTTAAGACACCTTCGTATTTTATAAAGTGTTTTAAAGAAGTCTATGGTTGTACTCCCAGCGAGTTTTCTGATAACCCGTAAGCGCCTGTTTTATGTGTGAATGATAATAGGTGTTTCCGGCGGTTTTTTACTTTCAATATAAAGTATTTGTTATAGGTGCTTTTGGAAGTCTTCTAAATACAGGTGTTTTTATGTGATGTCCAATTTGTGGCATCATTGGTTACATCTGTGGTATTGCCTCATTCTTACTCCCGTTAGTTTTACATCGGCTTGCAGATCATATAGGTTGTCGTGTAAACATATAACTGAACTATCATGGACCCAAAATCGAATGATTTATTAAATGAAAAGAAAATTTATATGAGCATTGATCACTTAAAAAAAGGGGTGTACATCTTGAATGTTTTAGAAAACGGGAAAGTGATAAAATCAATAAAGATTAAGAAACAATAAGCGAAGTTTAATCATAATCAAAACCTTAATTAGTATGAAAACCACAAAAATTATTTTATGTATGACCCTATTGTTCATGGGGGTTCAATATAACAACGCGCAAGATGAAATGCGAATAGGAGGTATGCTTGCCTATGGTACTGAGATAGAGAACATAGGTTTAGGGGTTACCGCTGCTTTTCCTATTATGGACAAAATGACGATTGCACCTTCGTTCATCTTCTATTTGCCAAAAGACGAGTTTGGTGTAAAAATCAATTGGTTTGAGCTTAATGCCAATGCAAACTATTATTTTCTTGATGAGGGCAACTTGGATGTATATGGATTGGGTGGGCTTAACTACAGTAGTGTGAGCGTGAAGTACGACAATAGCTCAATTTATGGAAGTGGACTCTCGGCCAGTGATGGTCGTGTGGGACTGAATCTTGGGGGAGGGGCAAATTTTGATATTGGAACAAGCTTTTTGCTCTTTTCTGAATTAAAGTATGTGATCATAGACCAAGGGCAATTAGTAATTGCCGCTGGTGTAAAGTTTAGTCTTTAATCAAAAAAACTATAGAAAATGAAAGCAAAAGCATTTGTGCTAGTAGTTGTAATGTTCTGTTTTGCGCTGCCCATAAATGCGCAGTTTTTTGAGAAACTTGCAAAAAAGGCAGAAAAGGCAGCGGAACGTACAGTGCTGAACCGGACGGATAAGGAGGTTTCAAAAAAGACCAACAAGGCCATAGATGGGGTCGTTAAAGAGGGGGATAAGAAAAACAAGTCTACCGATAAAGAAAATGCAGTCACCAATGGAACTCTAGAGAATGGTTCTGGATTGCCTACAAGTATATTTAGTGGTGCAAATATGGATGTCGTACCGGATGAGTATACATTTTCCTATACGGTAAAGATGCTGATGACCACCGGTAAGGACAAGATGGATTTAACCTACTATTTAGAACCCGGGCAAACTTATTTTGGTAGTGAGTTTGGTAACATGGATAATATAACGGTCATGGATTTTACCGCCAATATGATACTGGTATTTGGTAATAGAGGTGGTCAAAAAACAGTTATGGGAATTAGCAACAACAATAAGTTGTATGAAAAATACCGCAGCAAAATGGTAAATGATACCAATTATGACCAAGCCAAGATAAAAGAGATAGGAAGTAAAAAACTCTTAGGGTACAACTGTTCGGGATATGAAGTTGTTACTAAAGAAGGAGTTTCCAGAATTTGGGTTACTAATGAGGTACCTATAGGAAACATATATAGTACATTTTATGATAATGAAGTGCCGGATGGTCTGCCATTTGATAAAGATGCCATGATTATGGAAATGGACTACAAATCAAATAAAGGAGATAAGAACAATTTTCATATGATTTGTACAAACGTTGTCAAGAACGGTTTTTCAATTTATAAAAAAGACTATACCTCATTGGGCTACTAGGGCCTTTTTGTAAGGTACAATATCATCAATTTCATTTCCCCCCTAAAAAACAATACTAAAAACTATTACGGACCTGAACGATGTTCGTGGTAATAGAGAGGTGATGTAAACGGTCGCTCGCATACAGCACTTTTAAGGTTAATCATTAAAAATAACATTATGAAAACAAAACAAAACAAATTTGCTTCAAGGGGAAAACCAATCTATTTTCTAGGTATGGTGCTATTGACCTTACTATTTATGACGGGCTGTAGCGAAGATGATTCGGATGATGCTCAGACGGATGATCAGGTGAGTGGAGAGTATCCGGAATCATATGCGAAATTTGCTATTTCGGGGTCAACGCTGAATGGAGATTATGAATTCTCCGATTTAAGTGAAGATGATGAATTTACAACATCGGGGCGCTTGTATACAAAAGAGTCCGATCCAGATCTTTCCGAAGATCAAATACAGGTATCCGTACGTAAGTCGTATACCGAATCTAATTTTTTGTTGGTAGCATCCCCTGAAACTGGCAGTCGCAATATTGTCTATACGGGAGGGGCCAATGACTTTGATATTAGGGTATTGTTGTCTACGGATGAAGATTATTATGCGAAGGATGTATCCGTAAATATTACGGAACTTGAGATTACGGATAGCAATAGGGTAACACATTGCAAGGGAACTTTTTCGGGCGATTTCTATAGAAATAACTTAGTGGAAACAGATGTGCATAAAATAGAAGGTACATTCGAAATCAGACAATAGTAGGCGCATCTTTGTTATAATGTTCCTATATAAACAATTGATCAAATAATTAACAATGAAACAAACAGAACAGGAAAATACGGCAACAACTATAGAGGAAGAGGGAAAGAAAATAGCTGTAATAGCGTATCTTACATTTATTGGGCTGATTATTGCCTTTGTAATGAACAATGATAAGAAATTACCTTTTGCCCAATATCATATTGCCCAATCCTTGGGCTTGGTAGTAACCGGAATTGGATTGGGAGTAATAGGCATGGTGCCCATTTTAGGGTGGTTTATTTCGATATTCGGAAGTTTTGTTGTTGTTTATATGTGGTTTATGGGGTTGCTAAATGCCATTAACGGAAAAGAAAAACCGATTCCTATTTTAGGTAGGCAATATGAAAAATGGTTTGCGAACCTCTAATTCGGTTAGTATAGGGTTTTACTTAAACAATGAGTAAGGGGTAGGCCCCAAATCTTTTTTTGTGTCATCATTTTTGAGTGCTTTTATGATGAGATGAAAGGCTTCTTTTTTAATTATTTCAGTGCGGGTATCGTATATACGGTGCCCGCACTTATATTTTTCTTCCTTTTGGCGGATATTTCGATGGTTGGGCTATAAATGATGTTTGTTGCCAAATAATGAGAATTACCTGATAAACAATTTATGAACTAGGGCCATTTAGGGGGAAATTTTTGTAGAATAAAGGAAATCATTATATCCTTTTTTGTTTAAGGGATTATAGATATTTTTAAAAGCCATTATAAAATTGGAAAGAGAACCCTATAAAGAAAGGAAGAGATACTAGTCCGTATAAAGTTTAGTTGGCTTGTTTGTGAAAAATTTGATTATTGATTTATGAAAGCGGAACCAATATTTGAGATAAGACCAGTCCATGGAGAAGGCCCGGTTTGGTGCCCAATAGAGAAAAAATTCTATTGCGTAGATTTACTAAAGGGAACTTATTATAAGATTGATTATCTAACAGGGTGTTTTTCTGAGTTTAGTGTTGGGCAAGAATTAGGTGTATTGGCACTTTGTACAAGTGGTAGAATAATAACGGGGGTGCGTGACGGGTTTGGTTTTTATGATGAGGGGAAAAAACAGTTGCGGTTAGTTGAAAATTCTCCTGAAATCAATGTTAAGAAAAGGCGAATGAATGATGGAGCCGTTGATCCTAAAGGCCGTTTTTTTGCAGGAACTATGGAATATGATGGGAAAAATGCTACTGGTAGTTTGTATCGGCTCAATACAGACCAAACTGTAACTTGTCTTGAGCGGAACATATTTATAACCAATGGTATGGGGTGGAGTCCGGATTGTAAAACATATTATATGATAGATACAATGCGCAATGTTATGTATGCTTATGATTATAATATAGAAACAGGTGATATTTCAAATAGAAGAAGACATATTCAATGGAACAAAAATGAATTCCCTGATGGCATGACGGTTGATTCGGAAGGAGGTTTTTGGGTTGCCATGTGGAATGGTAAAAAAATCAGCCATTTTGATAGGGAAGGTATCTGGATAGAAGATATCAGTATTCCTGTGAGTTTTGTGACAAGTTGTTGTTTTGGAGGTGAAGAAAATAATACTTTGTTCATTACAACATCACGTTTGAACTTGACAGAAGAAGAGCAGAAAAAGAATCCTTTGGAGGGTAGATGCTTTGCGGTCAATACTAATACCAAGGGGCAAATAGAGCCTAGGTACAATGGGTAGTTTTATTTATATAAACATATTTCATAGTGAATATATAGGGGGCCATAAGAGGAATAAGTAATCATTGTCTAGGTCTTGTAAGAGGGTAGTGAACGGATGATATTATTTTTTAATTTCTTTATTTCTTTTTGTGTTTTTTAACTTTGTAGAAAGACAGCTCTATTAAATATGGAGTTTCATTGGTCCTCATATGGATTGAGTGCCCATATTTTTTTAAAATTTGAATTACTGTTGGATTCTCCGCGGTATGACTGTTATCAGTACTCAAGATTTTAGAATAACAACGCTAATTTCAACCATTTTTTTAGGGAATTGAAATTTCTGATATTTCCTAGCGTGCATTAATAAAGCATTTGTGTTTTCTTAAATATTTAACCAGTAATGAAATGGATTTCTGGCGATATTTTATTGAAAACCGTATAGAGTGCAGTGATATTCTACGTAATCACATTTCCTTTTTAAAATTAATTTGTAGTCAGGTATTTGTTCTGTTGGGGTGCTTCAATCTCAGATAGCCGTATAGGTATGAGGTGTTTAAATCATATGTTTTAGGTGTTAAGGACATGGTTTAATAAGGGGTATTTTTAAGAGGTCTCCATAGAATTATAGATGCCGGGATAGCTATGTCCTAATAGCTTGTAGAAGGCGTTTTCTAATCTTTAAAGTAATGGGATTTTTAGTGGATTTCAGCGCTTACCCTTGAACACTTGATAATTATTTACCTTAAATTAACATAAAATATAAAGTATTTTGCTTAATTTTTTGCTAATATTTGAATAATTGGTAATTTGAAGTTGAATTCGCTTAGGATTTGTGAAAATACGGGGGTATGTCACTTAAAATTCATGAATTTTATAGTTTTTAAATCATTAATTCGTCGATAATTCATTTTTGATAATTTAATTTTAGCAATTATGAAATAATTAACATAAAATATTAATTATGGGTGTTTCGCTCAATTCAAATATCACCTATGGTTGATTTCTTTAATAACTAACAACAATCAATATTAACTTAAACTTTAATTATTTATGAAGAGTACTTTGTTGAAGGGGTTATTACTGGTCGGGGCATTTTTATGCGTCGGATTAGTAAAAGCCCAGACGGTAACGGGAACCGTTGCGGATGGAACTGGACCATTACCTGGGGCCAGTGTTCTTATTAAGGGTACAACGAACGGAACCCAAACCGATTTTGATGGAAACTACACGTTGGACAATGTAGATGGTAATGCCGTGTTGGTATTCAGTTACATTGGATTTAAAACTGTAGAGATTCCCGTAAATGGTCAATCGACCATTAATGTAACTATGGAAGAGGATGCTGCCGCTTTGGATGAGGTAGTGGTAACTGGTTATGGCTCACAATCTAAACGAGATGTAACAGGTTCCGTGTCCACGGTTGATGTGGAAGAACTTACAGCTGTGCCAGCGACTACTTTTGCCCAGCAATTGCAAGGTAGGGCAGCTGGTATCGGAATCGTTAGTGATGCCACACCTGGTGGGGAGGCAAAAGTTCGTATCCGTGGGTACGGTACTATTGGTAATAACGACCCACTATATATTATAGACGGGGTTCCTTCCAAGTCACAGGCTAATTTGAATCCTGGGGATATAGAGTCGTTGCAGGTATTAAAAGATGCATCTGCGGCTTCCATATATGGTTCGCGTGCTGCGAATGGTGTAATTATCATTACTACCAAAAAAGGTAAAATGGGGAAACCGGTTATCAGCTATGAAACATACTATGGTATGCAAACGGCTGCTAACGACGTTGAGGCCTTAAATGCGGAAGAATTGGGTCAATATTTATATTTGGCCGATTTATATGCGGGCAAGACCCCTAGCCATGGCCAATATACCTTTGGTCCTAATGGAGAGGTGACTATACCCGATTATGTATTCCCAAGTGGGGCCATGGAAGGTGATCCCGGTACCGATCCAAGTCTTTATGCTTTAGAGCCTGGTAATATATACGCCATTACACGTTCTGCCGATACCAATTGGTGGGAAGAGTCTATTCGATCGGCTCCGATCTTGAACCACCAGATAAGCGCATCTGGAGCAACGGAAAATGCTAGATATGCGTTTACCTTAAGTTACTTTGAGCAAAAAGCGATTACCAAATTTGTAGGTTATAATAGAACCTCTATTAGGGCCAATACAG
Organism: Maribacter thermophilus; assembly: GCF_001020565.1. Lineage (GTDB taxonomy): Bacteria > Bacteroidota > Bacteroidia > Flavobacteriales > Flavobacteriaceae > Maribacter > Maribacter thermophilus. The sequence continues at coordinate 2,404,149 of NZ_LDAS01000001.1, read as the reverse complement.
AATTTAAGGCTTTGAACCAGAAACTGACCATAGGGGAGAACCTAACCGTAAACTTGGATAATAGAAAAGGTGGTTTTTCAAATGACGACGAGCAAAATACAGTTTCAGGAGCTTTTAAGCACCATCCATTATTGCCGGTTTATGATATTGCCGGTAATTTTGCCGGTAGTAGAGGAGCAAATCTAGGTAATAACTTTAACCCTGTGGCGGTACTAACTAGGGACAAAGATGATAGAAGATACCGGGCAAGAGTCTTGGGTAATGTTTTTGCCACTTTAGATATTACCGATAATCTGGAACTTAAGACAAGTTTTGGTGTTGATGCCGAAAACGAAAGGGGAATAGACCTTCGTAGGCCTCAACCGGAATATGTAGAAGGTAATTTTATTAATGGTTCTACCTCCTCTAACGCCTATGAATATCAATGGCAATGGAATACGGTTCTTACCTATACCAAAACATTCAATGAAAATCATAATGTAACCGCTTTTGTTGGTGTAGAAGGTATTCAGGCTTATGGCGAATTCTTTAACGCCAGTAGAAATCAGTTTGCCTTTGAAACCACGGATATCTTAAGGTATTTAAGGTTGGGTGATGCTACAACCGCTTCCAATGACGGAGCTTCTTATCTTGATTATACCTTGTTTTCTCAATTCGGGAAATTCAATTACGACTATAATGGTAAATACTTGGCACAGGTCATATTAAGAAATGACTCCTCTTCTAGATTCCAATCCGCTTCCAGAAGTGCCTTTTTCCCTGCTTTTAGTTTAGGATGGAGGGTGTCTGATGAGAGTTTTATGGATAACATAGAATGGATAGACGAATTAAAGTTAAGATATGGATGGGGTAAAACCGGTAACCAAGAAATTGGGGATTACAATGCCTATACCACGTATCGTTCAAATATCTTTAATGCCGGTTATCCTATAGACGGTTCTACAAGTGCGCCTACCATTGGTTTTGATGCTTCTGGTTTTGGTAACCCTGATGCAAAATGGGAGACTACCACATCAAACAACTTTGGTATTGATCTATCGATGTTCGATAGTAGGTTGAATATGAACGTTGATATCTGGGACAGGGTAACATCAGATATGTTGTTTCAATCTCCAATTACCTATAGTGCCGGTGATGCCAGTGCACCTTATTTTAATGTAGGGAAAATGACCAATAAAGGGGTTGATCTTTCTCTTAATTGGAATGAGAATAAAGGCGATTGGGGCTATGGAATCGGAGTTAACTTCTCACAATACAAAAATGAAGTAAACCAGTTAAGTGAAAGTGCCGATACAAGGTTATTTGGTGATGCATCTCGTGTACCATCCTTAACGGTAACACAGGCCGGTAGTCCAATATCCTCATTTTATGGTTTTGTGACCGAAGGTATTTTTCAAAGCCAGGCCGAGGCAGATGCTTGGCCAACCTATGGAGATTATAACGCTCCGGGTAAATTGAAGGTCAAGGATATTAATGGGGACGGTGAAATTACAGATGATGACCGTACCATAATCGGAAATCCACATCCTGATTTCACGTATGGTATCAATTTGGATTTTAATTATAAGAATTTGGCCTTGAATATTTTCGGTAACGGTTTTCAAGGAAATGACATCTATAATTATGTTCGTTATTTTGCTGATTTTAACACGTTTCAAGGTAATAGGTCCAAAAGAGCATTGTATAATGCTTGGCAACCAGCAAACCCTACAGCTCCTCAAAGCGAGTGGGTAGCGGCCAACCCAAATGCCACGGTTCCTATTATGGATGCCAATGATCAGGTAAGTAGTAGGCCTTCTTCATATTTTATTGAAGATGGTAGTTATTTCCGATTAAAGAACGTTCAGTTAACGTATAGTTTTCCAGAGGATATTTTGGAAGGTATAGGATTGTCTAGAGCACAAATTTATGTTCAAGGGCAAAATTTAGCTACTTGGACTAAATATTCCGGTCTTAACCCTGAAATTAATTCTAGTAGAAGTGATGCGACCTTAGGGTTTGATGGTGGATTTATGCCCGTTTCAAGAACCTATACTTTAGGGTTAAGGGTAAGCTTTGATTAAATATTTAATGATATGATCGTGAAGAATTTGAAAATAAATAAATTATAGACAATGAAAAAGATTAGAATAATTTTCGCAGCACTAACAGGCCTTTTGGTCTTGGTTACGGGCTGTAGCGATGAATTTTTGACCCGAGAGCCGGAAGGGCAGTTTGGGCAGCCAAGTTTGCAGACAGCGGATGGGGTAGAAGGTATACTCTTGGGGGCTTATGCAATGATCGATGGGGCGGGCCTAGATGGCACGGCCGATTGGAACGTAACTGTAGAGAACTGGGCCTTTAATATAGCATCCGATGATGCTTTAAAGGGTACCGATGCAGGTGACCAACCAGAACAGTCCTTTATAGAGGCTTATGATTTTCAGGCTTTTAATGGGCATATTACGAACCGATGGAGATCTTTGTACAAAGGTGTTGCAAGAACCAATGATGCCATTGTTTCTGCAAGGGCCGTAGAAGATATCGATGAAGCCAGAAGAGAGCAAATAATAGCGGAAGCTAGATTTCTGAGAGGTATTTTTCATATGGAGGCACGTAAAATGTGGAGAATGCCACCTTATATTAGCGATGAAGTATATGATATCAATGATGTAAACAGTACGTTGGTGCCGAACGATCGTGAAATTTGGCCGCTTATTGAGGAGGATTTTAAGGCAGCAGCAGCTGTGCTGCCAGAAACTCAATCTCAGGTGGGTAGACCTACAAGTTGGGCAGCTAAGGCCTTTTTGGCAAAATCTCTGGTATATCAAGGATGGAATGAGGATGGCTCTGCCAATATTGCCAAATTGGAAGAGGCCAAGCCTATTTTAGAAAATATACTTTACGACGGACCTTTTAGTTTGGCAGAAAAGTTTCAAGATAATTTCTTGGTAGCTACCCGTAATAATTCTGAATCTATTTTTGAAATTCAGTATGCTGTAAGTAGTGCTGCCGACCAAGCTTCTTCTAGAGGTATGGGATTGGCACACCCGTATATTGATCCATGGGGTTGTTGTGGTTTTTATCAGGTTTCACAAAACTTGGTAAATGCATACCAAACAGAGGATGGTTTGCCATTGTTGGATAACTTTGATGATACCGATGTGCCAGCAGATATTAACGCAGAAGACTATACTTCTCCTGTAACTACACCTTTAGATCCAAGAATAGACCATACCGTAGGTAGACCTGGTATTCTGTACAAAGGATTTAAAATTTATGATACGGATTTTGTACGTGATTTATCGTACGCCGGACCATTTTTCTCTAAAAAACACGTAGCTGAGCCAGAAGGTTTCGGTATTGGTGGATGGGGAAATTTAACCGCAAATAACTACCGTTACATGAGGTTGGATATGATTATTCTATGGTTGGCCGAGGTAGAAGTGGAATTGGGTAACCTTGAACCGGCTAGACTATTGGTAAATAGAATTAGGGAAAGGGCTGCAAACCCTGCAGATTTTGTGCCTAAAGCTACGAAACCGGAAGACGGAGGAAGAAATGACTTTGTTATAGAAGAAGGTGTTCCCGCTGCAAATTATCAAATTTCCACCTATGATGATGCTTGGACAGATCAAGATTTTGCCCGTAAGGCGGTTCGGTTTGAAACAAGGTTGGAGTTTGCTATGGAAGGACATCGTTTCTGGGACCTAGTAAGATGGGGTATTGCCGCAGAAACTTTGAATGCATATATCGCGAGCGAATCAGAGCATAGGAGTTACCTTAGCGGAAGGTCTTTTGTTGAAGGGAAAAATGAATACTTCCCAATACCTTCACAGGCTATAGATAGATCTTTTAAAGAGGGTACTGCAACGTTAACACAAGATCCAGCTTATTAATTAATAGGCTCTTGAGCCTATGAGTTAAAGGCTTTGTAATAATTATAATTTAAAAGGCCATGGTGTATTTACACCATGGCTTTTTTTGTTATTGTAATCATCTTACCCAATTGTTGGTAATTGTTTTTACGAAAAAAAAAGGACCTTTTATAGTAGGTTGTGTTGTTCTAAAGATGTTTGGAATAGACACAAGAATAATTACAATCGTTGTTTTGTACTCTGATTATATGTAAAGGAGAAAATTCAATATTTTTTGATTGTCCAGTTCATGTAAAATTCATGAATTTTACCTAAAATGCATCTGTTTTCTTATGTAAAGTGCTGATTATTAGTGTATCTTGTAGGAAAGATATAGAGGGTAACTATATCTAAAGTTGAGAGTTAGTTTTATTTTTAATTTTCAGAAAAGGTAATATTTTAAAAGGTATTACCTTTTTTTTATGGATATTAAATACTTGTGATATTGCTTGTGGACGATTAAGATTCTTCGTTCAATTGTTTTATAAAGAAAGAGGGTAAAATACCTTGCCTTTTTTTGAAGGCGGCATTAAAAGTATTTAGATTGTTGTAGCCTACAGATGAGGCAATATAGCTGAGTTTGCTGTTTCTGAATTCTTTGTCCTGAACCAGTTTGGTCAACAAGAAATTAATGCGTAGTTCGTTTATGTAATTGTTGAAATTAGAACCTTTTTCAATATTTATTACTTGTGATAAATACTTCGGATTGGTTTTAAGTTTCTCGGCTAATTGGTGCAAATTACAATCGGAATCTATAAAGAAATTTTCGTCTTCAAGTTTTTCGAGCCTATTTAAAATAATCGTTTTTACATTGTCATCAATGGTAGGATTGCTTTTTTCCTTCTTGCTTTTAGGTTTGGTTTTAAGGGGGTGTTTTTTGTCTTCGATTTTTAATTGGGTTTCAAGGTTTTCAATGGTTCTTCTGTATAAAACCTTATTTTTTTCTTTAATCTTTACATAAGAAAGAACAAAGAAGAATCCAATAACAAGAATAGACCCAAGAATAGCGATGATGGTAGTCAACTTAGATCGCTGGGCTAAATTTTCTAATTCAAGGGCCTGTTGTTTCTGTGTAGCCTCCTTTATTTTACGCCTTGTTTCCAAGATTATTATTTGTTGTTCTTTTTCATTATTGAAAAGAGAGTCTCGTATGGCTTCGTGTAGGGCTCTATATTCTTTAACTTTAGATGGCTGATTCGATTTTTCGTACAGATCCATTAGAATTTGGCTGTTCGTCTTAATAACATCGAATGCATTTATATTTTCAGCGGCCTCAATGCTTTTTTCATATGTGCTTATGGCATTTGAAGTATCCTTCGTTTTTAAATAAAGTTCAGATTGTAGGGTAAGAGCTCTTGGAATCCTAAACCTGTAATTGTTTTCGTGGTTTAATGTTAAGGCCTGGGTTAAATATTTTTGAGATTTTTCATATTCTCCAATGGTCGTGTAAAGGTCGGCCATGTTCATATAGACTATACTTTGAATATAACTGCCTGGAGAATACAGTTCTTTTTCTATTCTAAGATAAAACTCATAGGTGTTCAAGGCCGTTTTGGTGTCCCCTAATTTAGCTGTCATGCGGGCTATTTCGTCCACTTTTTGAAAAATATAGTGCACATTTTTTTGGTCGATGATGAAATCAAGTTCCAATAGGCAATGTTCAAGTGCCTTTTTATAGTTTTGCGTACGTAAATAGTAATGGGAAAGAGCGGCATGCGATTTCATGAGTATATACTCGTTTTGGGTGTTTTCCCCAATGTCCAAAAGTTGAAGGCCGGTTTCCAAAGCCTTGTCGTACTCCCCTTTTTCTGTATGTATATCAGATTTTAAGGTTTGAAAATCCGCATAGTTTTTGGGGAATTTTGTATAGTTTATTCTTTTTTCCAAGCTTTTTGTCACCGCCATGGCCCTATTAAAATCACCTTGTATGAATTGAAGGTAGGCATGGTTGTATGTGGCACTGTATATACCTTTTACATAATTTAGGTCGTTAGATAGCTCAAAAGCCTCTTTGTTGTAATTTTCTGCGACCTCGATACTTTTGTATTTGTTAAGGTGGCAAAGCTGTAATAGGATGTCTACCTTGTCCGTACCATAGGTGTTTTTCTTTCTTTTTAATAAAATGTCCTGTTTTGGGTAGTCATTCCTAGACTTGGTGTCCAGAACTAATTTCTCTATCCTCTTAAAGTAACCGTTTATACTGTCGCCGTTGTTCTCTTGCGAAAAAACGGTCGAATGAAATATGGTTGATAAGGCGAAGAATAATGTTAAGAATCTTTTTGTCAAACCGGTATGCTCAATTTTAGTAGGTATCTAAATTAGGAAATATACTTGGTTATAACTATGAATAAGAAAGGGTTGTACCTTATGTTTGCGGTAAAACAATTTAACATTTTTAAAATCAGGTAATTGAAGGGAGTGACTTTTTGGTTTCACTAGAAGATTTTAACTTTATTATGATTGTAAGTAAAGTAACGGACCTTAGCTTTGTTGTATATTAGATGTAAATTATACCCGTCCAAATGAGCAAAATAGTAAAGGCATTTGAACTTTTTGATGAGCAGAACGCTCATGATCCCAATAAGGAACATTTTAAGGGGAAAGTGTATCCAAAGGAATTGTTGTATTCGATGAGAATGACCGATAGACTGAACGAATATGCGCCTAACGCCAATGATTCTCTTCAATTGGCGGCTCGGTGCCAACATATTTGTAGATGGAAAATTCCAAGGGAATCATACGACATGGATCGTACAGGCTATTTAAGATGGCGGAACGATCTTAAAAAATTTCATGTAGAAGTGGCATCAGAAATTCTCAAAAAAGTGGGCTACGGTGACGAAACGATTTCACAGGTAAGGTTTCTTTTGGAAAAAAAACAATTAAAAAAGAACGAGGACACCCAGACACTGGAAGATGTAATCTGTTTGGTCTTTTTAGAGCATTACTTGGAACCTTTTGCCGAAAGGCATCCTGAGGAAAAGGTTATTCAAATACTTCAAAAAACTTGGAGTAAAATGTCAGGAAAAGGTCAAAAGGCGGCTCTTGGGTTGGCGATGTCCAAAAAATCGTTTTCCATTATAAACAAGGCACTGGGGTCATAGCCGGTTGTACAAGCTGTATTGTTGATGAGAGAAATATTTAAATAGCAGCCTTGTTGGTCCTGCATTAATTATAAAGAACGTTCCTAAATGAAGCAAAACGAACTATACCCCGTTTTTTTAAAAGTATCCGAATTAAACATTTTAATTGTGGGAGGGGGAAATGTGGCATTGGAAAAGCTTACTTTTTTGTTGAAATCGAGTCCGGGCGCAAAAGTAGAAATGGTCTCTCCTGATTTTAATGAAGAGATTAATGGGTTGGCTAAAAGATATTCCATAAAAATGCATACGGCACTATATGACCCCGAATTTTTAACAGGAAAACATATGGTAGTGGCAACTACCGATGATATTGCCGTAAACGAGCAGGTGTATAGAGATTGTAAAGAACGTTTTATACTGGTGAATGTTGCGGACAATCCGCCATTTTGCGATTTTTATATGGGCGGAATCGTAACAAAGGGCAATGTAAAAGTGGCTATATCAACTAATGGGAAATCGCCTACTACGGCTAAGAGATTGCGCCAGTTCTTTGAAGATGTGATACCTGACAATATAGATGATTTGGTACAAAACCTTAATGAGTATAGAAAAACCATTAAAGGTGATTTTGAAGAGAAAGTTCAAACTTTGAACGAGTTTACCAAAGGATTGGTGAATAACAAACAGATAGATGAAAATTAGAATTAGGGGCAACTCCATCCGTTATAGGTTAACACAGACAGAGGTGAAAACCTTATCCGAAATAGGGTATTATGAAGACAGTACTGATTTTGGAGACCGAAAATTTATATATGCCGTAAAGGCCATAGATGATGTGAAGGTACTCGATGTCGATTTTGCAGGTAATGCAATTACCTTGTATATGAATAGGGACAAAAGCATAACATGGCCAAAAAGTAAAAAGGTTGGATTTAGTAATGTTGTTAAGACTAAAAAGGGAACAAGCCTCTCTTTACTGTTAGAAAAAGACTTTGTTTGTATGGACGAAAGCGTAGAGGACCAATCGGACAATTACCCAAATCCAAAATCGTTGATAAACAGATAAAAAGTAAAAGCCCCTTTTAAAGGGGCCTTTTCAAAGTAAATTTTAATCGATAATCTAGAGTTTAAATTAATCCCAGTAGGGATAATAAAGATCCTGTTGCAACCACGGCCAAAAAGGCGTTCATTGCAATGATTAGTACTGATAGATAAGAATCTACCCCCGTTTTAAATGATAAATTGTTCATAACATTACCTACTTTAAAGTTATACACAATAAATTACGGAATCTTAAAGCAGGAACAATATTAATTGTTGTATAGTCTTACAAAATGGGCGCGAACTATCCTGTTTTTGTGGTGTAAAATTTTGAAAATGTGTATTTTAACGATAAAAAATAGCAATTGGTCGGGTATGGGTAAAAAAGAAAGGGCCTACATTTTTAGTAAGCCCTTATGATGCATATCAACTTGTTTATTTGAATATTCCCAGCCAATCAAGAATAAGGGCTATTGGGATCGCAATTAAAATACCTATTAAACAGGTAATCATTAATCTTAAAAAGCCATTAAGGATTTTGGTCCCTAGCGTAAGTTCTTGTTTCATAATCATATAGTGTTGTTTACTACAATATATGTATTATAAAATAAAGTGGTTGAAAAACAACTATTTAGATCGATTAAAGGCCCGAAAACTCTATCAAAGCTTTAAAAGAACTTGAAGGTGCTGTAAGTGGTAAATGAAAAAAAATCATTCGGCGGGCATTTCTTTCGAACCAAGAATTTCGATCGAATCCAAATGCCCTGCCATTTTTGGTTTTAAGGTATCTATGGGGTCGTGTTTGGTGGGGCGCTTTGGCTTCTCTGGTTTTAATAAGGTATCCTTCCTTTCCGGAGAATGGTTTTTCTGGGTTTCCGAAGGGTGTAACTCTTTGTTTTTCTTATCTGAACCAGAACAAGAAGCAAACAAAAGAACTATAACAAGAACAAATACAAATGTGAGGGAGCGTGTCATTATAATGCCTTTGGATTATAATAATGTACGTATATCCTTTATGATTTGGATGCTGGCGCCTTTGTTATCTATAATGTATTTTGTGTTTATTTGCCCTATTTCTTTACGCATAGTTTCCTCGGCAATGAGTTTGTCGGTGATTTTAAAAAACTCGTTTTTATTGGAAATAGATAGTAGTCCGCCCAATTCGATCAAATCTTCTGCTTCTAAAAAACCTTTATATCTAGGGCCTATGATTACTGGAATACCATATACGGCCGGCTCTAGGGTATTGTGCAAGCCGGTAGCGAATCCTCCTCCTACGTATGCAATGTCTCCATAACTATAAATTTTGGTTAAAAGGCCGATGGTGTCGACTATGATGACCTGAGTCTCCGATGCGATACTTTTTGGTAGTTCTGAGTACAAAAGGGTGCTTTTCTCGATAGCGGCTTTTAGTGATGTAATATGGTCGGGCTTTATGTTATGTGGGGCGATTACGTACTTTATTTTTGATGTTGATTCATTTATGTAGTCTACCAGAACTTTTTCATCTTCGGGCCAAGTGCTTCCTGCTATAAAACAAAGGGTGTCTTGGCAGAACTGATCCATAAAGTTTAAGGTGTTATCTTGTTTCAATATTTCAGAAACTCTATCTAAACGGGTATCACCGGCAATTTTTACACTATTGATGTTAATGGAGTTCAAAAGCCTTTTTGAGTGGTTGTCCTGCACGTATATAAATGAAAAATTTGAAAGTGCTTTACGCATAAACCCACCGTAACTCTTAAAGAATATTTTATCTTTCTTAAATCTGGCTGAGATCAATATGGCCGGAATATCCCTTTTGCCTATTTCGGTCAGGTAATTTGGCCAAATTTCATACTTTATAAAAATCACCAATTTAGGCTGAACCATGTCAAGAAACCGAATAACATTTTTCTTAACATCAAAAGGTAAATAGGTGGTTATATCGGCCGGCGAAGAATTTTTTTTCACTTCATATCCAGATGGGGAAAAGAATGTTAATAAGGTTTTATGGTTTGGGTATTCCCTTTTTAGTTTTTCCAACACCGGTAGTCCTTGTTCATATTCTCCTAAAGATGCGGCATGGATCCAGATGATTTTATCGTTTGGCGAAATGTGCTCTCTTAGTGTGTCAAAGGTGTTTTTTCTACCCTCTACAAAGAGAGATATTTTGGGGTTTAATAAGCCGATCAGTTTTAAAAACTGCCAAGCTATGGAAACGATTATATTGTAGAAACTGTGCAATTTGTTTTATTTGGGACTAAAATACATTTCTTTCACTAAAATCATTGTGGCGCGTTTCGTATTTTTGCATTACTTCAAATAATCCAAAAAAGATGAAAAAAATTCAAATGGTAGACCTTGGCGGTCAATACCAGGATATTAAGGAGCAAGTAAATGCTTCGATCTCTCAAATAATGGAAACGTCCGCTTTTGTCAATGGACCCGAAGTACATGCGTTTCAAAAAGAATTAGAGGATTATTTGGGGGTAAAACATGTAATACCTTGTGCCAATGGTACAGATGCACTTCAGATTGCCATGATGGGGTTGGGATTAAAACCAGGCGATGAGGTTATAACGGCCGATTTTACTTTTGCCGCAACTGTCGAGGTTATTGCACTTCTGCAACTTACACCGGTTTTGGTCGATGTAGACATGGATACCTTCAATATAAATGTGGATGCTGTCAAAAATGCCATTACGCCTAAAACAAAGGCAATAGTGCCGGTGCATTTATTTGGTCAGTGTGCGAATATGGACGCCATTTTAGAGTTGGCGAAAGAACATAATTTGTTTGTAATAGAGGATAATGCCCAAGCTATTGGGGCCCAATATTTGTCCAAAACGGGAGAAAAGTACATGGCCGGATCCATGGGGCATGTAGGGGCAACTTCTTTTTTTCCTTCTAAAAATTTAGGCTGCTATGGTGATGGTGGCGCTATTTTTACAAACGATGATGCCTTGGCACATACCATTAGGGGTATTGTAAACCATGGTATGTACGAGCGTTATCATCATGATGTGGTCGGGGTAAATTCTAGGTTAGATTCTATCCAAGCCGCAGTTTTAAGGGCAAAGCTTCCAAGATTGGACGCTTATTGCGAAGCAAGAAGAACCGCGGCCCGCAAATATTCCGAGGCATTAAAGGATCAAAAGCATGTTATCGTTCCGGTTACCGTGAACGATTGTGAAGATATATGTGACACTTGCGATTGTCATGTCTTTCATCAATATACACTGCGTATTACCAATGGTAAGCGAGATGGCCTTGTGAAATACCTGAACGAAAATGATATTCCTTGTGGTGTATATTATCCTATTCCGCTGCACCGTCAAAAGGCATATTTGGACGATAGGTACAACGAAGCGGATTTTCCGGTTACCAACCAATTGGTACAGGAAGTGATTTCCCTTCCTATGCATACCGAGTTAGATGATGAGCAAATTGCCTTTATTACGGATAAGGTTATCGAGTTTGTTAACGCTTAACTTTTTATAATACTACTTTTAGATACCAATTAGATTTTTATGAAGATATTAGTTACAGGTGGATTGGGCTTTATCGGTTCGCATACCGTTGTAGAACTTCAGAACAAAGGTTTTGAAGTCGTTATTATTGATGATTGTTCAAATTCCAATGAAGATGTGCTGGACGGTATTGAGCGCATAACTGGCATTAGACCACTTTTTGTAAAGTTGGATCTAAAAGAAAGGGATAAAGTTGAGGAGTTTTTTAAAGACTATTCAGACGTAGAGGGTGTTATTCACTTTGCAGCATCAAAGGCCGTAGGTGAAAGCGTTGAAAAGCCATTGCTGTATTATGAAAATAATATAGGAACATTGGTGTATATCTTAAAGGAATTGAGCCGTAAGAACAATGCCAGTTTTATTTTTAGTTCTTCTTGCACTGTTTATGGCCAAGCCGATAAAATGCCGATTACAGAGAATGCGCCTGTAAAAGAAGCGGAGTCTCCTTACGGAAACACCAAGCAAATGGGAGAGGAAATCATTAGGGATACTTGTAAGGTTACCCCTAATTTGAATGCCATTGCACTAAGGTATTTTAACCCTATGGGGGCCCACCCAAGTGCCGAGATTGGTGAACTGCCAATTGGGGTGCCCCAAAATTTGGTTCCTTTTATTACTCAAACTGGGGTTGGCTTAAGAGAAGAATTGTCAGTGTTTGGAGATGACTATCCGACACCGGACGGTACCTGCATCAGGGACTATATATATGTAGTGGATTTGGCCAAGGCCCACGTAGTGGCGTTGGAACGTTTGTTGGAAGGTAAGAACAAAGAAAATTACGAAGTGTTCAACGTGGGTACGGGCAAAGGAAGCTCTGTGTTGGAAGTGATCAAAAGTTTTGAGAAGGTGTCTGGAAAAAAATTAAACTATAAAATAGTAGGCAGAAGGCCCGGGGATATTACCGAGGCTTATGCGGATACGACCAAGGCAAACGAAGTGTTGGGGTGGAAATCCCAATATTCTTTGGATGAGGCCATGAAGTCTGCATGGGTTTGGGAACAAAAAATCAGAAGTTGATATTGTATACATAAGACATTGAAAATAAAGGGAAATATGGTTATATTTCCCTTTATTTAATTTAGCCTGGATTATCTTATGAAAAATCATGTATTGTTTTTATTGTTTTTGGTCGTTGGTATTGTTAATGCACAGGACACCTATATTCAATGTGGTAAAATTTTGGATGTAGAATCCGGAAAATTCTTGTCGGAAAAAACCGTTGTTGTTTCGGGAGATAAGATTAAAAGTATTTTGAACGGTTATGTTTCAGGAAAGGGAGATGATAAGGTAATCGATCTAAGGACGAAAACTATTTTGCCTGGTTTTATAGATATGCACGTTCATATAGAAAGTGAATCCAGTCCGTCTAGGTATTTGGAAAAGTTTACCAAGAATGAGGCGGATGTTGCATTTCAATCCACCATATATGCAAAAAGGACTTTGATGGCCGGTTTTACTACCGTTAGGGACTTAGGTGGTTCTGGGGTGAATATTTCTTTAAGGGATGCCATTAATAAAGGAACTATAGTCGGACCCAGAATCTTTACGGCTGGTAAATCATTGGCTTCTACCGGTGGCCACGCAGATCCTACCAACGGAACAAGAAAGGATCTAATGGGAGATCCTGGGCCTAAAGAGGGAGTTGTGAACTCTCCAGAAGATGGTAGAAAGGCGGTCCGCCAACGATACAAAGAGGGGGCAGATGTTATTAAGATAACCGCTACCGGAGGTGTTTTAAGTGTAGCGAAAAGTGGACAGAATCCGCAATTTACCATTGAAGAGATAAAGGCAATTACAGAAACCGCCGATGATTATGGGATGCTTACCGCTGCGCACGCCCATGGCGACGAGGGTATGAGAAGAGCTATACTAGGGGGAATCAAAACTATTGAGCACGGAACGTTGATGTCGGAAGAAACGATGGATTTGATGATAGAGCATGATGCATTTATGGTGCCTACGATCTCTGCAGGGCAAGAAGCGGCAAGGTTGGCCAAAATACCTAATTATTTGCCAGCTGTTGTAGCAAAGAAAGCATTGGAAATTGGGCCTAGGTTAAAAGCCACGTTCGCTAAGGCCTACAAGAAAGGTGTAAACATTGCTTTTGGAACCGATTCTGGGGTGTCTCCACATGGCGACAACGGAAAAGAATTTGTATATATGCATGAAGCCGGCATGCCCGTTATAGATGCTATACGGTCGGCGACCATAACCAACGCAAAATTATTGGGTCAAGATAAATTGGGACAATTGAAAGAAGGGTATATAGCCGATATAGTTGCGGTAAACGACAACCCTTTAAAAAAGGTAGAAACCTTGACGGATGTGGCTTTTGTAATGAAGGAAGGTGTGGTTTATAAGCAATAGTTATTTTTAAAGGTAGTCTCGAAGGGGTGTGTAGTTTTTGTTAAATTTTAAGTGGTGCTATGGAGGCCGAAATTGTTGATACCAGCGGATTGTTGCTTGTTGCCAAAGAAAAGGAACTTATTGATAAACTTACTGCACAGGTAGAAAAAGACTTTGCTATGGCCAATGTTTCCTTGAATCTTCCTGTGGTATTTAATGCAAAGGATTTTGTTTCCAATATTCGTGAGCGTGTGTACCGTTTAATGGTCGAACAATTTTCGGAGTACCTGAACCTTTTATATGTAGTGGATGTTCCTGAAAAAGAATTTAAGCACATACAGGTAACCGAAGCCGCTGAGGTAGCGGATCGGGTAACTTTTTTGATTTTAAAAAGAGAATTTCAAAAAGTATTGTTCAAGACCATGTATCGTTAAACGGTGCTTTATAATTTTTCCATGGGTTAAGAAATTGGTTTTGGTCATACCTTTACGTATATACCTCTTTTGTCCATAAAGTATCCTACGGACCAGCAAGTTAACATAATCCAAAGGGCAAATAGAAAAGATCCGTTATAATCGCCCGCAAATGCTATGAATATATTATCGGCGATCCAAGTATAGGCACTGGTTTCCTTTATAGGGATTTCTGCCAAGGTGATGATGAATAGCTCCGATAGTAAATAGATGAAAAGGGTGTTTTTGCCGAAAACTTCGAAAAAATAGGTCCATTTGAAAGATTTGGACATGTCCAACAGGTATACCAAAATAGCAATGATAAACAAGTCTATTCCCGAGGTCAACAATACGAACGAGCTGGTCCAAAGCTTTTTGTTAATGGGTAATAATAGGTCCCAGGCCAATCCGGCAAAAACTAAAAGGCAGCCTGCCATCATTAGTTTGGCGATTGTCTCGTAGTTTTGGCCATTTTTTTGAATAAACTTTCCTGTAAAATACCCGGCAATCACATTTACAATGGCCGGTAGTGTACTTAGCAGGCCTTCGGGGTCAAATGCCACTCCTCCGTTACCGTGGTACATATGGTCGGCCCCAATGAGCCATTTGTCCAATTTTAGTACTGCATTGCCGGTCAGGGTTAGGTCGCCGAATACCATTAGTATTATATGGTATCCGACCAAGGCTATTGCGCTGAATATTAAAACGCTTTTGGCCTTGAAATAGTGGATCAGTAAAGATGCAAAAAGATAGCATAGGGCTATACGCTGGAGTACTCCAAATATCCGGGTTTCGGCAATAGGTTTTAGGTGTCCGTCCTCAAAAAAAGGAAACCAATACATTAAAAAACCTAAAAGAAAAATAATGGCGAACCTTTTAAATACTTTTTTTAAAAAAACCGCTTCTCCCACAGTCTCGTATTTTTTCATGCTAAAGCTCATAGCATTGCCAACTACAAACAAAAAAGTTGGAAAAACCAGATCGGTCAATGTAAAACCGTTCCATGCGGCATGTTTTAAAGGTCCGTAACTCATAACTTCGTTGCCAGGGGAGTTTACGATGATCATAAGGGCAACATCCATGCCCCTGAATACATCAAGAGAGAGGTATCTGTTTTTTAATTTGTTCATAAAGAAAGGTTGGTTTGGTTGTGGTCAATTTAAAAATAAACGCGGACAAAAGGCATCAATGCATCACCATATATGCTTTTGTCGTTATTGTAAAGTAGGTCGTATCGTACTCCAAAGGTAACGTTGTAGGTGCTATAGCCCAACCCTACAAACAATGCCGGAGACCAATAATTGTCTTCCCAGTAAGTTGTTGGGGTATCTATTGTTCTGTTGATCCTGAGTTGTTCGAACTCTGCTGAAATTTGTAATTGGGGTATGGGGTTAAAAAGTGAAAGTATACTGCCCCCGTATGCTACCAATTTTTGATCATCATATTTGGCGTAATTGAAACTTAAGCTGGTTCCGGCAGCAAATTGTTCGTTGAACTGATAGAGGGCACTTGGTGAAATAGAGGCGTTAAAGCCTCCATTGCTAAAACCAAGCCCAAAATTTCCACCGTAACGAACATTGCTCCAAAAATTCTCATTTGTAGCTCTGTTCTGTGAAAAAATAGAAATGGAAAGTAAGGCCAAAAAGGATATTAGAATAGTTTTTTTTAACAGCATTTGGGCAAATTTGTTTTAAACGTTATTTTTTTTCAATAATACGGGTGAACTTTCCGTTAGATATTGTAAATGTTGTATTTTTGTTCAAATTTCTTCTTAAAGATACAGAAAGTTATCCATGGATAAATATTCCTTTTTGAACGCTGTTCATACCTCTTATTTTTCCGAGTTATATGACAGATATTTAATAAACCCAGACAGTATTGAACCAAGTTGGAGAGCCTTTTTTCAAGGATTCGATTTTGGGGTAGAGAGTTCGTTGGACGGGCTCGATATTGATTCTGACAACCGTACGACCGTTACAGTTAATGGTAATACGATAGAAATGCCTGAATCGTTACAGAAAGAATTTCAGGTTGTAAGACTTATTGATGGCTACAGGAGTAGAGGACACCTGTTTACAAAAACCAATCCGGTAAGGGACAGAAGGCAGTACGAGCCTAGTTTGTCTCTTGAGAATTTTGGCTTAAGTGATTCCGATTTGGACACGGTGTTCAATGCCGGCGAAATTATTGGTATCGGGCCCTGTTCGTTAAGAGAGATCATTAGACATCTGACGAGCATTTATTGTGATGCTATAGGGGTCGAGTACATGTATATTAGGAAGCCGGAAAGGATTAAGTGGATTCAAGATTGGATCAATGTAAACGACAACCATCCCAATTTTACTCCAGAAAGAAAAAAGCACATTCTTAAGAAATTGAACCAAGCAGTTTCGTTCGAGGCCTTTTTACATACAAAATATGTTGGGCAAAAACGATTTTCGCTGGAAGGTAACGAATCTCTGATACCTGCGTTGGACGTTATTGTGGAACGTGCGGCCGAAATGGGAGTGGAGCAATTTGTGATGGGAATGGCCCATAGGGGTAGATTGAATGTGCTTACCAATATATTTGGTAAATCTGCCAAGGATATCTTTAGCGAATTTGACGGTAAGGATTATGAACAAGAAATATTCGATGGTGATGTAAAATATCACTTGGGTTGGACTTCCGACAGAATGTCCGATAATGGAAATAAAATACGAATGAACATAGCCCCCAATCCATCTCACCTAGAAACCGTAGGTGCGGTGGTAGAGGGTATAGCCAGGGCAAAACAAGATGCGCATTATGAGGATGATTTCTCTAAGGTGCTGCCTATCGTAGTTCATGGTGATGCCGCGATTGCGGGTCAGGGACTCGTCTATGAGGTTATTCAAATGGCTACCTTGGATGGTTATAAGACCGGAGGAACCATACATATAGTAGTGAACAACCAAATAGGGTTTACCACCAATTACTTGGATGCAAGGTCTTCTACCTACTGTACAGATGTAAGTAAGGTAACTTTGAGCCCTGTGTTACATGTAAATGCCGATGATGCCGAGGCTGTAGTACACGCTTCCTTGTTCGCATTGGAATATAGAATGCGATTTGACAGAGATGTATTCATCGATTTGCTGGGGTATAGAAAATACGGGCATAACGAGGGAGATGAACCTCGCTTTACCCAGCCAAAACTATACAAGGCCATATCAAAGCATAAAAATGCACGGGATATATATGCGGAAAGGTTAATAAAAGAGGGTATTATCAACGAAGGTTATGTAGCCCAACTGGAAAAGGAATATAAAGATTCGCTCGAAGAGAAGTTGGAAGATTCCAGAAAAGAGGACAAGACCGTGATTACCCCTTTCATGGCGGATGAATGGAAAGGTTTTGAGAATGTTCGCGAGTGGGAAATGATGGAACCTGTCGATACCACGTACGATAGGGAGAAATTGACCGAGATTGCCAAAGCGATCACTGAACTACCAGCTGGTAAAAAATTCTTGAGGAAGATAGAAAAATTGATAAAGGACCGTAAAAAGATGTTCTTTGAGACCAATTCTTTGGATTGGGCCATGGGCGAGTTGCTGGCTTATGGAACATTATTGCAAGAAGGTTACGGTGTTCGTATGTCCGGTCAAGATGTAGAACGTGGTACTTTTTCTCACAGACATGCGGTAATGAAAGTAGAGGAAAGTGAAGAGGAGGTATTGTTGCTTAACAATATTTCTGAGAATCAAGGGAAGTTTCAGATTTACAATTCGCTTTTATCGGAATACGGAGTGGTAGGTTTTGATTATGGTTATGCCATGGCAAGTCCTAATACGTTGACTATATGGGAGGCCCAGTTCGGGGATTTCAGCAATGGTGCCCAGATTATGATCGATCAGTATATTTCGTCTGCCGAGGACAAATGGAAATTGCAGAATGGTTTGGTGATGTTGTTGCCCCACGGTTATGAAGGTCAGGGGGCGGAGCATTCCTCGGCAAGAATGGAACGTTATCTTCAGCTTTGTGCAAGAGACAATATGTATATAGCAGATGTGACCACACCGGCACAAATGTTTCATATACTTAGACGCCAAATGAAGGTGAACTTTAGAAAACCCCTCATAATATTTACGCCCAAGAGTTTATTAAGGCACCCAAAGGCCGTATCCAGTATAGAGGATTTGGTTTCAGGTAGCTTTCAAGAAGTGATAGACGATGCTACGGCCAAAGTGAGCAAGGTTAAAAGTTTAGTGTTCTGTACTGGTAAGTTCTATTACGATTTGTTGGCGGAGAAAGAGGCATTGAAGCGTGAAGACGTGGCCTTGGTAAGGGTAGAGCAACTTTTTCCCTTGCCGGATCAGCAAATGAAAGACATTATTGCTAAATATAGTAATGCGGATGATATTGTTTGGGCACAAGAAGAACCCAGAAATATGGGGGCTTGGAGTCACTTATTGATGCATTTTAGCGAAGTGGATAAATTTAGGGTGGCCTCGAGAAGATATTATGCCGCACCGGCAGCAGGTAGTTCGGTCAGGTCTAAAGCAAGGCACCAACAGGTTATCGATTATGTCTTCGATAAGACAAAGGACAACATGACAAGACCAAAAAATAAGAAGTAAAATATCAAATTATAGAAAGAATGATTCTAGAAATGAAAGTTCCCTCTCCGGGGGAGTCTATAACAGAAGTCGAGATTGCCGAGTGGTTGGTTGAAGATGGTGATTATGTAGAAAAAGACCAGGCCATTGCGGAAGTTGATTCTGACAAGGCAACGTTGGAATTGCCTGCGGAAGCAAGTGGAACAATAACCCTAAAGGCAGAGGTAGGCGATGCCGTAGAGGTGGGTGCCGTGGTATGCCTTATAGATACGGGTGCTGCAAAACCTGAAGGAGCTTCTTCGGATGCGGAAAAAGCTACCGATAGTGCTAAAAAGGAAGAGGTGAAAGAAGAAGTGAAAACTGAAAAAGCGCCTCAGGCTCCTCAGACAAAAGAAACATATGCAACAGGTGCCGCGTCACCAGCCGCAAAGAAAATATTGGCAGAAAAAGGTATTGATGCATCCAGTATATCGGGTACGGGAAGAGATGGTAGAATTACCAAGTCAGATGCCATGAATGCCAAACCGTCTATGGGGTCCCCTGTAACCGGTGGTAATAGAGGAGAAAGAAGGTCCAAGCTTTCTATGCTAAGAAGAAAAGTAGCGGAGCGATTGGTCTCTGCGAAAAATGAAACTGCCATGTTGACCACTTTTAACGAAGTGGATATGAGTGCTATATTCGAATTAAGAAATCAATATAAAGAAGATTTTAAATCGAGACACGGGGTTAGTCTTGGTTTTATGTCTTTCTTTACCCGTGCGGTTGTGCGTGCTTTGGAAATGTATCCAGCGGTAAACTCGATGATAGACGGTAAAGAAATGATATCATATGATTTCTGTGATATTAGTATTGCCGTTTCCGGACCTAAAGGTCTTATGGTTCCTGTAATTAGAAATGCTGAGAACCTAAGTTTCAGGGGAATCGAGGCAGAGGTGAAAAGATTGGCGATAAGAGCGCGTGAAGGTGAGATTACGGTAGATGAGATGACCGGAGGAACTTTTACCATTACCAATGGTGGTGTGTTCGGGTCTATGTTGTCCACACCTATCATAAATCCTCCGCAAAGTGCCATATTGGGTATGCACAATATAGTAGAAAGACCGGTTGCCAGAGATGGAGCCATTGCAATAGCACCTATTATGTATGTTGCCTTGTCTTATGACCACAGAATTATTGATGGTAAAGAATCTGTTGGCTTTTTGGTAGCTGTAAAAGAGGCATTGGAAAATCCTGTAGAGCTGTTAATGAACAACGACGTAAAAAGAGCGTTGGAGATGTAGCCTATAGGTTGTTTTAATGTATAAAAAAAAGAAGCGCCGGATTTTCCGGTGCTTCTTTTTTTGAATAGGTTTTATTTGGCCTTTAGATATAGTTTTTTCTTATTATAATCTATAATGGCCTTTGCTTTTTTAAGAATGTCGGCACCGATAATGCCATCTACGGGGTGTGCGTTGTGGGCAGTGAGGGCCGTGTTTACATGAATTAGGTCAAAGAGTACTATTTTAAGTTTTTTGTGGTTCCATTTTCCTATTTCAATGTGGTTTTTACTAGAGGTAGAGGTTTCCATGTCCGTGGCTCCCGCTCCTGCGGCTTTAATATCGGAGGTTTTTGAGGTTAATTTAAATGGGTCTATTTTATCTAACCCTACACATGTGTTCGATGCTCCCGTGTCTAAAATGAACCTACCCTTGACCCCGTTAATTTTGGCGGTAAGTTCAAAGTGATTGGTAGATGTATATACCAAATCAACGCTGTAATAATTTTTATTCTTTAAAAATTTCTTTAGTGATGACATATATAAGTGTTAATCGATAATCCCTTTTTGGTAAGATTAAATTTGAATTAGTGGTTATGGTAATAAAAATCAAAGATAAGCCTATTTTTGTCCTATGAACATTACAGATACCCATACACATTTATATAGTGAGGCTTTTGACGAGGATAGAAGCCAGGTTGTAGAAAGGGCGATTGCGCAAGGTGTAAAAAGATTCTTTATTCCTGCCATAGATTCAACTTATACCGATAGTATGTTGAAGTTGGAAAGTGCTTATCCGGAAAATATTTTTTTGATGACCGGTTTGCATCCGACGCATGTAAAGGCAGATTATGAGCAAGAATTGGAGCATGTCAGGGATTTATTGGGCCAGCGTAAATTTTATGCCATAGGGGAAATAGGTATAGATTTATATTGGGACAAAACCTTTTTGCGACAACAACAAGAAGCTTTTAAAAAGCAGATTCATTTGGCAAAGGAATATCAATTGCCCATAGTCATACATTGTAGAGAAGCCTTTAATGAGGTTTTTGAAATTCTTGAAGAAGAGAAAGGGGAGGACCTAAGAGGTATTTTTCATTGCTTTACGGGTACTTTGGAACAGGCGAAACAAGCAATTTCTTATAATATGAAACTGGGTATTGGTGGGGTGGTTACTTTTAAGAACGGAAAAATCGATACCTTTTTAAATCAAATATCCCTTAACGATATAGTTTTGGAGACAGATTCACCTTATTTGGCTCCGGTGCCGTACCGGGGCAAGCGCAATGAAAGTTCTTACATTGTAAATGTTTTGGACAAGGTGGCCGCGATTTATGAAAGGGAGGCAAAAGAAGTAGCTCAAATTACTACCAGAAATTCGGAAGAAGTTTTTGGTGTATGATTTTTTGGTAAAATTAGAACTGTGGAAAGAAGAATACTGTTAGTATATACCGGAGGCACCATTGGTATGGTAAAAGACTACGGGTCTGGGGCCCTTAAGGCTTTTGATTTTAAAAAGCTCTTAAAACATATTCCAGAATTAAATCAGTTGGATTGTTCCATTGATACCGTCTCTTTTGATGAACCTATAGATTCGTCCGATATGACACCGGCACAATGGGTTAAAATAGCTACTATTATAGAGGATAATTATGAGGTTTATGATGGTTTTGTGGTGTTGCATGGTAGTGATACAATGAGTTACACGGCCTCAGCGCTTAGTTTTTTACTGGAAAATCTTGGTAAACCTGTTATTTTGACCGGTTCTCAGTTGCCTATCGGAGATTTACGTACAGATGCCAAAGAAAATCTGATAACATCGATCCAGATAGCTGCCCTTCATAAAAAAGGGATTCCGGTCGTTAGGGAAGTAGGACTGTATTTTGAATATAAGTTGTATCGGGGCAATAGAACTACCAAGATCAATGCGGAGAATTTTCAGGCATTTGCCTCTTTGAACTATCCCTTTTTGATCGAATCTGGGGTGCATCTTAATGTTTATGAAGAATATTTACTCCCTTATAAAAAGAATAAAAAATTAATTGTCCATAAAAAAATGGATGAGAACGTAGCCGTTTTAAAACTTTTTCCAGGAATAACCCAGTCTTTGTTGGAGAGTGTGTTGCATAGTAAGGGCTTGAAGGCTTTGATTCTTGAAACATATGGTTCTGGAAACGCTTCTACCCAGGCATGGTTTTTAAAAAGTCTTAAAAAAATTATAAATGAAGGTTTGCATGTAATTAATGTAACCCAGTGTTCTGGTGGTAGCGTAATGATGGGGCAGTACGAGACTAGCTCCGCTTTAAAGAGTATGCAAGTCATTAACGGTAAGGATATTACCACTGAGGCGGCTATTTCAAAAGCAATGTATATGTTGGGGAGCGGGGTGTCACAGAAACACTTTAAAACGGTTTTTGAAACTTCTTTGCGCGGGGAAATGCGCTAAAATTAACCACTATAATTTTATTGTGTAATATTTTTTTTGTTATTTGGTCCACCCTAAAAAGGTTCAACTAGAGAGGTGGCCGAGTGGTCGAAGGCGCACGCCTGGAAAGTGTGTATACACCAAAAGTGTATCGAGGGTTCGAATCCCTTCCTCTCTGCAAGTAAGTTTTACTTTTTTTATATTGTTTTTTTTTTATCTTTAACCCTATTAACTAACTAATTTAAGTTTGAAAAAATGAAAAAATTATTTCCAAGCCTAGCGGTTGCTGGGGCATTTGTAGCAGGTACAAATATGGTAAGTGCGAAAGTAGCGGCAGTAGCTTTGCTAGTGCAAGATGCAGCTCCTGAGGCGGAGAAAGGTTTTACACAAGTATTAAAAGAAATGTTTATTACAGGGGGTGCCGGTTTTATGGGTATCGTTCTTTTGTGTTTAATTCTTGGTCTTGCCGTAGCTATTGAAAGAATCATATTCCTTAATATGGCTAGCACTAACAGTACAAAATTAAAGCAAAAAGTAGAAGATGCATTGGCTTCCGGTGGTGTTGAGGCTGCAAAAGAAGTTTGTAGAAACACAAAAGGTCCTGTTGCTTCTATCTACTATCAAGGTTTGGATAGAGCTGGAGAGAGCATAGAGTCCGCTGAGAAGGCAGTAGTTGCTTATGGTGGTGTTCAAATGGGACAGTTAGAGAAAAATGTTTCTTGGTTGTCTTTGTTTATCGCTATTGCACCAATGCTTGGTTTCATGGGTACGGTAATCGGTATGATTCAGGCCTTCCAAAAGATTGCGGCTGTTGGTAACTTGAGTGCTTCTCTTATTGCAGGTGATATTCAGGTGGCGTTATTAACAACGGTATTCGGTCTTATTACTGCGATTATCCTTCAGATTTTCTATAACTATATTATTGCTAAAATCGATAGTATCGTAAACGATATGGAAGATTCTTCGATTACTTTAATCGATATGTTGGTAGACCACAAAAAATAAGTATCACCTAAATACCTAAAAATTATGCAAAAAATTATAAAAATAGCATTAATTGCTATAGGTGTGCTAAGTGCTATACTATGGTATATGCTACCAAGTTCCGATATGCCAGTTGACGAGGCTGCACAAAGTGGGGCGATGAATACCATGTTTATGATAACTTATTTACTATTGGGAATTGCGGTAGTGGCAAGTTTAATCTTTACATTAAAGAATTTATTTTCTAACCCTCAAGGGCTTAAAAAGACCTTGTTCGTTGTTGGTGGATTTTTATTGGTAGTAGTTATTTCTTACGTGTTGGCCAGTGGAACGGATGTAGATCCGGAGTATTTGGCAATGTCGGATGAAAGTACTGTGAAGAAAATCGGTATGGGGTTGAACGTATTTTTTATCCTTACGATTATAGCTGTGGCGGCCTTGGTTGTACCAGCAGTTAAAAATATGTTTAGTAAATAAAAAAAATAAATAATTATGGCTAGAAGAGCAGGAGCACCAGAAGTAAGCGCTGGTTCCATGGCGGATATAGCTTTCCTACTGCTTATCTTTTTCTTGGTAACTACTACTATTGAAACTGATGCGGGATTGGATCGTATGCTACCGCCAATTGAGCCGCCCGATACAGATGTTGTTATTAAGCAGAAAAACATCTTTCAGGTAAATATTAACAAGAATGGTCAGTTGTTGGCCGATGAGGAGTTGATCGATCTAAAGGATTTGAGATCAAAGGCTATGGCTTTTTTGGATAATGGTGGGGATGGTACATGTTCTTATTGTCAAGGAACAAAGAATCCGGAATCATCAGATAATCCTTCAAAGGCGATTATATCCTTAAAAAACGATAGGGAGACCAAATATAGTACCTATATTACCGTTCAGAATGAATTGGTAGGGGCCTATAACGATTTGAGGAATAGAGAGGCTCAGAGGTTGTACGGTAGAAAATTCGTGGATATGGAAGCGGAGTATCTTAATCCTGAAACCCCTGATGATGTTAAAGAGGAATTAAAGGAAAAGGTTAAGAAGATTCAAGAATTGTTTCCTCAAAAACTATCTGAAGCAGAAACCTCTTCCAATTAATAATAAAACATAAATAAAACACTATGTCTAAATTTGCAAAGAAAAAAGATGGAGAGGTGCCAGCGGTGTCAACTGCGTCACTTCCTGACATTGTATTTATGCTTTTATTTTTCTTTATGACGGTTACTGTTATGAAGGATAGTTCCTTAAAAGTAGAGAACATACTTCCTAATGCTAGTGAAATTAAGAAGCTAGAAAAAAAGGATAGGGTTATCTATATTTATGTCGGTACGCCTACCAAAGAATATCAAAAAGTATTTGGTACGGAGCCTAAGATTCAATTAAATGATAAATTTGCCAGTCCGTCCGAGGTTGGGGATTATATATTAATGGAAAGGGCTAAGAAACCTCAAGAACTTCAGAACGTTCTTACCACAGCGTTAAAAGTGGATAAGAATGCGAAAATGGGGTTGATTTCCGATATTAAGGAAGAACTTAGAAAAGTAAATGCATTAAAAGTTAATTATACAACTTACGAAGGAGACGCTTTTAGGAATCTTCAGTAGTTGAAATTTTTTCAAACTTTTTAAAACGCTTCAAATTTATTTGAAGCGTTTTTTATTTCATTAACTTTACCTCAATATGAAGGGTCGTTTTTTAATTTTGGTTCTTTTGTTTTCCTTTAGTGCCTATACGCAATCGGAAACTCCTACGGATAGTGTTGGTAGCGATAAATATTTTGAGGACCAATTCTATATTGGTGTCTCGTATAACTTTGTTGGAAATAAGCCCGATGATTTTAAGCAAAGAAATTTATCGTATGGTCTACAGGCTGGGTTGATCAAGGATATTCCGTTGAACAAAAAGAGTACGAGGGCAATAGGCATCGGTTTGGGGTTGGCGTTAAATACCTACTATTCTAATTTAAAAGTTGAGGAGCTCTCAGACGGCTTTTCTTATAGTATAGATAGTGGTAGTTCGGATTTTAAAAGAAGTAAGCTAGAAACGCATTTGGTGGAGTTTCCGATAGAGTTTAGGTGGCGTAACTCAACGCGGGAGGAGTATAAGTTCTGGAGAGTGTATGCAGGAGTAAAAGGCGCTTATGTAATCGGAGCACGGTCCAAGTTGGTTACGACCGAGTATCGAAATGGTTTTTTTAATACCGATGTGGTTAAATTTCAATATGGTTTAACCTTAAATTTTGGTTACAATACTTTTAACGTGCATGCGTATTATGCCTTAAGCAATCTGTTCGATGATACTGCCCAAATAGATGGAGATTCAATTGGTTTTAGGCCATTGAGGGTGGGTATTATATTCTATATACTATAGCCAAAACCTAACTGTTAATAGTTGTGATAGTAAACCGATCAACAGCCCTATGACCAGTTCGGGCCTTGTATGTGCCTTTAGGTATATTCTTGATGATGCGACCAAGCCCAATATCAAGGCAAAAAGGCAAATTCCCATTAGTAGGTTTATTTCAAAGTGAATACTTAAGGTTATTAGGTACATAAACAGGCTGCTTACCCCTATTAGGTGCAAACTTGTCTTGAAATTGAAAAAAAGTAAAATTAAGCATGCAAAGGCGGCACCGGTGAGACCAACAAAGAAGAAATATAATTCAGCAATATAATTATTGGGAATTACCTTTAGCAAAACCAGTAATAATAAGGTAATATAGATGTATATCGGATATTTTCTTTCTTGTATCGAGGATAAAAATATTGATTTGACCACTCCCAAATTTCTCAATATCAAATAAGATACTATGGGTATTATTATCGTTAGGATAAAAATAGGTAGTATGTTGCCGCTTTGGGCCTCTAACGGAGTGTACTTCGGTGTAGATAGGAAATAGGCAACTGTGCCGTATATCGGGATAAAAATAGGGTGGAAGATGTACGAGATGGCATTGAAAAAAAGTTTCATCAAATCTGTTTTCTCAATCTTGCGACCGGTATACCTAATTGTTCCCTATACTTGGCTACCGTGCGGCGAGCGATCGGGTAGCCTTTTTCTTTTAATATGGCGGCTAGTTTATCGTCTGTGAGAGGTTTTCGTTTTTCTTCCTCAGTGATAACCGTTTCCAGTATTTTCTTTATCTCTTTGGTGGAAACATCTTCACCTTGTTCATTTTTCATGGATTCGGAAAAGTAATCCTTGATCAGTTTGGTGCCATAGGGGGTATCTACATATTTGCTATTGGCCACCCTTGATACGGTAGAAACGTCCATATTAATTTGGTCTGCGATATCCTTAAGAATCATAGGTCTGAGATTGCGTTCATCACCGGTTAAAAAATATTCTTTTTGATATTGCATTATGGCGTTCATGGTAATATAAAGTGTTTGCTGTCTTTGTCTAATGGCATCTATGAACCATTTTGCGGCATCTAGCTTTTGCTTTATAAATAGTACCGTGTCTTTCTGCGATTTTGATTTGTCTTTCGACTCTTTGTAACCTTTCAGCATATTGCTATACTCTTTGGATACATGAAGTTCAGGGGCATTTCTTCCGTTGAGGCTCAGTTCTAGTTCTCCTTCTACGATTCTGATCGAGAAGTCGGGTACTACATGTTCTATAATTCTATTATTGCCCGAGTAAGAGCCTCCAGGTTTCGGATTTAATTTTTCTATCTCTGAAATAGCCTCTTTAAGCTCCTCTTCCGTAACATTGTGTTTTTGGATGAGTTTTTTATAATGCTTTTTTGTAAACTGGTCAAAAGATTTTTTTAAAATGGAAATGGCCAGTTCCACACTGGGTGTCAGCTCTTTTCTCTCTAATTGAATAATCAGGCATTCCTCTAATGATCTAGCCGCTACCCCTGGTGGATCAAGGCTTTGTACGATAGAAAGTACTTTTTTAATAGTCTCTTCATCCGTATACACGTTTTGGGTGAACGCAAGGTCGTCCAGTATATCGGTGATCGGCCTTCTTATGTATCCGCTTTCATCCACACTTCCCACAAGAAATTCGGCTATGGCCCATTCGTCATCGTTAAGGTAAACCGTATTTAACTGATTTAGTAAATATTGGTTAAATGTGGTGCCTGCTGCATACGGAACACTTTTTTCATCATCGTCCGAACTATAATTATTGGCTTGTGTTCTGTAGTCGGGTACTTCGTCGTCGCTCAGATAATCATCAATGTTTATGTCTTCGGCAGCTATAGTTTCACTATCCGACTCGTTCTCGTAAAGATCGTCGAACTCATCGTTTGCGTTATCCAAATCCTCTTTTCCGCTTTCTAGCGCAGGGTTCTCTTCCAATTCTTGCTTAAGACGTTGCTCAAATGCCTGTGTGGGCAATTGAATCAACTTCATCAACTGAATTTGTTGAGGCGAGAGTTTTTGTGATAACTTAAACTGTAGATGCTGTTTTAACATTGTTTTCTGTTGCTATTTATAAAAATAACGAAATACGATTAAAACTCCGCATTTTGAGGTGTTCTAGGGAAAGGTATAACATCCCTGATGTTTCCCATGCCCGTGGCAAATAGAACCAAACGTTCAAAACCGAGTCCAAAACCACTGTGCACGGCCGTACCAAATTTTCTTAAGTCCAGGTACCACCATAGTTCCTCTTCTGGTATTTGTAATGCGGCCATTTTTTCCTTTAAAACATCTAAACGTTCTTCTCTCTGAGATCCACCGACAATTTCGCCAATACCGGGAAATAGTATGTCCATAGCCCTAACTGTTTTTCCGTCTTCGTTCAGCCTCATGTAAAAGGCTTTTATTTTGGCAGGGTAATCAAATAAGATGACCGGGCATTTAAAATGCTTCTCAACTAAGTAACGTTCGTGTTCACTTTGTAGGTCCGCACCCCATTCATTGATCGGGTATTGAAATTTTTTCTTCTTGTTAGGTTTGCTATTTCTTAATATCTCTATAGCTTCGGTATAGGTGACTCGTTTAAAATTGTTTTCGGTTATAAACTTTAGCTTTTCTATCAAAGGCATATCGCTGCGTTCTGCTTGTGGTTTTGTCTTTTCCTCGTCAAGCAGGCGCTTTTCTAAGAATACAAGGTCTTCTTTACAGTTTTCCAATACATAGCTTAGTACGCTTTTTATGAAATCTTCGGCTAAATCC
Organism: Maribacter thermophilus; assembly: GCF_001020565.1. Classification (GTDB taxonomy): domain Bacteria; phylum Bacteroidota; class Bacteroidia; order Flavobacteriales; family Flavobacteriaceae; genus Maribacter; species Maribacter thermophilus. The sequence continues at coordinate 2,375,446 of NZ_LDAS01000001.1, read as the reverse complement.
ATATTGGCGTCCAGATCATAAAAGGCCATTTCTGGTTCTATCATCCAAAATTCGGCCAAGTGTCTAGACGTGTTGGAATTTTCCGCCCTAAAAGTAGGTCCGAAAGTATATACCTTGCCAAGGGCCATGGCGTAAGCTTCGGCCTCTAATTGTCCGGAAACCGTAAGGTTGGTCTCTTTTCCGAAAAAATCTTCTTTATGGTCCACTTCTCCATCCGCTGTTAATGGAGGGTTCTTGGCGTCTAAAGTAGTTACCCTGAACATTTCGCCGGCCCCTTCTGCGTCCGAACCGGTTATAATGGGTGAATGAAAATAATAGAATCCGTTATTTCTAAAATATTCGTGTATGGCAAACGACAAGGCGGCACGTACGCGCATAACCGCCGAGAAAGTATTTGTTCTTACTCGTAAATGAGCTTTTTCCCGTAAAAATTCCAAAGAGTGCTTTTTGGGTTGTATGGGGTAGGTCTCAGGGTCGGCACCGCCATGAACGAATATCTCGCTTACTTGTATTTCTACATTTTGTCCCTTGCCTTGGCTTTCTACCAAGGTCCCGGAAATTTTTAATGCCGCTCCGGTATTTATTTGTTTTAAAATGTTTTCGTCAAATTTCTCAAAGTCTACCACACATTGAATGTTGCTTAAGCACGATCCATCGTTTAGTGCAATAAAACGGTTGCTTCTAAAGGTTCTTACCCATCCGTTTACCGTTACTTCCTGAAGTAGTTTTTTTCCTGTAAGTAGTTCTTTTATGCTTACTGAGCGCATTTTAAATCTATTGAAAATTAGAAAGCCAAAGATAGCTTTTTGGCTAAAAAGAATGAATGAATACCTCGCTTAAAACAATATAAACGCTAAAAAAGTGCTTAGTCGTTTTCTTCTTCTTTGGGTAATATGTCTATCTGTGGTTCTTTTAACGTTTTTTTGTTGGCGATACTCTTCTCTAACGATAGTAAAAGGGAGGGTAGTAATATAAGATTCGCGAGCATGGCAAAGAGCAATGTTGCCGATACGAGTGCCCCAAGGGCCACGGTACCTCCAAAATTGGATATGATAAAAACTGAAAAGCCAAAAAACAATACAATGGAGGTATAGAACATACTGACGCCCGTTTCTCTTAGGGCAGCATAGACCGATCTCTTTATATGCCATTTTTTGGAAGCAAGCTCCTGTCTGTATTTTGCCAAGAAATGAATGGTGTCATCTACAGATATACCAAATGCAATGCTAAATACCAAGATGGTAGACGGCTTTATAGGTACCCCTACAAAACCCATGATGCCCGCCGTTATAATTAGAGGTAACAGGTTTGGTATCAGTGATATTACGATCATTCTAAACGACCGGAACAAATAGGCCATAAACAAAGCAATAAGGCCAATGGCCAAGGCCAATGATGAGATTAGGTTGTTTACTAGATATTTGGTTCCTTTTAAAAATATGAGTGCACTGCCGGTCATGTAAACATTGTAGCGTTCTGCCGGAAAAATTTTGGCAATGTTCTCCTTAAGACGTGCTTCGATGTCTTCCATGCGGTTTGTTTTAACATCTTGCATGTACGTCGTAATCCTTGCTATTTGCCCGGTGCTGTCCACAAAACTTTTAAGAAGGTTGTTGTCGTCCGTAGATTTACGGGCAACATCCATGATAAAGGTGTTTTCTTGGCTTGTGGGTAGTTGGTAATATTTGGGTATTCCGTTGTAGAACGCCTGTTTCGAATATTTTACCAAGTTTACGACGGACAGGGGTGGAGACAGTTCGGGTATTTCTTCGATAACTTCTCCAAGTCGGTCCATTCTTTTTAAGGTCGCCGGCTTTAATACCCCTTTTGGGCTTTTGGTGTCCACTACGATTTCTACGGGCATAATACCGTCGAACTCTTTTTCGAAAAAACGGATGTCCTTAAAGAACTCAGCCTTTTTGGGCATATCCTCTATAGGGCTTCCAGATATTTCAATTTGGTAAATACCTATAATGCTTATGACCAATAGGCAAATAGAGACCGTGTACACGGTTATTCTTTTATGGCGCACAATGTTTTCCATCCAACTTACAAAAGCATCGATCCACCTTTTGTTCAAATGTTTTAAATGTCTTGTTTTTGGTAAGGAAAGGAAGCTGTATACAATGGGGATGATCAGTAGTGATAAGACGAATATGCCAATGATGTTGATAGAGGCTACAATACCAAATTCTTTTAACAGCTTGCTGTCCGTAATTATGAATGTTGCGAAACCAGAGGCGGTGGTAATATTGGTCATTAAGGTAGCATTTCCGATTTTGGAAATTACCCGTTGTAGCGAAAGTGCTTGGTTACCATGTTTTTTAACCTCTTGTTGGTATTTATTAATGAGAAAAATACAATTTGGAATTCCGATTACAATAATCAATGGTGGTATCAATGCAGTTAGTACCGTTATTTCGTATTGCAATAATCCTAGGACGCCAAATGCCCACATAACTCCAATTATTACTACGCACATAGAAATGAAGGTGGCTCTGAAGCTTCTAAAGAAAAAGAAGAATATTAAAGAGGTGACACCCAGGGCCGCTAGTATAAATTTGCCGATTTCATCGATAATGTTCTGTGAGTTCATCGTCCGTACATAGGGCATGCCAGAAATATGGACATTAAGATTTGTTTCGTTCTCAAACCTTTTTATCAAATGGCTAAGGTCTTGTAAGATAAAATCTTTTCTAACGCTGGTGTTAACGATGTCCTTGTCCAGGTACATCACGGTCCTGACCGTCTTGCTTTCTTTGTTGTAGATAAGATTTTCGTAAAAAGGCATGTTGTTGAACAGGTGTTGGGTGACGCTGTCAACTTCTTTAATGGTCTTTAATTCCCCCGTGATAAGGGGTTTCATTACAAATTGTTGTTTTTCGTTATCTTTTACGAGTTCTTGAAGGTTATCGGTAGAGAGAACAAAATCGACTTCTGGGAAAGCGCTAAGTTGCTTGCTTAATTTGTTCCATCTGTTAAAAATAACAGGATTAAAGAGTGCGCTATCCCTTATGGCGAACACTACGGCATTGCCCTCTTCGCCAAACTGGTTTAAGAAGTGTTGGTATTCTATATTTACCGGATGGTCGTCTGGAAGTAAATTTGCCTGTGAGCTAGAGAAACGCATGTTCTTCCACTGCATGGCAAGAAATACTGTCATGGCGGCCACTAGCAGCAAAATCAGTATTCTGTTCCTTAGTATTATTCTGGCCGTTATAGCCCAAAATCCTGTGGTGAGTTTAGCAACCATACTTATTTTTAGAAGAATGCAAAGTTAACCAATGTGGATAACTGTACCTAAAAATGGAGTTTAAAAAGAATAAGGGGCTGCATAAAAAAAGCAGCTGGTGAAAGCTGCTTGTTTTTTTGTACAATAATTAGGTGTAATTTTCTTAGACTTTCATGATTTCGGCTTCTTTGGCCGCTAAGAAATCATCTATTTTTTTTACGTATTTGTCTGTGAGTTCTTGTACATCCACCAAAGCCTTTTTTTCCAGATCTTCGGATACTTCCAAGTCTTTGATGTCTTTATTGGCGTCTTGCCTTGCGCTTCTTACCCCAACCTTGGCGTGTTCTGCTTCTGCCTTTGCTTGTTTGGTCAATTGTATTCTACGTTCTTCGGTCAATGGGGGAACGTTGATAATAATCAGGTCGCCATTGTTCATGGGGTTAAATCCGAGATTCGAGTTCATGATAGCTTTTTCAATTTCAGAGAGCATACCTTTCTCCCATGGTTGAACGGAAATGGTTCTTCCGTCTGGGGTATTTATATTGGCCACTTGCGATAAGGGTGTCTGTGACCCATAGTATTCGACCAAAACCGAGGAAAGCATGGCCGGGCTTGCTTTTCCTGCCCTAATTTTAACGAACGCTCTTTCTAAATGTGCAATGGCGGCATTCATACTTTCTTGTGCGGCGTCTAAAACAAATTGTATTTCTTCGTTCATAGTAAAATTTTCTTTAGGGAAACATTAATTGTGCCAAAGAAACTACATGTTTACCGTAGTTCCGATGGTTTCACCTTCGATGATTTTTAAAAGATTTCCTTTTCTGTTCATGTCAAAAACAACTATAGGCAGTTCGTTTTCTTGACTAAGGGTAAAAGCAGTGGTGTCCATCACTTTAAGCCCTTTTTGTAATACGTCTTGAAAAGAAATAGTATCGAACTTTGTTGCATTTTTGTCTTTTTCTGGATCTGAGGTGTAAATCCCATCTACCCTTGTTCCTTTTAAGATAACATCGGCCTCAATTTCGATCGCTCTTAAAACTGCAGCTGAATCTGTCGTGAAATACGGGTTGCCGGTGCCACCGCCAAATATGACCACCCTACCTTTTTCTAGATGTCTTAATGCCCTTCTTCGAATAAAGGGCTCCGCAACTTCATTGATGTGAATGGCAGATTGTAATCTGGTTTGTACATCTTTCATCTCTAAAGCACTTTGTAGTGCCAAACCATTTATTACCGTGGCCAACATTCCCATATGGTCTCCTTGTACACGGTCCATACCAGTAGCGGCTCCTGCCAAGCCCCTGAAAATATTTCCTCCACCTATTACGATAGCTACCTGGATTCCTTTTTCAACTACTTGTTTAATTTCTTCCGCATACTCGGCGAGCCTTTTTGGGTCTATTCCATATTGATTTTCGCCCATTAATGCTTCGCCACTGAGTTTTAGGAGTATCCTTTTATATTGCATTGTTGATATATTTCGAAGCAAAAATAATGAAAAAAATCTATGGGTTACAAAGTCATATTGTGGACTTCAAAAGATAATTATTTGCTAATAATTGAGATTGGGTCTTTTATTTTTGATATCCTTGCAGATTATTGTCTCTTTTAAAGAATTCTTCAATTTATAATTAATACTTATTAGATGAAAAAGGTTATAGGGTACATGATCGTACTATTTGTTGTTTATAGTTGTGGTAGCGCTAAATCGTTGGTCGCGATAGATAAGTCGCCGATTATGGTGAGTATGGATTTGGTGGATGTTACCGATGATAAAGTAGCTGTAACAATAGATCCTGGTGCTTTTGGTCAAGATGAGATTTCTTTTAGGATACCTAAGACGGTTCCTGGTACCTATAGTTCTGATGATTATGGGAAATATGTAGAGGATTTTGTGGCATATGATTATAAGGGTAAAGAGATGGTGGTCTCTAAATTGGATGCAAACACCTGGAAAATTGCGAATGCCAGAAACTTGGATAAGGTCAATTATTTTGTAAACGATACCTATGACACTGAAAACAAAGTTGCGGATGTCGTTTTTTCCCCTGCGGGCACCAATATTTTGAAGGGAGAGAATTATATGCTCAACCTACATGGTTTTGTTGGTTATTTTGATGGTTATAAAGAAGTGCCTTATTTAATAAATATTAAAAAACCGGAAGATTTGATTGCGACCACCACGCTTGCCAATGAGCCGGATAGAAAGCCGGACCCCCTTTGGGATAGCTTTGTGGCCAGCAGATATTTTGAGGTTATCGACAATCCGATTATGTATGCCAAACCTAATACCGAAACTTTTAATGCAGGTGATATAGAAGTGACCATTAGTGTGTATTCACCGAACGGTGTTTATAAAGCTTCTGATCTAAAGGATAGGATGTATAAGATGATGAATGCCCAAAATGCCTTTCTTGGGGAAATGGACACAACAAGTGAATATAATATTCTTTTGTATCTATCTACCATGGAGGAAGATGACGCCATGGGGTTTGGGGCATTGGAGCATCATACTTCTACAGTAGTGGTATTGCCCGAGGCCTTACCAATAGATAGGTTGGAACAAGCTATGGTAGATGTTGTTTCACATGAATTTTTTCATATAGTTACTCCCTTATCGGTACATTCCAGGGAGATTCAGTTTTTTGATTTTAATGATCCTAAAATGTCTCAGCATCTGTGGATGTATGAAGGTACTACAGAGTATTTTGCCAATCTCTTTCAAATTCAACAGGGTCTTATTACCGAAGAGGAATTTTATAAGCGCATTATGGGTAAAATAAATAATGCCAAGACTTATGACGATACGATGTCTTTTACGACTATGAGCCGACATATATTGGAGGAGCCCTACGAGTCCAATTATGCCAATGTATATGAAAAAGGTACTTTGATAAATATGTCCTTGGATATTTTGTTGCGAGAAAAAAGTAATGGAGGGAAAAGTGTTCTATGGTTAATGAGAGAGTTGTCTAAAAAATACGGAAAAGAAACTCCGTTCGATGATGAGGAGCTCATTGATGAGATAGTGGATCTAACATATCCTGAGGTGAGAACATTTTTTGATGCTCATGTAATCGGAAATACTCCTATAGATTACAAATTATATTTATCTAAGGTTGGGTTGACTATGGGGGAAGTAACAGAGAATACAGGTTATTTTTTACAGGGAGATGAGCCCTATATTGATATAGATCAAGAGGACGGTAAAACTATATTTGTACGAAGGGGAATTGCCTTAAATAGTTTTTTTACAGATTTAAATATACAGGGAGGTGATATTATAAAAAGTATCAATGGTACGCCTATTGATCTGGATGCTATGCGCCAAGTTATTGGGCAAAGTTTTAGCTGGAATGCTGATACCCAAATAAAGATGGTGTTGGTAAGGGATGGGGAGGAGTATACTGTCGAAGGGCCAGTTGGTACTCCCGTTGTTAAGGTCAATAAAATAACCTCTGAAGCGGAGGCTTCAGAAAAGCAATTAAGTCTAAGAAAAAAATGGTTGGGAATAGAATAGAAAGAAATAGAAAGGAAATCAAGTAAATAAAAAAAACGCCAGGCATAGCCTGGCGTTTTTTTTATTGTTAAGGGTTAATTTATAAATTAACCCAAAGCAACTCTTTTAAAACCGGTTACTTCTAAATCGGCGTTTACAGATTTTACGTAGTCGGCAACGCTCTGCTTGTTATCTTTAATAAAAGCTTGGTTTACCAATGTGTTGTCTTTAAAGAAACGCTTCAATTTACCTTTAGCGATATTGTCTAACATAGCTTCTGGTTTCCCTTCTTGGCGAAGTTGGTCTTTGGCTATCTCGATTTCTTTGTCGATTACAGATTGGTCTACGCCATCTTCGTTCAAAGCAACAGGGTTCATTGCCGCAGCTTGCATTGCAACATCTTTAGCGGCAGCTTCGGCACCATCAACGGCAGCTGACAATCCTGTAAGAACGGCTATTTTGTTTCCTGCATGTATGTAAGAACCAACAAAAGGAGCGCTTAATTTTTCAAAACCGCCAATCTCTATTTTCTCACCTATAACACCAGTTTGCTCGGTTAACTTGTCCTGCACGGTCATACCGTTGAAGTCTGCGGCTAAAAAAGCTTCTTTGTTGTCGTATTTAAGTGCCAAATCGGCTAAATCGTTCGCCAATGTAACGAAAGTATCGTTCTTGGCAACGAAATCGGTTTCGCAATTTAACGAGATGATTACACCTTCGGTTTTGTCTGCGTTCACCTTGGCTATGGCAGCGCCTTCAGATGAATCTCTGTCGGCTCTTTTGGCTGCAACTTTTTGTCCTTTCTTACGAAGAATTTCGATTGCTTTATCGAAATCGCCTTCAGCTTCGACCAAAGCTTTTTTGCAATCCATCATACCGGCACCGGTAGTCTTTCTTAATTTATTTACTTCTGCAGCAGTTATTTTTGCCATTTTATTATTTTTTTGTCCTCCTTTGAAAAGGAATTATTTTTAATTCTTAAAAGTATATAAAGTATTTTATTCTACTCCTCCCTTAACGTTATCTTGCCATTCCTTTAACTCGTCCCATTTGCCATCTGCCGCCATTTGGGCTTGTTTTGGCCAAGAAGTTGGGTCTAAATGAGCCATTCTTGAACTAGCTTCCGTTAAGATTTCTTTCATTTTTTCAGCATCGGCTTTAGCAACTTTTTCATAAGTGTCTATACCGGCGTTAACAAGTGCTTCTGCTGCTTTGGGGCCAACACCTTCGATTTTAGTTAAATCGTCGGCTTCAACTTTTACTTCGGTTTTTTCTGCTTTTGGTGCAGCTTCCGGAGTTTCTTTTGTTTCTTGTTTTTTAGGAGCTTTTTCCTTTTTGCTTTCGGCGGCTTCCGCTTTTTCAGATTTACGCTCTGCAAGTCCTTGTGCAACAGCATCGGTAACCTGGGTCATGATGATGTCTATCGATTTTGAAGCGTCATCGTTTGAAGGGATCAAGTAATCTACATCTCTTGGGTCAGAGTTTGTATCGACCATGGCAAAAATAGGAATGTTCAATTTTTGGGCCTCTTTTACTGCGATGTGCTCTCTCATCGTGTCTACGATGAACAAAGCGCCCGGCAAACGGGTCATTTCGGAAATAGAGCCTAAGTTCTTTTCCAATTTAGCTCTTAAACGATCTACCTGTAAACGTTCCTTTTTTGATAAGGTAAGGAAGGTTCCATCTTTTTTCATTCTATCGATAGAGGCCATTTTTTTAACGGCTTTACGGATAGTTACAAAGTTGGTCAACATTCCACCTGGCCACCTTTCTGTGATGTAAGGCATGTTTACTTTTGCTGCTTTTTCGGCAACAATATCCTTTGCTTGTTTTTTTGTTGCTACAAAAAGAATTTTTCTTCCAGATGCTGCAATTTTGCTCAACGCTTCATTTGCCTCATCTAATTTTGCAACTGTTTTGTAAAGATTGATAACGTGAATACCGTTACGCTCCATGTAGATGTAAGGAGCCATGTTTGGGTTCCACTTTCTGGTAAGGTGGCCAAAATGCACACCTGCTTCTAATAATTGTTTTACTTCGACTTTCGCCATTTTAAATTTAGTTTACGTTCTTTTGAATTAGCAATAACAAAGTGGTATTCCGAAATAACGAAAAGCCTTTGCTATTTAGATGCTAAACTAATTTACCTTTATTCGTAAGTGTACGATGTAAAGGGTTTTTAAGTGTCCTGAAAAAAGGACTTTCAATGAACTTGTTAAATACCGAACTCGTTTCGGTACGAAAAAAAATATAAAGAAGCATCCGCCAATGGACGGATGCTTTAAAAACTCTTGATTAACGTTTGGAGAACTGGAATTTCTTACGGGCTTTCTTCTGACCGAATTTCTTACGTTCTACCATTCTTGGATCCCTGGTCAATAAACCTTCGGGCTTAAGAATTGTTCTGTTTTCAGCATCAACTTCGCACATTGCACGAGAAATGGCCAACCTGATAGCTTCAGCTTGCCCAGTGATACCTCCACCATATACGTTTACCTTAACGTCGTAATTGTCCGCTGTATCGGTAAGTGTAAATGGTTGCTTTACTTTATATTGTAAAGTCGCTGTTGGAAAATAATCGTTTAAATCTTTATTGTTTATAGTGATCGTTCCATTTCCTTGAGAAAGATAAACTCTGGCAACAGCCGTTTTTCTTCTACCTATTTTGTGAATTATTTCCATTACTTAAGGTCTTTTATATTTACTGCAGTAGGTTTTTGAGCTTCTTGTCCGTGCTCAGGACCAACATAAACTTTTAAGTTTCTAAAAAGATCTGCTCCCAATCTGTTTTTTGGCAACATTCCTTTTACGGCTCTCTCGACAATAGATGCAGGATTTTTTTCCAACAACTCTTTTGCTGAAGTATAACGCTGGCCGCCTGGGTAGCCCGTGTACCTTTGATACGTTTTGTCTGACCATTTGTTACCGCTCAAAGTAACTTTCTCAGCATTGATGACAATTACGTTGTCACCGCAATCAACATGTGGGGTAAAACTTGGTTTGTGTTTTCCTCTCAACAAATTAGCCACTTTAGAGGATAAACGACCTAGCGTTTCTCCTTCGGCATCAACCAACAACCACTCTTTGCTTACGGTCGATTTATTGGCAGATATGGTTTTATAACTTAATGTATCCACTGCTACTATATTTTAACTATTATTCTTTTCAATTCCGTGAAATGGGCTGCAAATGTACAACTATAAACTTGAATTGCAAATAGTTGTTTCTTATTATTTCCAGTTTTTTTTAAAGCCGGTCAATTCTATAAATTCTTTCTGCCTATTTTTTTACTTATGACCGCTAAAAACCGAATAAAATACATTATTGTTGTAACAACCCTCCGTTTTTCTAGTCATTGAATTAAATCAAAACTACGATCAATCATGATAGACCGTCTTTGTATGGTGTTTATTTTAATGGCATCCTTCAGTATTATTGGACAAAATGATTCTGCAAACATAGTCAAAAGAACGTATACAACTGCGGTATTGCCCCATGATATACATATTGTTATAGATGGGAATCTAAGTGATGATGGGTGGAATATTGTGGAATGGGATGGTGGTTTTACGGTTTTTGATCCTAACAATGGCGAACCGCCAAGTCAGCGCACCAAATTTAAAATAACCTATGATGATAGATTTTTATATGTAGGGGTCCGCTGTTACGATAGTGTTCCTTCCAATATAGAGAAAAGATTGGCCCGTAGAGATAATTTTGCAGGGGATTGGATAGAGATTAATATAGATAGTTATAATGATAAAAGAACAGGGTTTTCTTTTAATGTTTCCGCCGCCGGGGTAAAGGGAGATGAGTTTATTTCTCAAAACGGAGATAATTGGGACGATAGTTGGAACCCTATTTGGTATACTGCCGCTAATATAGATGATGAGGGCTGGACCGCAGAAATGAAAATTCCCTTTAGTCAATTGAAATTCGGTAAAAAGCAAGAACAGGTATGGGGGCTTCAATTGAACAGAAGATATTTTAGGGGTGAAGAGCGTTCGTTATGGCAGCCTATGCAAAGGGACGCCCCTGGTTGGGTAAGTGAATTTGGAATTTTGAAGGGCTTGATCAATATACAGCCACAAAAACAATTGGAGATTCAGCCTTTTGTGGTAAATCAGTTTGATACCTATCCGGCCGAAGTAAACAATCCTTTTAGGGACGGTAATGATTTTCGATTAAACGGAGGTTTGGATGCCAAGATCGGTATTACCAATGACCTCACCTTGGATCTTACGGTGAACCCTGATTTTGGACAAGTAGATGCCGACCCGGGAGCTATTGCGTTAGACGGATTTCAAATCTTTTTTGAAGAAAGGCGTCCTTTTTTTATTGAAAACAAAAATATTTTCGATTATGAGTTTGCCGATGGTAACGATAATCTTTTTTATAGTAGACGTATTGGTAGAGATCCACAAGGTTTTGTAGTCGGTGATGATGTTGGTTTTGTGGATCAACCCAAGAACTCCACCATTTTAGGAGCGGCAAAGTTTTCGGGGAAAACAAAGAATGGTTGGTCGTTAGGTCTGCTAGAGAGTGTAACGGGTAATATGTATGCCGAGATACAAGATACCCAAGGTGGTAGAAGAAAGGAATTGGTAGAGCCATTGACCAACTATTTGGTGGGCAGGGTGCAGAAAGACTTTAATGACCGCAATTCGTTCATTGGGGGCATTTTTACCGCGACTAACAGGAATTTGCCTGAAAATCTGAACTTCTTGAGGAAGGAGGCCTATTCCGGGGGATTCGATTTTAGACATAGTTGGAAAGAAAGAAATTATTATCTGGAGGGCAATTTTGTAGGTAGCCATATTGTGGGCAGCGAGGAAGCCATCGAAAGAACACAAAGAAGCATAACACATTTATTTCAAAGAGTAGATGCTGGGCATGTGCAAGTTGATCCGGATAGAACATCACTGTCCGGTACCGGAGGCAAAATGGAGCTAGGGAAGGCCGGAGGGGGAAGCTGGCGCTACAACGGGGGTGTTATTTGGCGTTCTCCCGAATTAGAACTAAACGATGTTGGTTTTTTGAGACAGGCCGATGAAATTAAACAATATGCCAGTCTTAGACGATTGTTTTTAAGGCCTACCAATTTCTATAGAACGGCACAATTGGAACTGGAACAGTATACGACTTATGATTTTGAAGGAAACTATAATAGGATACAATACGAATTTCAAGGTTTTATCAATTACAAGAACAATTGGTGGACAGAGGCCGGTGCCGCCCATAAACCCAGAATATATTCTAATACGGTGCTAAGGGGAGGTCCTAGATGGCGGTGGTCCGAAGAAAATTTTTGGTATTTGTTTTTTGGTTCCGATGCAAGAAAAAAGTTCAATTTTACCCTAGGTTATGTTAACAGTCAAGCGGGGGAAAATAACTTTTCGTTGGTCCGTTATGTATTGCGTTTTAATTATCAACCTTTTGATGCTTTTAGCCTTTCCGTTTCTTCGGAGTACGAAGAAAATCCAAATAAGACCCAATACGTGACGGAGCGCAGTTTCAATAATGCCCCAAGGTACATTACGGCCAATATTGATCAGCGGACCTTCAATACCTCTATACGATTCAATTATAGCCTAAACTCCAATCTTTCCATTCAATATTATGGAGAGCCATTTATATCAAGGGGTATCTACACCGGTTTTAATTATGTGGTGGATCCCATTGCCAAAAAACTTAATGAACGGGTTACGCTTTATTCCGAGGGTCAAATTTCAAGACCAAATGGGGAAAGTGCTTATTTAATAGATGAAAATTTGGATGGTGTTACAGATTATCAAATAGAGGATCCAGATTTTTCGTTCGTTCAATTTAGGTCTAATTTGGTTTTAAGATGGGAATATATTCCCGGGTCTGAAATTTTCTTGGTCTGGTCACAAGGTGTGGTCGGTTTAGGAGATACAAGAGAGACTTTAGGAAGAAATCTGGACAATCAGATTCTTGGGCAAAAAAAGGATAATACCTTTCTTTTAAAAGCTACCTATCGTTTTATACTTTAAATACATTACAGCGGTAATGGAAGCATTTTTGTGGTGTAGTACTAATTTCATATCGCGGTTACAGAAAATATAACGGCTCTTTTTTCGTTCTGTTTTTTCATAACCAAAACTAACGATTATGAAATTCAATATATTTTTGTTTCTAACGACAGCGCTTTTTTTGTTTTCCTGTAGTTCGGATAAAGATGAAACTCCCGAGATAGATTCTTCTACTCAAATTGAAGGAACTTGGGATGCTATAGAACTAAGAATAGATGAAGATACCGCTAGTGATGATGCAAAGTTTGGTCAGCAGATTCTTGAATTTTTGACCAATAAAGATTGTTATATCATTACGCTTACATTCAATGGGGATATGAGTCTTACAGCTGCCAATTCTTCTAATTATTTAGAAATAAGCGCTACCAATACTGGTCTGGATGTACCTTGCCCAACTGAATCGGACACAGAGTCTAGCACTTACACTTATGACGGTAGAATTTTGACTCTTGTAAATGAGGATGGGGAAACTGTAGAGGTGAGCGTTGTTGTAGAAGGTGATGTTATGTTCGTTGATGCCACTGATCTTGATATACCTAATTTTGACGATAGCGGAGAACTAATATTTAAGAGAAGGTAAGTGGTCTGAGCCTTTTTCGGTGCACTTTTAAAGGGAAGTCCTTTATTTATTTTTTTATGAACTTCTTACGGACAGATTGTTCCTCAGAATGGATGGTAAGCATATAAACGCCCTCTTCTATATGTGCTACAGGTATATTTAGGGCATTGTTTTTTATTTCCCAATGATAGTTTGAAACAGGATTGCCATAAACATCTGAAATTAAAATGTTGGCATTGGTGGCATTTTTAAGCCCTAGAACATTAATGACCGTAGTAGCAGGATTCGGAAAGAGTTTTACGTTTTCTGTATGGGTAGAATTGGAAGGGTCCCCGTTAGATTGTGAATTGGCAAGCGTTATAATACCAATCATAAAAACCACTAAGACCATTATCTTTTTCATTGTATCTCGCTTAACCGTAAAGGCTTGTTAATACAACGTTGAGTTTTTTGGTTTTAGTCTGGCTTTGTGAACGATTTAACATTTTTCTGAAAAAATTGAGAAAAAATTTGGTTTCCGGCAAAAACAAAAAGACACCTTAGAAAAGGTGCCTTTTTTTGGTTATAAAATATTTGAAGTGTGTCTAATATTCAAATGTCTTAAGACTTGAAGAGGTGTTGTTATTGTTGTCACGAGAAATTACCTTTACGGTGTATTCGGTTCCGCTGGTAATAGCGTAGCTGTTAATGGAAGTGTCTTCCGTGCTTTCTAACAAAAGCTCCATGTTGTTACTTTCCCCGACATATACATCGTAGTTTTTTAGATCGTTGTCGAGGTCTTCGGCCGTCCATGAAATTTTAACGGTGTTATCGTTGTTATCTTCAACAGTAATATTGGCCGGAAAAGGAGCATAGTTCTCAACTGCAATACCTTCTGAGTAAAAATTCCATTGCTCGCTCTTTTTGCTCTGGTCTCCAAAAATAGCTGTCACTGTCCATGAAAACTGTGTGTTCTTTGGCAGGGTTACCGTTTTTTCGGTAGTTGTACTAGAAGTGTTTATAACATTTCCTGAATCCTGATTTGTAATCTGAATCTCGTAAGAGGTGGCATTTTCCGCTGTTGACCATAAAAACTCGATAGCGGTTTCACTGGTGCCTACGTCGGTGCCTTCCGTACAAACTAAGTTGTTATCGGGAAAAATAAGGTTAAAGTCGCCTAACTCGTTTGTTCCATTGTTGGGTTCTGGAGAATCGCTATCGCTACCGCCACATGAACTTAACAAGATGAGGCCTATAAATAGTTTTATCGCTGTTTTCATTTTTTGATGAGTTTTGTTTGAACGTCCTGTTCTTTAGATTTGATGTTGATGTAATAAAGGCCTGTGGGCAAATAGGTAACGGGTACTTTAAGACTTCCGTTTTCTATTGGAAGTGTAAGGGACTTCAATAGATTGCCGCCTGTATTGGTTATAGAAATAGTTGCTTTGTCAGAATTCTTCAGTCCGATAATATTGGCCTCGTCCGCCGTTACCGGATTTGGCGATACCATTGCATGGTTTAGAACGTACGTTTCTTCATATTCGCCTTGACAACTTTTATCGGTTTTGGCAAGAATGGTATTTACTCCTTTTTCTAGTTCAAAGGTTAATTCATGAATGCCCGTATCGTTAAAAGAATAATTAAGTTCTTTGTTGTTTATACTAACGGTATAATTTTTGCTTCCAGATACAACAAGCTTTGCCGTCTTGTTCTTTTCGTTTACGACTGCCTTGCCAGAGGTAAAAGCTTCTGGGCTATTTATATTTACCGAAGAGCAACGTTCAAAATTAGGAGTATTGGGCATGTAGACACATACGTTATAGGTGCCTTGGGCCAAGCCTGATATTTTAAGGCCTTCGGTGGTGTCAATGTCGGAGAAGGTCTCGTTAAAAGAATCTCCTTCGACTACAACTTGGTAATCATACGCTTTATCAAAAGAGATGGTTATTTCCCCGTTGTCGGTGTCTTCACATGAGGTACTGGTAGTCAAAATCTGAATATCGTCGTTCTGTGAAACTAGAATGCTGACGGGGTTGGTTTCAAGGGTAAGCCCAGGCACATTAGGGTTGGTGATTGTGCATATGTACGATCCAGAATCATCTTCTGAAATATCACTTAGATTTAATGTGTTTGAATCTTGTCCGCTTAAAATGACTCCGTCTTTTTTCCATTGGTATATGTTATTTTCACTTTCGGTATTGGTAACCTGAAGTTGAAAATTTGACCCTTTGTCTACAATAAAAGATTCTCCTAGGTCTATATTTCTTTGTGGGTCATAATCTAAATCTACACTGTTTGTGTCGTAAGTGGCAATTACATTTTCAATGTTCTTAAAGTTGAAATTGTTACCATAGATATTTACGTCCGCCCCGGTGACGTTGATTACGGGTATGTCTCCTGATAGATAGTTGTAG
Source organism: Maribacter thermophilus (assembly GCF_001020565.1). Taxonomy (GTDB): domain Bacteria; phylum Bacteroidota; class Bacteroidia; order Flavobacteriales; family Flavobacteriaceae; genus Maribacter; species Maribacter thermophilus. Next base: position 2,359,710 of record NZ_LDAS01000001.1, on the reverse strand, counting down.
CTTAGACCTAGAACAAGCAGGTTTGTTAGGCTTTCGAAAGATGCGGGTATCTGTCCGCTAATTTTATTGTCATGGACCTGGAATATGGTAAGTTCTGTAAGAGCGTCAAAAACATCCGGAAGCGCCCCCGTAATATTCCCGTTTCTTGCCTCGAAAACCTTTAATTTGGTCAGGTTTTGAATTTCTGTTGGTATAGGCCAAGGATCGAGTAATGTTAGTTTTTCTACTTTCAGGGTAGTTAAATTAGTAAGATTCCATATTTCGGAAGGAAACGAGCCACTGAAATCGTTAGAATCTAGATAAAGGGTTTTAAGATTCGTTAGATTTCCTATTTGCGATGAAATCTGTCCCGAAAATTCATTGTGGGATAGGGTTAAATTTTCCAAAGAGGTGATATCCCATAATACATCTGGCAGTTCTCCCGAAAAATTGTTGTAACCCAAACTTAAGGTTTTTAGATTGGTGAGTCCGCTGAAAGAACTGGGTAATGAGCCAGTAATATCATTGGATGATACGTTTAGTTCGTTCAACGTAAAAAGGTTTCCCAGCTCTTGGGGAATTTCGCCTGAAATGCTATTATTTGACAAGTTTATTGATTGGATAGATGCTAGATCGCCCAGTTCTTTTGGAATACTGCCACTAAGCTGATTGTCTCTAAGATTAACGGTTTCCAGGGTGTTCAAATTGCTTATCGAAGACGGAATGGATCCTGTAAACTGATTGCCGTCAAGGAATATTTCTCTTATCGAGGTTAACTGATCTATGTTGTTGGAAATTTCTCCTGATAAATCGTTCTGTTTTAGATTGATGACCTCTAGGTTAGTCAATTCAAAAAGCGCTTCTGGAATCTCCCCCTCAATAGCGTTTGCAGGAAGGTTAAAGTCTTCTAAATAAGTAAGGTCGCCTATTTCCGATGGTATTGTTCCAGTAAGGTTATTGTCTGGTAATACCAAATAGCGGACCCTATTTTCTGAGTTTAGCGTTACACCGTACCAAGTGCTTATATCGGCGCTTAGGTCCCAAGGGGTAGTCCAATTGTCGCCGTTCGTAGCATTGTAAAATGCCACCAAGGCGTCTCTGTCCGTATTGGTACTGGTAGTTTTTTCGGTAATAACGGCATTGTCCAAAATAATCTCCGCACTTGCAGAAGCGCCTGTTATGGTAATGTCAAAATTGTGGGTAGCGTCATAAGAGGATGTAAATTCATAGCTTAAAGTCAGCCATTCACCCGAATTTAAGTTCGATGCAAACTCTTCGTCTTCAAGGTAAAAGTCATCTCTTAGAAGGGTTGCCTTAATTTCTGTGATCGATCCTGTTACAATCTTGTAATCAAATGAAATGGAGTAGGTTTTGTCCTTTTCAAAAGTAAGGTCGTTCGATGGTGTTGCAGCGCTCAATTGAGCAAAGTACCCACTACTACCACTTCTGTTGGTCTGTAGTTTTACCGCATAGTCGCCATCAGTGGCGTCTGTAACCTTGGCTCTGGTTGTTTGGTAATGAATATACCAATCATCAAAATTTTCTGAAGCAACCGTAAATGAGCTTTCAAAACTAGGATTCTTTAAAAGATTGGTCTGTGCGTAACCGAATAAAGAAAACAGTAAGAAAATTAGGGGAACTAAGTAAATTTTCTTCATAAATAGTATGTTGTTGATTAAATTATGTGGGATAAATATAATTGGTCAAATAATTTTTTTAACAAAATTTTCGATGAAATTTAAAAAATAAAAGAACCTTATTACTAATTTTTTAAATAGACAAATCTGTCTTTAAAAAAGTTTTAGTACATGTTTTTTACTCCTTAGGATTAAAAGCAAAAGGATGAATAATAGATTCCAAAAGGTGGTGACTACCCGTAACACCGACTTTTTGTTGATTTTCTTCGCACTTGTTGAAAATGAGGCAGGCGGTCAGGTCTCCGGCTACGTTTACCGGAGTTCTGAACACATATAAATACGGGCTAAGTCAAGACAGATTAGTGCGCCTCGAGCCAATTTTGGCCTATGCCTACCTCTACGTCCAAGGGAACCGGTAGTTCAAAGGCATTTTGCATTTCGGACTGTATCATTGTCTTAAGTTTGTCCAGTTCGGGCTTATAGATGTCAAAGACCAATTCATCGTGTACCTGCAAGAGCATTTTAGATTTAAAATTGCCCTCCGCAAGCTTTTTGTGGATGTTGATCATGGCTATTTTTATAATATCGGCGGCACTTCCTTGAATAGGGGCGTTGACGGCATTTCGTTCGGCCGCCCCGCGTACAATTGCATTGCTGCCGTTGATATCCTTTAAATACCTGCGTCTGCCTAAAACGGTTTGCACATAGCCGTGTTCACGGGCAAAATCGATTTGCTCGCTGATGTAGTTTCTCAGTTTCGGGTAGGTTTTGTAATAGGTATCTATGAGTTCCTTGGCTTCCGAACGCGAAAGGTCCGTTTGGTTGCTGAGTCCAAAGGCCGAAACGCCATAAATGATACCGAAATTGACGGTTTTGGCGTTGCTACGCTGTTCGCGGGTCACTTCTTCAAGAGGTACGTTGAATACTTTTGAAGCGGTGGAGGCGTGGATGTCCTCACCGTTTTTAAAGGCTTCGATCATCGTGGTCTCCTTACTTAGGGCGGCAATGATCCTCAATTCGATCTGCGAGTAATCCGCAGCCAATAGAACGTAGTTTTCATTTCTGGGTACAAAGGCCTTGCGCACCTGTCTACCGCGTTCGGTTCGTATCGGAATGTTTTGAAGGTTGGGGTTGTTACTGCTTAAGCGGCCCGTTGCGGCCACGGTCTGCATGTAGTCGGTGTGTATGCGCCCGGTGGCGGGCTGTACTTGCTCGGGCAATGCGTCAACATAGGTGCTTTTAAGTTTTGCCAGCCCACGGTATTCCAATACGTCTCTAATGATCTGGTGGTCTTTGGCCAAATAGGAAAGTACGTCCTCCGAGGTGGAATATTGTCCTGTCTTGGTCTTCTTGGGCTTGTCCACCAATTTCATTTTGTTGAAGAGGATCTCTCCCAATTGCTTTGGTGATCCGATGTTGAACTCCTCGCCGGCGGCTTCGTAAATTTTTCTTTCAAGGTCTTTAATATCGTTGTTTAGGTCTTCGGACAGGGAGTTCAGGAATTTTTCGTCGAGCCTGATTCCTTCCAGTTCCATATCGGCTAGAACCCTTAGTAGTGGAATCTCTATATTGTTAAAAAGGTCTTCCGTTTTGGCTTCGGCCAGTTCGGGCCTAAAATGAGCTGCCAACTGAAGCGTAATGTCGGCATCCTCTACCGCATATTCCGTTTGCTGCTCCAAGGGAACATCGCGCATGTTCAACTGGTTCTTGCCCTTTTTGCCTATCAGCTCGGTGATGGATACAGGCGTGTAGTTGAGGTAGGTTTCCGATAACACATCCATATTATGGCGCATATCGGGGTTGATCAAGTAGTGGGCCAACATGGTATCGAAAAGTTTTCCCTTGACCTGTATGTTGTATTTGTGGAGTACCTTGATGTCGTATTTCAGGTTCTGTCCGACTTTTTCGATACCTTCCGATTCAAAGAAGGGCCGTAGTTGTTCTATAAGCTGTTGGGCTTCCTCTTTGTCTTCAGGAAAAGGGATGTAAAAACCTTTGGTAGCTTCCCATGAGAAGGCGATACCGACCAAGTGGGCTTCCAAGGGGTTGATCGAGGTGGTTTCCGTATCAAAACATACCGAGGTCTGCTTCATCAAATTTTGGAGAAAGAGTTTCATGGCCATCCCCGGGGTCACACTTTGATAGGCGTGCGCCACGTCTTTAATGGTTTTTCGGCTCGAGCTGTCTTTGATGGTGGCCGGTGAGGCCCCATCGCCGCCGAACAGGGAAAACTGGCCGCTCCCTGCCGAGGAGGTCACTTTTTTTGGGGTGCCTGTGTTGTTTTCTTCGGATGTGTCGGCCGCTTCTTCCTTTGAGAACAATTTTATGAACTGGTCTTTGAGCCTTCTAAACTCGAGTTCCTCAAAAATTTCCTGTACTTTTTCGGCGTCGGGTACAGACATTTCATAGTCCTTGGCATCAAAGGTAACGTCGCATTCGGTACAGATGGTGGCCAGTTTTTTGGAAAGCAGGCCGAGCTCTTTGTGCTCTTCCACTTTTTCCTTCATTTTGCCCTTTAGCTGGTCGGTATTTTCAAGAAGTCCTTCCATGGAGCCAAACTGGGCAATGAATTTTTTGGCGGTCTTGTCGCCCACACCGGGTAACCCGGGAATGTTGTCACTGGCGTCTCCCATCATGCCCAAGTAATCGATCACCTGTTCGGGGCGTTCGACGCCAAAACGTTTCTGGACTTCGGGAATGCCCCAAATTTCAATGCCATTGCCCATTCTGGCAGGGCGGTACATGAAAATATTCTCGGAGACCAACTGGCCAAAATCCTTATCGGGGGTTACCATATATACTTTATAATCTTCTTTCTCGGCCTGTTTGGCCAAAGTGCCTATGATGTCATCTGCTTCCCAGCCTTCCAGAACGACCGAGGGAATATGCATGGCCTTAAGAATGTCTTGAATATAGGGCACCGCAATGCGGATGGCATCGGGGGTTTCGTCCCTGTTGGCCTTGTATTCGGGAAAAAGTTCGGTGCGCTCGGCACTGCCACCCTTGTCGAAACAAACGGCGAGGTGATCGGGTTTTTCACGTCTGATCACATCAAAAAGGGAATTCATAAAACCCATAATGGCACTGGTGTCCATCCCTTTGGAATTGATTCTGGGGTTCTTTATAAGGGCATAATATCCACGGAAAATCAGCGCATATGCGTCTAATAGAAAAAGTCTTTTTTGTTCTGCCATTTTTGATGATTAAAAGTGCGACGATAAAAGTACGAAGTTTGATTCGAAAGCGAGGCGTAATGCTCCAATTGTACTACGATCATCTAGGTGTTTTTTCTTTTTAAGCTTTTAAATAACTGTTCGCCGTATTGTTTGCGTGTCCGTCATTGGTGTAAGTGCGGTAAGAGAACCCGGGGTGAATGCAATAGGCTCCTGTTTCGCCTTTTTTGTTTACCGCGATAAAACCGATTTGAAAATCTTGTTTGTCCTTGTTCTTGGCAATGATTCTTTTTACACCTTCTTCACATGCTTCTTGTGGTGACTTGCCCTGTCTCATTAACTCTACGATCAAAAAACTGCCCACGGTCCGTACTACTTCTTCACCAACGCCGGTAGCGGTAGCGCCGCCTACTTCATTGTCTACAAATAAACCGGCACCTATTATTGGTGAGTCACCAACCCTGCCGGCCATTTTGTAGGCCATACCACTGGTAGTACAGGCACCAGAAATATCCCCATTTTTATCTATGGCCAACATGCCTATGGTATCATGGTTTTCTATATTTATTATGGGTTTGTATTTTGATGTCTTTTTCCATTCTAACCACTCTTCTTTAGACTTTTCTGTCAGTAGGTTTGTCTTTTTAAATCCTTGTTCATAAGCAAACTGTTCGGCACCTTTTCCTACCAACATCACATGCGGTGTTTCTTCCATGACCTTTCTTGCTACCGATATGGGGTTGGCAATATTTTCAATGGCCAATACCGCACCGCAGTTGGCATCTTTGTCCATAATACAGGCGTCTAAGGTTACCTTGCCGTCCCTATCCGGCCTGCCCCCGTTACCCACGGTTTGGTTGTCCAAGTTGTTTTCTTCTACCATGACCCCTTGGTGTACGGCATCTAAAGAACTTCCTCCTTTTTTTAGCACTTCCCAGGCCTTGGCCGTAGCATTCCCAAAATCCCATGTACAAATGGCTATCGGAATATTTTTTTTGCCGGCCTCTGGTTTTGCTATTTTGGTGGAAGTGGCTTCGTTGCAAGAAGCTAATATGGGGGCAGATAATATTCCTGCGGTTATGGTACTCGAATTTTTAAGAAATTTTCTTCTTTTCATAGACATGGTTCTTTACTTTTAATGAAATCTAAATATAACAATATGCTTGTAGAAGTATGTGCCAATTCTTTGGAATCCGCATTGAACGCGCAAAAGGCTGGGGCAGATAGAATTGAACTTTGTTCAGAGCTGGCAGTGGGCGGTATAACCCCCTCTTACGGATTGTTAAAATTGATAAGAGAGCAAATTTCTATACCCGTTCATGTTTTGATAAGGCCAAGAAGTGGTGATTTTACATATTCGGACCTTGAGTTCGAAATTATGATGAGAGATATTTCTTTGTGTGTAGAAATGGGGTTTGATGGTGTTGTTTCTGGAGTTTTAGATAAAGATTTTAGCTTGGACAGGAAAAGGACCGAGGATTTAGTGAAGGCTTCGAAAGAACTGAATTTTACTTTTCATAGAGCTTTTGATTGGGTGGGTCAACCATTGCATACACTTGGCTTACTAGAGGATGTGGGGGTGAATTATGTGCTTACCTCGGGGCAAAAGAAATCGGCATTGGCAGGTATCGAATTGTTACAAGAGCTTAAGGGATGTGCTTCTACTATTGTGGTCATGCCCGGAAGTGGAATTAATGATAATAATGTGGCAGTTTTTAAGGAAAAGGGCTTTAAGGCCGTTCATTTATCGGGAACCAAATTACAACAAACGTTGTTTGAGGATCCTTTGGTTTCAATGAATTCCTCTTCGTTTATGAACGATGATAAAATAGCGGTAACCAGTACGGAAACTATTAAGGCTGTTGTAGATAAGGTTAAATAAACCCCAAAAGGAACGTATGGTAGCATTTCAAAAAATATCTTTGTAAAAAAAAGAAGTATGCTTCGTTGGATCATCTTTGTAATAGTATATCTGGGATTAAGTTTTTATATCGTTCAAGCGCTTAGGTCTCTCTTTAGGCAGCCTTGGGTATATCTTTTATATATAGTGGTGTCACTTGCTATATTGATAAATTTCATATATCAATTTACAGCAGGCGAAGAGGCAGGTCGGGTATTAAGTAGACCCAAGAGTTATGCCTTTGGTCTATTATTGACGATGTTGTCCTTTAAAGTGGTAATTATCCTTTTTCTTTTTTCCGAAGACATTTTTAGAATTTTTACAGGAGCATATCATAAAATATTTGGAGCGGACAAGGAGTTCAGCCTACCGGAACGAAGACGTTTTTTAAGTATGATAGGTCTGGGCATAGCGGCTCTTCCCTTTGGTGCTTTATTGTATGGTATGTACAAGGGTAAGTACAATTATAAAGTATTGAAGTATACGTTGGAATTTGATGATTTGCCAGAGAGTTTTGACGGGTATCGTATAACCCAGATTTCGGATATACATAGTGGAAGTTTTGATAACCGTAAAAAGATAGAATACGGAGTAAAACTTATAAATAGACAAAATAGCGATTTGCTACTTTTTACCGGGGACATGGTGAACAATAAGACGGAAGAAATGTTGCCTTGGGCTGAGCTCTTTAGTACATTAAAAGCAAAGGACGGTAAATTCTCCATTTTGGGGAATCATGACTATGGGGATTATATAGATTGGGAAACCGAAGAATTAAAGAGGCAGAATCTAGAAGACCTAAAAAAACTACAAAAAGATATGGGGTTCGACCTTTTGTTGAACGAGCATAGGTACCTTAAAAAGGGAACGGATAAAATTGCCTTGGTGGGAGTCGAGAACTGGGGTAGGGGCGGTTTTAAAAAAGCTGGAGACCTTAAGAAGGCCACTTCGAATATTGCCAAGGACGATTTTACGATTTTAATGAGCCATGACCCGTCGCATTGGGAAGATGAAGTGTTACATGATGATAAGCATTTTCATTTGACCTTGAGTGGTCATACCCATGGGATGCAGTTTGGTATAGAAATACCGGGATGGGTCAAATGGAGTCCGATAAAGTGGCGTTACAAGTATTGGGCGGGAGTATATAAAGAGTTGGGGCAGTTTATTAATGTGAACAGGGGCTTTGGTTTTTTAGGCTACCCCGGTAGGGTTGGTATTTGGCCCGAAATAACGGTGATTACTTTAAAAAAGAAGTCGTTAACATGATTTTAACTCGTGTTGAACGCCACAATAATAAGCCCTTAGATTGTATTTTAACATTTTTTACTACATTTGGCGAATAACGTAAAGCCGATTATATGTCTAAATTTGGTGAACTTATAGATTTGAATGTGCCAGTACTCTTGGATTTTTATGCGGAGTGGAACGAGCAATCTACCGCTATGCATCCTGTTTTAAGGGAGGTGGCTGCTGCTATTGGTGACAAGGGCAAGGTGATTAAAATAGATGTGGACAAGAACAAAGAACTTTCACAGGCATTACGTGTCAAAGGTTTGCCCACACTAATGATCTACAAAAAAGGTGAAATGGTATGGCGCCAAAGTGGTGAGCAAGATGCCAATACGCTTATAGGTATTCTGAACGAATATATATAAGCGCCTTAACTTCTTTTTACTTATTTAATCTATAATGGTCTATGACCTGGCCAATTTATGGTCGAACACTATCATTGTTGTTTTCGATAGTGTCCGACATTGATACGGTGTCTACCATGTCCGGGTTGTTTTCCAATTCGGTTTCCGGCATTTCTAAACTGGCATCGTCTTTATAGAAGTGTTGAAACTTGTCTATATATTCGTTGAATATTAGGGTTTCTTTCTCAGCAATGTCTTTCTCGTCATTGGCTATAACCATATCTATATTTCTTCTATAGGCTTCCATATCGGCAATAATATCATCAATATGGCCATACTGCTCATCTATGCTCGTAAGGGAGTAGTACTCTAATCTCTCTTGATACTTTTTCTTAAGAAGGCTAAAAAGCTCTCTTGCTTTTTGGGTTTCCCCCACCTTATAATACCCATCTATAAATGGTTCTACCAATGAGTAATATCCAAATTTCTCTACAGGCATATTCTTCAGTGAAATCTCGATAATGTCTTTTGCCTTGTCCATCTTGTTTTCTTTGATGAGAGCTTCCATCAATCGGGCCAAATTACCTCTAAAAGATACACTCTGTATTCTTGTTTGTGTATCGTGATAGATGTCTCCGCCAGCATTTCCCCAATCCCAGTTGGTGACAATATCGTACATCAAGTCGGTATCTATTCTTCCCATTTCAAAAGAATTGGGTCTTTCTGTTCTTATAGGTACCAGTTTGTAGGCAAGACCGTCCAATTGTAGGTAATCTTTCATCCAAATGTATTCAGCATCGTCGAAACTTCCTCCGGAAAAATATAAAGGCCTTTTCCAGTCATTATTGGCCAAAATATCCAACATCATCATACTTTTTTTGGTGATTGCACCAGGTAGGTCTATGTCTATATAATCTACGATAAGCGCAGAATCTTTTGGTTTTACCAAACCACTTTCCAAAACATTTTTTTTGTTTACCGGTACCCTTATTTTGTTGGTAGGGTAGTACACTATGTTCTGGGTGTTTTCAGAATAGGCACTTAGGTCAGCCCCTTGCTGTTCAAAAAGGTACTTTAGTTTGGTTCTGGGCTTGTCGCTGTCGATCCAGTTGATAAAATCTTTTATGTTCCATCTGTTTTCTGTAATACCTTGGTGGTATAGCACGTCGCGATTTCCCCAGCGGTATTTCTCGTGTTCTATTTGAGAAGGTATAGGGTCGCTCTCGTAGGCTTTTTTCTTCATTTGGTCTACATACCAGTCGGTCTCGAACAAACTGGTGCAAACTATTCTTACATCGGTACGATAGCCTTCTATTTCTTGGGCGTACCAAAGAGGGAAAGTATCGTTGTCGCCGATGGTAAACAAAATAGCTCCTGCATCTTCTTGGCAAGAATCCAAATATGCTTTGGCAGATGAATTTGCCGTAAAGCGGTTAGATCGGTCGTGGTCGTCCCAATTTTGTACCGCCATAACCGTAGGCACGGCTAAAAGGCAGATGACAACCACTACGGGTGCCAAGACTTTAGGGGTGAGCCAATCTTTAAATCCGTCATATAGACCGTAAACCCCAATGCCGATCCAAATGGCAAAAATGTAAAATGATCCTACCAAAGAATAATCTCTTTCCCTAGGCTGAAAAATACCGGGGTTGGTGTAAAACTGTATAGCCAGTCCCGTAAAAAGGAAGAACACCAGTAAGACCCAGAATTGTTTCGGGTTTTTTGATACTTGGAAAACAATACCGATAATACCCAATATTAAAGGTAAGAAGAAATAGGTGTTACGGCCCGGGTTGTTTTTAATGTCGCTTGGTAGGTTGTCTTGGCTTCCCAACCTTGCACTATCGATAAAATTAATACCGCTTAACCAGTTTCCGTTATCGTTGTACCTTCCTTGTACGTCATTTTGCTTGCCGACAAAATTCCACATAAAATAACGTAGGTACATATAGTTGAACTGGAACTCCACCATGTATTTGATATTGTCCCATACAGATGGTGGCTCTACCTCTATGTAATCACTAAAGCGTTTTAGAAAACTAATGTATTGTTCCGCATCTATCTCTCCGTTGGCGAAACCTGTTTTTACTTGATTGGCAGCTTCCCTGAGCTCGGCATTGGATTCTGTCAACCTAAAATCCAATGGACCAAAATAACGCATATAATTTGCGGCATTTTGCGAACTCCACATTCTTGGAAGAAAACCTTGGTGCTTAGGGTTGGGACCCTGTTCCGATTTTTCGTATTTGTTTACGATGATGTATTTGCCCAATGTATAGTCTTTTTCGTACTTGGGCTTGCCGTCCCGGTCCTCTCCCGGAGGGGCGAACATGTCAGAGTAATAGGTTCCGTATATGGGGCTGTCTACCCCAGGGTATTGTTCCCTGTTGTAATAGGCCAATAGGGCACGGGCGTCTTCTGGATTGTTTTCGTTGATGACTACTTTGGCGTTCGCACGTATAGGTAACATTAACCATGAAGAAAATCCTAAAAACAAGAACATTAAACAAAGAACTATAGTGTTTCCTGTTTTGTAATTGTTTTTTCGGGTGTAGTTTAACCCGAAGTAAAAAGCCGCTATAAATAAAATACCTATAATAATGGATCCAGAATTAAAGGGAAGTCCGATGCTATTGACAAAGAATACTTCTCCCCATCCGAATAATTTTAATACGTAGGTCAATGAGAATTTATAGACCAACATTAAAATGGCTATTACAGCGATATTTGCCAATAAAAAGTTCTTTATGGTCGTTTTTTTATACGTTTTAAAGTAATAAAGTAGACCTACCGATGGGATGGCCAAAAAGCCCATAAATTGAACCCCGAAAGTTAAGCCTATTACAAAAGATATAAGTATGAGCCATCTGTTTCCTCTAGGGTCGTCTAGGTTATCCGTCCATTTTAATCCAAGCCACAGTAATAATGCCATTATAAAACTTGCCATGGCGTATACCTCTGTTTCTACGGCATTGAACCAAAAGCTGTCAGAATAGGTAAACGCCAAAGAACCTATTAAGCCACTTCCTAGAACGGCAATAGCTTTGCTGTTGGTCAATTCACCTTCTTGGTCTATTAATTTTCGGGTAATATTGGTAATGGTCCAAAACATAAACAAGATGGTAAATGCACTGGAGACACCAGAAACAAGGTTTACCATCATGGCAACCTGACTGGGGTCGAAAGCGAACATGGCAAAAAAGGCCCCGATCATTTGTAGCAAAGGAGCTCCCGGTGGGTGGCCTACCTGAAGTTTGGCTGCCGTGGCAATGTATTCACCGGCATCCCAAAAACTGTTGGTAGGTTCAACGGTTATGAAATATGTAACAAGTGCTATAAAAAATACGGCCCACCCAAGAAGGGTATTCCATTTGTTGAAGTTCTTTGAAAACATGTAACCTAGGTTAAAGCTATCTGGCGAATTTAATAATTTAAATATAGATCGCCCCATTATTTTTATAAACCTTTAACAGGTGATTTTGATCAATTTTAATTTTTGCTCAAAAAAATATTTGTGCAAACCAAACTTTGTTTTAAATTTGCACGCTCTTAGAGGTATTGGCCCATGGTGTAATGGTAACACTCCGGTTTTTGGTACCGTCATTCTAGGTTCGAGTCCTAGTGGGCCAACTAAGAAGTTTTAAAAGCCCGATCATCATCAGATGGTCGGGCTTTTTGTTTGGTTTTATTAAGTGTCAGCTATTGTTTTTATGGTTGTGACAGTTCCTTTTTAATGTGTTATTTGTCGGTAGAATATCAATTTAAACGGAGATTTATCACTCTAAAAACCGATATTTTGTACATTGCTGGTCGAATGAGTTAAGGATTTAGTGAAAATAGTGCTTAGTTCATTTGAGTCTCTGTTAGTTTTGTCCCCACTCTATAAACTAATTTAATATGAAGTTGACCGAAAAAAAATTAAAGATAATCTTAGTGGTTGTGCTGTTAGGTTTTGGAGTTGGATTTTATCTTCAGGATCTACAACATCAAAAGAGCACGCAACATGCTTGGAAGGCCAACAGATACAATCTTTCTAGGTTTGATAAGATTACGAAATACAGTAAGCAAATGAATTCTGGTAACTGGAGGGTTATGAGGGACAGTATTCAAGATCAGTTGGATACCTTGATGATCTTAAGGTTTAGAAAAGAGGTTGACAGTATTAACTCTATAACACAGGAAGAAGGCAGTGTTAACAAAGCTGGCTTTTTTAGCGATGAAATTTTAAATGGGCGCTAGTATGTCGTTCTTTATGGAATAGTATCCTCGTTGTCCGGGATCTTATCTTCCGTTGATTCGATACCGTTCGAATTTATTTTTTCTTGTAGGATGTCTTCGGCGGTGTTTCTTTCTTCGTATTGCTCATCTATTTCATCTAATAAAGAACCTATTTTATGTTTATCCTTTATCATGGCCCAAGTCATAATTAAACTGGTTGCTATGATTACGAATAATAGTATGCCCGATTCAAATTCTGCTACCTGAGCTTCTGTAGGTATTGCATAAAACAGTAAAATGGTGATGAGTCCTCTTGGTGCAATAAATAGCTGGGGAAAAATATCTCTGCCAATAAACACTCTTAATATTAAAAAACGAATCAGGTATATAGATATAATGATAAGAAGGCTTATTAGGGCAACTTTAAAGCTTAACAGTGAGCTAAGTACAATGGTGATGCCGAATATGACGAAGAAAAATGTGCGAATTACAAAAGCCGTCTCCAAAGTTATTATGTGGAGCTCGTGGTAGATCTGTTTTATTTTATCGGTATCTAGAAAAACTTTTGCCTTGCCAGGGAAAAACAAATGGGCATTTTTAACAATAAGTCCAAAGACGAGGATAATTATGAGCGACGATAAATGTAATTTTTTTCCAATGGCGTACAGTAATAACAATACCGCTATGAGTAAAAATAATTTGGCTTGGCTTTTTATTTTTTGAAATATTAAAATTATGGCATAACTGGCCACAATAGCAATTGCTATGGTTAGAGCTATGTTTCCGATGAAGCCAGCGGCGCCTGCATCTTCGCTCGGATTCAGTCCTTCGATAAGAAAATAGAACATCATTATGCCCATTATATCGGAGAAGGTACTTTCGTATATGTGGAACTCTTTCTTTTTTTCTGATAGCCCTCCAACACTCGGTATAATTATGGCGCTCGACAGTATGGATAGTGGTGTAGCGTAAATCAATGCCGATTGCATGCTCATTTCAGGGATAAAAAGCTGAAGAATAAAGGCAGCCGTATAGGCCGATGCCAGTAACCCGATCAGGGCAATGGACATAGATTTTAATATAGGTATTATTTTGTCTTTCTTAAGCTCTAGTTCTAAGGCTGCCTCTAGAACGATCATGATGAGCCCTACCGTGCCCAGTATCTTTAGGCTCTCGAGAAAATCGGGTACGCTGCCAAAAAAGTAGCTGAGAATCAGATTTAGAAAAACGCCTAGGACTATGAGCATAAGAACAGAAGGAATGTTGGTTTTTTTGCTTATGACATTGAACCAAAAGGAAATGATAACGATAATTGAGGCGGTGATGATAAAGTCGTACGTGGTTAATGCTTCCATAAATTAAAATTCCAAATCGATAAAGGTAAAAAAAGAAGTGAACTTACTCTGTGGTGTTAAGAGGTTTGGATCAAAACGGTAACCCGATACATGTCGAAAAAACGATTGAGGTTGTTGAATGATTCTCTTTGGAAATTAGGAGATTAATCTTAAAAAAGATATATTTGCATCACTGAAAGGATAGAAAGTATTCATGAGGGGACAATTTGTCCCCTCTTTTATTACTTAGTTTTTATGCTAAAGGATAAGGTTAGAGAGCTTCTGGAAAAAGGATTGGCCGAGGATAAGACTCTTTTTTTAATAGATTTTACTGTTTCTACAGATAATAAGATCAAGGTGATCATAGATGGTGACAATGGCGTTGCAGTAAGTGATTGTATTAAAATTAGTAGGGCCATTGAGCATAATTTAGATAGGGAAGAGCAAGATTTTTCCCTTGAGGTGGCCTCTGCCGGCGCTACCGAGCCTTTGGTGATGCCAAGACAGTACAAGAAAAATATTGGTAGAAAATTGGAGGTGGAAACCACCGACGGTGTTTATGAAGGTACACTTGTTGAGGCAGATGAAAACAAAGTAGCTATAGAGTGGAAGGCTAGGGAGCCTAAACCTGTTGGTAAAGGAAAGGTGACGGTGCAGAAAAGAAAGGAAATTGATTTTTCTGATATAAAAAAAGCAAAAGTTGTATTAAAATTTTAATAGTAGGTATAGATGGAAAATATTGCGTTAATAGAATCTTTCTCGGAATTTAAGGATGATAAATTCATTGACCGGGTAACGCTTATGGCAATTTTGGAAGATGTTTTCAGAAATGCTTTGAAAAAGAAGTTTGGGTCTGATGATAATTTTGATATTATTATTAACCCGGACAAAGGCGATTTGGAGATTTGGCGTAATCGAGTAGTGGTGGAAGATGGGCAAGTCGAAGAACCGAATGAAGAGATTTCTTTGTCCGAAGCTCGTAAGATCGAACCTGATTTTGAAGTAGGTGAAGATGTTTCCGAAGAGGTTAAGCTGGTGGATTTGGGTAGAAGGGCCATTTTAGCATTGCGCCAGAACTTGATCTCAAAAATACATGAACACGACAATACCACTATTTATAAGCAGTTTAAAGACTTGGAAGGGGAAATTTATACTGCCGAGGTACATCATATTCGCCATAAGGCGGTTATTTTGTTAGATGATGAGGGTAATGAGATCATACTTCCAAAAGACAGGCAGATACCATCCGATTTCTTTAGAAAAGGTGATAATGTCAGGGGAATCATAGAGAGTGTTGAATTGAAAGGAGCAAAACCAACGATTATCATGTCAAGAACCTCTCCTAAATTTTTAGAGCAGTTGTTTTTTCAAGAGATTCCTGAGGTTTTCGATGGTTTGATCACTATTAAAAAGGCGGTAAGAATACCTGGGGAAAAAGCAAAAGTTGCTGTTGATTCTTATGATGATAGAATAGATCCTGTTGGGGCCTGTGTGGGTATGAAAGGCTCTCGTATTCATGGTATCGTAAGAGAGTTGGGCAATGAGAATATAGATGTTATTAACTGGACGTCAAATCCTCAATTGTTGGTGACCAGGGCTTTAAGTCCGGCAAGAGTTTCTTCTGTGAAATTGAACGACGAGAAAATGACCGCTCAGGTATATCTGAAGCCAGAAGAGGTTTCTAAAGCGATCGGTCGTGGAGGACATAATATTCGTCTTGCAGGGCAATTAACGGGGTATGAGATAGATGTTTTCCGTGAAGGTGTAGAGGAAGATGTGGAGTTGACGGAATTTTCCGATGAAATAGACGGCTGGATCATCGAGGAATTTAAGAAGATAGGTATGGATACGGCCAGAAGTGTATTGGAGCAAGATGTGAACGATCTAGTGAAACGTACGGATTTGGAAGAAGAAACAATTTTAGAAGTTGTGCGTATCCTAAAAGAAGAATTAGAAGATTAGCTATATATTAGCACTTAAATAATAGAACGGGAATCAGTATTTATGGCAGATAATGCAAAAATAAGACTTAACAAAGTTCTTCGTGAGCTTAATATTTCCTTGGATAGGGCGGTAGATTACCTTAATAGTAAGGGGCATAATGTGGAGGCCAGGCCGACCACAAAAATTTCTGATGAGGTTTATCAGGTTTTGTTAGATGAATTTCAGACAGATAAGAGTAAGAAAGTTGCGTCTAAGGAAGTCGGTGAGGAAAAACGTAAGGAGAAGGAGGCCATAAGGGTTCAGCTAGAGCGAGAGCAAGAGGAGCGCCGTATTGCGCGCGAGAAAAGAAATGCCGCGATAGAGGAAACCAAATTTGTGGGTAAGGTGGAGTTGGCAGGTCCGAAAACTGTCGGTAAAATAGACCTTAATCCAAAGAAAAAGGCAGAGCCCGCTCCGAAAAAAGAAGAGGTAGAGGAGAAAAAGCCAGAGGTTGTAGAGGAGAAAAAAGAGGTGGTTAAGCCGCCTAAGGTGGATCTACCCGTAAAGGAGGAGAAAAAACCTGAAGAGAAGGAACCTGTTAAGGAAAAGGAAGAGCAGAAACCTGTCAAAGAAGAAAAACCCGTTGAAGTAAAAGAGGAGAAACCTGAAGAACCGGCGACTATAGAGACCAAGTATAAAAAGTTAACGGGTCCTAAAATTACCGGAGATAAAATAGATCTTTCTAAGTTTCAAAAACCCAAGAAAAAGGATAAAAAACCTGCGGACAATACAGATCGTAAAAAACGCAGAAAGCGTATAGTTAGCAAGAATACTTCTGGCCATGGTCAAAACTCTAGAGGAGGCAATTCATCTGACCGTAAAGGAAACAGGCGATTTGCCGCTCCTAAGGTAGAGCCAACCGAAGAGGATGTTCAAAAGCAGGTAAGGGAGACCTTAGAGAAATTACAAGGTAAATCCAAAAAAGGCAAAGGAGCCAAATATAGAAGGGATAAAAGAGATCAGCACCGTCAGCAAACAGAAAAAGATCTTGAGCAACAACAACTTGAAAGTAAAATACTTAAAGTTACCGAGTTTGTTACTGCCAGTGAGGTGGCAACGATGATGGAGGTGTCCACGACAGAGATTATATCGGCCTGTATGTCTTTGGGTATCATGGTAACCATGAACCAAAGGTTGGATGCGGAAACATTGTCTATTGTTGCGGAGGAGTTTGGTTATGAGGTAGAGTTCGTTACCGCTGATATCGAGGAGAGTATAGTTGAGCAAGAAGATGCTCCGGAAGATTTGAAGCCAAGAGCTCCGATCGTAACGGTAATGGGGCATGTGGATCACGGTAAAACTTCTTTGCTGGATTATATTAGGGAAGAAAATGTAATAGCCGGTGAGAGTGGTGGTATTACCCAGCATATCGGTGCATATGCCGTTACATTGGATAATGGTCAAAAGATATCCTTTTTGGATACTCCAGGTCACGAAGCATTTACGGCAATGCGTGCCAGGGGTGCTCAAGTTACCGATATCGCAATAATTGTAATTGCGGCCGATGATGATATTATGCCACAGACCAAAGAGGCGATTAGTCATGCACAGGCGGCAGGTGTTCCAATAGTTTTTGCTATCAACAAAATAGATAGGCCAACCGCTAACCCGGATAAGATTAAAGAAGGTTTGGCCCAGATGAACTTGCTTGTAGAAGATTGGGGAGGTAAGATTCAGTCTCATGATATTTCTGCAAAAACAGGTGAAGGGGTAAAAGAGTTGTTGGAAAAAGTGCTTTTGGAAGCGGAATTGCTCGAGTTGAAAGCGAATCCGAACAAATTGGCCTCAGGTACTGTTGTAGAAGCTTTCTTGGACAAGGGAAAAGGATATGTTTCCACAATTCTTGTTCAGGCCGGTACATTGTCAATTGGTGATTATGTACTTGCGGGTACCACTAGTGGTAAGGTAAAGGCGATGCACGATGAGCGAGGTAATAATGTTGATAAGGTAGGTCCTTCCCAACCTATATCCATTTTAGGTTTGGATGGGGCTCCGCAGGCCGGTGACAAGTTTCATGTGTTAGAGGATGAGAGAGAGGCGAAGCAGATAGCGGCAAGAAGAGCTCAATTGCAAAGAGAGCAATCTGTGAGAACGCAACGTCATATTACCTTAGATGAGATAGGTAGGCGTATAGCCCTAGGGGAGTTTAAAGAATTGAACATTGTTTTGAAAGGGGATGTGGATGGATCTGTAGAGGCATTGACCGATTCTTTCCAGAAACTTTCTACCGACGAAATTCAAGTAAATATTATCTATAAGGCGGTAGGTCCTATTACAGAGTCTGATGTGTTGCTTGCCTCAGCTTCCGATGCGGTTATAATAGGATTTAATGTTAGGCCAATGGGTAACGCCAAGGCTATGGCAGAGAATGAGGAGATCGATATAAGAATGTACTCTATCATCTACGATGCCATAAACGACCTTAAAGATGCAATGGAGGGAATGCTTTCTCCGGAAATGAAAGAGGAGATTACCGGTACTGCGGAAATCAGAGAGACCTTCAAGATTTCTAAAATCGGTACAATTGCCGGTTGTATGGTAACCAGTGGTAAGATTTATAGAAACTCAAATATTCGCTTAATTAGGGATGGTGTAGTAATCTATACTGGTGAATTGGCTTCTTTAAAGAGGTTTAAAGACGACGTAAAAGAAGTGTCAAAAGGATATGATTGTGGTCTTCAGATAAAGAACTACAATGATATTCATGTGAATGATATTGTAGAGGCTTTCCAAGAGGTTGCCGTTAAGAAGAAACTGAAATAATATGTAACGTATTAGTAGCGGAGCAAAAAAAATCGACCTTATCAGGTCGATTTTTTTGGTTTTAAAAGCATTGCATTTGGGTACTTCTTTCGTACCTCGTTGAATTTTCTTTCGGCCTCTAATTTAGATTTAAAACGCCCGACCCGTATCCTATAGGTTGGTGAGTCGAAATCTATCCTCGAAGGTAGGTCCGGAAAGTCTATCTCAACATTGTTTTTAATTTCGCGAGCTTTTCTATCGTCGCTAACAAAACCTACTTGTATTCTGTAATATTCGGTGTTGCTCAAGGCTTTTTTGTATAGATCCAGCAGTTGGGTTATTTGCTGATCCTGTGAAATGGTGATTTTTCCTTCCTGCGCAACTATATAATTGGTGCTATATACTATAAAAAGGACGTAAAATATTTTTTTCATTTGAAAATAATAAGGTGAATATTTTTGTTCTGCAAATGTAAATTTTTAAGGTATAATCGATTAGGTATTTTACTTATTTAGAACAGATATAAATTATAAGTTATAAATACATTAACGTTTTTTCAAATAAAGTCTATGTCGTATTTTTGGCATCGATTTAAGGCATTGTTGTTGTTTTCTGTTTGTTTACAGGCCAAAATCATGCCAAGATTCCGATTGAAATATTCTATTATATGAAAAAGGTTCTATACCGCAATCAGTTTTCTAAAGTCTTTGTTTTTAGTTTAGTTTTAACGCTACTCTTTTCAGTTTCGCTTATGGCTCAAGATGCTGTTGCGGAATCTGGTGATGGTGCTGCTTCGGGTGGAGACGCCGCTGCAGGTAAAGCGTTGTTTAATCAGAATTGTGCTGCGTGTCACTCATTGGACCGTAAGATGACGGGTCCTGCCTTGGCGAATGTAGAAAGTCGTTTGGCGGAAGATGAGGGTCTTGACAGGGAGTGGTTGTATGCTTGGATTAAGAATAGCCCTGGGGTGATTAAGTCTGGCGACGCATATGCTAATAAGGTGTATGCGGAGTACAATCAAGCGGCAATGACTCCGTTTCCTACCTTGACGAACGCGGACATCGATAATATTTTGGCGTATACTGCTGCACCGCCACCGGCGCCAGCGGCTACGGCGGCAACCGATGCTTCGGCGTCTGATGCTTCTTCAGGTGGCTCTTCAGGTATATCCAACGAGGTTATTTTGGGTGCATTGGTTTTGATTTTCGCGTTGTTGGTGGTTATGTTGTTCTTGGTGAACACTACGCTTCGCCGAATTGCGGAAGCGAATGGGATTTCCATTGAAAAAGAAAATGCTGAGAAAAGGGTTCCTGTTTGGAAGGCTTTTGCTCAAAATCAATTCTTGGTTTTGGTGACGGTTGTTTTATTGTTGTTGGGGAGTGCGTATTTCGCTTACGGTTGGATGATGCAGGTAGGTGTTGATCAGGGGTATGCTCCGATACAGCCAATACATTATTCACATAAAATACATGCGGGTGATAATAAAATTGAATGTAAGTATTGTCACTCTTCTGCAAGGGTTTCCAAAACTTCAGGTATTCCATCGTTGAATGTTTGTATGAATTGTCATAAATCTATTTATGAATATAAAGGTAATCCAGAAGGTCCTTCTAAAGAGGATTTGGCTAATGGGTATACCAATGAGTTTTATACCAACGAAATAAAGAAATTGTATAAGGCAGTCGGTTGGGACGAGGAGAACCAGAAGTATACTGGTGAGACTCAGCCTGTAGAATGGGTAAGGGTTCATAATCTTCCTGATTTTGCTTACTTCAATCACTCTCAGCATGTTTCTGTGGCTGGTGTCGAATGTCAGACATGTCACGGACCTGTGGAGGAGATGGAGGTTATGTATCAGTATTCTCCTCTAACAATGGGGTGGTGTGTGAATTGTCACCGTGAGACCAATGTTAAGGTAGAGGGTAATGAGTATTATGAAAAAATCCATGCAGAGCTTTCCAAAAAATATGGTGTGGAGAATTTGACAGCTGCTCAAATGGGCGGACTGGAGTGTGGAAAGTGTCACTATTAATAATAATAAGAAGCTAATTACAGATAATACGTATGGCATCAAACAAGAAATATTGGAAAAGCGAGGCGGAGTTAAATCCTAACGATTCCATTGTTGAGGCGCTAAAACAGAACGAATTTGTAGAGGAGATTCCCGTGGATGATTTTTTGGGTGATAAGGAGACCTTATCCTCGACTAATACTAACAGAAGGGATTTTCTGAAATATGTTGGTTTTAGTACGGCGGCGGCTTCTTTGGCGGCCTGTGAGGGACCTGTTGTTAAATCAATTCCTTATGTGGTTCAGCCTGAAAATATTGTTCCGGGGGTGGCGAATTACTATGCCACTTCTATAGCAAATGGCTTTGATTTTGCAAGTATTCTTATAAAGACCCGTGAGGGTCGCCCTATAAAGGTCGAGAATAATAACTTGGCCAAGGTTGGAGGAAGTGCGAATGCAAGAGTTCAGGCTTCTGTATTGTCTTTGTACGATAGTACAAGGTTGCAAGGGCCAATGGCGAATGGTGAGCCGATCGAGTGGGATGTTCTTAATGCTGCTGTAAAGGCTAAAATGGGAAGTTTGGCCGGTTCTTCAAAGAAAATTGTTTTGTTGACCCAGACGTATGCCAGTCCTTCTACCAATAGATTGATCTCTGAGCTTAAAGCTGTCAACCAAAATGTAGAGCATGTTACCTATGATGCTATTTCGGAAGACGCTGCATTGACGGCCTATGAGAATACATATGGTGAGCGTGCCTTGGCTGATTATGATTTTGAAAAAGCCGATTTGATCGTTTCTTTCAGTGCTGATTTCTTGTCAGATTGGCAAGGTGGCGGTTATGATAGTGGTTATGCAAAGGGAAGAGTGCCTAAGAACGGTAAAATGTCTAGGCATGTTCAGTTAGAGGCCAATATGTCTTTGACCGGAGCTAATGCGGATAAAAGATTTCCGTTAACTCCAAGTGCTCAAAAAGTGGTGCTTGCTAAATTGTATGGTAAGCTTAATGGTACTTCTGTAGGTGGTAACACTTCTGAGTACGATGCTATTGTGGATAAGGTAGCTGCCGAAATCAAGAAAGCTGGTTCAAAGGCCGTAGTGGTTACCGGGCTTGATGATTTGGATGCTCAAATGGTAGTTTTGGCTATTAATAAAATGTTGGGAAGTAAGGCTTTTGATGTTGCTTCTCCTAGATATATAAGACAAGGGAACGTAAAGGCGTTAAAGGCCTTGATCTCGGATATGAATTCTGGAAGGGTCGGTGCCTTGATTATGGATGGTGTTAATCCTTTGTATTCGTTGCCCAATGCTGCCGAGTTTAAAGAAGGACTTGGTAAGGTGGACTTGTCAGTTGCTTTTACGACTAATTGGAATGAGACTGCAGAGGCGGTTCAGTATGTAGCTGCTGCAAATCATTACTTGGAGTCTTGGGGCGATGTGGAATTCAAAAAAGGGCATTATAGCTTAATGCAGCCCACTATTAAAGAATTATTTGATACCAAACAATTTCAAGATGCTGTTCTGGATTGGATGGGTAGTGATAGTTCATATTATGATTATATCAGAGAGACTTGGGCTGGTGGTATCTTAAACGGTGCAAGTTGGAACCAGGCGTTGCAAGATGGTGTGTTCGTTGTAAATAATATTGGTGAAGAAGAAATAGCTGATGTTAAGGTCGGTGAAGAGGAGGGTGGAGAAGATACTGTAGGGGTATCGATAGCTTCCGCTGTTCGTAATCTTGCCAATGTCACTGCCGGTGGAATGGAACTTACTCTTTATTCTAAGGTAGGAATGGGCGACGGGCAACAAGCCAGTAACCCTTGGTTGCAAGAGTTTCCTGATCCTATTACAAGGGTTTCTTGGGATAATTATGTAACTGTTTCCAGAGCTGATGCCGAGGCGTTGGGTGTTGAGAATGTGAACGTGGCCAATGGTGGTATGGATGGTAATTATGTAAACGTTACCGTTGATGGTGTTACTATAGAAAAAGTACCTGTTGTTGTTCAGCCAGGTCAGGCAAAAGGTTCTATCGGGCTTTCTTTTGGTTATGGAAAGAAAGTGGGTATGAAAGAAGCTATGCAGACAGGTGTTAATGCATTTGTTCTGTATAAGGATTTTAATGCCAATCAAACCGTAAGTATAGAAAAGGCCCCAGGTAATCATGAGTTTGCATGTGTGCAATTGCACAAGACCTTAATGGGTAGGGGTGATATTATAAAAGAAACTACATTAGAGATATTCAATACTAAAGATCATGCGGAATGGAACCATGTTCCTCAGGTTTCGCTAAACCACCAAGAGGTTCCTGCAACTTCTGTGGATCTTTGGGACAGTTTTGATCGTTCTATAGGTCATCACTTTAACCTGTCTATCGATTTAAATGCCTGTACCGGTTGTGGGGCATGTGTGATAGCTTGTCATGCGGAAAATAATGTTCCTGTAGTAGGTAAGGCGGAAGTTAGAAAATCTAGGGATATGCACTGGTTGCGTATCGATAGATATTACTCTTCTGAAGATACTTTTGAAGGGGATAATATCAAAAAAGATGAGTTTGACGGTCTTTGGGGAGAAAAAGGTTCTTTAGGAGGTTTTGGAGAAATGGAGCATCCGGCCGATAACCCTCAAGTAGCTTTTCAGCCTGTAATGTGTCAGCACTGTAACCATGCTCCGTGTGAGACTGTTTGTCCGGTTGCTGCAACATCCCATGGTAGACAAGGACAAAATCAAATGGCTTACAATAGGTGTGTAGGTACAAGATATTGTGCTAACAACTGTCCTTATAAAGTAAGAAGATTTAACTGGTTCTTATATAACAACAACGATGAGTTTGATTTCCATATGAACAATGATTTGGGCAAAATGGTATTAAACCCAGATGTTAATGTCCGATCAAGAGGTGTGATAGAAAAATGTTCTATGTGTATTCAAAAAACGCAGAAAACTATTCTTGACGCTAAGAGGGATGGAAGAGTTATCGAAGATGGAGAGTTCCAGACAGCTTGTTCTTCTGCATGTAGTTCAGGTGCCATGGTTTTTGGTGATGTGAACGATGAGAAGAGTAAAGTTTCAGAATTAAAAGAAAGTAACCGTATGTACCACCTGTTGGAGCATATAGGTACTCAACCAAATGTATTCTACCATGTAAAGGTTAGGAATACCAACGAAGCATAACAATACAAGAAAGTAATTATAACAGAAGTCTATGGCGTCGCATTACGAAGCACCTATACGAAAACCTCTAGTTGTTGGAGATAAAGGTTACCACGATGTAACTGTTGATATTGCCGCTCCTGTAGAAGGAAGGGCCAATAAGCATTGGTGGATTGTTTTCTCTATTGCCTTAGTGGCATTTCTTTGGGGATTAGGTTGTATAATTTATACGGTATCTACTGGTATCGGAACATGGGGATTGAACAAGTCTGTTAACTGGGCATGGGATATTACCAACTTTGTTTGGTGGGTTGGTATCGGACACGCAGGAACCCTTATTTCTGCGGTTCTATTGCTGTTCCGTCAAAAATGGAGAATGGCTATCAACCGTTCCGCAGAAGCAATGACCATCTTCTCGGTTGTGCAAGCGGGATTATTCCCGATCATACACATGGGGAGACCTTGGTTGGCCTATTGGGTGTTGCCTATACCTAACCAATTTGGTTCTTTGTGGGTAAACTTTAACTCACCGTTACTTTGGGACGTATTTGCAATATCTACCTACTTGTCCGTATCATTGGTTTTCTGGTGGACGGGATTGTTGCCAGATTTTGCTATGATTCGAGATAGGGCAGTTCTTCCTTTTCAAAAGAAAATATACAGTCTATTAAGCTTTGGATGGAGTGGTCGTGCTAAAGATTGGCAGCGATTTGAAGAGGTGTCTTTGGTATTGGCCGGTTTGGCAACTCCATTGGTACTTTCTGTACATACCATCGTATCTTTTGACTTTGCCACTTCGGTAATACCAGGATGGCATACTACAATATTTCCACCTTATTTTGTGGCGGGGGCTATTTTCTCTGGTTTTGCCATGGTGAACACCCTGTTGATTATTATGAGGAAGGTGTGTAACTTGGAAGCTTACATTACAGTACAACATATAGAATTGATGAACATTGTAATTATGCTTACAGGGTCTATTGTGGGCTGTGCATATATTACCGAGTTGTTTATGGCATGGTATTCTGGTGTAGAATACGAACAGTATGCTTTCTTGAACAGGGCAACAGGTCCTTATTGGTGGGCATATTGGTCAATGATGACCTGTAACGTGTTCTCGCCACAGTTTATGTGGTTCAAGAAATTGCGTACAAGTATTATGTTCTCTTTCTTTATTTCTATAGTGGTGAACATAGGTATGTGGTTTGAGCGTTTTGTAATTATAGTTACGTCGTTGCACAGAGATTATTTACCATCTTCATGGACTATGTTCTCTCCAACATTTGTGGATATAGGAATATTCATAGGTACCATTGGGTTCTTCTTCGTACTCTTCTTATTGTATTCAAGAACGTTCCCTGTAATTGCACAGGCAGAGGTTAAGTCTATATTGAAATCTTCTGGTGAGCGTTATAAAAAACTTAGGGATGCCGGTCAGCCTTTGTATCAGATTTCATCTGAAAAACCAGTAGTAAAAGAACAAGTTTCCGATAACACTGTGGTGGAAGAAACGAAGCCGATTAAAGATGATGCCGGTGTAAACGAATTGTTAAGTTCTATCGGTACTTTTGATGCTGCAAAAGAAACACCGGACGATTTAAAGCAAGTTAAGGGTATAGGTCCGCAAATGGAGGCAACCTTAAATGAAATAGGTATATACACTTTTGCCCAAGTAGCTCGAATGACTAAAAAGGAATATGATTTATTGGACTCGATCACCGGTTCTTTTCCTGGAAGAGCACAACGTGATGATTGGGCTGGTCAAGCAAAAGTATTAAACAACAAAAAGTAGATTATGGCATCTAAAGTTATACAAGCGTTTTATAATGATGATGACGTGCTGATGCATGCTGTAAAGAAGGTAAAGGCAGCCAAACATCATATAGAGGAGGTTTATTGTCCTTTTCCGGTTCACGGTTTGGATAAAGCTATGGGCTTGGCCCCTACAAGAATTGCAATTACATCTTTCTTGTATGGTTGCGTAGGGTTGACCGTGGCAGTGGTGATGATGAATTTTATCATGATAGAGGATTGGCCTCAGGATATTGGTGGTAAACCAAGTTTTAGTTACTTGGAGAATATGCCGGCATTTGTTCCAATTATGTTTGAGCTTACCGTGTTTTTTGCGGCTCACTTAATGGTGATTACCTTTTATCTAAGAAGTAGGTTGTGGCCTTTTAAAAAAGCTGAAAATCCAGATGTAAGAACAACCGATGATCACTTTTTAATGGAAATAGAAATCCATGACAACGAGCAAGAGTTGAAGGATTTGTTGGCCGATACTGGAGCTGTGGAGATTAATATATCAGAAAAAAACAGTCATTGAATATGAACAGTTTTATTAAAATAGGAGTTGTAATATGTTTATTGGTAGTCGCTAGTGCTTGTCAAGATACAAACAAGCCTAATTACCAATATATGCCAAACATGTATGAGCCGGTAGGCTATGAGGCTTATAGCGAGGTAGATTTTTTACCTACTGGTCAAGAAGCTATGGTGCCACCTGCCAATACCGTTAATAGAGGGTGGTTGCCTTATGAGTTCGAGAATACTCCAGAAGGTAAAGAATTAGCGAGGTTGAATACGAGTCCGTTAGATTCAATGGCACGTGATGAAAACTTGGCAAAAGGTGCAGAGTTATACAATATATATTGTGCTATTTGTCATGGTTCTAAAGGTGATGGTCAAGGTACTTTGGTGAAAAGGGAAAAAATATTGGGTGTACCTAGTTATGCCGACGCTGCTCGTAATATAACTGTTGGAACTGCTTATCATACTCAAATATATGGATTGAACTCTATGGGGTCTTATGCATCTCAGATGAACAATACAGAGATGTGGCAAGTAGCCGAATATGTAATGAAGCTCAAACAAGATTTAACCAAATAATTTAGGTAAACAATACTATGTATACGTTTTCAAATAGACTTAAGATAGGTTCCATTATTCTAATGGCAGTTGGGCTGTTGGGTATAATAGGTGGTTTTGTCATGGCGCCCGGAACTGTAGATGAAGCAAAAGCTATGGTAGCTAGTCATGATGGTGGTCACGGCGAATCTGTAGATACACATGCTGCTGTTGCCGAGCATGGCGATGGACACGATGCTGCACATGATGAGCATTTATTACATCAATTGCAAAACAAACCATGGGCGGCACTTTACGTGGCAGCGTTCTTTTTTATGATGATAGCTTTGGGCGTACTTGCGTTCTACGCTATACAGCGCGCGGCACAGGCCGGTTGGTCTCCTTTGTTGTTTAGGGTGATGGAAGGTATTACGGCCTATTTGGTGCCTGGAGGTATAATAGTATTTGTTATCCTGCTTCTTTCGGTGTTGCATATGAACCATCTTTTTGTATGGATGGATCCTGAAGTAGTGGCCCATGATGAATTATTACAGGGTAAATCTGGGTATTTGAATCCAACGTTTTTCTTAATTAGGGCAGCAGTGTTCTTAGGGGGGTGGATTGCATATCGTGAATATTCCAGAAAATTGTCACTACAACAAGATGAGTCTTCTGACAACTCTAAGTTTGTTCTTAATTTTAGAATATCGGCGGCTTTCTTGGTATTTTACCTTATATCCGAATCTATTATGTCTTGGGATTGGATTATGAGCGTAGACCCACATTGGTTCAGTACCTTGTTCGGATGGTATATTTTTGCCAGTATGTTCGTGTCGGGTATAACCGTTATAGCAATGGTGACCATTTATTTGAAATCTAAGGGATTGTTACCAGATGTTAATGATAGCCATATACATGATTTGGCTAAGTTTATGTTCGGTATAAGTATATTTTGGACATACCTATGGTTTTCACAGTTCATGTTGATCTGGTATTCGGATATACCTGAAGAGGTTACTTATTATGTAACTAGAATAGAGGATTATAAACTACCGTTCTTTGGTATGATAGCCATGAATTTTGTGTTCCCGCTATTGTTGTTGATGAATAGTGATTTTAAACGGGTTAATTGGTTCGTAGTATTGGCCGGTATAGTTATTTTGGCAGGTCATTATTTAGATATATTTAATGCCATAATGCCTGCAACGGTTGGCGACCAATGGTATATTGGATTATCAGAGATAAGTTCTGTATTGTTTTTCGCAGGTTTATTTATTTTCTGGGTCTTTAGGGCTCTTGCTACGGCACCGTTACAGCCTAAAAGAAATCCTTTTATTGAGGAAAGTAGACACTTCCATTATTAGTGAGTTTTAAAGTATAATTTCAAATCATACAATGACTACATTATTGACTTTAGCTGTTTTAGTTCTCGTGGCAATTGCTATTTGGCAAATGACCAAGATATTTGAATTGTCACAGCTTAAAACAGATGTTTCTGAAATAGCAACGGATAAGGATAACAAATATAACGGTTATCTATTGTTCGCATTTCTGATCTTTATTTACGGTATAACTATATTTAGTTTTTATAATTACGGTAAGACATTATTGCCCGAAGCGGCTTCCGAACACGGTGGTCAATATGATAAACTAATGTTGGTTTCCATGGCCATCATCTTTTTTGTACAGACCATTACGCAGGCTCTATTGCATTATTTTGGTTTTAAATATAGAGGTGAAAAAGGAAAAAGGGCTTTGTTTTATGCAGACAATGATAGATTGGAGTTTATATGGACCATTATTCCTGTAATCGTTTTGGCAGGTTTAATTTTATGGGGACTTTATTCTTGGACCAATATTATGGATGTTAATGACGAGGATGATCCATTGGTTGTTGAGCTTTATGCACAACAATTTAATTGGACAGCCAGGTATGCCGGAGCCGATAACACCTTGGGTAATGCCAATGTTAGGATGATAGATATCGATAAAGCAAATGTTTTAGGTTTGGATGAATCCGATACCTATGCCCATGACGATGTTATTGTTAAAGAGCTGCACTTGCCTGTTGGAAGAAAAGTGAATTTTAAGATGCGAAGCCAAGATGTTTTGCATTCTGCGTACATGCCTCATTTTAGAGCACAGATGAATTGTGTGCCAGGTATGATTACTGAGTTTTCATTTACTCCGATCTATACTACGGAGGAAATGAGACAAAATCCGGACGTGGCCGAAAAAGTAAAGCGTACTAATAAACTTAGAGCGGAGAAAGCTGCCGAAAGTGGAGAAACAATTGATCCTTGGGAGTTTGATTATATTTTGTTGTGTAACAAAATTTGTGGTAAGTCACATTACAATATGCAGATGAAGATTATTGTAGAGACCGAAGAGGAATTTAATGAATGGATGGCTAGCCAACAGACATTCAAGAGTACGGTGATGGCAAGCGCTCAGTAATAAGCAGAAAAAGAAATTAAAATAAACGAAATTCGATTATGTCATTAGCAACAGCACATGCACAGGTAGATGATCACTCACATGATGATCATGGACATCATCATAAAGAAACCTTTGTAACAAAATATATCTTTAGCCAAGATCATAAAATGATATCAAAGCAGTATTTGATTACTGGTTTGATCATGGGGGTCATTGGTATTGCCATGTCATTATTGTTTAGAATGCAATTGGCTTGGCCAGGTGAGTCCAATGCCATTTTTGGGGCTTTGTTAGGTAAATGGGCGCCAGACGGGGTCATGGACGCTGATGTGTATCTTGCATTGGTTACCATTCATGGAACCTTGATGGTTTTCTTTGTACTTACCCAAGGATTGAGCGGTACTTTTAGTAACCTTTTGATTCCATTACAAATAGGTGCTAGGGATATGGCTTCCGGTTTTATGAACATGGTTTCTTACTGGATGTTCTTTGTGTCTAGTGTAATAATGATTATATCCCTGTTCGTTGAGGCAGGTCCTGCAGCTGCGGGATGGACGGTGTATCCACCGTTAAGTGCTTTGCCAATGGCTCAACCCGGTTCAGGAATGGGAATGACGTTGTGGTTGGTGTCAATGGCGATATTTATTGCTTCATCGCTTTTGGGTTCATTGAACTATATCACTACAGTAATAAACCTTAGAACAAAAGGAATGTCTATGACTAGACTTCCACTGACTATTTGGGCATTTTTTGTAACGGCAATTATCGGTGTTGTTTCTTTCCCTGTATTATTATCTGCAGCGCTGTTGTTGATAATGGATAGAAGTTTTGGTACATCGTTCTTCTTGTCAGATATATTTATCCAAGGTGAAGTACTGCACTATCAAGGTGGTTCACCTGTATTATATGAGCATTTGTTCTGGTTCTTGGGTCACCCAGAGGTTTATATCGTAATTCTACCGGCAATGGGTATTGTATCGGAAGTGATGGCGGTAAATGCCAGAAAGCCAATTTTTGGTTACAGGGCAATGATAGCATCCATTTTGGCAATTGCATTTTTATCTACGATAGTTTGGGGGCACCATATGTTCGTATCCGGTATGAATCCATTTTTGGGATCTGTGTTTACGTTTACAACTTTGTTGATCGCGATACCCTCAGCGGTAAAAGCCTTTAACTGGATAACTACATTATGGAAGGGTAATCTGCAAATGAACCCTGGTATGCTATTTTCTATTGGTATGGTATCTACCTTTATAACAGGTGGTCTTACCGGGATTATTCTTGGTGATAGTACTTTGGATATTAACGTTCATGATACGTATTTTGTAGTAGCTCACTTCCATTTGGTAATGGGTATATCGGCACTCTACGGAATGTTCGCTGGAATTTACCATTGGTTCCCTAAAATGTTCCATGGTAGAATGATGAACAAGAACTTGGGTTACGTACATTTTTGGATTACTGCTATAGGTTCTTATGGAATTTTCTTCCCAATGCATTTTGTTGGTATGGCAGGTGTTCCAAGAAGATATTACGAGAACACGGCATTTCCAATGTTCGATGAGCTTACCGATGTTCAGGTGTTAATGACTGTTTTTGCCATTATCACTGCGTGTGCACAATTGTTCTTTGCTTTCAACTTTATAAGAAGTATATTTTACGGAAAAAAAGGAGGACAAAACCCATGGAAGGCTACAACATTGGAGTGGACAACTCCAGAAGAGCATATTCACGGAAACTGGCCTGGTGCTATTCCTGAAGTACACAGATGGGCTTATGATTACAGTAAAGTTGATGAAAACAACGAATATATTATTCCAGGACAAGATTATATACAACAGCATACGCCCTTGTTCGATGGAGAAGAAGAACTTCAGCACTAGTTTATAATAATATTTATAGGAAAATGCCCAACTTACATAAGTTGGGCATTTTTTTTGTGTCTATGTTTAAAATCACGTTGTTCTAATTTATAATATCTTTGATTAATTGTTTAGAACACTACACTTTAATGAAATGAGAATGAAAAATATATTGATCTTAGGTCTTACCTTGATTGTTGGAATGCAAAGTTTTGCCCAAAGAAAACCCAAAATAAAAGGAAATAAGAATGTAGTGGAGGTAAAGGAAGAGCTACCTCCTTTTTACGCCATTGATCTTGCCGATGATTTAGAAGTGGTATTGGAAAAGGCTAACAAAGAGGGCTATGCTTTGGAAATAGACGATAATTTAATAGATGTACTAAAGTTTAAAGTGGAGGACAATACTTTAAAAATATCCTCATTTTATAATATAACCTCTAAGAAGAAGTTGAATATAACCGTTTTTTATACCGAGCTGAAAGCTTTATCAATGAGCAATGGAGAAATTAGTATGAAAGATGTCATATCTGGTGAACAACTAGATGTAAATACCTCAGGGCCTTCGAGATTAGAGCTTAATGCCACGGCCGATATCATAAATATTAATATGGAAGGCATTAGCTCTGGTGATTTCAACGTGGCGAGTGACTCACTGGTAATGACCTTAAAGGACCGCATAGATGTAAAAGTCTATACTACCGGAGCAAATAGTTCGGTTTATATGTATAAGAACGCCTCGGCCAAAATGGAAGGGGCTACCGACTTTTTGATGGCCAAGTTATATGGTAATACCAACTTTAAGGCAGAAATGCTAGAGGCCAAGTCGACAATGCTTATTATGGAGGATTCTCCGCAAGCCAAGGTGAATGTTCTAGAAGACTTTCAATTGTCTTCCAGGGGCTCCTCCAAAACCAGTTTGTACGGTAACCCAAAGATTAATATTATCGACTTTTTAGATACATCTCAATTGGATAAGGAAAAGAATTAAGAGGCAATGGGGGCGGTCATACAATGTTCAGGTATGCCGAAACCGTCTACCAAAACATTCATATGTGGCCTAATTTCTGTGCATAGCCTTTCTACGCGTTGTCTAATGGCTTTCGATTTAGTACTGCCTATATATCCTTGTTCAAGGTACCATGAGGAATCTTTCCTTATTTCCGATAGTGCATATAGGTTTCCCAACTTTTGAAATAAGAATTTGTTTTTTTCATTGGCAATGGTCTCGGTAAAATCTACATAAGTGGTATAGGCAAGCTGTATGCTGTACGCTTTGCCCAGTGCTAGCAAATGGGTCTGTACTTTTAAGAACGCTTGGTAAGAGGGTATCCCTTTTTTTATGTAATCCCTGATTCTCATCGCTAATGTGTACGTTAGGCGACGTGTTCTATATTCAAAAGCATGTTTGTGAAATCTAGGGTCGTAAAGATGCTCGGGGTCAATTTTGTTTGAATATAAAGGGTTTACAGTAGCTAGCTTATCACTTAATTGCTGGCTGAGGAGTTTGAGTACAGAAGAAAATCCGGCACTGTTGAACTCTGATTTAAAATCGGACAAAACTCCTTTGGCGGCCAATTGCAGCAATACGTTATTATCTCCTTCAAAGGTGGTAAATATATCTACGTCGCCTTTAAGGTCGGCAATACGGTTTTCTAGTAAGTAGCCCTTTCCTCCACAGGCTTCGCGACATTCTTGAATTGTGTTATTGGCGTACCAGGTTATTACAGATTTTAAACCTGCAACCTCTGTTTCTACCTTACGTTTGTCAGGTTGGCTTTCATCGCAATAAACCGCCATCATTTTTTCTAATGTAGCGTGGTAAACGTAAGCACTGGCCACTAAAGGGGTAAGACGTAGCTGATGTGTTGGGTAATCCATTAACAGGTCTTCCTGTATTTTTATACTGTCATTGAACTGTCTTCTCTTTAAAGCATGCTTTATGGCAATGGTCAATGCCATTTTGGCGCCACCAAGTCCTGCCCTTGCCACGCAGATGCGTCCACCTACCAATGTGCCCAACATCGTAAAAAAACGTTTATTGGGATTTTTGATATCTGAAATATAACTGCCATCGTCCGTAATGGTTCCGTACTTGTTCAATAGGTTGGTACGGGGAACTTTTACTTGGTTGAACCATATTTTTCCATTGTCTACACCATTTAATCCTAATTTATATCCGTTGTCCTCAATTCTTATACCTTCTAATACTTCGTGCTTCTCATTTCTTAGAGGGACTAATATTGCATGTACCCCTTCGTTTTTTCCGTTTACTATGAGCTGGGCAAAAACTGTGGCGATTGTTGAATGCAGGGCATTGCCTATATATTCTTTATTGTCGTTCTTGCCCGGAGTGTGAATGGTGATAGTGTCGCTTTTTTTATCATAGGTGGCGGTTGTTTTTATTCCCCTGACATTAGACCCATGTCCGGTTTCCGTCATGGCAAAACATCCCAATAGGTCAGCTTGGCCTGTTTTAGTAAGATATTTGTCATGATGTGGTTTTGTTCCCAATTTTTGAACACTACCACCGAAAAGACCAAATTGTACCCCGAATTTTATGGCAAGGCTTCCATCAACAAACATCAAGTTTTCAAAAATTGAAGCATAGCCTCTCATGTTGTTCGTGCCCCCATATGTCTTTGGGTATGCCATGGCGCCATAGCCCTGTTCAGCTAAAAACACAACCTGTTTTAAAACGCTTTGTCGGTAATCCTCTTTGTTTCTATGAATATCCCATTTAAAAATAGGATCTTTTATAAGTTCTTGAAAATTGTCTAGTACTTCTGCGTGTTCACCTTTTAGAAGGGTCGATATTTCTTCTGAGCTATATAGGTCAGAAGAAGGGTTATGGTCTACTTCTACCTCGAACAAGTGGTTGTAATGATTTGGCTGTATGCCAAGATTAATCTCGATATGTTTTAAATGGTCGTTAAAATCGGAGTTGCCGTAGTAATGTGCGATCACTCTTTGGCTAAAAGTGGATAATGGGTATGTTTCGCTTTCCACTAATTTTGTATGCGAACCGGATATGGTTTGTTTCCATTTTTTAAACTCGTCGTTTGTGGGGGGATTGTCTGTGGCCAACCATGATTTTAGTAGTTGTTTTTCTTTATTGTTTAGGCTATTGTCCAGGTCAATGGCCTTTTCTACAACGTTCACTTCCGAGGTAGAAACCAAATCATCTGACCATATGACATAAAAAAAAGGAATGTATTGTAGAATTCCGACGGTATATAGTTGCTTTTTCATTATTTGAAAATACGAATTTATATCAGAAGAATTATAGGATAAACCAAGGGGGGCGTGAAAATAAATTACGAGTGTTTACCTATCTTTGTTAGTATATGAATGAGTATCTAGATCCATCTACAGAAGGTTTTTCCGATGCGGAGCTTGACATTGAGAAAGCACTAAGGCCCGTTAGCTTTGACGATTTCACGGGGCAAGAACAGGTTTTGGAAAATTTAAAGGTGTTTGTTGAAGCGGCCAACCAAAGAGGTGAGGCGTTGGACCATACGCTGTTTCATGGGCCTCCAGGTCTTGGAAAAACCACTTTGGCGAATATTTTAGCCAATGAGTTGGGGGTGGGAATCAAAATTACCTCTGGCCCCGTTTTGGATAAACCTGGGGATTTGGCCGGACTATTGACCAATTTGGAAGAACGGGATGTTTTGTTCATCGATGAGATACATAGGCTTAGCCCCATAGTGGAGGAATATCTCTATTCGGCCATGGAGGATTATAAGATTGATATAATGATAGAAACCGGTCCGAATGCCAGAACGGTTCAAATTAACCTTAATCCGTTTACCTTGATAGGGGCAACAACAAGGTCTGGTCTATTGACCGCCCCTATGCGTGCTCGATTCGGAATACAGAGCCGATTGCAATATTATGATACAGAATTGCTTTCTACCATTGTGCAGCGTAGTGCCGATATTTTAAAAGTTCCTATTACCAATGAGGCGTCTATAGAAATTGCCGGCAGAAGTAGGGGAACCCCTAGAATCTGTAATGCCTTGTTAAGAAGGGTTCGAGATTTTGCACAGATAAAAGGGAATGGGTCTATAGATATAGAAATTTCAAAATTTGCCCTTAAGGCGTTGAACGTAGATGCGCATGGCCTTGATGAGATGGACAATAAAATACTTTCTACGATAATAGATAAGTTTAAAGGAGGTCCTGTAGGTATAACAACCTTGGCTACTGCGGTTTCAGAAAGTGCCGAGACCATAGAAGAGGTATACGAACCGTTCTTGATCCAACAAGGTTTTATTATGCGTACCCCCAGGGGACGAGAAGTGACAGAACTGGCCTATAAACATTTAGGTAGGGTAAAAGGAGGTATACAACCAGGACTGTTTTGAGTATTTCCAAAAAAGCAACATGGACAAATCTTGTTAAAACCGAAGCAGAACGCCTCGGTTTTTTATCATGCGGTATATCTAAAGCAGAGTTTTTGGAAGAAGAAGCTCCAAGACTCGAGAAATGGCTCAAGAAAGATATGCATGGGGAGATGGGGTATATGGAGAACCATTTCGATAAACGTTTAGATCCCCGTTTGTTGGTGGATGGAGCTAAATCGGTGATTTCACTTTTGTTAAACTATTATCCGGAAAAAAAACAGGTAGAGAAGAGCTATAAAATCTCTAAATATGCATACGGGCAAGATTATCACCATGTAATAAAATCGAAATTAAGACAACTGCAAGAGTTTATCTCAAACGAGATCGGAGAGGTAAATGGTAGGGCCTTTGTAGATTCTGCTCCTGTTTTAGATAAAGCGTGGGCGGCAAAAAGTGGACTCGGCTGGATAGGTAAAAACAGTAATTTGTTGACTCAGAAAGTGGGTTCTTTTTATTTTATCGCAGAGTTGATAGTCGATATCGAATTTGAATATGACCATGCGGTAACAGATCACTGCGGTACTTGTACCGCATGTTTGGATGCCTGCCCAACACAGGCCATTGTGGAACCTTATGTTGTAGATGGCAGTAAATGTATTTCGTATTTTACCATAGAGTTGAAGAACGAGATTCCGAACGAGTTTCAAGGTAAATTTGAGGATTGGATGTTCGGTTGCGATATATGTCAAGATGTTTGTCCATGGAACAGGTTTTCACAACCACATCAAGAACCGTTGCTTATGCCAGCTCCAGATTTGCTCTCGATGACAAAAAGTGACTGGGATGAAATTTCCGAAGAGGTGTTTAGAAAAGTGTTTAAAAAATCTGCTGTAAAAAGAACTAAATTTTCTGGTCTTACCCGTAATATCAAATTCTTGAAAAAATAATAGGCCGTAATTCTGTGTCTCAAAACTTTGTCCTGTTTGCCTAGGGTTTGGTGTTTTTGGTGTAACTCGTAATTTCTTTGGATAAAACTTTGATCTTTTAATTGTGTTTTCAGGAATACGGTTAAATTTGTTTCTTTTAAACTTGAGAATATGAGCAATGAAAAGCAAAGAAGAGAAGCCCTTGTATACCATGCAAAACCACAGCCGGGAAAAATAAAGATCGTTCCCACCAAACCTTATAGTACTCAGAGAGATCTTGGTTTGGCGTATTCGCCTGGTGTTGCTGAGCCTTGCTTGGAAATTGCCAAGAATAAAGATAATGTATACAAATATACCTCTAAGGGAAACATGGTGGCCATTATATCTAATGGTACTGCGGTGTTAGGTCTTGGTAATATTGGGCCAGAAGCTTCTAAGCCTGTGATGGAAGGCAAGGGTCTGTTGTTTAAGATCTTTGCAGATATAGATGGTATCGATATTGAGGTGGATACCGAAGATGTGGACAAGTTTATAGAAACCGTGAAAATGATAGCTCCTACATTCGGGGGAATTAATCTTGAGGATATAAAGGCTCCGGAAGCTTTTGAGATAGAAAGAAGATTAAAGGAAGAGCTTGATATTCCAGTGATGCATGATGATCAGCACGGAACTGCCATCATCTCGGCTGCGGCATTTTTGAATGCACTCGAACTGGCCGGTAAAAAAATAGAAGATGTGAAAATCGTGGTCAGTGGAGCTGGTGCTGCCGCTGTTTCCTGTACAAAGTTGTACAAAGCATTTGGGGCAAAGGCGGAAAATATTGTAATGCTCGATAGTAAGGGGGTTATAAGAAAGGATGCTGAGAATTTATCGGCTTCCAAACTTGAATTTGCCACAGACAGAAAAATAGATACGTTAGAAGAGGCCTTGGCCGGTGCAGATGTTTTTATAGGTCTTTCCGTAGCCAATATCGTTACCCCGGAGATGTTAAAATCGATGGCCGATAACCCTATTGTGTTCGCCATGGCGAATCCGGATCCCGAGATTAGTTATGAAACCGCTATAGCTACCAGAAAAGATATTATAATGGCTACCGGTAGGTCCGATCATCCTAACCAAGTAAATAATGTACTTGGATTCCCATTTATTTTTAGGGGAGCTTTGGATGTACGGGCTACATCTATCAATGAAGAGATGAAAATGGCGGCAGTTAAGGCACTTGCAGACCTAACAAAGCAACCTGTACCCGAACAAGTAAATATCGCCTATGGGGAAACAAGGCTTACTTTTGGTAGGGATTACATTATTCCTAAACCTTTTGATCAGCGTTTGATCTATGAAATTCCGCCTGCAGTTGCCAAAGCTGCAATGGATAGTGGTGTGGCAAAACTTCCAATAGAGGATTGGGACAAGTATAGAGAGGAATTAATGCTGCGTTCAGGTAACGACAATAAAGTCGTAAGATTGTTGCATAGTAGGGCGCGTTCCAATACCAAGCGAATCGTATTTGCCGAAGCCGACCACCTAGATGTTCTTAAGGCTGCCCAAATTGTGTATGAGGAAGGAATTGCGGAGCCTATTTTGTTGGGAAGAAAGGATGTTATATTGGAACTTAAGAAAGAATTGGAGTTCGATGCCGATATCCCTATTGTAGATCCATTGTCTGGCGATTTTGATGAAAGGCACATTAGATATGCAACCAAATATTGGGAAAGTAGAAAACGTAAGGGTACCACCTTGTACAGTGCTAAAATAAAAATGCGCGAACGTAATTATTTTGGTGCCATGATGGTTATGGAAGGTGATGCGGATGGTATGATATCTGGCTACTCAAGAGCTTATCCAACGGTTGTAAAACCCATCTTGGAGGTAATTGGAAGGGCGAATGGAGTTAAAAAGGTCGCAACGGTGAATATAATGATTACCGAAAGAGGGCCCTTGTTCTTGGCAGACACCTCTATAAATATAGATCCCAATGCCGAAGAAATAGCTGAGATAGCCCAAATGACGGCCAATGTTGCCTCTACTTTTGGCTTTGATCCCGTGATAGCCCTTTTGAGCTACGCTAATTTTGGGTCGTCATCCCATCCAAATGCGGTGAAAGTTAGAAAAGCAGTTGAAATTTTACATGAGGTTAATCCAGAATTGGTAGTGGATGGGGAAATTCAAACCGATTTTGCATTGAATAGAGAACTGCACGAAAGTAACTTCCCTTTTTCTAGATTGGCAGGGAGAAAAGTGAATACACTGGTGTTTCCGAATCTGGAATCCGCTAATATTACCTATAAATTATTAAAAGAATTAAATAAAGCCGATTCTATTGGCCCTATTATGATGGGGCTAAGAAAAGCGGTTCATATTATGCAATTGGGGGCGAGTGTAGATGAAATAGTGAACATGACGGCCGTTGCGGTTATCGATGCCCAAGAGAGAGAAAAACGTAAAAAGGCAAAAGGAGGAGCTTAAATTCCATAAAGGAGTTTGTTCTCTCTTCCCATTGTTGTTATAACTAACCCAAATTAATTGTATGATCCACCACCTTAAAGGTAAACTGATAGAGAAAAACCCCACCCATATTATCGTGGAATGCAATGGGGTGGGTTATTTCGTTAATATATCGTTGCATACATTTTCGAAACTTGCGGAAAGTGAATTAATACAAGTCTATACACATCTTCAGATAAAAGAAGATTCACATACACTTTTTGGGTTTGCCGAAAAATCGGAACGCGAAATATTTCGCCTTTTGTTGTCGGTTTCGGGTATAGGATCGAGTACGGCAAGAACAATGCTTTCTTCGATGTCCCCCATGCAGATTAGGGACGCTATAGCAAATGGTGATGTTGCGGCCATACAAGCTATAAAGGGTATAGGTGCCAAAACCGCTCAAAGAGTTATTTTAGATCTAAGGGACAAGGTTCTTAAAATTTATGATATTGACGAAGTTTCGACCCCTCCAAACAATACAAATAAAGATGAAGCGTTATCTGCTTTAGAGGTTCTGGGGTTTGCCAGAAAACAGGCTGAAAAAGTAGTTGATAAGGTTATTTCCCAAGACACCTCTTTAAGCGTAGAGAACATTATAAAACTAGCGCTCAAAAATTTGTAGCAAGTTTGAAACAAGGGGCATTTAGATTTCTTAAAAATTCTTTTAAGTACAACATTCTATTCATTGTTTTTTTAGGCTTTATGGATTATTCCATTGCCCAAGAAACAGATGAGCAGGAAGTTGACTCGGTAAAGACAGGTTTTGATCTAGGACGGATTGTCTTGGAGAACCCAGATAGTATCGTGTCTAAATATATCTATGATCCGGGTCTAGATCGGTATGTTTATAATGAAAGTGTAGGTGATTTTAATATAGGGTATCCTATCATTCTTACCCCTGAGCAGTATTACGACCTTATCAAAAAAGAAGGTATTAAATCTTACTTTAAAGAGAAGTCGGATGCGTACTCGGGAAAAAAGGAAGGTAGTGAAGAGGCAAGAAAAAATTTGTTGCCCAACTTTTATGTCAATAACGACTTCTTCCAGTCCATATTTGGGGGTAATACTATAGAGGTAATACCTCAAGGTTCGGTTGCCATGGATCTTGGCGTTATTTGGCAGAAGAACGATAACCCTTCTTTGTCCCCAAGAAACAGAACCAATCTGTCTTTCGATTTTGATCAGCGTATCAGCCTAAGTATGTTGGGTAAAATAGGTGAAAGACTGCAGGTTACCGCCAATTATGATACTGAGGCCACTTTCGATTTTCAAAATATCGTTAAGTTGGACTATACGCCCACCGAGGATGATATAATTCAAAATATTGAAGTGGGTAACGTAAGTATGCCCTTGAACAGTTCTTTAATACAAGGGGCGCAAAGCCTGTTTGGTGTAAAGACACAGTTACAGTTCGGGAAAACAAAGGTAACCGCCGTTTTTTCCGAACAGCGTTCACAAAGTAACACAGTAGTGGCGCAAGGTGGAGGTACGGTAAATGAGTTCAATATTACCGCATTGGATTATGATGAGGACAGGCATTTCTTTTTATCACAATATTTTAGGGATAATTATGACCAGGCATTATCTAGCTATCCGTATATACAAAGCCAAGTTCAAATCACTAGATTGGAAGTTTGGATAACCAACAGAACACAACAGACCCTCAATGTCAGAAATGTGGTAGCGTTGCAAGATTTGGGTGAGGCCGATGCCTCTAAGACCAGAATAGGGCAAAATGGAGGTAATGCCGCTGGTTTTTTTAATAATCCCGGTGATTTAAGACCGCGTAACAATGCCAATGATCTTGATCCAACGTTGATAGGTAACGGAGGAGCTTTGACCGATAATATTCGAGAAATTGCAACCGTAGAAAGTGGGTTTGATCAATCGAGGTTTACCCCTGGTTATACGCTTAATCAAGGTTTTGATTACGCTATTTTAGAGAATGCAAGAAAGTTGGTGGAGGGTACCGACTATACATATAATTCTCAATTGGGTTATATCTCTTTAAATCAAAGTCTAAGCAACGACGAAGTGTTGGCCGTGGCCTACCAATATACATATCAAGGAGAGGTTTTTCAGGTAGGGGAGTTTGCCAATGGAGGAATTGATGCTACTACGGTGTCGCAGGATGTTAATCCTGTTATAGAGAATAATACATTGGTGTTAAAACTCTTAAAGAGTAACATAACCAATATCAATGATCCTATTTGGGACTTGATGATGAAAAATATTTACTCGACCGGGGCCTATAATTTAAGTGAGGACGACTTTAAGATGAATATACTCTATTCGGATCCAACTTCACGAAACTATATAACACCCGTTGTCGATGGTCCCGGTAGTGGGTGGCCAGATGGTTTAGAGGAAAGAATTCTTTTAGATGTGTTCAATTTAGATAGGTTGAATATATATAATGATGTTCAGCCCGGTGGTGACGGTTTTTTTGATTTTTATTCGGGAATAACGGTAGACACCCAGTCTGGAAGGATAATCTTTACCACGGTAGAACCTTTTGGTGAGTATCTATACGAGATTTTAGAAAACGGAAACCCTGGTGGGTACGACAACGAATCGGTCTATAACGAAAATCAAAAGAAATATGTTTTTAGGGATATGTATGCCCTTACCAAAGCTGCCGCCTTGCAAGAGTCCGAAAAGAACAAGTTTCTTTTAAAGGGTAGTTATAAATCTGAAAGTAGCAATGGTATTTCAATAGGTGCCTTTAATGTGCCACAAGGTTCTGTGGTTGTTACGGCCGGAGGAAGGCAATTACAAGAAGGTATCGATTACACTGTGAATTATCAGGCAGGAACGGTACAGATATTGGATCCAAGTCTGGAAGCTTCCAATACCCCCATCAATATTTCTGTAGAAAACAATGCCGTGTTCGGGCAACAAACAAAACGTTTTGCGGGTGTTAATGTTGAACATCAATTGAACAAGAACTTTGTTTTAGGAGGTACTTTCCTGAATCTTAATGAGCGTCCATTGACCCAAAAATCAAATTATGGGGTAGAGCCCGTGAACAATACAATTTTTGGTTTAAACGGTAATTTCTCTACAGAAGTGCCATGGTTGACCAGAATGGTGAACAAACTACCAAACATTGATACGGATGTGCCTTCAAACTTATCGCTTAGGGCCGAGGTGGCATGGTTGAAGCCGAATTCTCCTAAAAATGCGGATTTTGAAGGGGAGACAACAACATATTTAGATGATTTTGAAGGGGCGCAGGCATTGATAGATATCAGTGGCTATTTAGGTTGGTCGTTGGCGAGTACTCCTTTAGAGTTTGTATCAGGGGGGCAATTGGCCGGCGGTTCCCCAGATGATCCCACCAATCTAGAAAATGGTTATGGAAGGGCAAAGGTGGCATGGTATACTATAGATCCTATTTTCTATACCAATCAAAGACCATCGGGTATTAGTGATAATGATGTATCTACCAATGCCACACGTAGGGTTTATGTAGACGAGGTTTTTCCTCAGACCGATATTGCGCAAGGCCAAACAACCGTGCAGTCAACGTTGGATTTAGCGTACTATCCCAATTTAAAAGGACCTTATAACAACAATCCGAATTTTGAGACCGAACAGCCCGAAGAAAAATGGGCAGGTATCATGAGGTCATTGAGTAGTACCGATTTTGAGCAGTCGAATGTTGAGTTTGTTCAGTTTTGGGTATTGGATCCATATGTAGACGGGGAAGCAACAACATCGGGAGAACTGGTACTTAACCTTGGTAATATATCGGAGGATATATTAAAGGATGGTAAAAAGCAATATGAGAATGGTTTGCCAGGTGTGGATAGCAATGATTTTGTTTCTGAAACTTCTTGGGGACAAGTACCCGCCACTCAATCTTTAGTATATGCTTTTGATGCAAGTGAAGAGAACAGAACTTTGCAGGATCTTGGGTTTGATGGGTTGACGGATGAGGCCGAGGCGGCTATTTACGATGCCAATCCAAGTGATGACCCGGCTTTGGATAACTATCAATATTATTTGAACAGGGATGGTGGAATTTTAGAGCGTTATTTAGATTTTAATAACCCACAAGGCAACTCGCCCGTAGAGGTGACAAATACCAACAGGGGGTCTACCACTTTACCCGATGTAGAGGATATAGATCGTGATCTTACCATGAATACGGTAAATAGTTATTATGAGTACCGTATTCCTATCAAGCCCAATACAACAATAGACGATAAGTATGTAACCGATATACAAGAAGGGGTAACGCCAGAATTGCCAAATGGCGATCAGTTGAACAGAAGGTGGA
Source organism: Maribacter thermophilus (assembly GCF_001020565.1). Taxonomy (GTDB): domain Bacteria; phylum Bacteroidota; class Bacteroidia; order Flavobacteriales; family Flavobacteriaceae; genus Maribacter; species Maribacter thermophilus. The sequence goes on along the minus strand of NZ_LDAS01000001.1, from coordinate 2,316,755 downwards.
TCCAGTATAAGATTCCTTTAAGTGATTTCTCGGATGCCGTGGGTGGTATTACAGATTTTAGGTCCATTAGTTTTATGCGTATGTACATGACCGGTTTTTCTTCTCCTACGGTATTGCGCTTTGCAACTTTAGATCTTGTAAGGGGAGACTGGCGAACGTATACCAAGAATTTGCAAGATGAGGATCTAGACAGTGATCCTTCGGATGATGGAACAACGGTAGATGTGAATACCGTTAATATAGAAGAAAATAGTAGTAGGCTTCCGATTCCGTATGTGTTGCCTCCAGGAGTTGTAAGAGAGCAGTTGAACAATAACAATACTATTATTAGGCAAAACGAGCAATCCCTCTCTTTATTGATCGAAGGTCTAGAGTCTAGAGATTCTAGGGGCGTTTATAAAAATTTGAATATTGACATTAGACAATACGAAAAAATAAAAATGTTCATGCATGCCGAAAAGATTGCCGATGGTGATTACAGTGACAATGAAACGCCTTTGGTCGGTTTCTTAAGGATCGGAACAGATTTTACGCAGAATTACTATCAGCTAGAACTTCCTTTACAGTTTACGCCATTTTCAGCAGTATCGGATACCGAAATTTGGCCAGATGATAATCAGTTGGAAGTTGCTCTTAGTGATTTGAACAAAGTAAAATCTTCATGGATCCAAGGGGATGATTTGAGCGAGATGCGCTTTTTTGAAGTAGTAAACGATGAAGTGGTTGCAGTTAATGAGTTTGATGAAAGAACACCTGGCAGGGTGCGTATAGGTATAAAAGGTAACCCTTCGTTAGGAAGCATAAGAAGTATGATGGTCGGAGTAAAGAATCAAGATGATTTGCCTGCAAGGGGAGAGGTTTGGTTCAATGAACTTCGTTTGGCCGGACTGGAAAACAACGGAGGTTGGGCCGCCACCGGGGCGTTAGATGCCAATATTGCGGATTTTGCCAACATAAGCGCCACGGGTAGTACCAGTACATCCGGATTTGGTACTATAGATCAAACACCTACCGAAAGGTCTATGGAAGATGCTATATCCTATGATGTGGTAACCAACGTAAATGCCGGACAGTTACTTCCAAAACAATGGAACATACAATTGCCTTTTAACTATAGTGTGTCGGAAGAACTTATAACACCGGAGTTTGACCCTGTTTACGATGATTTAAGATTAGACGACCTAATTGCGGCGGCCCCGACCAAAGAAGCAGCGGACAATATAAAGGAGCAAGCGGAAGATTATACAAAAAGAACGAGTATAAACTTGATCGGTGTTCGAAAAAATAGAGGAGAGGAAGCAGATGCCAATTTCTACGACATAGAGAATTTTACATTTAACTATTCTTATAACGAAACAGAACATCGAGATTTTGAAATTGCCGAGCTAAGAGATCAAACTGTAAATACGGGTTTTGTCTATAACCATAGTTTTGATCCAGTGGAGGTAGCACCTTTTGCCAAAAAAGACTCGCTTTTCAATGGTGCATACTGGAAATGGTTAAAAGACCTGAACTTAAATCTATTGCCGGCAAGTGTGTCTTTGAACTCCAATATCAACAGGCAATTTAACACACAGCGATTTAGGGATGTGTACGAAGAGGGTGAAGATCGTCTGGAACTTCCCGAATTGCAGCAGCGTAATTATTTATTTAATTGGCAATACGCCATTAATTATAATTTGACCAAATCGTTACGATTGAACTTTACGGGTTCTAACAATAATATTGTGCGTAATTATTATAATGAGGATGAGCCTGTGAATTCTGCCGATGCCATAAACAAGGCTCTTGATGTTTGGGATGGTTTCTTTGATATTGGTGAGCCCAATAGGCATTCGCAGCAAATGCAATTAAATTATGAGCTGCCTTTTAATAAGATTCCCGCACTCGATTTTATAAATGCACAGTATAGTTACACCAGCAACTTTGATTGGCAGCGTGGTGGAGATGCCTTGGCTGAGGTTGCCCAAGTGGCTTTAAACGATCCCAACGCGCAAATAAATACCATTCAAAATGCCAATACGCATGCCATTACCGCTTCGTTGACCATGCAGAAGTTCTATGATTTGATAGGGTTAAAGAAACGAGAGTCGGCCGGTAAGGCAAGTAGTTCTCCTATACGTAGGGATAAGGCAGGGGTAGCTGCGGGTAAAGAAGAGAGAGTGAAACCCAAGACAAGTGGCCTGTTCAACACTTTTGTGGATGTGGTCACAATGGTAAAAAGGGTAAACGTAAATTACAATGAGAACAATGGTACGGTATTGCCAGGTTATACACAATCTGTCGGGTTTATTGGTACCACCAGACCATCCGTAGGGTTTGTTTTTGGTAGCCAGTCAGATGTGAGGTACGAAGCGGCGAAAAATGGTTGGTTAACGCCTTACTCGGATTTTAACGATCAGTTTATAAAAAGAAATAATAAGCAGCTCAGCATTACGGCAACTGCCCAACCAACAAAAGATTTCACCATAGATTTGACCGCAGATAGGCAGTACTCTAGCAGTATGCAAGAGAATTATGACCTAGAAGCTTTGTTGGATAATAGAAATGGTCTTCAAAACGAGTATGGTAGTTTTAGTATTTCTACGGTAATGATCGGTACTGCTTTTGGTAAAAGTGACGAGTTCGATTCCGAAGCTTTTGCCAAGTTCAAAGAAAATAGGATTACTATTGCCAATAGGTTGGAAGCCGATAGGGGGTATCAATCTTTAGGGGAAGTGGACGAAGATGGCTTTCCACAACGATATAGCAAAACGCAACCAGAAGTGTTGTTGCCCGCTTTTTTTGCGGCATATACGGGCCAAGATGTCAACCGTGTAAATCTAGATGCTTTTAGAAAGATTCCTATTCCGAATTGGAATATTAAGTACACTGGGTTAATGAAGAACAAATGGTTTAAAAAGAAATTTAAGCGCTTTTCTTTAAGTCATGGTTATAGGGCTTCCTACAGTATCAATTCATTTCAGACCAATCTGGAAAAGGAAAATGGGCAGTTTGATGAAAACGGCGATATATTGCCCGATTTAATATTGAACAATGTGGTGCTTACGGATCAATTTAATCCACTGTTGAGGGTAGATTTTGAAATGAAAAATTCATTGAGCGTCTTAGCCGAAGTTAGAACAGATAGGGCCTTGTCTTTGAGTTTTGACAACAATTTGTTGACAGAGATCAATGGAAAGGAGTATACCGTTGGTCTGGGCTACCGTATTAAAGATGTTAAGTTCGTTACCAATATTGGCGGAAACAAAACTAGGTTAAAAGGTGACTTGAACCTTAAAGCGGACGTAAGTTTAAGGGATAATATTACAATTATCAGATATTTGGATTTGGATAACAATCAGGTTACCTCGGGTCAAAACCTTTTATCTATAAAGTTTACTGCAGATTATGCGTTGAGCAAGCAATTGAACGCATTGTTTTTCTATGATCACTCGTTCTCAAAATTTGCCGTTTCCACCGCCTATCCACAGACTACTATAAATGCAGGGTTTACCTTGCGTTACAACTTTGGTAATTAATAAAGTCCATTTTTATATAAGTTGAAGATATTTTTTTGAATTCCGTTCAAGAATAATTTACATTTGCCTCTATCAAAAACAATGAAATGAATATACCATCAGAATTAAAGTATACTAAAGACCACGAGTGGGTTAAGATCGAAGGAGATGTAGCTACCGTTGGTATTACCGATTTTGCTCAGGGCGAGTTGGGAGATATTGTCTATGTAGAGGTAGATACCCTAGATGAAACCTTGGAAAAGGAAGAGGTTTTTGGAACTGTGGAAGCCGTAAAGACCGTTTCCGATTTATTTTTACCGTTGTCAGGTGAGATCATAGAGTTCAACGAATCGTTGGAGGATGAGCCAGAAAAGGTGAATACGGATCCCTATGGTGAAGGTTGGATGGTAAAGGTGAAGTTGAGCAACTTAGATGAAATAGCCGAGTTGTTGAGCGATGCGGATTACAAAGAATTGGTGGGTGCTTAAATCCATTTTTTTTAGAATATCTTTTATAAGCTGGATGGTGCTGGTCACTTTTTCCAGCTTATTTTCTTTTTCAGGGGTAGATACAGAAGGGATCGATATTCCCCATTTTGATAAAATTGTTCATTTTGCATTCTACTTTGGGATGGTGGTTTTGGGCGTACTTGCCTCTAGAGAACACTTAAAAGAACATTTTGTGCTAAAAAAGGTGCTTTTAGTTGTTTTTGTGTTCGCTGTAATATATGGTATGGTTATTGAGGTGTTACAGTATAGTATGACGGTCGATAGAGAAGGTGATATTTTAGATGTTTTGGCGAATACATTCGGTGCTTTTGTTGGAATGTATTTGGTTAGATGGCTTGTTTATCGCATTTGGCCGTTAAAATGAAAATTTTAATTGCGTATTTAAGTATTTATTATTTAAATTAGCAAACAACTAAATTGAATAGATATGGAACCGAAAAAGAATCCAAAGGCGGATTTAACCAAAAACAGTAGCCTCTATTTTGTTATAGGGTTGTTTGCTGTGATGCTGCTCACGTATTTTGCATTTGAATGGAAAACGTATGACGAGGTAAATGATTATGACATCTCCATGAATGTGGATGATTTGTTGGATGAAGAAGTTCCTATGACGGAGCAAATAAAAACGCCACCACCACCACCGCCACCAGCTGCACCTGAAATCATCGAGGTTGTAGAGGATGAGGTAGAGGTAGAGGAAACGGTAATCGAGTCTACTGAAACTAGCCAAGAAGAAGAAATCATCGAGGTAGAGGATGTTGTTGTGGAAGAAGAAGTAGAAGATGTTGACGTTCCTTTTGCGGTAATTGAAGATGTTCCGGTTTTTCCAGGTTGTGAGAACGAAAGTGATAAGAGGGCATGTTTTAACAAAATGATGCAAAAGCATATTAGTAAGAACTTCCGTTACCCGGAAATTGCCCAAGAAATGGGAGTACAAGGTAGGGTAAGTGTAATGTTCGTGATCCAAAAAGATGGTAGCATAGGTAACGTTAGAATGCGTGGTCCGGATAAGAACTTGGAAAAAGAGGCTGCAAGAATTATCAGTAAACTTCCTAAAATGACACCAGGGAAGCAAAGAGGTAGAGCGGTACGTGTTCCTTTTAGTATTCCAATTACATTTAAATTGCAATAAGATATATTCCAATTATATTATAATAAGCCCGGATAGTAATATTCGGGCTTTTTTGTACCATTATTTTAACTTATGTAACATTATTAAGAGCGTCTTAATTGTACCCGTTATTCATTATGACTATAAATAAAACCGTTTTGGTTGCAGAAATATGGGCTGAGGGTTATCTTTGCATCCCAATTTTGAGTAAAGATGAAGACCGCGGTTGGTATGGCAAAAGACAACATAGTAGCATTGATTTTTGCTGATTTTAAGGAAATTACCAAAGCAAGACTTGCGGTCAGTGTTGTTTTTTCTTCTATTGCGGGTTATTTTCTAGGAGCTTACGAGATTAATCCTTCTTCCATTTTATTATTGGCTTTTGGCGGTTACTGTATGGTAGGGGCCAGTAATGCATATAATCAGGTAATAGAAAGAGATTTGGACGCGTTGATGAAACGTACCCAGAACAGGCCTATACCCTCCGGTAGGATGACGGTACGTACCGCTATGTCCATAGCAATAGTCTTAACGATTTTAGGGGTGGTTGCCTTGTATTTGTTGAATCCTAAGACGGCCATGTTCGGTGCTATCTCAATTTTTTTATACACCAGTGTGTATACGCCGCTAAAAACGAAAACACCATTGTCGGTGTTCGTTGGGGCTTTTCCGGGTGCCATTCCGTTTATGCTTGGTTGGGTTGCCGCTACCAATGAATTTGGTATAGAACCGGGTACTTTGTTTATGATACAGTTTTTTTGGCAATTCCCCCATTTTTGGGCCTTGGGGTGGATGTTGGACGATGACTATAAAAAGGGAGGTTTTAAAATGTTGCCTACCGGAAAAAAAGATAAGGGCACGGCCCTACAAATAATAATGTATACCATTTGGATGATGGTAGTTTCGATAATACCTGTTTTTGGTATAACGGGCAGGTTGGAACTTTCTGTTTTTGCAGCTGTAATAATCTTGTTGATGGGGAGCGTTATGTTGTTTTTTGCTTTTAGGTTGTACACGGAAAGAAGCAATGTTACGGCCAGAAAATTAATGTTGGCAAGTGTGAGTTATATCACATTAATGCAAGTTGTTTATGTCGTTGACAAATTTATTTAAAGAAGAATGGATTTAACACAAGGTACTGAAAAAGAAAAAATAGACAGGTCAAAGAAGATGATTCTTTGGTTTGGTATTGTCAGTTTGTTAATGGGCTTTGCCGGGTGGACAAGTGCATATATCGTAAGTAGTACTAGAGAGGATTGGGTAAGCGATATTAACTTGCCAAACTCTTTTTACATAAGTACCGTGGTTATCATAATTAGTAGTATAACCTACATTTTGGCCAAAAAGGCCATAAAGGAAGGTAATCATAAACTTTGTACTACTTGGTTGTGGACAACCATGGGCCTAGGACTACTTTTTGTTGTGTTACAGTTCAACGGTTTTTCACAAATGGTGAACGAAGGCTTCTATTTTACAGGGCCCACCAGTAATATTAAAACATCTTATGTGTTTTTAATAGCAATGGTGCACATAATACATGTTGTGGCCGGTTTGCTATCGTTATCATTGGTGGTCTTTAACCATAGTAGGGGAAAATATACGAAAGAAGATTATTTAGGGGTAACGTTAGGAGCCACTTTTTGGCACTTTTTGGATCTTTTGTGGGTCTATTTGTTATTGTTTATGACCTTTGTTAAATAATATTTTCGAACAAAAATAGTTTTGAATAAATTCAGCTTTCATATAGTTGAAAAAAATGTAAATTTGCTAAAGTTTTATTAAAGAGATAAATTAATCTATGGATACGACGGTTACAACGGGAGTAAAAGAAAACGTTTGGGGAGGTGGAAACAGACCTTTAGGCGCTAGCTACGGTAAATTAATGATGTGGTTTTTCCTTGTTTCGGATGCCCTTACTTTTTCAGGTTTTTTAGCTGCCTATGGTTTTTCTAGGTTTAAGTTTATGGATATATGGCCTATTGCGGATGAGGTTTTTACTCACGTGCCTTTTTTCCATGGAAACTATCCGATGATATATGTGGCCTTTATGACCTTTATTTTGATTATGTCTTCGGTAACTATGGTGTTGGCGGTTGATGCCGGCCATAAAATGAAACAGAAAGCTGTTATTTGGTATATGTTCGCTACCATTATTGGTGGTGCTATATTCCTTGGTTCTCAAGCATGGGAATGGGCTACTTTTATAAAGGGCGATCATGGTGCTATCGAAACAAAGGGTGGAAGAATATTGCAGTTTGTTAATGCGGAGACAGGAGAAAGAGTTGCATTGGCCGATTTTGCCAAAACAATACCTAGCGAAAGAGTCGACCATGAAAGAAAAAATGGAATCTGGTTCTACGGGGAAACGGCTTTGCCAAGTTTCTCGGTTAATGAAGTAGTTGCTGGCTTTAAGGCCAATCCAAACATACTTGTTAGAACGGAAACCATAGGTGAGGACGGTCATAAAACCTTACTTACAAGGCAAGAGTCTTTAGATAAGCTTGCAAATGCAAGTCAGGTTGTCGAAGGGGCGAACCTTATACATAATGAATACGGAAGCCGTCTTTTTGCTGACTTCTTCTTCTTTATTACCGGATTTCACGGTTTTCACGTGTTTTCTGGTGTGGTGATCAACTTAATTATTTTCTTCAATGTTGTATTGGGAACTTATGAAAAAAGAGGTCACTACGAGATGGTAGAAAAGGTGGGGTTATATTGGCACTTCGTAGATTTAGTGTGGGTATTCGTATTTACATTCTTCTATTTGGTATAAGGTTAATCAAGTTTCAATTTCTTTAAGATTAGATAAAACATATTATGGCACACGGACATAAATTAGAGATTTTTAGAGGGCTAGTAAAGTTTAAATCCAATACCCAAAAGATATGGGGTGTTTTGGCCTTTCTAACATTTGTAACAGCAATAGAGGTAGTTTTGGGTATCTATAAACCTGCAGGGCTTGTAGAAACGCATGTACTAGGTATGAAATTGTTAAATTGGATTTTTATCATATTAACACTGGTAAAGGCCTATTATATTGCTTGGGACTTTATGCACCTTCGTGACGAAAAAAGTTCATTGAGAAGAGCTATTGTATGGACACCTGTATTTTTGGTAATATACCTTTCTTTTATACTTCTTGTAGAGGGCGACTATATTTATAATGTCTATAAAGATGGGTTTGTAACCTGGAATTTCTAATCGCTTTATAAGTAGAATTAACAGAATTAAGAGACGGTTTAAAGACCGTCTTTTTTATTTTTGCAAAGTACGGTCAAGTACGGTGTATAGGCTTTTCCTGTTTTTTTGGATAACCTATGTTCTATAAGTAGAAAATTTTAAAATGAAAAAGACTTTTGTACTGGTGGTTTTGTTTGTATTGCCCATTGTGGCATACCTGTTCTTTGCGTCTGGAGTAAATAATTTTGGTAAGTTGCCGGTACTTACAGAAGGGGTGAACGAGTTAAATGTAGAGGGTAATAATGTGCAGTTTCATAACAATATTACGATTTTGGGTTTTCTTGGCAATGAGGTGGAACATAAGAAAGGGAACACCTTTAATTTGAACCAGAAAATATACAAGCGATTTTATCAATTCAAAGACTTTCAGTGTGTAATGGTCTTACCGATCGGTACCGAGCAAAAGGTAGATGAACTTAAAAAAGAACTTGCGAACCTTGCGGATACCAGCAAATGGAAGTTTCTTTTTATGGAGGAAACAGATATCAAAAACCTGTTTGAGAATCTTAAAACCGATATAAAATTGGGGGCCGACCTAGGTACTCCCTATGTTTTTATAATCGATAAAGATGGAAACCTCAGAGGAAGGGATAATGATGAGGATGAGGGTACTAAATATGGTTTTGATACCAATTCTGTGGCGGAGCTCAACAATAAGATGGTAGACGATGTTAAGATTATATTGGCGGAATATAGATTGGCACTAAAAAAGAACAACAATAGAAATACCGATTAATGAACAAAAAATACACATATGTATGGGTGTCGCTGATCGTACTGATATTCGGTATCATCGTAATACCTATGATAGTAGAAAAAATTACTAAGGGAGAAGTTGTCGATAAAGATAGGATGGTTCCTTATTCCGAAAGGGACAGCTTGGCCTACATCACCATAAACGGAAACAGAAGGAAAGTACCTTCTTTTGAATTTGTAGATCAAGATAGTTTGGTTGTTACCGATAAGGATTATCTAGGAAAAGTTTTTGTGGTGGAATTTTTCTTTACTTCATGCCCAAGTATATGTCCGATCATGACAGAAAATTTGGTCGAATTGCAAAATGAATTTGCCGATGAGGATTTTGGTATTGCCTCTTTTACCATAACACCACAATACGATACACCATCCGTTTTAAAGGAATACGCCGAGAAAAAAGGGGTCACCGATATGGATTGGCATTTAATGACCGGAGATAGGGACGTAATATACGAGTTGGCAAATGCCGGTTTTAATATTTTTGCCGCAGAAGTACCGGATGCACCGGGAGGATTTGAACATTCAGGTTTGTTTGCCTTGGTAGACAAACAAGGATATATCCGTTCAAGAAAAGATGAATTCGGAAACCCTATTGTATACTATCGAGGGGCCATTACAGAAAAGATGGGAGTAAACAGCGAAGGGGAAAAAGAACAGATAAGTATACTAAAAGAGGATATCAGAAAATTATTGGAAGAATAGTATGGAAGAAAGTACACTGACAAAGGAAAAGCGTTTTAATAAGATAATTACGGTTGTTTCTGTGATTATACCCGTTGTAGTGGCCTTATTGTTCGGTGTTAAAATTCCGAACGTGGCGCCGTTGTCTTTTTTGCCCCCGATTTATGCGACCATAAATGGGGTTACGGCAGTTTTGTTGTTAGTGGCAGTATGGGCCATTAAGAACGGAAATGAATCGTTGCATAAAAAGCTTATGACAACCAATATTGTTTTGTCCTTGATGTTTTTGGTAATGTATATTGCCTATCATATGACATCCGATTCGACGCCGTTCGGGGGAGATGGAACTATACGATATGTTTATTATTTTATATTGATAACCCACATTATCTTGTCCATAGCATTGATACCCTTGGTTCTTAGAACCTATGCAAGGGCTTATTTAAAAGATTATGTAGGCCATAGGGCCTTGGCAAAGTATACTTTTCCTATTTGGCTCTATGTGGCCGTAACGGGAGTTGTAGTTTATATAATGATAGCACCCTATTATGCGCACTAAAATAAAATTAAAAAGGAACCTGAATAGTTTAATTGGTTTTGAAGGTTCAAAAAGGATGAACCCAAAATACTTGATAGGTTTATTGGTCGTGGGTTTAATTTTAGTGCCATCTTTATCAAATGCGCAGTGCGCCATGTGTAGGGCGGTTTTAGAGAGTGAGGCATCTGGTAATGCGGCAGAGGGTATAAATAATGGTATTGTTTACCTTATGTCCATACCGTACATTTTAGTGGCCGGCCTTTTCTATTTTATATATAGAAGAATGCGTTCTTAACACAATTTTATAGATTTAACACTTTTTTTCTGTTGATTTTGTAACATTATAGATAATGCATAGTCTTATTTACAAGTAATACTTGTATTGCATTCATCAATCAAAATCAATCAACATGTTCGACTTAGAACGATGGCAAGAAATTTTCGATACCATTCGAAAAAATAAATTGCGAACTTTCCTTACCGGGCTTTCCGTGGCTTCGGGCATTTTTATTTTGGTAATCTTATTGGGTTTTGGTCAGGGAATGCAGAATGGTATAGCCAATGAATTTGAAGAAGATGCGGCCACCAGTGTTTGGGTCTGGCCAGGGGTTACCACCAAAGAATATAAAGGGTTAAATCCTGGAAGGCGTATCCAATTAAGAAACGAAAACTATGAATTTTCGGCAAATCTGTTAGGGGATAGAATAGAGAACAAGTCTCCGAGATACTTTGTGCGTAATGTGCAGGTAAATTATGGTAAAGAATCGTTGGCCTATGGTATACAAGGTGTGTCTTCACAGTTTCAGTTCATTGAGAACGAGTATATATCCAAGGGGCGTTTTCTAAACTATTCGGATGAAAGGGAAAAAGCCAAAGTGGCTGTAATAGGTAACAAAATCAAAAGAGACATCTTTAAAGATACATCTGAACCAGTAGGTCAATTTATAGATATTTCCGGCATTCCTTTTAAAATTATTGGGGTATATGGTGATGTGGGAGGTGAGAGGGAAGAAGAAAGAATCTTTATTCCCATTTCTACGGCGCAGCAGGTGTTCAATGGTGCCGACCATATAAACAATATGGCCTATACGCTTCCTCCTGCCGATGATTTTGAGACTGCGGTAGCCCAATCCATTCAATTTACAAATGAACTACGTGCTTATTTGCTACAGGCCCATACGGTGGCTCCCGATGATACCAGCGCTATACAAATTTGGAATCCTATGGAAGAGGCAAAACGTTTTTATACCCTAATGTCGGGTATAAAGTTTTTCTTTTGGTTTGTAGGCATATGCACCATTATAGCCGGTGTAGTGGGGGTGAGCAATATTATGTTGATTGTCGTAAAGGAGCGCACCAGGGAAATAGGTATTAGAAAAGCCTTGGGCGCCAAACCATGGTCCATTGTGGGAATGGTGTTGCACGAATCCATTTTTGTTACGGCCATTGCTGGGTTTGCAGGACTTATATTCAGTATGGGGCTGTTGGAATTGGTGGGGCCACATATAGAGGTGGATTATATAATGAATCCGTCGGTAGATTTTAATGTTGCCGTTACCACCGTATTCGTGCTCATTTTTGCAGGGGCGGTTGCTGGTTTTTTTCCGGCTTGGCGGGCTGCTAGGGTTCATGTAATTAAAGCCTTGAAAGATGAATAGGGATATAATAACTTTCTTAATTGCGAAGTATGCTTAATAAGGATCGTTGGAAAGAGATTATCGAGGTGTTGTCTCGCAATGTATTTAGAACATTGGCTACGGCGTTCGGGGTAGGTTGGGGTATTTTTATTCTGATTATTCTTTTGGCTGCTGGAAAAGGACTCGAAAATGGTATCCGTGCAGATTTCGGCGATATTGCCACCAATACCATGTTCATGTGGTCCAGAAGCACTACCAAGTCGTACAAGGGCTTGCCCAAGGGCAGGCGCTATAATTTTAAACTAGAAGATGTTAAGGCTATAAACGACAAGGTACCCAATCTAAGGTTTATATCGCCTAGAAACCAACTCGGGGGCTTTGGTGGGGGCAACAATGTCGTTAGGGGGCTTAAAACGGGAGCTTTTAATGTATATGGTGATTACCCCGAAATAATTAAGCAAGAGCCGATGACGATCACGCAGGGCAGGTTTATAAACCATAACGATATTGAGGCCAAAAGAAAAGTGGCGATAATAGGAGAAGGGGTAAAAAATGAACTCTATGATAAAGGGGAACCTATATTAGGAACCTATATTAAAATTCAAGGAGTAAATTTTATGGTGGTAGGTAGCTATAAAAAGAAGAATAATGATGGGGATGGGGAAGAAGGACAAAAAGAAATATTTATTCCCTTTACTTCTTTTTCTCAGGCATTTAATATGGGGGACAATGTTGGCTGGATGGCGATTACCGCCAAAGACGGAAGCTCTATATCCAATTTAAAGGAACGAATAGTAAATGTTGTAAAGGAAAATAGAAAGATACACCCCGAAGATAAAAGAGCCGTTGGTTACTTTGATCTATACGAACAGTTCAATAGGGTAGAGAGCTTGTTCGGGGCTTTGCGTTGGGTCGCCTATTTTGTTGGTGTTTTGGTGTTGCTCTCGGGTATAATAGGAGTCAGCAATATTATGCTGATCGTTATTAAAGAAAGAACAAAGGAAATTGGTATCCGTAGAGCCTTGGGGGAAGACCCTTGGTCCATAAAAAAACAAATTTTAATGGAATCTATTTTTTTGACCATAATTTCCGGCATGACAGGAATAATTTTTGGAGCGGCCTTTATCTATGGCATCAATGCAGTTCTGGACTCTGTAGGGCCGGTAGATATGTTCGTTAACCCGAGTGTGGGCATAGGGGTGGTAGCGGTCGCTTTAATGATATTGATAGTATCCGGATTATTGGCAGGATTCATTCCGGCACAAAGTGCTATAAAGGTAAGGCCAATAGAAGCATTAAGAACAGAATAAGATTCATCGATTATAAAAATTAAATCAATCAAAAAAATGAAAAAGTCAGGAACCGTCATCATCTTACTGGTCATAGTTTTAGCCTTTGGGGGGTCTATGTATTACTTGTATCAAAAAAACGCGGAAGACCCAGTGGTCTATCAGACGGAACAGCCGTCAAAGCAAACGATCATAAAAAAAACCATGGCAACGGGTAGTATTCTTCCTTTGGAAGAAGTATTGATAAAGCCCAATATTTCGGGGGTTATAGAGGAAATTTATGTGGAAGGAGGCGATTTTGTAAAGTCGGGAGATTTAATCTGTAAGATAAAAGTGGTGCCGAACCTAAGTGCTTTAAACGATGCCAGAAATAATATAGAAGAAGCAAAAATTGGCTTGGACGATCAAATGAGAAACCTACAACGACAGAAATCACTTTTTGAAAAAGGAGTCATTTCACAAGTAGATTTAGAGAGGGCACAAGTGAGCTATGATCAGGCTAAGCAGTCGTATGCTGCAGCCAATAAAAGGTACGATATTGTACGTACAGGTACCACGAAGGGATATGGTAATGCGGCCAATACCCAAATTCGAGCTACGGTAAGCGGAATGGTGTTGGAAGTGCCTGTAGAAGTGGGTAATCAGGTAATAGAAAGCAATAACTTTAATGAAGGTACGACCATAGCCGCCATTGCAGATGTGGAAAAAATGATATTCGAAGGAAAGGTAGACGAGTCGGAAGTAGGTAAGATCAAAGAGAATCTTCCTTTAGAGATTACGGTAGGTGCTATAGAAGATCAGGTTTTTGATGCTGTTCTAGATTATATAGCCCCAAAGGGCAAAGAGGAAAACGGTGCTATTCAGTTCGAGATCAAGGGCACCTTGAAAAAACAGGACAGTGTGTTTATAAGGGCGGGGCTAAGTGCCAATGCCTCCATTATCTTGGCCAAGGCCGACAGTGTTCTTGCGGTTAAGGAGGCATTGGTGCAGTTCGATGATGAGACTAAAAAGCCATATGTTGAAATCGAAACGGCAGACCAAGAGTTTGAACGTAGGGATATTGAACTCGGTATTAGTGACGGAATTTATGTGGAAGTTAAATCGGGAATCACCGAGAGCGAAAGAATTAAAGTCTGGAACGAAGTGAAACCGGACGAATTGGCGCAGAACTAAAAAATATCTGCCATTGGATGTAACAATTTAAAAAGATCATAGTCTAACACATAGGCATTACAAGTTAATTGTCTAAAACAACAACCAACATGATTGAAATTAAGAATCTTCATAAGTCCTATCAAATGGGCAAAAATTCCTTACATGTGCTAAAGGGAATTAATTTTTCTGTAGAGGAAGGGGAATTGGTAGCTATAATGGGGTCTTCTGGATCCGGGAAATCTACATTGCTTAACATTCTGGGAATGTTGGACGAATTGGATGAAGGAAGCTATACTCTGGATGGTGTGCCAATTAAAAATTTAAACGAAACAAAAGCGGCGCAATACCGTAATAAGTTCTTAGGTTTTATTTTTCAGTCGTTTAATCTAATCAATTACAAGACCGCCGCAGAAAATGTTGCTTTGCCTTTGTACTACCAAAGGGTAGGTAGAAAAGAACGCCAAGAAAAGGCCTTAAAATATTTAGAGCAAGTGGGACTTAAGGAATGGGCCACCCATTTACCCAGTGAGCTTTCAGGGGGGCAGAAGCAAAGAGTTGCCATTGCACGGGCAATGGCTGCGGAGCCTAAGGTATTGTTGGCCGATGAGCCAACCGGAGCCTTGGATAGTAAAACATCGTACGAGGTAATGGATCTGATCCAAAAGATCAATGATGAGGGGAATACCATTTTATTGGTAACCCATGAAGAGGACATTGCACACATGTGTAAACGAATAGTGCACCTTAAAGATGGGGTGATCGTAGAGGATAAAAAAGTGGATCAAGTAAGGGCAGAACAATATGTTTAGTAGAGATAGTTGGAAAGAAATATTCGAAACTATTCAGAAAAATAAGCTAAGAACTTTTCTTTCTGGTTTTACGGTAGCGCTCGGTATTTTGATCTTTGTTGTGTTGTATGGTTTTGGCAATGGCCTGATCAATACTTTCAGCGAGTTTTTTGAGGATGATGCCACCAATACGTTCTTTGTTTTTCCAGGTAGAACCTCAAAACCGTTCAAAGGCTATAAGTCCAACAGGCAAATAGAGTTCGATAATTCCGATTTGGCCGATATAGAAGAGAGCTTCCCTTTGTTCTTGGAATATATTTCCCCAAGGGTAGATAGAAGCGGATTGGTAAAATATAAGAACGAATCCAATAATTATACGACACGGGGTGTTAGCGAGGCGTATCAGTTTGCCGAAAAGACCATTATAATGAAGGGGCGATACCTCAACAAGCAAGACATCAAAGAAAAAGCAAAATATGCCGTTATCGGCAGACTTGTGGAGAAAGATCTTTTTAAAAACGAGGATGCCCTTGGTAAGTATATAGATATAACGGGCAGTGTATTTAAGGTCATCGGGGTTTTTCAAGACGATGCAGGTGACGATGAGGAGCGTAGAATATATATACCCTATACCACGCGGCAGTTGATCGAGAAAAACACCGATAAGATCAATCAGATCGTAATCGGTTTTAAGCCCGAAATAGGATATGCCGGGGCTATGGCTTTTGAAAGAAAGTTGGGAGATTTTATTAGGGAGAAAAAATTTATAGACCCCAATGATCAGCGTGGGTTTTTTATCCGAAATGTTGCCGACCAATTAAAGCAGAACCAACAGTTTGCTGGGGTTTTGCAAATTATAGTGGGCTTTGTGGCATTCGGCACCATTATCGCCGGTATTATCGGTATTAGCAATATTATGGTTTTTGTGGTCAAAGAACGAACCAAAGAAATTGGTATACGTAAAGCCTTGGGGGCCACACCTAAATCTGTAATCAGTACCATACTGTTAGAGTCTGTTTTCATTACTACGGTTTCTGGTATTGTGGGTATGGTCTTGGGGGTGGCAATGCTAAGTTCTTTAGGTGATTCTTTAAAGGACTACTTTATTACCAATCCTTTTATTAATATGGGCACCGCCATTTTTGCAACGGTAGTTTTAATATTCTTTGGCGGTTTGGCCGGTTATATACCTGCACGAAGAGCGGCCAGAATAAAACCAATAGTAGCTTTAAGAGACGAATGATATGAAATTTATTTTTGATAGAAATACATGGCAAGAGATATTCGGTTCTATAAGTAAGAACAAGACCAGAACCATTATAACCATTGTAGGTGTGCTTTGGGGAATCTTTATATACATCGCATTGTCCGGTGCGGCAAAGGGTATGGACAATGGTTTCGAAAAGGTTTTTGAAAGCGTGTCGATGAACAGTATGTTCGTTTGGGGGCAGAGTACCAGTATGCCTTATGAAGGTTTTAAAACGGGTCGTCCCATGCAGTTGAAATTAAGTGATGTTACGACACTGGAAAATAGGATTCCCGAAATACAGAATATCGCACCCCGTATTACATTGGGTAATTTTGGTTCTGATCCCGTCTTTACCGTAAGAGGACAAAAATCGGGTTCTTACCCCGTAAATGGGGACTATCCGGTTTATACGAGAATAGCCACCAAAAAAATATTTGATGGCGGACGTTTTATTAATGATGAGGATATTGCCCAGGCAAGAAAGGTGTGTGTGATCGGTGAAAGAAATCTGCAAGAGCTTTTTGAAAAGGACGAAGACCCTATAGGTCAGTTTATACGAATAGGAGATGTGTATTTTCAGGTGGTCGGGGTTCATAAACTGTCCCAAGGTGTCAGTTTCGATAACGATAACGCCATTTTTATTCCTTTTACCACCTTTCGGAAATTATACAATACGGGAGAGAACGTAGATTATTTTTGTATTGCCGCTTATGATGATGTTGATGTAGTACAGGTAGAAAAGGATGTAAAATCCCTATTAAGAAATATACACCGAGTAAACCCTGAAGACGAAAGGGCATTTGGCTCTTTCAATCTAGGTGAAATGTTCACTAAGGTTTCTGGTTTCGCCAAAGGTATGACCTTTTTGAGTCTGGTGGTGGGTATTGCCACTATTTTGGCAGGGGTCATTGGTATCGGTAACATTTTATTGATATCTGTTAAAGAACGTACCAAAGAGCTGGGAGTAAGAAGGGCTCTGGGAGCCACGCCAAAAGAGGTGCGGTCACAGATTATTTTAGAATCGGTTTTTTTAACAATGATCGCGGGCGTAATGGGGATCATATTGGGGGCGGGCGTATTGTCCATTATCAATAGCTTGACCAAAGATCTCGATTTTCCGTATACCAATCCGACAGTGCCCATACCCTATGTTTTGGGAGCACTTTTAATTATGGTAGTATTGGGCACTTTGATAGGGTTGATACCTGCACAGAGAGCCGTAAGTATAAAACCTATTGACGCATTAAGAGAAGAGTAACAACCAATTTAATAAACATTTAAAATGAATAAGATCGTAAAGTATATTTTAATAGGAGTACTGGTGCTTGGAGCACTATGGGCAGCTGTGTTCTTTATAAAATCAAACAGTAAATCTGCTATTACGTACGAAACAAGTCAACCTTTTATATCTAGTATAGAAAAGAAAACAGTGGCCACTGGTAAGGTTGTTCCAGAGGATGAGATAGAAATAAAACCTCAGATTTCAGGTATTATAGAGAAAATTTATCTGGAAGAGGGTGCAAAGGTAAAGGCTGGAGACTTGATCGCCGTGATCAAAGTGGTGCCCAATGAGCAATCTTTAAACCAGGCAAGCGGTCGTGTAAGAAATGCGGAGTTGGCCCTGAACAATGCCAAAATTGAATTTGATAGAAATAAAAAACTATTCGATAAAGGGGTTATAAGTAGTCAAGATTTTAACAATATTCAATTGACCTACAATCAGGCAGAGCAAGAGCTGAACAATGCCAAGGCCGATTATCAGATTATCAGAAGAGGTTCGGCAGGTGGTTCTACCAGTGCCAATACCAATATTAGGGCAACTGTAGATGGTACTATTTTAGAAATCCCGGTTGAGGAAGGTTTTCAGGTAATACAAAGTAATAACTTTAATGATGGTACTACGATTGCGACCATTGCAGATTTGAGTAGAATGATATTTGAAGGAAAAGTAGATGAGGGTGAGGTCGGAAAACTCAAGTTAGGAACTCCTTTGAAGATAAGTTTAGGCGCAATAGAAGGGGTAGAATTAGATGCAAAACTAAGGTTTATCGCCCCAAAAGGCATTGAGGAAACCGGTGCGGTGCAATTTAAGATCGAGGCAGATGTTGATGTAACGGACGATATTTTTATTCGTGCAGGATATAGTGCCAATGCTTCTATGGTCCTAGAAAAGAAAGAGGATATATTGGTGATACCCGAGGCTTTGCTACAGTTTGATAAAGAAACCGACAAGCCTTATGTAGAAGTGGCCGTTGGTTCTGTAGATGAACAAAAGTTTGAGAGAAGAGATGTGGAAACAGGTATTTCAGATGGTGTAAACGTTGAAATTATTTCCGGCCTTTCAGAAGAAGACAAAGTAAAGCATTGGAACAAAACGGAACCTATTAAAAAAGGTGACGAAGAAACAGAAGAAGAGTAATCATCATCAATCAAAAATAAATAAAACATGAAACTTAAGATAACCATAATGTTTCTGCTGATGGCAGTTGGCACAACACTGGCCCAAAATAAGAAGTGGACTTTGGAAGAATGTGTTAACTACGCAGTGGAAAACAACCTATCGGTAGAGCAGTATGAGCTGGACCTAGAAAGTGTGAAGATAGATGAGAAAGATGCTTTTGGTAATCTTTTGCCCAATCTTAATGCCACTGCATCGGTTTCCAGTAATACCGGTTTTTCTATAAACCCCACCAATAACCTACCTACAAACAGTACGGCAAATAATGTGAATGCCGGATTTTCTTCCAGTGTCACGTTGTTCGATGGTCTGCAAAATATAAAAAGGGTACAAAGGGCAAAATTGGCGGCATTATCCAGTCAATACCGTTTAGATGACCTTAAAGATGATATTCGTCTCAATGTGGTGAATGCTTATCTGCAAATACTTTCGAACAAAGAGGCGCTTAAAGTGTCGAGGGCCCAGTATGCCGTTACCGAACAAGACTTAAAAAGAACCAAAGAATTGGTGGAATCTGGAGTAGTGCCAAGGGGAGACTTGTTGGAAATAGAGGCTACGGCCGCAAACCAAGAACAGCAAATTGTCAATAATGAAGGCTTGGTGTTGATCTCTAGAATAAACCTTGCCCAATTGTTACAGATTACGGATTATGAAAATTTTGATATTGCGGACGAGTCGTTTGATATTCCACTATCCGATATTCTGAATAACACACCTAAAACTATTTTTTCCAAAGCACTGGAATTTAGAAATGATATCAAGTTTTCCGAGTCAAATGTAGACTTGGCGGAAAAAGATCTGGAAATTGCAAAAGGTGCTTATGCACCAACGCTATCAGCTTTTTTTCAATATGGTACCAGATATTCTGACGTAACACAGATCCCTGATGCTACCGGCATGCCTTATACCCCAAGTTTTACAGATCAAATGTGGATTTTTGATGGTATATCCTATGGTGCACAGCTTAACGTACCAATATTCAATGGTTGGAGTACGCGCAACAATGTTAAACGTTCACAAATAAGTTTAGAGAAGTCAAAATTACAGTTAGAGCAAGACAAACTTGCCTTGGAGTCAACGGTGAACCAAGCTTACATAGATGTTACTACATTTCGTAAGTCTTATGAGGCGGCCGAGAAAACACTTGAGGCAAGAAAACTGGCGTATGAGTATTCTAAAGAGCGGTTTGATGTAGGCTTGATGAATTCTTTTGATTTTAGTCAGGCCCAGGCCAGGGTAGATGATGCGGAAGCCCAAGTAATAAGAACCAAATATGAATATATTTTTAGATTAAAGTTGTTGGAGTTCTATTTCGGAATTCCGATTACCTTAGATTAGTTTTAATAGGTGTAATTAAAAACCTGCAAACATTTATTTGCAGGTTTTTTTATGCTTATTCAATACCTTTGGGCTATGGGATTGATTTTAAATTTAGAGACCGCAACTACCAATTGTTCGGTGAGCCTTGCCCTTAATGGTGATGTTGTTGCCATTAGGGAAAACAATACACCAAATTACTCACATGCTGAACAGCTACACGTATTCATTAAAGAATGTTTAGAAGAGGCAAAGAAATTACCTGGTGATATAGATGCGGTAGCCGTTAGCAAGGGGCCGGGGTCGTATACCGGTTTACGAATAGGTGTGTCGGCGGCAAAAGGGCTGTCTTTTGCTTTGAATGTTCCATTAATTTCCATTGCTACCCTAAAGAGTATGGCGTCGCAGTTGAATGTGGAAAGGGATGATGTTATTGTTCCCGTGTTGGACGCCAGAAGAATGGAGGTGTATTCAGCGGTATTTGATGCAAAATTACATGAGGTAAGAGAAACCCGTGCAGAGATTATAGATGGGGGGTCTTTTAAAGAATACACTGCTAACGGTAAAGTTTATTTTATTGGTAGTGGGGCCGAAAAAATAGAATCTACCTTAGATGGTGATAATTTGGTTTTTAAGACTAAGGCGGTACCTTCTGCAAAAGAAATGGCAGTGTTGTCCTATCAAAAATTCTCTTCAAAAGATTTTGAGGACGTAGCCTATTTTGAGCCTTACTATCTAAAAGATTTTTTAGTTACCAAGAAAAAGGGGTAGGGCCTACAAATAATAAAAAGCCCCTTAGACTTATCTAAGGGGCTGTTTCTTTTTTTACGGTTATGGCTTATTCTTTCATCTGGTGCACAACTCTTTGTGGAAAAGGAATTTCAATACCTTCGGCATCGAACCTGTATTTAATTTCTTCCATTACGTAAAAATGAGCTTTCCAAAAGGTATCGTTATCGGCCCAAAACCTAAGTGTTAGGTTTACGGAACTATCGGCCAATTCACCTACATATACTTCGGGCGCCGGATCTTTGTGTATATCCTTATTGTCGTTACAAATTTGAAGTAGTATGTCTTTTGCCTTTTTAATGTTGGAATCATAGCCTATACCTACGTCAATTTTGTCTCTTCTGGAGTTTTCGGCGTTATAGTTAATAATGTTGTTGTTCGACAATTGGCCGTTTGGAATAATGGCTATTTGGTTACCAAAGGTTTTTAGCTTTGTGGTAAATATGGATATTTCCTTGACCGTACCATCTACCCCTTGGGCGGAAATAAAGTCACCGACCTTAAAGGGTTTAAAAAGTAATATAAGCACCCCTCCGGCAAAATTGGCCAAAGAGCCTTGTAGGGCCAGGCCAACAGCAAGACCTGCGGCACCTATTATTGCTACCAGTGAAGATGATTGTACCCCCAATTGGGTTATGACCAGTACAAATAGAAGAATCTTGAGAGCTATGGATATTAAGCTCTGCAAGAATGTTTCTAAAGAGGGGTCGTAGTCTTTTTTTGCGAAGAACTTACGTATTAGTTTGTTTATGACCCGAATAATATACGTACCCACTACTAATAACAAAATAGCCAACAGTAAGTTTGGTAGGGCATCCCAGAACCATTTAATGGCCTTGTCAACATGTTCTTGATAGTTCATTATCTCTTCCATAAATAAATTTAAATTTTAGGGCACGAACTTATATGATCTTAGTGCCTTGAACAAGAAATTTTATTTAAACAATTGTTAATGCAGGCTGTTTTTGAGCAGTTGCGTCAAAGCTTTGTCCGTATGAGTCAAAGGCAACTGGCAGGCGCCATGGCTGCATATACATATATGGGTGCTTTTGTCTATATATCTATTCTTTAACAAAGAAATGCCTCCTTCTTTTTCTGCTCCGCAAATAATGGTGTGCGGCAAATAGTTTTTGTTGATTTCCATGGCTTTTTCTACATAGTCGTCGCCAACAATGGCAATCTCGTAAAAAGGCAATTGTTCGTTGAGTACCAGATCCAACCAATTGGCGTAGCTCTGTGTGTTTTGCGAAAAATTATCCTGCACGTTTTTTAGCATTTTTATATAAATGTCGGTATAGCCTAGCTCTGGGTAGTACTTTGACAATTTTAATAGGTTTTTTGCCATGATGGAATTGGAAGAGGGTATAACGTTGTCACCAACTTCTAATGTTCTTCGTATTACATAGGCGTCTTTTTTTGAGGTAAAGAAGAACAGTCCACTTTCGTCATCCATAAAATTGGATAAACAATAGGATGTTAAATTGTTGGCCTGTTGGATCCAATGTTCGTTAAAGGTTACTTCATAAAGGCCTATAAAGGCATCTATAACGGCGGCATAGTCCTCAAGGTAACCATTAATGGAGCTTTTTCCATTTTTATGGTTATGGTAAAGACCGCCATCATTTCTAAAGAGATTTTTGGTAAGAAACTTGGCGTTTTTTAGGGCAAGGTCCAAAAAAGTCTCTTTTTGCAAATACTTGTATGCATCGGTAAGGCCTTTTAACATTAAACCGTTCCAAGAGGTTAGTATTTTATCGTCCAATCTTGGTTTGGGCCTATTGTTCCTTTCTTTTTTTAAAGTTGCTTGGCATCTTTCTAACAATGCTTCTAGTTCTTTGTGGGACAATGCGTGTTTTTTTAAGAAGTCTTCATCAGAGGTGTCCCTTATCAATACATAGTTGCCTTCTTCCCATTCTCCGTAAGGATTTATATTGTAGTATTCTTTAAACAGTGCGTAGTCTTTTTTGAGAAGGGATTGCAGCTCTTGTTCTTTCCATACATAATAGGCCCCTTCTTCCAATATTCCTTTTTCGTTTAAGCTATCGGCATCTAAAGAAGAGTAGAAGGCATGGTCGTTAGACATGAGCTCTTCGGTTACAAATGCAATGGTCTTCTCTACGGTTCGTTTGTAAAGGTCGTTTTTCGTCGCGGCATACGCTTTGGCATATAGGCTTGTTAACAGGCCATTGTCGTACAGCATTTTTTCAAAGTGGGGGATATGCCATTTCGTATCAACGGCATACCTTGAGAATCCTCCCCCTACATGGTCGAAAATACCTCCATAGGCCATTCTGGTCAAAGTAGTGTTTACGTAATCCATTATGGTTTCGTCTTTTAACGATGTCGCATAATGAAGTAAAAACTCCATGTTTACGGGCATCATAAACTTTGGTGCTCGTTTGTAGCCTCCTAAAAAAGTATCAAAATATTGTGACCAATTTTCTACGTCTTCCTTAAGGTTTTCAATGGAATATATAAAGGTGTTCTGTTGGTCTTCAATGATGTTTATTTGTTGTATTCCTTCGGCCATTCGCTGTGCGTAGCCCAAAACTTTTTCGGTATCGGATCTATATAGCTCAGATAGGTCCTTAAGCACTTTAATCCAGTCTTCTTTTCTTAGATAGGTGGCCCCCCAAAAAGGACGTCCATCGGGCAGGGCGACAATATTAAGTGGCCAACCACCACTACCGGTCATCATCTGAAGCGCATCCATATAAATATGGTCAATGTCCGGGCGCTCTTCGCGGTCCACTTTTATATTTACATAGTGTTGGTTCATTACTTTGGCTACCTCTTCGTCTTCAAAACATTCATGCTCCATAACATGGCACCAATGGCAGGCCGCATAACCAATACTAATTAAGATCAGTTTGTTTTGCTTTTTTGCCTTTTCCAAGGTCTGTGGGTTCCATGCGTGCCAGTCAACAGGGTTATGGGCATGCTGTAACAAATATGGACTTGTTTCTTTTATGAGGTCGTTCGTGAATTTTTGGGCCATATAGCAATTAGTTTAAACGGTAATTATTGTTTGTTCAAAGTGTGTGTTTTCTCAAAGATAGCCTTTGGTGTATCGAAACAAAAAAAGCACCCAAGGGTGCTTCTCTAAAACGTATTTCAAAATTACGGTTATTTGACCTCGAATGTAATTTTTACATTGACTCGGAAATTCACCATTTTACCGTCCTCGACCACCGCACTCTGTTCGTTAATGTATACAGACCGGATGTTTTTAACGGATTTTGATGCTTGCTCTACCGCATTTTTTGTTGCGTCTTCCCAACTTTTGTCGGAATTAGCCAATACTTCTATAACTTTTAATACTGCCATAATTAGTGTTTTTAATGTTCTTTACAATTTAACGATTAATCATGGCTTAATTGACTGATTTACAATTTTTTTTAGCCGTTCAGCGCAACGACTTCGTTTACCTTGTCCCCCATCATATTCTTTAACATGGTTTCTATACCGTTCTTTAAGGTAAATGTGGAAGACGGGCATCCGCTACAGGCGCCTTGTAGAATTACGTTTACGGTTCGGCTTTCTGCATTATAGGATTTAAAAAGAATATTTCCGCCGTCACTTGCCACTGCAGGCTTCACGTACTCTTCTAAGATATCTATGATTTCCAGAGAGGTGTCGTCCAAATCTTCGGGTATGTTATTATTTGTAACGGTAGGGGCCTGGGTACCGCCAACAGGTTTTGCATTGTCGTTGACAATTTCTTTTCCTTCGGCGATAAAGTTTCTTATCAACTCTCTAAGCTCAATGGTAATATCTTCCCATTCGGCCACTTCGTATTTGGAAACGGAAACATAGTTTTCATCGATAAAAACTTCCTTTACAAAAGGAAATTGGAACAGCTCCATAGCCAAAGGCGATTCTCTGGCCTCGTCGATGTTTTTATACTCAAAAGTGGAACCGACAATTTTTTTACTTGCCACAAATTTCATGGTAGCGGGGTTCGGGGTTACTTCTGCGTAGACAGTAACGGCAATTGGCTTATCGCTATCTTCTTCTATGACAATGGGCTCTCCCGCGTTTAAATACTCTACTAGTTGTTGGGCTACTTCATCCTTTACGTCTTGCCATTCCACAATATCATATCTTTCCAAACCGATAAAATTACCGGAGATATACACCGTTTTTATAAACGGAAGGTGAAAAAGCTGTTGCGCCAGAGGTGAATTTTTGGCCTCATCAATATTTTTGTACTCGTAGTTTTTGCGTTTTACGAGCATATGGTTAGATTCGAACTTTAGTATGGTAGGGTTGTTGGTCTTAACTACGGTAATAGAATACTCTTTCATCTCAATTTTAGTTTGAGTACAAAAGTACAAAGGAAATCTAAGTTAAGGGCTATATAATAATGTTACCTATATGTCGTTATACTATATATTTAGAGCAATTTGAACCTATATCCTCATTTCCCACAGATGAAATTTAAGCTGATACTTTTGTTTTCTTTCCTAGTTTTTGGAATGAAATCCAATGCTCAGGAAGGAATACCTGTTTATTTTGATTATTTATCTGATAACTATTACTTGGTTTTTCCTTCTATGGCAGGTATTAGTCAGGGTGGAAAAATCAGGGCAACGGTAAGGAAGCAATGGTTCGATGTAGATGATGCACCTAACTTACAGACAATAAACGCACATTTTAGGTTGGGCGATAGCCCCAGTGGTATTGGAGCCATCGTTTTTAACGATGCAAACGGGTACCATTCTCAAACCGGACTCAAAACAACGTATGCCCATCACTTAAGAATGGGAAGCCAAGATATAAGGGTGTTGAACCAATTGTCGTTTGGCCTTAGCGCCACGGTATTGCAAAGTAGCCTTGACGAAACGGAGTTTAGGTCTGCAACACCCGATCCTGCCATAGCCGGTATAAAATTAAGTTCTACCTATTTTAATGTAGACTTAGGGGTGTCTTACAGTTATCAAGAATTCTATGCCCATTTTGCCGTTACCAATGCCCTTACGGGTAGTCAAAGAAATGTGTATTATAGAGACAGGCAAGATAATCCGGATGCATTGGTGATAGATAATATTAGAAGATTTTTGATCTCTACGGGGTATGTATTCGGTAAAAGTGAATGGCAAGTAGAGCCTTCGGTACTTTTTCAATTGACCGATTTTACCAAGGAAAAAACGATGGATGTAAATGCCAAAGTTTATAAAGATGTCGATTTTGGTCGTATTTGGGGAGGACTTTCCTACCGAAGAAGTTTTGATGGTGCTCAATATCAAACGACCGATAGTTTTGGGGAGCAGCGTTTACAGTTGATTACTCCTATTATTGGCGCCAACATCAAAAATTTCTTGGTCTCCTATAATTATTCTTATCAAATGGGAGATATCCGTTTTGATAATGGCGGGTTTCACCAGATTACTTTAGGGTACGATTTCGGACAAAAAGAACGTAAGTACGATTGTTACTGTCCTGCGGCTAACTAATTGTTAAGAGGCCTTTTTTTTGATAAAAAAGACCTCTTGTATTTGTTTACTCCCAGGTATAATTTTTTACGGAAGCCTGTCTTTTAATGGCTTTTAACATGGCGCTTTCCAACTCGCCTTTGTTGCTCTCATCTTGTTTTTCAGAAATGTAAAGCTCTCGTTTTTTATTGAGTTCGGCAATCTCCTTTTGTATTTTTTCTCGTTCGGTTTGCTTGTCTTTTATATATGCTTCTATTTCTTTTTCCGATTTACCTTGTAGGTGTTCTGGAAGTTCATTGTCTTTCAGCTCGCCAAGTTCAAATTCTTCGTCGGCATAGGCGTCCACTAAGTCCCAATTTTTATTGTTGTACAATCTAGAGCTTTTGCTAACGGCCCTTTTTACGGCCACCGTTTCTTCCATGGCCATTGCGTTTTGGTCTTGGGTGCGTTGCATTTCCATTTTTGAAGCCCCCAGACTACCATAAGAAATATAGGTCTTATTGAGTTTTGAGTTTAGTTGTATAATGATATCGTCATAAGGTGTTTTAATATGTACCACTTCTCTGTTGTGGTCAATGGCCATATATTCGCCCCCTGTCAATACGGCCCCCTTTTTCCATTCGGTACGGATGCCTTGTTCGTAGTTACCGCAGAAAATGGTATTCACGACAATATCTTTTTCCTTGGCATTGGTAATGGCATCCCTATAATTTAATTTTCCTTGTGTAAAGGGTTCGTTGCCAGCAATGAATATCATTTTTAGATTATCCGGATTTTTGCCCCATTCCAGTTGTTTTATAGAGGTTTGTATCACTTCTCCACAAAATTCTTCGCCCCCGTTGGTGGTCAATGAGAATAATTTTTCTGAAATCTCGTCCAGGTCGTTACTGAAATTCAGTACCTGTTGAATGTATCCTTCCCTAGAAGACAGGTTGTCGTTGCCGTATTGATAAATGGCAATTTGCAGTTCGGGTCGGGTTTCGTTTCCGCATTTGGCATGTGTAAATTCGTTGACAATATCCCAAAGTCTGATTTGGCTTGGTTTATTAAACCGTCCATGCTATTGCTGGTATCTAAGAGCAATGCTATTTTGACCGTGTTTTTATTTGAAGTTTTTACCAATGGGGTAGCTTGAGCCAATAACACTTTTTTGTTGGTGTCCTTTCTCGTCTCACACCCATAACCCATGGCCATTGTTAAGGCCAGGAAACTTAGAACACCTATTTTTTGATGCTTTTTCATAACATATATTTTAAAGTTTACGAGATAAATCTATGTGTAAACTATAGGTTAAAATAGGGGCTTTGAGGGAAACGATGGTTTAAATGAGTAAAGAGGGCCTTTGCCTTCGTAAAGGCTTAAAAAGCACTCCGATTACTACGTAATATGCAATATCTATATTTTTTAGTGAGCTATAAATCAGCTAAGTTTACGGTAATTATAAACGATGCACAAACAGGGTTTTTACATATTTGTTTTATTTCTTTTGGTTGGCTTTGCAGGTTTTTCCCAGCATAACCAAACGTCACGCTTTACCGTTAAGGGCAGCGTGGAAGCCAAAGAGACCCACGATCCTATTTCGGGGGTGTCGGTTACTACCAGTGCCGGTGCACAGACTTTTACCAATGCCTTGGGGGAGTTTAAGATAGTTACTGCCATCGGTGAAGAGTTGATTATTGAACATTCCGGTTTTCAAACGGTAAGGTATCAGATTAGGGGTAAAGACGATATTAAGGTGCAGGTGGAGGGTTATGGAGACAGGCAGAAAAGAAGTTCAGATAGCCAATACTCCTCTAGAAAACCTGGAGCAAGTAGAATGTACTTGGATTCTGCACAATTTTACAAGAAAAATGATATCGCCAAAAGTATAGATTATGTGGCCAGATATATAGAAACTCTGGGCAGTAATGGTAGTAAAGACGAATTGGCTAGGTCATTGACAACCTTGGGGGAGATTTATCTTTTTCATAAACAGTACGATTTGGCCATCGATAATTTTGAAGATGCCTTGGAGGCCAATAAAACCATAGCCACTTCTTTACTTTTGGCGGAGACCTATGTATTGACAGACCAATTGGAAAAGGCCGAAGAAACCCTAAAACCGATACAGGAAATTCGTAGTATGCTGCCTTTTCAAAGGGTAGCGCTCTATGAAATACTGGGCGATATTAAAAGGAAAAAGAACGATGTGGATATGGCCGTTAAATTTTACAATGAAGGGTTAACGGTGGCTACCAAAAACCAGATTACGCCCAAAATGACAGATTTAACTTCTAAGATCGCAGATACCTATGCGCAGGGCAATAGGTTAACGGAAGCGGAAGCCTATTACGATAATTCTGTAGAACTGGCCACCAAAATGGCGGCTAAAAGAGCCTTGCAAGAGAAAGAGAAAGTCGCCGATTTTTATAATAAAAAAAATGAATACCAAGAGGAGATCGCCATTCGTAAAAATAGCTTGGCCGAATTGGACAAATTAAATAAAGTACAAGGGCAAGCTTCTGAAGCTGGGGTAGGCGATACCATTACTTCCCAAAGAATAAACTATAAAATCGCCAATGCCTACATTGCCCAAGATAAATACACCGAGGCGATTCCCTATTTGGAAAGAAGTATCGTTCAGGCAGATTCTAAGAACGACCTGGTGGTGCAAAAAGATGCTACAAAAAAACTATCGGAGGTGTATGGCCATAGGGGGGACTATAACAAGGCACTGGAAACATACCAAACCTATGTGGCCCTGGTAGATACCTTGTACAAGCGTAAAGAGCAAGAAATTTCAAGGGCCGCCCGTTTTAATAGAGAGATAGCAAGTACACAAAGTAGAATTACCGGGCTAGAGCAAGAAAGAGAGCTTTCACAGAGCAAATATGATTTGGCGTTGACCCAGCAAGAGTTGGCCGAAGAAAGTTATAAGCGGCAACGGTGGGTAATTTATTCCCTCATCTTTGGGTTGCTGCTAACAATCTTGGCAGCCTTCTTTTTTTACAGAAGCAACCAACAACAAAAATTGGCGAACAACCTATTGGCATTAAAATCTTTGCGTTCGCAAATGAATCCCCATTTTATTTTTAATGCCCTTAACTCTGTCAATAACTATATCTCAAAAAGTGATGAACGTAGTGCTAATAGGTATTTGAGCGATTTTTCTAAACTGATGCGCTCCGTGTTGGAGAATTCGGAAGAAGACTTTATTCCCTTGACCAAAGAGTTGGAGCTTTTAGAGCTGTATATAAAATTGGAGCATTCCCGTTTTCCCGATAAATTTGACTATACCATAACGGTAGACGAACATTTGGACGTCTCCTCATTTCAAATACCCCCTATGCTTTTACAGCCCTATATCGAAAATGCAATTTGGCACGGACTTAGATACAAAGAGGGGAAAGGCCTGTTGGAAGTGAACGTGGGTTCTGAGAATGAAAGGGAACTAAAGATCGTTATTACAGATAACGGGATTGGTAGAACCAAATCAGCGGCCTTAAAAACCAAAAACCAAAAGAGTCAGAAATCTAAGGGAATGGGAAATATAAAACAACGATTGGCAATTTTGAACGATATGTATAAAGACAAGGTCGATGTTTCCATTTCCGATGTAACTTTAAACGGTGAAGGAACACGGGTTGTTTTCACGCTAAAAAAAGATAAATGAAATTAAAGGCCATTTTAATAGAGGACGAAGCCAACAGCCGAGAGATTTTAAGAAATTATCTTAAAAAATATTGTGCCAACGTTGAACTTTTGGGGGAGGCCGCTTCTATTAAAGAGGGGCTGGAACTGATAGAAAAAAATAAACCGGACCTTGTTTTTTTAGATGTGGAAATGCCTTTTGGCAATGCTTTTGATCTGTTGGACCAAGTGCCCGATCGTACTTTCGAAACCGTTTTCGTTACCGCTTATGACCATTATGCCAAAGATGCCCTAAACCATCATGCGGCATATTATTTGACCAAACCCATCAATATAGATGAGTTGATAATGGCGGTGGAATATGTAGAGGAAATTAAAGCCAAGGAAGACAACTTGCAGGAGAAAGTTTTAAATACGAATTCAAAAAATATAAAGGGTAAGTTAACTTTGCCACAACAAGATGGTTTTCAGATCTTGAATGTGGAAGATATTCTGTATTGCAAGGCAGATGATAATTACACAGAGATATTTTTGGAGAACAAAAAGATATTGGTAAGCAAGACCCTAAAGTATTTTGAGGATGCCTTGGTGGATTTTCCGTTTGCACGCATCCATAAATCATATTTGGTAAACGTAAACGAAGTAGTTAAATATAAAAAGGGAAAAGGAGGTAGCGTAGTGGTCTCAAACGGAAAAGAACTACTTGTTTCGGCCTCCAAAAAGAAGGAGTTTCTTTCTTTTTTTGATTGAATCGAATTTAATAGAGAATAAGAACATAATGATTAAAGGAGTAAGGGGCAAAATGCCCAAGATCGGTGAAGATTGTTTTATAGCCGAAAATGCAACCATTGTAGGAGATGTTACTATAGGCAATCAATGCAGTGTATGGTTCAATGCCGTTTTAAGGGGCGATGTACACTATATAAAAATGGGCGATAAGGTGAACGTGCAAGATGGGGCGGTCATACATTGTACCTATAAAAAATCGCCCACGAATATTGGTAACAATGTTTCTATAGGTCACAATGCCATTGTGCACGGTTGTACTTTAAAAGACAATGTACTTATAGGTATGGGGAGTATTGTAATGGACGATTGCGTGGTAGAAAGTAATAGCATCATAGCTGCCGGTGCCGTACTTACCAAAGGCACCCATGTACCTTCGGGCAGTGTATTTGCAGGCACACCAGCAAAGAAAATCAAGGATATAAGTCCGGAGCTGAGTTCGGGCGAAATAAATAGGATCGCAGAGGCGTATACCATGTATTCTGGATGGTTTAAAGAAAATGATTAACCTGTTCCGTTAACGTAGATTGCGCTTACATTCAATATTATTACTTTTGCACACTTAAATTTAAAACACATGAACGCATATATATTTCCCGGACAAGGGGCTCAGTTTGTAGGAATGGGATTGGATCTTTATGAAAAATACCCAGTTGCCAAAGAAATGTTTGAAAAAGCCAACGAAATTCTTGGCTTTAAGATTACCGATATTATGTTCAACGGAACCAAAGAGGGGTTGCAACAAACCAAGGTAACCCAGCCCGCCATATTTTTGCACTCTGTAATATTGGGCAAGGTAATGGGCGATAGCTTTAAACCCGATATGGTCGCAGGCCATTCTTTGGGTGAATTTTCCGCTTTGGTCGCCAACGGCACCTTGAATTTTGAAGATGGTCTAAAATTGGTTTCAAAAAGGGCCTTGGCCATGCAAAAAGCCTGTGAAATGCAATCGAGTACCATGGCCGCCGTATTGGGCTTGGACGATGCCGTGGTAGAAAAAATATGTGAAGAAACCGAAGGTGTCGTGGTAGCTGCCAATTACAATTGCCCTGGGCAATTGGTTATTTCGGGAGAGGTGGAAGCGATAAACACCGCTTGTGAGAAATTAAAGGAAGCAGGTGCCAGAAGAGCCTTAGTGCTGCCTGTGGGGGGTGCTTTCCATTCCCCGTTAATGGAACCTGCCCGTGAGGAGTTGGCTTCCGCTATTGAGAATACCGTATTTGCAGAACCTAGTTGTCCGGTATATCAAAATGTAACCACTACGCCGGTAAAGGATTCTTCCGAGATAAAGAAAAATTTGATGCTGCAATTGACGGCTCCCGTAAAATGGACCCAAAGTGTTAAGAACATGGTGGCCGACGGAGCTACCGTATTTACCGAAATAGGGCCTGGAAAGGTATTACAGGGCTTGGTCAGGAAAATAGATTCGAGTGTAGAAACACAACAGCCTGCGTTATAATGTAGGTATTTTCGGTACAACCGGTATTTTATCAAGAAAATATTCTTTTTAATCTGTTAATTAAGAGATTAGGAATATTTTTTTAGTATTATTGACCCCCATTTATCCATGGTGCCTTTAGTGTGCGTAGAACACCGCTAGAGTGCTTTTAAAGGGAATGCTATGAAGTTGAAAAATTATCCTGTATTGCTTAGTGGTTTGCAAAAAAGCAACGTAAAAAAATCGCTATCGGTTTTTGTGTTTTTGTTTTTTGCGGTTACGCTGTTTGGTGTGTATGGTCAGACCGTTTCCATTTCGGCATCCCAACCCAATGCCGATGAGAATGGCCCTGTTGATGGTGAATATACTATAGCGGTCACAGGAGCAGGTGGGATTACTGGTACAATTGATGTTTTCTTAGCTGTTAGCGGTGGAAGTGCGGATTCCGGTGATGATTTTACGCCGTTACCAACCATTGTTACCGTTGGTTTGTTTTTGGGTGATGGTACAGCAATCGTACCACTTGAGGTTATCGATGATAATTTTGTAGAAACTACGGAAAATGTAGTTTGGAATATCATTGATACGGGAGATTATGATGTTGCAATAGGGAGTGGGTCTGCCACGATTAACATAATAGACAATGATGTCGCTGGGGTAAATGTAAGTGCCATAAGCGGTAATACCACCGAAGCTGGTGGTACGGCCACGTTTAATGTATCCCTTACCAGCCAACCTACCGCGGCTGTAACGATAGCACTTTCTAGTAATGATACTGATGAAGGTACCGTTCCAGCGTCTGTGACCATACCTGTCGCCAGTTGGAATACAGGGGTGCCGGTTACCGTAACGGGAGTGGACGATGATGTTGTTGATGGAAATGTAAATTATACTATTAATACAGGAAATGTCACTTCTGCAGATCTTAATTATAATGCCTTGGGAGGTGGGGCGGTTGCCGATGTTTCGGTAACCAATATAGACGATGATGTCGCCGGGGTAATTGTTGGGCCCATAAGTGGCAATACCACCGAGGCAGGGGGCACGGCCACCTTTACGGTATCCCTTACCAGCCAACCTACCGCAGCTGTTACGATAGCACTTTCTAGTAATGATACTGATGAAGGTACCGTTCCAGCGTCTGTGACCATACCTGTCGCCAGTTGGAATACAGGGGTGCCGGTGACGGTAACGGGAGTGGATGATGCCATAGCCGATGGTGATCAAACATATAATATAATAACGGGAAATGTCACTTCTACAGATCCCAATTACAATGCTTTGAACGGTGGGGCGGTTGCCAATGTGGTGGGCATAATCAACGAAGACGATGAGTTTACGGCAACCATTACGGCTAGTGACGGTGCTGCGGCAGAGACCGCCGCAGGTAATAACAACGGAACATTTACAGTTAATCTAGATGAGGTAAATACCACGGGTGGCGGTGTGGTCGTAGATTATACTGTCACGGGTACGGCAGATATTGGAGTGGATTACACGAGCATTGGCACCAGTGTTACCATACCCAACAACCAACAAAGTGCTACCATTACCATTGCACCTATAGATGATGCGATCCAAGAAGGTGCGGAAACCGTAATAGTTACCTTGAATGCAGGTACGGGTTATGCCCTCGGAGGGGCTGCAACAAGGTCGGCGACCGTTACTATTGCAGATAATGATCAGGCAAGTTTAAGTATTGCGGATCAAGCGGTCAATGAAAATGTTGCTTCTGGGAATATGCAGTTCGATGTTGTACTGGATATTGCCGTTGACGGAGGTACTTCGGTTGCGTATTCTTTTTCCGATGATACCGCTACGGGTGGTGGGGTAGATTATATCGCTACAAACGGAACCCTTAACTTTAACGGCACCGCCAATGAGGTACAAACCATTACGGTAGGTATTGTAAATGACCAAATTTTAGAAGATACAGAAACCTTTACGGTACAGTTGGCGACACCTTCAAATAATGATATTAATCTGACCAATGGGGGCACGGCCAAGGGCACTATAAACGATGATGACAATTGTGTGGCGGCTCCTATTTTAAATACAGATGTAGAGACTGTTTTTTGTGGTGCGCCGGGTGATCCTATTTTTGCAAATAGTTCTGTAAGTAGTCTAAACGATTATACCGATTCTACGCCTCCCGCCGGAACAACATTGACCTGGAGTAGAGATTCCGACCCGTTAAATGAAGGTTCTTATTTAGAGCCTGCGGAGCTGTCAGATCCTGGAAATACAGGTTCTTATTTTGGATTTTTCTTGGATGATAATGGTACTCCGACCGATTATTCGGATGACTGTGCCAGTAGTGTAATAGAAGTGGAGTTGGTGTTGAATGTAACTCCCGATAATCCCGTAGCGGAAGATGTGGAACGCTGTGGTCCGGGAACGGTGCTATTATCGGCTACTAGTTCTAGCCCTACCGCTACGATCAATTGGTATGCTTCCGAAGATGCCGATACGCCACTAGGGTCAGGTAGTAATTTTACGACCCCTAGTTTAAATACGACCACTTCTTTTTATGTGGAAGCAGTGGAGAACGATTGTCCTTCCGATAGGGTCGAGGTGGTGGCCAGTATAGCTTTTCAGCCTTCGGCAGGTACGGCAACGGATGTTTCTTTGTGTAGTACGGCATTGGATTCCAATACGGCAATATTGGATCTAGACACTACTTTGTCCGGTCAAGATGAAGGGGTGTGGACCATTACGACAGATCCATCGAACGCTATTCAGATAAATGCTGAAAATGAGGTGGATTTTACAGGGCTCCAAGATGGTAGTTACGTGTTTACCTATACTACTATTGGTGCTGAAGCTCCATGTACGAATGAATCGGTAGATGTGACGGTTTTATTGAACACGAGTGAAACGGATGATGATAACGATGGTCTTACCGGTTGTGAGGAAGCCACCATAGGTACCGATCCAAATGAAGCCGATAGCGATGGTGATGGTATTAATGATGGTGATGAGGTTGGGGGTGATGTTACTAACCCGTTGGACGAGGATGGTGACGGAATCATAGATGCCTTGGATTCTAATATATTGGATTCTGATGAAGACGGGGTGAACGATCAACAAGACCCTGCCAATTTAAATCCGTGTATTCCCGATAATTCCAGTCCCGATTGCCCTGTGGACCTGGCTATTACAAAAGATGCTGATCTATTGGATGCCACACCTGGTGATACGGTAGTGTTTACGGTTACGGTCAGTAATTTAACAGATAAGGTGACCAATGAAGCTACGATCGGTGAGCTTCTGGAAACAGGTTTTGCATATGTATCACATACGGAGTCCTTGGGTACATATGATAATGAAACAGGTATATGGACGATTGAAGATCTGCCGGCCTTAGGGGAAGCGACCTTGGATATTACGGTAGAGGTGTTAGATGATGGGGTGTATACCAACACCGCTGAATTGTTGAACTCCACACCGTTGGATGAAAATCCGGATAATGACACGGCAACGGTAACCATAGAAACCGAAGTACCAGAGGGTATAGATATAGCCATAATCAAAGAAGCAAGTTCTGAGGCTCCGCTTGTGGGTGAAACGATAACGTTTACCATAACGGCCGTCAACAACTCCCAAGATGATTATGTAGTGTCGAACATAGTTATCACAGATTCTATTCCCAACGGTGTAAATTCGGGTTTTGTATACCAAAGCCATGAGGCCAGCGTAGGTACTTATGATCCCAATACCGGATTGTGGACCATAGAGTCTTTAGAGACAGGTGAAGCTAATGCCGCTACCTTAAAAATAACGGTGCTGGTGCCTGTAGAAGGGAAGTTTACAAATACCGCAAGCTTGGTGCGCTCTTCACCTAGAGATAACACCAATTTAGATGATAACGAAGATTCGGTGGAGGTAACCGTAAGTGCTCCAACACCGGCAGATCCCGGCTTTTTATACAATCAGTTTTCGCCGAATGGAGATGGTACGAACGATGTGCTTAGGATAAACATGACTAATTTTGATTCGGGTGAAACAGTATCTGTAAGTTATAATATTAAGATATTCGATAGGTATGGTAATAAGGTGTTTGAAGCTAAAAAAGTAAATGACCCTGATATATGGGACGGTACTTATGAAGGAAAAGAGGCGCCTAGGGGAACGTATTTCTACATTCTATGGTACAGTGTCAACGGAGGAGAGCCGATATTGGATAAAGGATGGATTCAGTTGATTAGATAAAGCAGGTATGAATTACAAAATATTCAAATTGAAAACATATATAGGCCTTTCTTTTATGATGTTGGCTACTGTTTTTTTTAACCTTGTTTACGGCCAAAAAGAACCGCAGTACACCCAATATATGTATAATATAGGAAGTTTTAACCCTGGTTATGTGGGGTCTGTGGAGACACCCGAAATTATAGGGTTGTATAGGGCACAGTGGGTAGATATTCCCGGAGCGCCAAGAACGATCCGTTTTGGAGCAAATTTGCCCTTTAAGAACGAAAAGATGGGCATGGGCTTGAATGTCGTCAACGACCAATTGGGGCCATCGACCCAGACCTATGTAGATGTATCGTATTCATACCAAATAAATGTTTCCGATGAAACCCTATTGTCTTTTGGGATGGATGCAGGCGGCTCTTTTTTAAATGTGGATTTCTCCAAAGGTACTTTTGAAAACCCCGGAGAACCACTTAATGAAGAGATGGTAAACAAGTTTTATCCGACCATAGGGGCAGGCTTGTTCTTGTATAGCGATCATTGGTATTTTGGAACATCGATTCCTAATTTTTTGACAGAAGGTATCTATAACGATGATGTGGCCTCTATAGTCGAGGATAAACTGCAGTTCAATTTTATAGGGGGGTATGTGTTCGACCTCTCCGATAACTTAAAATTTAAACCTGCATTTTTAATAAATACGTTAAAAGGAGCTCCGGTTAATATCAATGTCTCCACAAATTTTCTAATTTCAGATGTGTTTACGGCCGGTGTTTCTTACCGAGTGGATAATGCATTTAGCGGTTTGGCGGGCTTTCAAGTTTCGAACAGCACGTTCATAGGCTATTCATACGATTATAATACCAATATATTGGGAGAATACAATAATGGCTCCCATGAGATAATATTGAAATTTTTCTTAGGAAAAGGTAGTGGTAAAAGCTCCAAGGATTCGAAAAATAAAAATGCAAAAGGAAAACCAAAACAAATTGATACACCAAGATTTTTCTAAAGCGGACAGGTATGAAATTTAAAGTATTAGTCTTATTTCTTCTAATGGTACCATCATTGATGCTGTCGCAGGATAAAAAATCCAAAGGGGATGTCTATTTCTATGGGTATCAATACGAGAAGGCCATAGAAGAATATAGAAAAGAGATGGCAAAAGGTCCGTTGACCAACCGTCAGCTTTTAAACCTGGCCGATTCTTATTTTAAAGTAGGTAGCTATAGCGATGCTTCCGAGCTTTATATGGAAGTAAATAAGAACGATACCATTATGTCTGTTCACCAGTTCAACAAATTGTTGCAAAGTCTATCCAAGAGTATGAAAGGTGAAAGGATAGAGAGCTTTTTGCGCTCCAAGTCGTCTTTGCTGTCAAAAGAACTGTTGGAAAATGCCGAGTTTAACTATAAACTTTTAAAAGAGCATGGTGCTCCAGACAATACTGTGGTCAAAAATCTTTCGGTGAACACGCCGCAGGCCGATTTTTCTCCGGCTTTCTATAAGAACAAAATTCTTTTTAGTAGTAGTAGACCGTTAAAATCAAAAGAAGTATATGAGCCATCGGGGGAATCTTATTTGGATATTTTTGAAGCTACGGTAGATAAAAACGGGAACCTCTCCAATGCAACGGTTTTTAATAAGATCCCAGATTCTAAGTTTCATAAATCTACACCCTACTATTCGAGTAAGTTAAATAGGTTCTTTTACATTCTATCAAATACAGAGGAAGGGGATCTGGCCTTTGACGATAATGGTAAAAATGCATTGGCCGTAGGCATGTTGTATGACTCGGGGCAGTTTAGGTTTCTCTTAAAAGATTTGAGCACCTCTTTTTACTATCCCTTTTTTGATGAGAATACGGACAGGCTGTATTTTGCGGCGAATTTTGATGATAGTTTTGGTGGTACGGATTTATATTATGTTATGACCAATAATGGGCAAATTATGTCGGCACCTATAAATTTGGGGCCAAGGATCAATTCCCCTGGAAATGAAATAGCTCCCTATATATATAATAACAGTCTTTACTTTTCTTCCGATGTTTTTTATGGTCTTGGTGGCATGGATGTGTACAAGGCCAATATACTGGGCGACAATAGCTATAGTATACCTGTAAATATTGGAGAGGGAATTAATTCTAAAAATGATGATTTTGGTTTTATAATAAAGGAAAATGAAGGAAATGAGTTTGTTGGTTTTTTCGCCTCTAACAGAAGCGGTGGAAAGGGAGGCGATGATCTTTACGGTTTTAAAATGAACAAACTTCCGGGCCTAAAAACATTTATTTTAAAAGGGAGTGTCGTTAATTTATCTTCAAAGACAGGTATCTCTAAAGCACAGGTTTTATTGTTAAACAATACGGGAGAAGTTCTAAAGGAGGTTTACTCATCGGAAGATGGATCTTTTTCGGCAGAGATTCCTTGGGAAGAACAAATAACGGTAAAGGCGACCAAAGAGTCCTTTTCCATTTTTTCAAAGACCTATTCGGAAAAAGAGATGGAGGAGGTTCAAAAATCTGCTTATGATATAGGATTGGTTTTGTTAGATGACCTGGTAGAAGAGGTAGAAGGTAAGCGTGTGCTAAAATTGAGGAAATTCTATTTTGATAAAAACAAAAGCGAGGTAACCGCATCTGTGGCTACCGAATTGAAAAAAGTAATAGAGGCCGTTGCCAGCTTTCCGGACCTTAGGCTAAGGATAGAAACACATACCAACAGTAAAGGTAGCAATGCCTTTAATAAAAAACTATCGCAGCAAAGATCCGATGCCATTAAAAATTACCTTCTTAAGAACGGATTGTCTTCAGAAAATATATTGGAAGCCATAGGCTATGGGGAAGAAAAGATAATAAACAATTGTACCAATGGTGTTTATTGTCTAGACTTTTTACATAAGCAGAACGAGCGTACTTTAATAGAGGTCTTAAATAGGTAAAACCCTATCTCGCAAGAACGCATTTGTGGCAATCTTTTGTCTTGCCATAATAGGTTTCCCTATACTTATGTAAGGTTTTAATGGGGATGCCCAACAATGTCTTCTTGATATAGGTGACATTGGTGTAGAGAATTCCCATTTTTTTGGTATACCTTTTTTCTTTTTTGGTTTTTCTTTCAACAGTAATCAATTTCATAGAACCCTTTTTTTGTTTTTACAAAGGTTTATAACACAGAAACCAATCACAAATTGAAACTGTTAAGTATAATATAAAGTCTTTTTTTTACGTTTTTATTTAAAAATAACGATCCAGAAATAGTAGATAGAAAACAGGGACAAAAAAACAATACCTAAATAAGTAAGTATCCGTAGGTTGGTTTTGGGTCGGTAAGAGACGGGAACATCCTCGCTCATTACATTCTTTAAATTCATATATCCTATAATCGGAGCAACTACAAAAGAGACAAAGGTCGCAAGGGCCACTAAATTGCCCATATTGGCAGAAAATAAGGCGATTACCAAATAATTTATTAGTGCAAGTAACACAACTATGAGTGCAAAATTAAATTTTGTCTGTCTTGTGGTGTTGGACGGAAACAGTAGGTCAATAATGTCTAGGCTTACCCTGCCAATAGCGTCGTGGGCCGTCATACAGGTACTGAACATAGTGGCAAAGGCAGAAATGGCAATAAAAATGTAGGCCCATGAACCAATGTGTGTAGTGAACAGGGTCACCACCTGATCTGCAAAACTAACGGCATTGTTGCTAAGTTGGGTGTTGGTGCCATACAGGGTAAATAAACCAATAAGCATAAAAAAGATAGCCAACAACCCTGTTATAAAATAACCGATTCTAAATTCTTGCAATGATTCTTTTAAAGTCGGTTTCTTTTTCGTTTTCCATTTTTCTATACTCCATAGACTTACCCAGCTAGAAGCTTCTACGGTCGTGGGCATCCACCCCATAAGGCCAATTAAAAAAAGGATGCCGGCTTCGTTAAAGACAGAGGGCGCTTCAAAGTCGTCTACGGGGATTACCGGCCCTTGAAACAATACCAATGCCGTGGTAACCAATAAAGCAACAAATAGAATACTGACAACGAATTTCAAGCTAATTTCCAAGAATCTATATTTACCTACGATCAGCAGAATACTGATCAGGACAAAAAGCCAAAGTGAGACACTACCAATAGAAACCCCTGTTACTTTGAACAGGTTGATAAAGAGGCCTGCGGTAACCGTATATAAGGCCGCTAATATCGTAAATGTAGAAAATAGGGTAATGATGGCATAAAACCACAAGTAGCCTTTACCCCTGTTTAAATAACCTTCAATAAGTGTTTTGTTCGTGACACTGGTGTATCTGACACCAAATTCAAAAAAGGGGTATTTAAGTATATTGGCCAGTACAATGGGTATGATCATTAGCCAACCGTATTGGGCACCCGCCTTGGTAGAAAGTACCAGGTGTGACGTGCCTATAGCCATGCTGGCAAAAAGTAATCCGGGACCCAAGTTTCTGAACAATATTTTTAGTCTGGTCATGGTCGGTGGTCATAAAGACTTCATAGACACTAAAATAATCATTCAATTTTAATTTTGTCGCCTATAAATTTTGGTCTCGTTTTAAGTATCAAGTCGATAAAAACCTTGACCCTGGCGAAATATTCCCTGAACTGTACTTTTAGACCCGATTCCAATGATATGTCCTCCGCATTGAAGCCAATTGCTTTAAGGTCATTTTTATAGGCAAGGTATATGGCCCGTTCATTATGGAATTTTTGGGATATCACCGTTAGTTCGTTCAAACCAAATACCTCTTTGGCCCTTACCATAGAATCTAAGGTTCTAAATCCTGCGTAATCTAGAAAAATCTTTTCTGAAGGTATGCCTTGGTCTACAAGGTCGTTCTTAATAGTGGTAGGTTCATTGTAATAAATACTGCCGTTATCGCCACTTACCAGAACATAATCTATTTTACCTGCTTTGTACAAGGCAATGGTGGCCGTAATTCTATTGGCGTAATAAGGGTTTGGAGCTCCTCCTTTTAACTTTTTGGCGGTACCTAGAATCAATCCCACTTTATTCTTCGGAACTTCTTGCACAGAACTATATGTTTTTCCTTCACCAAAAGAATTTATGATATAGTTACAAATTATCAAAGCCAGTAAAGGAATGCTTAGTGCTACGATCGTAAATTTTAGTAGTTTACTTTTCATTTTAAATAGCTGGTCCTTTAGGTTTTTATCGAAATATAATTTGTGTCATATGGGTAAGGATATGACAGTAGGGTTACGGAAGAATCTAACCACATCACCAGCTAAAAAACACTTCTTCTGTCTCTTTTCAAAAATAGGCAATCTTTTTAATTGGTATCGTCTTTATCGTAAGAACCAGAATTCAATTTTAGGGTGAGATGTATAGTGTTGATACACTGATTGATAAGGGGGTGTTGAGGGAGTGGTATACAAGAAAATGTCTAGTGTAAGTAGTAATTGTGGGCCTGCGGTTTATTGAAAAAAAAGTAAGAAAGGTAAAATACCTTTCTTACTTTTTTGTTTTTCATTGCACTGTAATCTATTGCTGTTCCATTTGAAAACACAAGAACTATAACTATATATTTGTAGTAGTGATATGGTTTTATTTGTTGTATATTTTGTCCAATAGCTCGTATCGAGCATCGTTCTGTGCCTCTATCAGCTTGCTTTGGGTGTCTATGACCATTACGGAAGGAGTTTTATCCTTGGGGCTTACGGGTTCCCAGTTTGGTAAACCTTCCCCATTAGGATTTCCTGTTTTAATAAAATTGGCAAAATAGGTCATCATTTCTTTTGATACTTTATAATCGTCGGTAGTCCATGCATAATCTTTTACCAAATGAAGGTTACCCATACAATATTCAATTTCACAGGCATGAGGTGCCCCGATGGGTTCTGGCATTTTTGGTGCTTCGGAACCCTTTTCTATGGTGCCTCCGGCAAGACCCGAAGCTAAGGAGTTATCTACTAGGGGAGGCCTTAGTTTACTATATAGATAGCGATAAACAGGTTGGTCGCTATTTTTTCTATGTAGATCAAACCATTTCCAGGTACTATACGATATAAAGCGATCGGAAGCTAGATCGGTAGCGGATCTTTCAATTTCTTTT
Organism: Maribacter thermophilus; assembly: GCF_001020565.1. GTDB lineage: Bacteria > Bacteroidota > Bacteroidia > Flavobacteriales > Flavobacteriaceae > Maribacter > Maribacter thermophilus. The sequence goes on along the minus strand of NZ_LDAS01000001.1, from coordinate 2,274,164 downwards.
GTAGACCCATAAGGGTACAGCTTTAAAATTTTATCGTGGTATTGAGGAAATGCTTCTTTTACCTTTTCAACGTAGTTTTCTTTGGTATAGGGGCCTTGTGTAAAGGCCATGCCCGGAATTTCGGCCGAGTTCCAACCTAGTAACAGGGGAACCATTGCCTGTTCTTTGTTCTCGAAAATTTCTGGAAGATTTTTCGGTAAAAAATAACCATCTAAAACGGCGGGAAAACCGAACCTTTTTGACTCGTTATATATTTCGTATACCTCTCTGGTACTTAATTTTCGTAATGCTCCCAGGGATGAGTATCCTGCTTTTTTAGCAAATTCAAATCCTATGTTTTCTGCTTCTTTTAAGGGGACAGCAGTCATTGTGGGGTTAATGGCTGCTCCACTTTCACCTATTGCTCCCGCAATTAGATGTTTAGATAAGGGAGAGGCCATATGCTGGCTTACCCCTATGGATCCGGCAGACTCGCCCGCAATGGTAACTTTGTTTGGGTCGCCACCAAAGGCGGCTATATTTTTGTGTACCCATTTAAGAGCTGCATTTTGGTCTAGTAGCCCGTAGTTTCCAGAAGCTTTATACGGCGCTTCGGCACTTAATTCAGGATGTGCCAAAAAACCAAAAATATTAAGTCGATAATTGGCTGTTACCACAACAATACCTTCTTTGGCCATGCTTTCACCATCATAGCGAGGTTCCGATGCATCACCGGCAACATTTCCACCACCATAAAAATAGACCAGAACAGGTAGGTTTTTGGTGTTTCTTTTGGCCGGGGTCCAAACATTTAAATAAAGACAATCTTCGCTAACTCCGTTGGATCTAGACTTCATGTCCCCAAAGACCATGGTTTGTATGGGTCTTGGGCCAAATACCTTTGTTTCTTTGACACCATCCCAATTAGTAAGCGGTTGAGGTGCTTTCCAACGCAGTTCTCCTACGGGAGGTTTTGCAAATGGAATTCCAAAATATCGTTGAATACCTGTATGCGTATCATAATTACCTTCTATGGTGCCATTTTCGATGGTTACCTGTACGGGAAAAGAGTTTGTTTCTTGGGCATTGCCATGGCTGTAGAACAAAATCAATAGGACGAGTAGAATTTTAAATGTTTTCATTTTATTTTTTATTGTCTCATTTTGTGACAATAATACGATAAATTTTTTAAAATTGATAATATGATAAATTTAGTGGGTGAGTACTGATGAATTTATTGTCGATTATTGTTGATGTGTGAGAAAATCGTAAAGACGGGATAGGTGAATTGTTTGTTTTTTACTGCTCTTCTGATTAATGAGAGGGTAAATAGGTGTCTACTGATAATTGGATAAAGTTGATACATGTAGCTATGTACCGTTGATTATTGTTTGATCAGGTGTTTTGGTAAATCCTCGACACGTTCGCAACAAAGTTGGTCCATTACCTGTTTAAATTGGGTCTTTAGCATAGTAATAGTGTGGTCGCCTCCTTTGTTTCCCAATGCGCCTACGCCGTACATAAAGGATCTGCCCATAAAGGTAAATCTTGCTCCACAGGCCAAGGTTCTGGCTATGTCAGGACCCGAACGCAGGCCACTGTCCATCATAATTTCAATTTGGTCACCGTATTTATGGGCAATATTTTGAAGTGTGGCAATAGTGGATTGTGCGGCGTCTAACTGCCTGCCTCCGTGGTTGGATAGAATAATACCGTCGAACCCCATTTTTATGGCATCTTGCGTGTCTTTTTCAGAAGCAACCCCCTTCAGTACCAATTTGCCTTTCCATTTGTCCCTTATCGGTTTTATTTTTTCTTCGTTCAGCCTACCGGAGAAAGTTCTGTCCATAAAAGCACCCAGTTGCTTTAGGTTCAATCCTTCTGGGGTGTAGGGCTTTAGGTTTTCAAAAGTTGGTTGTCCAAATTTTAGAGTATTGTACGCCCATGTTGGCTTGCCGAGAATTTGTAGAATATTTGAAATTGTCATTTTTGGCGGCAGCGCCAATCCGTTTTTAAAATCCCTTGGTCTAAACCCGAATGTGGGAACATCGCAAAGTAGTACCAGTACCGGGCATCCGGCTGCATCGGCTCTTTCTATGATGTTGTCACGAATGCTATCTTCTACGGGATTGTATAATTGAAACCAAGCATTTCCTTCTGTAAGTTCACAGGCCTTTTCAATATTCATCGTGGTGACCGTACTCAGAATAAACGGGATATTGTGGTTATAAGCGGCTTTTGCGAGTATAGCAGGGGAATTGGGCCACATTAACCCTTGTAGTCCAACTGGTGCTATGCCGAACGGGGCATCGAATTCCATGCCCAAAATTTTTGTCTTACTAGAACTGGAACCGTAATTCTGAAGATACCTTGGCTCTAGTTGCACCTCTCTAATTTCTTCCGTATTTCTTGTAAGGCTTACATCCTCGTTGCAACCACCGTCTAAATACTCGAAGGCAAATCGCGGTATTCTTGTTTTTGCTTTTTTTCTTAGATCGTCTACTGAGGGGTAATTGGTATCAAAGCCTTGCATTGGAGGAGAATATTTAATATCAAAAGGTACATATTTTTTTAGCAATATCTCCCGGCTTTTTCTATCGAATGTGTTAGCTTGTAATATTCGACAAGCAATTACATTATTTTTAGAATCAATGATATTGGATGGTCTTGGTCATTGGTCACCTCTTTCATGTATGATGTGTACAAGCCTGCGGCTTGGATAACTTTGGTCCAATCCTCGAACGTGCGGGCATACCAACCATGGCCATCCGTAAAATTTCCGGGGAGGCCTTTCCATGAATCGGATATTAATTGGCTCTGGTATTGTAACCCATTTGCTATTATAAAATAGGGGTGAAGGGTCTGTATTATAATACTCCCATCTGGCGTTAAGAGCTCTTTTACTTTCTTTAATAGTATATCCAGCCCTTTTTCTTGGTATAGGCTAAAGTTGAAAATGGCCGTATCAAACGGTGCAGGTGGGTGGGCCTTTCCATTTACGATTTCATCATAGGTTATATTGTAATATTCTTCACTACCTTTTTTTCGGGCATTTTTCAATAATGCTTCCGTGGCGTCCAAACCAACGGCATGTTTGCCCATATTCGAAATACTTCGTGTTAGCCAACCTTCTCCACAACCTATATCCAAAATTTTTTGGCCACTATCTTTTTCTATTGTTTTGATGATGGCTTTGTTCGTAAAGACTCTTGAAGGTATTTTGTCATTATCGATAATTTTGATCCATTCTTCTGCGTTTTTGTTCCATGAATCTAAAATGGGTCTGTCCATAGGGCTATTGATTACTTTTGATATACAATTAAAAAAAGGCCTGTCAATAAATATAACAAGCCTTGTTTTTAGTTTAAAATCACTTACGCTTTTTTATATGCTAGGGTCATCGGGAGTGTTAGGGTTACTATTTCTCTCCGTATCCGGATAGGGGTAAAAATTCCTGTTTCTCTCCTCGTCGTAATTCATAGAGGCGCCGCTTGGCTCTGGTCTTCCAAATCTTCTACTGTCTTCTAAACTTAAGCCAGAAAGAAAAAGTTCTGCCCTTCTGTTCTTGTACGTTTCCAGAAGCAATGCTTCTACGGTACTGGCTCCACTATAGGCAGCTGCATTGGCGTTGATGCCGAATACATCGTCCGTATCTGTCAAGACATCGTTTAAAGCGTTTATGGCCGCTGTTATATCCGGACTGCTTTTTCTAAGATTGGCTTCGGCCAAAATTAAATTCATTTCATCGGGTATATAAAGAGGGATAGATCCGGTGTTCACATTAAAGAATCCGGAAAGATCCTCGATTGGCAATCCATTTTGATTGGTCTCGTCTAGAGGAACCAGGTAAAAATCGAATCTGCCGTCTGCAGGGTCAAATACAAACTCTGAAGGAAGTCCAAAATTGTCCCTAGGTTTAAAGTTAGGTGCGTTATTTAAAAAGACCCTATTCCATATTGGGTTTAGGTTTTGCGAATCATACGCAAAAGTAGAGGTAGAGCTTGGATCAACGTCATTTGCCGCCGTAATGGCCGCTTCATAGTTGCCTGCAAATAGGTTGTACCTCGCCAAGTAGGCATTGACCGTATTGGTTAAATCTATATTGCCCAAGGTAACGGCATTCGTAAATTCCGATGATACGGGAGTGGTTGCTATGGTGCTTTTAGCTTCGTTCAATAAAGAGATGGCAGTTTCGTATGCCTGAATACGAGAAACGAATTCTGCGCTATTGTCATTATTGGTCTCAACTACCACTTGTTCAAAATTCTGGGCTAAACTTCCAATGGCCATGGCCTTAAAAAGTTTGGCGTGGGCTATTAGGCCTGCTTGGGTGCCTGCTTCCAAATCTATGTTCAATGCATTGCTCTCAATATCCTCTGCAATTTTAACTACCCGCAGCATTGTGGACCAAAGACCTTGTACATTTGAGTTGAAGTTTGGTAGGGCGGTGCCTCCATCCTCTAATTCTATCATATTTTGATAGGTTGTGGTAATACCTCCTTCTCTTGTTGTAATAGCGGGTGTTTCAACGATCCATCTAACACCAGTGGTAGAGTAGAGTTGTTGTAGGCCTACGGCAGAGGCTAAAATTCCTTCCCTTGTAGAGAATGTTTCCTCGGCCGTTGCGGCATTCGGATTGTCAAAATCAGTTTCGCAAGATGCCAACAATATGATTGACATAAGGGCGAAAATCGTTTTATTTAATTTATATGTTTTCATCATGTTCTTTTTTTAGAAGTTGACATTAATACCAAGTTGATAGGTGCGTGGAATTGGAACGCCTGCAAAATCGAACCCTCTTACACCATTGCTCTGGCCTGCTGTGTTGATTTCTGGGTCCCAGCCACTATAATCGTCCCAAGAAATAAGGTTTCTACCGATTAAGCTGAACTTTATGTTGTCAACACCGTTAAAAGGTGTTTTTAGATTATAGGATAATGCCAATTCCCTTAATTTAACAAAGGAGCCATCTTCTACAAATTCTTCAAAAATATTTGCTTGGGCGCTTCCATACCCTTTGGGTTGGTTGCCTAAAAGTTCTTGGCCTACATTGTACCCGCCCCCAAAGATGACATTGTCCATAAGTCTTCGGTTCCAGTTAAAGACATCAAAACCTTGTACGGCATCAAATTGAATTCTAAGGGCAAAGTTCTTATAGGTAAATTCATTGATAAGGGAACCGAACCAATCTGGATTTGGGTCACCGATCACTTTTGACGATGTGCCATCCTCGTTGGTGCCGGCATATGGGTAGCCATCGGCATCAAGGGCAATACTGCCGTCCGCTTCCCTGGCATAGAACTGACGATAGAAGACACCTAGTGGCTCGCCTTCGATGACATAATTTGTTGAAAAGCTACCATCAAGGGCAAACTGTCCGCCTCCGGCAACATCGGTTACCACATTGTCGTTTTTAGAAAATGTGGCAGTGGCTTCCCATGTAAAATCATTGGTTTTTATTGGACTACCTTTCAATAATATTTCTATACCCTTGTTTTCTAGGTTGCCCACGTTTTCTATTCTTGATGAAAAGCCTGTTGAAGGGGCTAATTCTCTAGGTAGTAGAAGGTCGGTAACTTTTTGTTTGTAATAGGTAAACTCCAAACCTAATCTATTGTTTAAGAATCCGGCATCGAATCCAAACTCAAACTCATCCTGTCTCTCGGGCGCTATGTCCAAATCTCCCTGTTGGGTGTTTGGTATTAAGCTTGTAGACCCGTTAATGGCAGAAGGGCTTAACAAAGTGTAACGTTGAAAGGCGGATAAGGCGGTAAGGTTACCGGCCTGCCCCCAAGAAGCTCTTACCTTAAATGTTGGAAAAGCATCCCCGAAAGTATCTTCCCAAAAATCTTCTTCCGATACTACGTAAGAAGCACTTGCCTTGGCATAGAGTTGGTTTCTTTGATCTTCTCCAAAAGTAGAGGCTCCGTCTAATCGGATAGCTCCGTTTACATATAATTTGTTCTTATAACTAAAGGATTGTTGTAAGAAAGAACCCCAGTATGAAATTTGGGAGCGGCTTTCGCCTTGGGCAAGAATACTACCGCTTTCGGCAGTTTCTACAATAGGGGGCAATCCGTCGGCGCTAATGCCTACTCTATCAAATTCTTCATATTGCCATGATCCACCTAAAGTAGTAGTAGACGAAATATCTTCGTTCAAATCTGTTCTGTAGGTGAGGTTGAGGTCACTATTGTATTGAAAATTATTGATATCCGATCTTCTGGCAAATCCGTTTGCATTCGTAGAAGTATTGTTTATGGGGATAAAGGCGGTAGCCGATTGGTTAAAGTAATCTACCCCCAAAGTATAGTTAGCACTAAGGTGCTCCGTAATTTTTGCATCCAGACCGATGTTCGAAATAATACGATTTATTTTTTGTCCGAAATCAAATCGGTTTACGGCCTCTAACGGATTGGTCCTGGGAACCAAAAGCGAGGTTACAGGGTAAACTCCCGATTCGTTAGGGTAGGGGTTTATGGAGTTGTCGCTAAAGACAAAACCGGTAATGGCACCATACGCAGAATTGATACCACCATTGGGTACATCGTTACTTTGACTGCGAACATAGTTTAAACCGGCGTTGATGGTAAGCCAATCGGTCGCTTTTTGAGTAAGGTTTACTTTAAAACCAAGTCTTTGAAAATCAGAATTTTTTATAATTCCTTCATTATCTAGGTGAGATGCGGATAAAAAATAGGAGGTTTTATCGTTACCACCATTTACCGACAGGTAATTTTCTATACCAAAACCTGTTTCAAAGAAGGTGTCCTGTAAATTATATCGTGTTGCCGGTACGGTATTTAAATTAGTACGGTCAAAAGGATCCTCCCAAGCCAATGGCACGGTATTGTAATCGATTTCCTTTCTTAGTTCGTTAATTTTAATATTGGTAGAAAAACTAAATCTAGGTTCGCCAGATTTACCTTTTTTTGTAAATATTTGAACCACACCGTTACTGGCCCTTGAACCATAAATGGCAGCGGCAGCCGCTCCTTTTATTATTTCAATTCTTTCTACATCGTTAGGGTTAAGGTCGGCCAAACGGTTTTGGGCGTTACCCCCAAGGTCGATCAGTTCGTTACTGGAATTACTGAAGATAATACCATCTACAATATACAAAGGGTCAGAACTACCTAATACGGTACTGGGCCCCCTTAGTCTAATGCTTATTCCACCTGCGGGGTCACCAGAGTTCTGCTGTACTAGTGCACCTGTAGTCTTTCCTGAGATTGCCTGGTCTACGGCAGTAGCACCATTATTTACCAAGTCTTCTGCACTTACCGAAGATATGGCGTTACCTAAGGTCCGTTTGTTGACACCCACGGTGTTTCCTGTTACGATTACCTCGTCAAGACTTAAAAGGTCTTCGCTCATTGTTATATCGGTAACAATAACATTGCTGGATCCCAAGTTAATGGGGATTTGCTTGGTGGAATATCCTAAATAACTTGTGGTTAATAGATACTCTCCTTCAGGTAAATTGGCGGTTAATACATAATTACCGTCAAAATCTGTAACGGCACCGAACGACGTGCCTTTTATGAATACCGATGCACCGGGTATGGGTTGGTCGTTATTCGCATCTGTAATAGTTCCCTTCAGGGAATACTCCGTTGTTTGTGCAAAGGAGAAAGCGCTGTAAAGCATTAGTAGCATGAACGCTAATCTAGAAGCGGTTGGCTCTAGTTTTAATCTACATTTTTTCATAGAGTATAGAGTTAGTTAAATTAATGGGGTGTCTGTTTCAGCAATTTCTAAAAGAGACGTTAATTCTGAATAAAAATACTAAAAAAAAGATATCTTGCAGTTTTGTGCAATTTTAATTTGCAAAATACCGAAATTTTTTAAAATATGTTGGTTATTTTTTTAATTTGGCCATACATTCGTTAAAATTTTGAGAATAGAATTATAGGCAGTGTTAAAAGCGGAGAGACATCGGGTTATTTTAAATGAAGTGGCGATTCACAATCGGATATTACTCACAGATATTTCAGAGGTCTTAAATGTTTCGGTAGATACGGTTAGGCGTGATGTGACTCAGTTAGATGCCGAGAAAAAACTACAAAAAGTCCATGGAGGGGCTATAGCCCTTGGTTACGTCAACAATACGGGCGAACATGATAAGGTGTATGCTCTTAATGAAAAGGGGCAGATCGCGAAGAAGGCCTTGGGGCTTCTTGAAAATGGAAATGTTATTATTATACATGGGGGAACTACCTGTTTGGAATTGGCAAGAATGATACCCTCGAATATAAGTCTCACCTGTTTTACGTTAAGTTTGCCCGTAGCGGTTGAGCTTTGTAAAAAACCAAAGTTAGAAGTGATAATGATAGGGGGCACAATGGCTAAGGAGTCACAGATAGCTTCCGGTGGTAGTGCAATTCACGATTTAATGAATATTAAGGTAGACTACAGTTTTATCGGTACCGGGTATGTTGATGTAAATTTTGGACTTACGGAGTTCGACTACGAAAGCGTTCAGGTAAAAAGGGCCGTGGTAAATGCTTCCAAAACACCGGTACTACTGACCATATCAGAAAAATTAAATTCTAGAAACCGTTATAAGACTTGTGAATTGAACGATATTGCCGTGATGATTACAGAGCTGGATCCGACAAATGAAAAATTACGTGAGTTTAGGGATTCTGGTATTAAAATTTATTGACACACTCTTTTTTTTGATCAGGTTTTCTGGTAGCTTACATACCAAAATAATCTGCAGTTATGGAGACCATGATTTGTGCCCTAGTTGAATTTGTATTCCTTTTTAGAGGGTTTTCATTTAATTTATAGCATAAAAATAGCTGATTTTGCGCGGCGTTAATAGCCTAAATCACTTGTTTTTGTCGTTATCGATATTATTGTCTCTTTTTGTTACAATAATGTTTTGTTTTCTTCTTCTTTTGTTGGTTCTTTGATATATCTGAATTTTAAAACCATAAAAATTGAATAATAGACTCGAAAAGGATGATTATATTCAAAATATCTCATATGATTCGGTCATCTTCGGATTTAACGGTACACAGTTAAAAATTTTGATATTGGAGTATCACAACACTGGGTTGTTCGCGCTACCAGGTGGTTTTGTCAAAATAAACGAAGATTTGGACGAGGCCGTTAAAGATGGGGTTAGTAAGAGAACGGGGTTAGAGAACATTTATCTGGAGCAATACCACACTTTCGGCAGTTTGTCGCGTTCTGATTCGACCGCCATGAGAAGAATTATCGAGGAAAGTGATTTGGATGTGAAAGATTGTGAGTGGATGTTTGGTAGGTTTATATCCGTCGGGTACTATGCCTTGATCAATTATGAAGAGGTTTCGCCAAAACCAGATGCGCTTTCCGATAGCATTAATTGGTACCCTATCGATTCTTTGCCTAAGCTTATGATGGATCATGAGGAAATGGTGGCCAAAGCGCTTCAGGTGCTAAGGGCAAACTTTGAAAACAAATTAATAGGGATGAATCTTTTGCCTGCAAAGTTCACAATGAAACAATTGCAGCAAGTACATGAGGCCATTCTAGGGGAAAAATTAAGAAGAACTACGTTTCAAAGAAAAATGCTTTCCAAGGATATTCTGGTAAGACATGAAAAACTTTTTCAGGGCAAAGCCCATAAGGCGCCTTATTTATACAGTTTTAAATAGAACAATAATTAACACTTAACTCTATAACAATGAAAAAAACAACTCAAAAAACACTATTTCAATTAGCCTTTGTGGCTCTTTTTCTTATAAATGCCGCTTCTATGTATGCACAAGATAAATTTGGAGGCCTGGCATTATATACAGTACGTGATGATATGGGGACAAATGTAAAGGCGACATTGCAGGCCGTGGCCGATGCAGGTTATAAGAACATTGAAGCTGCCGGATATGAAGATGGAAAATTTTATGGTCTTAGTCCAAAAGAATTTAAATCTATGGCGAAATCTATGGGATTAAAACCAATTAGTACACATCAGGGAACCGTTACTATGGAGAATGCCGATAAAATGATGGCAGATGTCAAAGCGGCAGGTTTCAAGTACTTTGTTATTCCTGTTCCTCCAATGGGCATGTTCGAGTTTAATATGGAAGAAAAAACAATGAATATGAAGGGCAGCGCCGCCGAATTGGCGGAAATTTTAGATGTCTTAGGGGAGAAAGCCCATAAGGCAGGGCTAAAATTATTGTACCACAACCATAATTTTGAATTTGAAAAGAATGCAGAAGGTATTGTTACCATCGATTATTTGTTGGAGAACTGTAATCCTAAGTTTGTCAATTTTCAAATGGACCTTTATTGGGTGACAAAGGCCGGAGCGGATCCTGTGGCCTATTTTGAGAAATACCCTGGTAGATTTAAGATTTGGCATGTAAAGGATATGGACGAACAAGGTAGGTTTGCTCCCGTTGGTAATGGAAGCATTGATTTCAAACGCATTTTGGATAACAAAAAATTATCCGGAATGAAATATTATATGGTCGAACAAGATATGACCTTCGACGGGTTAAAACCGTTGGAAGCTATAAAAATCAGTCATGACGGATTAAAAAAGTTCGGCTTTCATTAATAGGTCGAGCTGGGTATAGACCGAGCCATGTTGTATTTGAATATAGACATGGTGCTATGACCTGTTTGTTTTCTTTATGAATATAGGTGTACTACCCGTGTAAAGAAATACAGGTAATAATAAACCAACATTGCGTTAAAGGCCTTGACAAAAGTAATTGTCAGGGCTTTTTTTGTTTCTGTTATATTGGGGAAACGTAGCTTATGCTGTTTTTGATTTTGGTAACGTGATAGCTAAAAACGAAAAAACCCCCTATAATTAGGGGGCTTAAGTACTCGAGGCGGGACTTGAACCCGCACGGCCCAAAGGCCACAGGATTTTAAGTCCGGCGTGTCTACCAATTCCACCACTCGAGCCTAAATACCTATCGATGGTATTGGACTAAAAAAAAACGCTGTAACCAGCGTTTTTGAGCGAAAAACGGGATTCGAACCCGCGACCTCCACCTTGGCAAGGTGGCGCTCTACCAGCTGAGCTATTTTCGCAAGTTTAAAGAACGTGCATCTATATCTAAAGATGCGGGTGCAAATTTAATATAATTCTATAAATTCCAAAGCAAAATTCGAAAAAAGAAATATAATTATGAGGTCGCTTTCTTCTTCTTTGATAATAAGCGTTTTATTTCATTGAGCTTCATTAATGCCTCTACCGGAGTTAGCGTATCAATGTCTAAATGCAATATTTCTTCTTTTATTTCTTCTAAAAGTGGGTCGTCTAGATTAAAGAAACTCAATTGCATTTCGTCTTGGGCCGAGTTGAGCTTATCGGTCAACTCTTCATTGGAATGCGATTTTTCCAGTTTCTTTAATATTTTATGGGCTTTGGCGATTACCTGTTGTGGCATGCCGGCCATTTTAGCTACGTGTATACCAAAACTATGCTCGCTTCCTCCCGGTGTAAGCTTTCTGAGAAACAATACGTTGTCCTTCAGTTCTTTTACCGAAACATTGTAGTTCTTAATACGGTCAAAAGTGGCCGACATCTCATTAAGTTCGTGGTAATGGGTGGCGAACAACGTTTTGGCCCTTGCAGGGTGTTCGTGTAAGTATTCTGAGATGGCCCATGCAATGGATATACCGTCGTACGTACTGGTACCTCGTCCTATTTCATCTAAGAGTACCAAACTTCTTTCGCTGAGATTGTTCAGTATAGAAGCGGTTTCGTTCATCTCTACCATAAAAGTAGATTCGCCCATAGAGATGTTGTCACTGGCACCCACTCGAGTAAATATTTTATCTACGTAGCCTATTTTAGCAGCTTCGGCAGGAACAAAACTTCCCATTTGGGCCAATAGTACTATGAGTGCGGTTTGCCTTAGAATGGCCGATTTACCACTCATATTTGGCCCGGTTATCATTACTATCTGTTGGTTGTTGCGGTCCAGGGCTACATCATTGGCAATATAGGCTTCTCCAATGGGCAATTGTTTTTCAATGACAGGGTGTCTGCCGTTTATGATGGATATATCCGTAGAGTCGTTCAGTTCGGGGGCGACATAATTGTTTTCCTTTGCCAATTGTGTAAAGCCGCATAAACAGTCCAATTGGGCAATAAGCTGGGCATTGTTCTGTACCGGTTGAATGTATTCTTGCATCCAGACCACCAATTGTGAGAACAACTGCTGCTCCATGGCCAGTATGCGTTCTTCGGCCCCCAGTATTTTAGACTCGTATTCTTTGAGCTCTTCAGTGATGTAACGCTCCGCATTGACCAAGGTCTGTTTTCTGATCCAAGTTTCCGGAACTTTGTCTTTATGGGTGTTTCTGACCTCTATGTAGTAGCCGAAAACATTGTTGGAGGCAATCTTTAATGATGTGATGCCCGTAGCTTCGGTTTCACGCTCCAGCATTTTGTCCAAATAGTCTTTGCCCGAGGTGGCCAAGCCTCTAAGCTCGTCCAATTCTTCTGAGAATCCTTCGGCTATAACATTTCCTTTTAAGATATTGACGGGCGCCTCTTCGTTGAGCATTTCTTTGATCTTTGTTCTTAATAGATCACAAGATTGTAGTTGATCACCGATCAGGGCCAATGCCTCGTTTTTGGAACTGGAAGCCAGTTGTTTAATGGGGATGATGGCTTCTATCGAATTTTTTAGTTGTACTACCTCTTTTGGATTTACTTTCCCGGTAGAAACTTTTGATATAAGACGCTCCAAATCGCCCATTTGCTTTATATGGGACTGAAATTTATGGAGTATGTTTTCATTTTCGGATAGGTGGGATACCACCTCATGCCTGCTTTTTATTTTTTGAACGTTTTTTAGCGGTAAGGCCAACCATCTTTTTATCATTCGGCCTCCCATTGGTGAAATCGTCTTGTCGATAACATCGAGAAGGGTAACCGCATTTTCGTTGTAAGAATGGTATAGTTCCAAATTTTTGATGGTAAAGCGGTCCATCCAAATATATTCGTCCTCGGCAATGCGTTGCAAGGTATTTATGTGCTGCAATTGCCTATGTTGTGTTTCCGATAGGTAATGCAATACTACACCAGAGGCTATGATGCCATCCTTTAGATGATCTACTCCAAATCCTTTCAAGGTTTTGGTCTTAAAGTGGTTGGTGAGGTTTTCCAATGCATAATCTTCCTGAAAAACCCAATCCTCAACAAAAAAGGTATGGAATTGCACCCCGAAAACTTCCAAAAATTCTTTTTTGTGGGCCTTTGATATCAATACTTCGTTGGGAGCAAAATTCTGTAGAAGTTTGTCGATTTGTTCTTCACTTCCTTCAGAGGTCAAAAATTCTCCTGTTGAAATATCTACAAAAGCAACGCCTATTTTTTTTCTACCGAAATGTACGGCACATAAAAAGTTGTTACTCTTGGCACTTAATATATCGTCATTAAGTGCAACGCCCGGGGTAACCAGTTCGGTAACGCCTCTTTTTACAATGGTCTTGGTCTGCTTTGGGTCTTCCAATTGGTCGCAAATAGCAACTCTTTGGCCGGCTTTTACAAGCTTTGGCAAGTAGGTATTTAACGAGTGATGGGGGAAACCGGCTAATTCTGTACGGTCCCCACCATTGTTTCTGTGGGTGAGGATAATACCCAGAATCTTAGAGGCCTTAACAGCGTCTTCTCCAAATGTTTCGTAAAAATCACCAACACGAAACAGTAACATGGCATCAGGATACTTGGTCTTGATGGTATTGTACTGCTTCATCAAAGGGGTTACCTTTTTTGTCTTTACTTTTTTGTCCGCCACTTGTTTTATCTACCTATTTTTGTTGTAAAAAGACGAATATATAGCATTCTCAATGCTATTTGAATTTTTGTTGATATTTAAGGTCTATAGTTGAAAAGTATCTAGATGAGAAAATTAAAGAACGAAGAACTGGGAAGGTTGAATGTTGATCAGTTTAAAAAAACGGAGAAAATACCGGTTAGCATTGTTTTGGACAATATTAGGAGCTTAAATAATATAGGGTCGGTATTTAGAACGGCCGATGCTTTTCTTATCAAAAAGATATACCTCTGCGGAATAACGGCTACCCCGCCACACAAAGATATTCATAAAACGGCCCTTGGTGCTACCGATAGTGTAGAGTGGGAGTATGTGGAAGATATTATGGTGCTGTTGGAAAGGTTAAGGAAAGAGGAGGTCAAGACCATTGCAATAGAACAAGCGGAAGGGGCAGAAATGCTTCATGAGTTCAAACCTGTACCCCAAGATTCCTATGCTTTAATATATGGTAATGAAGTAAAAGGGGTACAGCAAAAAGTAGTGGATAGTTGTGATTCGGTATTGGAAATTCCGCAATTCGGAACCAAGCATTCTCTGAATATATCTGTAAGTGCAGGAGTGGTTATTTGGGATTTTTGGTCAAAATTAAACGCATAAAAAAAGCCCAGCGAATGCTGGGCTTAAGGTATAGTTTGAGTTAGTTAGTTTCTCCTAAGAGTTACACAAGAAAGCAAAATCATTTCTATTGTGCAAGAAATTTACTAAAATTATGTTAATCGTATTTTGAAAGGGCAAAATTCTGAATCTGTTCTAAAATGGTTTCGTAATCTTCTTTTTTGTTCACAAAATCTAACGAAGAAACATCTATAATCAGTTGGTTTTGTGGTGGATATGTTTTTAAAAAATCTAAATATCCCCTGTTGATGTTTTCAAGATATTGACTGTCAATACTTTGTTCGTAATCCCTGCCTCTTTTTTTAATTTGTTCCAATAATCTTTCAGGTGTTTGGTACAGATAAACATAGATTTTTGGCTTTTTCACCTCCTTGTACATGAAATTGAAAATCTTTCGATACAGGTCAAATTCATCTTTTTGAAGGGTTACATTCGCAAAAATCAAGGATTTAAAAATATCGTAATCGCTCACCATAAAGTTCTTGAAAAGGTCAAATTGTTTGGTGTCGTCCATATACTGTTGGTATCGGTCTGCCAAAAAGGACATTTCCAAAGGAAAGGCATAACGGGCCTGGTCTTTATAGAAATTGGGCAAGAACGGATTGTCGGCAAATCTTTCCAGAATTAATTTGGCATTAAAATCTTCCGATATTTTTGTGGCCAAACTTGTTTTTCCCGCTCCAATATTCCCTTCAATGGCAATAAACTGCGTTTCAGAGAAGAGGCTGGTACGGTTGGGGAAGAGCTTTTCTTTCAATTTGGTCAATTTGCTTTTGTCCCTACATTCTTGCAAAAGGTTTCGAGTGTCCTTGTTAAAGATAGGGTGGTAAAACTGTGGAGCAACGTCGGCCAACGGTTTTAGCACAAACCTCCTTTCTTGCAATCTTGGGTGGGGTATGGTCAAGTTTTCATTGTTTACGATTTCGTAACCGTAGTAGATGATATCCAAATCTATGATCCTGCTTTCGTAGCCATCACTTTTTTTTCTCTCCCTTCCCATATTTTTTTCGATAAGCATTAACTTATCTAACAGGGTTTCGGGATTCAGAGGCGTTTCTACCTTGACACATGCATTGAAAAAGTCATCGGATTCAAAGCCCCACGACGGGGTATTGTATATGGGCGATAATGCCGTAATTTCTCCAATATGCTTTTCAATTGAAAAAACTGCATGTTGAAGGTTTTGTCTTTTATGTCCTAAATTGCTTCCGATGGAAATATATACGGTCGTTGTTCTTGTCATAATATGATAGCAAAATAAGTAAAACAATTTCACATTAGTTATCTTTGTCGGCTAATAAAAATTGATGTTGCATGAACTTTTTGAGAAATTTTTTGGCATCCATACTAGGAAGCTTATTTGCTTTTGGTATTGTCTTTGTCATGTTTTTGGTATTGGTGAGTCTATTGGGGAGTGGTGAAGATGTTGTGGCGGTGAAAGACAATTCAGTGTTGGAGATACAGTTGCAACGTCCTATTTCCGATTATACCGGTAGCGGTGAATCGGACCCCTTTTCTGGAATATTCGAGGAGTCTCAAGGATTGGATGAAATTTTGCACGCCATAAAAGTGGCAAAGAACGATGAGCGTATCAAGGGTATAAGCATCAATAATAATTTTATTCTTGCAGGTCTGTCACAAACCCAGACTTTACGAAAGGTCTTAAAAGATTTTAAGGCATCAGGTAAGTTCGTATTTGCCTATGGTGATTTTTATTCGCAAAAAGACTACTATTTGTCAAGTGTGGCCGATTCGGTTTTTATGAATCCCGTAGGGGTGTTGGATTTTAAGGGGTTGTCTTCGGAAGTTTTATATTATAAAGATCTTCAGGAGAAAACAGGTATTAAAATGGAGGTAGTGCGCCATGGTAAGTATAAAAGTGCCGTAGAACCTTATCTGGAAAATCAAATGAGCGATGCAAATAGAACGCAGATCAAAGAGTTGATACAGTCTTTGTGGAATTCCATGCTTTCCGATATTTCGGAAGATAGAGGTATTACCATGCAAAACCTGAATGTTATCGCCGATACCTTGGGGGGCAGGTTGCCAAAATATGCAAAAGAAAATGGGTTGATAGATAATATTCTTTTTTATGATGAATATGAAGGTAGAATTGCTAGCTTATTGTCCGCAGGGGAAAATATGGATGTGAACTATATTGCTTTAGAGGATTATACTAAATATTCTAACAGTAAAAAGCTTAAGACAGGAAGCGATAAAATTGCCGTAATATTTGCGCAAGGAGAGATTTTGTATGGAGAAGGAGGTCCGGACATAATAGGCCAAGGTTTAATAAACGAAGCATTGATAAAGGCAAAAGAAGATGATGAGGTAAAAGCCATAGTTTTAAGGGTAAATTCGCCGGGTGGTAGTGCGCTTACTTCCGATATTATTTGGAGAGAAGTAGAACTGGCCAAGGAAAAGAAACCTGTAGTGGTATCTATGGGTGATGTAGCTGCATCTGGTGGATATTATATCGCGGCAGGTGCCGATAAAATATTTGCTGAACCTACGACGATTACAGGATCTATAGGGGTGTTTGGTACCGTGCCGAATATTAATGGTCTTGCAACGGATATAGGTATCAACGCAGAGCAGGTGGGTACCAATAAGAACTCTGTAGATTATTCATTGTTCGAACCTATGAGCGATGCCTTTAGAAATCAGGTGCAAGAGAGTATAGAGGTGACCTACAATACTTTTTTAAGTAGGGTAGCCGCCGGCAGAAATATTTCTATGGCACAGGCCGATAGTGTGGCACAAGGAAGGGTTTGGAGCGGTGCCGATGCTATGCGCTTGGGGCTTGTAGACGAACTGGGAACTTTGGAGGATGCCATATCGGAAGCAGCCAACATGGCCGGGGCAGAAACCTATGGTATTAAAAAATTTCCAAGGTATAAGTCTAGCTTTGAGAGGTTTATGGAAGATTTTTCGGGTGCTACCGCGAAAACAAAAAACAACCTTATCAGGGAAGAAATAGGGGACAAAGCTTATAACGTGCTAAAAGAGGTGCAGGCTATCATGAACCAAAAAGGGGTACAGGCTAGAATGCCCTTTACTTTAAACATAAACTAGAATGCTCCACAAGGATAAATTGTTGGCCCGTAGAATATATTTGTATTTGGGGGCGCTTTTTATAACCTCTTTAGTGGTTTCCAATTTAATATTTCAAAAATTCTTTTACTGGAATCCCTTTGGTGATGTCACAATTTTTGGAGCTCCTTTGTTTGAAATATCCGTAGGGGTGCTGCCTTATCCCATAACTTTTTTGATAACCGATTTAATATCCGAAATCTTTGGTAAGAAAAAGGCGAACCAGATAGTGGTAGCGGGTATTTTTGCGTCCTTCTTTTCGTTGCTCATCGTTTACACTGGCAATGTGGTGCCCGCAACCTCATGGTCACCGGTAAACGATGATTTGTTTACTTCGGTGTTCGGTAATACCATTATAGCGGTTTTTGCCTCTATGATGGCCTATTTATTGGCTCAGTTCGTAGATATACAGATATATCATTTTTGGAAAAACCTTACAAAGGGAAAATATCTTTGGCTGAGGAATAACTTTTCTACGTTTTCTTCTCAACTCATAGATACCTTTACGGTAGTGTTTCTTTTGTGCTCTTTTGGAGAGATACCATGGGGTAGATTCACGGGTCTTGTGATCAGCGGATTTATTTTTAAGATAATTATAGCACTTTTAGACACCCCTTTTCTATACTTCTTCGTATATATAATAAGAAAACGCTTTAAATTATCAGTGAATCAAGAAATTGATTTGGACGCATAATATAAAGCTGATTTTTCTGTTTTTATCACATACACATTGTAATTATGAAAAAGAAGATTTTAAAGATCGTAGGGGTCTTGTTTTTATTGGTAATTGGGCTGTTGGTGGCCATACCCTTTTTTCTTGAAGCCAAGATCGGTGATATTCTAAAAACCAACGTAAACAACTCGGTGAACGCCGACTTCGATTTTTCGGATGCAAGCTTAAGTCTGATCCGTAGTTTTCCAAATGCTGAAGTCCGTCTAAAAGATGTAAGTATGGTCAATAGGCAGCCTTTTGAAGGTGATACTTTGTTTGCGGCAAAAGAGGTTTCGCTGTCCATGGGGCTAATGCAATTGTTAAAGAGTGGTGATGAGCCAATTTCGATAAAAAATATTGCAATAGGAGATGCTTTGCTTCAGATTAAAGTGGATAAGAATGAAAATGCAAATTATGACATAGCCAAAGAGACTGGTTCTGGAACTTCTTCTGATGCGGAGTCTTCTTCGACCGATGGTTTTTCTTTTAATATGGAATCGTACGAAATAACCAACACAAAAATATTTTACGATGATTTATCTACAGGTATTCATTTGGGTATTACCGATATGAACCACCGGGGAAAAGGAGATTTGTCGTTGGAGACCTCTGAGTTGGATACGCATACCGATGCCTTGGTGTCATTTGAAATGGATAGCGCCAATTATTTGAACAATAACAAAATACAATTGGATGCCTTGATAGGTATAGATCTAAAAGAGAACAAGTATTCTTTCTTAAAGAACGAAGCGCTGTTGAATCAACTTCCTTTGGTATTCGATGGTTTTATTAAAATGAACGATGATAACCAAGAGGTAGATATCAGTTTTAAAACACCTTCGTCCGATTTTAAAAACTTCTTGGCAGTTATTCCAGAGGCATATTCAAAAGATATAGCCAATGTTACTACCACCGGTAATTTTGAGGTGCAAGGTAAGTTTGAAGGGGTCGTGGATGAAGAGCATATTCCTAAATTCAATATTACGATCAATTCGGACAATGCTTCTTTTAAGTATCCCGACTTGCCAAAATCGGTAAGAAATATTTTCATAGATGTAGCTATCAATAATACCTCAGGTATCGTGGAAGATACTTACGTGGATATTAACAAGGCATCTTTTATGATCGATGAAGACAAGTTTAACCTTACCTCAAAAATAACGCAGCTCATGGGCAATACACATGTAAATGCCCATATGGATGGCAAGATGAATTTAGCTAATTTAGAAAAGGCATATCCTGTGCCAGAGGGACTTAGTTTAAAAGGACTTTTAGATGCCGATATTAGTACTGCCTTTGATATGGAAACCTTGGAAAAAAAGCAGTATGAAAATACCAGGACCGAGGGACAAATGACCTTGAGCGATTTTGAGTATAAATCGGAAGAAATGCCCAATCCTGTGGTTTTAAAAACTACTTCTGTCAGTTTTAATCCGAAAACGGTGACTTTGAAAGAATTAGACGGTTCTACCGGTAAGACCGATTTTAAAGTGACGGGTGTTGTTAATAATTTCTTGGGCTATTTTTTCAATGATGAGAATATAGAGGGTAATTTTAATCTAGACTCCAATACCTTTGCCTTGAGCGATTTTATGGTAGAGGAAGCTCCACAAGCGGAAAGTGGTGAGGAGGAAACCGGTTCCTCGGACTCAACAACAGAAAAAATTAAGATACCTTCTTTTTTAGATGCCACCTTTGTTGCATCGGCCAATACGGTATTGTATGATGATATTACGTTGAAGAACGTAAAAGGAAACTTGAAGATCAAAGATGAAAAAGCCACGTTGAGCAATATGACCTCGTCTTTATTCGATGGGCAAGTTGCTTTTAGCGGAGAGGTTTCCACTAAGGCCGATACCCCTACGTTTGCCATGAAATTGGGAATGGACCAGTTGAAGATCAGCGAGACTTTTGAGGCTTTGGAGCTTTTTAAGGTGTTGGCTCCGGTTGCGCAAATTATAAAAGGAACTTTTAGTTCCGATATTTCCCTCTCCGGAAATTTGACCGATGATTTTTCTCCAGACCTTTTGTCTCTAAGCGGTGATATACTTGCTGATATTTTAACAAGGGAAATAAGTGCAGAAAAGGCGCCCATGTTAACAGCTCTGGATAGCAAGTTGGATTTTCTTGATTTGGAACAATTGAACCTTAAGGAACTAAAGACGAAATTGTCTTTTAAGGACGGATTGGTTTCTGTGAAGCCGTTTACCATTAATTATAAAGACATAGCCATTAATGTTGACGGTAACCACACTTTTGACCAAAAAATGAATTATAAGGCGACCTTA
Organism: Maribacter thermophilus; assembly: GCF_001020565.1. GTDB lineage: Bacteria > Bacteroidota > Bacteroidia > Flavobacteriales > Flavobacteriaceae > Maribacter > Maribacter thermophilus. Next base: position 2,253,675 of record NZ_LDAS01000001.1, on the reverse strand, counting down.
GAGGTGCCTGCCAAATATTTGGGTAAAGAAATAACTGATTTAATTGCCAAGATAGATGATAGTTCTTTAGATGGCTTAACCATTCCAGTAACCGCCAATATTGGAGGAATGTATAATAGTCCGGAGGTGACCACAGATTTGACTTCTGGGGTAAAGAATTTGACCAATCAATTGATAGAGGTACAGAAGCAAAAACTTATCAGTACGGGAAAAGATAAGGCCAAAGATTTAATAGGGGGTATCTTATCCAATAATACCGAAAAGGATTCTACCTCTGGCAATAATGGTAAAACGGATGCCAAAGAAGTGTTGGGTAATATTTTAGGAGCCACTAAAAAATCTGATACGGCTACATCAAGTGCCGATACCACCGCAACAACACCAAAAAAAGAGGAGGCCGTCAAAGAGGCTGCCAAAGATATTCTCGGGGGCTTGTTCGGTAAGAAAAAAACAAGTGAAACAGAAACAAAAAAAGACTCCATCAAATAATAGAGATACCCACGTAATAACCTTCGTTTCCCCGAATATTAAAGACGGTGCCATCATCAAAGATGAGGTATTGGCCTTTAATGCCCATTAATGTTCCTGAATAGGTTGGGGTTTTGTCCAAATTTAAGCTTTTTACTTTTTCGGGGTATTTTAACACGGGAAACTCAAGATTGGTCTCTGAGTTGTCGGTAATGTAAAAGGGCAGAGCCTCTTCGGGGATGTATTGTTTTAGTTGGTTTCGCCATGCAACCAAATCTTGGTCCTCGTTATTGTTCGTAAGCATCTTGCGCCAATTAGTTTTGTCCGAAAGATGGTCTTTTAGTGCTACTTCCGTAATTCCTGCCAAATATCTGTTGGGTACTTCAACTATTTCGATGGCTTCATGGGCGCCTTGGTCTATCCATCTTGTGGGAACCTGTGATTTTCTGGTAACCCCTACCTTTATGTTGCTGGAGTTGGCGAGGTAGACAATGTGCGGCTGTAATTGTACTTTTTTCTCATAGGCCAAATCGCGGTCTTCTATATCCAAATGGGCCTTGCTTAGTTCCGGTCTCATGATCCAATCACCGGCAGACGGAATCTCGAAAAAACACGATTTGCAAAAGCCCTGTCGGTAAATAGGTCGGTCATTACCGCAATTTAGGCATTGGTGTTTTATGAAATCTATCTTCATCTTCTTGCCCAATACTTGGTTGAGGTTCAGAAAATCTGATTCGAATACTAAATAATACTGAATAGGGCTATCGAGCTCGGTCTCCATTTTTCTTAAGACTCCTTCGTATTGCATATATGGCCTAATTAAAATTTCAATTTGAAAATGATTGGGATAAACCCTATTTTTAGGGCGTAAAGATACCCAAAAAAATGTCCATTCCTCTGTTCAATTCAATAGCGTCCTGGTTGTTAAAAAAGCGCTATCATCAAATAGAACTTTTCTTGAAATATCCTGAAGAGGTACAGGAAGAAGTATTATTACAATTATTGGAAATTGCGGAAGATACCGAAGTGGGGCGTGCATATGATTTTGAATCCATTAATTCATATGGCACTTTCAAAGAGCGTGTTCCCGTGGTCTGTTATGAAGATGTGGAGCCTATTATAGAAAGAACCAGAAAAGGGGAGCAAAATCTTTTTTGGCCTACTACGGTAAAACTATTTGCAAAAAGTAGTGGAACCACCAATGCAAAGAGCAAGTTTATACCGGTAAGTTCCGAGGCTTTGGAAGACTGCCATTACAAATCGGGAAAAGATTTACTGTGCCTTTATTTGAACAATAATGAAAACTCCCAGCTTTTTACCGGTAAGAGTCTACGGTTGGGGGGCAGTAAAGAACTCTACGAGGACAATGGGTCGTTTTTTGGGGATCTATCCGCTATATTGATAGATAATATGCCTTTGTGGGCAGAATTCAGCAGTACGCCGAGTAATAAAGTTTCACTTATGAGTGAGTGGGAAATAAAACTAAAGGCGATTATAGAGGAAAGTGTGCAAGAGAATGTTACAAGTTTGGCAGGGGTGCCTTCTTGGATGTTGGTTTTGTTGAACAATGTACTGCAAGAAACAGGTAAAGAACATCTTTTTCAGGTTTGGGAAAACTTGGAGGTCTATTTTCATGGGGGCGTAAGTTTTAGTCCTTATAAAGAACAATATAAGAAACTATTGCCCAGAAAACAGTTCAGGTATTACGAGATATATAATGCTTCTGAAGGTTTTTTTGCCATACAGGACCGTAACAATGCCGATGATTTGTTATTGATGTTGGATTATGGCATATTCTATGAGTTTATTCCCATGGATGTTTATGGAAGCGAAGATCAGCAATGTATACCTATTTGGGAAGTAGAAGTTGGAAAAAACTATGCTATTGTCATTACTACTAATTCCGGTTTATGGCGATATAAGATAGGTGATACTGTTCGTTTTACTTCAAAGAATCCGTACCGTATTCGTGTTACCGGGCGTACCAAGCACCATATCAATGTTTTTGGAGAGGAATTGATTATCGAAAATGCCGAAGAGGCATTAAAGACCGTATGTGTTAAGACGGGTGCGGAAATTAAGGATTATACCGCGGGTCCTATATTCATGGAAGGTAGTGAAAAAGGAGCGCATGAGTGGATCATAGAATTTAGAAAACCGCCAAAAGACCTGGATTATTTTACCGAATTTTTAGACAATGCTTTAAAATCGTTGAACTCTGATTATGAAGCAAAACGATACAATAATATTACGTTAAAAATGCCCAAGGTGCATATAGCACGTGAGAACCTTTTTTATGATTGGCTCAAGGTGAATGATAAATTGGGAGGGCAACATAAAATTCCTAGGCTTTCCAATCGGAGAGACTATTTAGAAGAACTACTCCTTATGAATAAAGAGAAAGGCAACCTTGTTGTAAACTGATGATGTAAACTGATAGTGTAAATGTGTTTAATACGCTGATAATGTGCTGTTTGCAATATCTGTTTTTTGTGATATACCTTATTCTCTATAAATTGAAAAACCGTGTTACATCGAGTAATTGTTGCCTCTAAGCAAATAAATTCTCGTTTTCGGCGTTAATAGATCAATTTAGTAATGCAGTTCCCAAATTAATAATTTACCAAATAGTATTATGACACAAAGATTAGTAATAGTATCCGACATGTGGGGAGCAAAAAAGGGTCTGTGGATAACTTCATATCTTGGTTATCTACAGCAATATTTTGATATTACTTTTTATGATAGTCAGCAATTGGCAAATTTGGATTTGGCCGTGCAGACAGAGAAAAATGTGCATGAAGCGTTCTTAAACGGAGGAATTGATACAGCTGTATCCCATCTGTTGAAGAAAGAAAAAACACCTAGCTATTATTTGGCCTTTAGTACTGGTGGTACCATTGTCTGGAACGCAGCAAAAAAAGGGCTTCCCGTTAAATCATTGTATTGTATATCCGCTACAAGAATTAGATTGGACAACAGTAAACCGAATGTTCCTTTTAGTTTGTTGTACGGAGGTAATGATAGTAATAGGCCCAGTGAGGTTTGGGCAAGCAATTTAGGGATTGAAATGGAGGTGCAACCTAATTTTGGACATACCCTTTATGAGGATGAAAAAATCATCAAAAAGGTGTGTTTAAGTCTTTTAAAAGAGGTTACCAATATAACCATACCCCAACAGCCGCTAGAAAAAAAGGTAGTTTAGCGATCTACTAATAATTAGGAGACCGCCTTTAACTTTTTAACTGTTTCGTGCGACAATTTTTGTTCGGCGTAGGGTTTTGTTACCTTAAATTCAGTTTCTTCGGTGCTTGGCATTTCAAACATGGCATCGGTGAAGATTGCCTCGCAGAGCGATCTTAGTCCCCTTGCTCCAAGCTTGTACTCTACGGCTTTGGCAACTATGTAATCAAGAGCCTGGTCTGTAATGGTGAAAGTAATATCATCCATTGCAAACAATTTTTCATATTGTTTTATGATAGCATTTTTAGGCTCTGTGAGAATAGCTCGCAATGTTTTCTCGTCTAAAGGGTTCATGTGGGTCAATACCGGTAATCTTCCGATTATCTCAGGTATTAATCCAAACTCCTTTAAATCTTTTGGAATAATATATTGCAAGATGTTTGTTTCGTCCAGGTTTTCCTCGGCCTTAGAGGCGCTATAACCTACGGCCTGTAGGTTAAGCCTTTTGGTGATGGCTCTTTCGATGCCGTCAAAGGCCCCACCTGCTATGAACAAAATGTTTTCTGTGTTTACTTCTATAAATTTTTGGTCTGGATGTTTTCTTCCTCCTTTAGGTGGTACGTTTACCGTGGTTCCTTCCAATAATTTAAGCAAGCCCTGTTGTACACCTTCTCCAGAAACATCACGTGTAATGGATGGATTATCGCTTTTTCTGGCGATTTTATCTATCTCATCGATAAAGACAATTCCTCTTTCGGCTTTTTCCAGATTGTAATCTGCTGCCTGTAATAATCTGGTAAGGATACTTTCTACGTCTTCACCTACATAGCCGGCTTCGGTAAGTACAGTAGCATCCACTATGGCCAAAGGTACGTTCAACATTTTGGCAATGGTCTTGGCCATAAGGGTTTTTCCGGTTCCTGTTTGGCCCACCATTATGATATTGCTCTTTTGTATTTCAATATCATCTTCTTTGGAAGAAGGCTGTAAAAGTCTTTTGTAGTGGTTGTATACGGCAACGGACATTACTTTTTTTGTACGTTCTTGGCCAATAATAAAACCGTCCAAGAAAGCTTTTATCTCTTGTGGTTTCTTTAGGGTCAGTTCTGAAGAAAGGTCGTTGGTTTTTGTTTGCCTTGATTCTTCCGCCACTATACCATGCGCCTGCTCTATGCAACGATCACAAATGTGAGCGTCCAAGCCTGCGATCAACAAATTTGTTTCAGGTTTCTTCCTTCCACAAAACGAACATTCTAAATTTTCCTTTGCCATAATTATATAAACTGTCCAAAAGTACAACGTGGTTATGTTGCCTTTGGTTCAAAAAAATACTAAAATTCTAGGTTTTGGAACAAGTTATTCTTTGTCTCGAACCAAAATTTCGTCGATCATACCATATTCTTTGGCTACATCGGCCTTCATCCAGAAATCACGGTCACTGTCCTCATGGATTTTTTCTATAGGTTGTCCCGAGTGTTTAGAGATGATCTCGTAGAGTTCTTCCTTGAGTTTTAGAATTTCTCTGGCCGTAATCTCAATATCACTAGCCTGTCCTTGTGCACCTCCCATTGGTTGGTGGATCATTACCCTAGAATGGCTAAGTCCACTGCGTTTTCCTTTTTCTCCGGCACAAAGAAGTACTGCTCCCATAGAGGCTGCCATGCCTGTGCATATGGTGGCTACATCAGGTTTTATGAACTGCATGGTGTCATAAATGCCTAAACCGGCATAAACACTGCCTCCTGGTGAATTAATATATATCTGTATGTCTTTAGAGGCATCGGCGCTTTCTAAAAACAATAATTGAGCCTGAACAATATTGGCGACCTGATCATTTATTCCGGTGCCTAAAAATATGATCCTATCCATCATCAAACGAGAAAATACATCCATGGCAATGGCATTGAGCTGTCTTTCCTCAATTATATTCGGTGTCATGTTTGTAGGGTACATGCTACTCATGATTTTGTCATAGTACATGCTGTTGATCCCTTGATGCTTTATGGCGTAATTCTTGAACTCTTTTCCGTAATCCATAAATTCCTAAACGATTTTTAAGTAGTAAAAAAAGGTGCCGAAAAAAAGATTTCCGGCACCGTAAAGATACTTAAATTATTGTTTGGATACTATCCGTAAACTTCTTTCACGAAGTTTTCGTAAGTAACCTCTTTTGTCTTAAGATTGGCCTTTTCTTTGTAAAGGTTCAATAGTTTTTGGCTCATAAGCTGCTCAGATAGGCGTCTAACCTCGTCTTGGTTTCCTAAGACACGGGCCGCAATGTTGTCCAATTCTTCTTCTTTTGGGTCCATTTGGCCAAATTGTGCCATCTGCGATTTTATGAATCCTTTAGCAAATTCCTTCAATTCCTCGAACTGGACCTGAAGGTCGTTGTCCTTTATAATCTTGCCCTCTATAAGTTGATAGCGCAAGCCCTTTTCAGACTTCTTGTATTCTTCGCTGGCCTCTTCCTCGGTTAATTCTTTTTCACCGGTCATCTGTATCCACTTGGTCAAAAATCCTGCTGGAAGGTCAAATTTGGTATTTTCTATAAAATACTCCGTTACGTCGTTCAACAATTTTTGATCGGCCTGTTGTTCGAATTGTTTTTCAGAATCTTCGGCAATGCGGTCTCTAAGCTCTTTTTCAGATTTAATAACGTCTTTGCCAAAAAGCTTGTCGAACAATTCTTGGTTTAGTTCGGCGGGCTCTCTTTCGTTGATTTCGGTAATGGTGAAGGTGACTTCGGTATCAAGACTGTCTGCTTTGTCCTTGGCTATTCCCAATACGCTGGACAATAGGTGCTCCTCTTTGAACAAGCCTTTGGTTTTTAAAGTAACAACATCGCCTACTTTTTTACCTACAAGGCTGTCGATCGCTTTTTTGCTTTTAAGGCCGTCCATCTCTATCAAGGTCTGGTTGTCTATACCTTCCTCTTCATTGGTGAACTTACCCGAAACTTCGTCCTTTTTGCCAATTGCATCCTTGCTTACCAATTTTCCGTATTGCTTTTGAATACGCTCTACTTGTTCGGTAATCATCTTTTTGTCCGCAACTATCTTGTAGTGGGTAATGGGCTTTTTGGTTTTAAGGGATACCTCAAAATTAGGAGCTAGGCCCAACTCAAATTCAAAATCAAGTTCTTCTTTGTCCCAATCAAAATCGTCTCTTTGTTTTGGTAATGGGTTTCCTAGTACATCTAATTTTTCTTCGGTAAGGTACTTGTTCAGGTTGTCCTGTAACAATTTGTTTACCTCGTCTACCAAAACAGCTTTTCCGTACTGCTTTTTTATAAGACCCATAGGCACTTGTCCTTTTCTGAAACCGGGTATATTGGCCTGTTTCTTATAATCTTTAAGGATAGTGTCTACTTTATCTTGATAGTCCTCTTTGGTAATAGCAACTTTAACAACAGCGTTTAAATCGTCTATTTGCTCTTTTGTAATATTCATTCCTTCGGTATCTACTTAAATTACTTATATAAAAATGGGATGCAAAATTACTCTATTTTATAATGTTGACCAAGTTTTTAAAGCCTTGAATTTCAAATAATAACTTGCTTTTTATTCATCTTCTTTGAGTAAAGAAAACAGAATGGATTGTAAAAAAGACAATAGAAGGCTAAAAAGAAGGGCCCACCAAAGTCCGTCAACATTAAATCCATCGATTAAATTATCGGCCAATAATATGAGTATGGCGTTAATAATCAGCAAAAACAACCCAAAGGTTACAATGGTGACCGGAAGTGTTAGTATCACCAAAATGGGTTTTACCAAGAAGTTTAGAAGACTCAAGACTATGGCTACTATTATGGCGGTCATGTAGGAGTCAACAGATACATGGGGTAAAAAGTTCGCTAAAAGTATAACGGCCAATGCGCTTAGTAGTATTCTGATTATAAGTTTCATGTTGGGTGTGTTTAGGTGTTTTATAGATAGATTTTGATTGTTATTAAAGATAAAAAAATAAGTCGGTATGTGTTAGGGCAGGTCGTTGTTTAAAAAATTCAGTGATTTTTCTAAAAATTGAGTCGGGTTCTCTGCATGCAGCCAATGACTGGCATTGTCGATAGTCTCGATTTTGGCATTGGGAAAATGTCTTTTTATTTCTGGTATATCGGCTTCGGTAATGTATTCTGATTTACTGCCTTTTAAAAATAGGGTAGGGCCGTTGTAGTGGTCAGTACTGTTGATGTTTTCCCCTACCTCTTCCATTTTGTTGCTGAGTACATCCAAATTAAACCTGAAAGCTAGTTTCTTGTCTTCTGTCCTATATAGGTTTTTTAATAAAAATTGACGGACGCCAAAATCGCTCAAGTATTGTTGTAGTTGTTCGTCTGCTTTACTTCTTGATTTTAATTCGGATAAATCAAGGGCGTTAAGGGCATTGATGATATCGTGGTGGTGCGGCGGATAAAATTTAGGGGCAATATCGGCCACTATTAGTTTTTGTGTTTTTTCGGGATAGGAACACGCGAATTGCATGGCTGTTTTTCCTCCCATCGAATGGCCTATTAAAAAGGTGCTTTCGATATTCTTGGCAAGTAGGTAATCGTTGAGGTCATTAACAAGAAAATCGTAGTTAAAATCTGGAGAATGAAAACTTCTGCCGTGGTTGCGTTGATCTATTAAATGTACTTCAAAACCATTTTCCGCATAGGCGGACCCCAGTGTTTTCCAGTTGTCCGACATTCCTAAAAAACCATGAAGTATGCAAAGGGGCTTTCCAGAGCCGATGATATTCGAGTATAAAATTCGATTCATTTTAATTTGTTCAAATACATGTTTATTACATTCTCTAGCCCTAGATAAATAGATTCGCATATTAAGGCATGTCCGATGGAAACCTCCAACAGTCCGGGTATGTTCTTGTGAAAATATTCCACATTGTCAAGGCTTAAGTCGTGCCCTGCATTAATGCCCAAACCTAGTTCGTTGGCTTTTATGGCGGCCTCTATAAAGGGTTTTATGGCTTTCTCTTTGTTTGTGGGATATTCTTTGGCGTAGCTTTCGGTATATAATTCTATACGGTCGGTATTCGTAGCTTTGGCACCTTCTACCATATCTGTACTGGGATCTACGAAAATGGAGGTCCTGATACCCGCTTTTTTGAATGTGGCGATGACATCCTTTAAAAAATCGGCGTGTTTAATAGTGTCCCATCCGGCATTTGATGTAATGGCGTCAACGGCATCTGGCACCAAGGTTACTTGTTCTGGCTTTACACTCAACACCAAGTCAACGAATTTGGGGTTGGGGTTTCCTTCGATATTAAATTCTGTCGTTACTATTTTCTTGAGGTCTTTTGTGTCTTGGTACCTTATATGGCGTTCATCTGGTCTTGGGTGTACGGTGATACCTTGGCCACCAAACCTTTCAATATCCTTTGCTACTTGTAAAAGATCGGGTACATTGCCGCCCCTTGCATTTCTTAGGGTGGCAATCTTGTTTACATTAACGCTAAGTTTCGTCATATTATCGATTCTGGGTTAAAACGACTTCAAAAATACGAATTAGGCATGCCTTTTGATATTATTAATTGTTATTTTGCGTTATAATTTCGTCTATGTATATTCAAAAACATATTATCCATAACATACCTGTCTTCGATGTTCAGGATTCTTTTGAGAAGGTGCTCGACTTTTTCAAGGAAAATACTTTCTCGCATATTGCTATTATTGAAAAGGGAAGGTTTTTGGGGGTCTTTTCCGAGAATGATATCGATGTCATTTCACCGACGGCCAAAATAGATGAGTACAGATATGATCTTGAGGCTTTCTTTGTGAGAAATGACACCAATTGGCTAGATGTGCTGGAAGTGTTTGCTAGAAACGAGGCAAATTTGGTGCCGGTTCTGGGAGAGGGCGAAGAAGTTGTGGGCTATTATGATCTTACAGATGTGGTGGCCGTATTTATCGATACCCCATTTTTTACGGATCCAGGTAATATCTTGGTGGTCGCTACCGGTATTAAAGACTATTCGTTCAGCGAAATTGCTCAAATAGTAGAAAGTAACAATGCAAAACTGATAGGTGGTTTTATAACCGATATGCAGAATGATGTAGTGCAGGTCACCATTAAGATCAGTACCGTTAATTTTGATAAGGTGGTGCAGACCTTTAGACGTTATAATTATCATATTATATTTGGAAATAGCGACGATCAGTTTTTGGAAGATCTAAAAAATAGGTCGGACTATTTGGATAAGTACCTAAATGTCTAATATGAAGGTAGCCATCTACGGTCAAACGTATCAAGACAACGCAATAGAGTATGTGATAGAGCTTTTGGACGAACTTAAGAAAGAGTCGGCCGAGGTTTTTATTGAAGAAGAGTTTTACTTATTGTACCAAAAAAGTGCGGACGCTTTAACTTTTCCTGTTTTTAACACTAAAGAAGGGCTCGATAGTTCTTTTGACATGTTTGTTAGTTTTGGGGGCGACGGTACCATATTAAGAGCAACTACATTTGTAAAGGATTTAGGTATTCCTATTGTAGGGGTAAACACCGGTAGACTTGGGTTTTTGTCGACCTTTAAAAAAGAGGATGTTAGAAAAGTGGTGCAAGAGTTCGTGCACGGTGCCTATACCGTTGTAGAAAGAAGTTTGGTGCAAATACATGCCAATGCGCTGGAAACTGAGTTCGGCGACCTTAACTTTGCCTTGAACGAGATTACCGTCAGTAGAAAAGATACCACGTCCATGATTACCGTTGAAACCCATTTAAACGATGAGTATCTGACGTCTTACTGGGCCGATGGCCTTATAATTTCTACACCAACTGGTTCTACGGGCTATTCATTGAGTTGTGGAGGTCCGGTCATAGTGCCAACTGCCAAATCTTTGGTGCTAACACCCATTGCGCCCCACAACCTAAATGCGAGGCCCTTGGTTATTTCCGACGATACCAAAATAAGGTTACGGGTTTCGGGCAGGGAAGAAAACCATTTGGTGTCATTGGATTCTAGAATTGCATCTTTAGAGAATGGTCAGGAAATTACTATTACCAAGGCTCCCTTTACCGTAAAGATGATAGAATATACCTCTGAAAGTTTCTTAAAAACACTTAGAAACAAATTATTGTGGGGCGAGGACAAAAGAAATTGAACTTTTGTTGAAACAATAAATGCCTTCAAAAGCTGTTTATCTTGTGAGAACTCAATTATTGTGTGGCGCTGAAATATGTGGCCATATCGGATTACAAACCTTTAGAGATATGCGTAAACTTGTTTTTTTTGCTCTTTTGTCCGTTTTTTTTGGGGCAAATGCACAAACCTATGAGGTAGGTGTTTTTGCCGGAGGGGCCAATACTATCAGTGATGTGGGCAGGACAAATTATATTTTGCCTTCCGATGTTGCCTTTGGTGGTATTTTTAAATGGAACAAGAGTAAAAGATACGCTTGGCGAGGTAGTATCATGTACGGCAAGTTTACTGCCGATGACAATAAGTCGAATATGGCCTCGAGACAACAAAGGGGCTACGTGGTGGACAATTCCATTTTTGAAGTCTCGGCGGGTCTAGAGTTTAATTTTGTAGAATATAATTTGCATAAGTTGGGGCCCGCCTTTACCCCATATCTTTATACCGGAGTTACTTATTTTAGGTATGATTTCGAATATTTTAACGGAGGTGTTTTACAAGAGACAGGGCAAAGAGACGGTTCTTTTGCCGTGCCAATGACGGCAGGTTTTAAGTATCGTATCAATCAGTTTCTTATTTTTGGGGCAGAAATAGGGGCAAGGTATACTTTTACAGATAACTTGGATGCCAGTAATCCCGTAGGTTCCAATTTTGAAGAATTCAGTTTTGGAAATATTTTTAGTGACGATTGGTACGTTTTTTCTGGGGTGACATTGACATACACCTTTGGTAGAAAACCATGTTCCGATTGCTTCGAATAAAAACATCAATGAATAAAATAGAGGATATTGAGCCAATTAACTTGCCAAAGCACATGGCCATCATTATGGATGGTAATGGAAGATGGGCGAAGCAACGAGGGAAGATGCGTGTGTTTGGTCATGAAAATGGGGTAAAAACAGTTAGGTCTACCGTAGAGAACTGTGTTAAAATAGGAATAGAGTACCTTACTTTATATACATTTTCTACCGAAAATTGGAACCGGCCAAAATACGAAGTGGAGACCCTTATGCGTTTGTTGGTTTCTTCCCTTAGAAAAGAGCTTAAGACCTTTAATAAGAATAATATAAGGTTAAATACCATCGGTAATATTTCTGCATTGCCCGATAAGGCTCAAAAAGAATTGGAAGAGGTGATGAGGAAAACTGGGAAAAATACAGGAATGACCCTCACTTTGGCCTTGAGTTATGGTGCTAGGGAAGAGCTACAATCTGCAGTTAAGTCCATAGCTATCAAAGTTAAAAATAATATAATTTCGCCTGAAAATATTGACGAAACCATTATTAATAACCATCTTTACACGCAAAATTTGCCAGACGTGGACTTGCTTGTACGTACTAGCGGAGAGCATCGGATAAGCAATTTTTTATTATGGCAGATAGCATATGCCGAATTATATTTTATTGATGTATTTTGGCCCGATTTTAATGAGCATCATTTGGTAGAGGCCATAAAAAATTACCAGAACAGAGAACGAAGATTTGGAAAAACTAGCGAACAACTCACTTAAAGATATGACCAAGTTCATGTCCTTGAACCCATTATTTACAATCCTATTAATTTTTATTGCAACCAATGTTTTTTCCCAGGACATGTCCTATGAAAACGGAAAAAAATACATCTTGGGGGGGCTTGAAGTAGTAGGTCTGGAAAGTTATAACGAGCAAACCGTTAAAACCTATACGGGCTTAAGGGTCGGGCAACCAATTACCTTGCCCGGAGAAAAAATCAGTGAAGTAATCAATAAATTATGGGGGCTAGAGCTCTTTAGCGCTATAGATTTTTATATTACCAATATAGAGGGGGACAAGGTTTTTCTAGAGCTTAATATTGTGGAGCGTCCTACGTTGACGAACGTTACTTTTTATGGGGTAAAAGAAAGAAAGGTTGAGGAGCTGATAGACGATACCGATCTGAAAAAAGGGAAAAAGATTACAGAGAGTCTTATCTCAAATACCAAAAATTATCTTGTCAACAAATACAAAAAACAAGGGTACCTTAACACAAAGGTAAGCATAACCACAGCGGTGGATACTTCTGCTACCAATGCAAGAAGTATGGTTGTGAACATTAATAAAGGAGATAAGGTAAAGATTAAAGATATAGTGTTCGAGGGCAATGAGCAGATGTCGAACAAAAAACTTAGAAAGGCACTTAAGAATACTAAAAAGAAAAGATTTGGTCGTTTCTGGAAAAAATCCAAGTTTATCAAGGATGATTACGAAGAGGATTTAGGCTCTCTAATAGATAAATATGCCGAAAACGGATTTAGGGACGCCCGTATTATCTCTGATACCGTTGTAAAAGTAGATGAGAATAATATCAACTTGAAAATAAAGGTAGAGGAAGGCAATAAGTATTATTTCGGTGATATAGATTTTGTTGGTAATACGGTATATACCGATCGTCAACTAAACCAGGTTTTGGGAATCAAAAAAGGAGAAACCTATAACGGGGTTCTTTTAAGGGAGCGTATTGCCGATAACACCAAACCAGATCCTAATGATATTACCAGTCTGTATCAGAACAACGGGTATTTGTTTTCGACTATCAACCCGGTAGAGGTATCTGCAGAAAATGATACCATAAATTTTGAAATAAGAATTATAGAAGGTAAGGAGACTTTCTTGGATCACGTTACCGTTTCTGGTAATGATAAGACTAACGATCACGTTATTTTCAGGGAATTGCGAACACGCCCTGGGCAAAAATATAATAAGTCGGATATTATTAGGAGTATCCGTGAATTAGGGCAACTCGGTTTTTTTGATGCAGAGCAGATTACCCCAGATGTTTTAAATGCCAATCCTAATGAAGGTACGGTAGATTTGGCTTGGAGCTTGGTAGAATCTGGGTCCAGTCAAATAGAATTACAAGGTGGCTATGGTGGCGGTGGTTTTATTGGTACCCTAGGGCTATCTTTTAGTAACTTCTCTATTCAAAACTTGTTTAATGGTGAGGCTTACAAGCCGGTACCTATGGGAGATGGACAGACTTTTGCCCTTAGGGTACAGGCCAGTCGTACCTTTAGGGTGTATAGCTTAAACTTTTCTGAACCTTGGTTAGGAGGCAAAAAGCCTGTTCGTTTTAGTTTAAACATGTCTAGAACACAACAGTTTGCCGCCTCATATAGTAGTAGTGGTAGCATACAGGTGAATAAAGATCAACAATTTTCTATTACCGGTGTAACCTTGGGTCTGGCAAAAAGAGTGCAATGGCCCGATGATTATTTTACGATATCCCATTCTCTTGGTTACCAATTGTATGATTTTAGAAATTATAACATAGGACTGTTCAACTTTGGTAATGGTAAGGCAAATTCATTGGCATATACACTAGGTATTTCCAGGAGTTCTCAAGGGCCAAGTAGAATATTTCCTATGACAGGTTCTACTTTTGAATTAACGGCCAAGTTTACTCCGCCATATTCGCTTTTTAGTAATAAGGATTTTGCCTCTTTAAAAGAAAGAAGTGAGGAATTGACCGAAAAACAGTATAGTGAAGGGCTATCTGCTTCCGAATCAAGTGAGTTGGAAGATATAGATCAAGAAAGGTTTAAATTGTTAGAGTATTATAAAATAAAGTTCAAAGGAGATTGGTATACTACCTTGGTCGACAAGTTGGTGTTGAGAACCAATGCCGAGTTCGGATTTTTAGGAAGCTACAACAGTGATATTGGAGATGTGCCATTTGAGCGATTTTTTGTAGGTGGTGATGGTCTAGGAAACTTTACTTTAGATGGTAGGGATGTTGTGCAGTTACGTGGTTACGACGAACAGGCCCTAACGCCATTAGATCCTATTACAGGGCAACAAGAAGGTGGTTTGATCTATAATAAGTTTTCGATGGAACTTAGATATCCGTTGACACTTAAGCCATCTGCATCTATCTACGGACTTGCATTTTTAGAAGGTGGTAATGCGTTCAACAATTTTCAGGAGTTTAATCCGTTTCAATTAAAACGATCGACCGGAGTGGGGCTTAGGATTTTTATGCCGGCATTTGGTTTACTGGGTATTGATTTTGGTTATGGCTTCGATGAAGACAATACCGGTGCTACAGGACCCAGTGGATGGCAAACACACTTCATTATTGGTCAGCAGTTTTAATTTAATTGTAAAATTATGCAATCGGTCAATATGCTAATCTGTTCATTTTAAAAGTTTTAGTAATTTTGGCACGATATTTTCTACTGGATTAAACGATATCAAAGATGAAGTCAAAAACAAAAGTTCTTATATTTCTTGTTACCGTAATTATAGGGGTGTATGCGTCAGCTCAAAGAGGTGTGCGAATAGGTTATGTGGATATGGAATATATACTGCAAAATGTTGAAGAGTACCGTGAGGCTAGTGAGCAACTAGAGGCCAAAGTACAAAAATGGAAGATAGAGATAGAGCAGAAGCAAAGTGTGGTCGAGCAAATGAAGAAAGATTTAATGGCGGAAAAAGTGTTGCTTACCCCAGAACTTATTGAGGAACGAGAAGAAGAGATCCAAATTTTGGAGCGGGAGATGATAGAGTATCAGCAAGACAGGTTTGGGCCACAAGGAGATTTGGTACTGCAGAAAAGAAGATTGATACAGCCAATACAGGACCAAGTGTTCAACGAAGTGCAAAAATTGGGTGCAAATAAAAAATATGATTTTATTTTTGATAAATCTGCGGATGTTGTAATGTTGTATTCCGAAAAAAGGCACGATATTAGTGATTTAGTGTTGAGAGGTATTGCAAGAACCAGAAAAATAAGCAAGCCAAAACAAAAAAATAACACTAAAAGTGAATTGGATAATTTTGAGGACGAAGAGGAAATTAGCGAAGCTTTGCAAGAGAGGATAGATAAGGCAAAAGAAGCGGAGGAAGCCAGGGAAAAAACGGCAAGTGAAAAGAGAGAAGAGCAGCTTAAGTTAAGGGAAGAAAGAAAAAAGGCCTATGAGGAGCGAAGAAAAAAATTATTGGAAGAAAGAGAGGCAAAACGCAAAGCGAAATTAGAAGAGAGAAAGAAAGATGATAATGAGGAAGAGGAAAGCCAGGAGAATGAAGGAGAAGGAAATAATGAAAACGATAATAACAATTAACCAGAATAATCAGTAAAATCAATAACCATTAATTAATACTTAAATAAGAATTAAATTTTAACTCATGAAACAAGTAAAGAAAATTGCGGTAGCCTTAATGTTGTTCGTGGCGGCGACCAGTTTTGTTAATGCGCAGAGTAAAGTAGCTCATATAGATGTTACACAATTATTATCTGCCATGCCTGAAATGAAAGCCGCTGAAGCAGAGCTTAAAAAACTTCAAGAAACATATAATGCCGATATACAAGCTTCCATGACCGAATTGCGTAATAAATTTACACAGTATCAGAACGAGGCAGCTTCTAAATCTAAAGAAGAGAACGACAAAAGAGCAGCAGAACTTCAAGGTTATGAAAAGAACATAGGAGAGGCACAGCAAGCGGCTCAGCAAGAGTTTCAAAAGAAACAGGCCGAACTGTTCGCTCCGATATCGGAAAAGGCAAAAGCGGCCATAGAAAAGGTTGCTGCCGAACAAGGATTTGATTATGTAATCGATTCGCAAGCTGGCGGTGGTCTTATCGTAGCAAAAGGAAAAGACCTTTTAGCGGACGTAAAGAAAGAATTAGGTTTCTAAGAGATAGATAAAAGAAACAACGATTTAAAAAACCATTCCTAAAAAAGGAATGGTTTTTTTATGCAATAATTTTTTGTTTAATATTCTTCCAACGAAGCTTTCTTATGAACTTACCCTCTTGGACGGAAACTAGAAAAGGGGTTTTTTCTTTTTGGGCTTCAAAGTAACCGTACATGTTATCGGATAGGGCTTGTAGCTTTTTATTTTTGATGGCCATCTTCAAAGATGCTATAAAGGTTATCCAAAAACCATAGCGCATGGTGTACATGGCTTTTCCCTGTAAAAGTTTTGCCTTGGGGTCGTAAGCGTTTCCGGTAGGTCTTAAATGTTTTACTTTTAAAGTATCGTCGGTGTAAAGTTCAAATCCATGGTGCTGTGCCAGAAGCTCGTCTACCGTATCCCATCCCATGGCATTTTTAAGCCCTCCTATGGCTTTAAAACAATTTTTGGAGTATGCCTTAATGGCCCCTCTGATATGGTCTTTGTTCATAGGATGATTTAGTACCCAGGCACCCTCGTTGTCTTTCTCATATATAAACCCACCGGCAATACCAATTTGTGGTCTTCCTTTAAAAACATGGGCTATTTTTTCAAAATAGTTGTTAGGTAAGATGATATCGGCATCCAGTTTTACGATAAATGCGAAGTTGTCATCCAATAATTCCAATCCCTTTTTAAAGGCGTTTATAACTTTGCTCCCCGGCATATGAAGAGTAGAGGATGCCGTGTTTAATTTTGTAATGAATGGGTGGGTAGAAGCAAATTCGTCAATAATTTTTTCTGTATTATCCGTAGAATTGTCGTTGACAACGATTACTTGTTTGGGGCGAAGTGTTTGTTTTAAGATACTATCGAGGGTTAGCCCTATAAAGGTCTCCTCGTTATGTGCCGGAATAATAACATAGTAGTCCATTTTAAACCTTTAATTGTCGGTTTTTCTGATGGCGTACACGATATAATACCTAGGGGTAAATAACCTTAGAAAAGGCCGAAAACCTATTTTTTTAACAGGATGGGTCCATTTTTTAGTTTCCTTTATTTCCCAACCGGCTTTTTCTAGAAGCCAGTTAAACTGCCAATCTTCAAATTCATGGTAATGACGGTCCCATGGGTCTGTTTTGCTTCTGTATGCCGGTGAGAACCATAATCGAAGGGGAATACTGGCCACTAACTTGTTTGCTTTGATCTGTGATAGTACGTTCAAAGGCGCCAAAAGATGTTCAAAGATTTCAAAAGCGGTAACGACGTCGGCATCCGAGTTTAAAACCGATGAAAAGTCCTTATCCAAATCCTCTCCTTTTGTGTTTTCTGTCGAATAGCCTTCAGACCGCATGATCTTAGAGAGAGGGTTTTCTACTCCTAAGTCTAAAATCCGCTCGTTGGGCGAAACGTGTTTCTTTAAAAAATCGAGGGTATGTTTAAATCTTTTGCTCGGAAAACTGTTTTCGTACATTTTAGATTCTGTAAACGATTGCATTGACGTTCATTCCTGCGCCAACACTTGCAAATATAATAACATCGCCCTTGTCTAGATGGTGATTTTCTATTTTTCCGTTTAAAATACGGTCCAATAGGGTCGGGATGGTAGCCACGGAGCTATTGCCCAGTTTTTCAATTGTCATGGGCATAATGTCCTTTGGAGCTTCCATTTCATACAGTCCATAAAACCTCTCGACGATTGCCTCGTCCATTTTTTTATTGGCCTGATGTATAAGTATTTTTTTTACTTCGGTAATGTCGACGCCACTTTGCTTTAGGCAGTCTGCCATGGCTTGGGGAACATTCGTTAAGGCGAACTCATAGATTTTACGCCCGAACATTTTAATGTATTTGGTGTCCTGTTCAGATTTATTATAACTATTTCCGTTAAATAGGAAGTAGGCTTCTTCGTAGGTGAACGAAGCGCTGTTATGGGCCAAAATGCCGTTACCGTCATTCGTTTTTTCTATAATGACTGCACCGGCCCCATCGGCATAAATCATAGAATCACGGTCATAAGGGTCTGTTAATCTGGATAATGTTTCCCCTCCGATTACCAGGCATTTTTTTGCAATACCACTTTTTATAAAAGCATTTGCCTGAATTACGGCTTCTATCCATCCCGGACACCCAAAAAGCATATCATAGGCAACGCATTTCGGGTTTTTGATTTTAAGTTTGTGTTTAACACGAGATGCCAAACTGGGTACGGCATCACTTTGCGATTGCCCGTAGGAGACGTCGCCAAAGTTATGTGCAAAAATAATATAGTCTATTTCTTCCTTGTTTATGCCCGCATCTTTTATGGCTTTTTCGCAAGCTATAAACGCGATATCAGAATTGTTTAGGTCATTGGTGACATATCTTCTTTCCTTAATGCCTGTGATAGCCTCAAACTTGCGAATGATCACATCATTGCTTTGAGGAAATTTGCTGCCATCGTTGTTTAAAAATGTATTGTTTATAAAAGCTATATTTTCTATAGTGTTGGTGGGGATATAGCTACCTGTACCGGTAATACTTACACTCATATGCTTTTGTCATGATTAGAGTGTAAAAGTTATAATAAAAAACAAAACTTGTTATGCATGCATAACAAGTTTTACGATGTTCAGAGTTCATTGTTTTTTGGCTATATGAGCCTCTGTAGGTTCTGATCTGGCCAAAAGTCAATGTTTACAATGGTTATGGTGATGTCTATGCTTCTACATATGCTTCAATAGGGGTACAGGTGCATATTAAATTACGGTCTCCATAAGCATCATCCACCCTACGTACCGATGGCCAAAACTTATTTTCTGAAACGTATGGTAAAGGAAAAGCGGCCTGCTGTCTGCTGTACGGAAATTCCCAAGTGTCGTTGGTAACCATATCCATGGTATGCGGAGCATTTTTAAGCACGTTGTTAGGGTCTTCGGCTACTGCTTGGTCAATCTCTTTTCTTATAGATATCATTGCATCGCAAAAGCGGTCCAGTTCTTCTAGGCTTTCACTTTCCGTAGGTTCTATCATTAACGTTCCTGCTACTGGAAAAGATACCGTTGGGGCGTGAAAACCATAATCCATTAAGCGTTTTGCTATATCTGTAACTTCAATGCCATTTTGTTTAAATGGCCTGCAGTCGATAATCATTTCATGGGCGGCCCTACCTTTTTCGCCACTATAGAGAACATCGAATTTTCCGTTTAAACGATGTTTTATATAATTGGCGTTCAATATGGCTATTTTGGTAGATTGCGTTAAACCTTCCAAACCTAACATTTTTATATATCCGTAAGATATTAAGCATACAAGGGCGCTTCCCCAAGGTGCTGCGGAGACAGCTGTTATGCCTTTTTCGCCACCAGTTTTAATTACAGGGTTGCCCGGTAAGAACGGTGCTAACTGAGGAGCCACACAAATAGGGCCTACGCCAGGTCCGCCACCACCATGGGGTATAGCGAATGTCTTGTGTAAATTTAGGTGGCATACATCTGCGCCGATGGTTGCAGGATTGGTTAATCCTACCTGGGCGTTCATATTGGCACCATCCATATACACTTGCCCTCCGTGGTCATGAATCAATTTTGTAATGTGTTTAATGGAAGATTCAAAAACACCATGTGTTGATGGGTATGTAACCATTAAGGCGGCAAGATTGTCGGCGTGCAGTCTTACCTTGTCTTCAAGGTCAGAAACATCAATATTTCCTTTTTCATCCGTTTTGGTGACTACAACTTTCATTCCGGCCATTACAGCAGATGCCGGGTTGGTACCATGTGCAGATGCGGGTATGATACAGATATTTCTATGTTCTTCTCCTCTAGATTTGTGATATGCCCTAATTACCATTAGACCGGTGTATTCACCTTGAGCACCAGAATTTGGCTGTAAAGATGTATCGGAAAAGCCTGTGATTATAGATAGGTCCTTTGCCAACTCCTTTAGAACAATTTGATAACCTTCCGCTTGTTCTACGGGTACAAATGGGTGTATGTTTCCCCAACTGGCGCTGCTTAATGCCAGCATTTCAGAAGCGGCATTTAATTTCATGGTACAGCTTCCTAAAGAAATCATGCTATGGTTCAGAGACAAATCTTTACGTTCCAGTTTTTTGATGTAACGCATTAGTTCTGTTTCTGAATGATAACTGTTGAATACTTTATTTTCTAAAAATGGCGATGTACGTCTTACTTGATCTAAAATAGCAGATTCGTTCAATAGCCCATCAACCTGTATGCTTTCCTGTTCTTTGGCTTTTGCAAAAATGGAAATGATCTGGTTAAGGTCTTTTATAGAGGTTGCCTCGTTTATAGAAATTGAAATGGTTTCTGCGTCTATATATAAGAAATTGACCTCTTCTTTTTCTGCAATTGGCCTAACTACATTGGCATCCGCTTTTATTACCACGGTGTCAAAATAAGAAGTATTAAGTTGATAGTAACCTAGTTTTTCTAAAGAATCGGCCAAAGTTTTGGTGGTTGCGTGTACCTTGTTGGCAATATATCTGAGTCCTTTTGGTCCGTGGTATACAGCGTACATACCTGCCATAACAGCCAATAATACCTGGGCGGTGCATATATTGGAGGTGGCCTTGTCTCTTTTTATGTGCTGTTCGCGGGTTTGTAAGGCCATTCGCAAAGCTGGTTTGCCGTCCTTGTCTTTGGTGATACCTATAATTCTACCGGGTATGTTTCTTTTATATGCTTCTTTGGTAGCGAAAAAAGCGGCATGTGGCCCTCCGTAACCTAGCGGAATTCCAAAGCGCTGGGTAGTTCCTACGACCACATCTACGCCAAATTCACCCGGTGGTGTCAATAATACCAAACTTAAAATATCTGCAGCAACGGCGGTTTTTATGTCAGCTTCCTTTGCCTTGTCTACAAAAGAGGAGTAATCATAAATTTGGCCATATTTACCAGGATATTGTAACAAGACGCCGTAAAAATCGGAACCAAATTTGAACTCCTCGTGATTACCTATAACAAGCTCAATACCCAATGGTAGTGCTCTTGTTTTAAGTAACGATATGGTTTGGGGCAATACTTCTTCGGATACGAAAAATTTAACAATGTTATTTTTTTTCTGATCTCTTGAGCGAAGGTCAAAGAGCATGGTCATGGCTTCGGCTGCCGCTGTACTTTCATCCAATAACGAAGCATTGGCCATTTCCATTCCGGTAAGATCCGATACCATTGTTTGAAAATTTAACAAGGCTTCTAGCCTGCCTTGCGCTATTTCGGCCTGGTAGGGGGTATAGGCCGTGTACCATCCCGGGTTTTCTAAAATATTTCTTTTGATCGCTGACGGCGTAAGACTTTCGTGGTATCCTAGACCGATATAAGAGCGAAAAATTTTATTTTTTTTGGATAGGGCCTCAAGGTGTGCCAAGAATCTATGTTCGCTCATGGGAGCTTCCAGGTCTAAGGGCTCTTTTAATCGAATATCATCCGGTATTGTTTCAAAAATCAACTGTTCCAAACTATCTGCGGATACAGTTTCTAGCATGTGTTGGAGGTTTTCCTCTCTTATTCCAATATGTCGGGATGCAAACACGTCAGTCTTCATAAGTTGTTCGAATTAATTGTGCAAAATTAGCGATTAATTATCGCAAAAATGATAAGTATGGTTATAAGGAAAGCGAAAGTTTTTAACCAAAAACCATGGTTATAAACAGTTTGGGTATTTTTGTACAATGAAGTTTTGGCAACGTTTTTTAGAATTTTATGTCAATGCCAGTATACATGTTGCTTTTGGGGTGTTGGCCCTAACGCAGGTTACTATTTTAACATTCGACATTCATGGAGATGAACATCTTGCTTGGTTCATATTTTTTGGAACCATAGCATGTTATAATTTTATAAAGTATGGGGTGGAGGCAAAGAAGTATATTATAGTTGCTACACCTTATCAAAAAAACATACAGATTGTAAGTTATATAGCCATTGTACTGGGGTTGTACCATGGATATTTCTTAAGTACATATGTGTGGACAGGTATCTTGTTGTTGCTATTTTTAACAGGACTCTACGCAGTGCCCGTATTGCCGCGAGCAAAGAATTTGAGGAATTTGGGTGGGCTAAAGATTTTTATTGTGGCTCTAGTATGGGCGGGTACAACGGTTGTTCTTCCTTTTGTAAACATTAACTACACCATTACATGGGATGTTTGGGTAGAAACTTTTCAGCGTTTTTTGTTCGTGCTAATATTACTTGTTCCTTTTGAGATAAGGGACTTAAAATTTGATGATCCTGCTTTGAAAACATTGCCACAACGTTTTGGTGTGGCCAATACTAAGGTAATCGGGGCCTTTATGGTAATTGTCTTTTTCTTTGCAACCATGTTGAAAGACACCGTTTCTACAGGCGAAATATGTATGAAGGGAGTTTTGTTTCTTGGCTTGGGAGCTTTAATGTATGTTACCAAAAGACATCAATCAAAGTATTTTGCTTCTTTTTGGGTAGAGGGTATTCCTATTCTGTGGTGGGGTGGGTTATGTCTGTTGGATTTGGTTGTTTAGGGTTGTCTTTAAGCTGCTTTTTAATGGCGGTTTTCTCTTGCTCGGTAAGACTGTGCAGATTCGCTTTTTCGCATAATTTGGACAATTCCGTATTTTTTTTTGAAAACGTCTTACATGTTTTACAAACCAATAAATGCAATCTGAGCTTCAATTTCTCTGATAAGGATGCTTCCTTATATTGAATTTTATTACAGATAGTGGCCGCTTTGTCGCAAGAAATCATAGTTAAAACCAATTTTCGTTTAAACAATCCATTAAAGATGTTCTGGCACGATGGATCATCACCCACAAGTTTGACGGATTTATTTCCAGTTCATTACAAATATCATCGGTACTAATGCCTTGAATCGTTTTCATATTAAATACCAAGGCTTGTTTTTTGGGTAATTTTGAGATACATTTTTGTATGGCCAGGCCAAGTTCTTCGTTTTCTATAGCACTGTTCTCAAAATTACTAAAAGGGTCGGCCACTTGCTCTTCTAGCCAATCGCCATCGGTATCGGTGCCCGAAGCATAGCTTATTCTAACTTCCGCTTTACCTTTGTTGGAGTTTATTTTTCTGTAATAGTCTATTACTTTTCGTTTAAGTATGGCGATTAACCATGTTCTTTCGGCCGCGTCTCCTTTAAAATTTTTTGCGGATTTAAGAGCTGACAAGAACGTTTCGGATACTAAATCTTTGGCAACTTCACTATTGCTCACCCTACCAACAGCGTAGTTGTATAGGTAATCCGCGTAATTGTCTACCCAATTATCTGGTTGAAGTCGATGTGGTGCCATTTGTTTTAATTGCTGTCAAAAGTAAAGGTATTTTATTTTATATGTTTAATTTTTACGATTCATAGCTGTGCTGCTTCAAAAATTTTGTTGTGAAGAGTGAGATGTAACTCTTTAATTTTTATTGGGTTGTGATTCTAAATTTAAATTTATGACATTTATCTTTAGTATGACCAGCTAGGGTATACCCAAAATTTTCTTCGCCTATTTTTTCATATTAATTTGTTGTGTTGGTATGCCAACTAGTCGTAATGATTATCAAATTCTTTCAGAATTTGAATTTTAAGGGGTTTCTCTTTCCGTTTTCTTTAATGCCGACAAAAAACGAAGCAGTGGTTACTACAGTAACCCTGCCCGTTCTAACAATGCTTCTACTTTTGGTTCTGCGCCCCTGAATCTTTTGTATAGTTCCATAGGGTTTTCTGTACCTCCTTTAGAAAGTACGTGCTCTTTAAATTTGCTGGCGACTTCTTTGTTGAAAATGCCTTTCTCCTTAAAATAGGCAAAAGCATCCGCATCTAATACTTCGGCCCACTTGTAGCTATAATAACCAGAGGAATAACCACCTTGAAAAATGTGTGAGAAAGAGGTGCTCATACAGGTCTCCGGTGTATCTGGGTACAGCTGTGTGTTTTTAAAGGCTTCTGTTTCTTGTTCTTTTACATTGTTTATGTCTGTGGGGTCTACGCTATGCCAAGACATATCCAATAAACCAAAGCTAAGTTGCCTTAGGGTTTGCATGCCTTCTTGAAAAGTGGCCGTATCCTTAATTTTTGTAATCAGGTCCATCGGAATCACTTCACCTGTTTCGTAGTGTGTGGCAAAAAGTTCCAAGGCCTCTTTTTCGTAACACCAGTTTTCCATTACTTGACTGGGAAGTTCTACAAAATCCCAATAAACAGATGTACCCGATAAGCTTGGGTAAGTCGTATTGGCCAACATACCATGAAGACCATGACCAAATTCATGAAACAAGGTGGTTACCTCGTTAAAGGTCAATAGCGAAGGTTTGCTTTTTGTAGAAGGGGTAAAGTTGCACACATTGGAAATATGTGGGCGTATATTTTCTCCATTTTTTTTCCATTGCGATTTATACGAGGTCATCCAGGCTCCACCACGTTTTCCTGGTCGTGGATGAAAGTCTGCATAAAATATGGAAATAAAATTTTTGTCTTTGTCATATACCCTGTACGTTTTTACATCTTCATGGTATTTGTCTATGTCGAAAACCTCTTCGAATTGTATGTCGTAGAGTTTTTCGGCTACCTCAAAGACACCGTTGATAACGTTCTCTAATTTAAAATAGGGTTTCAGCTGCTCATCGTCCAGGCTATAAAGTTTTTGTTTCAGTTTTTCTGAATAATAGCTGCCGTCCCATTTTTCAAGAGAATCGATACCGTCCAATTCTTTGGCAAAATCCTGTAACTGTTTAAATTCCCTTTCGGCAGCCGGTTTGGCTTTTTCCAAGAGTTCGTTTAAAAAGGAATGTACTTTTTCGGGGGTTTCGGCCATGCGCTCTTCCAAAACAAAATGGGCGTGTGTTTTGTATCCTAACAATTGGGCTCTCTCAAAACGTAGTTTTGCTATTTGTAGCACGTTGGCTTGGTTGTCCAGCTCGTCGCCATGAAAGGCTTTGCTACCAAAGGCGATGGCAAGTTCCTTTCTTAAAGACCGTTTCTTGGCATATTTCATGAACGGAATATAACTTGGGTAGTCTAGGGTTATTAACCAACCACTCTCTTTTCCTTTTGATAATGCTAGTTGTGCCGCCGCTTCTTTGGCACCCTCGGGCAGACCTTCCAAGTCAGATTCATCCGTTAAGTGCATCTCGTATTTGTTGGTCTCCGCCAATACGTTTTCACCGAATTTTAAAGACAGCTTAGAAAGTTGTGCGTCTATCTCCCTAAGTCGTTTCTTTTTGTCTTCGCTCAGGTTGGCACCGTTTCTGCTAAAGCTTTTGTATTTTTTTTCTAACAGTGTCTTTTGTTCAACGTTTAGGTCTAGGCCATCTATTTGTTCGTAAACGGTTTTTATTCTTTTGAACAATTTTTCGTTCAACGTAATATCATTACTAAATTCTGATAGAAGCGGAGATACTTCTTGGGCTATTTTTTGAATTTCTTCGTTGGTTTCGGCAGAGTTGAGGTTAAAGAAAATACTGGATATCCTATCTAGCTGTTGCCCCGAGAACTCTAGGGCTTCAATAGTGTTTTCAAAAGTAGGAGCTTCTGTATTCTCTGTGATAGCATTTATTTCTGCACGCGCATCTTCCATTGCCTGTAAAAAGGCAGGTTTAAAATGTTCGTTTTTAATTTTGGAAAAGGGTGCGGTATCGAATTTCTGTAATAACGGATTCGTCATGAATTTTATAAATTTTTGTAGAAGTGTGGTGAAAAAGTTGTTTTCACCTTAGTTTTAAGTGAACGTACTATTTTTTGTCCTTAACTTGTTTTGCGCCTTCTATGACCTTTTGTTTTAGGCCTTCTTTGTAAAAAATAATTTTGTCCAAGATACATTTGTCCGAACTGCCAATTATTTGGGCCGCCAAGATACCGGCATTCTTTGCTCCGTTCAAAGCTACGGTAGCTACGGGAACACCCCCTGGCATTTGTAATATGGATAAAACAGAATCCCAGCCATCTATGGAGTTACTGCTTTTTACAGGTACACCGATTACGGGTAGGGGAGACATAGATGCAACCATACCGGGTAGATGTGCGGCTCCACCCGCACCGGCAATTATTACCGCATAACCGTTGATGTGTGCGTTTTTGCTGAATTCAAAAAGTTTTTCGGGCGTTCTGTGGGCGGAAACAATATCGACATCTACTTCAATATCAAAACCTTTTAAGATGTCAATAGCGTCCTGCATAACAGGTAAATCGCTAGTGCTTCCCATTACTACGGCTACTTTGCTCATAATTTATTTACTGATTACTTTAATCGTTTCCTTTACTTTTTGGGCTATGGCCCTAGCTTGTTCAATGTCTTTGTCAACAATGGTCACATGGCCCATTTTACGAAAAGGCCTTGTTTTTTTCTTCCCATATATATGTGGGGTCACCCCGTTCATTTGTAAGATATGGTCCATGTTTTTATAGACGACATCACCCTCATGGCCTTCTTCGCCAACGAGGTTAACCATAATACCGGCAACCTTACTTTCTGTTTTGCCTAAAGGTAGGTTTAGGATACAGCGGATATGTTGCTCAAATTGATTGGTGTAGCTGGCCTCTATACTGTAATGTCCACTATTATGTGGTCTTGGGGCCACTTCGTTTACTAGAATTTCATCTTCCTGGGTCTGAAACATCTCCACGGCCAATAAACCTGTCAGTCCAATTTTTTCGGCCACCTTTAGTGCTAGTTCCCGTGCTTTTTGGGCTACCTTGTTATCTATTCGTGCTGGGCAGATAACGTACTCGACTTGGTTGGCTTCTGGGTGAAATTCCATCTCCACTACCGGGTAGGTCTTAATGGCCCCATCATTATTTCTTGCAACAATAACGGCAAGCTCGTTTTTGAAAGGCACCATGCTTTCTGCGATACATTCGCCTGGTGGTAATCCTTCCAAGTCTTCTATTTTTCTGATAACCTTTACGCCTTGTCCGTCATAGCCGAACTGTGCCGCTTTCCATACAAAAGGGAAAGAGAGCCCGCCATTGTGAATGGTATCGTCTATTTCGCTCAGGTAGGCAAATCGTAGAAATTTGGCCGTAGGTATGTCATTGTCTACATAAAAGAGTTTTTGTTTTGCCTTGTTCTGTATAATGCGAAGGGCCCTTGGTTGTGGAAAAATCTTTACTCCTTCTTTTTCCAGCTGTTCCAAGGCATCAAGATTTACGTTCTCTATCTCTATGGTGAGTACGTCTACATCCTTGCCAAAATTATACACTGTGTCATAATCCAATAAATTGCCCTGTACAAATTTGTTACAAGCCAATTTGGATGGCGCTTCGGGCGATGCATCCAATACTTTGGTCCATATATCCCATTTACGGGTTTCGTAGAGCATCATCTTGCCCAATTGGCCTCCCCCTAATATTCCGAGCCTAAAATTTGAAGAAAAATAATCCATATGAGATACAAAAATACGCTTAAATCTTAGAATGTAATTCCTCAATTTTCAAAAACACAGGTCAAAACCCTATATTTGCCAACCTTATTAATTTAATTAGAATTGATACAGTTACACGACAAGTTCTTTAAACCTTTTCTGAGTGAAGAGGAAATTATGCAAGCCATACAGCGTATGGCCGATGATATTGCCGTGGACTATAAAGACGAGACCCCTATTTTCGTAGGGGTGTTGAACGGGGCATTTATGTTCGTTTCCGATTTTTTAAAGGCCTATCAACATCCATGTGAGGTTTCATTCGTAAAATTAAGTTCATATCACGGACTCACATCTACAGGTATTGTTGAAACCCTTTTAGACGTACCCGACAACATAGAAGGCCGTAGTGTCATTATCTTGGAAGATATTATAGATACGGGCCGAACGTTAAAAGAACTCGTTCATTTGTTCAGCAATACAAAAGTGAAGGAGTTTAGGATAGCTAGTCTGTTTTACAAATCGGAAGTCTACAATGGAGAATACGCCATAGATTATGTAGGACTGGATATTCCCGATAAATTTATAGTGGGGTACGGTCTAGATTATAATGAGCTAGGTAGAAATTTAAGAGAAGTATACCAATTAAACCAAAAACATATGATAAATCTTGTACTCTTTGGGAAACCGGGAGCAGGTAAAGGGACCCAAGCCCAATTTTTAAAGGAAAAGTACAACTTGAAACATATTTCTACGGGAGATGTGTTTAGATATAATATTAAGAACGGAACCGAACTTGGTACCTTGGCCAAGTCATATATAGATAAAGGCGATTTGGTGCCCGACGAGGTCACCATTAAAATGTTGGAAGATGAAGTCTGCAAAAATCCTGATGCAGATGGCTTTATTTTTGATGGTTTCCCCAGAACAGCGGCCCAAGCGGAGGCCTTGGATAACTTTTTGGAGTCAAAGGACATGAAAGTTGATGCCACTATTGCTTTAGAGGCCAATAATGATGTGTTGATAGAACGTTTATTGGAAAGAGGTAAGGTGAGCGGAAGGTCTGACGACCAAGATGTGGAAAAAATCAAAAACCGTTTTGAAGAGTATAATCTAAAAACGGCTCCCTTAAAAGAATACTATGAAGAACAAAACAAGTTTCATAGTGTTAACGGTATAGGCTCTATCGAGGAAATTACCCAACGGTTGACCAAAGTAATAGAGTCTCTTTCTAATTAGTTTTAGGGGGCCGGGTTTCTGGGCCAAAGAAATCTGCATGGCAGAATTCTGTTGAAGACAGAACGCTTTTTTTAATTTATGGTATGGCAGAAGAAGTAATAAGACCCAAAGATGCATTAAAAGGATGTTTTATAACAGGGTGTTCTTCTGTACTGGTAGTGGTTATAATCGCCATTGCATACCTGGTCTACTTGTATTATTTTAATGACCCCTTAACGTAGACCAAGATATATAGGGTTTATCGTAAAGGGTATAAGTTACATCGTTTTTAAATTGCCCATGGCTATATTGTGTACTTTTGTGGGCTAATAAATAATTGGGAAAATGACCGAAGGTAATTTTGTAGACTATGTAAAAGTGTTTTTGGCTTCTGGAAATGGAGGCAAGGGATCTGTGCATCTACACCGAGAAAAGTATATTACCAAAGGTGGACCCGATGGTGGTGACGGTGGACGTGGGGGCCATGTTATAATTCGTGGTAACCAAAACCTATGGACCTTGGTGAATTTTAAGTTTAAAAAACATTTTAAGGCCGGTCATGGAGAACATGGCAGTAAAAGTAGAAGCACGGGAGCCGATGGGCAAGATGTGTATTTAGATGTACCTCTTGGTACAGTGGTAAAGAACCCTGAAACCGGTGAGGTATTGTTTGAGATAACCGAACATGGTGAAGAGAAAATTGCCTTGGAAGGGGGCATGGGAGGCCGTGGTAACTGGCACTTTAAATCGGCAACGAATCAGACGCCCCGGTACGCTCAACCAGGAGTAGAGGGCAAAGAAGGTTATTTTCTACTGGAATTGAAAATATTGGCAGATGTAGGTTTGGTCGGTTTTCCGAATGCCGGAAAATCTACCTTATTATCGGTAATTACCTCTGCCAAGCCCAAAATAGCGGATTATGAGTTTACCACCCTAAAGCCAAATCTTGGAATTGTGGAGTACCGTGATTTTAAGAGTTTTGTAATGGCCGATATTCCCGGTATTATAGAAGGTGCCGCAGAAGGCAAGGGGCTAGGTCATTATTTCTTAAGACATATAGAACGTAATGCAACCTTGCTGTTCTTGATTCCTGCGGATAGTAAAGACATTAGTAAAGAATACGAGATTTTGTTGGATGAGCTACGAAGGTACAATCCGGAACTATTGGATAAAGAACGGTTGGTGGCCATTTCTAAAAGCGATATGCTCGATGAGGAATTAATGGATGAAATGAAAAAGGAGCTCGATATTGAGTTAAAGGGAGTGCCTTACATGTTTATTTCGTCTGTTGCCCAGAGCGGAATTACCGAACTTAAAGATAGGCTCTGGAAAATGTTGAACGCATAAAAGTATTTTATAATGAGACGGTATTTGAAAAATATTGTTGAATTAAACGATAACCCCAAGAGTAGATACTTTGCCTATTTTATCCAGATTTTAATATTCGTTTCCATTGTTTCGTTTTCTGTAGAAACGGTTCCCGACCTATCAGCTTCAACAAGAAGTGTATTAAGGGTTATAGAAGTTTTTTGCGTGGTAGTGTTTACGGCTGAATACCTCTTGCGGATCTATGTGTCGGATCGTAAATTAAGATTTGTTTTCAGCTTTTATGGTATCATCGATTTTTTGGCCATATTGCCATTTTACCTGGCTTTGGGGATAGATTTAAGGTCATTAAGGGCACTAAGGTTCTTGCGCCTTTTTAGATTGTTGAAATTGATGAGGTATAATCGTGCTATCAATCATTTTACAAGGGCCATAGCCACGGCAAAAGAAGAGATTGTGCTGTTCTTGATCGTTACTCTTATTCTTATCTATATTTCTGCCGTAGGCATCTATTATTTTGAGAATGAGGCCCAGCCAGAACATTTTGCTTCTGTTTTTGACAGTCTTTGGTGGTCTATAATTACATTGACCACGGTCGGTTATGGTGATGTATACCCGGTGACCGTTGGAGGTAAGGTGTTCACTTTTTTTATTTTGATGATCGGACTGGGGATAGTGGCCATACCTACCGGCATAATTTCATCGGCACTTACAAAGAGCGTGGATAAGAAGGCAGAAGATTGATTTTTTCTTATCTTAGGATAAAATGTTGATAATGAAACCCTTTAATCTTATTTTGATCATATTGTTAATTACTTCGTGCAGTGCGGTGAAAGTTAATTACGATTATGAAAAGGAAACCGATTTTTCGGGGTACAGTACCTATGGTTATTTCAATGATATGCAAACAGGACTAAGTGAGCTTGACGAAAAGAGATTCTTAAGGGCCATGGATATCGCCTTGCAGAGCAAAGGACTTAAATTTTCTGAAGAATCAGACCTTTTAATAGATGTTAAAAGTACCGTTTATGAAGATGGATCCCAAAATACCGTTGGTGTGGGTATCGGAGGGGGTGGACGTAGTATGGGCGGAGGTGTCTCTGTCGGTATTCCCGTTGGAGGACAGAAGCTGAAAAGAGAACTACAAATAGATTTTATAGATGCCAAAAAAAATGAGTTGATATGGCAGGCTATAAGTGAGAGTGCTTTTAAAGAATCAGATCCACCTGTTGTCAAAGAAGAAAAAATGCAAGAATTGGTTTTCAAAATATTTGAAAAGTATCCTCCCAAAAAATAGAAAACACCACTGATTCAAAAGAAAATCCATTTGTTTTTAAATAGGCCCAAAAACGTGTAAAGCACCGTTTTTTCTAAAGAAATGCCTATTTTTATTTTATTTTTTAATTTATAAGTTACTTGTAATCAGATTATTACATTTTAGTTAGGCAAAATATCCGTTCGGTCATTTCTTTCTACCGTTCATCATAATTCATTCATTTTATCCCTATTTGCTCTTTAGTTTTACATCGTATTAGAAACAATTAAAAACTTATAATCATGAAAACTTTAGACAGAACAAAATTAACGGTATTAATTATTGGAACTTTAACAACGGTGATATCACTTATCGGAGTGGCAATAGATTTAAATTTGACAAACTATTTCTTTCCTTTATATGCCGGGTTGACTTTGGTAGGCGTATCCCTTTTACATAACGACGTAACAAACGACACTAAGAGTGATAATCTGGTAATAGAAAAGTAATTGTTAAAACGTACCATAAAATGATAATAACGGGTTTGGTGCAAACCATTTAGATTACTCTTTTTGCCGCTTATCATATTATGGTCCGATTTGACCGACCCATCCATTAAATTTATCTCAATATTTAAAAAAAACGTACTATGATAGCAATCGTTAAAATACTATTAGTGCTTATTATCTATATTTTTATTTAGGACTACATCAACATTCATGAAATTAAAAAGAACAGTATATTCCGCTATATTTGGCTTTAAAATTGGGCAAGCATGACTTCTTTTGTTAAAAAAAACAGATGGTCGATATCTTTTTGGATCGTTCAGCTAATGTCTTGGGGAGGTCTAGTGTTTATCGCATATGCCTTTACACCGGATATGGATGGCTATAAAAGTAGCAAGGTATTTAGTTATGGTCTAATTTCTACTTTTTTAATAGGTATTGTATCAACAAGTTTATTGCGTTCATACTTAAAGGGAATTATAAATTTTGATGCCTTTGAGAAAAACCAGATAGTAAAAATTCTTTTGGGGGTAGCCTGTGCTTCTTTGCTATACTTTGCACTTTCTTATGGGTTTGGATATTGTATGGGCAAATATTCTGAAGAAGATGTAAAGGTGCCGGAAATGTATAAAAATTTCGGTATTGGGCTAATGATCGTAAATTCTTTCATTACCATTTTCGGATGGACCATTTTTTATCTTTCGGTCAAGGTTGCGGCAAAATTAAACGCGAACAGGGTGGAGCGAGCCGAACTTAACGCTACCCTAAGGCAAGCGCAGTTGAATACTTTAAAAGGGCAGATAAACCCTCATTTTATGTTCAATAGCTTAAATAATATTCGAGGGCTAATGCTCGAAGATGTAGAGAAATCTAGAGATATGCTGACAAAGTTGTCAGAGATGTTGCGTTATTCTTTGACCAAGAACAATGTCAACGCCATTAATTTAGAGGAAGAATTGGATATGGTAGATAATTATATCGCCCTTTCTAAAATTCAATTTGAAGATCGACTGGATTTTGCTAAGAATATAGACAAAAATACTTTGGACATAAAAATTCCGCCGATGATCATACAGCTTTTGGTAGAAAATGCCGCTAAACATGGTATTGCCAATCTAAAAGCTGGGGGAGTAATAAAATTGATTACGGAGAGATCTTCTGAGAATCTGATAATTAAGGTAGTAAATACCGGTAAACTTACAATCGCTGAGGACTCTACGCAATTAGGTCTCAAAAATATAAGACAACGATTACGGTTGTTGTATGGTTCCAGCGCTTCTTTTACCATTAATGAAGTAGATGAAGAGGTCGTCGCCACTATAAAAATTCCTTTGTCATGACCCATATAAAAGCTGTGATTGTTGAAGATTCCCGTTTGGCCCGTAACGAGCTTAGGGAGCTAATTAAGAAATACCCCCAATTAGAGGTAATAGGGGAGGCTGAAAATGTGGACGATGCATATACCCTTATTCAAGAAACAAGGCCCCAGTTGCTTTTTTTGGATATTAATATGCCAGAGAAAGATGGATTTGAACTATTAGAGATGTTGGATCATATACCCATTACCATTTTCACGACGGCCTTTGATGAGTACGCCATAAAATCTTTTGAATACAACGCGTTGGACTACTTGTTAAAACCGATCAACGAAAAACGGTTTGCCCAAGCAATTGAAAAGATAGAGGAAAAATTGAATGCACAAAAAGAAGAACCAGTTTTGGAAAACCGGCGGTTAACGGGAAACAGTCAGATTTTTATCAAAGACGGTGAAAAATGTTGGTTGATCAAGATCGGTGATATTTCACACTTCGAAATTGTAGGTAACTATACCCGTGTATTTTTTCAGGATGAAAAACCCATGCTCTATAAATCATTGAACCAAATAGAGGAGAAATTGCCCCAAAAGTATTTTTTTAGGGCCAATAGACAACAAATAATCAATACCAATTATATTGTTGATGTAGTACCGTGGTTTAATGGAAAATTAAAGTTGACGATGGCCAATGGTGATGAGATAGAGGTGTCTAGAAGACAATCGTATCTTTTTAAAGATAAGATGAGTCTCTAGTTATGTTCTTTTTAGCTTATTTCTATTCTGATACGGAAACCCTGACCCCTTCACTATGACTGCTAAATTCTGGGGCATACATGCTCTGTACGGTCGTAATACCATTACTAAAATTTCCGGCATTGTTTACCCTTAGGTCATATTCGAATACATAGATTCCTTTTGGCAGGTAATCAAAAAAGAAATTGGTGCTGGCGTCCTTTGTACTTTCATAATATCCTAATCCATCTTGCCATTTATATTGAGAGATTACATTTACTGGTTCAAAACCAGCGGCGCGCATGTCTTTCATATGAACAAACTCCATGTCCCTATCTGATCTTAGTTCAATTCTGACACGGATGAGGTCTCCCACCTCTAAATGGGTGTTGGTATTTATTTCCGTTATTTTTTCCCCGATGTCGGTGTTCTTTTTCAAGAAAAGCTTTTTGTCCAATTGTAGTGGGGTTTCAGCAGTGGTTATTTTGTCCAAATCCTCAAAATACTGCCAGTATAGGGCTCCCCAAGCAATCCCCTTTCCCTTTTTCCTGATTTTTACTGTGGCCATTTTTGGAGATATTTCATTGGTCTCCCAAGAGGTTTTGTAGTACCCCGTACCCGCCTCTGTTTTAATATTTTCAATGTCGGCCGGATCTATATGTTTTTCGCCTATTTGTACTTCAACGGCATCGGTTACAGAAAGCCAATCACTGCCTTGTAACAACAGCGCGTAGACAGCTTCGGCGGTAGCTTTGGTTGTTTTCCATTGATTGGTCTGTTTGTTTTTTAACAACCATATTTTAAGGTTGTCGATTGTTGTAATATCGTTTTCTATTTCTGAAAAGGCCTCTATTAGTAAAGATTGTGTTTCTATGGGTGCTTGGTACCAAAACCATGAGTTCGTGTTTTCTTTCCAATACATTCCCAGTTCGTCGGATACAATACTATTTTCTCTTAAAGATCTAAGTATTTTTTCAGGTGTACCAGAATCGCCCATTCTATGTAAGGCCAAAGCCAACATACCTTTGGAGTATAAATTTCGGTTGGGCCAATACTTGCGAGCCTGCTCTTTGTAATATTCCATTACCTCGGCTACTTTTTTTGAAGTTTTAATGTCCTTGTAGAAACTTCTCATGTACAGATAATGAGTTTGTGTATGGCTCAAATGATCTTTGGATAGGTCTTTGGAGTATTTTTTCATATGCTCGTACTCCTTTAAAAACTCATTGTCCAAATATTTGATGGCACTTTTTATGATGGAATTTTTGATGTTTTCGGGTAGTTTGGTCAGTTTGTCCAAGTGTCCAAAACCCGTTACGATATATTGGGTTATGTACCTGTTTTCCCGACCACCTTTAAACCATGGCCAAGCTCCCGATAACATTTGGTTCTCTTGTAGTTTCTGTAAGGCCATTGCTTGCTCGTTCCTCATCTTGTTCAAATTGAAAAGTAAGGCGATCCGTTTTTTTTGTTCGCTTTCAGATTGGGCGTCCCGTAACCATGGGGTTTCTTGTATCAAAAGCGATTTAAGTTCTAGGTTCTTTTCCAAGTTGCTTACCAAGGCGTCTGCATTTGCCCATTGGTCAAATACGGCTTTTATTTTTGGGCTCGTATTGGCTATGTGGCTTGCCAAGGTGTTCGCATAATATTTAGAGAACGTTTGTTCATTGCATTCATATGGGTACTCCATTAAATAGGGTAGTGCCTGTACCGCGTACCAAGCGGGGTTAGAGGTTATTTCCAAACTAAGTTTATGGTTGCTAAGGGTACTCGACGTGTTGTTTTTTAGCTTGTCTAGCACAAAGGTTTTACTTTGGTCTTTTCTTGCCCACATGGGCAAGGTTTCGGTTACCAGCATACGGTTGGTCAATACCGGAAGTACATTTTTCTCCCCGTCGCTAAAATTCCCTGCCTTGGCCACGATTTTATATTCTACCCCCTGTAGCGCTTTGGGTATGCTTATGCTCCACGATAATTGTGTGTTGCCTTTTGCATCTACTTTAAAAGATTGCTTTTTATCGGTATTCAGAAATAAATGGTCAATGGTTTTTCCGGTTACCACATCGGTCAGTTCCAATTGTCCAACACCTTCCAAAGTCTTATCTGTTAAATTTGATATTTTGCTGCTTATGGATATAGTGTCTCCTTCCCTTAAAAATCTTGGGGGGTTGGGTAGCACCATTAACTCTTTTTGGGTGACCGTAGAAAGAGTTTTTATAGCCGATTTAAGGTCTTTGGTATATGCCAATAATTGAAGGTTCCAACGGGTAAGTGCTTCTGGGGTGGTAAAGTTGAACGATACATTCCCTTGTTCGTCCGTTGTTAAATGGGGGAAGAAAAAGGCTGTTTCCTGTAAATTTTCACGGATTTGAACATCATTGAAATCTGTATTTTTAGAACTTTCCGTTGTTGCTTCTTCTGGCTGTGGAACACTGGATCCGGTGATTACGACCTCTTCCAATGCTGCATCTTCTGTTTCTATTATGTCCATTTTGGGAGCGTTCATGGCGATATCGTTTTGTGCCATTTTACGTGTTGTTCTATTGATTCCAAAAAGGGTATTCGTACGTTGCCCGAAATAGAACCCGAACCATGCCAAACGATCATAATTTATTGTGGGGATACTTGGGGACCTATAGGTAATATCTTGATGGTCGCTAAAACGGGAGGTGGCAAAACTGTTATTGGCATGTGTGTGGAAACTAGAGTAGTAATGCGGCCTAGACAGCGGGGCAAAATTCCAACTGTGAAAAGCAAATTGATCCAAAGAGGCATCGTACATACTTGCCAATAGTTCTGCGGTTACTTTTTCTCCTTTTTCCCCTTTTATTTTAAAACTCCAACTTTCATCTGCTCCAGGCTGCATTTTGTCTCTAAAAGTGACGGTTTCTATTTCAAGGTCACTTTTTGGGTACGGCACTGCAATGCGAACGTTGCTAGATTGAAAAGAGTTGTAAATAGAAAAACTATATCCAACAAGAAAGCCTCCTTCGTCTTCTTTGGTAACAGGAACGTGTATGGATTCACACCCTTCGTTAATATGCAATATTTTGGTGTTGGTCCGTTTTCCGTTCTTTTCTATCCAAGTGGTAATATGTATATCTTTTGAGTTGCTATAGAAAGTAATTTCTGCATTATCACCGGGTCGGTAGGTATTCTTATCCGTTTTTACTTGAAAAAGTTGATTGTCGGGCAATGATTTTTCTTTGGTACCCATAATCATGGTTTGGGCTTTGGCGGTAACCTTTTGTCCAAAGATATCTGTGGTCTCCAATGTAATTAGATAGCGGCCAGATGACCATTTTTTAATACTTTTTAAATTGATGTCATTACTGTCCTCGGTATTAAAACTGGTCTTATATACAAGCTTTCCTTTTTCCCAGGTATTGGGGTCATGTTCATTGGCATAGGCATCGTGGGGGTATAGTGCCTTAAAATCTTCTTTGCTCCAATATTGGTAATCAGGTGCTTGCCATGGTCTAGGCCTAATTACCTGGTTTGGAGCCTTTAGTTTATATATTTTGATGTTCCCCTGGGCGGGTACAGCCTGTCCGTTCAGGTTTTGGGTGAAAACCTGAAAGATATTCTCTTCGTTTTCCTTGAGCAAGGGATCGTTTACGGATATAGTTGCGTTCAAAGCATGGTATCCCACTTGTACTTGGGTTTGGGTGCTGCGTGTTTCTCCATTAATATCGGTTACATCGGCAGTTACATGGTACGAAAATATAGGAAGAGCGTCTTTATCCGATTTTAAGTCGGGAATTGCCTTGAAGGTTATCTGAAAATTACCATGTTCGTCGGTCGAGGTCTCACCGTGGGTTATTTCTTGGTCCTCTCCATAAAAATAGGGCTTTCTCCAATAGTACCAGTATGGGTAATTTATGGTGCGTTGAACACGGTAGTTCACCTTGGCATTGGTAATATTGCTTCCGGCAAAGGCCATGGCTTTTCCATATACAGTAATACTGTCGTTTACTTTATAAGTTTCCGTTACAGGTTCAAAAGAGGTTTCAAATTTTGGACGTTTGTATTCTTCTACCCTAAAAAAGTAAGATTCGTTAATAAGGCCAGAAAGCCCTGTTACCTCTATATAATGCCCCCCTGTTAATCCATTGTTGGGGATTATAAATTCGCCCGAAAATGAGCCAAAATCATTGGTTTTGGTATCCAGTTCACTTATTTTTTGTCCGTTAGCATCATGTAATTCCACAGTAAGCAATTCTTCCACAGCAACTTTTGAATTGCCTTTATAATTTTCGATGAGCACACCTTTAAAGTATAGGGGTTGCCCTGGGCGATAGATGCTTCTGTCCTTGAACAAGAAGCATTTGTAAGTTACACTTGGCTCCGTTTTGCTTTCTTGTTTCCGGTAGATATTGGTGCCTTTAAAAAAAGCGGTTTCTTCCTTGTAGGTTATTTTTGAATGTTCTATGACTATGGTATTCTTTTCTCGTTCTAAAAGGGCAAAGCCGTTTTTGTCGGTCGTTAGCGTTTTTGAGCGGATCTTATCTCCATAATTGTGTCTATATGTAACAGTTATTTGGGCATTTTTGATTTCTTCACCATTTTCCCTATCAATAACCTGAAAGATATGCTCTGCCGGTGTGCTTGTCTCTACAAGTGCCAAATTGGTTACTTGGATAGGACTAAAGGAAAAACTATTGTCCGCATCTTCCGTAGCCTCTTTTTGAGGGGTGGCAATAATTACATATTGACCATTGGGAAGCTTAGGAACCGGAATCTCTATGCTATGTTGTTGATGATCGCCTTCATTTTTTAATGATACCGACCAGGAGGTGTTCAATTTCAGTTTTTTGATGTACGAAAGTTCTTTTTCGGGTTGGTAAATACCTTCTAATTCCTGAAGTTGTTTTTGCGAAATATAATATACCTTAAGATCAAGTCTTTCTCTATTCTTATAATTTACCAATAATCGAGAAGTACTATTGTTCGGTACGTATTTTTCGCCAATAATGTGAAGGGATGGTGCTAGTATGTGAGATTTTAATACCTCGCATTTTTTAGCACCTCTACTGTTCGGGTAGTTGGAAATAACTTGGTCGCATAGTGTAACGGCTTCTTTTAATTTCCACTGATTGTGTGTGTTTTCTGCAGTATAGCTATCTCCTTGGGTTTTTAGAATCTGTGCTATCTGAAAATTATAAAGCCCCGAAATTTCATGATGTTTTAGGTTATCGGCAGATTGTTTTAGGGTTTCTAAAAACTGTGTGTCCTTATCCTCGAAAACCGCTTTTGAGTAGATGTAGTTTAATCGTTCTATGTCTACATTCACAAGGGCATCCAATTGCACGTCCGAAAAATGGAAAGCAATCAGCTGTTGATATATTTTTAGTGCTTTGGCCTGTAGCGATGTTTCGTCGTTGGTTCGTATATCCAATTGGGTAAACGAATATGCATCACAAAGAATATCACGAGAATTTATTTCAAATTTGTCTGCCGGCCTTGTAATGCTATTTTCATCTGTTTTGTAGAAATTAAGGGCATTATGCGCCAATAGGTCATAAAGTGTGGAACGATAGGTCTCAGAACCCTCTTCTTGGTCTATAATCTCCTTAAAATTGGTTAAACCTTCTTTTTGAAGTGCTTCTGGATTGTCCAGGGCATTTTTAAAATGTGTGTCTATTTCCTTGAAAAGAGTGGTTAGGTCCCATGTCCTAAAATCGGTACTGTCCACTTTGGTATCGGTGGCCGTTCTATTGTAAAACTTATATCTGTTCTGTTGAAAATACTGCCAATACATATCGGCCAAATAACTTTCCAGTATATTTTTGACAGGAAATTTGGCTTTCGATATTTCTTCATTGAAATTGTTTATAATCGATAACTCGGCGTCTTCTTCTAATATTAGGGCGTATTTTGAAGAAAATAATAGCGATTTTATAAGCTGACCGTTATGCTGTTCCTTTTTCGCTTTGGAATAAATGGTCTCCACTACTTTTAAAGCTGATTTGGTGTAATTGTCTTTCTCCAACTTCAAGACCTTTGACCATAACTCATTGTACGATTCTGGTGTTTCTTGTGTATAGGTCATTTGAGAGAAGAAAACTATGGATAATATTATAGATATATTTTTCATCATGTTAAAGATATAATACAAAAGTGTGCCAAAAATAGCCTGCAAACAATGAATATTGAGTGTGTGGCACATCTTGGTTAGTGAACACTACTTTTTTGGGGAGGCATACAAGAATAGGATGTATTCAACTTTTTTTGTTACAGCGATTTTAAAAGTCCGCCATCTATAGGTATATTGGTGCCAGTAATGAAAGCTGCGTTTTCAGAAGCCAAAAATGTAGCCAAATAACCATATTCCTTGGGGTCTCCAATACGCTTTAATGGAACCTTGAACTCCATTTCCTTTCGTACTTCACTTTGTGGAACACCCATTTGTTCAGCCTTTTTTGCGTTCAGTTGTGCAATTCGGTCGGTATCAAAATAACCTGTTAAAATATTGTTTACGGTAATATGGTATGGGCCTACATCGTTGGAAAGAGATTTTGCCCATGTAACCACCGCTGCCCTAATAGAGTTGGATAATGCCAAATACGACAAGGGTTCTTTTACCGAAACAGAGGCTACGTTTATAATGCGTCCCCATTTGTTTTTCATCATGTTTTTTAACGCTAGTTCGGTTGTCAGTACTACTGTTTTAAAAAGAAGGTCAAAGGCTTCTTGGTAGTCTGCCGTGGTTTTCTCCAAGGCGCTTCCGGCACTGGGCCCCTGTGTGTTGTTCACCAATATATCTACGCTATTTACTTCGAAGAAGTTTTCTATAATCTCTTTATAGTTTTTAAAGTTGGTAAAATCGACGACTAAAAAGCGGTGTTTTTGACCTTGGTGCGTGGGTAGACCGGCAATTATGTTCTTTAGTTTATCGGCGCTACGGCTCATTAAAGTGACACTGGCACCGCTTTCCGCCAATTGTTGGGCTATTGCTTTTCCTATTCCTCCACTACTTCCGCCCACTAGGGCGGTTCTTCCTTTTAAGGATATATTCATGTCTAAACCTATTTGTATTCTTCCCTTACGGGGCTAAAAACATCCATTAATTT
Organism: Maribacter thermophilus; assembly: GCF_001020565.1. GTDB lineage: Bacteria > Bacteroidota > Bacteroidia > Flavobacteriales > Flavobacteriaceae > Maribacter > Maribacter thermophilus. Next base: position 2,212,502 of record NZ_LDAS01000001.1, on the reverse strand, counting down.
ACATGGGGTCAATGCTTTTCCGCTATGTTTTTTGTGAGAACCTATTACTACAATATCACCTTTGGTATATACCTTGGTATGGCCATCTAAGGTAAACTCGAAATCTCCTTCCATAACATGCATGATCTGTTCGTGCATGTGTGCGTGTTCGGGTACTTCGGCCCCTTTTTCGACCTCCCAAAATACAAGGCTTATAGTGTCGCCATGTACCAGTTTACCATGGTAGCCCGGCATTATTTCCTTTGTAGGAATATTGTTGGTGTTTAAGTTCATGTCTGTAGATCTGGTTCTAAGTTAAAAAGAATATTACTGTTCTTAAAATCATTTGCGCTAACTATGTCAATATGTATCTTTACCCCATAATTAATGATGATGAAGATACATTTTATAGCGATTGGGGGTAGTGCAATGCATAATTTGGCCCTAGCCTTACAGCATAAGGGATACATAGTGACCGGCAGTGATGATGTTATATTTGAACCTTCTAAGTCTAGGTTGGAATCAAAGGGACTGTTGCCCAAGCAATTTGGATGGTTTCCGGAGAAAGTACATAAAGATTTGGATGCCGTGGTATTGGGAATGCATGCTAAAGAGGATAACCCAGAATTGTTACGGGCGCAAGAATTGGGTTTAAAAATATATTCGTATCCCGAGTTCTTGTATGAACAATCTAAGAACAAGACAAGAGTAGTGATAGGTGGTAGTCATGGTAAAACCACTATTACCTCTATGATTCTACACGTGCTTAATTATCATGATATTCCAGTAGATTATATGGTAGGGGCCCAACTGGACGGTTTTGATAGAATGGTGCATTTGACCGAAGAAAACGATTTCATTGTTCTAGAGGGTGATGAATATTTGTCGTCGCCTATAGATCGTAGGCCAAAGTTTCATTTGTACAGGCCCAATATTGCTTTGTTGAGCGGTATAGCTTGGGACCACATCAATGTATTTCCTACTTATGAGAACTATGTAGAACAGTTTAAAATATTTGTCGATAGTATCGTAAAGGGCGGAAGTATTACCTATAACGAAGAAGATGCCGAGGTAAAAAATGTAGTGGAGGCTTCTGAAAACCCTATAAGAAAATTACCTTATACTACCCCCGAGTATGCTGTAGAGAACGGTCAAACCTTATTGCAGACGAGCGACGGACCAATGCCAATAGAGATTTTCGGTAAGCATAATCTTAGCAATTTGGCAGGGGCAAAATGGATCTGTCAAAATATGGGAGTGGACGAGGAAGATTTTTACGAGGCCATTGCCACTTTTAAGGGAGCTTCAAAAAGACTGGAGAAAATTGCTGAGACACCTCACAGTGTGGCATTTAAAGATTTTGCCCATTCACCAAGCAAGGTGGCTGCAACTACGAAAGCGGTAAAAGAACAATACCCCGACAGAAAACTTATTGCCTGCCTTGAGCTGCATACCTATAGTAGTTTTAATCCAGAGTTTCTTAAAGAATATAAAGGAGCCCTGGATGCGGCAGATGAGGCGGTAATATTCTATTTGCCAGAATCTGTGGCCATTAAGAAATTAAAAGAAGTGACACCTGGTCAAATTTCCGAAGCTTTTGAAAGAAAGGACTTGAATGTTTTTACCGAGGCTTCTTCGTTTCATGACTTTATAAAGACTCATGATTATACCAATACAACTTTATTGCTTATGAGTTCTGGTAATTATGGCAGTTTGGATCTAAATGAGGTTAAGGCGATCATAGAGTGTTAATAGCCATGTTCGTGCGTTTGTTTTGATAATCGTTTTAGATCTGCATTAGAATAATTAGTTCAGTATCTTTAACAAATGCAAGAAAAACAAACCTCGTTTTCTATAAAGCATTGGTCCGACGATGACAAACCAAGGGAGAAATTGGTACATAAGGGGCGTTCTGTTCTTTCTGATGCCGAATTAATAGCGATACTTATAGGGTCGGGTAGCAGGTCTGAAAGCGCCGTAGAGCTTTCCAAAAGAATTTTGGCATCGGTAAACCACAATTTAAACGAGTTGGGAAAGCTATCCGTTCAACAACTAATGCAGTTTAAGGGAATAGGGGAGGCCAAGGCTGTTACCATTGCGGCCGCATTGGAAATGGGAAGAAGAAGAAGAGGGGAAGAGGGCGCCCAGATCAATAAAATAGGAAGTAGTAAGGATGCCTTTGAAATTTTACAGCCTATTATGGGAGAGTTGGAACATGAAGAATTTTGGATCTTGTACCTAAACAATTCCAACAGGGTGTTGCATAAGGCTCAACTGAGCAAAGGTGGTATTACGGGAACATTGGTAGATGTGCGTTTAATAATGAAACAGGCGTTGGAGATAGGTGCGGTAGCATTAATTCTGGCGCATAACCATCCTTCGGGTACATTAAGGCCCAGTATGGCCGACGAGCAGATAACAAAAAAAATAGTTCAGGCCTCCGAGTCATTGGATATAAAGGTTTTGGACCATCTTATAATTACGCAAAAGGATTATTTTAGTTTTGCAGATAAACAGGTATTGTAAATGCTGTTGATTTATACACATAAGATTACGCCACGCGTAACCTACACAATGAAGCAGATCTTCACTACAATGTTGGGTATAGAAATTGGTTTTACAACCAAAGTAGAGGATTTTATAAAGCATGGCGATGAAAAGATTACTTATACCAAACAGCCTTTGCAAAACGAATTCTTTATTAGAAGTCATGGGCTTCTGTTCGAACAGGGGATCCACGACGTAGAAATACAGGTAAAGAGTTGGGACAATGTTCCTTGTTTTTTTTCTACGGGAGAAAGGAGCAATTTGCCCTTTGATGTTTTTGCCGCTACTTTTTATCTAATAAGCAGGTATGAAGAATATTTGCCACATGTGAAAGATGCCCACGGGCGTTTTTCGTATAGGGACAGTCTGGCATACAAACATAAATTCTTGGAAAGGCCCGTAGTGGATATTTGGGCCATGAAATTGTTTCTGATTCTTAAACAGCGTTTTCCTAGCTTAAAACAGGGGCCACGAAAATACGAATACCTATCCCTCATAGATGTAACTACTTCACATTGTTACGCAAACCGAGGTGTTATTCGTGGGTTGGCGGGCTTTTTATTGGATTTGGGAACCTTTAAGTTTAAAAGACTGGTAGAAAGGGTAGCCGTAAGTTTAAATATCAAAAAGGATCCCTACGATAATTTTGAGACACTGATCGAGTGGCATAGAGAATTAAAGGTGAAAAGTATCTTCTTTTTTCAATTTGCCAATTATTCAAAGTACGATAAAAATGTATCTACTAATAGCAATAAGTTTAGGGCATTGATCAAACACGTAGGCGATTACTCTAAAGTGGCCCTAGCGGCCTCGTATAGCTCTTTTAACGATTTAGATCTTTTGAGAAATGAGAAAAATAATTTGGAACATGTTGTAAACAGACCTGTCAATTACTCAAGAATGCGTTATAACCGTGTAGATATACCGGATACATATAGAAACTTGATCGCTGCCGAATTTACAGATGATTATACCATGGGCTATAGTCATAAGATAGGTTTTAGGGCAGGTACGTGTACCCCGTTTCAATTTTATGATATCCCCTTAGAGGTAAAGCAACCTATTAAGGTGTACCCTTTTGTATTGCACGATTATGCCTTGTTGGACCTAAAAAAGAAAGCCGAAATAGAAAAAAGAATGGATGTGGTCTATCAAGAAATAAAATTGGTAAAAGGTATGTTCATATCGGTATTCTCCAATGAACTGCTTGGTAGCAATGATAAATATAACTGGAAGGAAATCTATAAATATATAATCGCAAAATATAATGTTTAAAGACTTAGTTACCGATGTCTTTTTTGATCTGGACCATACCCTTTGGGATTTTGAAAAGAATTCTTCATTGACTTTTGAGAAAATATTGGCCGAACATAAAATTGATATCGCCCTTGAAAGTTTTTTAGAAGTATATGTCCCGGCCAATTTGTCTTTTTGGAAATTGTACCGTGAAGAAAAAATTACAAAGGCAGAATTAAGATATCAACGACTAAAGACCGTTTTTGATCAAATAGGCTATTGTGTTACCGACGACATCATTCACAGCCTATCTGATGAATACATTAACCATTTGTCATCTTACAATCATCTTTTTCCGAACACCATATCTGTTTTAGATTACCTACGTCCCAAATATAATTTGCACATTATCACCAATGGCTTTCAAGAGATTCAAGAGAGAAAATTGAAAAACTCCGGTATCCATCATTATTTTAAGCAAATAATAGATTCGGAAATGGCGGGTGTTAAAAAGCCCAATCCGGTTATTTTTGAACTAGCTCTACAAAAGGCAAGTACAGATCCTGATAAATCCATTATGATCGGTGACAGTTTGGAAGCCGATATATTGGGTGCCAAATCCGTAGGGTTCCATACCATACATTTTAATCCGCACGAAGAACCTGTACATGATTATAGTCCGATAATTACAGAATTGCAGGAAATAAAAAGTTATTTATAGAGTTGTTATTTGTAGGTGGTATCCTGTGATAGGATTTGCGGGTAAAATTTACTCTATATGAAAGCTTTAAGATATTTTGGACTGGTTATTTTAAGTGTCTTTTTACTTTGGTCATGTTCAGAAGAGCAAGATTTTGGACAATATGACGAGTTGTCCGTAACCCCGACTTTTGAAACTAGTATTTTTTATATAAAGACCCAAGAGTCTGTCATTAACGGGGTAACAGGACCGAACTTTTTTACACAAGACTTTAATTTCGATGCTTTCGAGGAAGATTTTTTTTCTGAAAGGGTGCTAGAAGGGGTTATTGCCTACGAGCTTGAAAATACGACCAGTAAAGAGGTCGAAGTTTTAATAGAGTTCTTGGACGATAATGATACGGTACTGGACAGTGAGTTTTTTCTAATGAGTGAAGCTCCCACGGCCCAACTAATTAGAGAGGTGTCGTACGGTAATACAGGAAAGAATTTGGATATTATCAGAAATACCTCTGAAATCAGGTTATCGGTAAGAAACCTAGGGGACAATAGCAGCACCTCAGATCTGCCAGATCCGGCAATAATTTTAAGGTCCAGTGCTAAATTCACGGTACGGGTAAAATGATATTCTCTAGAAATCTTACCGTGTTTCTTTTGCTTGTCTGTAATCTATTGGCCTCTCAGAACAAACAGTTGCTTTATGACTTTACCGAAATACCACAATCGTTGATGGTAAATCCGGGAATGGAAACCAGTTTTAAATGGTATGTAGGCGTTCCCCTGTTGTCAGGTGTATCCGGTTATGCAGGAAGTAATGGAGTATCCGTCAACGATATCTTTGCAGATGATGGCCTTGATATTAATGATAAGGTCCGCGATCGTTTGGTTGGTGGTCTATCAACAAGGGACGAGTTAAGCGGTAATCTACAAATAGAACTTTTTAATGTGGGCTATAGAGGCGTAGATCCTGATATATTTTACTCTTTGGGGGCCTATATAGAAATGGACAATATTTCATATTGGCCGCAAGACTATGCCGTTTTGGTTTTTGAGGGCAATGCGGATCAGTTAAACAGAAGGTTCGACCTTAGCGATTTAAAGGCAAGGGGCTCTATGGTGAATGTGTTTCATTTTGGGGTCAACAAAAAAGTAAGCCATAGTTTAAGTATTGGGGCAAGGGGTAAATTATATTCGGGAATTTTAGACTATACATCTACACACAACAAGGGGTACTTGGTGAATACCCCAGGTAGTAACAATACCTATACTACGACCTTGGTCTCCGATATGAAACTAAAAACCTCGGGCTTAAGGGAGTTGGATGAGGCACAAGAAAACGACGAGCTTACGAATGCAATAATGAAACGCGCTTTCTTTGGAGGTGATTTGGGCTTGGGGCTGGATGTGGGATTTTCGTATAACCTAAACGAAACAACCATCGTCACTGGTAGCCTGTTGGATGTAGGTTTTGTATATCACAGTGGAGATGTAGTAAGTTACAGTCTAAAGGGTGCCGCCAGCACAGAAGGAATAGAAATAGATGTTTTGGAGGATTTTACCAATCTTAATAGGGATTATTGGCAAGATTTGGTAGATGAGGTAGAAGACCTGGTGCCGTTTAAAAAATATAGTAAGGGGTATGTTACCTTTAGACCAACGAAGCTGAATGTTTCTTTACGTAAAGATTTTGGTGAAGCAATGGGTGGGGCGTCAAATGGTTGTGACTGTGATCCCTTAAAAGGTACAAGTGTCGGTCTAAGAACGCGTTATAGAAATTCTGTGGGGGCACATTTATATATGATCAATAGGCCTCGGGGACCGCAGATGGCCTTGACAGGCTTTTATACCCGTAGAATCGGAAATGTATTGGCCTTGAGAGGAACCTATACCGCAGATAAATTTACCTATACCAATGTGGGTCTAGGACTTAATGTGCAAGCCGGACCCGTAAATATTTATGCCATGGCCGATAATTTGTTTTCTTATAGCAATATCGCCGCAAGCCATTATGCTTCTTTTCAATTAGGATTAAATATTATATCTTGGGGCCGAAAGTAATTCCTGTATACCATTCTGGCATGCTTTTTTCATATCCATCGGTAATAATTAAACATAGAATATTTTGAGAACCCTAGTATTGTCATTTTTTGTGATGTTGAATTTCATGATGTTTGGTCAAACAAACCTAAACGATTATAAGTACGTTATCGTGCCAAAACATTTTGAAGCTTTTAAAAAGGAAAATGAACATCAAACAAGCACTTTGGTGAAGTTTCTTTTTGCTGAAAAAGGATTTAATGTGGTGTATGACGACGCGTTGCCCGATGACTTGAAGTTTAATAGATGTTTGGGGCTTGTGGCTTCTTTGATCGATGATTCCACGATGTTTACGACAAAGACCTCGATTTCGCTGATCAATTGTAATGGGGATGAAGTGTTCAAGACCCAAGAGGGAAAAAGTAAGGTCAAAGAGTTCAAGGGAGCATATTCCGAAGCCATTAGAATGGCAATGAAAAGCTTTAACGGAGTAAATTATGTGTACAACAATAAAGGAGGGGAGAAAGAGACGGTAACGCTCAATTTTAAAAATGACGTAAAAAAACTGGAAGAGAAAAATGTTGAGGCCGAGGTTGCCGAAAGACAACCAAAGAATGCGAATCCTATGGTGGTACAGCAGGCTACCACCGAAGATCAGTTGTATAAAAATAGGGAACCCGTTTCTTCTGATATAAAATCGGATAAGATAGATAAATCGATAGAGGTATTATACGCCCAAAAACTAGCCAACGGGTATCAACTTGTAGATAGCACCCCCAAGATCAGAATGAAGTTGATGAAAAGTTCTACCGACAATGTATACATGGCACAAGGTGATGGTAAAAGTGGCATGGTCTACGAAAAGGATGGAAAATGGGTCTTTGAATATTATGAAGGGGATAAGCTGGTACAAAAAGAACTGAACATTAAGTTTTAGAAGTCATATTTGTCTTTCCATCTTTTTTTTAAAAAATCGCTGAGCGCATTTTCTCGCTGGTTATTACCGGGTTGGTAAAACGAGGTACCCGTAAGTTCATCCGGTAAAAACTCTTCGTTCACAAAGTTGTTCTGGTAGTCATGGGCATATTTATAGTCTGTACCATAGCCAAGATCCTTCATAAGTTTTGTTGGGGCATTTCTTAAATGAAGAGGAACAGATAGGTTTCCTGTCTGTTTAACGGTCTGTTGTGCTTTTCCTATGGCCATATAACTGGCGTTACTTTTTGCCGAGGTGGCCAAATAAATGGCACATTGGCTCAAAATAATACGAGCCTCCGGGTAACCGATGGTGGTTACCGCCTGAAAGGTGGTATTGGCAATGACCAATGCGGTGGGGTTGGCCAATCCTATATCCTCAGAAGCGGAAATAAGCATTCTTCTGGCAATGAACTTTACGTCTTCGCCTCCCTCGATCATTCTTGCCAACCAATAAACGGCCCCGTTGGGATCGCTGCCCCGGATCGATTTTATAAAAGCTGAAATGATGTCATAATGCTGTTCTCCTGTTTTGTCATATAGAACAGTGTTCTTTTGGGCCTTTGACAGTACCAAATCGTCTGTTATGGTTATCTCGTCATTAGGTTCGGAATTAACGACCAGTTCAAAAATGTTCAATAGTTTTCTACCATCGCCGCCAGATAGTCTCAATAAAGCTTCCGTTTCCTTTAGCTCGATCTTTTTTGATTTTAGAACATCGTCTTTCTTAATGGCACGTTTTAAAAGTTGTTCTAAATCTTCCTTGTCAAAAGCGTTGAGAACGTAGACCTGACATCTTGATAAAAGGGCAGGAATTACTTCAAAACTTGGGTTTTCGGTAGTGGCACCTATAAGTGTTACCCAACCTTTTTCTACGGCTGCCAAGAGCGAATCTTGTTGCGATTTACTAAACCTATGTATCTCATCTATAAAAAGAATGGGGTTTTTGGTCGTAAAAAGCCCCCCTGCTTGTTTGGCCTTGTCTATAACTTCCCTAATGTCTTTTACGCCACTGTTGATCGCACTTAAAACATAGAAAGGTCTTTTGCTTTCTTCGGCAATAATATTGGCCAACGTGGTTTTTCCCGTTCCTGGAGGGCCCCATAGTATTAAAGAAGGGATGATGCCCTTTTTTATCTGATGGGTCAAAGAACCATTTTCTCCTACCAAATGGTTTTGGCTTATGTATTCCTCTAAATTTTTTGGACGTACCCGCTCTGCTAATGGCTGATTCATGGTATAAAAATAGAATAAAGTTTACTAAACGCATTTGACGGATAGACAATATTGGATAAAAATTTAGACTTATTTTTGGTAAATGACATTTTAACCGATTTTTTATTTTGGCCAATTAATTGATACTAAGTGTAAAATGTTAGAGAATCAACATTTTAAGTTTTCGAACAAGGTGATTTTTGTTCCTTTGGTAGCCGTTCTGACCATATGGACGGTTTATTGGGTAGAGTTGTTGATGGGAACAAACTTTAACGACTACGGTATTTATCCAAGAACGGTCACGGGGTTAAAAGGGATTGTCTTTAGTCCTTTTATCCATGGTTCTCTAGAGCATCTGTGGAACAATACCATTCCGCTTGCGGTTTTGCTTTCGGCCCTATTTTATTTTTATGATAAAGTAGCTTTTAAAGTATTGGTAGGCGGGGTGTTGTTATCGGGAGCGATCACTTGGTTGATCGGAAGGCCGTCATACCATATTGGTGCCAGTGGGCTTATTTATGTGTTGGCAAGTTTCGTTTTCTTCAAAGGTATTTTTACAAAGCATTATCGGTTGGTGGCCCTTTCTTTGGTGGTAGTGTTTATATATGGGAGTCTTCTGTGGTATATATTTCCGGTTAAAGAAGGTATTTCATGGGAAGGTCATTTGGGTGGTTTTATAACAGGGCTGTTCTTTGCACTGATATTCAAGGTGCGAGTGCCGTTGCCCAAAAAGTTTGAATGGGAAAAAGAAGGTTATAACGAAGAGGAAGACCCTTTTTTAAGGCATTTTGATGCAGAAGGTAACTTTATTGAGTCGATACCAGAGGAGGAATCTCAAGAATCGATAAATTATAAATATCATTACAAGGAAAGTAATGATGGTGAAAGACCTACGGAGAATTAGCCTTGTAGACGTTGCCTGACCGCTTCGTATAAAAATACGGCACAAGCGACGGAAACGTTCAATGATTCAATTTCTCCTAACAAGGGTAATTTGGCCTTGTAGTCCGAAGCTTTTAAAATAGAGGGGGAAATACCTTGGTCTTCGGCCCCCATTACGATAGCAATGGGTTGGGTGAATGAAACATCATATATGGAATCCGTTGTTTTCTCGGTCGCCGATACCACCTTAATACCAGAGGCTTGTAAATAATAAATAGCGTCCTTTATATGGTCTACTTTTGCAATAGGAACTTTAAAAGCAGCACCTGCCGAGGTTTTAATCGTGTCTGCGGTTACTGGGGCGGCACCCTTTTTCTGAATTATAATGCCATCTACACCGGTACATTCCGCTGTTCTGATGATGGCCCCAAAGTTACGAACATCCGAAAGTTGATCTAAAAGGAGAAATAGGGCATTGCTCTCTTTGTTCGATACTGTTTCTACCAATGTTTCAAGGGTATGAAATTTAATGGGAGATATACTCGCCACGGCTCCCTGATGGTTGTTTTTGGTTAGCCTGTTGAGTTTTTCAACAGGTACATATGAGCAAATAAGATCGTTTTTCCTTATGGCAGACTCCAGTTCTTTGAAAAGTTCGCCACTAAGCCCTCTCTGAAGAAAGATTTTATTGATTGGCTGTTCGGAATCGATAGCTTCTAAAATGGCCCTTATGCCATATATTTGATCATTCATGGGGCGAAGATACTTAATTTGAGCATCAGGTGTGAATTTTTTTCAACTCGGCATACATAAAAACAAGCGACATTTTTTAAAGATCTAAGGCCAATATTGCCGGATCATCCTTGGCATAATGGTATGCCCTCCAGAAAAAACCTACAGCCGAAAATTTCCATACGATTTCACCTTCGGTGGTAACTTCCCATATGCCGTAGTCACCTTCGGTAATTAAGGTGTTTCCATTGGGTAAACGTACAGCTCCCGATACTTTTGGGGAATAAATTTCCGGGTTAGAGTAACTCCATGTAATTTCGGGGTTTGTAGTTTCTGGAACGGTTTTAAGGGAGAGTTCATTTGGCAAATCAAATTCATAAACGGTAGATTGTTCCAAGTCTCCTCCATTTGAAAAAATCAACATTTTCCCGTCCTCATATAAGTTTGGGAAATGATTGTTGTGGAAAAGCCGATTTGTTTCTCCTTTATTTTGGGTGCTTGGGTTACCGAACCTGTATAGTAGGTCGCCGCCTCTTTCAAAATTTCCACTGGTATGGCCGGCCGCTTCTTCTGTACTGGTAGAATGGTCTATGACCCAGACTTCACTATAATAATTGACACTTAGATAAATAAGGTCGTTTAGTCCGTCATAACCAATACCATTTGCATGCATTATATTTCCGTCGGTGGCCTCGTAGTAATTAAGATTTATTAATTGAGGATTGTTTTCTACTACTCCATAATTTAGCTTAGAGCTATCGTAGTCTTGCACGAGGTGGTCTTTGGCATGCCATTCCCATGTAATGCTGTTGGTGTCTGGGTTTATTTCTATAATAGATTCAGGGTATAGGTCTGTTCCATATTTAGAGCCGTTTTCCAAAGCTTCGGCTTCTGACATTTTTTCCCAAGCAATTGCTAAAATATTACCATTTGGAAGTAACTCCACATCATGATGAGATCGGTGCTCGCTATTAGAATAACTATAATCCCATAAAATCTCGCCATCTTTTGCTATAATCTGAATTTTACCGCCAAAGCCTCCGAATAAAATCTCTGGATTATCGTCTTGTAATGAGGCTAATAAGGTGCCGTCTTGAAGTATTACGGCATCATTCCCGATTTTTTGACCTCCTAAGGGCCATTCGTAGACCATGTCCGCATTCTTGTCCATTAAATAAACCCTATTGCTCATGGCGTCGTTTACAAGAATGTAATGGTCCTCAGTCAGGTTTTTATTGTAAAAAGTGACGGTACCCATTTCACCTTCTATAGTCTCCCCGGTATTTTCGGATGTTTCTTCTTCTTCTTCTTCTTCTTCGTTACCTTCCTGATTCTCGTCCAATAAGATTTCTTCCTCTTCAGAATGAGGTGGTGTAAAATCGTCATCGGAACATGAAAATAGGCAGCATGCTAAGAGCATGTATGCCAGGTTCATTTTTAGGAGAGAAGAAGATTTGCTCATGATATGGGTTATTGGATGATGATCGGTCGTTTTTTTGATTGGAATAAATTACTTTTTTTATTGATAATAAACACTAAGGTTTTTCAGGAGTTTTTAAATGGGGTCGGGATTTTCGTTTTTCCATTTTTTCTAGTTCTTTGTCGCCAAAGATTTCACGGTCTCCATTAAAGTTAATTCGCCATATTTTTCCCTGTTTTGATTCTGAGATATAAAGCGATCCATCTTTACCTTGAGATAGTCCCATAGGGCGGTATTTTGCGTCGTCGGTGGTTTGGGCGGAATCTACCCCAATAAAACCATCGGCGAAAACTTCCCATTTGCCGGTTGGCTTTCCTTTTTTGAAGGGAACAAAGGCCACAATATAACCTCCTTGGGGGTAAGGACCTCTATTCATTGATCCATGAAAGGCAATAAATGCTCCTTCTTTATATCTAGGGGGGAATTGGTTTCCGGTGTAGAATAATAGATCATTAGGTGCCCAGTGTGCCGGTAGGCCTATAATAGGATCTTTAAAGCCCACAGCTTCTTTTTGGCCATCCCCTCCATATTCGGGGGCTACCATTTTTTTGTTTTTAAAATGGTCGTAGTAGCTATAAGGCCATCCGAAGTTATCACCTTCCTCTATTTTCATAAATTCTTCGGCAGGTAATACGGCTTGGTCCCATTTACTATAATATTGTGGTGCATGGTTGTGTAGGTAATCTCGGCCATGTTGTACACCGTACAAGGTGTTGTCCTCATGGTTCCATGAAATGGCCACCATGCTCCTGATGCCGGTTGCATACAGTTGACCATCTTGTTGCGATTGTCCCAATTTGTTTTCATCAAATTTCCATATGCTGCCCAATACATCTAGGCCAGGACAGGGGTACATACCTTTTATTTGCCCTTTAGAGTTGGCATCCTCGCAGGCATTGGTAGGGGCACTAAAAGTAACATACATATTTCCTTCTTCGTCAAAAGCCAAAGATTTGGCATTGTGCCATCTTTTAGGAAAGTGATCTGTAAGAACAACCTCTGGTTTTCCTTCCGGAATTAATTCGGAATCGGATAGCTTTTGTCTATAGATTACTTGTTCTGAGCTAAAGTAGAGATAACCGTTGTGAATACGCATTTCTGTAGCAAAGGTGCCGTCGTTGGGGTAATCGCCAAAACGTTTTATAATATCGGCTTTTCCGTCGCCGTCGGTATCCCTTAGGGCCATATTGCCGTTAATTCTCTTAGGTTCCCTCAATTTAACATAGATATCACCGTTGTCGTTGACCGCTATATGGCGAGAAGGGCCTATACTGTCTACAACTACTAACGCAGAAAAACCATCCGGTAAGAATAACCCCCCGTTTGTCTGCTCTTTTTCTTCCTTTGCCCGATTTTCAGAATTGGTAGGTGAGGCAACTTTTTTAGTTTCTTTTATCGGGTTCTCTTTGCAAGAGTTAATTAGCACGATAAATAATAAAACTAATTTTAATTTTTTCATATTGGTTGTATGGACTGGGTTATATTTTAAAGGTAAGAAATATGTGAAAAAGGCAAGGGAATTGAGAATACCGAATTTTTATTGCTACATGAGTAAACAAAAAAAGGTGCAAACATATGTTTGCACCTTTTTACATATTCTATAAATTATATTATAAATTCAAAGGTAGACAGAAATCAAAAAGACTTGCTCCAGCTTTTGGTTCTGGGCCTAAGTCCAAAACGGTCTCTCCATTTGCAGAAGTTACTTGAAAAGTATTTTCTTCGTCATAAGAGCCACTGTTATAAACAATTTGAATTAATTCTGCTCCTGTAGGAACATCAAATGTAATAGTTGTGCTATCACCTCCATCATGAGTATAATTTGTGATAGTGCCATCAATGTTCACGTCCAAAGAAGCGCCATTCCATGAGTCACCATAAGAATCGTTCAATACCATTGTCCATGTTCCTGGAGTTGGAGCTATTGGAGGGCAAACCAATGGAATGGTGTAGATAAAAGGAGACCTAAAGTAAGATCCACCCGATACCGTACTGTTCAAGTTGGTATTGGTAAAAGATCTTCCATCTGTAAGATTAAGAACGTATTTGATCGTAAAACTGTCTCCACCAAAATAATCTCCATCAGATAAACCATTGGCAGCAACAAGTTCTCCTAGGGTTAAAACAACGGTTATAGATGGAAGTCCATCTTCATTAGGGGTGAACTCGGAAGCAGAAATCGTTTTAAGCAACGTTGATGTAGTTGATAAAGCGTCATCTGCTATACTGGTGAAAGAAGTATAGATTTCAACATTGTCCAATAACTCGCCTTGAGCATTATCTTCGACCTCAAAGGTGACAGAATATTGGGCATTGGGATCTTCATAACTAAATTCCTGTGCGGCTACTTCTGAAGCCGAGGTCGTTGATCTAAAGACAGCCCCCCTGGTCACTTCTTCGAAGACATCGTCTATAGTCTTATTGCTGGATTCGCAGGCCAAAAAGCCAGCGGAAACCAACGATAACATTAATATGTTTTTAATATATCTTTTCATAATTCTATTTTTTTAATTTGATAAAGGAAAACCGCTATCAGGGTTGTTGTCCCAAAAAACTTTTTCTGTTACTGACGTCTTTTGCGTTACATTACTGTTATTGTTGGCATAGACCGCAGGGTAAAGGAACGATCTGATGAAGGCACCAGGATCTGGTTCCAGGTTTGGTTGAAGGTCATTTGGATATCCTGTTCTTCTATAAAAGTTATATGCATCTATTCCGTTACCAAATAATGATACAAAGAATTCTTTTGCCAATAGATTTAACTTTTCATCACCAGCAGCGGCATCATATTCTGCTTCGACCTCTGCAAGGTAATCGGTAACGTCGGTGGCGGTAGGTTCAAGTGATAAATCTGCACCACCATCCAAGACACCAAAAGCCATTGTTTTTTCAATCGATTTTTCTATTCCGTCTAGCATATATGTTTTTGCATCTTCAAGCTCGTTGTCAAAATAAGCCATTTCTGCTTTAAGGAAATCTATTGTCTGTGCCAAGAAAATGGGGGTTATACCGGCACCAGCAGCACCAGAGCCTAAATCAACCCCAGCAAAAGTACTGTCATCGAACTCACCACCAGCTGGATAAACACCATACGTGGTTTTCAATTCCCCATCTGGAGGTGTACCATCGTCATCACCATGGTCTCTACCCCAATAACCATTAGGTAGGTAGCAGAAAGTGAAGTTTCCATCAGCATAATGATCAGGGATAGGCTCTACACTACAAGAAAGAGTCTGTTGGTTAGGGCCATCGGAATCAACTGCACCTGGTGTGGTTGGGTTTTGTCTATAAAAGTAGTAACGAATTCTTGGGTCGCTGTCATTGTAGATGGTTATGGCATTATCTTTTTTGGAATTGTCCATATAATTCATCAACCAATTGGACATATAGTCTCCAGCACCAGTTGTGGTGTAGTTATCGGCATAATCAGGATGTCTAGCATCAGGGTTGACCACGTTGGT
This sequence comes from Maribacter thermophilus, assembly GCF_001020565.1. Lineage (GTDB taxonomy): Bacteria > Bacteroidota > Bacteroidia > Flavobacteriales > Flavobacteriaceae > Maribacter > Maribacter thermophilus. The sequence goes on along the minus strand of NZ_LDAS01000001.1, from coordinate 2,197,259 downwards.
TCCCCAAGAAAATTGAAAATCTTCATCTACAGAAGTGATATAGTTACCACCGGTAATAATTGTCTCAAAAGAGGCAGCTGCACTGGCATCTACCAATCTTGTCTGTGCATAAATTTTCAATTTTATAGAGTTGGCCAATTTCACCCAAGTATCCCAATCTCCACCATAGTAATAATCATTCTCAGGATCAGCGGCATTATCGTCAGTTGTAAAGTTAGCGATTGCATCGTCCAACAAATCCATTGCGGCAGCGTAAATAGATGCTCCGCTATCGGCTGTTGGGTTTAAGTTATCTATACCTGAAATGGCTTCGGTGTATGGAACATCTCCATAAAAATCTACCAAGGTGACTATTGTAAAGGCTTGCATTACTTGCCCCATACCTATATGACGCTTAAAGTTAGCTTCGGTAGCCAAAATATTCATGGCGCTAATATCTGTTAACATAGAGGAATAGGCATATCTCCATTCTCCGTCTTGAGATGCTGGAGAGTAAGCTTGTTGGTACAAACGTGTGCCCATGTTTTCCAATCTTGTTACCTCGGCACCATTGGATCCCATGTCTTCGTTGAATCTTGCAAATTCTTCTTGTACACGATTCAGATAAAAATCTGGAGTAGCTTGATCAGGACTCACCGCATTTGGGTCGGTAATTAAATCAAGTTCCGTACTCTCACACGAAAGAATAAGCCCCGCGGAGAAAACTGTTAGAACTAAGTTTTTAATAAATATTTTCATTTTCTTTTTTTTTTAAAATGTTGCTTTTATAGACATACCATATCTTCTTGAACCTGGGCTATTGATAAAGTCAAATCCTAGTGCATTACCTACACCGACCCCTAAGTTTTCTGGGTCAAAATTAGTGCCCTCAGGTATGTTTATACCTTTAAACCATAGGTTTTGACCAGTTAAGGTAAAACTTAAAGATCCAAATGGAGTTCTTTCCAATGCCTTGCTAGGTACTGAATATCCTAACCTAACTTCTCTTAGACGAATGGTACTACCATCGTAAACCTGTAATTCGCTTGGGCCAAAAGCCACGTTGCTGAAGTAGTAGTCAGAGTTGTTGATTTGAATGTCATTTACCGAACCATCAGCTTTAACACCTGGTAAAATGAATGTGGATACACGGTCTTGAGTATCGGTAGTTAAACCACGACCTACCAAAGCAGAGATGGTATTTGCGTAAACATCACCACCATGCCTGTAAGATATATCGAAGTTAAAACTAAAGTTCTTGAACCTGAATCCATTACTTACGTTCAATCTCCAATCGGCATTAGGATCACCTATTTCAAACAATCCATTTTCCTCGGCATAACTACCTGTACTGGTAACTACTTTGTTGCCTGCATCATCTCTTAAGACTCTAGAGCCCATGATAATACCGAATGGCCTTCCTGCTACGGCAAAGTTGGAAAGGTCAGAGAACAGACCTCCAATGTTAATGTTGTCCGTATCCTGTCCTAAGTCGATTACTGTAGATTCATCAGCCGTAAAGTTGGCGTTTACATCCCAGTTAAAACCACCTTCGTTTTCACTTCTAAATAGAGAAACACCTAAATCAGCTTCTATACCCTTTACCTGAACCTCACCAATATTTGTTACAGTTGAAGTGTAACCGGATGAAGGATCCAATGGTTGCTCTGAAATTAGATCTGTAGTGGTTTTCTTGTAAATGGATACGTCCAAGGATACCCTGTTTTGGATGAATCTTGATTCAAGACCAAATTCAAGCTCTTGTAATAATTCTGGACTTAGAGCTGGATTTGCCAATTCGTCATCTACTGTAATAGAAGAGACCAAAGTACCATCTTTAAGGAATTCTCTAGTGTCCAAAGTTGCCGTGTTGGCTACAGGATACCCGCCAAAGAAACCTGCAGAGGTACCGTAACCAGCTCTTAATTTTAAGAAGTTAAGACCGTTTTGAGACTGCAACCCATCTATAAGTGCCGTAGGCAATATTGATAAACTGGCAGAAGGATAAAAGATAGAGTTTTCTATAAAATTGGAAACCCAATCATTTCTTGCCGCCAAGGTTAAATATGCAAAGTTGTCGTAACCAAATTCTGTTTGTGCGTAAACACCCATAATGTTCTGGATCTCGTCATACTGAACTGGCGCAGATGTTGCAAAGTTGTAATGCTTAAAGACATTGAAAATAGATTGTTGGTCACTGGTAACACCTTGTCTAGAAAATTCTGTTCTTCTAGAAGTTGCACCTAAGTTAACATTCATGTCTAATTTGTCCGTTAATTGCCACATACCGTTTAACTGTGCGGTATGATCCCAAATGGTATTTTTGTTGTCATAGGTTTGATACCTACCTTGCACATATCCTTCGGCACCACCTTTGTTTTGACCGATCTCGTTACGTTCAGTGTAGAAATCTAAACCTGTTCTCCAGAAAACATTGATATTGTCGTTTATCTTGTAGCTGAACTGGGTGCTACCAAATACCCTGTTGGTGTTTTGATTGGCAAAGGCATTCTCTGCGGTCCATCGTGGGTTTTGAATATCGTTACCACCTCTGTAGTAAACACTGCTTCCGTCAATAGGATTTTGATAAGGAAGTCCCATTAGGTCAACACTTCTTGGCGTAAAGAACAAATGGCCGAATACCGAAGCACCGTCACCAAATGCACCGTTACCTGTACTGGCAGCGATAGGAGGTGATTTAACATCACTTTTCGTAAAGTTCATGGTTCCGTTTACGGTGAACTTATTACTTAACTCAGCTCTACCACCAACACTAAAGGTAGTTCTTTGTAGTTTGTTTCCAGGTGTAAAACCTTCATCCTTTAAATTACCAATACTGGCGTTATAAGATAGTTTGCCATCCTCAGAAGCACCGGAGGCGTTAATGGAGTTATTGGTAACCGTTCCCGTACGGAAAAAGTTTTTTACGCTATCATAAGGCTTAAACTCATATGTAGCACCTTGATACTCTGGAAATGCAGCACTTACCGCACTATTTACTGAATATGGGTGTCTGATTAAGATTGTACCTTCGTCGTTGGTACCGGCCCAAGTTGCTCCAAAGTTATTTGGTTCAGGTATATTGAAATCAGGTCCCCAGTTACTAAAGAACTCACCATAAGCCTGGTCAAAACCATTACCATATTGGTCTTGGTAATCTGGCAATGTTGAGATTTCGTTGAAGAAAATGGAAGAAGTAACCGTTATTTCAGATTTCTTTTTACCAGTTCCGGCAGCACCTGCCTTGGTGGTAATCAATATAACACCGTTTCTACCAGCGGTACCATATAAGTTGGCCGCGGCCAAACCTTTTAACACGTTTACATTGGCAATGTTGTTAGGGTCTAAGTCCAAAAATCTACTTGAACCTACATTTCCGTCAATTGCATCACCTTGTGCATTGGTGTCTGAACTGAAAGGAACACCATCAACAATGAACAATGGTTGGTTAGAACCAGAAATGGAGGTAAAACCACGTATTACAATGTTTGTGGCGGAACCAGACATACCACTTGCGGCATTGATCAATACCCCAGAGGCCTTACCGTTAAGTACCCTACCTACATCACCTTCTGCTTTTTGTTCCAAGTCTTCGGCATCTACAGAAGAAACCGCATAACCTAGCGATTTTTTCTCCCTTTTAATACCTTGGGCCGTAACTACCACTTCTTCAAGAGCCTGTGCATCCTCTGTCATTTGAACATTGATAGTGTTACTACCACCAACTGTCTGGGTGGTGTTCTTCATACCAATATAAGTAAAGAGCAATGTTTGGCCCTCAGACGCTGTTATGGAATAATTACCATCAAAATCTGTTTGAGTACCATTCGTAGTTCCTGTTACAATAATGTTAACTCCCGGGAGTGGTAACCCATCCTGGTCGGTAACAGTACCGGAAACTGTTTTTTCTTGTGCATACGAAATATGCACAATTAACGCTAACAAGAGCGTCAACAATCCATTTAGTTTTGTTCTCATTTTTTAATTATTTGAATTAGCTAGCGACAAAAATCAAAATAAAGTGTTAATAATCCAAAGGAATTTTAATAAAACTTTAAGAATGTGTTATAAAATTCAAAGTTATAGATTAAACAGTATTGATATTTTAGTATGTATAATATAACAAGTTCTATTTTGAGAATATCGCAAAAAACCTAAGTATTGCGTTTGTTTTGAAATGCTGTTTTTAGAAAATGAATGATTTTTTTTAAACCTAAAAAATATGTTAAAATGAAGGGCGTTAAGAATAATTTTGGAAGTTGAAAAACTATGGTTAAAAAAAACTTTGAAAATATTTGCTCTATGGTTTGAATTATTCTGAAATATCACTACATTTGCCGACCCTTAAACAAGGGGTAATTTTTATACATATTTATATAGTATGCCAACAATTTCACAATTAGTACGAACAGGAAGGGCCACAATTACTAAGAAGAGTAAATCGGCTGCTTTGGATTCGTGTCCTCAGAGAAGGGGTGTATGTACAAGGGTATATACGACAACTCCAAAGAAACCGAACTCGGCAATGAGAAAAGTTGCAAGGGTGAGGTTGACCAATGGAAAAGAGGTGAATGCCTATATTCCAGGAGAGGGTCACAATTTACAGGAGCACTCGATAGTATTAGTAAGAGGCGGGAGAGTTAAGGATTTGCCAGGAGTTAGATATCATATCGTTCGTGGGGCATTGGACACAGCAGGTGTGGCCGGTAGAACACAGCGTAGGTCTAAGTATGGTGCAAAACGACCTAAGAAGTAATAACACTTTTTAAAAAGAAGTAATGAGAAAAAGACAGGCAAAGAAAAGACCACTTTTACCGGATCCAAGGTTTAACGATCAATTGGTTACAAGGTTCGTTAACATGATGATGTGGGACGGTAAAAAATCTGTAGCATTCAGTGTTTTTTATGATGCGATAGATATAGTAGAGGCTAAGAAGACCGATGAGGAGAAAACGGCTTTGGAGCTTTGGAAGGACGCATTGAGTAATGTGATGCCTCATGTAGAGGTGAGAAGTAGAAGGGTTGGAGGGGCGACTTTCCAAATTCCTATGCAGATAAGGCCAGATAGAAAAATTTCTACCGCAATGAAGTGGTTAATTAGTTATGCTAGAAAGCGTAATGAAAAAGGAATGTCCCAAAAACTGGCTGCCGAAATCTTGGCGGCTGCCAAAGAGGAAGGCGCTGCTGTTAAGAAAAGGGTGGATACCCATAAAATGGCAGAAGCAAACAAAGCATTTTCCCACTTTAGATTTTAATCAGAAATGGCAAGAGATTTAAAATATACAAGAAATATAGGTATTGCGGCTCATATTGATGCTGGTAAAACAACAACGACCGAGCGTATACTTTTTTATACAGGTGTTAGTCATAAAATTGGAGAGGTTCATGATGGTGCCGCCACTATGGACTGGATGGAGCAAGAGCAGGAGCGTGGTATAACCATTACTTCTGCTGCAACAACATGTGAGTGGAACTTTCCAATGGAAAACGGTAAAGCTACTGCGGAGACAAAACCATATCATTTTAATATTATAGATACCCCGGGACACGTTGACTTTACGGTTGAGGTTAACAGGTCTCTTCGTGTTTTGGATGGTTTGGTCTTTTTGTTTAGTGCGGTTGATGGTGTGGAGCCTCAATCTGAAACTAACTGGAGGTTGGCCGACAATTACAAAGTGCCTCGTATTGGTTTTGTTAATAAAATGGACCGTCAAGGATCTAACTTCTTAAATGTCTGTAAACAGGTAAAAGAAATGTTAGGTTCAAATGCCGTGCCTATTGTTTTGCCTATCGGTGAGGAGGCGGATTTTAAGGGTATTGTGGATTTGGCCAAGAATAGGGCTATTGTATGGCATGACGATAACTTTGGGTCTACATTCGATGTAATCGATATTCCTGAAGATATGAAAGCCGAGGTTAAGGAGTATAGGGCTGCTTTAATCGAGGCTGTTGCGGAATATGATGAAAAGTTAATGGAGAAATTCTTCGAAGATGAAGATTCTATTTCTGAAGAAGAGGTTCATGCGGCGTTAAGAGCGGCGGTTATGGATAGGGCTATAATACCAATGGTATGTGGTTCTTCATTTAAAAATAAAGGTGTTCAGTTCTTGTTGGATGCCGTTTGTAGGTATTTGCCTTCTCCTGTAGATAAGGAAGCCATTATTGGGGTAAACCCAAGTACAGGTGAGGAAGAATCTAGAAAGCCTGATGTAAAGGAGCCTTTTGCGGCTCTAGCGTTTAAGATTGCGACAGATCCTTTTGTGGGTAGGTTGGCCTTCTTTAGAACGTATTCAGGAAGATTGGATGCTGGTTCTTATATATTGAATAACCGTTCTGGAAAAAAAGAGCGTATTTCAAGAATTTATCAGATGCATTCCAATAAGCAAAATGCTATCGATTATATCGAAGCTGGAGATATTGGGGCTGCGGTAGGTTTTAAGGATATTAAGACGGGGGATACCATGTCGGATGAGAAGCATCCTATTGTTTTGGAGAGTATGGAGTTCCCTGATCCTGTAATCGGTATAGCTGTAGAGCCCAAGACAAAAGCTGATGTAGATAAGTTGGGTATGGCCTTAGGAAAGTTGGCCGAAGAGGATCCTACGTTTCAGGTAAAGACTGATGAGGCGTCCGGTCAGACCATTATCTCGGGAATGGGAGAATTGCACTTGGATATCATTGTTGATAGATTAAAAAGAGAATTCAAGGTAGAGGTGACACAAGGTGAACCTCAGGTTGAATATAAAGAAGCCTTGACCAAAACTACTTCGCATAGGGAAGTTTATAAGAAGCAGTCTGGTGGTCGTGGTAAATTTGCTGATATTGTGTTCGAAATGGGTCCAGCGGACGAGGATTTCGAGGGTACAGGTATTCAGTTTGTGGATGAGATCAAAGGTGGTCGTATTCCAAAAGAATTTATCCCATCTGTAGAGAAAGGATTTATTATGGCTATGCAAAATGGTCCATTGGCCGGATATGAAATGGATACAATGAAAGTTGTATTGAAAGATGGTTCTTTCCACCCGGTGGATTCAGATGCTCTTTCTTTTGAGCTAGCCGCTAAAATGGGTTATAAGGCCGCTGGTAAAGCTGCTGGAGCTGTAATTATGGAGCCTATCATGAAGATTGAGGTTATTACGCCTGAGGAAAACATGGGTGATATAGTTGGGGATTTGAACAGAAGACGTGGTACTATTAGCGATATGAGCGATAGGGCCGGGGCAAAAGTTGTTAAAGGTATGGTTCCTTTATCCGAGATGTTCGGTTATGTAACCTCTCTAAGAACACTTTCTTCCGGTAGGGCAACATCAACTATGGAATTTTCACACTATGCCGAAACACCTTCGAATATTTCTGAAGAGGTTATTAAGGCGGCAAAAGGAATAACAGCATAATTTAAGGAAATGAGTCAGAAAATTAGAATAAAACTTAAGTCTTACGACCATAATTTGGTAGACAAATCTGCTGAGAAAATCGTAAAAACGGTAAAGACTACCGGTGCTGTTGTAACGGGACCAATTCCTTTGCCAACACATAAGAAAATTTTTACGGTATTGCGTTCACCGCACGTAAATAAAAAATCTAGAGAGCAATTCCAATTAAGTTCTTACAAGAGGTTGTTGGATATCTATAGCTCTTCATCAAAAACTATTGACGCTCTTATGAAGCTTGAGCTTCCGAGTGGTGTTGAAGTTGAGATAAAGGTATAAGTAGAGAGCTCGCCCCAATAGGGGCGGTGAACATGTCCTGAGCTGCGGGCGAGGGAAAAACGGAGATAAAATAATTTCAGGGTTGAATTATTTTTGACCCTATTTTTTTGAGTGAATTTTAATAATTAGTAATTAATATAATTTAAGTATGTCTGGGTTAATAGGAAAGAAAGTAGGCATGACCAGTATTTTTGACGAGAACGGGAAGAATATTCCCTGTACCGTTATACAAGCTGGGCCATGTGTAGTTACCCAAGTCAGAACCGAAGAGGTAGACGGGTATAGTGCCCTTCAGCTTGGTTTCGATGACAAGGCAGAAAAACGTGCTAATAAGGCTGAATCTGGCCATTTTAAAAAAGCAGGTGCTTCTCCCAAGAAAAAAGTCATTGAATTTCGAGATTTTGAAGGTGAGTACAAATTGGGAGACACTATTGGTGTCGATGTTTTTGTTGAAGGTGAGTTTGTGGATGTAGTTGGAACATCAAAAGGTAAAGGATTTCAGGGTGTTGTTAAAAGACATGGTTTTGGTGGTGTAGGACAATCTACACACGGTCAACACAACAGGCTTAGAGCTCCAGGTTCCATTGGTGCGGCATCATATCCTGCTAGAGTTTTCAAAGGAATGAAAATGGCAGGAAGAATGGGTGGAGACCGTGTAACGGTTCAAAACCTTAAAGTATTAAAGGTAGTTCCGGAGAAAAATCTTTTGGTAGTAAAGGGTTGTGTACCTGGTCATAAAAACGCTTACATAACTATAGAGAAGTAATGAAAGTAGCAGTTTTAGATATAAAAGGAAAAGATACGGGTAGAAAGGCAGACCTTTCTGATGACGTATTTGCTATAGAGCCAAATGATCATGCGGTCTATTTAGATGTAAAACAATATTTAGCACATCAAAGACAGGGTACGCACAAATCAAAAGAGCGTGGTGAGATTGCTGGTAGTACCAGAAAAATTAAAAAACAAAAAGGTACAGGTACCGCAAGGGCCGGTAGTATCAAATCTCCGATCTTTAGAGGTGGAGGTAGAATCTTTGGGCCTAGACCTAAAGATTATTCACAAAAATTGAACAAGAATTTGAAGCGTTTGGCAAGAAAATCCGCTTTGAGTCTAAAATCAAAAGAGAAGGCAATTATGGTCGTTGAGGATTTTGATTTTGACGTGCCTAAAACGAAAGATTTTGTTAATGTGCTAAAGTCGTTGGGCTTAGAAAACAAAAAATCCTTATTTGTGTTGGGCGATTCAAATAAAGGCGTATATTTGTCTTCGCGTAATTTCAAGGGTTCTGAAGTTATAACTAACTCAGAATTAAGCACTTACAAAATACTTAACGCATCAAGTGTTGTGTTGTTGGAGAGCTCTTTAGAAGGAATCGAATCAAACTTAAATAACAAGTAGAACCATGAGTGTGTTGATAAAGCCAATTATTACGGAAAAAATGACTGCTGATAGCGAGTTAAACAATCGTTATGGTTTTGTAGTCGATCCTAGGGCTAACAAGATTCAGATTAAGGAGGCTGTTGAGGCTACTTATGGTGTTTCTGTTAAGAAAGTTCGAACAATGAATTATGGGCCTACAAGAAAGTCCAGATATACAAAAACTGGAGTACAGCATGGAAAAACAAATGCTATTAAAAAGGCGATTGTCGATGTTGTTGAAGGTGATATAATTGATTTTTACAGTAATCTATAAAGACAAGAAATGTCAGTTAGAAAATTAAAACCAATCACTCCTGGGCAGCGTTTTAGAGTAGTAAATGGGTTTGACGCCATTACTACTGATAAGCCGGAGAAAAGCTTGCTTGCTCCGTTAAAAAAGTCGGGAGGTAGAAACAGTCAAGGAAAAATGACCATTCGCCAAAAAGGGGGAGGTCATAAAAGAAGGTATCGTGTAATAGATTTTAAAAGGGATAGGCAAGATGTGCCTGCTGTGGTTAAGTCTATAGAGTATGATCCCAACAGAACGGCTTTTATCGCTTTATTGGAGTATGCCGATGGTGAAAAAAGATATGTTGTTGCTCAAAACGGATTAAAAGTAGGGCAGCAAGTTTCTGCTGGTGAGAGTGCAGCTCCAGAAATTGGAAACGCGTTGCCGCTTAGTCAGATTCCTTTGGGAACTATAATTTCTTGCATAGAGTTGCGTCCCGGTCAAGGGGCCGTAATGGCAAGAAGTGCTGGAACTTTCGCTCAGTTAATGGCGAAGGACGGTAAATTTGTTACTGTAAAAATGCCATCTGGAGAAACAAGACTTATCTTGTCCGGTTGTATGGCTACTATAGGGGCTGTATCTAATTCGGATCATCAGTTATTGGTGTCAGGTAAGGCCGGTAGAAGTAGATGGTTGGGTAGAAGGCCTAGAACAAGACCAGTTGTTATGAACCCTGTAGATCACCCAATGGGAGGTGGTGAAGGTAGAGCATCTGGAGGTCATCCAAGGTCAAGGAACGGTATTCCTGCCAAGGGCTTTAGAACTCGTTCTAAGACAAAGAGTACCAATAAGTATATAATAGAACGTAGAAAGAAATAATAAAGTAGAAAGAAATGGCACGTTCACTAAAAAAAGGACCTTACGTTCACTATAGTCTGGAAAAGAAAATCCAGCAGACTGTTGCATCCGGTAAAAAATCGGTTATCAAAACTTGGTCTAGAGCATCAATGATAACTCCAGATTTTGTAGGGTTGACTATAGCTGTTCACAATGGAAGACAATTTGTACCTGTTTTCGTTACGGAGAATATGGTAGGGCATAAATTAGGAGAATTTTCACCAACTAGATCGTTTAGGGGTCATGCTGGTGCTAAGAATAAAGGAAAGAAGTAAGCTATGGGAGTTCGTAAAAAACAGATGGCCGAAAGAATAAAGGCTGAAAAGCAAAAAGTTGCTTTTGCAAAATTGAACAACTGTCCTACTTCACCGAGAAAAATGAGGCTTGTTGCTGATTTGGTTCGTGGTGAGAAAGTGGAAAAAGCTTTGGCAATCTTAAGATTTAATCCAAAGGAGGCTTCGCGTAAATTAGAGAAGTTGTTACTTTCCGCGATTGCCAATTGGCAAGCGAAAAATGAGGATGCCAATATAGAGGATGCTGATTTGATCGTGTCCGAAATTAGGGTAGACAGTGGTGCAATGTTGAAAAGATTGCGTCCGGCTCCTCAAGGTAGGGCACATAGAATAAGAAAGCGTTCGAACCATGTAACTTTGGTTTTGGGGTCTAATAATAATACAGAAAGCTAGAATGGGACAGAAAACAAATCCGATAGGGAATCGTCTAGGAATTATCAGAGGATGGGAGTCTAACTGGTACGGTGGAAACGACTATGGTGATAAGCTGGCCGAAGATGATAAGATTAGAAAATACATTCACGCTAGGCTTTCTAAAGCAAGTGTCTCAAGGGTAATCATTGAGCGAACTTTAAAGTTGATAACCGTTACGGTTACAACGGCTAGACCTGGAATTATCATTGGTAAAGGAGGACAAGAAGTTGATAAACTTAAAGAAGAGCTTAAGAAAATTACCAATAAAGAGGTTCAGATCAATATATACGAGATCAAGAGACCAGAGGTAGATGCAAACTTGGTTGCTGCAAGTATAGCAAGGCAGATAGAGAGTAGAATTTCTTTTAGAAGGGCTATCAAAATGGCCATTGCCGCAGCAATGAGAATGAATGCCGAAGGTATAAAAGTTCAGATATCCGGTCGTTTGAACGGAGCTGAAATGGCAAGGTCCGAATCTTATAAAGAAGGTAGAATACCATTGTCTACTTTTAGGGCCGATATAGATTACGCTTTGCATGAAGCCCAAACAACTTATGGAAAGTTGGGTATCAAAGTTTGGATTATGAAGGGCGAGGTTTATGGTAAGCGTGAACTTTCTCCATTGGTAGGCATGCAGAAAGGGCAGTCTTCAAAAGGAGGTAAGCAAGAAGGTGGTAGAAAACCGCGTCGTAGAAAGTAATAATTATAGAAGTAGAGAAAAATGTTACAACCAAAAAGAACGAAGTTCCGAAAAATGCAGAAAGGCCGTATGAAAGGTCTTTCTAACAGAGGGCACCAACTTTCAAATGGTATGTTCGGTATAAAATCGGTAGGTGATGCAGCCTTTTTGACTTCTCGTCAAATCGAAGCGGCACGTATCGCGGCTACTAGATATATGAAAAGGGAAGGTCAGTTATGGATTAAAATATTCCCGGACAAGCCTATTACCAAAAAACCTCTAGAGGTACGTATGGGTAAAGGTAAGGGGGCGCCAGAATATTTCGTGGCGGTCGTAAAACCAGGAAGGGTAATGTTCGAAGTAGCTGGGGTTTCAATGGAAGTTGCTAAAGAAGCTTTAAGGTTGGCAGCTCAAAAACTTCCCGTTAAAACGAAATTTATTGTTGCACGAGATTATACAGTTGAAAATTAATCGTAGGAATCATGAAAAAACAAGAGATTAAAGAATTGTCTGTTGAAGGACTTACGGAGAAGTTAGCTGAATATAAAAAGCAACATGCAGATTTAAAAATGGCTCATTTTGTAACTCCATTGGAGAATCCTCTTCAAATAAGAAAAGTTCGAAGAACGGTTGCAAGATTGGCTACTGAATTAACTAAAAGGGAAAACCAATAATTGGTTCTGCTTTATGGAAAAAAGAAACTTAAGAAAAGAGAGAGTTGGGGTTGTAACCAGTGATAAAATGGAGAAATCCATTGTTGTTGCAGAGGTGAAAAGAGTAAAACACCCTATGTACGGTAAATTCGTTTTGAAGACTAAGAAATACGTGGCTCATGACGAAAAAAACGATTGTAATGTCGGTGATACCGTAAAAATTATGGAGACACGTCCCATGAGCAAGACCAAATGTTGGAGGTTAGTAGAAATCTTAGAAAGAGCTAAATAAGTTATGTTACAGCAAGAATCTAGATTAAAAGTAGCAGATAATACCGGAGCAAAGGAAGTTTTAACTATTCGCGTTCTTGGTGGTACAAAAAGAAGATATGCTTCTATTGGGGATAAGATAGTAGTTACCGTTAAGGAGGCTACGCCAAATGGAGGTATTAAAAAAGGAGCGGTTTCCACTGCCGTTGTCGTTAGAACAAAGAAAGAGGTGAGAAGACCTGATGGTTCTTATATCCGTTTTGATGACAATGCATGTGTACTGTTGAATCCAGCTGGAGAAATGAGAGGAACCCGTGTGTTTGGACCCGTAGCCAGAGAGCTTAGGGACAAGCAATTCATGAAAATTGTTTCATTGGCCCCAGAGGTACTATAATTGATTGTCAAGATGAAGAAGTTAAAAATTAAAGCAGGAGATACGGTAAGAGTTATTGCTGGAGATCATAAAGGTTCTGAAGGTAAGGTAATGTCCGTAAATCTTGAAAAGAATAAAGCCATCGTAGAAGGTGTTAACATGGTTTCAAAACATGAGAAGCCAAGTGCAAAAAATCCCCAAGGTGGTATAGTAAAAAAGGAAGCTCTTATTCACGTTTCTAACCTATCGTTAATCGATCCCAAGTCTGGTGAGACAACTAGAGTAGGGTATGAGGTGAGAGATGGCAAGAAAGTAAGGTTTTCTAAGAAATCTAAAGAAGTAATTTAGTTATGGCTTACGTTGCAAGATTAAAGAAAGAATATAAAGAACGCATTATAGCCGCGTTGACCGAAGAGTTTGGTTACCGTAATGTAATGCAAGTACCAAAATTAGAGAAAATCGTAGTTAGTAGAGGTGTTGGTGCTGCCGTTGCCGATAAAAAGCTTATTGATCATGCCGTAGACGAAATGACTATGATTACTGGTCAAAAAGCGGTGCCCACAATGTCTAAAAAGGATGTTGCGGCCTTTAAACTTAGAAAAGGTATGCCTATCGGAGCCAAGGTTACATTGCGTGGAGAGCGCATGTATGAATTTTTGGATAGATTGGTTACTTCCGCTCTTCCCAGGGTAAGAGATTTTCAAGGTATTAAGGCAACTGGTTTTGATGGTCGTGGAAATTATAACCTTGGAATCACCGAGCAAATTATATTTCCTGAAATAAATATTGACAAGATCAATAGAATCAACGGAATGGACATAACGTTTGTTACCTCTGCCGAAACGGACAAGGAAGCAAAATCATTACTAACAGAATTAGGATTACCTTTTAAAAAGAACTAGTATGGCTAAAGAATCAATGAAAGCCCGTGAGAGAAAAAGGGCAAGAACTGTAGCTAAATATGCAGAGAAACGCAAGGCTCTTAAAGAAGCAGGCGATTATGAAGCATTACAGAAATTGCCAAAAAATGCCTCTCCAGTACGTATGCACAATAGATGTAAATTGACTGGAAGACCAAAAGGTTACATGAGGACTTTTGGAATCTCAAGGGTTATGTTCAGAGAAATGGCTAACAAAGGTTTGATACCCGGAGTTAAAAAAGCCAGCTGGTAATAAATAAAGAATAACTGGTTTCAGGTTTAGCTATAAAGCTAAAAACCGTCACCGAATTATATATAAATGGTAACAGATACTATAGCAGATTATCTAACAAGGATTAGAAACGCAAGTAGGGCAGGTCATAGGGTAGTAGAGATCCCGGCCTCAAATTTGAAAAAAGAAATAACTAAAATATTGTTCGATCAAGGATATATTTTAAGTTATAAGTTCGAGGACGACAAGGTTCAAGGTACTATCAAAATAGCTTTGAAGTACGATAAAATGACCAAAGATCCGGTGATTAAGAATATACAACGTATAAGTAAACCTGGTCTAAGAAAGTATGCCTCTAATGAAAATCTGCCTAGAGTTCTAAACGGGCTTGGTATAGCGATCGTTTCTACATCACATGGTGTAATGACTAGTAAGCAGGCCAAAGCTGAAAACGTTGGTGGTGAGGTTTTATGCTACGTATATTAATCGAATAAAGAGTTAGAAGATGTCTAGAATAGGAAATAATCCGATAGCAATCCCTGAGGGAGTAACGATAGAAGTCAATGATCAAATGATTACCGTAAAAGGTAAATTAGGTGAATTGAAACAGGAATACTCAGGAGTTGAAGTTAAAATAGAAGACGGACAGGCTTGGGTAACAAGACCGTCTGACTCTAAAGAGCATAAAGCGAAACATGGTCTTTACCGATCTTTGATTCTGAACATGGTAGAAGGTGTATCAAAAGGATGGACTAAAGAATTGGAATTGGTAGGTGTAGGTTACCGTGCAAGTAATCAAGGACAAAAACTTGATCTTGCCTTAGGTTTTTCTCATAATATAGTTTTTGACCTTGCTCCTGAAGTAAAAGTTGAGACTATTTCGGAAAAAGGTAAGAATCCTATTGTAAAATTAACCTCGCACGATAAACAATTGGTAGGTCATATTGCTGCCAAGATCAGGTCTTTTCGCAAGCCTGAGCCTTACAAAGGAAAAGGAGTCAAATTTGTTGGAGAACAATTAAGAAGAAAGGCTGGTAAATCAGCTTAATTATAGTATTATGGGATTATCAAAAACACAAAGGAAATATAGAATTCGAAGAAGAATCCGTAAGGTTTCTAAAGGAACAGCTGAAAGGCCAAGACTATCGGTCTTCAGAAGTAACAGCGAAATCTATGCACAATTGATAGATGACGTTAAAGGCGTTACTCTTGCTGCCGCTTCTTCTAGGGATAAGGATATTGCTTCTGCAAAAGGTACCAAAACCGAAAAAGCCGCACTAGTGGGTAAGGCAATTGCAGAAAAAGCCAGCAAAGTTGGTGTTGAAAAAGTTGCTTTCGATAGAGGTGGAAACTTGTATCACGGAAGAGTTAAGTCTTTGGCTGAAGGGGCAAGGGAAGCAGGATTAAAATTCTAAATTAAAGGTATGTTCCAAAAATACAAAAACGTAGAAACTGTTAAACCAGGAGGTTTAGATTTAAAAGATAGATTAGTAGGTGTACAACGTGTGACTAAAGTTACCAAGGGTGGTAGAGCATTCGGTTTCTCCGCTATCGTAGTTGTGGGCGATGAGAATGGTGTTGTAGGCCATGGTCTGGGAAAATCAAAAGAAGTAGCCACTGCTATTGCTAAGGCGATCGAAGACGGTAAAAAGAACTTGATCCGTATTCCTTTGAACAAAGGTACACTACCTCATGAACAAAAAGGTAAGTTTGGTGGGGCGCGTGTATATATTCAGCCTGCTTCACATGGTACCGGTGTTATTGCCGGTGGTGCTGTTAGGGCCGTATTGGAGGCAGTAGGTGTACATGATGTATTGTCTAAATCTCAAGGGTCTTCAAACCCGCACAACGTAGTTAAGGCGACTTTTGATGCCTTGTTGCAACTAAGGGATGCCAAGACAATTTCACAACAAAGAGGAATCTCCTTGGAGAAGGTGTTTAAAGGTTAAGAGAATATTATGGCAAAGATTAAAGTAAAACAAGTTAAGAGTGGTATTAAGAAGCCTCAAAATCAAAAGAGGACCTTGGAAGCTCTAGGACTAAAGGGAATTGGGCAAGTTGTGGAGCATGATGCAACACCTAATATCTTAGGAATGATAAATAAAGTTAAACATTTAGTTTCTACAGAAGAAGCTTAAATATAGATCTAATGAATTTAAGTAATCTAAAACCTGCAGAAGGTTCCGTAAATAGAGATGGTAAGCGTTTAGGTCGTGGACAAGGATCTGGAAAAGGCGGTACTGCTGCAAGAGGCCATAAAGGGGCTAAATCTAGATCAGGTTATTCTAAGAAAATCGGATTTGAAGGTGGTCAAATGCCTTTACAAAGACGTGTTCCTAAATTTGGATTTACCAATATTAACCGTAAGGATTATAAAGGGATAAACTTGGATAAATTGCAGGAACTAGTTGATAAAAAAGTTGTTAAAGATACTGTTACTCTTGATACTTTGGTAGAAAACGGTCTTGTGAAGAAAAATGATTTAGTAAAGATCTTAGGGGGAGGAGAATTAAAATCCACACTTAAGGTATCTGTACATAAGTTTACTGCTTCAGCAAAAGCTGCAATAGAAGCTGCAGGTGGTGAGGCAATAAGTTTATAAGCATTAACGGGAACATGAAGAATTTTATTGATACAATATCCAATATTTGGAAGATAGAAGAACTTAGAAATAGAATACTTATTACTCTAGGTCTTCTATTAGTTTATAGATTTGGTTGCCAAATCGTTCTTCCAGGTATAGATTCGACACAATTAGGAGGCTTGGCCGATGGTACCGATCAAGGTATTTTTGGATTATTGAACGCATTTACAGGTGGTGCATTTGCCAATGCATCCATTTTTGCTTTAGGTATTATGCCTTATATCTCGGCTTCTATTGTGGTTCAATTAATGGGTATTGCAATACCTTACCTACAAAAATTACAGAAAGAGGGCGAAAGTGGCCGTAAGACCATTAATCAGATAACAAGATGGTTGACTATTGGTATCTGTATCGTGCAAGCACCGGCCTATTTATACGGTCTGGGGGCCTTTGGAGTACCGGATAGCGCATTTGTGTTAGGAAAAGGATTGGATTTCATGATACCGGCGGTTATTATATTGGTGTCTGGTTGCGTTTTCGCCATGTGGTTGGGTGAGAAGATTACCGATAAAGGTATTGGTAATGGTATTTCTTTGTTGATAATGATCGGTATTATTGCAACGATGCCTCAGTCATTTCTTCAAGAAGTTGTTTCTAGAACGACAAATAATAATGGAGGGGCTATGTTTATCTTGATAGAGATTATCGTGTGGTTCTTGGTTATTTTGGCAAGTGTACTTTTGGTAATGGCTACTCGTCAAATACCCGTACAGTATGCTAGAAGAACTGCTTCTGGTGGTTATGAGAAGAACATCATGGGGTCTAGGCAATACATTCCATTGAAATTGAATGCATCGGGTGTTATGCCAATAATATTCGCCCAAGCAATTATGTTCGTTCCCGGTATGATCGGTGGAGCTTTTGACGATACTTCGTTCGGACAATGGATGCAAGTTCAATTTAGTGATATATTCGGATGGGCGTATAATCTGTTGTTTGCCTTTTTGATTATCATTTTCACCTATTTCTACACTGCAATTACAGTGCCTACCAATAAAATGGCAGATGACCTAAAACGTAGTGGTGGATTTATCCCTGGTATTAGGCCAGGAAAGGAAACTGGAGATTTTTTAGATAAAATTATGTCATTAATTACGTTACCCGGTTCAATATTCTTAGCTTTGCTGGCTGTTTTACCGGCTATAGTAGTAAAATTGTTGGATGTTCAACAAGGATGGGCATTGTTTTATGGAGGAACATCACTATTGATTATGGTGGGTGTGGCAATAGATACGGTACAACAGGTGAATTCATATTTGTTGAATAGACATTATGATGGTTTGATGAAAACCGGAAAAAACAGAAAAGTAGCATAATTTATGGCTAAGCAAGCAGCGATAGAACAAGATGGATCCATTATAGAGGCATTGTCAAACGCAATGTTTCGAGTAGAATTAGAGAATGGACATGTAGTTACTGCGCATATTTCAGGTAAAATGCGCATGCATTATATTAAACTATTACCTGGTGATAAGGTTAAATTGGAAATGAGTCCCTATGACCTTACCAAAGCAAGAATTACTTATAGATACTAAGACAGCAAGATGAAAGTAAGAGCATCAGTAAAAAAGAGAAGTGCCGACTGCAAGATTGTTCGCAGAAAGGGCAGATTGTACGTAATCAACAAAAAGAATCCTAGATTTAAACAAAGACAAGGGTAATTATGGCAAGAATCGCGGGTATAGATATACCAAAACAGAAGAGGGGCGTAATAGCCTTGACCTATATTTTCGGAATAGGAAGAAGTAGGGCAAAGGAAATTTTGAAAAAAGCCCAAGTTAGTGAAGATACAAAAGTTTCTGATTGGAACGATGATGAAATAGGTCGTATCAGGGAAGCAGTTTCTTTCTACACTATTGAAGGTGAGTTACGTTCCGAAACTCAGTTGAACATTAAGCGATTAATGGATATTGGATGTTACAGGGGTATACGCCACAGATCTGGTTTGCCATTAAGAGGTCAACGTACAAAGAACAACTCTAGAACTAGAAAAGGAAAGAGAAAAACAGTTGCTAACAAGAAGAAAGCTACTAAATAATAAATAGGTATGGCAAAGGCAAATACTAAGGTAACCAAAAAACGTAAAGTTATAGTTGATTCTGTTGGAGAAGCGCACGTAACTGCATCCTTTAATAACATAATCATTTCATTGACCAACAAAAAAGGTGATGTGATATCATGGTCATCTGCTGGTAAATTAGGATTTAGAGGTTCTAAGAAGAATACTCCGTACGCTGCTCAGGTTGCTGCCGAGGATTGTTCTAAAGTAGCTCATGAAGCAGGTTTGAGAAAAGTTAAGGTTTATGTGAAAGGACCTGGAAACGGTAGGGAGTCTGCCATCCGTTCTATTCATAACTCAGGAATTGAAGTAACAGAGATCATAGATGTTACGCCAATGCCTCATAACGGTTGTAGACCTCCAAAAAGAAGAAGAGTTTAATCAATATTAATATATTTCATCGAAGGTGTAATTACGATTATCGAAGGATAAGCCTTAATTCATAATCTCACTTTCATAATTTAAGAAAATGGCAAGATATACAGGACCAAAATCAAAGATCGCACGTAAATTCGGAGAAGCGATATTCGGGGACGACAAGTCTTTTGAAAAGAAAAATTACCCTCCAGGACAACATGGTAACAACAGAAGAAGAGGAAAAAAATCCGAGTACTCTGTTCAGTTAATGGAAAAACAAAAAGCAAAATATACTTACGGTATTCTAGAAAAACAATTTAGAAACTTGTTCGCTTCCGCTAAAAGGAAAGAAGGTGTTACCGGTGAGATTCTTTTACAATTATGTGAGTGTCGTTTGGATAATGTTGTTTTTAGAATGGGGATAGCTCCAACTAGAAGCGGCGCCAGACAATTGGTTTCACATAGGCACATAACCGTAAACGGAGAATTGGTCAATATTCCATCTTATTCTTTGAAACCTGGTGATGTAGTCGGTGTAAGAGAAAAATCAAAGTCTTTACAGAGCATACAAGATTCTCTTGCTGCCAATAGTGCTGTATATGAATGGTTGACTTGGAACAATGACAAAAAGGAAGGTACGTTTGTTTCTGTACCTGAAAGAATGCAGATTCCAGAAAATATCAAAGAACAATTAATAGTCGAGTTATACTCAAAATAAAACAACACTGATCCTATTATGGCATTATTTAATTTTCAGAAACCCGATAAAGTAATAATGATCGATTCCTCAGATTTCGAAGGAAAGTTCGAATTTCGTCCTTTGGAACCTGGTTATGGATTAACTGTTGGGAATGCATTAAGAAGGGTATTGCTTTCTTCATTGGAAGGCTATGCCATTACGTCCGTAAGGATAGATAAGGTAGAACACGAGTTCTCAGTAATTCCTGGTGTTGTTGAAGATGTAACCGAAATTATCCTAAATTTAAAACAAGTTCGTTTTAAAAAGCAGATAGAGGATTCTGAAGCCGAAGTGGTTTCTATTTCCGTGAGTGGAAAAGAGCAATTGACTGCCGGGGATTTTCAAAAATTTATTTCTGGATATCAAGTGTTGAATCCAGATTTGGTAATATGTAATATGGATGCCAAAGTAAGCATCAATATGGAAATTACCATTGACAAGGGAAGGGGTTATGTTCCTGCAGAAGAAAACAAAAAATCGGGAGCACCTATCGGTACCATTGCTGTAGATTCTATTTTTACACCTATTAAGAATGTAAAATATAGTATCGAGAACTTTCGTGTAGAACAAAAGACCGATTATGAGAAATTGGTTTTTGAGATTGTATCCGATGGTTCCATACATCCTAAAGATGCTTTGACAGAAGCGGCCAAAGTATTGATTCATCACTTCATGTTGTTCTCTGACGAGCGTATCACGCTTGAGGCGGACGAAATAGCACAAACAGAGACTTATGATGAGGAGTCTTTACACATGAGACAGTTGTTGAAGACCAAATTGGTCGATATGGACTTGTCTGTAAGGGCATTGAACTGTTTGAAAGCTGCTGAAGTAGATACCTTGGGAGACTTGGTTTCTTTTAACAAGAATGATTTGATGAAGTTTAGAAACTTCGGTAAAAAATCATTGACCGAGCTTGAGGAGTTGGTGATCAACAAAGGTTTGAGCTTTGGAATGGATTTGTCAAAATATAAATTAGATAAAGATTAATTAATCATATTTTGCTCCTCGTTCCAACGGGTCTGGTAGCAAGATGATAATACAAAAACATGAGACACGGTAAAAAAGTTAATCATTTAGGAAGAAAAGCTGCACATAGAAAAGCTATGTTGGCAAATATGGCATGCTCCCTAATAGAACATAAAAGAATAAACACCACTGTTGCTAAAGCCAAAGCGTTAAAGCAATTCGTTGAACCTTTGATCACAAGATCTAAAGCAGAAAATAATTTGACTGCCGATAAAGGAACTCACAACAGAAGAATAGTATTCAAATATCTTAGAGACAAGTATGCTGTAACAGAATTGTTCAGTGTAGTGTCAGAGAAAGTTGGCGATAGACCGGGTGGTTATACTAGAATTATCAAATTGGGAAATCGATTGGGAGATAACGCTGATATGGCTATGATCGAATTGGTTGATTTCAATGAGCTGTATAATGCTGGTAAGCCTAAGAAGAAATCTACAAGAAGAAGTCGTAGAGGAGGAAGTGGTAATGCTGATAAAGCCGAGGCTGTAGTTGAAGAAACTAAAGTGGAAGAGCCAAAAGTTGAAGCTGCTCCAGAGGTTAAGACTGAAACCGAAACTGAATCTCAAACCGAGAACAAGGCCAAAGAGGATGATTCAAAAGAATAACATGTCAATAAATATTGATAATTATAAAAGGATAAGCCTAAAAGCTTATCCTTTTTTTATGTTTTTTTGTTAACTGTAAAAAGTAAAGAGGTAGAATGAAATATCAATCTAAAAAGAAAGCGTTTATATTACTGGCCGATGGAACCATTTTTTATGGTAAATCTGTAGGTGATAAAGAAGGGACAGCCTTCGGGGAAGTTTGTTTTAATACTGGAATGACAGGGTATCAAGAGATTTTTACGGATCCTTCTTATTTTGGCCAACTAATGGTTACAACAAACGCCCATATAGGAAACTATGGTACAAACGAGGAAGAAATTGAATCGGACTCAATAAAGATATCAGGTTTAATATGTAGAAATTTTAGTTACGAGTATTCCCGATCTATTGCAGATGCCAGTTTAGAAGAATTTTTGAACAAGTACAATCTCTTTGCTATCTCTGATGTAGATACAAGGGCGTTGGTCAGTTATATAAGAGATAATGGTGCTATGAATGCCGTTATATCTACCGATGTTGACAATATAGAGGCACTAAAAGGGCAATTGGCAGAAGTGCCAAGTATGGAAGGACTGGAATTGGCTTCTAAGGTGTCTACCAAAGAGCCCTATTTTTATGGGGAAGAAGATGCTCCTTTTAAAATTGCCGCGTTGGATATAGGGATCAAAAAGAACATACTCCGCAATTTAGCGAAACGAGGGGCTTATATAAAGGTGTATCCATACAATGCAAAATTCTCGGATATGGCCAATTGGAACCCAGATGCTTATTTCATTTCTAACGGCCCTGGTGATCCAGAGCCGTTGGTGGATGCCATTGAGGTTGCCAAAGAAATAATAAAGTCTGATAAACCGCTCTTCGGCATTTGTCTGGGACACCAGGTCATTGCTTTGGCAAATGGAGTGTCTACCTATAAAATGCACAATGGCCATAGAGGTATTAACCATCCTATTCTGAATTTAAAAACAGGTAAAGGGGAAATAACTTCGCAAAACCATGGTTTTGCCATTAATAGGGAGGAAACTGAATCAAATGATAACTTAGAGATTACCCATGTTCATTTGAATGATCAGACTGTCGCCGGTATTAGAATGAAAGATAAGGATGTGTTTTCCGTTCAGTACCACCCAGAGGCAAGTCCGGGGCCTCATGATGCCGATTATCTTTTTGATGATTTTTTTAAATTAATTGAGAAAAACTCAAAACAATCGGCCTAAGTTTAAATTATCATTATATTATTTGTATTTAAAAGGTGTAAATGTTCACCTTGAAAACAAGGTTTGTATCTTTACAAATCATTTTTATAAACAATTTAATTAAGAGAATAACAGATGAGTATCATACTAAGTGTTCATGCGAGACAAATTTTAGATTCTAGAGGAAACCCAACGGTAGAGGTAGATGTAATCACCGAAAATGGTGTTTTGGGAAGGGCCGCTGTGCCGTCAGGAGCTTCTACGGGAGAACATGAAGCTGTGGAGTTGCGGGACGGTGGAAACAGTTTTATGGGGAAAGGTGTTATGAAAGCCGTTGAGAATGTGAATACCGTTATTGCAGAGGAGATTTTGGGTATGTCCGTTTTCGAACAAAATCTTTTGGATCAAACAATGATCGATTTAGATGGTACTCCCAATAAATCAAAATTAGGGGCGAATGCCATTCTTGGTGTTTCTCTTGCGGCCGCCAAAGCAGCTGCCAACGAATTGGGACTTTCGTTGTATAGATATATTGGAGGGGTAAGTGCGAATACCTTACCGGTTCCTATGATGAATATTATAAATGGAGGCTCACATTCAGATGCTCCAATAGCGTTTCAAGAATTTATGGTAATGCCTGTTAAGGCAAAGAGCTTTTCTCATGCCATGCAAATGGGAACGGAAATTTTTCACAATTTGAAAAAAGTCTTGCATGATAGAGGTTTAAGTACTGCAGTAGGAGATGAGGGCGGTTTTGCACCTAATCTTGCCGGAGGTACCGAAGATGCCTTAGATACTATTGCGAAAGCAGTAGAAAAAGCTGGTTATAAACTGGGAGATGATGTAATGATAGCTTTGGATTGTGCTTCAGCTGAGTTCTATGTTGACGGCAAATATGATTACACCAAATTTGAGGGAGATAAGGGAGTTGTTAGAACTTCAGAAGAGCAAGCACAATATTTGGCAGATCTTGCCGCCAAGTATCCAATAATATCTATCGAGGACGGTATGGATGAAAACGATTGGGACGGATGGAAAGCCTTGACCGAAAAAATTGGCGATAAAGTACAATTGGTAGGCGATGATTTGTTCGTAACAAATGTGGAAAGACTTTCTACTGGAATAGAGAAAGGAATAGCTAATTCCATTTTGATAAAGGTTAATCAAATAGGAACCTTGACAGAAACGATAGCAGCCGTGAATATGGCTAAAAATGCGGGATATACTTCTGTTATGTCGCACAGATCTGGTGAAACAGAAGACAATACTATAGCCGATTTGGCGGTTGCCTTAAATACGGGACAAATAAAAACCGGTTCGGCATCAAGATCAGATCGTATGGCCAAGTATAATCAATTACTTCGAATCGAGGAAGAATTAGGTAGTATGGCCTACTATCCGCAAGAAAAGGCATTTAAGATCAAGTAATGTCAATAATTAAAAATTAAAAAGGCTTTCATTGGAAAGCCTTTTTTTTTGGTCTAATCTAAAACTTTGCCTACCTTTTTAAGGATTATGAATTTTTAAAAAATGTAGCCTCCATATGAATAATTTCCTTTTTGTTTCTGCAGAGAACGATGCAATTCCCAATTGTAAAGCAGGCGGTATGGGTGATGTGGTAAGAGATGTTCCCCGAGAAATTGCAAAAAGAGGAGATAGGGCACATGTGGTGGTACCTGCTTACTGCAGATTGCACAAAAATGCAATTTTTAAAACCGATCTAGAGTTCAGTTTAAGGGGGGTAAATTATAAAGCGGAACTCTATGAGGTACTTCCCAAAAAGATAATCAAGAATATTACCCATTATGTAATTCATCATCCAGAGATTACCGAAGGGGGTATCGCCCATATTTATCACGATGACCCTACAGAGCCTTTCTTTAATGATTTTATTAAGTTCATGATTTTTTCCACAGCTGTAGCAGAGGCAATAAAAATAGGGGCTTTTGGTGATTTGGATATCGTACATATGCATGATTGGCATTCGAGTGCAGTTCTTTTTTTAAAAACATATCACCCTGCATATAAGGATTTGAAAAAAATGAGATATGTGTATAGTATCCACAATTTGGCAATTCAGGGTATAAGGCCTTTTTATGACAACTACGCTTCGGTACATAATTGGTTTAACGAGATACCCCTAGACCACGAGGCATTGAAAGATCCTAGATATCAAGACTGTATTAATTTGATGGCCGTCGGAATAAGATTGGCAGATGCCGTTCATACGGTTTCGCCTTCGTATAAAGAAGATGTAATGCTGCCAAGCAGACCGCCAGAATTTATAGGGGGCGAGGGTTTGGAAAAAGATTTACAACAAGCCGATAATGAGGGTAGGTTGTTCGGTATTTTAAACGCATCCAACTATAACAATATTAGAACGGCTGAGAAAGGATTCTTGTATAGAAATATTGTGAAGGCCTTGTTCGGGTGGCTTCAAGACGAATCAAAAAAATACAAAGCGGATTTCTTGGCCCATACAGGAGAAAAAATAATGGAGTACGTAGGTAATAGACCTAAGTTCATTGTTTCTAGTGTAGCCAGGTTGACCGAGCAAAAATTCTATTTCTTAAAACAATCTCCAGAAGCCTTCGAAGCAATTCTTGAACGACTAAAGAAAGTGGATGGTATTTTTATGCTGCTAGGTACCGGAAATCCTGATTATGAGGAAATGTTCCGTGAAATGAGCTATAAACACAAGAACTTTGTTTTTACCAATGGCCAATCCGAGGATTTGATAGACTCTATATATCTAGAGACCGATCTTTATTTTATGCCCAGTTTGTTTGAACCATGTGGAATAAGTCAAATGTTGGCCATGAGAAATGGAAATCCCTGTTTGGTACATCATACTGGAGGTTTAAAAGATACGGTCGCACATATGAAAACCGGCTTTGCTTTCGACGGTGATAGCTATGAAGAGAAAATACAGAATATGCTTAAGGTCTTTGATGAGGCCCTTACGATGTGGGAAAAAGACAGACCTAAGTGGAAACGTATACAGACCAACGCAAAAAAAATGCGTTTTACGTGGGAAAACTCAGTAAATGAGTATTATAAAGACCTTTATTTGTTATAGTCTTTCCGGCCAATATCCTTATTGTTAATTTTTGCCCAAACAGAACAGTTAAATTGTTAAAACATCCCTATTTTATTAACTTTACAACTATTGAATAACAAGTAAAATTTTAAAATGTCAGATAAAGCTACTTTAGAATATAATGGTCAAAAGTATGAGTTTCCAGTAGTGAAAGGAACTGAGGACGAACTCGCGATTGATATTAAAACATTACGCTCCTCTACAGGGGGTATGATTACCATAGATCCAGGTTACAAAAATACCGGTTCATGTGAAAGTGCCATTACTTTTTTGGATGGAGAAAAAGGAATATTGAGATATAGGGGGTATTCTATAGAAGAATTGGCAGAAAAAGCAGACTTTTTAGAAGTGGCCTATTTGCTCATATTCGGTGAATTGCCCAATGAAGAAGAACTGGCCAAATTTCATAAGGATATTACGGACGAGTCTCACGTAGATGAAGAAATGAAAAAGATTTTGGACGGTTTTCCAAAATCTGCACACCCAATGGGGGTTTTGTCGTCATTAACAAGTGCCTTGATTGCGTTTAACCCGTCGACGGTAGACGTTAGCTCCGAAAAAGATATGTACCATGCCATTGTAAGGATATTGGCTAAGTTTCCGGTGTTGGTAGCGTGGACCTTACGTAAGAAAAAAGGATTGCCACTAGACTACGGGGACGATACATTAGGATATGTTGAAAATATCCATAAAATGATGTTCAAACGTCCCAACCAAGAATACAAAAGAAACAAGGTGGTTATAGATGCCTTGGACAAGTTGTTGATTCTTCACGGGGATCATGAGCAGAATTGTTCTACTTCTACGGTTAGAATCGTCGGTTCTTCACATGCTGGGCTGTTCGCTTCGTTATCGGCAGGTATTTCTGCTTTGTGGGGGCCATTGCACGGCGGTGCCAACCAAGCGGTTCTAGAGATGTTGGAAGCTATTGAGGCCGATGGTGGTGATACTAAAAAATATATGGCGAAAGCAAAAGATAAAAATGACCCGTTTAGGCTTATGGGCTTTGGCCATAGGGTGTATAAAAACTTTGACCCGCGGGCCAAGATCATTAAAAAGGCAGCGGATGAAGTACTTAGTGACCTAGGTATAGATGATCCAATTTTAGATATAGCCAAAGGTTTGGAGAAAGAAGCATTGGAAGATCCATATTTTGTAGATAGAAAATTATACCCGAACGTCGATTTTTATTCGGGAATTATTTATAGGGCTTTGGGTATACCTACCGAAATGTTTACGGTGATGTTCGCCCTAGGAAGGTTGCCGGGATGGATTGCCCAGTGGAGAGAAATGAGATTAAGGGGAGAACCTATAGGTAGGCCTAGACAGGTTTATATAGGTGAAAAATTGCGACCTTTTGTTGATTTGAAATCTAGATAGTTAAGACTAAAATTAGAGTAAAAAAACGCCCTCTTAAATTTTTTAAGAGGGCGTTTTTTAATAGTACCTTAGCGCAAAAAATTATCGTATGCTAAAGCTTAATATAAATGATGAAATCTCACCATTAAAAGCTGTGGTGTTAGGTACTGCCAAAAGTTGTGGTCCGGTGCCAAAGCCCGAAGAAGCATATGATCCAAAATCTTTGGAACATATTCTTGCGGGGACATATCCAACAGAAAAAGATATGATGGAAGAAATGGAGGCCTTTGCCGCCGTTTTTAAAAAATACGGAGTCAATGTTTTTAGACCCGAGGTTTTAGAAAATTGCAATCAAATATTTTCTCGGGATATTGCTTTTGTCATTGAGGATAAATTGATCGTTGCCAATATATTGCCCGATAGGGAAAGAGAAGTAGAGGCTATTTTGCACGTTCTTGACAAAATAGAAGATAAAAATATCTTACACCCACCAGAAGAGGTGCATGTAGAGGGAGGGGATGTAATGCCTTGGAACGATTATATTTTTGTAGGTACCTATACAGGTGAGGATTATGCCGACCAGATTACCGCACGGACCAATAAACATGCCGTCGAATATTTAAGAGCCCAATTTCCGCACAAGAAAGTAAAATCATTTGAACTTAGAAAGAGTAAGAACGCTAAAGAAAACGCCCTGCATTTAGATTGTTGTTTTCAACCTTTAGGGCAAGGAAAGGCGATACTTCATAAAAATGGTTTTTTGGTAGAGGAAGAATATTTATGGTTGGTAGATTTTTTTGGAAAGGAAAATATTTTCGAAATAACTTCTGATGAAATGTATAGAATGTTCAGTAATGTTTTTTCGATTTCGCCAAATGTTGTGGTTTCCGAACGCAACTTTGATAGGTTGAACAATTGGCTTAGAGACGAGGGTTTTGTTGTGGAGGAGATTCCATATGCCGAGATTTCAAAGCAAGAAGGCCTTTTAAGATGTAGTACATTACCTTTAATTAGAGAATAGTTTATTATGCAGATTACCAATACTATATTGATGATTAGACCGGTGAATTTTCGTATGAACGAACAAACTGCGGTCAATAATTATTTTATGGAAGACTTGAAGGAAAAGAACAAGACCATAAACCAAAAAGCACAAGAAGAGTTTGATGCGTTTGTTAGTAAGTTACGAGGAATCGGATTAAATGTTATTGTTGTTGATGATACTTTAGAACCTGATACTCCGGATAGTATATTTCCTAATAATTGGATTTCTTTTCACAAAGATGGTACTGTGGGAGTATACCCAATGTTTGCTGAAAATAGACGAAGCGAACGAAGAGAGGATATTTTAGAAATTCTTGAGAATCAGGGTTTTTTGATAGATAATGTAATGGATTATACCGCAGCCGAAGAAGAAGGTGTTTTTCTTGAAGGTACTGGCAGTATAATAATGGATAGGGTTAACAATAAGGCATACTGCGCCCTGTCAGAAAGGGCAGATGAAGATTTGTTCATAGAGTTTTGTGAAGATTTTGATTGCATGCCGGTAATTTTTACCGCCAACCAAACAGTAGATGGTAAAAGGTTGCCTATTTATCATACAAATGTTATGATGGCGATAGGAGAAGATTTTTCGGTTATTTGTCTAGAAACTATCGATGATAAAAAGGAACGGAAAAATGTAATCGACCACTTAAAAAAAGACAACAAAGAAATCATAGAAATTACAGAGGAACAAATGCACTCCTTTGCCGGTAACATGTTACAGGTTCTTGCTTCTGACGGCCAGCGATATCTTGTGATGAGCTCTGCGGCATATAACAGTTTAAATGCCGGTCAGATTCAACAAATAGAAAAACATTGCAACATTGTGCATAGTCCTTTAGATACCATAGAAACTTGTGGAGGAGGAAGTGCCCGTTGTATGATGGCCGAAGTATTTTTGCCCAAAAAAGAAAACTGATTACCGGCAAATTGGCCAAATAATACACAACCACTGTTCATCAACGGAACAGGTATTTTAATTTTTTTACGAATTGTAAAGGGATATTGTAAGGAGCGTACCTCAAAGGTAGTTCTGGCCAATATCCTTTTTTGATTATCGCTTTTTTATGTGAAAAGATATCAAAAGAGTGTTTGCCCTGATAGTGGCCTACACCAGAACTGCCTATGCCTCCAAAAGGTAGTTGGCTATTTGTAATCTGTATGACCGTATCGTTTATGGTGCCACCACCAAAACTATATTGGTCAATGATTTTTTCTTGAAATTTTTTCTTTTTCGAGAATACATATAGGGCCAAGGGTTTGTCGTAGTTAGAGATTAACCTTGAAATGTCTTTTTCTGTTTCGTATGAAATAATGGGAAGCAGTGGGCCAAAAATTTCTCCTTCCATTATTTTACTGTTCAGTGTTGGCTCGTTCACCAAGGTGGGGGACAAAAAGAGGGTGTCGTCATTAAAATCCCCTCCAAAAAGTATCTCTTCGTCCCTTAGCATACTTTTTAAGTTTTCATAATGTGCTTGGGTGGTTATTCGTGCAAAGTCGGTCGAACTTTCAATATTTTCACCAAAGAAACCTGTAATGGATTTTTTTAAGGCGTTCACAAGTTTTTCCTTTACGTTTTTGTGGACCAAAATATAGTCGGGAGCTATGCACGTTTGTCCGGCGTTCAAAAATTTGCCCCAAGCTATGCGTTTGGCGGCTATTTGTACTAAGGCCGATTCGTCTACGATACAAGGGTTTTTTCCGCCTAGTTCCAATGTGACGGGTGTAAGATGTTCGGCTGCACTTTTGTATACGATCTTACCTACTTTGGTACTGCCGGTAAAGAATATATAGTCCCATTTATTGGACAAAAGTTTTTGCGATATGTCTACACCTCCTTGAACAGCGCATACATATTCCTCATCAAAGACGGTCTTAATGATATTTTCGATTACCTGAGATGTATTGGGTGTTAATTCCGATGGTTTAACTACGGCCGTATTGCCAGCTGCGAGTGCTCCTATCAGTGGCGACATAATTAGAAGAAACGGGTAGTTCCATGGTGCTATGATAAGGGTGTTGCCATAAGGTTGCGAATAAATGTAGTCCGCTGAGGGAAAGTTTACCCAGGTAGAGGAAACCCTTTTTGGGCCGCTCCACTCTTCTATGTTTTCTATGGCATGGTTTAATTCCGAAAGAGCAAATTGTGTTTCGGAAGCCATAGCCTCGAATTTTGGTTTTTTAAAATCATTGTACAAAGCCGTGCAAACATCATCTTCATAGTCGATTATGGCCTTTCTTAGTTTTTTTAAATAGATTTTTCGGAATTTAACATCCTTTGTTTTTCCCGATAAAAAGAAATTACGCTGTTTTTCTACCAATGATTCTATCATAAGATCATAAGACTTTAGTAAGGTAAATTACATTAATTATTTCTTTTATCTACTGAAACAGGGTTGCTTGTTGTCTTTTTCTTTATGGGGCCGTAAATGGCAATATTTCTTATCATACCCCTAAAAATGAAGTAATGAAAAGGAACAACGCTGTACCAGTACAAACGTCCTTTTAGGCCTCTGGGCCTAAAAGTTGCTGTTTGGTGCAATACATTATGTTCGTCTATTTGAAATTCTAACCAAGCTTCGCCCGGTAGTTTCATTTCGGCAAATAACAGCAAGCGTTTCCTTTTTTTATCCGCCAAAAGAACACGCCAAAAATCCAAAGAATCGCCTGGGTATAATTTGTAGGGGTGGGTTCTTCCCCTTCTTAGTCCTACACCACCCGTCAATTTATCCAGAAAACCTCTTATTTTCCATAAATTATTGCCATAGTACCATCCGTTGTTTCCTCCAATTTTCCATATATTTTCTAAAACTTGTTTGGGGTTTTTGACGGATAATTTTTTCTTGTCCTGCAAGACCCCGTACTTCGGAACCTGAATATACTTTTCTAGGCTTTTGTTGAAACGTCCGCTTATCATACTATCTTTCCAGCTACTTACAACAAGGTTTTGTTCTATTTTTTTGAAAGCCATGTCAATGGCTTCTCTGTAAGTATGTGGTGTTATATTTAAAATTTTCGACAACCTATCGTCTTTGGCGACCACTTCTATTTTCATACTGTCCACTAGGTTCAATGCAAGTTTATATGAGGTAGAAGTAACAAAATATAACCAATAAGAAGATAGCTTTGGTGTCATTACCGGTACTGTAAAAATCCAGTTTTTAAAGCCTCTTGCCTTCGCATATTGCTGTAGCATATCTTTGTAGGTAAGTATATCGGGGCCTGCAATATCAAAACAATCGTCATAGGTTTCTTTATGGCCCAATACCCCTGTGAGAAAAGCGATAACGTCTCTAATGGCAATTGGTTGGGTTTTGGTCAGTACCCATTTGGGGGTAATCATTAGGGGGAGTTTTTCGCAAAGATCTCTAATGATTTCAAAAGAAGAACTGCCAGAGCCAACAACGATTCCTGCCCGTAATACGGTTAGTTTAAAATGGCCTTGCGAAAGAATGCCTTCCACGTTTTTTCTAGAACTTAGATGTTTGGACAGCGTTTGGTCATTTACAATGCCACTTAGGTAAATAACCTGTTCAATGTTGGTGTCTTTTACGTGTGAGTTGAAATTTACGGCCATGGCCGCTTCCTTTTCATCAAAATCCGTTGTGGAAGAACTCATGGAGTGGATCAAGAAATAGGCGACATCCAAATCTTTTGGCAGTAACTTGTACTTTACCTCGTTCAGAAAATCTATTTCAATAACCTCAATCTTTTTTCTGGTTTCCTCATCAACCGATAACCTGCTTGCATCCCTTACCGCACAAACCACTTCATGGCCTGCGGCCAATAATTGGGGAAGTAGGCGCATACCGATATAACCATTGGCTCCGGTTAATAGAATTTTCACGATAAGGGAGTTTTGAACATTTGAAAAATATAATCGTTTAAATTATTATAATAATAATGGTCCATATTACAGGTCATCGATAGAGGTGGGGGAGTTGTCCGCCCTGTACTCCAATATCTTTTTGAAAAACTTCTGAACCGCCTTGGTGTCAGAGACTACCTTTATAAAGTAATGGTCTTTATGTATGGCATATATAGAGGAGTCCCCTTTGTAAAGGGTTAATTTATAGTACGGGATTACCAACGCATATGTTTCCAACAAAGAGCGGAACCGTACAATAATTCCGTGGGGTCTCATTTCAACGTTACAAGTATTTCTGTTGTTGTCCAAGATGAGCAAGTTTCTGATTTCTACACTTGTATCGGTGATTATAAGTTTGGGAGAGCCGATACCTCCCATATCAAAACGTTGTTTTAGTGTAAACGGTTTGCCTACCTGCTTATCTATCTTTCTGGTGATTTCGCTATTGTTGTAAGAAACGTTTAAAAGCATATTGTTTGTATAAGGGTAGTTTCCATTAAAGTTAATCAATTGTATGTTGAATGCCGCATCCGTTTACCTTAAAAAGCGCAAAAAATGCTTAGTTTTGCAGCCTTAATTACATGTTGATGAATATTCAGAAAGTTCTAGACGAGAAAGTAAAAGAAGCAGTATCGGCTATCTATGGTATAGCCTTGCCTACGGTAGAGTTTCAACCGACCAGGAAAGATTTTGAAGGAGATGTCACCGTGGTGGTTTTTCCAATGCTTAGGCATGTAAAAGGAAATCCTGTTCAAATAGGGGAGCAGATAGGAACCTATTTGAAAAAGGAAGTTTCGGAAGTTTCTGGTTTTAATGTTGTAAAAGGGTTTCTTAATATTTCTATTTCAGATTCTTTTTACCTGAGTTTTTTCAATAAGGTAAAAGATAATGATGAATTTGGTCTAATTGCTGTCCAAGATGACGCGGTGATGGTAGAATATTCATCTCCCAATACCAACAAACCCCTTCATTTAGGGCATGTAAGAAATAACCTCTTAGGGTATTCCGTAGCAGAAATTTTAAAGGCGTCGGGTAAAAAAGTATACAAAACGCAAATTATCAACGATCGTGGTATTCATATCTGTAAAAGTATGTTGGCCTGGCAGCGTTTTGGAAATGGGGAAACTCCTGAAAGTACAGGGCTAAAAGGGGATAAGCTGGTCGGGAATTACTATGTGGCTTTTGATAAGGCCTATAAGGAAGAAATTGCCGAATTGGTAGCAAAGGGTGTTGAAAAGGAGGTGGCCGAAAAGGAAGCCCCCATTCTTTTGGAAGCTCAAAAAATGTTGCAAAAATGGGAGGCCGGCGATGAAGAGGTGGTTTCTTTATGGAAAAGAATGAACGGTTGGGTTTATGAAGGTTTTGAAACTACCTACAAAAACCTGGGCGTAGATTTTGATACTTATTATTACGAAAGCGACACGTATCTTTTGGGTAAGGATGTGGTTGCGGACGGATTGGAAAAAGGCGTTTTTTATAAAAAGGAAGATGGCAGTGTTTGGATAGACCTTACCGATGAGGGCTTGGATGAAAAAATAGTGCTTAGGTCCGATGGTACCGCTGTATATATGACACAGGATATTGGTACGGCCATTCAAAGGGTTAAGGACTATCCGGATGTGAACGGAATGGTGTATACCGTAGGTAATGAGCAAGATTACCACTTTAAGGTTTTGTTCTTGATTCTAAAGAAATTAGGTTTTACATGGGCCGATAAGTTGTATCACCTTAGTTATGGCATGGTAGATTTGCCCAGTGGTAAAATGAAAAGTAGGGAAGGAACCGTTGTGGATGCCGATGATTTAATGGAGGACATGACCCAAACGGCAGCCGCTATATCAGAAGAGCTGGGCAAGTTGGAGGACTACTCTGATGCCGAGAAAAAAGAACTATATAAAATGATCGGCCTTGGGGCTTTAAAATATTTCATTTTAAAAGTGGACCCTAAAAAAAGAATTTTGTTCGATCCTAAGGAATCTGTCGATTTTCAGGGAAATACAGGGCCTTTTATCCAATATACGTACGCTAGAATACAATCTATATTAAGAAAGGCAAAAGAAACCAATGTTGAAAGGGCTGCCTTGGTAGAGGTGTCGGAACTTCATTTAAAAGAGAAAGAGTTGATCAAACAGATTCAACTTTTTCCTGAAACAATTCAGCTAGCCGCAGAAAACTATAGCCCTGCGTTGATTGCCAACTATACATACGATTTAGTAAAAGAATTTAATTCGTTCTATCAACAAGTTTCTATACTGGGCGAAGAAGATGTGAAAAAGAAAGATTTTAGGGTGCAATTATCTCAAAAGGTAGGTAACACTATTCAATCTGCATTTAAGTTGTTGGGTATTGACGTTCCGGAAAGAATGTGATTTTAAAATTGTATTCTAAAGCTGGCATTTGGCGTAACGCCCAATGATGTGCGTTGAACGGTTTCGACTTCATTGGCTTCGTTAAGTCTATAATAGGTGTTCAAAACGTTCTTCCTGTTAGTGAAATTGAGAACGGATATTCCTGTAGAGGCTTTAATGCGCGCGCTTATTTTAAAATCGTAGGTAACAGATGCATCGGCTCTAATATATTCTGGTAAGCGGCTACTGTTCGGTCTTTGGTAATTAATTTGATACGGAAAAGTAGTATCGTTAACAGGTGTGTTCGTATCGGGTCGGGTATATGGTTTTCCTGATCTATAATTGATTCCTATACCTATTTTTAAATTGTTGTAGTTATAGTTTCCGGCAATGGTCAGCGAGTGCCTAATGTCCAAGTTGTTGGGGAAATGGGTAGGTGTAATGGCGTCGAAGGTATAATCGTTGATGTTGTAGGCGTAACTTAGCCAAGCACTATAATCGTTATTCTTTTTATTGATCAAGAACTCCACTCCCTTAATGGTATACTCCCCTATCTCTTTGTTGAACTGGTTTTGGTTTTGAAATCCTTGGGTTTCTACATTAATACCTGTTACTAATTTATAAAAACCTTCGATACCAACATAAAAACTGTTTTCGTCGTAATTAAAACCTATAGAGCCTTGTTTGCTTTTTACCACTGGTAAAGTAGTGCCGTCGGCTAGAATCCATCGCCGTTTTTCTATACCTAGAAAGTTCTGTTCCAAGTCTATTATCTGGTTGGTGGACTGGCTTTTGTATTCTCCTAATACCTCTGTTTTTAGATGTGGGGCAAACTCATAACTTAGGTTAAGTCTTGGCTCTAGTACAAGCTCTTTAAAGGTGTTTATATTTTCGATATAATTTAATCTGGCTCCAATTTTTGCCATAAAACGTTGGTCGTAAGAATTGTATTCCCCTTCAGAATATAAAGAATGGGTGTAGATGACCCCTTTAATGTTGCTTATAAATTCGGGCTCGTTCAGATCTGTCTGATTCTGTATTCCTGTTTCGTTTACTTGGTAACCGTTTGTCCAGCGAAGGTTTTCGTTGAACATATAGGTAGAGGTAAGTTTTGCACTCTTCTCAAGAACAAGATTGCTTTGTAGCAAGCGTTGACTGTCGGCATCGGAAATGCTTAGGGCATTTAAGCGGTACCTTGTATAATAAAGGTTGAGGTCGGTTTTAAAATTCTCCGTCCAATCGCTATGTAAAGTAGCGCCAAAAGAAATGTTGGTCTGGTCTAAACTACTATTTTTAGAATTGCTGTCGTCTAAATTTGTTTCTAGGTAATCTAGATGGTTTTTTATATGTATCAGGCTAATTCGTAGTTTTTGATAAGGGGCAATGTCATAAAGGATTTTTCCTGAAAAGTCATAAAAATAAAAATCATTGTCCGACTGTACATCACTATCTTGAAAGGCTTTCTCAGAAAAAGTGTTGTATGTTGGGGTGTTTAAAAAATCGGTAAGTGAGCGCCTTCCTGAAAATTGTATGGCCAAATTATCCTTTATGGGTACCTGCCCATAGGCATCACCGCTGATAAGGTTAAGTCCTGCCCCGCCATAGACCGAGTTGGTTATGGTGTTCTTTGTCCTCATGTCCAATACACCGCTTACGCCATCGCCATAAAGGGCACTGGTGCCATTTTTTATGATGGTTATTTTATCTGTAAGATATGGGTTAAAAGCAGATATTAAACCAAAGAAATGTCCAGATTGGTACATTTTTATGCCGTCCCATATAATTAGGTTTTGATCATTGGTGCCACCGCGTATGTTAATGTCCGAAACGGTTTCGTCCACGCTCTTTATACCCGGTAACGATTGTACCGTTTGTAGTATGTCTGGTTCTGTAAGACCAGGTAAAATACCGAATTTATCGGTGTTCATTTCAATACCGCCATCGGGTAATTTTACGAGGCCATCGGTTAAAAACTTATATACTACCACTTCTTCCAGTTCTTGGTAGTTTTGGGCCAATACAATTGTTTTGCAAGAAGATGATTTGCCAATTAAATTTTCGGCCGTTGTAAAATAAGGTTTAAAGCCCATGTGGGTAATTTGTACAATTGCCTTTCTAGGAATGTTTTCAAGGTAAAAAGCACCTTCGGTATCGGTGACGGTCGCTTTGTCGGTATTTAATATTTTAACAGTGGCCCCAGGTATGGTATTGTCTTCATAATTGTCAAGTACCGTAGCGCAAATAGTAATGCTGCTATTTTTGGAGACGGAATAATAGCGATCATTTAATTTCTGAATCTGTAAAGAGCTTTTTTCCGATATGTAATTTATGGCGGTCTGTAGATTGTAATTTTTTGGTTTTACGATCTTTATTTCCTCTAGGTCGGCATCGGCATAGGAAAATTTTACATTGAACTTGTCTTCCAATTCTTGTAGAAAAACTATAATATCAATGTTCGAACTAACAGTATCTTGGGCCGTGCCATTACTTTTTATAAGTAACAGTAATAGTATAAGAATGCGGTGGGCCAGTGTCTTAAGGTGCGTTTTCTTCATAGAACAGCACTTTGTTCCCTTTAAATTTATATTTTATTCGCAAGGGGGTGCTAATACTTTTTAAAGCTAAATCGGTGTCGGTATTACTGAATGTTCCCGTGAACAGTTGGTTGTCATCTATTTGGCTTGCATCTACCGTTATATTGTGCTGACGTTGAAATTCTGCCAACACATATTTAAGAGGTATACTTTTAAACGAACTTTCATTGTTCAACCAAGAAGGTTGTCCGTTTTTTGTTACTTCAGATTTGGTTATGGAGCCGTTAATGGCTATCAGTGAATGCCCGGCAGAAAGTTTTGTTTCTTGGCCGTTCATGGTAACACTTACCAAGCCTTCGAAACAACTCACCTCAAAAAAGCCTTCCCGGTTTTCCACATTAAACTGTGTCCCTAAAACGGTAACCGATCCTTGTTCGGTGGTTACGGTGAATTTTTTTCCTTTGGCAACTTTAAAAAAGGCTTCGCCATTTAAGCCAATGTTCCTTTTTTTGTCCCAATTTTTTTCATCGTACGACAGCTTTGATTCGGCATTTAATATAATTTCGGAATTGTCGGGCAAAATAATTTCCTTGTTTTCGGCAAGATCCGTGATAACGGTTTCGTTAAGTGTGCTTAGATAAAAATAAGACCCCACAATTAAGACTGTTATTACCGCAGCGATTTTTAAGAATGTTTTAAAAGGGGCCAACGTAATTACTTTTGGGGTTTCTTGCACACGACGTTTATCAATACTTTCCCAAGCTTCTTCCATATTAAAATCGGGGGACTGTAATTTTTCTGAAACGTCCCTGATCTTTTTATAGGTAGCATACTCTTCAGATTCTTTAAAAACCTTAAGTTCTGCTTCCGTTAACTCGCCGTTAAGCCATTTTGCCAAGTAGTTTTCTTGCATAATTTTAGCTTTCTACCTTTAAATAACAATCAGAAGTTGTAAAACCCTACCTCTAATTTAATAATATTGATTTTTTCTAGATTCCATCTATTTTTCCCCTTAGGTTTTTAAGGGCCAAATGCATCCTTTTTTCTATTGCCTTTATACTAACACCTTCCATTTCGGCAATTTCAGCATATTTTTTCCCATCTATCCGGTTAAGTAGAAAAGTGCTGCGTTGGTTGTCGGGCAAACTATTTAAGGCATTTTCCAGTTTTTCTTTAAACTGGGTTTCCTCCAATATGAATTCAGGTGTCTCGTTGGTGGATCTTAATGTTTTGTCCGCATACTTTAACCGCACCTTTTCCGCTTTTATAACATTTAGGTAAAGGTTATTGGCGACCGTATATAAAAAAGACTTGGCTTTTTCCGGCGAAACCTTCGAACAGTTTTCCCATAATTTTACAAAGGCCTCTTGTACGGCATCGCTCGCTTTTTCCTCGTTGCCGAACTTATAGTATATGTAGTTGAAAATGGTTTTGGAATACTCGTTGAATATAGAACTGTAGACACTCTCTTTACATACGTTTTGTTTGTCCTCGTTTTTCAACTGTTCGTTTTTTTTCAAAGATATTTTAAAAAAAATAAAAAAGAAGGTAGGGTTTTTTTTTAGTAAATTGTTTTAAGACCGAATAAACAAATAATACCAAATCGTTATGAAAAATTTATTTAGCTACACCATCTACTTTAGCTTTTTAATGGTGGTTTTGAGTTTTACCTCATGTCAAGATGAATTTGAGGAAATATCTACCGACGAACAAGAGACCATTACGGCCAATAGTGCTACGGCAAGTTTGGTAAAAAGTGCTTCTGCCAAAGATGGTTCTTATGATGATGTTGTAGACAACTCTTCCTGTTTTGCCATTAAATTCCCATACACTGTCTCGGTCAACGACTTAGAAATTGTTGTAGATTCTTATAAAGACCTTTGGTT
Source organism: Maribacter thermophilus (assembly GCF_001020565.1). GTDB lineage: Bacteria > Bacteroidota > Bacteroidia > Flavobacteriales > Flavobacteriaceae > Maribacter > Maribacter thermophilus. Next base: position 2,158,424 of record NZ_LDAS01000001.1, on the reverse strand, counting down.
TTTAAAGCAGTTGGTTAAGCAATATGATGGAGATTTTAGAGATATGTTGACCATTGTTTTTCCAATTACGATCACCTATTCTGATTTTAGTGAACTGACCATAAACAATCTTGTTGAATTAAGGGAGTTGGCGAGTGAGTGTACCGGTAAGCCGGTAGATGCTCGTATACCATGTGTCGCCTTTGTGTACCCCATAAAGCTGTTTACTTTCGATTTAAACAATCAGCAAACCGGGTCTGTTGAGGTGGAAAGTGATATGGAGCTGAGGAGTTTCTTTAAGGATTTGGATGATGATTCTTTGGTCAGTATAGATTTTCCTGTCACTCTTAAGCAAAAAAGCGGAGTGGAAGTGGTCGTTAACAGCAATGAAGAACTGGCCATTGCTATAGAATCTGCCAAGAACTCATGTATCGAAGATGATGACTTTTTTGACGATGACTTCTATGATGACGAAGACGATGGCGATGATTGTGAAAACTGTAGTGCCGACCAGCTTACCGAAATGCTGTTGACTTGCCCTTATTGGTATGTTCATGAATTGGAATTGGAGGACGAAGATGGATTGGAGGAGCAATATAAGGGCTATTGGTTTTCTTTTCAGGAAAATGGCGGTGTTAATGTAACGGTAAATGATGAGGTTTTAGAGGGGTCTTGGGCTACGAGCGGTAGTTTGAGTGCTACGGCCTTAGTAATTAATATTCCAGATCTTCCGAATTTCAATGCTACTTGGCGATTGGACGAAATGGAAATAGGGGATGGCTTCAAGAAAATAGAGTTCGAGTTCGGTGATGAAAATGAGATGGTGCTTAAAAGCGATTGTAGTGATGAAATACCGGCCATTTGCGAAACGGAAGCGATCGTAGAAACCTTGAGTAGTTGCTCGTGGGATATCGCTAATATAGATGGTTCTTTCTTTGCTGAGCTTACCATTGATTTCTCAAATTACAATATGCACGTTTATAGTGATGATGATAATGATGAAACTGAGAATGTTCTTGATGAAGGAAATTGGGAAATATCGGGAAGCGTCATCACTTTCAATAGCTTAAGCATGACTTTGGCCAATTACGTAGGAAGCTGGGAAGTTATTTCTTGCGAACCCGAACAATTGAAACTTCAAAGGGGAGAAGAAATTATTGTATTGACCAAAGACTGTGACTAGTAATCAAATAGAATAAAGCCATCCAAGATACACCGCCAACAGTAAAGAGTTGGGCCTCGTTGGTGGTGTTGATGGAGGTCTTTTTACAGTGTTTGATTATAAAAATTTAATGCCTTTTTCCCCCAATATATATGCAAAGGGAGCATCCATTTTACAGATGCTCTTTTTGTTTGTTATATTTTGACGGGGTTTATGCCCGATTAGCGTTGATATTATTAAATTTGCATTCCCCTTAAAATTGCAATAAGATGTTTGATAATTTAAGCGATAAGTTAGATAAGGCCCTTCATGTACTAAAAGGTCATGGGCAAATAACGGAGATTAATGTAGCGGAGACCACCAAAGAGGTTCGTAGAGCCTTATTGGATGCGGATGTCAATTTTAAAATTGCCAAGGAATTTACCAATAGGGTAAAAGAAAAGGCTTTGGGGCAAAACGTACTTACGACATTGCAACCAGGGCAATTGATGGTGAAGATCGTAAAAGACGAACTTACGGCCTTAATGGGGGGTGAGTCGGAAGGAATCAACCTTTCTGGAAATCCGTCGGTAATTTTAATGTCCGGTCTTCAAGGTTCGGGTAAAACCACGTTTTCAGGAAAATTGGCCAATTATTTGAAGACCAAGAAATCTAAAAATCCGTTGTTGGTCGCCTGTGATGTGTACAGGCCTGCAGCAATAGATCAGTTGCATGTGGTCGGTGAGCAAATAAATGTTCCGGTATATTCCGATAGAGACAATTCTGATCCGGTGGCCATTGCAAAGGCGGGTATAGCCAAGGCAAAGGCAGACGGTAACAATGTAGTAATTATAGATACTGCGGGACGTTTGGCCGTAGATGAAAAAATGATGTCGGAAATATCCGATATACATAAGGCCATAACACCACAAGAAACGCTTTTTGTGGTGGATTCGATGACGGGGCAAGATGCTGTAAATACGGCAAAGGCATTTAACGATGTTTTAAATTTTGATGGTGTTATCTTAACAAAATTGGATGGTGATACCCGTGGTGGTGCGGCCATCTCCATTAAATCAGTTGTAAACAAACCCATTAAGTTTATTGGTACGGGAGAAAAAATGGAAGCCATTGACGTCTTTTACCCAGACCGTATGGCCGACCGTATTCTTGGTATGGGAGATGTTATTTCGTTGGTAGAAAGAGCCCAAGAACAGTTTGATGAAGAGGAAGCCAGAAAGATCCAGAAAAAAATCGCGAAGAATAAATTCGGTTTCGACGATTTTCTAAATCAGATTCAGCAAATAAAGAAAATGGGTAACATGAAGGACCTTATGGGAATGATACCCGGAGCAGGTAAGGCCCTAAAGGGTTTGGACATTGATGATGATGCCTTTAAACATATCGAAGCAATAATCTACTCCATGACACCCGATGAGCGTTCAAACCCATCAAAGTTGAACGCAAGCCGTAAAAAGCGAATAGCAAAAGGTAGTGGTAGACAGGTTCAAGAGGTCAATCAATTGTTAAAACAGTTTGATCAAATGAGCAAAATGATGAAGATGATGCAAGGCGGTGGCGGAAAAAAAATGATGCAGATGATGAGCGGCCTGGGACGCTAACAAAACAATAGAACCCTATTCTAATATAATTGTATTTATAGTGCCATGGAAATACTTGACGGTAAAAAAGTATCAAATCAAATAAAAGAAGAGATTGCTGCCGAGGTAGCAAAAATGAAAGAAAGAGGAGAGAAGGTTCCTCATTTGGCGGCGATTATCGTTGGTAACGATGGTGCTAGTCTTACCTATGTGGGTAGTAAGGTACGGTCTTGCGAACGTGTCGGCTTCGAATCTACCTTGATAAAGATGCCCAGTACCACTTCTGAGCAAGAACTACTGAACAAGATCCACGAACTTAACGATAATAAGGATATCGATGGCTTTATAGTACAATTGCCATTGCCAGAACAAATAGATACCCAAAAGGTAATTATGGCCGTTGATCCAGATAAGGATGTGGACGGTTTTCATCCTACCAATTTTGGGAAAATGGCCCTTGATATGAGCACTTTTATCCCGGCGACGCCATTTGGTATTTTAGAGCTGTTAGAGCGCTATAATGTAGATACCAAAGGTAAGCATACCGTAGTGATCGGAAGAAGTCATATCGTAGGGAGGCCTATGAGTATTTTGATGGGGAGGAAAGGCTGGCCCGGCAATTCTACCGTGACATTGACACATAGCCACACCAAGAATATTACACAGATTATTTCGCAAGCGGATATTGTTATCTCTGCCCTCGGTGTTCCTAAATTCTTAAAGGCCGAAATGGTTAAGGATGATGCCGTAATTATAGATGTTGGTATCACAAGAGTGCCAGATGATACAAGAGAAAGGGGCTATTACATAACAGGCGATGTGGATTTTGAAAATGTAAGTAAGAAAGCATCGTATATAACGCCCGTACCTGGAGGGGTAGGCCCCATGACTATAGCCATGTTGTTAAAAAACACATTACTTGCCAGAGAAAGACATAGAAGTAGAGATTAAAAAATGCCCCATCGGGGCATTTTTTTTTAGCATATAATTTTAAATCCCCCGTAACATTTCAAGTATTATTTAGTCTAACCTTTAACTAAACAAAATCTATCATGATGAAATCAAATTACTTAAAAATGGGGGCTTTAGCGGTCTTTGTTTTGTCTTATGCCTGTAAGACCGATGTTAAAGAGGAACCTGCAAGGGAATTGACCTCAGGAATTTTAAAGGAAAATATGGATCCAAGTGTAAGACCTGGAGACAACTTTACGGCCTATGTAAACGGTACTTGGGTTAAGAATACCGAAATTCCTGCGGACAAAGCCTCATATGGTGTTGGGTATATGGTTCATGAAGAGTCTGAAGAGAATGTTAAAAAGATTATAGAGGAATCGGCTTCCGGTAGTTTTGAGGAGGGATCCGACGAACAAAAGGTCGGGGATCTCTATAAGTCTTATATGGATTTTGATAAAAGAAACGAATTGGGGGTAGCACCTTTACAGGAAGAGTTCGATAAGATAGATGCGATCAAGAATTATGATGAATTGGCCACCTATTTTGCCTATGCCAACAAGTACGGCCTAAATGTACCCTTGGGCTTGTTCATTTACCAAGATTTTAAAGATCCTACGATATATACGGTATATGCATGGCAAGGAGGGTTGGCCTTGCCAGATAGGGAATATTACCTAAAAACCGATGAGCGTTCAAAAGAAATTCAAACCAAATATGTAGCCCATGTGGAGAAAATGTTCGATTTGGCCGGATTGCCGAACGGAGCCTCTTCCGCAAAGACCATAATGGACTTGGAAACCAAAATAGCATCCAAGCATATGGAAAAAGAAAAAACAAGAGATTTGGTCAGCTTGTACAATATGTTTCCCGTAGATACCTTGTCCAATATAATGCCAAATTTTAATTGGTCAAATTTCTTGTCAGAAGCAGGGTTGCAAAGTCAAGATAAATTAGGAGTGCTAATGGTGGACTATACCAAGGCCTTGGACGGTATTATTACCGGTACGGATTTAAATACTTGGAAAACATACCTTAAATGGTCGGTGTTAGATTCTAATGCATCTGTACTTAACGAAGCATTGGATCAACAGAATTGGGAATTTTATAGTAAAGAATTAAGGGGGATAAAGGAACAACGACCATTATGGAGAAGAGGGGTATCTGCAGTAAACGGTACACTTGGTGAAGTGGTGGGTAAGGTATACGTGAAAAGACATTTTCCGCCAGAAGCCAAAGAGCGCATGGAGACCATGGTAGAAAACTTGTTAAAAGCATATGAGGTAAGTATAAAGGAGTTGGATTGGATGAGCGATGACACCAAAAAAGAGGCGTTGGACAAATTGAGCAAGTTTACACCGAAAATAGGTTATCCCGATAAATGGAGATCTTATGACATAGATGTTAAGGCAGATGATCTATATGGAAATATCCGTAGGGCCAAATTAATGGAATACAATAGGGAGCTTGCCAAATTGGGCCAACCTATAGATAAGGATGAATGGGGAATGACGCCCCAGACAGTAAATGCCTATTACAACCCTACGATGAACGAGATTGTTTTTCCGGCAGCAATACTACAACCTCCCTTTTTTGATTTAAATGCAGAAGATGCAGTTAATTATGGGGCTATAGGTGCTGTAATCGGTCATGAGATAGGCCACGGTTTTGATGATATGGGCAGCACTTTTGATGGCGATGGTGCCATGAGAAATTGGTGGACGGATTTTGATAAGGAAGAATTTAAAAAACGCACCGCCGCTTTGGTAGAACAATACAATAGTTATGAGGTTCTGCCCGATGTTCATGTTAACGGTGAATTTACCCTGGGTGAAAATATCGGTGATTTAGGTGGGCTTAGCATAGCGTTAAAGGCGTATAAAATGTCTCTAGAAGGTGAAGAGTCTCCCGTTTTAGATGGTTTTACAGGCGAACAGCGAGTGTTTTTAGGTTATGGACAGACATGGCTTAACAAACAGAGAGATGAGGCCCTAAGGGTGCAGATAAGTACCGACCCCCATTCCCCGGCAGATTATAGGGTAAACGGAATCGTAAGGAACGTACCGGAGTTTTATACGGCATTCGATATCAAAGAAACAGATTCATTGTATCTATCACCAGAAGAAAGAGTTAAAATCTGGTAAAAGATTTTTGCGTTAAGAAAAAACCTTCAACCTTTAAAAGTTGGAGGTTTTTTTATTCTGGTAATTTTGATATTTCAATGCCTGTTTCGGTAGAGTCGTTGGGTGTTAAAATGTCAATATCGTTACTGTCGTCATACTCACAGCTAGCGACCAAGATTACGGTTGTTGCTAAAATTAGAATTCCTGTTATTTTCTTCATAATAATTTGACTTTAAAGGAATAAGAATTTTGTGTGTTCATAAAATATTACAACGTGTAAAAATCGAAAATGGTATATGGACCCTTATTTTACAGAGAGTCAAATAACCAACAAGATGTAATGGTTTTAAACAAATAGTTAAAAGGCTTTCTTTTTGCCATTATTATCAAAAAGGCCTTAAGTGTTACAAAAGAAATAAAGAGGTAAAAGTAGAACCTCGGTGTTTATGGTTATTATAACTTCTTTGTAGCGAACCGTTATACTTGCTGTAAAATCTGGTTAATGGCAAATAAAAGATTATTTTGTGCTACAATTTTATGATTGTGGAATCTAATGTAGTTTTTTCCCTTGGTTAGAAACTCTTTTGGTTTCAAAGAGCCTTGGTATGAAAGCAAAATTTAAACCGTTTTTTGAGTCGTCTGTAGATATGCTGTGCATAGCGGATTACGCTGGGTATTTCGTTGATGTTAATCCTGCATTTGTTAACCTATTGGGGTATACAAAAGAGGAGCTGCTTTCAAAGAAAATTAATGAGTTCATTTTTGAAAGGGACAAGAAGGGTACACAGCAGGTTAGAAATGAGATGCTTAAGAACGCTCCGATAATAAATTTTCAGAATAGGTATGTTAATAAATCGGGAGATATAATATGGCTCTCTTGGAGTGCGGTCCCGGTAGAAGAAGAAAAATTGGTATATGCCATTGCCAAAGACATTACCCATGAGGTTCATTTAAGAAATCAGCGAATTCATGAGTTTTCTAAACTTAAAAATATAAACGAAGATCTTTTCCGTGTAAATTATACTACGTCCCACGACTTAAGAGCTCCTATAAATAATATGCTTTCCTTGTTTAAGCTGTTGGATTATGGGCATATAAATGATGAGGATACCATTGAATTATTGGACTATATAAAAAAATCGGCGCAAGGCCTAAAGGGTTCTCTTGAGACCTATTTGGACTTAATACAAACGGTCGGAAAAAAGTCGGATGATCTTAAAGAGGTATATTTTGAAAAGATACTTTCTAAGGTCTTAAAAAATATTGGCTCTTTGATGACCAGTTCCCAAACAAGAATGGAATACGATTTCTCTTCCTGTGAAAGTATTTATTTCAACGAGGTATTCATAGAGAGTGTTTTTCTGAATTTAATAACGAATTCCGTAAAATATGCCCGACCTGGAATAGCGCCTGTAATTAATATTACCACAAGCGTCAAAGAAGGTGAAAAACAATTGATTTTTTCTGACGAAGGCCAAGGTTTTGATATGGAAAAGAACGGACATAAGATTTTTATGCTCAACGAACGTTTTGATGACCGGCAAGAAGGAAAGGGAATAGGGCTTTATCTGGTGCATAATCAATTAAAAAGCTTAGGTGGCAGTATTGCTGTAGAAAGTGAACCGAACAAAGGCGCTACTTTTTATGTTCGGTTCCCAAATTAGTTTTTATAGTAATTTGAGAATCAAAATTTTGTGGTCGTTTCAAAATGTTTGTTCATAGAGCGATAAATAGATGAACGATTGGTTATCTTTAAGGTAACAATCAACCACTATTATGAAAAAATCATTCTTTTATTTAATAGCTCTTACCAGTTTAGTTTTTAGTTGTGGGACAACTGAGAAACAGACACCCGGCTACACATTCGATATTTCTTTTACAGAGGATGTAAGTGCAATGCCAAAAGACGGTCGTCTTTTATTGATGCTTTCCACCGACGACAGTGCCGAACCCCGTTTTCAAATTAATGATGGTTTAAATACCCAACTTATTTTTGGAATAAACGTAGATGGAATGTCTCCCGGAAAATCGGTAAAGATAGATGAGACGGTTTTTGGTTTTCCGTATGCAAGTTTGGCAGAAATTCCGATAGGTGAATATAATGTACAGGCATTGCTGCATGTATACGAAACCTTTGACCTAGCTACCGGGCAAACGGTAAAACTGCCTATGGATAATGGAGAAGGGCAACAATGGCGTAGTTCTCCGGGCAATTTATACAGTACCCCGTTTAAGATAAGGGTAGGTAGTAATGGTATTGAAAATGTTTCGGTGGTTATGGATCGGATAATACCGCCCATACCTGAGCCAGAGGATACGGAGTGGATCAAACATGTTAAGATAAAATCAGAAAAATTATCAGAATTTTGGGGCCGCGATATGTACTTGGGAGCCCATGTACTGTTGCCAAAAGGATTTGAGGAACATCCGGAAGCTAAATATCCCCTAATGGTGTTTCACGGGCATTTTCCGGATGATTTTGGGGGTTTTAGAACAACCCCTCCAGATCCCAACTTAAAACCCGATTATTCTGCCAGGTTTGATATGGAAGGGTATAATATTGTTCAACAACAAGAGGCTTATGATTTTTATAAGCGGTGGAACGATCCCGATTTTCCTCGTTTTATAATTATAGAAATTCAGCATCCAACTCCATATTATGATGATTCTTATGCGGTTAACTCTGCCAGTCAAGGTCCGTATGGTGACGCTATTACTTATGAGTTGATACCATATATAGAAAAGGAGTTTCGTGGTATGGGAGAAGGTTGGTCCAGATTTTTATATGGGGGGTCTACAGGCGGATGGGAAGCCCTTGCCGTACAAGTAAAGTATCCAGAGGAATACAATGGCTGCTTTGCGGCATGCCCAGATCCCATAGATTTTAGGGCCTATTGCCTTACCAATATTTATGAAGATGAAAATGCCTATTATTATGATAGTGAGCACAAACAATTGGAAGTGCCCGCACATCGCGATTATTTGGGAAATATACAGTCAACGGTCAGAGAAGGAAATCATTTAGAACTTGTGCTGGGCGACAAATCCAGGTCGGGGCAGCAATGGGATATTTGGGAAGCAACATATTCTCCACAGGGCGATGACGGCTATCCGGTAAGGATCTGGGATAAGATGACCGGGGAGATAGACCATGCTGTGGCAGCATATTGGAAAGAAAATTATGATTTAAGGCATATTTTAGAACGTGATTGGGATAAGTTGGGCGATAACCTAAAAGGAAAAATCCATATCTACTGTGGAGATATGGATAATTATTATCTTAACAATGCCGTCTATTTGATGGAAGATTTTTTAGAGAGCACCACAGAGCCTTATTATGATGGTGAGGTGCTGTATGGGGATCGTGCCGAGCACTGTTGGAACGGAGACCCGGAAGAACCTAATGCTATCAGTCGTTTAAGGTACAACAGCATGTATGTGCCCAAAATAATGAAGCGTATTATGGAAAGCGCTCCAAAAGGAGCCGACCTTACTAGTTGGAGGTATAAGTAAAGAATATGAACAGAACCAATAAAGTAGCTTGGATTGTATTTGGTATTTTGGCGGTCGGTGTAGGCTTATATCCGCTGGCATACGTGTTTTCCGATGGTGATATAGGAATACGGTTGTCCAAGAGCAAAGAGTTGTTGGCCAATGTGTCATGGAATATTGGGTTTTATGGGCATATATTGTTCGGAGGCATGGCTTTGACGATAGGTTGGGTGCAGTTTAGCAAGCGTTTTAGAAACGCCAATAGGGGCCGCCATCGCCTCATAGGTAGAATATATGTTATTTCGGCATTGGTAAGTGGTATCTGCGGTGCTGGAATAGCATTCTTCGCTGCAGGCGGAATAGTGGCGCAACTGGGCTTTTTATGTATGGCGGTTTGTTGGCTCTATTTTACGGCCAATGCTTATAGGGCCATTAAGGTAAGTGATATAGAAAAGCACAAGGTTTATATGATTTATAGTTATGCCCTTTGTTTTGCAGCGGTCACATTGCGCATATGGTTGCCGTTGCTGTCTTTAATGTTGGGGTCTTTTATTCCTGCTTATAGAGCAGCCGCTTGGCTTGCTTGGGTGCCAAATGTCATATTTGCCTTTTTTTGGGTAAGACGAAAAGGAATCGTAATCGGTTAATAAAAATTTGTAAATGATTTATAGAAGGTTCGGAAGAACAAATTGGGAAGTAAGTGAAGTTGGATATGGAATGTGGGGAATGGCAGGATGGACGGCCTCCGATGATGAACAATCTGCTAAATCCTTGGATTTGGCAGTTGAAAATGGAGTCAATTTCTTTGATACCGCCTGGGGTTATGGAGAAGGCCATAGCGAAGAGCTTTTGGGGCAACTGGTAAAAAGACATCCAGCTAAAAAATTATATACGGCCAGTAAGATTCCACCGAAGAATTTTAAGTGGCCCGCTAAGCCTGAGTATCGTTTTGAAGATTCGTATCCGGTAGAGCACATACTTGAGTATACCCATAAAACATTGAAAAATTTAGGGCTGGAGAAGATAGATCTGATGCAGTTTCATACTTGGGACGATGGGTGGAGCCAAAGGGAAGAATGGCAAAGGGCCGTCGAAGACCTAAAAGCTGAAGGTAAGATCGGGGCCATGGGCATAAGTGTAAATAGATGGGAACCGGAAAATGGAATAAAGGCCTTACAAACGGGTAAGCTTGATGCCGTACAGGTAATCTATAATATTTTTGATCAGGCACCGGAAGATAAATTATTTCCACTTTGCGAAAAGTTGGATATAGCTGTAATAGCAAGGGTGCCGTTTGACGAAGGCACCTTGACAGGAAATATTACCAAAGAAACCACTTTTCCCGAAGGCGATTGGCGAGGAACGTATTTTGTGCCGGAAAACCTAAATTCCTCAGTAGAACATGCAGACGCATTGCGTCCGTTGATTCCAGAAGGTATGACCATGGCAGAAATGGCACTTCGTTTTATTTTGGAAAACAAAAATGTAGCCACCACCATACCCGGAATGAGAAAGCAAAGAAATGTGTTGGCAAATACCGCTACCAGTGATGGTAAAGGTTTGCCCAACGGATTGCACCCAGAACTTAAAAAACATAGATGGGACAGGATGCCCACATCATGGTCTCAGTAAATTATTTGGCAAAAAGTTGTCCCATGTCTTTAAAAGCCTTGAATTCAAGTGCATTTCCGGCAGGGTCTAAGAAAAACATGGTAGCCTGTTCGCCTACTTGCCCTTGAAAACGGACGTAGGGTTCTATAACAAACTCTATACCTTTGTTTTTAAGATCTTCGGCAAAATCATGAAAAGTGTCCCATGGCAATACTACACCATAATGGGGTACGGGAACATCGTGGCCATCGACCGGATTGTGGTGCAATGTCTGTGTTTCCGATTTGGGTTTGTAATGGATGACCAATTGGTGTCCAAAGAGATTAAAATCGACCCAATGATCACTACTTCTGCCTTCTTCACAATTAAGTGTTTCTCCGTAGAACTTTCTACATTCCGCTAAATTATGAACGGGAATTGCGATGTGGAAAGGTGTGATGTCTTTCATTTTTCTTATTTTTCTAGTTGGTTTAAATTACCTCTTTTTGTGATGCTAATTAAGGTTAAGCATCTTTTAAAAAGGCGATAATCTTATCGTTGACTTCATCTTGGTGCATAGAGTGTCCTAAGCCCTCTGTGGTTACAAGTTGGCTTCCCTTCCAGTCTGCATGTACCTTTTTGGAGGCATGGTAAGGGGCGATCTTATCAAGCCTATCATGAAAAAGAAGTCCTTTTCTTTTGTCGTTCTCAATAAATCGAGAAGAAGAGAACTCATTAATGGTGAAACCGAACCTTTTTATGATGTATTGCTCCAACGCGTTTAATACGCTATCGTTAAATCCGAGTAGCTTTTTAAAATGGTTGATTATTTCATGAAATTCAGAAGGTGAACCTATTGTGATAATTTTTTCGACACCAACATTTTTATTGAGGAATTCATTGTATAAAATGGTCATTCCTCCCATAGAATGTCCGATCAGAAACTTGGGCTTGTATTTTTGGATCATATATTGGGTCACTTCAGCATATAAGGGAACATATAAATAGGTCCCGGAAGAATTTCCATGGGCAGGTGCGTCGAATGCGATAACGTTATAATTAGCTTCGGTAAGCTTTTCTATAAGTTTATGCCATCGCCATGCGTTACTTTCCCATCCATGTACCAATAGAACCGTTTCCTTGTCACCTTTCCATTGATAGGTTTGTATGCTGTGCTCTGCTACCTGTAATTTTTGGTGTTTTACAGGGTCTAAATACTCTTTTTGATGGGGTAAGATTTTTCCTTTTCTAACCTTGCAGAAAATACGAAATGCCATATCCGCTGCTTTTTCAGGGCTGATAAGAACATATATGTTCAATATTTTCCCGTATAGTTTAGGAATTAATTTTTGTAATATTTTTTTCATGGATCGGAAAATATCGAAGAATCTTTGAAACGCTTTACCCTTACGACAAAAGTCTAGGGTAGGTGAGACCTAGGTTAAGGTAGGAGGCTAATCCCAACCTATCATCATGTATTTTATTTTGGCATTATCGGGTATTTGTACGGCCTCAATGTTGGTGTTTGCTTTATATCGCAAACTTTCCGGTAATTCAGCTTTGTCAATAGTGAAATAGAGGTCGCTATCTTTGAGCAAGATGACAACATTGTTCAAAGAGGTGATAATCTTTTTTATTTCGTAGTTTTCCTGAATATCCTTAAAGGTACTTTTGATATTGATACCCTTGTCGGTATGGAATCTTGCATCATTGACCAATACATTCTGTATTACGGGAATACTATCTAAATTAGGGGTTAGTGTAAGTAAATGGGCTCCACCTTTTTCATAAATTTTAATTTTACTGGCACTGCTTCCAAAATTTGATTGGATGGTATCTTTTACTATGGAGTCTTCTGCATAGATAAGTTCCAAATCTCTAGTAAGACTTTTTTTGTCCAGTTTACCAACTTTTTCCGATGTTATCAAAAAGGTAGTGTCTTTTTCCTTTTTACATTGGGTCAGCGTTATACAAGAAATTAGAAAAATGATTGATTTGATTGATTTCATAAAACTTAACGTATCACTTTTTTTAATACACCAAGAACTCCTCTGATAAAGGTAGCGCTTGTCAATACTTTTATTACTGGGTTTTGTCTAGTACTACTTCTTGAAGTACTTGTTTTTCTACTTTTTGTCTTTGTTTTTTCTTTCTCGGCTAATTTTTCCGCTTGCTCAATTTTTTCGTTCAATATTTCATAGGCACTTTCACGATCTATTACCTCGCCATATTTTTTTACAAGTTTCGATTTTTGGATAACCTCCTGTAATTCACTATCCGTAAGTACATCCATTCGACTCATTGGGGCACGTAATAAAGTGGCCGCCAAGGGGGTTGGTCTTCCTTTTTCGTCCAAGGCAGAAATCAAGGCCTCACCTATACCCAAAGAGGTAAGCACTTGCTTTGTGTCATAATACTCGGATACTGGATAATTTTCTGCGGTCATTTTAATGGACTTTCTGTCCCGGGCGGTAAAGGCTCTAAGTGCATGTTGCACTTTTAGCCCCAATTGGGCAAGTACCTCATTGGGCACGTCCGTGGGGTTTTGTGTAACAAAATATAGGCCTATACCTTTGGATCGTATCAGTTTTACGATACTTTCAATTTGGTCCAATAAGGCTTTTGAAGCTTCTTTGAATATAAGATGGGCCTCATCTATAAACAGAATAAGTTCTGGCCTATCGCTATCCCCTTGTTCTGGAAAAGTATCGTAAATCTCTGCCAACAGGCTTAGCATAAAGGTCGAAAATAATTTTGGCCGGTCTTGAATATCGGTAAGGCGAAGAATATTAATATACCCACGTCCATTCTCATCTATACGGGTAAGGTCGTTGACATCAAAAGATTTCTCTCCAAAAAACAGATCGGCACCTTGCTGTTCCAGCTCAATGATCTTTCTAAGAATGGTACCGGTAGAACTGGTAGAAATACGGCCATAATCTTTGGTGAATTCCGCCTTGCCCTCGCCAGTAGCGTATTGCAGAACTTTCTTAAAGTCCTTAAGGTCCAATAAGGGTAGTTTGTTGTCATCGCAGTACTTGAAGACTACAGCAACAATACCCTCTTGGGTTTCCGTCAGGTCAAGAATTCTGGATAATAGGGTTGGGCCAAATTCAGAAACGGTGGCACGTAATTTTACCCCATCTTGCTCAGAAAGGGACAGAATTTCAACCGGAAAACTTTTGGGCTCGAAGGGAATACCGATTTTCGCATGCCTTTCGTCTATTTTTGCGTGCCCTGGGCTAGGTTGGGCAATTCCACTTAAATCTCCTTTTAGGTCCATTAACAATACCGGTATACCTTTGTCCGATAAGTTTTCGGCCAGTACTTGTAAGGTCTTGGTTTTTCCGGTACCCGTAGCACCCGCGATCAAACCATGCCTGTTAAGGGTTTTAAGAGGTATTTTAACTAGGGCGTTGGTGACGGCCTCTTCATTGAGCATTGCTGCACCCATGGTTATAAAATCTCCTTTGGTAGTATATCCTTTTTCTATATGTGCAAAGAAATCTTCTTTGGAACCCATCTTTGAAATTTTTGATAAAAATAGCTGATTTTTGACCATTAGGAAATAGCCAAGGCTGTAAATAGTCATATTTTACTTCACATTTGACTTGATATCGCCCAATAGAATAGAATTAAAAGCCATTATAGAATTGCTAGGGTATTGTAATAGGTAAAATGTATCTTTGCGCCATGAAAAAACAGGAGGTAATGACTTTGGTGGATAAAGGTGAAATGTTGCCTTTAATGGAAGAGTTTTATACCATACAGGGAGAAGGCTTTCATAAAGGTACGGCTGCTTATTTTATAAGGGTAGGTGGTTGTGATGTTGGATGCCATTGGTGCGACGTTAAGGAGAGCTGGAATGCCGAAACACATCCTCCTACGGCTATTTCACAAATAGCGGAGAACGCCGCCAAGTACTCCGATACCATTGTTATTACGGGCGGTGAGCCTTTAACATGGAATATGGGTCCCTTGACAAGGCTTCTAAAAGAAAAAAACTTAAAGACGCATATAGAAACTTCCGGCGCTTATGAGCTGACGGGGGATTGGGATTGGATATGTCTGTCGCCAAAGAAAAACAAACTGCCTTTTGGAAGGGTTTATGACGAAGCGGACGAACTTAAGGTAATCGTTTACAACAAGCATGATTTGATTTTTGCAGAAGAGCAAGCTGCTTTAACAAACGCCAACTGTATTCTTTATTTACAGCCAGAATGGAGCGTACGCGATAAAGTTACTCCGATGATCGTTGATTATGTGATGAAAAACCCAAAGTGGAAGGTATCATTGCAAACCCATAAATACTTGAACATACCCTAGATTATATCTTATCTGGCGCCATTGGCCTGTATATCTTGTATACATGATGCCCCTAGACCAGGAATTTCAACTCCCCTTGCGGTTTTTGACTGTAACAGGTTTAAGACGTTATTTCCAGATAGTACGCAACCAGGGGTAAAACCTTCGGTGTACATGTTTTTTTCGGAAACCCCATATGTTTTGGCCGACAAGGAGAAAGTAAGCTCGGCACGCATTAGGCATCCGTCTACATTGCAATGGTTGTCCCCGACCATTTCACCATCACTGTTTTCAGATTGTGATTCATGGTCCACTACCATATCGGTACCTAAATTTACCAATCCGAACAAATGTCCGAATTCATGGTTTAGGGTAGCGGCCTCTACATCTGAAACATCGATGGAGAAACTCTGTCCTGCCAATTTTCTTACGGTCGCTTCATGTATTACCATCGAGGTGTTGCGGTAAACGGCGCCTAAGGTTACCAGGCCTTCGTCTTCATCGTCATCCTCTGCCGGAGAATCTGTGAAATAAATATAGATGGCCAAAGTGGACCCTGTATTGTATTCGGTTCTGTTTTCTTGTTCCAAATCCGAAATTTCCTGTAAGCTTAAACTTTCTTCGTCAGGTGATCCTAGCTCTTTATATGTTATTTCTATATCTTCTTTAAAAGTATGTTCTTTTAAAAAATCTGTGAAGTTGGTAATGGCCGTTTCCGTAGGTTGATAACCCGATACATAACCGATCTCGATCAATAGTTTATCATAAGATCCATTGGACAGGATGTCGTTTGCAGAGTCGCCGGTAGCCAATAAATTTAGGGATTTGTCTACGCCAGTATCCTCGTTGCCGTCATTGTTATCGTTTTTGGAACAAGCCAATACCGATAGCAACAGACCTAAAAACCAAAGAAAAGGTAGTTTTTTCATACTATAAGGATACAATGAAAATATGATTTTATCATTATTGTAGCGCTAATTTAGCCAAATAATCGTTGTGCTGTCCATTACTGATAAGCTCGCAGTTAAATCCGTGATAGCTTGCGGCTCTCTTTAAGGTGTTAAAATCTAAATAGAGCCAGTTAAAGGGAGGGGCTTTTTCGCTTTTATATTCCATATAGAATGTTACCTCCCCATAGTAATTTACATTGTCGGGTACCCAATACCCTCCGTCATCATCACTTTCGAACATATACAGGATGTCACTGGAATCCAACAAAATTTGTCCGTTCGGTTTTAAGATAGATTTCATTTTATTTAGATAGAGGTCCATATTGCCAAGCAACCCAACAATTCCTATACCGTTCATCATAAGTAACAGTGTATCGAACCGTTTTTCTTCAATATCAAGTAAATTGTTATGGATGGTTTGCCTTAAGCCTCTTTCTTGGCACACCTTGATAGCTCCTTTAGATTGATCTAGGCCAGTAACATCATACCCTTTTTCCTGTAGGTATAGGCTATGGCTTCCGGCACCACAACCAATATCCAAAACCGAACCTTTGCATAGCTGCAAAGCTTTTTGCTCAAGTACGGGCATTTGTTCGTGGTCCCTAAATAAATAGGGAAGCGGAAGGGAGTCCTCTTCTTCCAAAGACGAATAGGTCTTTATATCTTCGGTATAATTTCCTCTATGGTAATCTAACAGGGCCTTGCCCAATATATCTATTTGCAATCTAATTGTTTTTGTATTGCAAAAATCCTTTTTTTTAGAACCACTTTCCTAGTTTTGGACCATTAATTTTGAGTTATGGAAGAAGTTTTGCGGCAATTACCGATAAAGGCAAAGGAAAAACATGGAGAAAACAAGAAGTTTTTTGCAAAACTAAAAAAGAAACCACCCAAGAATTTAGACTATCAAATGCAAGAAATGCATGAAGAAGAGTTTGAAAGAACGGATTGTTTAACCTGTGCCAATTGTTGTAAGACTACCGGACCGTTGTTTACCAACGCCGATATCGAAAGGATCTCTAAATTTTTTAAGCTGAAACCTAGTAAATTTATAGAAACCTATTTAAGAATAGACGAAGACAACGATTACGTGCTACAACAAGTGCCCTGTACATTTTTGGGTGCCGACAATTATTGTTCTATATACGAGGTTAGGCCAAAGGCATGTCGCGAATTTCCACATACCGACAGAAAGAAATTTCAGCAGATAAGTCACCTCACCTTAAAAAATGTATCCATTTGCCCTGCTGCCTTTAACATTGTGGAAGAGATGAAAAGAAGAATAAACATGTAGGGGAAGCTTTTTTCTTCTATATAAGCTACTCTTGTTCTTATAGTTTAGTTAAAACCAAGTATTGTCTGTAGTACCATGATCTTGTATATTTAAGACATGGAGCAGATTATAGACTATTTTGAAAACATACCTACATTACACCGCTCTTTAATATTGGTGGGCGGCATTACCTTTTTCTGGATATTGGAGGGTATGGCACCATTGTTCAATGTTAAATACAAAAAATGGAAGCACGCCATTCCTAATCTGTTTTTTACATTGACAACTATAATCGTGAATTTTCCACTTGCTTTCCTATTACTTAAAACATCTGATTGGGTCGTTGCCAACGATTTTGGTATAATTAATTGGCTGCCGGTCATGCCGTTATGGCTGTACGCCCTATTGGGCCTTATGTTATTGGATCTAATAGGGGCTTATCTGGCCCATTGGGTAGAACATAAGATAAAACCTCTATGGATGGTGCATTTGGTGCATCATTCCGATCACCATGTAGATACCACTACGGCCAATAGGCACCATCCCCTAGAATCGTTTATTAGATATGTATTTACACTCATTGGGGTTTTTGTGGTCGGGGCACCGGTGGGTATTATTATGTTGTACCAAAGCTTATCGGTAATACTGTCACAATTTAACCATGCCAATATTAAACTGCCTGTAAAAGTAGATAGGTATTTAAGTTGGTTTTTGGTTTCTCCGGATATGCACAAGGTGCACCACCATTATGTATTGCCCTATACGGACAGTAATTATGGGAATATTTTTTCTATTTGGGACCGTTTGTTCGGAACCTATATGTACAAGGATAGGGAGACTATCATTTATGGTGTAGATACTTTCCCGGACGAAAAAGAGAACTCAAGCATAAAAGGCCTGCTACGACAACCTTTTCATAAATATAGAAAACCTACTACTACTTTGAACCAAGATTGATTATCGTTAGGGGAGTTAGGGGTAACCCTTTATAAAAGGTTAATCGTACATTAAATATTTCGCCCTTATTTTTTTGAACTTTTCCAGGTCGGTCGCCCATGACTGTCGAATTTCATTTTCAGAAAGGCCTGCTTCTATTTGTTTTTGAAGTTCTGTGTTTCCGGCATGTTTTGTGAATCCGGAGGTAATGAAGAATTGGTTCTTGTCCGGTGTATTGTTATAGGCATCTATGATCCATTGTAAAGAAACCTCGCTCATTCTTTTATGATCGGATAGGTCTTTGCCATAGCATGTCTTCCCCTCTTCCTTGGGGTGCTTGGATCCAAAATTAGGTTTTGGTACATAAGAAAAGGTATAGGCGGTAGTATCCATAAAAGAGGCCCCATACCGTTGAAACTGAAATTCGGTTCCCCGCCCTGCATTTACATTGGTTCCTTCAAAAAGCCCTAAACTTGGGTATAGATTAATGGCCGTATCGTTCGGTAAATTGGGCGAGGGCCTTATGGGGAGATGGTAAACAGTAGTGTGTGTCCAATTCTCTAAGGGAATGACCGTAAGATCTGCTTTTTTAGAATTTTCCAGCCAACCTTCGTTATTGATCATTTGTGCATACTCGCCAATGGTCATCCCATATACCAATGGTATCTCTGTCATCCCTAAAAATCCGGAGTGTTCTTTTTTCATTGTAGGTCCGTCAACATAATGGGCGTTGGGGTTGGGGCGATCAAGCACAATTACAGGAATATTGTTATCGGCACAAGCTTCCATTATTAATTGTAAAGTGGCTATGTAGGTGTAAAAACGTACTCCAACATCTTGTATGTCGAAAAGCACAACATCCAGTTCTTTTAATTGCTCTGTAGAGGGTTTTCTGTTTTTGCCATATAGCGATATTAAGGGCAACCCCGTTTTTTTGTCGGTGCCATCGCTTACTTTTTCACCTGCATCGGCCTGGCCCCTAAATCCGTGTTCGGGTGCAAAGACCTTTTTGATTTTTATACCGGAATGTAAAAGTGAGTCTACCAAATGGGTGTGCCCCTGTTCGTTAAAAATAACCGATGTTTGGTTGGCGACTATCCCTATATTTTTGTCTTGTAACAAGGGAATGTAGGCCTCGGTTCTGTTCGCTGCTACCCGAACGGGTTTTAGTGTGTCGGCAATTATTGCGGTACTTATATTTTCAGTTTTTTTGTCATTTTTATCATTTGTGTTTCCGCAAGAGATACATAACAAAAAAGATAAAAAAAGGGTATTTTTGAAATGGTATAAAAATAACATCATTTGAACCTAGAATATTTTATCGCCAAACGGCTTATTACGGGTAAGGAGCATAAAATTAGTATTTCCGCACCAATAATAAAAATAGCTATTGCAGCCATTGCGATCGGTGTGGTTATGATGTTGATAGCCATTGCTACCGGAGTAGGGCTTAAATATAAGATTCGTGAGAAAGTGACGGCTTTTAATGGGCATGTGCAAATCACGAACTATGATAATAACAGTTCAGAGGTCTCTGTAGTACCCGTTTCTAAAAACCAGGATTTTTATCCAGAGTTTAAAGATGTGCACGGTATTGTCCACGTACAGGCGGTGGCTACAAAAGCCGGCATCATAAGAACACCCGACACTTTCGAGGGGGTGATTGCCAAAGGAGTAGGACAAGATTATTATTGGGCGCCCTTAAAAGAGTATTTGGTAAGTGGTTCTTTGCCGGATTATACGGCAGAATTAAATAGCGATGTACTTATATCCCAGATAACGGCCAACCGTTTAAAATTGGAGGTAGGTGATTCTTTCTTTACTTTTTTTCTGCGCGACGATGATACCGAAAAGATTCCGAACCAACGTAAGTTTGTTGTAAAGGGAATTTATGATAGTGGTTTTGAGGAGATAGATAGCAGGTACATTTTTATAGATATTCGCCATATTCAGCAAATGAATAAATGGAAAGAGGATGAGGTAGGTAATTTCGAGGTCTTTTTGGAAAGTTTTGACGATATAGATGAAAAAAGTGCCGAGATCTATGGAAAAACGCTTTCTAATTTGGATACCAAAACCTTGAAAGACAAGTATTACAAGATTTTTGAGTGGATCGGTCTCTTCGATTTTAATATTGGTCTTATCATCGGTATCATGATTATAGTTGGGGGTATTAATATGATTACGGCCCTTTTGGTACTCATTTTAGAACGTACGCCTATGATCGGTATTTTAAAGGCTTTGGGTACGACGAACTGGAGCATTAGAAAGGTCTTTTTGTATAACGCCACCTATTTAATAGGGGTAGGGCTGTTTTGGGGAAATCTGATCGGTTTGGGACTTATCTTTTTACAAAGCAAATACCGAATGTTTAAATTTCCCAATCCAGAAGAGTATTATATAGAGTACATTCCTGTTCATATTGATGTAATAACGATTCTGGTTTTAAATATAGGAGTGCTGTTGCTGTGTCTTTTAATGTTGCTTATACCATCTTATATCATCACCAAGATTACGCCCGTTAAAGCCATTAGGTTCGAGTAAATACTTGTGAACACCCATTTTTGTGGGTGTAGGAGTGTGGAGTTTCCTCTTTTTTATTTTGTATCGCCCGAGTTTTGGGTACATTTGATACAACCAAACAATTATGATGAAAAAGTTATTTGTAACCTTAGTTTTTCTGGTGTGTGTGCTGCCTATTTCGGGTCAAAAACTATCCAGAACAGAAAAGAAAATTATTAAAAGCATAGAAACCAACAACGCTGAGGCCATTCAGTTTTTGGAGAAGGTAGTGAACATTAACAGTGGTACGCTGAATTTAGAAGGAGTCAAAAAAGTAGGAAGCGAATTCAGTACTGCATTCGAGTCCATCGGTTTTGATACGAAATGGATACCTATGCCAGAAGAGTTGAACAGGGCGGGCCACCTGTTTGCCGAGACCAAGGGCTCAAAAGGAAAGAAAATTTTACTAATAGGCCATCTAGATACGGTTTTTGAAGAAGATAGTCCCTTTCAGACCTTTACCAGAATAAATGATAGCATCGCCCATGCCCCGGGAGGTAATGATATGAAAGGTGGAAATGTAATAATCCTATATGCACTAAAAGCGCTACAGGAAAACAATTTATTAAAAGATGCCCAAATAATTGCGGCATTTACCGGAGATGAGGAAAGTGCCGGAAAACCTTTGGATATAAGTAGAAAAGATTTGATAGAAGCTGCCAAAAGAAGTGATATTGCCTTGGGGTTCGAGACTTCTACCGGATTTAATTATGCTACCGTGGCCAGAAGGGGATCTTCTGGTTGGAAAGTAGAGGTAGAAGGTAAAAGGGCGCATTCTTCAGGTATTTTTAATGATGAGGTAGGTGCTGGGGCCATTTTTGAAATGTCGCGAATACTTCACCAGTTTTATACCGATGTAAAAGGAGAGGACCTACTGACCTTTAATCCGGGAACGTTGCTAGGTGGTACATTCGTAGAGTTCGATGAAATGACCAGTAAAGGAACCGTTTTTGGAAAAACAAACGTTGTTGCGCAAAAGGCAGAAGTAAGGGGCGGTCTTCGATTTATTTCCGAAGAGCAGAAAGAAAGAACTCGTGAAAGTATGCGTAAAATCGTTTCTGAAAATTTACCCATGACTTCGGCCAAAATTACCTTTACCGACAGTTACCCTGCAATGGGGCCTACCGAAGGTAACAATGCGCTGCTGACCAAACTAAATCAGGTGAGTTTAGATTTGGGCCAAGGAGAGGTAATCGCCTATGACCCTGGTAAAAGAGGTGCGGCCGATACTTCTTTTGTAGCTAAATATGTAGACTGTTTAGATGGTTTGGGTACTATGGGTTCTGGAGCACATACACCCGAGGAAACCGTAAACCTGAATACTATAGAGGCGTTGACGAAAAGAACCGCTATTTTGATCTATAGATTAATAAATGAATAATATGACCATACTTTCTTTAGGTAACCAAGAAGTTGTTGTAGATAAAGGTGAGCTGATCAGTTATAAAGTGGACGGGCACCAATATATACACCAAAAGGGAAGTCCGGGGTGGCGTAGTTCCGATACCGAAATGTTTCCGATCATAGGTCCCACAAATAAAGCGGATTTTACGGTCGAAACAGAAAAAGGCAAGGCTGTTCAAGATCAGCACGGACTGTTGAGGGAAATGACCTATGAAAGAGAGCAACACTCAAAAACCAAAGTGGTCTTTAAAAAAATATACACAGCCAACGATACCGTAAAAAACTCAAAATTTCCCCAAAAATCTACCAAAGCAGTGCTTTTTTGGCCCTATGATTTTGTTTTTGAGAAAACTTTTGTTCTAAGTGAAGACGGGTTAAGGGTTGCCTTCCAAATTTCAGGAGAAAAAGAAATGCCCTTTATGTTAGGGTACCACCCTGCGTTCAATTTAACTACCGGCGATGTAAAAATAATAACCGATGAGAAAGAAATTGCATTGCCAGAAGTGTTGGCGGTTGGTAGTAGGGCCATGCCAGTTCTGAGTGCCTCTAAAATATCCCTTGCCGATGGCGAACATGGTTTAATGATCACTACTCAAGGTTTTTCTCATTTTATGCTTTGGACAGAAGTGTCCAACATGGTTTGTATAGAACCCATTACCTTTTATCCGTATGCCGTGGATCAGAAAGATCTGCATAGAGGATTCGACTATTTATCGGACAAAAATGGAATGTTCCAAGTATTTTTGAAACCATCATAAGATTAATTTTTTAATGATTGCAACAGATGGCCTATAGCGAATATTTAGTAGATCGGGTGCGAAATCGATTAAAGGGAATCGGTTTTCTGGAAGAAAAGAAAATGATGGGGGCCCTTGTGTTTATGTTGAACGGAAAGATGTGTATAGGTGTTGATATAGACAAGACTATAATACAAGACCGTTTAATGGTAAGGGTAGGGAAGTTGAATTATGAGGACCTTTTGAATAAGAGAGGGAGCCAACAAATGAACTTTACGGGAAAACCTTCAAAAGGGTTTCTTTTTATATACCCCGAAGGCTTTGATTCTGAAGAGGACTTGGATTTTTGGGTGGGGCAAGCGGTTAAATTTAATAAGTTACTGGTATAGTTTAGCAAGTGTAATCTAATTGATTAATTTTGGGGAGTGAGGCGATTTTTACCTTTTTTGGATTGGGTAACTACCTATAAAAAAGAATATTTCATTAAAGACTTGATAGCGGGTCTTACGGTTGGTATAGTGTTGGTGCCCCAAGGTATGGCATATGCCATGATTGCAGGATTGCCACCTGTGTACGGTTTGTACACCTCGTTATTTCCCATTTTAACATACGTGTTTTTAGGAACTTCTAGAAGAATTGCGGTGGGGCCGGTTGCCATGGATTCCCTTTTAGTGGCGGCCAGTCTTTCTACACTGGCTATTTCGGGGATAGAAAACTATATAGCCATGGTGTTGGTTCTTACCCTAATGGTTGGGGCTACCCAGTTGTTGTTAGGAATTTTGAGAATGGGGTTTTTGGTCAATTTTATGTCTAAACCGGTGATAAGTGGGTTTACTTCGGCAGCTGCCTTTATCATAATGTTCAGTCAATTAAAGCATTTGTTGGGTTTGGAAGTGGCCGGAAGTAACAAATTTCATGAAATTATACAGCTTACCTTTGATAAGGTTTCAGATATGAATCCTCTAGACTTGGCTATAGGTCTTATAGGAATTTTGATTATTCTGGGGTTCAAGAAATGGAAAAAAAGCTTTCCGGCCATACTTTTGGTCGTGGTTCTTGGTATCATAGGGGTATTCTATTTAAACTTGGGGGATTACGGTGTAAGATTGGTAGGTGAAGTTCCCAAAGGTTTTCCGTCTTTTTCGTTGCCAAATGTGAATTTGGCGAATTTGGAACAGTTATGGCCAATGGCAATAGCTTTGGCATTGGTGGGGTATTTAGAGACTGTTTCGATAGGTAAGGCCCTGGAGGAGAAAAGTGGGGATGAAACTATCGATGCCGATAAAGAGCTTGTGGCATTGGGCAGTTCTAATATTGTAGGTTCTCTTTTTCATGGGTATCCTTCAACGGCAAGTTTTTCTAGGTCGGCCATTAACTATGCGGCCGGGGCACAAACCAATTTGGCTGGCCTGTTCAGCGTTGTACTGGTAGTGCTCACATTATTGTTTTTTACACCCATATTTAGGTTTTTGCCAAATGCCGCTTTGGCCAGTATAATTATGGTTTCCGTTTTTGGCTTGATCGATCTTAAATACGCTAAAGTACTTTGGGCAGATAGAAAAGATGAATTTGCGGTATTGTTATTGACTTTTTTGATTACCCTTTTTGTAGGTATTACCCAAGGAATTTTGATCGGGGTACTTGTGTCCTTATTGCTAATGGTCTATCGCACCTCGAAACCCCACTTTGCCGAACTGGGCAATGTAAAAGGGTCTGATTATTATAAGAACATCAAAAGGTTCGATGATGAGGTGATAATACGAAAAGATCTCTTGATCGTACGGTTCGATTCACAATTGTATTTTGGCAATTCGGCATATTTTAAAAAAGAGCTTTTAAAACATATAAAGGGCAAAGGGCCCGATCTAAAGGCGGTAATATTAAATGCCGAGGCCATTAATTATATAGATGCCACCGCAGCGGATACACTTTCAAAGCTAATACACCAAATTCATGAAAAAGGACTGCAATTTTATATAGCCGGGGCTATTGGCCCAATGCGCGATATTATTTTTAACAGTAAAATTATTCATGAACTGCAAAAGGAGTTCTTGTTCGTAAAAACAAAGGAGGCCGTTGATTTTTATGATAATCCAGATAAGGTTTCGATGATTACCGCTAGGGTGGCGCATGAGAATAGTAAACTTAAATTGTAGCGGCACTTTTTGCATCCCTTACCGTATTTATCCCTTGGCTTTCATAGTATGACCAATATCATAAAATGAAAGCATGCAACCGATTATTTTTATTGTTGGGAATTTGTATTATAATTCTTTAACAACCTGCTAATTGAATAATTGAATAGATATGGAAAATTTGGTACCCTTGGTCAACTGGAGTTACGGTATAGTGATAATCGGTGTATTTGTAGCCGTCGTTATAGCACTTATACTGGTGCTCGTTAGTATGATGAACAGCGGAAAGAAAAAAGAGTAATGATGCTTTTTTTCATGCAACAAAAAAGTTAGTTTAATTGTAAATTGATTCGTATTTTATGAGATAGGTTTTATAAATCAATTCGAATTGTTAAAAAAATCTTAATATTTATTAAGATTGCATTTTATATTTTAATACCTTTAAGTAGGATTTGTATTACAAAGATGATTAAAAATTTTATTCAGCGTATAGGATTGATGAATTTTATAATGCTCCTAGTAGTCTTATCCATTATAATCGTATCCGAAGTATTGTTTTTAAAGGGAGAAAAGCTCGAAGCTATATTTATAGCTTTATGGGCCCCAACAATTCTCGGTTTTATGAATTACTTAAAGTATCGTAAATAGTGGACTTTGTTTTAATCTATTCGTTGATTGTAGGCTTTATCTTTTTGGTATGGCTCTTTTTTGTGATACGAATGTATAAAAAGATGAAAGAATAATGCTTGTCCCTAACGAGTAGTTTCAGGAGCTAACTTTAATATTTTTGGTTCTTTTTTTCTTAGAAAAGATTCTAATATGCGCTGCGCTTCTAAAGTACTTGGCTGTCTTATCAAATAATTTTCAAAGTCTTCCAAATATGTTAGGTTGGTTTCTTTTGAAACAAAACCATAACCGACGTAAATATTTTTTCTTGTTAATACGAATGCTTCTTCATCAATGCTTCTTCCTTTTGTCTTTATAACATAATCGGTTTTGGATTCCTCTATAGACTCAATTGCGGTTAATACCCTTTTGTTGTATTCTTTTACATAAGATAGGTCAGAACATATACCAATGCATTGTTTTATCTTGTAATGATCGCAGATCTCAACGTTTTCTTGTAGATGACAATATTTAGGACATAGCTCATATGTTTCACAGAGCGATTCTAAAAATAGTCTACATTCGGTTATACTGTAAAAAATATGTAACGGATTAGGGGCCATTTTTAATTTATTGAAAGCTAAATGAAGAATGCCATTGCGGTCTTCATAACTAAAAATGGCGTACTGTTGAACTTGTCTTTTTTGTGCCCGGTTAAATTTCGGATAATGTCTTTTTATTTCCGATGATTCTTGTAGAAGAGCAATCAGTTCGCTGCCCGTTTCTTCATAGTCTAGGTATGAGGTCTCTGTACAGAGAGAAATCTCTTTTGATGATTTGTCGTAAAAATGGCTTAATACCCTCTTTTTGATGTTAATGGCCTTGCCAACATATATAATTCTCCCCTTACTGTCCTTAAAGTAATATACACCAGGGGTGCTGGGTAATTTTTCGAACTCTGCCTTTGGTAGTGATGGTGGTAGAGTGGCTTCTTGTGATTTTGCGTTCAAGAAAGATTTGAAAACCTTATCTGCATTGGGGGTTCTTAGCAATTTATGAAACAACAACATGGTGGCGTGTGCATCGCCCCTGGCCCTGTGTCTGTCTTTTAAAGGTATACCTATGGCAGAACATAGCTTGCCCAGGCTGTACGAGTTATAACCTGGAATCAGTTTTCTGGAGAGCCTTACGGTACATAATTTCTTTCGAACAAAATCTAGCCCTATCTGTTGAAATTCGTTTTTTATAACGTTGTAATCAAAATTTACGCTATGGGCAACAAAAATGGTATCTGCCGTAATTTCTAATACTTTGGGGGCTATTTCCTCCAATTTTGGGGCATTGCGTACCATATCGTTGTCAATGCCCGTAAGGCCGGTTATAAAATATGGTATCTCGCATTCAGGGTTCACCAATGACGTAAACTCGTCTATCACCTTATAACCGTCCGTTTTAAAGATGGAAATTTCAGTGATACGGTTGCCCTTTATACCGTTGCCGGTGGTCTCTATGTCTACAATGCTATACAAAAATCGGAGTGGGTAATGTTTACTATAAAGTTAGGCCATTTTTTAAATCTTAAAAGTCGATTTTTAGATAACGAATAAATAAAGGCTAAAGGCTGTTGTTTCTTTCCAAATGAACAATGATCGATTTGCTGATAGGGGTGTTGCTCTTATCCGCAAAATGGTTGTGGGGTACGATGATATTGGTTTCCGGAAAATAGGCGGCCAGGTTTCCTTCTGGTATGTTGTAGGGTATGACCAAAAATTTCTCGGCCCGTCTTTCCTTATTTTCATACTTACTGATCAAATCGACAATATCAAATTTTTTGTAACCGAAACGCTCCATATCGGCAGAGTTCATAAAGACCACGCGGCGCTCGTTTTTAATACCCCTGTACCGGTCGTTAAGCCCGTAAATAGTAGTGTTGAATTGATCATGAGACCGTATCGTCATCAATAAAAACTCGTTGGGTCTTAATCGGTGTTGTGCCAATCGGCAAATACTGAATCGTGCTTTTTTATTAGGTAATTTTGAAAAGTCCAGTTCCCGGACATTATTGGGTAGATAGTAACCGGCTCCTTCTGATGCTGTTTGCACTTCTTCAAAACCTTTGAAAGTTTGCGACATTTTTTTTCTTATGAAGTCGTAGTCGTTTCCTAGCCGTTTCCAATCTACAGGGTGGGTTCCTTTGAAGTAGGCATTGGCAATACCGGATATAATTTCAGGTTCGCTTTTTAACTGATCTGATTTGGGAGTCAACAGTCCTTTGGTCCTGTGTACTTTTCCCATGCTGTTCTCAACGGTCAAAAATTGTGATTTTCCATTTTTTGAGTCCTTTTCCGAGCGCCCTAAAGTGGGTAAGATCAGAGCTGTTTTTCCTGTTATTAAGTGGCTGCGGTTAAGTTTGGTACTTATTTGTACCGTTAAATTACATTGTTGCAGGGCTTCTGCCGCATATACGGTATCGGCCACGGCAGAAATAAAGTTTCCGCCAAGGGCAACAAAGACTTTCGCCTTATTTTGGTGCATGGCATCGAGGGCATGTACCGTGTCTAGCCCCTCTTTGTCGGGTGGGGTAAAACCAAAAACATTTTTTATGGCTGTATTAAGCTCTTCGGATACATGGTGCATAATACCTACGGTTCTGTCACCTTGTACATTACTGTGCCCTCTTACCGGACAAGTACCGGCGCCCGGTTTGCCTAAACTACCTTTTAAAAGCAATAGGTTTACACATTCTTTAATATTGTCAACGCCATTTTTATGCTGGGTAAGGCCCATGGCCCAACAAATGATAATTTTGTTGTTCTTAGCCAAGAGTTCGACAGTTTCGGTAATTTTTTCGTCGGCGACACCACATGCCTCTAAAAGTTCATTGTCGGAAAAATTATCTAGATCGGCCAAAAGTGCTTCGTAACCCTCTGTATGTTTTTCAATAAAATTATGGTCGAACACCTTGTTGTCGGTCTCGCTCAGCTTGGCAAGTCTTTTAATGATCAGTTTTAAAAGAGCCACATCTTGGTTGATTTTTACCTGTAAATGAATGTCGGTAAGCGATGCGCCCTTAGTTAGTCCCGAAATTGATTGGGGGTTCTTAAAACGAATAAGTCCTGCTTCTGCCAAAGGGTTTATAGTAATTACCTTGCCGCCATTATTCTTACATTTTTCTAGTGCCGACAGCATTCTAGGGTGATTGGTGCCCGGGTTTTGTCCTATGACCATTACAATTTCTGCTTTGTCAAAATCTTCCAGTTTTACAGAGCCTTTACCTATTCCCAATGTTTCAGAAAGGGCTACCCCACTGCTCTCATGGCACATGTTTGAGCAATCTGGCATGTTGTTGGTGCCAAATGCCCTTATAAAAAGCCCGTATAAAAATGCGGCTTCGTTACTGGATCTTCCCGAGGTATAAAAAATACCTTCATTAGGAGAATTTAATGCTCTTAATTCGTCGGCGATAAGCATATAGGCATCTTCCCAAGATATGGGGCTGTAGTGAATTTCCCCTTCACGAAGTATCATGGGGCGGGTTAAACGACCACTTTTTCCAATTTTATAATCGGACCAAGTAGAAATTTCTTCTACACTGTATTTCTTAAAAAATACTTCATCGACCTTTTTATAGGTTGCTTCCTCTGCCAGTGCTTTTGCCCCATTCTCACAATATTCGCCCAGTTTAGAAGGTTTTTCGGGGTCTGGCCATGCACATCCAGGGCAATCGAATCCCTCTTTTTGGTTCATGTGCGATAAGGTAGACAGTGCTTCCAATGCCCCCATTTCTTTAAAGGTATGCTGAACGGCCACTTTTACGGCGGGTAATCCGGCTGCGAAATTTTTTGGCTCGTTAAGGGTAATTCCCGTAAATTCTATGTTGCCGGTTATTGATATGTTTCTTTTATTGTTTTCGGACATTAGGTTTCCCTTTTTTGTATTTGATTCTAAGTTATTACAAATAGAATAAAACCCCATGGTCGAGGCATTGTTATTACTTGTCGGATATGATTATGTTAACTACGAGGGGGCAATATATTCTATAATAGAGGGGCAGTCCGCTTAAAAGGTGCGGCCAATTGTTATTTGTAAGAGAAAGAAAATAGAATAATTATCGATGGTGCCGTATAAGATAGCTTGCTAACTGAAACAGGCCTGAAACTAAATATTTTTAAAATAGAGGTCTATTCTTGTTCCGTTAGTTCTTTGAAATCGGTAATTTGGTCTGTGTTGATTAGGTGGGCAGGGGCAAGGTCTTCTAAAATCACAAATTCGGAAACCAGATCGTGCTGTTTGTTACAGGAAGTTAAGTTTAAAAGAAAAGAAATAGAAAGGAAAGAAAAAATCAGGAACTTAAGGGAGACTTTTTTCATTTAAAACTTAATGCTAATAAATTGATAATTGGTTGAATAGGTCTTCCCAAAAATATCCATATGATTCTTTTAAACGATTAAAAGACTAATTTTTTCGATGAAATGCACTTAAAAAGTTATCACGATAAATTGTTGATAAAATTATAGAGTCGGTATTGTTGTTTAATTTCTTTTTGGTTAAAGGTGTTTTGCTAAAAACTAAATGTTGAATGGGCTTCTGCCAGCTTAATAAAATCAGAAATATGAATACCAAAATTTTAGTATCGTTATTAGTAGTCTTTTTGAGTATGTCATGGGTAAATGCACAAAAGGATAATACCAAGGTAGTGTTGATTACGCTGGACGGTTTTCGTTGGCAAGAAATGTTTTCGGGGGCGGATGCGCAACTTATAACCAATTCGGGGTATGTACACGATACTACGGCCCTAAAGAAAAAGTTTTGGAGAGAAACACCGGAAGAACGCAGAAAGGTATTACTTCCCTTCATTTGGACAGAATTAACTAAAATAGGACAGCTTCATGGAAATAGGGCAGTAGGAAGTAAGGTAGATTTAACCAATACCAAGTGGTTCTCCTATCCCGGTTACAATGAGATATTAACAGGGAAGGCAGATGATGGGCGTATTGTTAGCAACGATAAGATGCCAAATCCGAACAAGACAGTTCTAGAGCTTGCAAATATGAGTCCAAAATATCATAATAAGGTGGCGGCCTTTGGTAGTTGGGATGTTTTTCCTTCCATTATAAATGAGGATCGTTCCGGGGTACCCGTGAATGCTGGTTTTGAAATTGCCAAAGGTGAACACCTGACGGAAAGAGAAAAGTTCTTAAACCAATTACAGCCCTTGGTGCCCAGTCCGTGGAGCACGGTGAGGTTAGATGCTTTTACCCACCATTATGCAATGGAAAAAATGAAAAAGAACCATCCGGAATTATTGTACATTTCTTATGGTGAAACCGACGATTTTGCCCATGATGGGGACTATGGAGCCTATTTAAAATCCGCTCATACGACAGATGTGTTCATACAACAGCTTTGGAATTTTACCCAATCGGATGATTTTTATAAGAACAAGACTGTTTTTATAATTACTACAGATCATGGTCGTGGAACAGAACCTTTGAATACCTGGAAAAGCCATGGAAACGATATCGTAGGGGCTGGTAGTGTATGGTTTATTGCCTTTGGTAAAGGGGTAAGGCCAATGGGTGAGGTAAGAAATGAAGAACAAATTTATAGTAACCAGATCGCACCTACTATCATGAATGTTTTGGGACTAAAAATAGATAAGAACAAAATGCCGGCAGACATTCTTGAATTAAACTAAACTTCATCTTGGGGTAATTGTGTAATAACAATTAGAAGTCACCTTTGCAGTGAGGTTTAGAATTAGTTTGAGTTAGTTTGTGACCGGTGTTTTCTTAGGAATCTGCCGGTTATTTTTTTGTTGTAAGTTATTTGAAAATATGCTGAAATGTATACCTGCCAATAAGACAAGCATGTAATTTAATGTGTATGCCCTATAAATGTACCTGAATTTCCCTGACTTTCATGGTTTGCTCCCTTAATAGGTTTTGAAAGATAATCACGGTCCTTTCTTGATATTCTTCAGGTATCCTTCCACCGATCATCCAATTTTTCTTTATAGTCTTTTTGTTGTCCAATTTAAACTCGGACATTAGGCACGATAGTGCCGTGTCTCTGGTGCAATCGTTCATTTTACTGAACATTGTTTTAATGTTTTCGGTCATCATAATAATCAATGGTAGGTTCCCAAATATAAATAAATAATGAAATAATTATGTGGTTGTTGATAAATATGTTTTTAACAAATACCTGTAAGACAATTATTTGTGGATAAAAAATTATAGTTGGTCCGAGGGTGTTTTATATATGTGCGACGAATGAGCATTTGGTGTAAGTTTTGTTACGCCCATAAATGGATAAAACTTACTGTGTCGGTTATTTTTTTGGTTAGATATTAACCTTTATTTTTATCGCCATTCATTTTAATAGATTTGCATTGAACGAAAGAACAACACCCTCGAAAAGGAAGAAAGAAATTAGGATAATGTCGCCCGGAAGAACATGTTTGTTCGGGGATCATCAAGATTATCTGGGGTTGCCCGTTGTTGCCTGTGCAATAGATAGGCAGATATCGCTAACGGCCAAGCCCAACAGTTTAGGCTCGTTTGTGATAAATATGAAAGATATCGGAAAACAAAGAGTCATTTCAATATCCGATATGTTCATGGAGTTGGAACCACGTGATTACTTTGGTTCTGCATTACGGGTGTTAAGAAGACGGGGCTGCGTTACGGATCAGGGTTATGATGTTGATATAACCGGTAATATTCCTATCAATTCTGGTAACTCCAGTTCTTCGGCAGTACTCTTGGCCTGGATCTATTTTTTGGTCGAGGCATTTGGCGTAAACGATGCTGTAGATAAAGATTATTTAGCGGAATTGGCATATTCGGCAGAGGTGTTGGAGCATAATGAGCCCGGTGGCATGATGGACCATTTTAGTATTGCAGTAGGAGGCATCGTAAAAATTAAGACCTCAATGCCGTATAAGTGTCAATCTATAAAATCAGACCTCAATGGTATGGTGTCCGGCGTTTCGGGTGTGCCAAAAGAAACGGTCGGGCTATTGTCGCGTGTAAAGGGCAATGCCTTAAAATCTATAGAAATAGTTAAGAAAGAATTTCCGGACTTCGACTTGTCCAAGGCAACGGTAGATGACCTAAAGAGCTATATAGCTGTATTGCCGGCAGAATATATTCCTTATTTTGAAGGAGCGATAGAGAATCACCATATTACCCAATTGGCGCTGAAAGAACTAGAAAAAACAACGGCCGATTTAAAGGTGTTGGGTGATTTAATGAACCAACACCATGCAGTGCTTAGGGATAAACTTCAAATTACAGTTCCTAAAATCGATGCCATGATCAATGCGGCATTGAATGCTGGTGCCTATGGTGCAAAAATAGTTGGTTCTGGTGGAGGTGGCAGTATAGTCGCGATTACCGAACCGGGTACCGAAGATAAAATTATAAATGCCCTCATGGCGGTAGGGGCCAAAGATGCCTACGCCATATCGGTAGATCCAGGTCTTCGAAATTTGTCGTAACTTTTTTGAACTGACCATTGTTAAATGGTATATAAGAGATCAAAAGCGGTAATTGGTAAATAGAGTGCAGTTAAGTAGTAGCTGCTCGCAACAATTTATGTCGCTTTAATTGGCGTATAGGTGTACCATATTCTTCTGAGGGAATATGGTATAGGGCTTTTGTGCAAAATTATTTTTAAATAAAGATATCAAGGGCCAGGTTCATTTATATTCACGTTTACTTGACCTTTAGTTAAAACAAATCTTGGAAATAAATAGGACATTTGCCGCTCACAAGTTTTTCTTTAGGTAAAAAATACCGGCCTGTAGATGTATGGGCTATCTTTATTAAAATAGGTTTATGAAATTGAGAGGAGTAATGTTCATATGCATGTTCATGGTAATGCATTTTGTATTGCCACAAGATAGTAAAGTGCATTCGCATAATGATTACAAACAGAATATTCCTTTTTGGAAAGCCTTTGGCGCCGAAGCGCAGTCAATTGAGGTGGATGTTTTTTATACGGACGGTAAATTGATGGTAGCTCATGAGCCAAGTGAAATTCATGAAAAGAAAACCTTAGAGAGACTGTATTTAAACCCCTTGCAAGAAGCTTTGGAGCTGGGGTTGCTCAAGGGCAGGTCCTTACAGCTCATGATAGATGTAAAGACCGACGCCCATATCACTTTAGATGCTATTGTTACCAGTCTAAAAAAGTATCCGTCCATTATTGGCGACCCTACTATTAAAATTATTATATCCGGAAACCGTCCGGTATTAAAGGAATATGTCGATTATCCAGATTTTATTTATTTCGACTATCAAAGTTTACAGCCTGTAAGCAATGCCAAAGTACTTGAAAAAATAGCTATGGTCAGCGTAAGTTTTAAGCACTATTCTAATTGGAACGGTAAAGGCAGGTTAACGGCCGAAGATTATAAAAAGGTTGCGAAGGCCATTGAAATGGGGCATCAATTAAAAAAGCCTTTTCGCTTTTGGGCGACACCCGATTCTAAAACTGCCTGGAAGGCCTTTGTGGACATGGGTGTGGATTTTATTAATACAGATATGCCCAATGAGTGTGTAACCTATGTTTCTTCATTGAATGAAAGGGTGGTGCGAAATACTGTTTTCTCAGAAGTGTATCATCCAACTTTTGAGACAGATCAGGTGCTAAGAGCCCCAAAGAACATTATTTTAATGATCGGTGACGGCAATGGGTTAACACAAATATCATCTGCTGTTTTGGCAAATAATGGGGCCTTGTCTTTAACACAATTAAAAAGCATAGGGTTTATTAAAACGCAATCTGCTGACGATTTTACAACAGATTCTGCAGGTGCGGGTACCGCCATAGCAACAGGGCAAAAAACGAACAATAGGGCCATTGGTACCGATGTAAATGGAGGGCCTGTTCGTAACCTAACAGAAATATTATCGGAAAAAGGCTTTCTTGCAGGGGTTATTACCACAGACGAAATTACGGGGGCAACCCCTTCTTCTTTTTATGCCCACCAAACCGATAGGGGTATGGTGGCCGAGATAGCGTCAGATCTACAGGCCTCCCGATTAAAACTGTTTATCTCTCAGCCATCTTCTGCAGTGCGGAATATTGAAGATGCCGGTTTTGCAATGAGTACAAATATTGGTGCCATTGGTTCCAGTAAAGATAAAAAGGTAGGGGCATGGTTTAATTTTGTAGAGGGGGAGTTGCAAGAGTCTTATGTGAAGAAATTGGCCGAAGCAACTAAAAATGGACTTTCATATTTAAATAAGGACAATTCGTTTTTCTTAATGGTTGAAGGGGCGAAAATTGATAGCTACGGCCATGCAAATAATATCAAAGGGGTCGTTACCGAGAGTATCTCTTTTGATAGAGCGGTCTCAGAGGCTATAAAGTTTGCCGATAAAGATAAAAATACCTTGGTGGTGATTACGGCGGACCATGAAACGGGTGGGTTGACCATACCACAAGGTAATGTAGGGAAACATGAAATTGAGGCAGATTTTACCACTCATGACCATACAGGTACTATGGTTCCTGTTTTTGCCTACGGACCCATGTCTCAAGAGTTTCAAGGAGTGTATGAAAACAATGTGATCTTCGAAAAGCTATTGAAGGTTCTGCAAATTACTTCAGAAAAGTAGTGGTTAGATTGCTAGCTTGTTGGGCCGAGAAGAAATCATTTTACCTAATGTTTACAATGTTATAATATCACTTCAATTTAATTATTGGAGATTTGGGCAGAATGAAAATCGAGAAAATGGACAATAGTGAAATTGAAAATTTGGTTTTACGTGTACGGCAATCGGATCAAAAAGCATTCAATACCTTGTTTAAAGTTTTGTGGGAGCCTATGTACTCCTACGCCTGTTCTATACTCATGAATGATAGTCTTGCCCAAGACATAGTACAAGATATTTGGGTAGATTTTTGGCAAAGAAGACAAGATTTGGAAATCAAGTTTCTAAAATCATATTTGTACAGGTCTATTCGCTATAAATGTTATAATCATTTACGGGATCAAAAATTCAATAAGATACAGTTAGAGGTTGCCAATTCGGTTTCCGTTGCGTCAGAAGTAGATCAGAATGATGATGTAATAGAGTTATCTACTAGAATAAATAGCGTTATTTCCGCCCTTCCAAAAAGATGTCAGGTGATTTTTAGACTTAGTCGTATTAATAATATCGACAATAAAGAGATTGCCAATAAATTAGATATTTCCCAACGTTCTGTAGAGAACCAAATTTCTTTTGCCCTACGTCAATTACGTAAAGAACTTGCAGTGGCAAAAACCTTATTTTCATTTCTTTAGTTTCTTTTTTATTACCTAAAAGTTAAGTGGTTCGTTGTTTTGTTAAGTAACGATTAAGACTGCTTTTTAGAGTGTGCGTGGCCCGCCTGTTTCGGTACTTATCATTGTAACGATAGTATAATGACCGAAAAAGAAGTAAAAACACTTATGGACAAGTACCTTAATGGTACTATTACCGCTACTGAGGAAAAGCTTTTGGAAAAGTTCGACGCTTCTTTGATTATTAAAAATAAGGAGCGTGTTTCTAAAAAAGAGGGCCGTACGGAACAATTGGGGCAAAAGCTGTTGAGAAGAATACATGGGCGACAGTATAAAAAGTCTGGCAGGTTATGGGTTAAGGTGGCCGCATC
The DNA here is from genome assembly GCF_001020565.1 of Maribacter thermophilus. GTDB lineage: Bacteria > Bacteroidota > Bacteroidia > Flavobacteriales > Flavobacteriaceae > Maribacter > Maribacter thermophilus. The sequence goes on along the minus strand of NZ_LDAS01000001.1, from coordinate 2,121,986 downwards.
TATTGCCATAATCATTAACCTTGGGGTTTTGGCATACCTTGGGCTGCATACTACAAAAAAAACGCCCCAAACTGTTTCGCAGATAGTGGAGACTACAGATTGGGGTAAACGAAAAGAATTTGTTTTGTCTGACGGGACCAAAATAAAATTGAATACTGGCAGCACTCTATCCTTTCCAGAAAAATTTATTGGTAATACCAGAGAGGTAACGCTGATAGGCGAAGCCTTTTTTAATGTGGCAAAAGATGCAGCTAAACCTTTTATTATTAAGTCAGGTGGTTTAAGCACTAAGGTTTTAGGTACATCTTTCAACGTAAATGCCTACCCGGGCAATAACGAAATTTCGGTTACGGTGGCCACCGGTAAGGTGCAAATTGACGCTAGCGACAATGTGGTGTATTTGCACCCCAACCAACAAGGTGTTTTTCATAAGAACCTAGGCAGTATTTCTAAAAAGGAGGTAGACACTTCAAAATTCATCAATTGGCAAAAGGGGATATTGAAGTTTAGCGATATTACTGTTAAAGAAGCCCTTGGTATTATGGAGAAGTGGTACGGGGTTACTTTTGTGGTCCATGATGACCAATCGCTAGATTGCCATATAACCGCATCGTTTGATAATGAAACCTTGTCCAATGTTCTGGCAAGTATCACCTATGTTAAAAAAGGACTGTCATTTAAGCCTTTAAAGAACAATAATATCCTTATTCAGGGTACGTGTATCGATAAAAATTAATAAACCAAAAAACAAACTATGATATAAGCTAAAAAAGAAGACAGCCTGTAAGACTTTGGCGAGCTATAACAGACTGTCGATTATTCAACGATTAAAAAAAATAACCATTAAACATTATGTGAAATTATGAATTTGCTAACTATTAAACAATTTATCAAGTTGACATTCAATACGTTTTGTCTCCTTATGATCATGGCGATGCTGAATCCCATACTTGCAGCTGACCTTAGGGGCCAAAAATTAGAAAATTATAAAGTGGATATTGCCGTGAAAGGTGCTACGGTCTTGGATATTTTGGGCAATATCGAGGATCAGACAAATTTTAACTTTGTCTATGACCGTAAAGTAGGTAAGTTAAGAAATACCTATAATATGGCTTATGAAAACGTATCTCTACGATCGGTTTTAGAGCTAATGGCCAAAGATGCCAATCTAACCTTTAGAAGAATAAACAAAACTATTTCGATTACCGTAAAGCCTAAGGTGTATAAGAGGGTGGTAGAAGTAGAGTTTGTTACTGTAACCGGTACGGTTACGGATCAGGAAGGTGTGCCTTTGGTTGGTGCAACAGTAATGGAAAAGGGAACCTTGAACGGTGTTACCACAGATTTTGATGGTAATTTTACTATCGATGTAAAGAGCGATGCTATTTTAGAAGTATCGTATTTGGGCTTTACTACGCAAGAAATTGCCGTACAGGGTCAGACGACATTGACCGTTCGGTTGGTAGAGGACGCCACCCAGTTAGATGATGTCGTGGTTGTTGGGTACGGTACCCAAAAACGTTCTGATGTCACCGGATCTATTGCTTCGGTAAAAAGTGAAGACTTTAATAAAGGGGTAGTTGCCAATCCGGGGCAGTTACTGCAAGGTAAGGTTGCAGGTGTTAATATTACTTCGGTAAGCGGAGAACCAGGTGCTTCGCAGAATATCGTGATACGAGGTATCGGTAGTTTTAGATCGGGAACTTCACCTTTGTTCGTTATTGATGGCTTTGTTATCGACAATACCTCTACAGGTGTGGCATCCAATCCTTTGAATTTTATCAATCCGCAAGATATCGAGTCTATGGATGTGTTGAAAGACGCATCTGCGGCAGCTATTTATGGGGCACGTGCGGCAAACGGGGTTATTGTGATCACTACCAAAAAGGGAAAAACCGGAAAAACGGAGATGAATGTTTCCGTTTCGACCGCCTTTGCAACATTGGCAAATAAGATAGATGTGTTTTCTGCAGATGAGTTCAGGCAACAGGTGCCGGCCGTTGGGGGTACCTTATTGGACGGTGGTGCAAATACCGATTGGCAAGATGAGCTGACCCAAACGGGGATATCTAAAAACGTAAACTTTTCAATGAGCGGTGGTGCTTCTGATAAATTCAACTATTATGCCTCTATAGGTGTTGATGATCAAGAGGGTACGTTCGCAAATAGTTCTTTAAAAAGATATTCCGGTCGTTTAAACTTAAATCAAAAAGCATTGAATGGTAAGTTGAACGTAGATTTTAATCTTTCTGCTACCAGAACTCTGAACAATAGACCCGATGTCGGTGCTACGGTAACGGATATGTTGGAGCTGAACCCTACGATACCAATATACACCAATGGAGAACCCACGTTATTGGATGATAATAGATTAAATCCGTTGGTGCGTAATGAGATCTATTTAGATGAATCTAACAGCAACCGTATTCTAGCGAATATTTCCCCGTCCGTAGAGATAGTAAAGGGACTTACCTATAAATTGAATTTGGGGGTAGATTACTCTTCTACAACTAGAGATCAGCAACGTGCACCATATGCCTTGTTAGAAGATTTGAATCAAGGGTATTTGAATACCTGGATCACTACCAATCAAAATACACAGGTAGACAATACCCTGACCTATACTTTCGAAAAAGGGGATCATGGCGCAACCATTTTGGTAGGGCATTCATATCAAGAGGTTTTTGTTCAGCAAAAGAAATTTGAACTGGAGAGCTTTGCCGATAATGATATAGAACCAAGGTATCAAGACCAGATCAGTAGTCAAGAATACCCCACAAGTTTAATTTCCATTGCCGAAAAGAATGAACTACAATCTTTCTTTGGTAGGGTAAACTACGACTATCAAGACAAATATTTATTAACGGCCACGATGCGTGCCGATGGTTCTTCCAAATTTGGGGAAAACAATAAGTATGGTTATTTCCCCTCTGTTGCCTTGGGGTGGAATATTAGTAAAGAGGATTTCTTGTCGGAAAGTGTGATTGTCAACAACTTAAAGTTACGTGCAAGTTGGGGACAGACCGGTAGCCAAGAAGGTATAGATAACAAAGTGTCATTGGCAAGTTATGTAGATAGTAAAAGTGATAATGATACCTATCCTTTAGACGATAGTGCCACCACCTTGGATGGTTATCCTTTTGGAACGGTGCCTGTACGTACGGCAAACCCCAACCTAAAATGGGAGGTCGCAACGCAAACAAACGTAGGTTTGGATTTTGGGCTCTTTAACAATAAGGTTACAGGTACGTTGGATTACTTTAATAAAGTAACTACAGATGTTGTCTTGTATGCCAATAGGGTAGACCCTATTCAGCCAACCGAAAAAATTTGGACCAATTTGGACGATTTGGAGATTCATAACTCCGGTATAGAATTCGCCTTGGATTACAGAACAATGATCGGTACTGACTTCTCTTTTAATATTGGAGGAAATATGGCATTCATTAAGAATGAAGTGACCAATTCGCCTTTTGCGATCATAACAACGGGGGCTGCACAAGGTGGCGGACAAACCGGTGCCACTATCAATGGTTATTTAAACAATGAGGCTATAGGTACTTTTTATATGAAAGAGTTTTTGGGTATTGGCGAAGACGGGCTAAACCAGTACAGAGATGTAAACGGAGATGGCGAAATACTGGATGACGACCGTATTGCGGCAGGTAGTGCATTGCCCGATTTTACCTATGCGTTCTATTTAAATTTCGACTATAAGAATTTTGATCTAGGGTTAAACTTCAATGGGGTTTCGGGTAATAAAATATACAACCACACCGCCATGTCTTCTTTTTCTAAAGGGCAATTGAGCAGAAATTTGAATACCACTGATTTCGCCATACAATTTCCGAACGAGGATGTAAATAACTCTAATGAAGTATCAACGCGTTACCTTGAAGATGGTGCTTATTTAAAATTGAACAATGCTACTTTGGGCTATAACCTTCCGGCGGAAAAAATAGGTCTGGGTAATTATGTGAACGATATTCGCTTCACCTTAACAGGTCAGAATTTATTCATAATTACAGATTATACGGGCTATAGTCCCGAAGTAAATACCGGAAGTGAAATAGATGGTATACAAACATTTGGTATAGATAGGTATACCTATCCTTCATCTAGAACAATCTTATTTGGTTTAAACGTATCCTTTTAAAAAAACAGCTTTCAAAATGAAAAATAAAATAATTATAACAACCTTGTTCCTTGTTTCCTTTTTAAACTGGAACTGTACGGATCTAGAAGAAGAACTGTTGGACGAATCGTTGACCGGCGCCCAGGCAGAAGTGATCAGTGGGGCCATAGCGCCCGCTTATGGGTATGTCTCATGGACATGGAGACATACCAACTATTACGGCTTGCAATTAATACCTTCAGATGAGGCTATTTTGCCTTATCGTGGTGGTACCGATTGGTTCGATGGAGGTAAGTTCTTGGCGGCCCATAGCCACAATTTTACACCTACCAATGATTTGGTAGCCAGTGGTTGGAACGAGCTTACGACCAATATATCGAGAACCTTGGCTGCCATAGAAGTATTGGCTCCCCTAGCTGAAGAAGGCGATGCGGAGGCGGCCGGTGCTTTGTACGAGATGAAAGCATTAAGAGCTTATTTGAACATGTTGTTGTTAGATAGTTGGGGCATTGTACTTAAAAAGGAATCTTCCGAAGAACTTTCAGAGGTCTTAAGAACCCAAGATGCCATAGATTACATAGAAAGCGAATTGTTGTCCGTGGTCGATGTCATTAATACCGATAAAGGTCCCGGTAGGTTAACTCAGGCAGCTGTTTGGGGGTTCTTGGCAAGGCTAAACTTAAATGCCGCCGTTTATCGCGACCCATACGCTACCCCTAATTTTACACAGGCTGATATGGATAAGGTGATTTCTTATACCAACAATATCATTAATTCTGGAAACTTTTCTTTGTCTCCCGAATATTTCGAATTGTTCAATGATGAAAACCATTCCAATCCTGAGCTGATTTTTGCCTTGGACCAGCGTGGAGTATTGAACAATGAACATATGAGATGGGCATATTGGTCCATAGCGGGTTCTATGTTTCCAAGACCCGAATGGCCAAGTGCCGATGGTACCGACGGGCCTTCCATTACTTCCGATTTTTATCAGACTTGGGTAGATGCTTACGGTGATGTGGATCCAGCAGAGGCCGATGCTCGCTTCTATCAAAAAAATACGATAATACCTGCGGTTCAGTTGGCCGATTTTGAAGGTCGGGAACCATTGGTGGAAACAGAAACGGAAGATAGTTATTACTGTATAGAAGATGTAGCCTTTGAAATGGATCGGGGTATTTTACGAGGTGTTCAATGGGGTGCAAGAAAAGGGGACGATGGTCAGTTTCTTACGTGTGATGACGGTACGGTTAGAATTTATCCTGTTATTCAAAGAAAAGGAAATGGTCCGGCAAGAGATGTAGGGTACGTTGATCATACCTTACAGGTCGATTTTACAAATGAAGGCTCATTGCACAATACCGGCTATCGTGTCTCTAAGTATCAATTTAGTCGCACTTCGCCAAATGGTAATAGTTATAGTAGTGTTGATATTGTATTGATGCGCTTGGCAGAAATTTATCTAATGAGGGCAGAAGCCAAATTAAGAAATGGTGATACGGCCGGTGCTTTGGCAGATGTCAATACTGTAAGAACATCTAGAACGGCCCGTCCGGAACAAACGCCCGCTCCACTATCTTCCATAGATGCCGATATTTTATTTCGTGAGCGTGGTTTTGAGTTGTATTGGGAAGGTTTTAGAAGAACGGATCAAATTCGTTTTGGAAAATACGAAGATACCTGGACCGAAAAAACAGATACAGATGTAAACCATAGGTTGTTTCCTATACCTCAAAGTGCCGTTGACGGTGCTTCGGGCATAGATGGCTTTTTGGAACAGAACCCAGGTTATTAATATAAATCCAAAAAAGATGAATACGGCAAGAATATACTTCTTGCCGTATTTATTTTTAACTAACAAATGTTTCTATATGATAGGTTTAAGCTTATGATACGAATGTTGATTATTTTGTTTTTGTCGAGTCTTTTTGGCGGGTGTAGTTCAGCATATATTCAAAAGGAGGTAAAAATAGCTTTTATGGCAGACGTACATTTTGCCGATGTATATCCAGATACGGTAGATTTTGGTTCTGAGGTTTTTACGGATACCCGTGATGGAAAAAATGTACTTATACGCACTATGGAATCGCAATTACATTCTACACGTTTGTTCAATGAGAATTATTTTGCTTTTAGGGCAGCGTTGGACGATGCCATAAAAAGAGGAGTAAAGATCATTGCAATGCCCGGCGATATTAGTGACGATGGGCAACCAATGCATATCAAGGGGTTGCGAAAAATAATGGATGATTATGTGAGGCAATATGATATTTCGTTTTTTGTGATCAACGGCAACCATGATCCAACAAGCCCTTATGGTAAAGAGGGTGGAAAAACCGATTTTTTGGGAAGAAATGGAAGGGCACAACCTATAGTAAGTAAAGAGGGGGTGCATGTTTCAAGGTCCGATTTTGAAAATGAGGTCGTGGTTTCAAAAGAAATCACGGAATGGGGATATGACAAAATCATAGAAGAGCTGCACCAATATGGGTTCTTTCCCAATAAAGATCATATCTATTGGCAAACACCTTTTTCGACCTACACATATGAAGAATATAGCCTTGAAAAGGCTGAGGTAGCTTCAAAGAAAGAAAAACGAGTCTATTTTCATGGAGATACCGATATTAAAATTCCCGATGTCAGTTATCTTGTAGAGCCTGTAAAAGGGGTCTGGTTGTTGGCATTGGATGCCAATGTTTATATTCCAAGATCTGATCATGTTTTCAACAATGCCGGAATTGGCTATAATGAAGTACTGGAACATAAAAAACACCTGGTAACCTGGACAAAAAATATAGTTGGGGAGGCCAAGCGGTTAGGTAAGACTTTAATAGCTTTTAGCCATTATCCAATGGTAGATTTTAATGATGGGGCTTCAGAAGAAATGAAACATCTTTTTGGTGATAAAGGTTTTCAGGCGCATCGAATTCCCAATAAGTTGGTAGGGGAGACCTTTGCCGATTTGGGATTAAGGGTGCATGTTGGCGGGCATATGCATTTGAATGATACCGGCATAGTTACGACCATTGCGGGTAATACACTTGTTAATATTCAGACACCGTCGCTAGCGGCCTATGTGCCGGGGTATAAAATAATTACAATAAATAATGAAGATGAGCTTAAGGTAAAAACGATCGCATTGAAATCTGTTCCTGAATTTAAGACGTTTTTTCGGTTATACGGTAAAGAGCACAAGTTTTTAAGGGCCGATTTTCCAGACCGGGCGTGGGATAAATCTATTTTAGATTCCAGATCATATATCGATTTTACAAACAATCATTTAAAAGAACTGGTTCGATGGAGGTTTCTACCTAAAGATTGGCCTGTTGGGTTAAAAGATTCGTTGGTGGGTAAAACGGGATGGCAATTGTTGCAGTTTGCCAATACTTCAAGTAATAGCGACAATGGGAGAGAATGGCCATTGTTTACGGAAAAAGAACTTTTGAAACGGATGCACGGGACCGGACTCACAAAAACCGATTTTGACAATTGGAAAGGAGAAGACATGATTTTAGACTTTTATCGGTTTAGAAGTGCGGATCAGTTGGCCCTGGAAGATATCGATGACTTTAAAATCAAAGCCTATGAATTTATATCTTCTCTATTGGATAAGAACAATAAAAATAAGAACCTACGATCGTTAAGGCGATTTATGTCAATTTTTCAAAAACAGATGCATGGGGAAGAATCTATGGATTTTACGGTGATATTGGAATAGATAGGTCTGTTCTTAATAGATAATGCTATCCGTTTTAAGGGGTGGTAAATTGTAATTTCCATATTCTATAATTGTTCTGCCTTCGTTTAGGAGTTCTGTTCCTGTTTTTTCCAAGCTGGGGTTAAACAGATAAACACTTTCCAATGATGTAAATCCTTTTAACTTGTCCAGGTTTTCTTTTTTAAAATTGGTGTTGGACAGGTTGATGGATCTAAGGTGCTCTAGACTCTTTAAAAGATCTATATGTTCTCCAGTGATGTCGGTGTTGTCGATTTTTAAGATGGTGAGGTTCGGTAGGGTTGCGAGATCTTTGATAATGGCATCCGTTACTTGTGTGCCACCAAGGTCCAATATTGCTATCTGGGGAGCAATAGATTTTAATGTTTGAAAATTGGTATCTGTAAAGCCCGGGAAGTTAAGAGCAGATACCTTTAGGTAGTTGGTGCTTTCGCTGATAGGGTCTAAATGAAGCCCAATATTCTTTACTTTTTTTATACTGTCTTGCACGGCTGCCGTAATTGCAGTACCCGGGTAATCGGTTTTTGTTGTTTTAGGAAAAAATGATTGAAAAAGTGATTTTTCTAAACCTAGTTCTCCAATCGTTTGGTCAAAGGAAAGACCGTTTTCTATCCAAACACCTATCAGTTTAATGGCTTCTTTAGATGGTTGTGTCTTTCCGTCCGGAGGCATATGTTTATCATCTTCTTTAGGAAGTTCCATTCTAGTGAAGAGGTCGCTTTTATCGGGGTGGTTGGCCATTATAACAGGTGCGTTTTCCCCACTTTTAAGAATACCTTCTTTGGTGTTTAACAATAGTTCGCCTTTTGCCTTTTTCGGGTTATGGCAACTTACACAGTGATTGTTGAGTATAGGTTGAACAACATCGGTGTATAAAACGGCCGTTTCCCAATTTTCATCCGTAAGCACAATTTCTTTTTCTTCGAACACTTCATAACCGAGTGCTGATTTTATGGAGTTTGGTAAGGGTTCCACCAAATAATCTTCGCCATGGGTGATATTGCCTCCTTGATGTCCGGTAAATGAAATAAGGGCAAAGAATAACATGGATAAAACTACCAACGGAGTTTTTGAAATTAGCGTTGTTTTAAGGGCATCTTTCAATTTGGCCCACATTAAAAAGCAAAACAATGCGGTGACTATGCCGGACCATAAATGTAGTTTAACGGAATCAAAAGAATAACCTTCCCCTAAATACTGTAAATAACCGGTAATACAGGCTAAAATGGCAAAATATCCGGCCCATAGGTAAATCAGCGATATTACCTTGTTGTGTTCCTTTAGCTTTCTATCGTACACCTGTAAAATCAGGCCGATGATTATAAAACCAATGGGCAAATGAACAATAAGTGGGTGTAGTCTTCCTAAAAGTTCTTTTAAAACATGCATGCGGTCAACGGTTTACTCAATATTCATTCTATCCTTAATGACTTTCATCATATAGAGGTTTGCTTTCCACTGATCTGCGACGGGTACCCTAGTATAGGGCAGGGTAGGCATATAATCGGCAGGCCCAAATTCTGTGGTCAGGGTAAAAATGTTATCGGTTTTCCAATGGTTCGTAATAACTTTTTCCCAAATATCCAAGTGCCTGTTTACCGCTTTTTCCCATTCTGGGGCTTCTGGGTCGTTTACTTGCGGACCCTCGGCATAACCAACACGGGCATGAAGGTGATGTGTTCGATTTAGTATTTCTTCAAGTTCTTTATCTTGATTTTCCAGTAATGATTCGTGTACGACCATCCAATGGCTAATGTCCAGATTTAGATTAAGGTCTGGTATTTTGTTGATATAGGTTTTTGTGTCTGGAAGGTTAAAGCTAAAACGACCCCTGTGCGTTTCATGGTAAATGGGTATGTTGCTTTCTTTTGATATTTGGTTGGCTATATCTATAAAGGCCTTGTTTTGTTCAAATGTAAAAAAATCGCTTCCCGTATGGCAGTTGATGTAAACGGGGGACCATGCGGTCAACATCTTTAAATGCTCGCCATAGGCTGTTAAACTTTCCTGAAAGGGCATTGATTTATTGGTACCGTTCAAGAAACCTACTTTTAGGTCGTGTTTTTTAAGAGCGGCTTTTAGGTTTTTTTGGTCCTCCGCATCTTTTGGAAACCATATTTCAATTCCATCATATCCGGCGGCCTTGGTTTTTTCGCAAAAAGTATCCCAAGAAGAGGTACGCCCCCAATCTGTCTGAAAAAATAGGATTTTGTTTTCTTCTTGTCCTTTTCCCGATAAGACAGTTAGAAATATCATAAAAGAAAATAAAGGTCGAAGTATGTTCATGCGTAATGGGTTTGTTTTTTATGGATTAAGCTAAGATTTCATGTATTACTTCGCCCTCTACATCCGTTAAACGGAAGGGTCTGCCTTGAAAATCGAACGTAAACTGTTCATGGTCAAAACCTAACAAATGTAAAATGGTGGCGTGGACGTCATGAACGGATACCCTGCCATCTACACCAGAAAACCCAATAGCATCGGTCTGTCCGTGAGAGGCTCCTTTTTTAATGCCGCCACCGGCCATCCACATGGTAAAGGCGTCTCCATGATGGTCGCGACCTTTAAAGCCCATTGTTTTACCTTCCCTGTTTTCCTGCATGGGGGTTCTGCCGAATTCACCTCCCCATACAACTAAGGTATCCTCTAGTAGGCCCCTTTGTTTTAAGTCCAATAATAGGGCGCTCATAGGTCGGTCGATCTCCCTGCACTTATTCTTAAGTCCTAGATCCACGGCTGTGCTCGCATCGGTGCCGTGTGCGTCCCATCCCCAATCGAACAATTGTACAAATCGAACACCATCCTCCACCAGTTTTCTGGCTAAAAGACAATTGTTGGCAAATGATTCCTTACCGGGTTCTACTCCGTACATTTCCTTGATATAATCTGGTTCGTTATTGATGTTCATTACCTCTGGAACAGCTATTTGCATTCTATAGGCCATTTCGTATTGGTTGATACGGGCCAATATTTCCGGATCGGCATATTTTGAATACTCTTTTTTGTTGATTTCGTTAATTGCCTTGATCGTATTCTTTTTAAGGTCGCGCGAGATGCCATCGGGGTCTTCTATATATAATACGGGATCTCCTTTTGATCTACATTGAACCCCTTGGTATACAGAGGGCAAGAAACCACTTCCCCAAACACTTTTACCTGCACTAGGGGCCTTTCCGCCAGAAGTAAGCACCACAAAACCGGGTAAATTTTGGTTTTCGGAACCTAGACCGTAAGTTACCCAAGAGCCTATACTGGGGCGTCCTAATCTAGGACTTCCCGTATGCATGAACAATTGAGCTGGGCCATGATTGAACTGGTCGGTATGTACTGCTTTTAGGAAAGCTACTTCGTCTACCACTTTTTTAAAATGTGGTAAGTTGTCGGATACCCAATTTCCGGATTCTCCTTCTTGTTTAAATGTTGCTTGGGGCCCTAGAAGTTTAGGCGTACCCCTAATAAATGCAAATTTTTTGCCTTCCAATAGCGATTGTGGGCATTCTTGATTATTGAGCTTTGCCAATTCGGGCTTATAATCGAACATTTCTAGTTGCGAAGGGGCCCCTGCCATGTGAAGGTAAATTACATTTTTTGCCCTGGGTGCAAAAGGAGGGGACAAGGTAGCTAATGGGTTGAGGTCTCTTTCGGTAAAACCAGTATGTAGATTGCTGTTGGTTTTTGAAGGGGTTAAAGGGTCGCATCCCATAAAGATGGATCCCAAGGCTATACCTCCCATACCGGTAGCGCATTGTTTTATGAAATGCCTACGGGTTTGGGTCTCTATCTCTCTTTTTAGTTTTTCTGCTATGAGCTTTTCTATGTTGTTTTTCATAGTAGTTGTTGGTTTATTTAAGTATTAGGCCTTGGTCAAAAATTCATCTAGATTCATAATGGCATTGGCTACAATGGTCAATGCCGCTAATTTTTTAGTTGGTTTTTCCTGTAATCCTGCAAAATTTTCTTGAAACTCGTTTTGAGTTTCGAATTCTTCCAATGCCTGATTATACAGGTTTTTCAATACTTCTAGTTTTTCGCTATTGATTTCTGAGAATGTTGCTTTTTTGTAACCTATGGAGATTCCTTTTTCAACACTCTCCGTATCCATCGATTTTGCAAGTGCATAGGCCGCCTCTATATAAACAGGGTCGTTTAAGGTGACCAATGCCTGCAAGGGTGTATTGGTGACCGTACGGCGAATAGTGCATACCTCTCTACTGCCAGCGTCAAATGTAATGAAAGAAGGGTAGGGGCTAGTGCGTTTTAAGTACGTGTATATGGCTCGCCTGTATTTGTCCTCTCCTTTGCTTTCTATCCACGACTCATTACTGTAGACAGATTGCCAAACCCCGTCGGGTTGGGGAGGCATAACCCCAGGACCGTACATTTTTTTGCTCAATAATCCGGAAATTGCCAATGCTTGGTCACGAATCTGTTCTGCACTTAAACGCAATCTAGGGCCACGGGCATATAGCTCGTTATTGGGGTCTTTTTGGTACAGTTCTGGCGTAGCTACGGAACTTTGTCTATAGGTGCCGGACATAACAATGTCTTTTATAAGTGCTTTCATACCCCAGGCATGCTCGTTCATGAACCGTAAAGAAAGCCAGTCCAATAATCTAGGGTGACTTGGAGGGTCTGATTGTGTTCCCATGTCTTCCAAAGACGAAACAATACCTCTTCCGAATATTTGATGCCACACCCGGTTTACCAATGTACGGGCAGTTAATGGGTTTTCTTTGCTCACCAGCCATTTAGAAAGTCCAAGACGATTGGCAGGCCATTCTTCGTTGTAGTCGTTAAGAATTTTTGGTGTACCTGGTTGCACCGTGTCGCCTTTTGCCAACCAATTACCTCGTTCAAAAATTTGAGTGGTCCTGGACATGAAATCGGGGTTTTCTACCATGATCGGAAGCTGTGGGGAATCGGTATTCAGTAGTTCCAAGAAAGACTTGTTTATCTGCGAGTAGCCAGCTTCACTAACTCCAGGAATATCCTTTATAAAGGCAAACCAAGTGATAAAGCTTGTTGAAACCTGTTTTCCGATTCGGTCGTTGTTCGATTCAAAATAAAGGTTGGTTGGTTTATTGGTTTTTTTAAAAGGGATTTTTCTTATAATATTTCCCTTTGTCTTGTCGATTTTGAAGTGGGCCAAAATTTCGCCATGACTATTATTTTCTCTAATGGTCATAGTGGTGCCGTCCACATAAGCTTGGTAGTTCATATACATAGCCGAAGCGCCCTGTGTGTTTACGTTTTTTAAAACACATGAACCATCGTCCCACAGCGCTAAATATTTGGTGTCCGCAAGTTCTCCGTTTACAAAGTCGGTCGCATCGTGGGCCAAATATTTTGGTTCCATAAAGGATAAAAATTCTTCATAAAGTTCAGCCTCTTTCTTTGTGCCGTATTTTTCTACCCAAGAAATAATCTTGTTTTTCTTGTCGTTTTGTTCATCGGTATAAAAACGTATGTTGGGGCTTTCATCCGGAGTATCCTCATCGGCCGTGTTATTAAAATAGGCGTAGCTTTTGTAATATTCTTCAAACTTAAAGGGGTCGTATGGGTGGCTGTGGCATTGAACACATTCCATAGTAGTACTTTGCCATACAGAAAAAGTGGTGTTTACCCTGTCCATCACCGAAGCTACCCTAAACTCTTCATCATCGGTTCCTCCCTCGTCATTGTTCATAGTGTTTCTATGAAAGGCTGTGGCAATCAGTTGGTCTACCGAAGGGTTGGGTAATAGGTCTCCGGCTAACTGTTCGGTCGTGAACTGATCATAGGGCATGTCTTCGTTAAAAGATTTTATGACCCAATCCCTATATCGCCACATGCTTCTACCATTGTCTTTTTCGTAACCCTTAGTGTCCGCGTAACGGGCCAGATCCAACCACCAGCTTGCCCATTTCTCACCAAATGTATCTTGCGCCAAAAGGTTATCGACCGCCTCTTCGTAGGTGATTTCTCCTTTTGTAAATGCTTCGTATAGGTTATTGGTAGGCGGTAGTCCGGTAATATCAAAAGATAATCTTCGGATCAATGTACTTTTATCTGCAGGGTGGTTTGGGGGAAGGTCGTTGTCTTCTAAACGGTTGATTATGAATTTATCGATATCGTTCTGTAAAAAATCGTTCTTCTCATTTATTATTAGACTGGCTTCTTCGGTTATTGCGGGTACCTTAACTTCTTTGGGAAGTGAATAGGCCCAATGCTGCCCCCATTTTGCTCCTTGGTCTATCCACTTGGTAAGTAAATCTATTTCTTCTTTGGAAAGTTTCGGTTTTTCGTAGGGCATTCTTAACTCCGGGTCTTCTTCATGGAGTCTTTTAATAAATTCACTTTCACTTGCATTGCCCGGTATTATTGCGGGTTTGCCCGATTTGGTTGCCGCAAAAGCCTCTTCTTTAAAAAGTAAACTGAAACCACCGCTTTTTTTTACCCCTCCATGACAGCTAATACATTTATTGTTTAAGATGGGTTTTATCTGGGTGCTAAAATCTATTTGTTCCGATGAGCTATTACAGGAATAAATTAAACTGATAGCTATCAGGGATATCCAGATTTTAGCATATGATAAGAGTTTCTGTCTATTCATTTTTATCAGAACTTTTTCAGTTGCCAATAGCCATAGTGGTCTATTTTTATTATGGTTTACGGTCTCATTTTAGAGTGATATAATATTAAGGATTAATCTAAAAATAGATATGGATTAATAAACTATAGATATGGATTTTATTACACAATATTATTTTTTTAATATGTGCAATTGATAAACTAGTAAAAAATCAGCCTAAACACTCTTAAATATGTAATAAAGGTTTTAATCTTTTGTGTAGAGAACGGTCTCGGTTCCGTCGGTGTGGCGCACCATTATCTTTTCTTCTTTTCCAGAAATTCGGAGGCTTTGGGAGGATTGGGACAAATAGCCCGAACCATGATAAAATTCTTGGGCGCGTGTTTTTCCGTTATCAAGAAGCACTGTGCCAAAAACACAGGTTCGGGGTACGTTGATAATTTTGCCCATAACATTGCTATCGGTGGTAGTGTATGATTTTAAATCAGTATTGTTGAATCCGAAAATATGGGTCAGGGCACCATTTGCAACAATAGAAACGGCTCCTCGAGCATTACCTTCTGTTAGCAGTCCGCTCTGTATTGGTGGTACGGGTAAAAAATCGCCTGTTCCATTCCCTTTTAAAAAGAGTCCTTTTGAGGCATCGTACCGGCCTATGCCCACTTCGGTGCCATAATCGTTTCCGGATACCAGTACATCAAGATTGCCATCGTTATCAAAATCGGAAATTAAAATACCATAGATGGGAGAAAATTGGGCCCATATGGGTAATGGCCTTATTTCAAATTTACCATTGCCCTGATTTATAAGAATGGAAGAGGCAAGTTGAAATACCTTGGCACTATACGCACTGCTTTTTTCTTGCGGAGTTAAAATATCTGAAATAGTGGCACGTGCGTAACTCGCATAATCGGGGAATTTTTTCTTCAAAGAAGGAATTTGCTTAATCAGGTCGTCCCTTGAATGAACGGGGTATTCTTTACCCTCGTTATAGGTGGTTATAATAGGGTCTATGGTGCCGTTTTTATCATAGTCCAGCGCATAGATAGATAGCGGTTCTTTTGAAGTTGCCCTGTATTTAGAGTTTAGCCCAAGATTGCCCACTATATAATCTATGTCGCCATCATTGTCGAAATCTCCACCATTTATACTGTTCCACCATCCAGAGGTGTGACTTAACCCTGTGTTTTGTGAGCTGCTTACCAATGATCCATTTTTGTTCTCATAGAATTCGATGGACATAAACTCGCCCACTACTATAAGATCTACGTCTCCATCGTTATCATAATCTGTCCAAAGGGCATCTGTGACCATACCTGGTTTTCTAAGGGAGGGAGCCAATTTGTTTGTAGCGTCTATATACCTTCCTCCTTCGTTTACCAGTAAATAGCTTGTGGATGGCAACGGATATTTTAAAGGAGTTAACCTACCTCCCACAAAAAGATCTAAATCTCCATCTTTGTCAAAGTCGGCAGCACGTACGCAAGAACTACTGGTGGGCATCGAAGGTAATACACCCTCTGCCAATTTAAAATTGCCTTTTCCGTCATTGATGTAGATACGGTCTTGGTAGTACTCCGATTTTTCGTAAAATTCATTACTACCACTGGCAATATATAGATCTAGGTCTTGGTCGTTATCATAATCAAAAAACAGTACCCCCGTGTCTTCTTCATATTTTTCATTTTTATTGGGGGTTAAAGGTCTTCTTTTAAAGGAACCTGTTTTTGAACCAAAAAATAACTGACCGCTATGGTTGTATCCGCCTCCCATAAAAAAATCTTCATAACCATCGCCGTTTATATCGCCGACGGCCAATCCGGGTCCTTGTTCAGATAGCTTGTGCGGTAACAGATACTCTCTGTTAAAATCATAATAAACGGTTTCTCCATGCGGTGTTTTTAAGTTTAAAGAAACGGTAACATCTTTAAAATAGGTCTCTTTTTTATGATGTACCGGTCTGGTAGAACTAATGCTCTCGTCTTTTGTGACCACTAAATTTTGGTCCGCTTTCGGATGCAGTATTTTTTTGGTATCACCATCTGGCCATGTTATCAATAGACTGTCTATTTTATCGTTTGTTCCCAAACCAAAATGTAGGGTGTTGTCTACGGCCGATTGGTATCCTCTTGTTACGGAGAGTCTTGTTAATTGAGCTTTGCCGTCTTGATACAATTTTACTTGGGTACCCGTTGCAAACCGATTTAAGCCGTCGCCTACCAAGCGGAGGCTCAGGTAGTGGTTTTTGTCTATAGTGTCCGATAGGTTTTCGTAAACAGAGGCCGCTTGGTTGATATTGTTGATTACCAGATCCAGGTCCCCATCGTTATCCAGATCTGCATAGGCTGCACCGTTGGACAGAGATGGTTCCGCAAATCCCCACTCTTTGGTGTTGTCTTTAAATGAAAGGTCTCCCCTGTTCTTAAAAATATAATTGGATATTTTGATAGATGGCATTTCTTTAGACTTTTGTTTTAGCACAAAGTCTAAGCTGTCGTGTGTAACCGCGCCATACAAGGTGCTTGTGTAGTTTATAAAATCAAGGTCGGTTATATCTCTTAAATATCCATTGGTAACAAAAAGGTCTTTAAGGCCATCGTTGTCAAAATCTGCAAATAAAGGCGCCCAGCTCCAGTCGGTGGCATCTATTTTGGCAAGCTGTCCGATTTCAGAAAACTTGGGTTCGCCGGTGCTACTGTATCCTGTGTTTAACTGTAGCGTATTTCTCATGTACTGTGGCATGTATCCTATTTGAAGTGATCTTTCAAAAAGGTCAAAATTGAGCGGACCAGACATTTTCTTTTCATGAAAATTGTCTTTTGGTCTCATGTCCATGGTCACCAGGTCGTACATGCCGTCATTGTTAAAATCGGCTATGTCGTTTCCCATACTAAAATGACTTACATGGTTTAGATACGATTTGGCCATTTCCTTAAAGGTGCCATCTTGTTGGTTTATATAAATATAATCATTGGCAACAAAATCGTTGGTAACAAAAATATCGTCCCAGCCATCGTTGTTTAGGTCCGCGATACTTAAACCGAGCCCAAGACCATCAAAATGGATACCGGCCGAATCTGTAACATCGGTGAATTTTATCCCCATACCTTTATCTTCATCATTTCTGTAGAGCCTGTCATTGGCAGGGCCACTACCATCAGAAATTAAGGGCCTGATATTGTTAGGGTCCCTAATGGCATTCGTGTGGTTCAGTAAATACATATCAAGATCGCCATCTTTGTCATAGTCGAAGAAAGCGGCTTGGGTGGAATAGCTGTCATCGGCGAGGCCATATTCTTCGGCCTCTTCTTTAAAAGTTAGGTCACCCTGGTTTATGTATAGTAGATTTTTGCGTTGCTCTTTTTCAAAATTGCCAGATCTACAAACATAGATGTCCAGTAGGCCATCGTGATTAATATCTACCATGGTAACACCAGTAGACCAACCATTGTGTTTGCTGTTCAAATTAACGCTTATATCCTTAAATTTTAGGTTCCCAAGATTTACGTAAAGGGCGTCGTTTACCATGTTTCCGGTAAAGAAAATGTCGGGAAGACCGTCATTGTTCAAATCTCCCGTAGCAACCCCGCCACCATTGTATACATAGAAATAATCTACCATGTTAAATTGTTCGTTCTCATCAATGATATTGTTGAAAACAATATTGCTAGTGTCTGGATGCACTGCGTTAAACCGTGTTTTAATGTTTTCTATGTTCTTGGAAGTAGTGTCGCTCTTGCTGTTACAGGCACTTAAAAGAACTAGCAGGGTGTAAAAGGTAATCTGCTTTAAGGCACTTGTTTTCTTCATGGTCTATAGCCTTTTTTTTGATATGATCGGTAATTTAAGGAAAAATAAAAACCTGTCTCCTCAGACAGGTTTTTAAACTAAATTTAACAAACTAACTCAACATATTACTCATACTCTGGATTTTGGGTAACGTTCGGATTTCCCAAAACCTCATTTAATGGAAGCGGCAGCACATAGTCTTTTGGAGACAATGTTCTGTCGACACCATAAGTGTCTATAAAATCTTGGATATATTCACCAAGGTAGTCAGGAGAACCACCAAACGTACTTTTTCTTTTTAATTCAGGATAAATCTCACATTCCATCGCAAATTCTAGTACTCTTTCGTTTACAATGGCATCTCTTAATTGCTCTTTGTTAAGTCCTGAAAGAGGGGCGAGCCCTGCTCTTCTTCTTACTTCGTTGATACCATAATATGGGTCGCCGGTGCCACTTTCGTTCGCTGCCTCTGAATGCCCTAGAAGCACATCGGCCAAACGAAGGTATACGATGTTCTTCTCGGTCAAATTGGCATTTGATAATCCCATTTCGGTATATTTTGCCGACCATCCGTTCGAGAATATTAGTTCATCGGGGTTGTTAGGGTCAGCGTCCGCGGCCACCATTCCGCCAAAACGGCTGAGGTTGTAGGGCGCTTCGGCGCTCCATTTAACAATGGGTCTTTCACCTTCAGAATTAGGACCTACCCTAGTGGTTGGATATTCTTGGATAAAGGTACCGGCGATTCTTTTGTCGGTCGGGTCATATTTTTCGCGGAATGCCTGAGTAGAGTTTAGCCAATGCCAGCCCACACCTCCTAGATCGTTAGGTAAATCACCAGGAATAAAATGCTGGTGGTAATTTTGGTTTTCTCCAGAATTTGCGGAAGCGGATACTTGTGCTTCAAAAATTCTAGGTCCGGAATTCTCGTTCTCTACAGAAAAAGTGTCCGCGAAATCCTCGAACAATACCATGCCGCTTTCACTAATAAACGTTTGTGCGGTAGTATAGGCCTCATCCCATTTTTCATCTTGCAGATAAGCTTTTACCAATAACGCTTCGGCCGCCCATTTAGTAGCTCTTCCTACATCGCCAGAATCATAGGATTCCGGTAAAATGGCTGCGGCCATTGATAGGTCGGACTGTATCAGATCAAGAGCCACCCTTTTACCGTTTTCGTTAGAAGGAAGGTCTTGGTCGCTGGCTGTTTTGGTCGTTGTTACAGGTATATTGTCAAAATAGCGAACAAGGTTGTAGTAGTAGAATGCCCTTAAAAATTGAGCTTCTGCTTTTACCCTGTCTATTAATGCGCTGTTAGGAACCCCTTCTGCCTTAAGGTCATCTGCTTTTTGAATAATGGCGTTGGCCCTGTTTATGTTCTCGTACGAGATTCTCCAATAAGTAGCAATATATTCATCGTCCGGTGAAACATTTCCATTTTGGTAGTTCAGCGGACCTTTTTCCCATCCTACTTGATACCCTGCCAAACATTCGAATACAAATCTATTGTAATAATGATTGAACCAATCTTGGCCGTATCCGATGCCGTCATATATGGCATTTACGCCTAATTCTAACTGCTCTGCGGTGTCGAAGAAATTATCCTCGGTCGTAAAATCCGGATTTTCGTCTAAGTCGGTACAGCCTACTATACTTATCGCAATAAATAGGAGGGGGATGATTCTCCATGAAATTGCTTTTGTGTACTTCTTCATAATTTATTTTTTTTAATTAAAATTCTAAGTTAATTCCGATGGTCAAAGTTCTGGATCTTGGGTATGCATCATAGTCATCGCCCCTGTTCAAGTTGTCTTGGCCTCTATTGTTTACTTCTGGATCAAAACCGGAGTAATCTGTAATAGTGAGCAAGTTTTGGCCACTTACATAGATTCTCGCTTTTGTAATCAAATCGTTGATATGAGGAAGGGTGTACCCTAAGGATACATTTTGCAACCTGATGAAAGAACCGTCTTCTATAAAGTAGTCAGAATCTCTGTAAGAGTTGGCAAAATCACGATTACCGTCTATAATAGGTCTAGAGGCGCTGGTATTGGTAGGTGTCCAAGAATCGGTAAGAATAGTACTGATCTGATTTATCTTTTGAACACCGTCACCTAATTCAGATGCCTGTAGGTTTCTAACATCAAATCCTTGAGAACCTCTGAAAAATAATCCCAGATCAAAATTCTTGTAAGTGAAGGTAGAATTTAGCCCCCATGTAAAATCTGGGTTCGGGTCACCGATAATGACATAATCATCGGGCGTAATTTCTCCATCACCGTTTACATCTCTATATTGGGGATAGCCCGGTTTGTCTCCCGATCTCGATGGATTGTTCGCTATTTCTTCTTCGGACTGAAAAATGCCGATGTAATCATAACCTCTCCATACGCCGATAGGGTTTCCTGCTTCTACCCAACTACCTTCTACACCAAGGTGGCCACTGGTAGTTTCAGAGAAAAATGGTGTGCTATCACCCAAATCGGTAAGTTCGTTTCTTAAGATAGATATGTTACCGGCAACGTTCCATTTAAAATCTTCGTTGTCTATTACATAACCGTCCAGGCCAACCTCGAATCCTTTATTTTCCAATGATCCGGAATTTTTAAGAATGGATTCAAAACCAAGACTACTAGGTATGGATACAAAGAGTAATAGGTCTTCTGTTTTATTGCTAAAATAATCCAATGTTAGATTTAGGCGACTATTAAAGAAAGAGGCGTCTAGCCCAATGTTTCTCATAGTGGTCGATTCCCATTTTAGATCAGGGTTGCTAAGTCTGGCATCCGCAAGACCTAGTACCAAACCTCCGTTAAGTACGTAGTTGAACTCGCTCAGGTTCGCCAAAGAATTGTAGACCGGAATTTCAGAGTTACCCGTTAATCCCCAGCTACCTCTTAATTTAAGATTGTTGATCACGTCAGATACACCGCCTTCAAAGAAACTTTCGTTAGATATGTTCCAACCAAGGGCAACAGATGGGAAGTTGGCCCATTTGTTCTTGCTTCCAAATCTGGAAGAACCATCACGTCTAAAGGTTACGGTAGCCAAATATCTACTGTCATAATTGTAATTTACCCTTCCTAGTAAAGATTCCAATAACCATTCTCTTCTTTCTGAATAGGGGGTTAATATATCTGGACCTCCTTGTAGTGTGGCTTGATCCACAGAGGCAGCGGTAATACCACGGGTAGTACTGCTAAAATACTTATTTACCTCTTTTTGGTACGTGTAACCTACTACGGCATCTACAAAGTGTTTGTCGTTAAATGTTTTTGTGTAGGTTAATAGATTTTCGTTCAGAATGTTGGCCGAATTTCTGTTTGCCAAAGTCAGTTCTCCTGCATTGTCTCTTCCTATTCTTGTGTTTACGGATGGGAAAAAACTAGTTCTGTTAATATTAAGGATATCTGCACCTATACTGGTTTTAGCCTTTAGGTTTTCGGTTAGGGCAAAGGTGAAAGTCGTATTTCCGAGTACCCTGTTGGTAATATCCTGATCGGTGGCATATTTAAGTTCCTGTAATGGGTTTATATTAAATCTGCCATCGTAGGAAGCTAGGGCGTATGTACCATCTTCGTTATAAACGGGTACGGTAGGATCTAAACCTAAAGCGGTGATGATGATACCTCCAGGACCTCCTTGGTCCGTTGGTGCATTGTTAGAAACCGTTCTGTTGTACGACCAGCTAGAACTTACATTTAAAAAGTTGTCAAATGCCGAATTATCTACATTTAAACGGATACCATATCTTTGAAAGTCGGTCATTTTAATGATACCTGCGTTATCGTGATAGTTTCCGGTAACAGCATATTTATGGTCTTCGTTTCCACCAGAAAATGTTAGTTGGTGGTTTTGAATAGAACCGACCCTTGTTACTTCATCTAACCAGTTTGTTCCTTTTCCAAATGCATCTATTTGTGCCTGAGTGTAAATTGGAGCACCTCCTTGGCTTGTTTCCAAAGTGTTAAGGTAAGTGGCAAACTCAGAGCCGTTTAATACATCTATTGGGTTAGAAATTGTTTGTGTGGAATAAGAGCCTTCGTAACTAATCTTGGCTTTTCCGGCCTTTCCTCTTTTGGTGGTGATCAAAACAACACCGTTAGAACCCCTTGATCCGTATATTGAAGTTGCAGAAGCATCTTTTAATACTTCGATAGATTGAATGTCGTTAGGATTTATAGATGCCAGAATATTAGTGGCCTGTCTTGAGCCACCCGCACCATAGGCACTGTTGTCCGGATAAATAGGAAAACCATCTATAACATATAAAGGTTCACTACCACTGTTAATGGAGTTGGAACCTCGAATACGTACAGACACTCCACCACCTGGAGCGGCAGAGGTTTGGGTTACTTGTACACCGGGGGCTCTGGCCTGTATTGCCTGATCTACCGATGTTACCGGAAGCTCTTTAAAGGCATCCCCGTCTATCGAAGATACAGAACCTGTGAGGTCACTCTTTTTAACGGTTCCGTACCCTACAATGACCACCTCGTCCAAGGCTTCACTTTGGGGTTCTAATGTTACGTTGATCGTAGTTCGGCCATCAATGCTTATTTGTTTGGGAGCAAAGCCTAGAGATGAAAATTCAATGACCTTAACATCGGCTGGGACGGTAAGTTCATATTTTCCATCAAAATCAGTGATGACACCTGTGGTTCCTGCAATTACATTTGCGCCTGGTAAGGGTGTTCCGGTTTCCCCGTCCGTTACCGTACCACTAATGGTTGTTTGGGCATTTAATGTTAGGCCGCTCCATAATAATGAAACTCCCCACAATAAAAGTTTGAGTTGACTTGTGAATAGAGATAACTTCATACGTTTTATAATTGGTTTTGTTTTAGTTAAGTAAGAATTGTCTTGTTATAGGAAGACAAAATCCTACCAAACAATATTAAGAAGATATTAAGATTTAAAAATGGACGATTATTGCAAAAACATGGACTTTTTGCGATAAAAAAAATAATTTGTCATAATAACGGTTGATTTTTAGGTTAAAATTTAATTTTAAGACCTTAAAAATATTAAATCAACAACGGTGTTGTAGGGGGTTGTTTGTTAAAAAAGAGTTAAATAAATATGAAGAGCTTTTATTCTTGTTGTTCTTTTCTATAGTCTTTTGGAGAAATTCCGAAGTACTTTTTAAAGGTTCTAGAAAAGTATAAAGGATCTTGAATACCCACTTTGTAGCTTATTTCCTTTATGCTTAAATCTGTATATTTAAGATATTCACAGGCTTTTTGAATCTTTTTTAGATTGAAAAAATGAATCAATGAGTAACCTGTTCTTTTCTTGAACAAATTAAATAGATAAGAAGGTGAGCAGTTAAATTGTTTGGCTATTTCATCGGATTTATAGGTCTTGTCCAAATTGGCCGTTAAAAAATCTATGACCGAATTTACCATATTGGTATGCGAGGTGGTTTCCGAAGCAAATTCTTTGGTGGTATATATAAAGGAGCTGATGAACTGTAATCCTAAAATATTGGCGAACTCCAATTTTGGAACGGTGTATTCACTTTTATACATCAAAAATATTTCATTGAACATTTTAATTCGATTGTTCTCAAAAGCGATATTGCCATCCGTACTTCTAAATTCTAGATAACGCTTGTAAAGGGCATCTGAAGAGTGTCCTGAAAAATGCAACCAGTAAATGCTCCACGGTTCGTTTTCATCAGATTTATATTCGTGGGGGGTATTTTTGGGTATAATATGAAAAGAATTGGGGAGTACTTCTATGTTGGTGTCGTCGATCTTCATTTTTCCCTTGCCCTCTACACAGTACATAAAAATATACTCCTTTGATCCCTTTTTTCTGGTTCTATAATGGTGGCGTGCATTCGGGTAAAAACCAATATCGGTAATATAGAAGGGTTTGCATATGCTGTTTTCTTTGAGCTCCTTTTTTATGGAGTCTGGTAAGACAGTCATTTTTTGACCTAAAAATCCCTCTTTTAGTTTGGAAGTGTCCACTTGTCGGTACTGGTTTTATGGTTAAGTAATAGAATTGGTCAACATGGGTGTTATTGGTGGTTTTTTTCTTTTCCAAAAAATGAAAATAGAATGATAATTCCCTTGGGGGTCTAAAATATTAAATAAAAATAGGAATGTCCATATTTATCTATATAAATTCCATGTAGTAAACTGTAATATTGAATAAATTCGCAAATAGCACTGTTTAGTATTAATGTTATTGCTGAAATAATGGTATGTTTTTATGGCTATGTTAAAACATGATGTTTTTTGAATTTCGCTTCAATAAATTAAAAAATCCATGTTTGTCCTAGTTTGTATTATTTCGTTACAAGCGACATGGCGGTTCTTAAAACATAATGCTGGTATGCATATATCTTACAGAAAAATATAATATGCAACGCGGTATAGTTGCTTAAAAATAAATAGGTAAAGATGGTCAATAGAAAATTATTTGGTGTTTTTTTGGTGTGCTTCCTTATTAGTTTTACAAGTTGTAAGGATGAGGAATCACCTGTCGAAAACAAAAAACCGAACATTGTTTTTATACTGGCGGATGACTTAGGGGCACATGACTTAAGTTATGCCGGTAGCACCTATTATGAAACCCCTAATATAGATGCCATTGCAAAAGAAGGGGTGAGTTTTGTTCAAGGGTACGCCGCAGCACAAGTTTGTAGCCCGTCGCGGGCAAGTATTATGTTGGGGCAGTCTACCGCCCGTCATGGAATTACGGATTGGATAGGGGCGGCTACGGGCAAAAAATGGGGAGACGAACGTAATACAAAAGTACTGCCTCCCGAATATGAAAGAGCTTTAAAAGAAGAAGATATTACCATTGCCGAGGCTTTAAAAGCAGAAGGGTATAAAACCTTTTTTGCCGGAAAATGGCATTTGGGAGATGAGCCATACTCACCTGAAAACAATGGTTTTGATATTAATAAAGGAGGCTGGGAAGTCGGTAGCCCTAAAGGAGGGTATTATGCTCCATGGGACAATCCAAAACTGGATTATAAGCACGAGGGCGAAAGCTTAACAAAGCGATTGGGGCAAGAAACTGCCGATTTTATTACTGATAATAAAGACAAGCCATTTTTTGCATTCTTATCGTTCTACGCCGTACATGGACCAATTGAGACTACAGAGGACAAATGGAGAAAATATCGCAATAAGGCCGAGGAGATGGGTATTAAAAGCACTGGGTACAAAATGGAACGTATTTTACCTATTCGTACCGTTCAGGACAACCCTATATATGCCGGATTGATTGAAACTATGGACGAAGCCGTGGGCATTGTGATGCAGCGGTTAAAAGAGCTGGGGTTAGATGATAATACCATTGTTGTTTTTACTTCTGATAATGGTGGTGTGGCAAGTGGCGATGCTTTTTCTACAACTAATTACCCTTTAAGGGGCGGAAAGGGCTATCAATGGGAAGGTGGCATCAGGGAGCCGTATCTGATCAAGGCGCCCATGTTCAAAAACACGCCCAAGGTGGTGGATTATCCCGTATCGGGAATAGACTTTTATCCGACTCTTTTAGAATTTGCAGGGGTTGATATACCTAAAAACCATCTCTTGGAAGGGGTGAGTCTAGTGCCTTTGTTAAAAGGGGAGACCCTTGCCGAAAGACCTTTGTTTTGGCATTACCCACATTATGGCAATCAAGGAGGGGAACCTGTTAGTATTATTAGAAAAGGTGATTGGAAACTCATTCATTATTATGAAGATGGCCGTGATGAGCTGTATAATTTAAAACAAGATTTAGACGAAAAAGAAAATGTGTTGGGCAAGCGTCCTCAGTTGGCACAAGAACTTAAAAAGGAACTCACCGATTATTTGACGCAAACGGGAGCGAAAAGACCTGAAGTCAATGTAGATTATGATGGTATAAAGGCTGCCGAGCTTCAGAAGAAAAGAAAAACTGAAATGCTTCAGAATTTAGAAAAACAACGAAAAGAATTTCTAAAAAGTGATTTTGAACCAAACAAGAACTGGTTCGATAGCAAAACAACCAAAGATTAAGGAACAAAGTTGATTTATATACTATGAAAAACCCACAATACAATTTTGCTTACTTACTTTTTCTGGCGTTGGTCTCTGCCATGGGTGGATTTCTGTTCGGTTATGACTGGGTGGTAATAGGAGGGGCAAAACCCTTTTATGAGCTTTATTTTAATATTGCCGATATACCCACGTTACAAGGTTGGGCCATGAGCAGTGCCTTGGTGGGGTGTATTTTTGGAGCGATACTTTCTGGGGTGTTGACCGATAGATGGGGGCGAAAAAACAGTCTTATATTGGCGGCGGCACTATTTTCCTTATCTGCTTTTGGAACAGGATATGCCGATGACTTCACCCTTTTTGTTGTGTATAGGGTCTTAGGTGGTTTGGGTATAGGGTTGGCCTCTACATTGTCGCCTATGTATATTGCAGAAGTGGCACCCGCAGAGTATAGGGGGCGATTTGTAGCTATAAATCAATTAACGATCGTGTTGGGTATTTTGGTGGCGCAAATTGCCAACTGGGGTATTGCCGAGGCCATACCTGCCAATTTTAACGATACGGATATACTGAACTCTTGGAACGGTCAAACCGGTTGGCGGTATATGTTCTGGGTAGAACTTATACCTGCATTACTTTTCTTTTTTCTAATGTTCGTGGTGCCCAAAAGTCCAAGATTTCTTGCCAAGGCCGGTAAAGAAGAGGATGCCAAACAGGTGTTGTTTAAGATCGGTGGTATGGGCTATGCCGAACAAGAGTTCGATAACATGAGGTCGATCCTTAACGATGATGGGGGCAAAAAGATTTCCATTTCCGAATTAAAGGGAAAAAAGGTGTTTCCTATCCTCGTCATAGGTGTTGTATTGGCGGTATTTCAACAATGGTGCGGTATCAATATCATTTTTAATTACGCGGAAGAAATATTTTCCGCTGCTGGTTATAGTGTTGGCGATATGCTCTTTAATATAGTGATTACGGGCAGTGTTAATCTTATTTTCACTTTCATGGCCATGCGAACGGTAGATAGTTGGGGCCGTAGAAAATTAATGCTCTTTGGGGCGGCAGGGCTCGCCATTATTTATGCATTGTTAGGGGGTGCTTATTTCTTTGAGTTTAGTGGTTGGCCGGTTCTAGTGTTGGTAATTACGGCAATTGCGATCTACGCTATGTCTTTGGCGCCGATAACCTGGGTGGTGCTCTCCGAGATTTTTCCGAATAGATTAAGGGGGGTGGCTATGTCTATAGCAACATTTTCATTGTGGATAGCCTCATTTGTCCTAGTATTTACTTTCCCTATCATGAACAGTGAATTGGGGTCGTACGGTACATTTTGGGCGTATAGTATTATTTGTGTGGCCGGTTTTGTTTTCGTTAAAAAAAGATTGCCGGAAACAAAGGGCAAGAGTTTGGAGGAAATTGAAATAGAGCTTACGAAAGAAAAATGAAAATAAGACTTAAGGTCATAGTATTTATTGCTTTTGCCATACAAAGTGCCTATGCTCAAACCGATATGGGGAAGATGGATTATTTACGTGATGTGACATCGGAATTGCGTAAAGAGTGGCCGAACAATAGAACTATCAATCTCGTTTTTCACGGGCATTCCGTGCCTTCGGGATATTTTAAAACCCCCAACGTAAACACATTGGAGGCATATCCGTACGTAACATTAAAAAATATAAAGCGGGTATACACCTCTGCAGTGGTAAATGTTATTACGACCTCTATTGGTGGGGAGCAGTCGGAGCAAGGCGAAAAAAGGTTCACGGAAGAGGTATTGGTGCACCGGCCCGATGTATTGTTTATAGACTATGCCTTAAACGATCGCAGCCTTGGGCTCGAAAGGGCAAAAATAGCATGGGAAAAAATGATCCTTCAAGCAAAGGCATACGGTACAAAGGTGATTCTAATGACGCCCACACCCGATGTAAAGGAAGATATTCTGTCCCCCAAATCGGAACTGTCTAGGCACTCTCAACAAATAAGGGACTTGGCAAAAAAACATGAAATAGGTCTGGTAGATAGTTATCGGCTGTTTCAGAAAATAGCCGAAAAAGAGGATATAAAAACCTACATGGCCCAAAGTAACCATATAAATGAAAAAGGGCATAGGGTTGTTGCAGATGCCATATTCGATTTTTTCAGCGAAGATTATAAATAATAATAATACGATTTTATGAAAAGTAAGGTCTTGATACTGCTAATGGTATTGTTTGCTTTGTGTTCTTGCCAAAAAGAGGATCCGAAGGAAATGGATCTGTCGGGCGAGTGGCAATTTAAGATAGATTCGTTGGATCAAGGGGTTAAGGAAAAGTGGTTTTTGAAAACTTTGGACGACACCGTTCATTTACCGGGTTCAATGGCGGAAAATGGTAAGGGAGATGATATAACCGTTAATACACATTGGACCGGAAGTATGTGGAACGATAGTCTTTGGTACAAAGATCCAAAGTATGCTAAATACCGTCAGCCCGGCAATGTTAAGGTTTCCTTTTGGTTGAGCCCAAAAAAGGTATATACCGGTGCGGCATGGTACCAGAAAAAAGTAGTTATACCACAATCATGGCAAAACCAACATATAAACCTAGGGTTGGAAAGACCGCATTGGGAAACTACGGTTTGGGTAGATGACCAAGAGGTTGGTATGGAAAATAGCTTAGGCACTCCGCATGATTATAATTTAGCTAAATATCTTACTCCCGGTGAGCATACGATTACCATAAGAATAGATAATAGGGTGAAGGATATAAACCCTGGCGTAGATGCGCATAGTATTTCCGATAACACCCAGACCAATTGGAACGGTATTGTAGGTGATATTAAATTAACGGCGACATCACCTATCGTTTTTCAAAATGTAAAACTATTTCCCAATGTAAAGGATAAGGGGGTTACGGTAAAGGGGAAGGTGGTCAACTCTTCGGGAAAGACACAGAAGGGTAAAATTGTATTGCAGGCAATAGAATCTGGCAGTACAAATAGTTTGCCGCCGTTAGAGAAAGAAATGGAAATAGAGGGGGAAGGTGATTTTGAAATCGATTACCCCATGGGGAACGATCTTTTGCTCTGGGATGAGTTCGACCCTAATCTATATACCATGAAATTGCAATTGGAAACCCAATTGGGCACAAGTGAAAAAGAGGTGGTTTTTGGTATGCGCAGTTTTGAAGTAAACGGCAAACACTTTACCGTTAATGGAAGACCTGTGTATTTACGGGGAACATTGGAGTGTTCCATCTTTCCCTTAACAGGGTACCCCTCTACCGATGTAGATGAATGGAAACGAATTTTTAAAACTATTAGATCGTATGGTCTTAACCACATGCGTTTTCATTCGTATTGTCCACCAGAAGCGGCTTTTCGGGCTGCGGATGAAATGGGGGTTTATGTTCAGGTAGAAGCTTCCTCTTGGGCAAATATAGGAGACGGTGAACCTGTTGATGAATGGATCTATAAAGAGGCCGAGGATATATTGAATACCTATGGTAATCATCCTTCTTTTGTAATGATGGCCTACGGTAATGAACCGTCGGGTAAGAACCACGAAGAATATCTTTACAAGTTCGTAGATCATTTTAAAAAGTTAGATAATAGAAGGTTGTATACCAGTGGTGCCGGATGGCCCTTGTTGGATAATTTGGATTATTACAATCATAAAGGGCCCCGCATACAGGGTTGGGCCCAAGAATTGAACAGTATTATCAATGCCAAACCACCACAAACAGAGTTCGATTATAACGAGTTGATCCAAAAAACTCCCATGCCCTATGTTAGTCATGAAATGGGACAATGGTGCGTATACCCTAATTTTAAGGAGATGTCAAAATATACCGGTGTTTTAGAACCGAAAAATTTTGAAATATTTAAAGAAACCTTAGAGGATAATCATCTTGGTCATCTTGCGGATAGTTTGTTGATGGCATCGGGTAAGTTACAGGTACTCTGTTATAAGGCCGATATCGAGGCGGCGTTGCGAACAAAGGATATGGCAGGTTTTCAGTTGTTGGACCTACATGATTTTCCTGGTCAGGGTACCGCATTGGTCGGTGTTTTAGATGCTTTTTGGGAAGAAAAGGGGTATGTGAGTGCAGAAGAGTTCAGAGAATTCAACTCAGAAACGGTGCCTCTTGCAAGAATGGCAAAACGTGTGTTCTTGAACGACGAAGACTTTACGGCAAAGGTAGAAGTTGCCCATTATGGCGAAAAGCCGATCAAGACCGTGACTCCTACTTGGGGCCTTGTTGATAAAGAAGGAAATACGTTCGCCAAAGGTGAATTTGCCAAGACCGATATACCTATCGGAAATGGATTTGGCTTAGGTGAGATCTCTTTGGATTTGAACGAGGTAGATACGCCAAAAAAATTAACGCTTACCGTTTATATCGGTAATCATAAGAATAGTTGGGACGTATGGGTCTATCCTTCTAAAAACACCTCTATCGAGAAAGAAGATGACATTAGGGTGGTTCAAAAATTTGATGCGGCCACGATCAATTACCTAAAAAATGGGGGCAAGGTATTGCTTACTATCAACAAAGGGGATATTGCAGCGGACAAAGGGGGTGATATTGGTGTAGGCTTTTCCAGTATTTTCTGGAACACCTCATGGACCAAAGGCCAAAAACCGCACACCCTGGGGATTCTGACGGATCCTCAACATCCTGCCTTGACCGAATTTCCAACAGAATATCATAGTAATTGGCAATGGTGGGATGCTATGAGCCATTCAAATGCCATTGTTCTTGATGATTTTACTTCCGATCTAAACCCCATTGTTCGTGTGATCGACGATTGGTTCGAGAACCGTAGAACGGCCTTGATTTTTGAAGTAAAAGTGGGCAAGGGAAAACTATTGGTTTCCGGTATAGATCTGCATTCCGATTTAGAAAATAGACCAGAAGCGCGTCAATTACTATACAGCTTAAAAAAATACATCGCCAGCAACAGGTTTGATCCTAAGGTAGAGCTACAACCAGAGGATATCAAGAATTTGATGAAATACTAAGGAATATGTTTAAATGATTCGATGCTGGGCATCGGACTAAATGAAATTTGAAATGAGTACAGTAAAGGCTTGGAAAGATAAAGTAGTAATACCTACCTACGAAGTTGGTAAACCGGAGAAATATCCTGTTTTTTTGGACAAAAGGGTTTATCAGGCAAGTAGTGGTGTGGTATACCCCCATCCTGTAATCGAAAAAATAAGTGACGAAAAGATAGATAAGGAATGGGATGCTATTTATATCGAAAACGATTATATAAAAATAATGGTTTTACCTGCCTTGGGGGGCAGGGTGCAAATGGCGTACGATAAGATAAGGGAACGTCATTTTGTCTATTATAATAATGTTATCAAACCTGCCTTGGTCGGACTTACCGGACCATGGATTTCAGGAGGAATAGAATTTAATTGGCCACAACATCATAGGCCCAGTACCTACGACCCTACCGATTTTTATATTGAAGAAAATGAGGACGGCAGTGTAACGGTGTGGGTAAGCGAGGTAGAAAGAATGTTCAGGACCAAGGGGATGGCCGGTTTTACGCTGTATCCAGACAAGGCATATCTAGAAATTAAAGGGCAACTTTATAATAGAACCCCGGTGCCACAGACTTTTTTATGGTGGGCAAACCCGGCAGTGGCGGTTAATGATCATTACCAATCTGTTTTTCCGCCAGATGTAAATGCGGTCTTTGATCACGGTAAAAGAGATGTTTCCGAGTTTCCTATTGCCAAAGGTGAATATTACAAGGTAGACTATTCGCCGGGCACCGATATATCTAGATATAAGAATATTCCCGTACCCACTTCATATATGGCCATAACTTCAGAGTACGATTTTGTGGGCGGTTACGAGAATGATACCAAAGGCGGATTGTTGCACATTGCCGACCACCATATTTCTCCGGGTAAAAAGCAATGGACATGGGGCAATGGTGATTTTGGAAAGGCGTGGGATAGAAACCTTACCGATAGTGATGGTCCCTATATAGAATTAATGTGCGGCGTATATACGGATAACCAACCGGATTTCTCTTGGATGCACCCCTATGAAGAAAAAAGCTTTAAACAGTATTTTATGCCGTACTACAATGTGGGGGTGGTAAAAAATGCCACCAAAGAAGCATTGTTGAATTTAGAGAAGGAAGGTGATGGGGTTCGGTTAAAGGTGTACGTAACATCACATTATCCAAATTCGAAGATAAGTCTTAGTTCTAACGAAAAGGTGTTGTTCGAATCGGTAAAAGACCTAGACCCTGCAGACGGATTTGAAGAGCTCGTATCTACGGGCAACGTTGATTATAATTCTCTTACGGCCACGGTAACCGATGCGGATGGTACGATGTTGGTGTCATGGTCGCCTAGTAGCCTCAAAGAAAACGAAGTACCCGAAGCGGCCAAAGCTGCAAAAGAGCCAAAAGAGATTACAAGTGTAGAACAGCTCTACCTGCGCGGTTTGCATCTAGAACAGTACCGCCATGCT
This sequence comes from Maribacter thermophilus, assembly GCF_001020565.1. Classification (GTDB taxonomy): domain Bacteria; phylum Bacteroidota; class Bacteroidia; order Flavobacteriales; family Flavobacteriaceae; genus Maribacter; species Maribacter thermophilus. Next base: position 2,089,288 of record NZ_LDAS01000001.1, on the reverse strand, counting down.
ACCTATGATCCGACCGCTTATTATCTAGAAGGGTTGTCACGCGATCCCAAAGATGTGCGTTGTAACAACGCTATGGGCCTTTGGTACTTAAAACGGGCGAAATATGAAAAAGCTTTGGGGTACTTTAACCAGGCCATAGATACGTTGACAGAACGTAACCCTAACCCTTACGACGGGGAGCCTTTTTTTAACAAAGGGCTGGTTTTGTCGTATTTAGACAGAAAAAATGAGGCGTACGATGCCTTTTTTAAATCTTGTTGGAATGCCGCTTGGCAAGATGCCGGTTATTTTAACTGTGCCCAAATAGATTGTGCGAACGGTAATTTGGAAAAATCGTTGGAGCTTGTAGATAAATCACTTGTTAAAAACTGGCATAACCACAAAGCACGTCATCTTAAAATTGTGCTTTTGAGAAAGCTGGGCCGTATAGGGGAAGCAGTTCAACTAATAGATGATTCTTTGGCGATTGATGCCTTTAATTTTGGGGCGATCTACGAGAAATATCTGATTTCTGGCGCATCCAGCGATCTCGATTTCTTGATGGAAATTACACGAGGTAACCAACATAATTTTATAGAGTTTTCTATAGACTATGCGCAGGCGGGCCAGTTTAACGAGGCAATATCACTATTGAACGTTCTGGTGGAAAGCCAGTTGGCTACCTACCCAATGGTCTATTACTTTTTAGGGTTTTATTACCAGAAAAATGGTGAAGTGAACAAGGCAAAAGACCATTTTAAAATGGGGAGCGAGATGCCTATGGACTATTGTTTTCCCAACAGGTTAGAAGAGATAGCAGTACTGAAAGCGGCTGTTGCACAGAACCCGAAAGATGCCAGGGCCTCTTATTATCTGGGTAATTTTTGGTACGCATCCAAACAGTATGAAGATGCATTGGAGTGTTGGTCTATATCGGTACAATGGGAAGATACAAATGCCATTTGTCACAGAAATTTAGCCCTTTTGTACTATAATAAGAAGAACGAGGTTCAATTGGCAAAAACCCATTTGGAAAAAGCTTTTGATTTAGACAACACGGATGCACGTTTGTTGATGGAATTGGACCAATTGTATAAAAAGTTGAATGTAGATGTAGATACCCGTTTAAATATATTGGAAAAATATATAGACCTTACCATGTCTAGGGATGATATTTATCTAGAAAGGGTAAGCTTATATAGTTTTAAAGGAGACTTTGAAAAAGCTTTAGGTCTTATAGGTAAAAGACAGTTTCATCCGTGGGAAGGGGGCGAAGGTAAAGTACCCTTACAATATATTACGGCTAAGGTAGAGTTGGCAAAAATATACATAAAGAAAGGGGAATATGCACTAGCGATCCGTTTGTTAAATGAGGCGCAGATCTACCCTGCCAATCTGGGCGAAGGGAAACTTTACGGCACTCAAGAGAACGATATATTTTATTGGTTAGGGTGTGCCCATGAAGGATTGGGGCAAATGGAGAAGGCTGTTGAAAACTGGCAAATTGCATCGAAAGGGCTTTCTGACCCTAGTCCGGCGATGTTCTATAACGACCAACAACCGGATAAAATTTTCTACCAAGGTCTGGCTCTTTTGAAATTGAAAAAGGAAGATGAGGCAAACCTTCGTTTTAATAAATTGATCGCCTATGGTCAAGAACATATGAACGATGAGGTTAAGATGGATTATTTTGCTATTTCATTACCAGATCTGTTGATTTGGGAAGAAGACCTAAACGTTCGTAATAGTATCCATTGCAGGTATCTAATGGGATTGGGGAAGTTGGGGTTGAGAAAAATCGACGAAAGTATGGAAATGCTGGAAAACGTAATGCGTGATAATTTTTATCATTTACCGGCCTTTATTCATTTTAATATGGCAAAGGATATTGCCGACGATATTGTAAAAAAACAGCTATGAGAATATTCTTTACCCGATTTTTGATAGTGCTTTTAAGCGTTGTTCTATGTCAATGCGGAATAAAAACAGAAAATCAGATTTCTTTGGCAGGTACTTGGCACGTTGCCTTGGATTCGCTGAATGTCGGGGAAACCGAAAAATGGCCCAGCACCCTGATCGAAGGCACTGAAGTAGAGCTTCCCGGTACCTTGGACGATGCAGGCATAGGAAAGCTCAATACCATGAAACCGGCCATTAATAACTACGTAATGTCCAATTTGGCCAGAAAGCACTATTATACCGGAAAAGCTTGGTATCAAAAGCAAATAACCGTTCCATCATCATGGAAAGAAAAAGAGATTACGTTACACTTAGAACGTATTATTTGGGAATCAAATGTATTTGTAGACGGTAAAAAAGTAGGTGCCGCCAATAGCTTAATAGGTAGTCATGAGTATAACCTGACCGATGTTTTGTCTCCCGGAGAACATACTTTGACCATAAGCATCGATAATTCCAATAAATTTCCGTTGGTAAATGTAGAAGGATCTATGTATCCGGATGAAAGAAATAGGGATATGGCCCATGCCTATACCAACCATACCCAAATAAAGTGGAACGGTATCTTGGGCGATATTGTCTTACAAGCTTTCGATAAGGGCGCTCCGAGTAATCTTCAGGTATATCCGAAGGTAGAAGAAAATGCTTTGAGGATAGCTTTTGATAATAACGGGGCCGATGTTCCAAAGCAATTGGAATATGAAATATATGATCTACAAAGAAATATCATTTCAAAAGGAAGTGTAGGTGAGCCACAGGTAAAGAACGGTACCGTAAGTTTTAGGGTTGAAAGACCGGAGCAATTGGAGTTTTGGGACGAGTTTAATCCCGCTCTGTACTATTTGAAGCTAAATGTTGGCGGCCATAGCCTAGAGACAAGGTTTGGTTATAAGAACATTGGTAACAACAACGGAAATCTAACCCTGAACGGAAAACGGATTTTTCTGAGAGGAAATCTAGAGTGCGTTATATTCCCGTTAACCGGACATCCACCGATGCAAAAAGAGGAATGGGCAAAATTAATCGGGCAGGCCAAAAATTATGGATTAAACCATTTACGCTTTCATTCGTGGTGTCCACCCAAAGCTGCTTTTGAGGCAGCGGACGAAGCGGGGTTCTATTATCAGGTAGAATTGCCCCATTGGAGTTTAAGGGTTGGGGAAGATGAAAAAACAACGGAGTTCTTAAAACAAGAGGCGGATAAAATTATCAGGGATTATGGCAACCACCCTTCTTTTGTTTTTATGGCAATGGGGAATGAATTACAGGGTGATATAGGTGTTCTTAATGAAATGACCGCGGACCTTAAAAAGAAAGATGACCGTCATCTGTACGCCACAACATCCTTTTCTTTCCAAAAACCTACCGGTACAAGGCCAGAGACAGAAGATGAATTTTTTATAGCACAATGGACCGATAAAGGCTGGATAAGGGGACAAGGCATTTTTAATGATAAGGCACCTCATTTTAACGCCGATTACTCAGAAAATAGTGAGCATATCAACATACCTTTAATTTCGCATGAGATAGGCCAATATTCCGTATATCCGGATCTAAGTGAGATTCCAAAATATACAGGGGTTTTGGAACCATTGAATTTTATTGCCGTAAAAAATGATCTTGAAAACAAGAAATTAATCGATTTGGCGGAAGACTTTACACAGGCATCGGGAAAATTGGCGGCCATATTGTATAAAGAAGAAATAGAAAGAGCCTTGAAAACACCAAGTTTTGATGGATTTCAATTATTGCAGCTACAAGATTTTCCAGGACAGGGGACCGCGCTTGTTGGTCTATTGAATGCCTTTTGGGAATCTAAAGGTATTATTTCTGCTGAAGAGTTTAGGCAGTTTAATAGTGAATTGGTACCGTTGGTCAGGTATGAAAAAGCGGTGTACGAAGACGGAGAGGTATTTAAGGCCTCTATTGAAGTAGCTAATTTTTATAAGCGGTTACAAGGGCGATCATTGGATTGGAGTATTGCCGATGAAGAAGGGAATATCTTAAAAAAAGGAGTTCTGCCCGACATTGATTTAAATATAGGAAATAACCCAGATTTAGGGGTGATCGAGTATCCTATAAGTGTAGAGTCCGCAAAAAAAATAACGGTGACCGTTTCTTTAAGGGATTCTAAATACACGAATAGTTGGTCTATTTGGGTATATCCTAAAGAGGTAGAAACAAATTATAATAATATAGTCTTTGCAAAAACCATAAAAGAAGCGCAATTGGCTTTAGAAGAAGGTAAAAAGGTATTGTGTAATCCTGATTATAAAACCTTAAAAGGTATAGAGGGGCGTTTTGTTCCGGTATTCTGGAGTCCGGTGCATTTCCCCAATCAACCGGCCACAATGGGCTTGCTGTTAGATGAAAAAAATGCTGCTTTCGATAACTTTCCCACAAGCTCACATGCCGATTGGCAGTGGTGGGATCTATGCATCAATTCTAAGTCGATCGTTGTCGATTCTTTGAATGTGACACCGATTGTCAGGGTCATAGATAATTTTGTGACCAATCACCATTTAACCAATGTTTTTGAGGCAAAAGTGGGGCCGGGTAGTCTATTGTTTTCTGCGATGGATATTACAAATGATATAGAAAACAGACCGGTTGCAAGGCAATTAAGACATAGTTTCATGGAGTATATGAAAAGTGCTTCTTTTAATCCTTCTAAAACAATTGAGCCCAATGATCTGGAACAGCTTATTCTTGATCAAAATGGCAAAAATTTTGAAACGGGGGATATCTATGAAAATTAAGTTGATCTTTACTTTGGCCACTATAAGGGGGTATTTTGTTACCGTACGCAAAACACGTTCTTTAGTCGTGGTTTATAGGTTCTTAACCACACGGTCTTTTCTTTCAATGGTAAAAAGCAACCTTTTTCGCCCCCCGATTTAGGTCAAGCGGGTAATGTACTTGGCCTATTACCGCCCATATGTTCATATTATTTTTTGTGTTGGTTTGTACCATAAAGGGGCAAGAATGTTAAAATATTACAAATAGGTAAATGTTAATATTTTGTGAAATTGCTAATTGTGCATTTAGAAATGGATAATTCGTTCATTATTTTTTATAAATACGAATCTATATTTCTGATTTATAGTGGGTTTTGTGTAATATTCAATGCTCGTGCGAACTCTATTTTTACAGTGATTTTTTTTTAAATGTAAGTATTAATGACTTTCTTTACCGAATTATGTAAGTTTTTCGCGTACTGAAAAGTAGGATAAATACTATATAGATCTAAAAAATTTGCTGGATGTAAATACTAACTAAATGCTAACCGCTATGAAAATTAACACTGTTTGTATTATTGATGATGATCCCATATGCGTATATGGAACCAAAGTTTTACTTAATCGAAATAGTTTTTTCGGTGCTGATATTTTGGTATATGAAGATGGTTACGAGGCTATCGTAAACCTTACTTCGCTATTAAAAACGGAAAAAAAATTACCGGATGTAATCTTTTTGGATTTGAATATGCCCGTAATGGACGGTTGGGGGTTTTTAGATGAATTGGTGAAATTGCCAGTGAAGAAAAAACCACATGTTGTCGTCGTAAGCTCCTATTTTTCTGGAAAGGATGTAAAGAAAGGAAAAAGTTATGGTATTGTTGATGATTTTATTTCCAAACCATTAGTGGAGGAAAAGCTTATGAATATATTTGAGACTATAATGACCAATAGTGGGAATGTAGTTGGTTAAAAATCAATGCAGTATAAATAATATAGTAGTGCAAACAACTTGTTTTTGCATTTAACGGATAAATTATGGATTTGGCGTAATTGGTGAAAAACTTATTTCTTTCGTGTAAGCACCAAACCCGATGAAAACTAAGGCCTTTGTTGTCAATTTTTATTTTGTTGATTCAATTTGTATTTGCTGTCGAAGATAGCTGTTAAGTTCGGCTTTATGTATCCCCAGGTATTTTTTGATCGCATTGTAATAGTCTTCGTCCGTTTTTCCTTCAGACATAAATTCTTTTATGAGGTTCCAACCGCCTTTGTCCAATATTTTCTTGGCTATTAGTCCGCCCAGAACGTAATGATAAGAGGTTTCGTTGTCCAAATTTGTTAATTTGAGCATATCGTTTAGGTTTATTTCCGGATGTTTCCGTAAATGGATATTTGTTCGTTTTATATGCCAATCCAGACTTTTTCCACGGCTTCCGCCCAATAATGTCGCTATGCCTTCAGAAACCCAAAAATGCTTGTTCGGATAGTGTTGGTCTATTTGAACATGAAAAACTTCGTGTGTATAATATTCTCCCAAACCGCCACAATAAACTTTGTCGTCCGTTGCTTTGCCACGTGGTTTTGACGGTCCGCCCATACCCATGTAATAATCGAGGCCTTTTAACTTTTGAACTTCATCATAGTCGTCGGCAAGGTAATATTCGAACGGTTTTGGTTTTACACCAAAATTGTTACAGATCTCATTTATAAAACCATTGAGCTTTTGGGCCTTTTGGTAGTTGAACTTATGGTATGTCGGATAATAAAAGTCTACAACACCAACCGTTGTACAATTCCAAGTTTGTTTGTTGACGGTTAAGGCATTGAACAATTTAAACTTTCCGTTTTCCCTTTTTGCAACATAGTTTGCTATGGCCAAAACATAGGGGGTGCCATCTTGCTTATTGTAAGAAAACTGGGCTTTTATTCTGTAGATGTCTTTTTTAGATTGTAGGCTTAAGACATGGACCGGAAATCCCATATAAAGAGAAGGATGAAATTCGCTCTCCAAGAAGTCATAATTCTTATGTTTCTGTTGTTCTTCTCGGTTCCAAAATGGGTTTTCTGTTTGGTTTTGAGGGTTTGAAGCCAAATAGTTTTCAAAAAGCATCATTACCTCTTTAGTTTCCACTTTTGTTGAGTCAACAACGTAATTGTACGTTATTTTTTGTCCCAGGGCATTACTGCTTAAAAAAAGAAAAATTATGAATTGAAGACGATTCATTCTATGGGACGATAACGGTTGATATAAGAATTGTTGCTGATTTGTAAAGACTTTTGTTTTACCCCGGCTTCATTACGTTTACGCCGTGTAGGCCAACATTGTTTCTCTTTTCGGTCCAACTGGCAATTCGTTGGTAATTGGTCAATAATACAAATCCTAAAATTAAATTTATTATTGATACTATCTATTTGTATTCTGCTAAAGAAAATCCCGTTCGTAGGGTAGCTACTTCCATCGTTCTTAAAAAATGTTGGGTATTCTATAAAAATATAAAAAGGACCGAACATATCTTACGGAAAAACGTAATGGACTACGCGGTGTTCTCTCTTGACAGTACTTCCAATAGCGTGTAATTTGTCGGTTTGTGAAAAATAAAAAGATAATGAAAGGGAAATTTGATACCATTGCCCTGAAATAATTAATTTTAGGGTTTCAGCCCAAAACCATCCTGTTTTGGTTAGAAATGGGGTAGGGGCGGCAATACTAAAAGGGCATTTAAAAAAGATTCAGATTCTTTTTGAATGACAATCATTAAAAACCAAAACATAAAAACAGCTTTTTCGGTCGCGCTTTTCACGACCGTACGGGTAAGACAAACAACAACCTTTCTAACATGAGAACATTATTTTCAACAGTACTGATCGCGCTTACGGTTACCTCTATTTGGGGGCAAAAAAAAGTATTGGACCATCCAGATTTTGATATATGGAACACCATTGAGGGAAAAACAGTTTCTGCGAACGGACAATACATGATGTATTCTCTTGAAAAGGGGCAGAAGGATAGCTTTTTAAAAATAAAAGATGCCAAGGCGCGGACCGTTTTTGAATACGAACGCTCTGAAAATGGCGTGTTTACCTACAACGATAACTATGCGTTGTTCGCCATAAAACCATGGAAAGACAGTGTGGTGGAATTAAAAAGGGCAAAGGTGAAAAAAGACGATTTGCCCAACGACACTTTGGGTATTTATAACATAAAAACACAGATGTTTACCAAGATACCCAATGTTAAATCGTATAAAGTGCCGGAAAAATGGGAGGGGTTTGTAGCGTGTTTGGTAGACGAGGAAAAGTCGGGAAAAAAGAAAGAAAAAACCGAATCAAAAAAGGATAGCGTTCAAAAAAAATCTAAGAAAAAGAAGGTCGGAAAAGAAAACGGATATCATCTGGTCATCCATAATCTATCCACATCAAAAAACGATACCGTAAAATTTGTTACCGATTATACGTTTGCAAAAGAAGGCAAAACCTTGGCCTATGCCACTAGTGGACAAGATTCCACGTTAAAGGCGGGAGTTTATGTGCTAGATCTTGAAAACAATGTAAAAAGACAGGTTTTTGAAAACGAGAAAGCAAAATATTTTGAGTTAAGTTTAAGCGACTCTGGAGAAAAATTGGCCTTTGTGGTCGATACCGATACTACCAAGGTACAAATTAGGCCCAATGAATTGTACTTGTGGAAAGAAGGCAACGAAAAGGCAGAAAAGAAATTGGATGCCGAAAAAGCCCCTAAAGGATATCTGGTCTCGTCGGATGGAAAAGTCCATTTTTCCAAAGACGAAACTAAATTGTATTTCGGACTAAGAAGACCGCCAGTTGTAAAGGACACTACTCTAACGGAGGACGAAATTGTAAATGTTGAGGTATGGACGTACAACGAGCCCGAATTGTATACGGTACAGGAAGTGGAGGTAAAAAATGAGCAAAAACGATCCTATACTACCGTTTTGAACCTAGATACCGATAAGCTGGTGCAAATAGGAACCCAATCTTTTCCCGATACCAAGATAGGCAATGAAGGAAACGCCAAATTTGCATTGGCAGGTACCAGACTGCCCTATCAATTGGAAAGGCAATGGAAGGGGTACACCGCTGCAGATTATGTATTGGTAGATACGGAAACGGGAGAAACCCGTGAAATTTTAAAAAATGTGGCTGGCAATGTCCGTTTTAGTCCCGAGGCAAAGTATGTATACGGCTATCATTCGGTAGATAGTACTTGGTTTAGCTACTCTTTGGCCTCCAATAAACTTGTAAAATTGACCGAGGGAAAGGTTTTTTACGATGAATTGAACGATAGCCCCAAGCACCCAAGAAGTTATGGATCGCCCGGGTGGACCAAAAATGACGATGCTTTGTTGCTCTATGATAGGTTTGATATTTGGAGTTTTGATCCCGAAACGGGACAAGCGGAAAAATTGACCAATGGAAGGGATACTCGTACTGTGTACCGGTATGTGAAATTGGATGATGAAGAACGCTTTGTAGATGCCGATAAATGGCTGTTAAGTACTTTTAACGAGGTAAATAAAGAAGCCGGTTTTGTACAGTACGACCCCAAAAAGAAATCGTTTAAAAAGTTGGTTTCGGGTCCCTATAGGTATACTGCACCGATAAAGGCAAGAGAAAGTGATGCCTTGATATATACGAGGGAATCGTTCACCGAGTTTCCGAACATTCGCCTTACTGATCTGAATTTCAAAAAATCTACGGTGATCAGTAATGCGAACCCACAGCAAAGCGAATACAATTGGGGGACCGCCGAATTGGTGGAGTGGACCTCTTTAGATGGTATTGAATTAAAGGGAGTTCTTATTAAACCCGAGAATTTTGACCCTTCTAAAAAATACCCCATGATCGTTAATTTCTATGAAAGAAGTTCTGATAACCTATACAGGCATAGGGCTCCAAGCCCCGGGCGATCTACCATTAATTATAGTTTTTATGCCAGTAGGGGGTATCTGATCTTTAACCCAGATGTACAATATCGTGTTGGGTATCCTGGTGAAAGTGCCTTTAATTGTGTGATTCCGGGAATAACCTCGTTGATAGAAAAGGGCTTTGTGGACAAAGATAACATAGGTGTTCAAGGGCACAGTTGGGGAGGATATCAAATCGCGTATTTGGTAACGAAGACCAATATTTTTAAGGCAGCAGAATCTGGAGCCCCGGTAGTGAACATGATCAGTGCTTACGGAGGTATTCGTTGGGCCACCGGCTTAAGTAGGGAGTTTCAATATGAACACACACAAAGTAGAATAGGCGGTACCCCTTGGGAATATCCTTTGCGGTATATAGAGAATTCGCCCATATTCAATATAGATAAAATAGAAACCCCCTTGTTGATCATGCATAACGATTCGGACGGACACGTGCCTTGGTACCAGGGTATCGAGTTTTTTATGGCCTTAAGAAGATTGCAAAAACCGGCATGGATGTTAAATTACAACGGGGAACCACATTGGCCACTTAAATTGCAGCACAAGAAAGATTTTAATGTACGCATGCAACAGTTTTTCGACCATTATTTAAAAGGGGCGCCAAAACCTGTATGGATGGACAAGGGCGTACCCGCTATTGAAAAAGGGATTCATCAAGGATATGAACCTGTGAGCGACAAATAGTATGGTAACGGCTGTAATAGCGTAACCAAAAATATATAAACCTCAGGTCAAAAAATGGCCTGAGGTTTTTTCTTTTCAAATAGACCCAATAATCATGGCATGGTAAAAAGACAATCTTTTTTAGGGGTTGAAAGTAAATAGTGGCATTTTTATAGGGTTTGTTGATCAATATCATATTTCCTTTTTACCATACTGTCTAGTTTTGGGGATGCTTTTTTAAGATAGGTGTAAAATGAGAGACAGTTCAAATACCATAATTTATGTCGTTGCCGGTATTATTATACTTCATTTTGTTGTAGGTATAATTTGGCTAGCTTTTAAAATGAACAAGAAAAAGAAAGACTAGGCTGTCTATGGCATTCTTTTGAAAGCATTTTTTTTGTGTTCGAGAGTGGTTATAAATAGCTATGGGCCATAAATGGGTTGTTCTTTTTTACCTTGGTTCTTTGTTGTACGTAGGCTTTTATTCATTTTCTCGTTCTATATTTTTGAAAATTTTATCAAAGTCTTCGTTTTTTACATTAAGCACCTGAGCTTCAAATGTTTGTTTGTTAAAGTCTATAAAATATCTGATGTTATCAGATTTTATACCTGAGATATTTGTCCAATATTTAAATTTATAAATTTCAATATTAGGTCGGCTGAGTAGCACACTTTCTTTTAATTCATAACGCAAATCATAATTTTTAGCGTCGCTACGTAAATAATCTTCCATTAAGTTTTTGATAAATTTAGAGGTGCCCATAGTTATAGGGATATAATTCGGGTATTTTTTTATAACAATAAAATTCAACGGATCAGAAACTTTCTTATAAATTGAAATTCCACTGTTGAGTGATTGAAGATTAGATTTCCACATGTTAATTACATTTGAAGGAACCTCTTTTTGTAAAGGTTTAAAAAGAAACTCTTCTAATTTCGATTTATCTACTTCTATATAATCTTTGGGCAAGAATATGGATGCTTGTAAATACTCTATATTATGTTTGGAATACTCACTTTCGTCAAAAATTCCCTTTTTGTCAATTGTATTTTTACAGGATACAAATAAAATTAATATACCTAGGTAAAATCGCTTCATAATTATTGTTTTTCTTAATTCATTTTAAATTTTTGTTCAAGCTTGCGTACAACGTGTTTGTATATGGAAAGTTACGTGTTTACATACAAATATTTTCTGCCGAAAAATTAGACCTTGGAACGCAACGCCCTATAGTTAATTATAGATTTATCTTTTTAGTGTAAAGTGGCCTGAGTATATATCTCCATCTTTAAAATAGACTTTGAACCAATAATCACTGGATATCATTTGTTTGCCATTGAATAAACCCGTCCAGCCTAAATCATTTGGCGATAGTTGCGCCAACAGTTTTCCATATCGGTCGTAGATATGTATACGGGCATCTGGATATTGATCAATCCCATAAATCTGCCAATAATCATTAATACCGTCATTGTTGGGTGTAAAGAATTTAGGATAATCAAGAATCGTAATTTCTTTGATATCTTCACCACAACCATTTTTGTCCCTTACCATTACGGTATAGTTACCTCCTATAATATCTGAAAAATAGTTACTTTCTTGAAAATTGATACCATCTATGGAATATTCAAAATTACCATCTCCTGAAGCTATTATTTCAATGAAATTATTATTGGATAGCGTTTTGTGCTTCACTTCTATAATAGTAGGTGGTGATGATCGCACCAATTCAAAATCATAGCTGTTTTCGCAATATTGGCCATTTGTAATTTTGCCTATGGTAAGGGTATAATTTCCCTCATTAACCAAGTTTACCTCATAGGTGTCTGAGATGATATCTTCATTTTTATTGCGCCAACTGTAATAGTCAAAACCACCTTCTACCTGAATGGTCAGCGATGGCTCTAAATGGCATATAGAATAGATTTTCTGAACCGGTGTTGTAGGTAGTTCGTTTACAACAAGGTCAAAACTCGTTTCTGCAAAACACAAGGTATTCAATGAATTCTCTGCACGAACCGTAATGGTTTCATTCCATGCGGTACTGTTTTCATAAGAAGTTAAAGGGCGAGCCAATTCAACACCGTTTGCATTATAATAAAAGAGGTTTAATCCAGATTGTGTCCCAATAATATCCTGCTCAATATGAGAAAGGTCAAAGTTGGCGAAACCGTTCCCGATGTCACAGGCATAAACCGTAGAGGGCTTGTTCAATTTTGGCTGGGAAGATGTTCTTAAGACCAAAGGAGTCTCGTCATAACAACTGGTCTTTGTATTGGTGACCCTGACGGTTATGGTTTCTTCATCGGCAATAATATTGGTATATGGATTGTTCAGTGGGCTCGGTAATCTATTACCATTGGCATCAAAATAAGAGACCTCTAGGTCTATTTGGCCGTTTAGCACTTGCGATTCAATATTTGAGGTGTCAAAATATTCCGAGATACCATCACCATCGTCATCACAACCAATCAGAATATCCAAATCGTGGGCCACAGGCAACGGATTGGCCATAAGCCTAAATGTTGATTCATTATAACAGTTGTTTACATTTTCATATGCACGAACCGTTATTTCTTCTTCGTTTATGGTCAGGTTTTTAACCTGGCTCAAAGGTGGCTGTATTTGATCTCCATTTTCTCGATAAAAAACAACTGAGTCTATATTGTTGCCACTCAAAAGATTATTCTGTACCTGCTCTAAATCAAAAGTGGCAAAACCATCTGTTTCGTTGCTACAAACAATGAGGTCTGAAACGGATGAAAGGTCGGGAATTGGGTTTACGATCAAGTCGAAGCTGGTTTCAGAATAACAACATGGGGCATCATTATGAGCCACCCTTACGGTAATTGTTTCCCTGTTCGGAACGGAATTGGTAAACGGATGGGGCAGCGAGGTGTATGTGTTGCCACTACCATCAATAAAAGTGACTGTCATATTATTTTGCCCACCTAAAACCTTTTCGGTTACATGTGCTACGTTAAAGGATGATGAAATACCCGTGTTCTGGCTATCTTCACAGGCAAAAATATTATCGATACTATAAGCATTTGGAGGTTCTTTTACATCTATGGTTTCCGTAAGCACTTCTGTACTGCCATCTGTGGCCGTAACCGTTGCGGTAATGGTGTATGTTCCATCATCAGAAAAATCATGGGAAGGTGAAATATCAGTTGAGTTATTATCGGATCCAGAGGTCGGATCATCAAAATCCCAAGCTATGGATGCTATATTACCTGTTGGGGCTACACTGAACTCCTTCAAAAACTCTGAGCAGATATTAGAAATGTTCATGGAGAATTTATGGGTCATATGATGTACATCTCCGGTTACATTAATGTAAAAGTTAGCATCCGGTCTCCCAAAATCTACCGTAGAAACATATTCATTTGGTCCAAAATTATGTTCAGAAGAAGTTCTGGTACAGCCTCTTTGCCATGAAACTCCGGTATCTTGCGGCGAACCGGCAATAAATGCAACCCCATCTCCATAAACGATGCCTTTATGCACTTCTACCAAAATTCTTTCGACACCCGCAGGTACTACCACAGGCGTATCAAATTCAACATTTATAATTTGCGAATCACGGCCAATGCTTGGTGATAATTCTTGATATTGACTACTTCCTATCAGGGTTGTTTCTGAAAATGAACTTGGGAAATTATCATCAATAGCATATATGTTAAACCTGATTTCAGGCAACCAACCTACTTTATTAATACCTACTTGACCTGAGGTTATCACAAATTCCTCATCGGTAGAAATACCAAAATCATCCAAATAAAAATCCCTTGCCCAGTAAATATATGAGGAAGTACATGAGTGAATACTCGTTTCTACAATATCATCGCATACATTGTGTGATAAGGTTACCGATGAGGCGGTATTGCCCAGATTGTTAATTCTCCCCGTTACATTTATAAAGAAATTGGCATCGGGAACCGCTGGACTCATATCTTCGGTAGATGTATAGGTGTAATACTCGCTACAGCCTTTAAACCAAGAGGTGTCATTGTCGAACTCCGTTCCTGCGATACGAACTTTCTTAAAATCATCATTGTAAATATCTTCCATTTGGGTTACCTCTACCAAAATTCTTTCGACCCCCGTAGGAACCGTAATGGGAGTGCTAAAATCTATCTGAACAATTTCTGGGGTGTCCCCAATTTCGGGCGTACTAACCACATGGCCATAACTAATGCTTTTGGGGTTGTTGCCCGGTGCCTCTGCATTTAAACTATAAAAGTTAAAAACCAATCTTGCGCCGTCGTATGAATTACTGATGGCCACCTGCCCCGAAGTAATAATAAATTGATCAGCAGCAGTGATTCCAAAATCCGAAAGTGTAAAAGCTCTGGCCCAAGATTCTTCACGTTCGCAAGAAATCATGTCGGTTTTAATGGGCGTATTACCAATATTATGGGTTAAAGTAATTTGTGATGAAATCACATTGCATAACAAAAAAAATAGAACGAACGTGTATTTTTTAAGCATGGGGGTCTGTAATTTATTCAAGATAACAACTGGCTAATATTAATAATTATTTGATCAACGTTTTTGGCTTTTTTGATGATCGGTAAGAAAAAAAGTTATGTGTACAATTAGTTTCCGCTACAGTCTAATTTTTTTCGGTTTCTTACTAGCTTCTCGTATAAAAATGATTGTAGGATTGTGTGCGAGGATTTTCCGAAGGAAAACAAGTTGTTAGTGTTATTCCGTTACTTTTTTAAAATTCAGCTCATCTGCCCAACAATGTCCAAATTCAGATGCACAGTTTAATGTAAACTCGTTTTTTAATAGTATCCCACTGTATTTTAAGAGACCTTTAGAAACATCACTTATTGAGTCTTTTTTTAGATCACTTTGCTGTTTTACGATTCTCATTTGTGTAGTCTTATAAAGATTTCTTGTTCCAATATCAAAACTGATTTTGTCTTTTTCTATAGTCAGATTTTCTAGTTCGTTTGCATAAAAGAGAACGCCGTGTTCGCCGTTATCTTCCGTTCCGTAATAAACTCCCGTATATTTTCCATTTTGAATATCCAGCATGATGTAATGATTTTCAGATACTTCGGGTGTTTTGTATTCGTAAATTCCTATAAAATCAGAGTTCGGCTTATTAGAGTTTGTGTTTACTTCGGTCTTTTTTTGTGAATTACAATTCGTAAAACTCAAAATTAAAAGCAGTAAAGAAATGTTTCTCATGTTGTTTGTTGATGTTTTGGGTAACAACTTAGTTGCAAGGTTTGGTACTTGACTCTGCCTGGTAAACACCAAGTTAAAAATTTGAGAGGATTTTTACAAGTAGGCGATAAAGAGGCAATTAACTATACACGACACAAGTTTGATTCTTATTAAATTGTTGGTGTAATCAGAAAGAACAAAAAAGAGAATTAAGGAAGAATTTGTTTTTTCACCTCGGTTCTTGGTAGTAGGTAAGTATTACTTGTTTTCTTTGCTGTATTGCTTAAGCACTTTTTTTAGTCGATTGCCAGATTCTTGATCAAAAGAACCGTTGCATTTCAAATTATTCTGATGGCAATAATCCATGAATTTCGCGTACCTTTCTGCGTTATATCTTATAATATTTGAATAACCGGGTATAGTGTCCATTTTTTGATGGTGTATTTTGTTATCGCGAAAAGTATAGACAATTTTGAATGCTCTGACTTTTCTTTTTAGGGCAACATCAAGATAGTTGCTGTTTTCTTCAATTGTGGTAACAGTCTCTCCGTCAGATTTGATATCCAATAGCTTAATATGTGAATCAAGTTCTTTTCCCCATAAGATGGCATCCATTAATTTCTCTTTATTCTCTATTTCCATGCTGCCATCCGCGAACATTTCAAAGTAATCGTTGTGGGTAAGGGTGTTTACTTTTTTTGTATTATACTTGTTTCTGGCCTTTATGTACGATGTAACGATGTCTTCTTTATGTAATGTTTGAAAACCGGTGGTAGCGTACGAAACAACTACTAAGGTAACTATTGAAAAAAGTGATTTAAAGAATCTAGTTGTCATATTTTAAGCATTAAAAACAGCGGAACGACTATGCGTAGTTGCGCAATTTGTAATTTACCTGGCAGGTATTTACCTCCAAGAACATTTAAAGTTGTTTTCGGAAGCGGGTGATAACAAGCGCTTGTTTACTGTTATTGTCAGCGGTCTTTGTTTTTTAATTGCAATATTCAATTCCCCAGTCTGTGTGTCCGCGACCCTGATAACATCTCCAATTCTCTTTAATTTCCAGAATGCTCCAGGTATCATTCTTTTGTTCAGCTATCAAAATTAGTTTAGTTGCTCTCTGCGAGTCGTCCTGTTGGTTATCATGGATCAGTGTAACTTCAAATTTATTGTCCATAAGTTCACGGCTTTCGATTTCTAAATGAGGAATTCCTTCATTTTCAGGAAAGTCGTAAAATAACCGTGCCAACTGTTCAACCGATTTTATATCTGTTCTGGTACTAATTTTTTTATTGAAGTCTGTTGGATCAATGGTTTTAAATTTTTCTGAGCATGAAGTCAGGCAAATAACCATCAAAATTGAAATAAGTGTTCGCTTCGTCATTTTATATGTGCCACGATTGGTGTACGGTAGTTGCTCGCCCAACTAAAATAGCAAAAGCAGACCGAACCTTCTGAAAATGCACAAGAATTTTTTAGAAGTAGAAGAGGACAAGCAATTACGTATGGCCACAGTTGTACATTCGTATTTTATTTAATAGACTTATTTATAAGTTCAATTATTTCATTTATTCTTTTGACCAAAGCCTCAGATTGTAGATTGGCGGAGGTATTAAAAGTAATGGCACTTGAGGCCATTGATTCCATATTTTTATTTGTAAGTATTTGTTGTAGAGGTGAACTTAATTTTGAAACCCCAATTTCTTTTTTATGATAATTCTGATTTTTGTCTAAAAGCCAAATATGATTGATGTCGTTCATAAAGCTATTGGTAACATCTCTTGATATTCCTAATTCCCTTAAAACATTCTCTAAGGTATGATTGGCAATTTCACTCCAAACAGCTTCGATCTCTCTTAATGCAACTACGTCAGAAGACCAATTAGAAAGTAGGCGTTTTAGTTTTTCATCTTGAATCAACCTTAAGTTTCCAGAACTTATCAAATCATTTTGTACGGGATCAAATGTTGGATCGTTTGCTATTTGTGCAATGTCTTTTATTAGGCTGTCACGAACTATATTTTCAGGTTCGTCAAACGCTTTTAAAATTCTAAATGCGGCATTGATCATATTGGTTCTAGTCGTCATTTTTTCTTCTAATTGGCTTAGATCGGATAAGTAGTCATCTTTTAATTGTGTTAATACTATTTGTTCTTTTATTCCGTCTTTTCTGTTTTCGTTGCAATTATTAATCTGTAGTGCGATCAATATTCCAATTACAACAAGTACAATTTCGCCAAATGCATATTTGAGATAATTTACTGTCTTTTCTTCGGCAAGGAAGCTTTGTCTAATTTTTCTGAAGAATTTTATCATCTGGCTGGCGGTTGGTTTTAATGAAGCACAACGGTCTTGTAACTGTTGGTTAGGGTATTAAAGTTAATGTTTTTCGGTTAAGCACGGCCGTTAGCAATTCTGAGTGGATTTGGACAGCTTACCCCGAACTTGTTTCGAGATAGTCGAATGCGCCGACCAGAACATTGCGACCGACGAACACTTTAAACAAAATATACAACAGTGAATAAAAGGTGGTCATACCTTGTTGGCAACTGGCTTTTAAACATTGGGTAAATAAAAAAATCACAGTAATAATAAAATATATTACTGTGATTTTTGCAATAACATTAATTTGTTAAAAGACTGAATTATTGTTCAGGATAATTTTCTACATCAAAGAATCCGGTAATGTCTTTTAATTTATTGTCTTCAACTAGCACAAAACTAGACCCACCATCAATTACTTCTTTATTTTCGTTAAGAGTGTTCCATTTTACTAGATTTTTATTGTGATGAGAAACCACATTTGTTTGAGCAAAAGTTATTCCTGGAGATTGCTTATGAAATTCACCAATATAGTCAGAAACCTCATTGAGTCCGCTTAATTCTATTAAAGGGTCTGTGTAGCGGAAGTCATCAGCTAAAATTGTTTTTAATAATTCATCTCGTTTTGTTCGTTCGGTTATAGCCCAACTTTCACTCCAAATATCAAATACTTCTTTAAAATTTTTTATATTTCTTTTCTTTTAAAATGCTTGAAGAGTTTAAGATTATCACAAAAGATAAATTGCCGGATAATAAGAAAACCAATATTTATACTTTAACCGAAAAGGGTGTAGACCTAATGCCCATAATAGCAGAATTATCTATTTGGAGCGATAAGCACGTTAGAGAGTTTCATCCCGAATTATATTCTGGTGAAACGCTTCAAATTATAAAAAACAATAAAGAAGGTTTTATTGATAAAAAAATTGAAGACTATAAGTTAGAAAATTGGAAATAGGGTGAAGTTTATG